>NZ_JACJTQ010000025.1 GCF_014698735.1 Anabaena catenula FACHB-362
TTTTACAACAAAATCCCAATACAGTCACAATAGCTGATGACTTTGCCGGGGAGCATAAGTGAGTAATTGGTAGTAATTGTTAGCTTTTCAGCTACTGTTAATTAACCCTTTTGAAAGCCTAATTGGTCGAAAAGTTTCAAGAACTCACAAAAAAACTTGGTAGATATCAGTTATTGATATAGTTCTCTAAATCTTCAATTTGCGGGGCGGGCAACTGATTGAGAACTCGCCACAGAATGGTGTAGCTGCCATCAGGACGGCGACGGACGGCACGGAAGGCGATAATAGTATCACTGCTAGGTACTTGTCCTAATTGCTGCCTAATGCCACTATTAGGGCGAGAGATGGGTTGACGATTCAAGATAATTGGTGGAAGTTGGAATTGGAGCGATCGCACTAAATAAGTATGATTTAATTTGGCTGTAGCACTAGCTAACAATATTTGATTTTGCTGCCAATTCTGATCTTTCCCCGTTAAAAACCTTTGTCTGTCTATTTGTAGGGCTTCTAACTGTTTGGGTGGCTGGTAGTTGAGCAAAAATTCTCCCGTAGACGAGGAAACAGCCTGTAGCCTGCCATCTAACTTTTCTAAGGGTACATCACCCACATCAATGATGAAGCCATAATTTATCCCTTGATGGACTAACTGGAAGTTATCACCAATCATCTTCAATGCTAAACTAGGAGTAAAATCTTCCTTAACCTCACCCACAGAGGGAAAAGGATAACGCTCACTCACACTGGCTTGTAATCTATTCTGGGGAAGACTCAACGGCCGACGGTACGCTGAATCAGGTAATACCCGAAAGATTCCCGTGTTAGGCAGTTGCAAAAACTGAGCGTAGGTTTGTTTTTCTTGGGAATCAATGTCGTAAGCAAATCGGTCAAGTGTCGCAGCATCTTTCTGAGGATTGATAAATTTAATATTTTGCGGAAATGCTTTTTGGACTGCTGTCAAGATTTGATTAACGGTTTTGATAGTACTAATAGTTTCTTCCGGTACAGCAATAGCAGGTTGCATAGGCGCTACATAGTTGGCTATAGCTGTTTTTGCAGTGCTGCCAACTACTGGTAATGGGAATGAAGTTAAGTTTGGTTCCCGACTAGAAAAAGGTGTTGCTGGGTTGCCAAGATGAGGACGCTGCTTTGGTGCAATGGAAAGCACAGAATCGGAGTCATGTTCTCCCGAAACCAACGGTAACGGTTTAACTAAGGCTAACTCACCTCGTCGAGACAACAACCGATCTACAACTGGGTACAACTTCCATAATTCCTGGCTAGAAGCGTACAAAGAGCAGTAAATTTGTGATTGGGACTCAGTTAACTGCACAACTACAGAAGACTGTGGAGACAACTCTCCTTTTGGGGTACACAATGTTTTCGGACTTGAGTACTGACCTGCGAGAAAAGTATCCACAGCATGAGTAAAAATGGTTAATTGTCCCCGCACGGATCTCATTTTGTTGGGATCGGGGCTACTCAGTGCTTGCTCAAGGCGAGCGGTTAAAAAAATCTGCTGCTGTACAAGGCGCGCAGCTGTGGTATAAAAGCTTTCAGATGCTGACTTTGAAGAAATATTTTGACTCAGGTCAGATGAGGCGTAGTATTCCATAGCTAAGGTGCTGTTAGGAATGAAAACGAACGTAAAAGGGAGCAAAATTCCTAAAAAGATTTTTCTCATGTCAAAAACGCAGATCAGATAGGAGTACGAAAAATCTAAAATAGATATTAAATTGAAAGAAAACAACGATCATTGACAACCGTCAGTCTATTTTACTTTCTGTAAAGCGTCGCCAGGTTGTTACCAGTGCTGAAACACGATTACATGCAAGTTTCCCAGGATCAGCCTATCTATTCTGAGGCTCCACTCCAACTGTTACTGTTTGTTGATGGACGACCACAATCCCGACAACAGGTGCAGCGAATCCGCGCCTACTTAAAAGAATTAGAAGCTGAGTATAGTTTTGAACTTCAAATCATTGATGTCGGGCAGCAACCATATTTGGCGGAACATTTTAAGTTGGTAGCCACGCCCGCCTTAATCAAAATCCATCCCGAACCCCAGCAAACCCTCGCTGGAAGTAATATCATAGCCCAATTGAAAACCTGGTGGCCTCGCTGGCAAACTGCTGTAGACGCATTCTTAAAGTTACAAGAAGACTTACAAGAACGTATAGATGAGAATGTCCGGGGGATATCACCTAAATCTACAATCCGTTCTGTCGCCGTTTCTGCCGAACTGATCAAACTTTCAGACGAAATTTTTCACCTGAAACAGGAAAAAGAGAAACTGGAAGAACAGCTACAGTTTAAAGATCGAGTGATTGCAATTTTGGCACATGATCTCCGTAATCCTTTGACAGCTGTGGCGATCGCTATAGAAACTCTCCAGTCCAACTACAATCCTGAAAAAGGTGACTTTCTGCGTCTGAAACCTGCCATGACGGCTTATTTATTAAAACAAGCCCGCAGTCAAACAAGGATTATTGATCGAATGATCGCGGATCTTTTAGAAGTTGGTCGTGGTGATGATACAGAATTTCCGATCACACCGCAAAAACTGGAACTGGGTAAACTTAGTTTTGATGTCTTGGAGGAATTGCGCGATCGCTACATCGCCAAATCGCAAAGAATAGAAACCGATATCCCCCAAGACTTACCCTGTGTGTATGCAGATCCAGAACGCATCCGCCAAGTGCTGGTAAATCTTTTGGATAATGCCATTAAATACACTCCTGCTGGGGGCTGTATTAGCTTCGCTGGGCTACACCGTACCACCCAAAAAGTACAGTTTAGTATTGGCGATACTGGCCCTGGTATTCCCCAAGAAAACCGCGATCGCATCTTTGAAAATCATTTCCGTCTACAACGTGATGAAGGAACGGATGGGTATGGAATTGGTCTTTCTTTATGCCAACGCATTATCCGGGCGCACTATGGTCAAATTTGGGTAGACTCAGCCCCTAATGGTGGAGCATGGTTCCATTTTACTTTACCAGTTTATCCATCTTAGTTATTATTCATTAGTAACCAACTTGAATGAGTAAATTAATAAATGCCAAATCCATTAATGTATCAACAGGATAACTTTGTCATTCTGGAAACTAACCAACCAGAACAATTTCTAACGACTTCCGAGTTATTAGAAAAGCTAGAAAATATTTTGCAACAACTTAAATTTGAGGACTTACCTCCCGATGTCCAAAAATTTAAGTTGCCATCAGAACAAGCACAATATTTAATTGACACTAGTTGTGAGTTAGATATTGGCCCTGGAAAATATTTTCAGTGGTATGCAGTGCGTTTGGAAAAGTGAATACAGCAGGAGTCAGAAGAGGACGCGGGGACGCGGGGACACGGGGAAAGAGAGATCACTCAGCACTCAGCACTCAGCACTCAGCACTCAACACTCAGCACTCAGCACTCAGGACTCAGCAATTACGATTGAGTAGTAATTAAAGCTAGTTCAATTTTATCTTCACCAGGCTGTGTAATTTTTACCTCGACGTTAGGAGCAAAGTATTTGGTCATTTTTTCCTGTTTTTGATGCCAAATATCTACTGGGATCAGAGGCGAATCAAATTCTAAAATAATACAATAAGATCCATTGACTTCCGTTTCTCGTAAACCTGTGACTAATGGTCTTTCCTCATCGCTAGGACTCAGACCTAAGTAAGCAAGTGCTGTATCTAAGTGAGCTTCTTGACCGTAGCAATATCGCGTAATATCTTTACGGATTTTGTTTTGAGTCACAGTTGCTTGTTGCTTCCGTAGTTCCAATACTGAAGGCGTGGTAGTTTGAGAGAAGGGTATTGGTTTCATTTCATTGGCTTTAAGCGCTAGACCTCCCAAAAATAGAGGAAAGCCATAGAAAAAGCCGATCAGATTGAGCGTGGCATTATCCACACCATAAGCGATAAAGCCTGTGATGATAAGTATGCCACCCACGGTTAAACCGAGTGATCCTAAAGAAAGATTGCCTAACATAATTTGAGATTAATATAATTCCTACATATATTAGTTTTATCATCATCGGTTATCAGTAATAAGTTACTGAGGATATTAGATAAGAATTCAGCCGATTTTGCGTTAACTTTAAATTTGAAGATAGTTAAAGATGGGAAAAAACAATGGATCTTCAGACGATAAAGGAACGAGTTGCATCAGTTCAAAGTAAGCGTGAGTACCTGCTGAGTCTACTAGAACAACCAAATCTAGGGACTTTGAGAGTTGACGTAAATCAAGCTTTGGAAGAATTAGATGATTTAATCGATGAATTTAGACGCAGTATTCCAGACACAGAAATTAATTAAGCTGAATTGAGGCTAAAATTAATCATTTTAATCATTGCGTCGGCAATCCGTAAATTTACGGTTAACCCGACGCTATTTAGCGTTAAATAAAATATTTATTAACTAGAATTGCCTGATTTTAATACTGTCACCTGTCACCTGTCACCTGTCACCTGTCACCTACTATATTTGCACAGTTCATCCCGAAAGGGAACTATTACCAGCACGTTGTCCTAGCTGTCTGACCAAAGCAATGAGTTCGGTTGTAGAAGCTTCTTTTTTGCAAACGTCATCAAAGCTAGACATTGCCTTTGTACGTTGCAAATGGGTATCTTCTATGGAAGAGTAAGCCAAGATTTGAGTATTTGGAGAAATAGATTTAATATAATGAGACGCGCTCCAACCATCCATGACTGGCATATGTAAGTCTAGAACAATCACGTCAGGGTGGAAACACTTAAACATTTCAATAGCTTCTTGACCATTACTTGCTAAACCTACTACTTGAATATTCTCTTGGCAAGCAAGGGCTAACTTTAAGCTTATGCGAGTCAGTTCATGATCGTCAACGACTAAAACACGCAAATTAGGAGACGGACGGGACAACATTAACATTTCCTGCTATAAAAATTATGTACGGTAATCTCTATAGTTTATGGGAGTCAGTGCCGACATCACTCTATCTTATGGTTGAATACATGGGGTTTTTATATAAAAAATCATCAAAGAATTGCTCAGAAAAATAAAGTTTTCCTAAAGCAGTTAATTTACTACCTTTTTAAGGTATATGCAACTGTTTTTCCGAGGCAATTCGATTTTAGATCATGCCGACAGAACGTAAGACCATAGACATAAGAGTTTGTTGTGAATTAGTTTCGGGAGAATCATCAAAGGCACGTCTTTGGATATAACTACCATCCGATTGTAAATCCCAAGCTTGACGATTATCTGCCAACATAATTCCCAAAACTTCTTGCAAATCCTTAGCAATATCTTGGTCTTTAATTGGGGTAATGACTTCTACTCGTCTGTCTAAATTGCGGCGCATCCAATCAGCACTACCAATATATATTTCTTCTTGACCATTGTTATGGAAGTAAAAAATGCGGGAGTGTTCTAAAAATCGCCCAATGATGCTAATGACGCGAATATTTTCGCTGATCTCTTTGAGTCCTGGACGCAAACAGCAAATACCACGGATAATTAAATCAATTTGGACTCCGGCGCGGGAAGCTGCATATAAAGTAGCGATGGTTTGCGGATCGACGAGGGCATTCATTTTAGCGACAATGCGACCAGAAAAACCATTTTTGACATTTTCGATTTCTCGGTTAATTAGTTCAAGAAAGCGATCGCGCATATTCACAGGTGCTACTAATATTTCTCGATAAGACTTTTGGCGAGAATATCCCGTCAAAAAGTTAAACACATCTGTTAAATCAGCACCCAATTCTTCCCGACAACTAAATAATCCCAAATCTGTATACAGTCGAGCCGTTTTCGGGTTATAGTTGCCCGTACCAATATGCACATAACGGCGCATCCGGTCTTTTTCACGCCGCACTACCAGAACAATTTTGCTATGGGTTTTCAGCCCCACTAAACCATAGACAACGTGGACACCAACTCTTTCTAAACGCCTTGCCCAGTAAATATTATTTTCTTCATCAAACCGCGCTTTTAATTCCACCAACACAGAAACTTGTTTACCATTTTCAGCAGCAGCAATTAAGGCGTTGACGATGGGTGAATCGCCAGAAGTGCGGTAAAGAGTCATTTTGATGGCTAACACATTGGGATCATGGGCAGCACTAGCAATAAAGCGTTCTACTGTGCCGGAAAAAGATTGATAGGGATGGTGTACCAACAAATCCTTTTCCCGAATTATGGAAAAAAAGTCTTTTCCTTCTTCCAGTTCCAATACATTTGGATCTACGCTTGGTTCTCTGAGGCGTTGCAAGCGTGGAGGCACTACAGACTGCCGTGGTACGTCTTTGAGTTCTGGAACAGGCAAGGCCATAAAATACATTAAATCTCGCAATCCCAAAAGACCATCTACTTCGTAAATATCTTTTTCGGTTAATTCTAAATCTTGTAATAACCTGCAACGCACAGATTCTGGAGTTTGGGATTTAATTTCTAACCGTACCGGAGTTCCACCCATACGACGTTTGCGGAGTTCCTGTTCAATTGCCAATAACAGGTCTTCTGCTTCATCTTCTTCTAGTTCTAGGTCAGCATCACGAGTAATGCGGAAGGGGTGATATTCTTGAATATTCATCCCCGGAAATAGAGATTCTAAATTATGTGCGATCGCTTGTTCTAACGGTACACCTGACCAGTGAACGGTTTGTCCGTCTTGACGAATTCCCAAATCTGGAGGTAAAGGCAAAAATCGCGGTAAGACTTTGGGTACTTTGACTCTCGCAAAAAATTCCTCTTCTGTATCTGGGTTTTTCAGGACTACAGCCAGATTTAAGCTGAGATTGGAAATGTAGGGAAAAGGATGACTAGGATCAACAGCCAAAGGAGTCAGAACCGGAAAAATTTGTTCTTCAAAATAGCTATCTAGATAATTCCGCTGTTTTTGATTCAGTTCTATATAATCTAGGATGTAAATTCCCTGACTTGCTAATAAAGGTTGCAGTACTTGCTCAAACTGTTCGTTCTGTTTTGTGACTTGGGGACTAAGTTTGAGGCGAATATCATCTAGCTGTTGTTGCGGTGTGCGACCATCAGGGGTTAATAAATTGACTTTTGCTTCTACCTGTTGCTTTAAGGCTGCAATCCGCACCATGAAGAATTCATCTAAATTAGAACTGAAGATTGCTAAAAATTTCAGGCGTTCGAGGAGAGGTGTACGCGGATCACAAGCTTCATGCAACACCCGACTATTAAACTCTAACCAACTTAACTCGCGGTTGATATAGTATTCTGGATCACTTAGATTAAGGCTGGGGTTGCTCTTCTTAGATTTTGGCATGATTACCTAAAGGCTAGTAGATGTCGCCCATTCAACATCAGGGGACTCTACTAATATAGTAAGTCTTAGTTAAGTGAACTTTAACAGTCAGACTTAATCTGAAAGAAAATCCAGATTTTGCCAAGTGTCTATTGGGTTTTCTTGGAGTTGTAAAAATGTTTCAAGCCACTCGTCGCCGCCTTGCCCTTTGGTATACTGCTGTAACTGCTGTATTGCTTCTACTATTTGCTACTGGAGTGTATGTATATGTCCGCAGTACTTTAGTGGAAAGAATTGATGATACCTTAAATCATGTAGTGGAAGTTGTAGAGCGATCGCTCGTCATTGAACCCGTTCACCTGCAAACAGATAAACTCCGAGTCAATGTAAAAGCCAGTTTTCGCAACAATGCTGACACCACAGAAGATGACCACATTGACCTAGAATGGTTTAGTCCTACGGGAGAATTACTTTGGTCAACTCTCTCTGAACCTTTAAATATTCCTATTCATAATCATCCTAATGGGGAAACTGTGCGCGTAGTTGGAATGGGACGATGGGGTGATGATGATCCTCATTCAGCACTCCAAACCCAGAACGGGCTAAACGCCGAGCTAACAGCACTTTTATTAAGACAAGTCACACAACGGATAGAAAGGGGAAGACAGGTATTGGGATATCTGCGCGTTAGTCATCCCTGGTTTGAAGTTACTAAACCTAGCCGTCAGTTGATATTTGATTTAGCTTTGGGTACTGGGTTAATGGTGATTTCCGTAGCAGCTACTGGGTGGTTTCTTTCTGGTAAAGCAATGGAACCAGTGGGGGAATCTTACCAACGTTTGAAACAATTTACTGCTGATGCTTCCCATGAATTGAGAAGTCCCATTGCGTTAATTCAAACTAATGTGCAAGTTGCGTTGGCTGATTTAGAATTAGCAGAAATAGAAACAACTACTACTATCAATTATCAACAACAATTAAAAATTGTCGAACGTCTAACTCAGCGGTTAGGAAAGTTAGTCAATGATTTACTATTTCTCGCACGACAGGATAGTGGTATTAGCAAAGAGGTTTTTTCACCCTGTCCCCTAGATGCTTTGTTGATGGAAGTAGTGGAAGAACAAAAACTTTTAGCTACAGAAAAAGAAATTTCCCTAACTCTCAACTTAGTTGATCCTCCCTTAGAACTTGATCCAGAATTATTGGAAAACAGCTTTACTCTAATCGGAAATTGGGATCAACTGGTGCGGTTATTTACAAATTTGATTGGTAATGCTTTGCAATATACTCCAGTCAATGGCAGGGTGAATGTGGAGTTAACACGGCTTGATTCCATCGCACTACGTTACACCAATTCCTATTTACAAATTAAAGTCAGTGATACAGGAGTGGGTATTCCCCCAGAGTCTTTACCACACTTGTTTGACCGTTTTTATCGGGTTGATCCTGCGCGTACTCATCAGATTGCGAAGACAGCTACAGCCACTACTACGGGTTCTGGATTGGGTTTAGCGATCGCGCAAGCTATTGTCGAACGTCATCAAGGTCAAATTCAAGTTGATAGTGTCGTTGGTAAAGGTACTACTTTCATTGTCACCTTACCAATCTCTCTTGAGAATTAACTCTTGATGCAACATTTGTTTCTTGTGATAGATGAAGAGAAATATACTAGGAGATTACTATACAAGTAGTTAAAACTCAAAAATCTCACATCTAATGTAAATTACCCTTGGCAGGAATTTGTCAATATTCATTTAGGTAAAGCACCTACTAAGGATTTATTGATAACCAAGTTTGTCGCCTGGGAATTGTCTGCATTTTAGATGTTGAAATTTGAATTGGAGGAAAGCGACTCATGCCAATTACTATCAGAAACAATATTACTTACACCTTGCTCAAGAAAATTAACGAAACTGGGCAAGGAATGCATGAAGTTCACTTTAATCAAGCTGATTTTACCGGACACCAAATAACAATAGCCGACTTTTTAGGACATTTAGATTACTTAAATCAAAAGCATTATATCAATGCTGAGTTTACAGGTAATGCTTATGCAACTCAAGAAGACGTTCCTGATTTTATTCATCCTCAGGAATTTGATTTGCGAATTGCCAATACTCTCGGCGCACCAGATGGACCTTTACCGCATTTGATTACCTTTAAAAAAGCAGAAATGACGGAAAAAGGACAGCAGTTATTAAACAAACTGGAAGCTAATCCTCCCCAAGTCTCAGAGGAAAAACCATCAATAGCTATTGCTGATAAAGATTTGCCTTTTTTAGAAAAGGTCATGGTAAAAAGTGGCTTACCAGATATCTTTGATGCCAGAGATGTAACGGAAGTAGTCTTCCGGGTGATGCGGGATTTAATGACAACAGAAGCAGCGGACAGAGTGGAAGCAGAACTGCATGAACCAGCGGAAATAACTACAGATAAATCACTGCAATTAGAAATCGCCGATTTATGGCATGATACCAACCCAATTGTCGCCTTTTTGAGTCGAGTTCGTCCACCTTGGCAAGGACCAGGCATTTTTAAGATTGATAGCGATCGCTTTTTATTTAGAGTTGAAAATGAAGGAGGAATGCCAGCAAATGTAGACAGAGAGGAAGTAGTTAAAGCCGTATTTTCAGCTACGAAAGACGAATTATCCCCAGAACGAATTCAAGAAATTTCTACTTGGCTACCTGATCAAATTCGCCAACTTTGGGAAGAAGCATAAGTAGATTACAGGTGACAGAGAAAAGAGTAGGGGAAGCATAGGAAGTATGGGTCAGTTATCTATTATTGACGTTTACGGTTCCCTATTTCTAATTCTCTATTCTTAATATTTTCAGAGGAGAAAAATAATAATGCATATTTACAAGTGTTCTCAATTACTTGGGACTGTTTGTGGTGGATTAGTGATTAGTTTACCAGCCATTCCGCAAGTAGTTATGGCACAAGAAATTACTTCTAAAGTTAACCAATGTCCCAGAATTTTTTACGAAGAACCACATAACAATCGCGTATTAGTTCCCGCTGGATGTCCTCCCAATGCCTTAACTCTGCAATTCATGAAACAAGGACTAATTCCTGGTACTCCATTACCAAATCAAAGCGGCTTAAGTGTTGGTGGTGAATCATCCTCTGTACTTAATCCCAATCCTCGTATTTTTAATGAAAGTCCCTATAATCTTTCTCAACGAGGTTTTCAGCCAGGAACCTCTACAATCCCCCCAGAACAAGCAGTACAAACCCGTTCCCCTGACACTAGTTTACAACCACCAGCACCAGAACAAAGACAAGAACCCAGTACGAGAATTGCGCTGGCAGATGATAAAGCAAATATCGTTTTAATTAATGATACTGGAGCAGATGTAACTTATCAAGTAATTGGCGATACAGCCCCACGCATATTAGCAGGTAAGTCAAGGACGAATTTAACAGGTTTAAGCACACCAGTAACGGTGACATTTCAGCGGGAAGACAGGGGACTACTCATGGTAACTCCTAAAGCTGCTAGAGAAAAAGGAACCTTGGAAGTGACATTTAAAGAAACAACTGATGTCAACCAGGATAAAAGTGCAATGATAATTCAAGCAAATGGATCAGTTTTTTTGAATTAGTTTTTTATCAGTTGTAATACTTTTCTGAAGATCAAGTTACATAGAATAAGATTTCAAGCAAGAATTATTACCCGCACATAAAGACAGATGAATTCATGGATTTCATTATTCTATGTGACTTTACATAAAATTGGTATCATCACTTTGCTATAGTTGTGATTAGTTATTGACCAATTACTAATCATCAAGAAGATTAACGTTTTGGTAATTCATTAATCTTATATAGCAATTTAGCTTCTTGTTTTACATCTTCTAATTTTCGCGCTAGTGAAAGCGCCTGTTGATAAAAATTACGTGCTTTGCCATAATCCCCTATTTTTTCATAAAGTTCACCAGAAGAAATAAAATATTTGAATTCTTCTGTAGAACTATTTAAAAATTTGGCAATTGTTAAACGTTGTTCTAATAATTCTAACGCCCGTTCATAGCGACCAACAGCAGCATGAGCCGTAACTAAACCATCAATTGCTCGTAATTGGTTAGGACGATCAAAATTGATTTTAGCTAACCGCATTGCTGCTCCATAATTACCTATGGTATTTTGATAGTCTCCTACCATCAGATAGGCTTCACCTAAATTATTCAGAGTATTTACTTCACCAATAACATCACCAGTTTGACGGCGAAAACCTAAGGCAGTTTCAGCTAATTTTACGGCTTGGTTATAATCACCTAATCTGGCAGTTACTAAACTTAGATTACTTAAAGAAAGTCCTTGTCCCTCAATATTTTCTAAATTGCGAGCAATTACCAGTGCATCATTAATAACTTGTCCTGCGGCTTTTGGTTCACCTTTTTGTAATAACACAGTTCCCAGATTATTTAAGGCAAAAATCTGATTTTGAAAATCTTTATTATCACGAGCTATTCCTATCCGACGACGTAAAACATCTTCTGCTTCTTTGATATTACCTAATTGGATATAAGCACTAGCTAGTAAATCGTAAGTTAGACCTTGGGCGGTTATGTCACGAATTGAGTGATAGATCTCTAGTGCTTGCAATCCTGATTGAATTGTTTTATCTGCATATCCTAAAGCATATTGTTGCCTACCTAGACGTACCAATCTATCTGCTTCTTCTCTTAATGGTCGTTCCGCAGAATTATTTAAAGGACGGTGGATTTGTTTGGTAATATCAATAGCATTAGCTGCTGTAGGACTGAGCAAACAAGCAAATAAGTAGGTGGGCGTTAAAAAATATAAGATAGACCTAACCCCCCAGCCCCCTTCCCTACCAGGGAAGTGGGAGTCAAAGCCTCTCCCCTTGTAGGGGAGCCAGTGCGTTGCGGAGGTTCCCCCCGTTGTAGCAACTGGCGTGAGAGGTTTGGAGAGAGGTTTTATATTTAATTGCGCCAAGCTACTTAGTAAAATATAAAAACTGCCATGTCTTAATTTATTGACTGGCTGTTTGGCTAGATTAGAATTTAAGTTAAAAATTGTATGTCCTGATAAAAAATTCCCCTGTTTCATAACACTTATCCGTGAAATTTTGGATTTAAGTAGAAGGTTTAAGAAAAAGTTTTAGTGATTAACCGAATCTAGTACACAGCAGCATCAGTCAAGTAAGGATTAAAAATTGCTGAAAAGCTTATGCAATCCGCTTTTTAATTTTTAATTTTTAATTTTTAATTCCGAGGAAGTGGTACTAGCTAAGTTAGGACTGAGTTAAGTTTTCGCCTAAGTAAATAGCGCGAATATCAGCAGGTAATTTGTCTTCTAGCATACGATAACCTTCTTGGAGAAAATTGGCTACTTCTCCCGGAGAAATGTTTTCTCCTTCAGCTTGTAGATAAGCCGCAATTCTAGTTTCGCTCCAGTGAAAGGTTTGCGCCATCAGCACTATTAAGCGTAACACTGGTTGAAGTTGATTTAATGCTTGTTCTACATAACACCATAATGGCGGTGAAGTAGCCTGGAGAGAATAATGAATTGCTTCAGTGGGCGGTAATTTAATTTCATTAATGCAGAAAGCAGTGATGTTGATTAACCAGTTTTGCAGGGTTAAATCTTGTTTTCCTGTTTCCGGGTTAGTTAAATCGAGTCCACCGAGTTCATAATAGATATGTCGCCAGGTGAGAGCAAACAGATAATCGGCTTGCACAGGCGATCGCGCTGAATGTTGAATCAAGGTGTAGACTATAGGGCTATAGCGGCAAAAAATCACCGTAAAAAACTTGCCACTATCTGGATAGCGCTGAAATAGGCTCAGTAGTTCCTGGTCACTGTGATGAAACAGCGACTTAACCAGGGGGTGATTAGCTTCGGGAAAGTGAGGAATTTGCACAAGCCTTTAAATAGTAGTGGTTAAAATATACAGGTTAATGGTCATTGGTCATTGGTCATTGGTTATTAGTCATTAGTCATTGGTCATTGGTCACTGGAGAAGACCTAATTAAGTTATTCTTAATTTTCTCCGCGTCCCCGCGTCTCCCCATCTCCGCGTCTCCCCATCTCCCCATCTCCCCTATTCCCTGTCTCAAACTATGAGATAAACTAAAAACAAGAACTTAATGTTAGTCTTAATCGACAATACTAAACGCGGCTCCCTCATATAATATTCGTTTGTTCATGGTTATAGCAGCTAGTTTGATACCGTTCCTGGTTAGTCATTTTACTCTAGGCTCGTTTTTACCGTCTTTGCCCTTGGATAGCCTTTTCTCTACCCAAGGCATTATGGTTATGCTGTTGGCGGCTTATGCTGGGGCTATGTGGATGTTTCTCACTAGCGCCCCCAAGGTACATACTGTCATGGTGTCGGATTTGGAAATTGCCCGACAGTTGTATGAAGGGTTACTAGATTTGCCAGCGGCGGAAGTACCTTTGCACTATTACTACAACTACGAACAAACCATTGGTGCGACAGGGATAGACCCGCTATATATGTCTACCAGTCCCAGTTGGTCAAATAAAGCGATGAGTAATGCCAATGATGGGTTGTGGTATCAATTAAAGAAAAATACTCAACTGCACATCATTACTGGTGCGAGTTTGGGGATAAAAAATCAGCAACGCCACGTTTGTTTTGACCGCGAATGTCTGGAATTGATTTTAATGCGGGTGGAAACACGGGGTTTGAAGTTTAAGATTCGCAATCAAAAGCCTTTGAATTTTTTGGTTAAGGATTATGAAGGGCGCGTGATTGAATTGGCTGAAGTCGCAGCGTAGGGGCGGGGTTTCCCCGCCCTCATAATTCATTTGTAATTAGGGTGTGTTGGGGTTTTTCCTGATATGCCCTAAATAAATATTCCAGGTCATTATTGAGGTGCAGCGTTCACGTCTCGTAGAGAAGCTATTATCTATTTACACATCAAAACTTTGACCAAGTAACTCTGAGTAAACAGGAATAAAGGGTACTTTTTCTTTGCTAAAACGCACTGCTAACTGTCTGGCTAAAAAAAAGATATCTGAATCATAGATGTCAATATTCGGGTTTTGGATTAACTTTGCTAGAGTATCTGATGTGCCAATCTTAACTAAAGCCTCTGCTGCCATTCTTTTAACTGATGAGTCCTGCTCAGTGAGAGTAGTAATTAATACAGGGATTGCTTTTATTGCACCTATTTTACCTAATGCTTCTGCCGCAGTTTCACGAACTGATGAATCATGATTTATATTTTGCAGAACTTTAATTAAGCTATTAACTGATTGATAGATAGAAATTTCTCCTAAAATAAACGCTGCCATTTTTTGAACGTTAGAATCTGGATGTTCAAGCGATTTAATCACTGCATTTACAGCTTCCAAATTACCAGTATTAGCAATGTTCCCTAAAGCATTTATGACATCTTCTCGAACGTTATAATCTGGATGGTTAAGAGACTGAATTAATACATTTATTGCTTCCTCATTTCCAATTTTTTCTAAAGCCGTCACAACAGACCCACGAACATTTTCGTCGCCATCTTTCAGTGCTAAAATGAGAGAATTAACTGCTACAGGATGACCAATTCTGCCTAAATGGTATGCTGCACTCCGTCTAATTTTTTCATCTTCTGAACAAAGAAGAAGATTAATCAAAGTTTGTATGTCAATCATTTTAATATTAATTAAATCCTCTAAATCATCTGAATGATTGCTTGTAGTTTTACCAATATAGTTGGAATTGAATGAGCTAAATGTAAGCTTATTTAAAGCTGATTCTGCAATTTTTCTAACAAGCTCACATTTATCATTATTTGATGCTTCTATTAATTCAGGAATTACTTCTGTATTACCAATGTCACCTAATGCTCCTGCCGCCATTAATCTGACAAACATATCTTCATAACTTGTCAGAATTTGAATTAAGCAAGGAATAATTTGAGAATTACCTATTTCACGTAGGATAGATATTACTCTTTGTTTCAAGGTAGTTTTATCTTTATCGTTTAACATTGTTTTTAACTTTTCAAACATTTGTGATTGCGTTTTACCTACTGCCACAACCACCGCTGTGATAAACTCAGCGTTTGGGTAACTTAGCCAAAAAGCATAAATATCATCAATAATTTTTTTAACCAATTCGTGATTACTTTCTTTAACCTCAGCCGTACATCGTCCCGCTAGTAATAAAAGCGTGTTAAAAATATCATCTTTTTCGTTTTTAATTGCTTGTAGCAAAGTAACAGAATTTTGCATCAATCCTGCCATTAAGCTTAATGTTTCATGCCATTCATAATCCCAAAAATGTGCTTTAGCTAATTCAATACCATCTGGTGAGCGTTGCAAATAACAGGCTGTGAAATACTCTTGAAAAGTCCGATGTAAAAACAGATATTGCTGACCACTTTCATGTAGTTTTTGTAAAATTCCATCCTGTTCAGATAATTCTGTTATTAAAGTAGAACTAGTAATATTTTTAAAATCACTAGGAATATCATCTTTTTTCAAATAGCTATCAATAGCTTTACGAAGTTCACGCATTGTAAAAATTTCTTGATTATTACAGCTAAATTGATAAGCTAGTTCTTCTAACAATTCTATTTTGACATCTATCCACCCATCCTCTACTTCTGGGTTATGTGTTTTTCTCCATTTAGTAAGCATACATTTTACAGCTTGCTCATATACCTCATAGCGTCGCGCTGGTAAATTTATTCCTTTTTCTTGATACAAGCTGCAAATTAAAGATAATAACAAAGGATTCTGCACTAAACCACGAATTTGGGGCTTATTCTGTAATTCTCGAATTAAAGCAGCCGCAGAAACAGAATTATCATTTATAGATTCAGCCGCAAAGTTAAACCAAGTTTCAATATATTGATTTATCTGTGGTTCATTAAAAGGAACAATTTCTACATCTTTAGCCCCGTCTAAAAATACTCCACTATAACCGACAATGCGAGATGTGCAGATAATAGGACAATTATAATTACGAATAAAGCTATTTAATTTTTCCGATAAATAATTTCTCGATTCTTTCGCTACTTCATCCAGCGCATCTAATAGCAAGAGACATTTACCAGTTTTTAATTTATCTACTAAGAAAGTCTCAATTTGTGGAAAGTGATTTTCATACTTTGATGCCAGCAATTTTAAAATAGCATCACTAACTTTCGCAGTTATGTCTTTAGTTGCGTCTGCTATTTCTGAAAGTCTTAAAAAAATAGGAATAACTAAATTTTCCAGTGTTTGACTATTATCTTCCAAACTTTGCAGTGCTACTTGTGTAGTTAAATAAGCCTCTCTTTTTAATAATGTAGTTTTCCCCATTCCTGGATCTGCCAACACCATTAAATATTGATGTTGTTTTTGTGCTTCTTGCCAATCTACTTGTGTTGGTTTTGATTCTTCCGAATGTTTGAGAGAGTAAGCACGTTGGATTTCTGCTTCTGACTCAGCATAATTCCAAGTATTTTCTATGGTGTGAGTGTATTTCCTTTCTAGCGTTACCTGAATAGGAATGTATTGGTCTTTAAGAATAATCGGTTGGGTTGTATGAAATAGTTTTATGTATTGAAATTCACTGATTATTTGGTTGAAGAAATTACAAACCGCTGCTTTTTCTACTTGTTCATTAGGAATAACTAGATTTTGTGTTATCTTCCATTCTTGGAATTTGGTTTCCCATAACCATTTATAAGCCTGTTCCCAAGGACTTTTACCTTTCGGCGGTCTTCCCGGCTTTGGTTTTTCATTGGTAAAACCATCTTGTTTCAATACCTCACATATTGTTTCCAACTCATCTTGAATTTTTTGAGTCTTGTTAACAGGATCTTTATTCCAGGGAATATCTGATATCAATATCTGATTAGTTTTACTGTAGTTATCTGAATGAAAGCGACTGAGGAATACAGCATAGGTATCACCTGTAAAACCGTACTGTGTTGCCATTGCTTTTAAAAACTGGTCTTCTGGGGTAGTAGCTGCTGAAGGATTCATTGAAAAAATGTGTTTTCTATTTAATTCTATTTATTTCTATTGGTAAGCAATTTTATCTCTATTTGGCAACCCCTAAAGTTAAATTATGACAAATAAATGACTTTAGGTACTGATTATGAAATCTCAATTACAACTAGAAATCGCTATTCAACATCCAGAAATATTTGCTTTAACCTGGTTAAATTCAAAGACCAATAAACCCTCAGAACTAGCAACCAAACCAAAAGATAACAAAGCAAGACTTCAAATCATTGAAACTGCTGTGATCACTTTTGCAAAGTTTATTTCTCCGGTAGATGCAGTTTGGGCTGTACCCACCCTCAAGTTATGCTTTATGGTCTTGAAATTCCTTCAAGAATCGAAAAATAGGTAAGTGTGTAGGCAGGTTAAAGACCTGCCATGTCATTATTTAAGCTAGAGATAGTTTTCCCTTCATCATCTCCCCAAGTTTCTAACCAATCACCATCAACATCATCACAATATAAATAAGCTGCATCCAGACCATATTTCATGATGTCATTCTCTAATTGACGGGCTGCTTCTAAATGTTGTAAAAATTTTTCTAATCTTTGTTGACGGTTAATTAATTTTTGGTTAACCATAATTACTGATATTACTAAATCACTACTCTCAAAAATAATCTTGCTATTCTTATTGTCAGTTGCAGAAATACAATCGCATCCCCACAACTGGCACAATTTATCATTGCCACTCCCTAACTTTATTTATGACCATCAAGTAACGCATGATGAGAAAAAATCCCCTTCAGTTTTAAATTAGTAAATTCAATAACAGCATTGATTAAATCCTGTTGTTCTGCGTTTAAATCTAGTACTTCTAACGCTTGATTAAGATTACTACCAATATGTAACTCATGAGCAAGTTGTGTACGTTGTGAAGAATCTAAAACTGCAAGAATTTCCTTATTTCTTCGTTGACGTACAGCTTGGAGTTTTTGGCGTTCCTGGGGAGTCAAATCATCAATAGAAAATGCAATAATGTCGCTAGTATCTTCGTCAACTGAAGTGAATATTACTTGAGGAGAACTAAAAAAATGATTTGCTGATGCTACAGTAATTCCGGGAAATAAGAAATTACAAGCAACAACTAGCAATAACACCAACAACCGTTTTGTCAATTTAATCATCATGTTCAGAAAAACCTAAATAAAAACCTAAATGAGATTCAAGACTAGAGAATAATCAAGCAATATTTAATTGTGGATTTTTCCCAGCAGGATAGTAGCTGGGATAATTTTCCTACTTATGGGTCTACGTGTCACATCTTATGAGGAATTAACCCACTTAATACTTAATTATCCTCTAGGACAGGTACACCAGTCTCATTAGCGAAAATTCTGAAATTGAAGATAGGGGCCAACAAGATCAGGCTGTCTTTATATTGGGGGTGGGGTGGGAGAGATAATGTTTTCTCTATGACTAAACTCAAGAATTGATAATAAAGAAAAATATATAAGACACATTAATATTATGTTCTTTTATATTTCCTGAGTCAACGCTATCATCAAGGTCATTGCCAGAGGTGATAGTCATGAGTGAACAAGTATTAGAAACAGCCGCATTGACTACCGTTACTCAAGATAGCGAAATCGATTTAGAGGCAGCTTTTCAAGAATCTCATATCCAAGACATTCTGGATAAGTTAGACCAGGAGTTAGTCGGTTTAAAGTCCGTCAAAAACAAAATCAAGGAAATGGCAGCTTTGTTGCTGGTTGACCGGATTCGTAAAAGTCTGGGTTTAACTGCCGGTGCGCCTAGTTTACATATGACATTTTTAGGCAACCCAGGCATGGGTAAAACTACTGTAGCAATGCGGATGGCAGAAATTCTTTATCGCTTAGAATATATCCGCAAAGAACACGTTATGTTAGTGACGCGAGATGATTTAGTTGGGCAAGGTATTGGGCAAACTGCACCAAAAACTAGGGAAGTTTTAAACAATGCAATGGGTGGAGTTTTATTAGTCGATGAAGCTTATACTTTATACCGCCCAGATTATCTAGGGGATTTTGGTTTAGAAGCAATTGAAATTCTCATGCAGGTTATGGAAAATCAGCGAGATGATTTAGTTGTCATTCTGGCTGGTTATAAAGATCACATGGAGAGATTTTTTCACAGTAATCCTGGGATGAATTCTCGCATTGGTTTACACATTGAATTTAACGATTATGGCGTTGATAGTTTAATGACTATTGCCCAATCTCTAGTCAAATCACAAAACTATTGTTTTAGTCCAGAGGCAGAAAAAGCCTTCCGTGAATATTTAATTAAACGGAAGACCATGCCCCATTTTGCTAATGCTCGCAGTGTTCGTAATGCCATAGACAGAGCGCGTTTACGTCAAGCTAATCGTTTACTCAGCAGTGGAAAAAAATTAAATAAGCAAGATTTAATTACTATCGAAGCCGTAGATATTCTGGCTAGTCGAGTATTCCGAGAAGGTGTTCCCGACTGTGAACCAGAAAGTTGATTTAGTAATTGGTCATTGGTCATTGGAAACACTATCACCAATCACCAATGACCAATTATATCTTGCTAATTAGACCTTCTCATCTTGTCAATTTCTCGTTGCAATTCTTCAATTTGCTGCCGCAGTTTATCGGCTTCATTTTCTGGGGTTTCAACTTTGACATTAACGGCTCCAGTAGCTGGTGTTTGCTGATAGTTACCTTGGCGGATTTGCTGATATTCTTCTGATACTGCCCAAGACCGTAAATAATGCAACCGTTCGACGGGGAAAGGGTGAGTTAGCATTGTTCCTTGAGCGCCGTTATACATCAGAAATTTATATACTTGATTCAGTCCATCATCATCTAGTGCCTGATATTTTTCGGATTGCTGGATAAATTCTGGTAAACTACATTCATTGGCATATTTGTTACTACCACCAGAGATTTTCATCATTGATGACATCACTGGGTTTAAATCATCCATTACTAGCAAAGCTGCGCGATCTGCGGTTAATTCGGCTTTACGTCGCCATTCAAAAAAGGCATAAATCAAAGCTTGACTAACAAAATTCCCTAAACCGAAGGTTAATTCACCAATGGCAGAAGCGGCACTCATTGCCCACATGGCCATTTGAATTAAAATGGTATGACCACATTTAATATGCCCTAGTTCATGGGCAAGTACTGCTCGAATCTCGGCTTCGTTAAGTAAGTCAAGTATTCCTGTATTGACTACTATGTAAGGATTCTCTTGCCCTAAAGCATAGCTATTGGCTTGGGGATTGTGTGAAATAAATAGTGCAGGTTCGGGGTAAATGTCCAAATCCCGCACACATTCTCGAAATATCTGGTAAATAGTGGAATATTGGCGAGGACCGACTTGGATGGCGTTACCCATTAGATAAACTAATTGAGGGCGTTCATAAATAAATTCCACAAATTTACGAGCGATTAAATCAAATCCAGGTAAGCTTCGCAGGGCTTGCTCGGCTTGCCGATCCAGTGGATGTCTGAAGGCTTCGCTGGAAATTCCTGTGTAAGTTGGCATAATTTAGGGGATAGGGGACAGGGGACAGGGGATAGGGAACAGATGACAGGGAACAGATGACAGGGAACAGGGAACAGGGAAAATGGGGGGGTTAATAACCAATTACCGATTACCAATTACCGATTACCAATTACCAATTACCAATTACCAATCACCCCTGACTAATGACAACATAATAGAAATGGGGCAGTTCGGAAAAAGTCACTTGTTATGGGATGAAAAGCGTGTGATTGAGGCAGAAGTTCATTTGTCACTACATAACTTCCTGCGATCGCAGGCGGGGTTTCCTTCTTGGCCCCATCACTTGACGATGGCAAGGTTGGTAGCACGCGCCTTGCGCTTGGGACGTAGTGCTTTAATTCAAGTAGGGGCAGTTTGTGGTTATCAAGGGCGATATCGCACAAGTTTTGTCGCCTCTGCTTTAATGTGGCATGGTCCTGTAATCATTGTTGCCACAGAAACGGTACAGCAACGCTTGCTGTTAGTAGAAATTCCCCGGTTACAGCAATGGCTACCAGCGAACAAACCGATTAGAAGCGGTGAAGCTTGGCCTAATCCTGAGTTTCAAGGGTTGCTGTTAACTTCCCCAGAAGCTTGGTTAAAGGGTCAGTTTGCTACTCAAAACCCATTTCCCCCAAATATTCCTACAATTATTGATGGTGTTGACGATTTGGAAGATTGGGTGCGTCATCAGCTGACTGAAGATATTCAACCCCATGATTGGGAGCAACTGATGTTGGCTTGTCCCTATGAAACTGAGGTAATTCGTGAAGCCAGGGTAAAACTGACACACGAACTATTTCAGCATCCAGAAAATCCCTATGAGTGTTATCTGATTTCTCAGCCAGAAATAGAAATTCTGCAACGTCTGTTTTTGGCTTTAGATCAAACGTGTCTTCCAGATGCTTGGAAACATTTCTGGGAGCAATTCCACAGCCTTGATGAAAATCTTTCCTCTCCTCCCCTATTCTGGGCTACCATTGACCGTCGTCAAGGTTTATTTTCTTTACACTATGCCCCGATTGAGTTAGGAAAAATTCTCGCTCCTATTTGGCAGCGGCAACCTGTAGTTTTAGTTGGCAGTGCTTTAGAATCAGAAACAGAGGCTCCTCTATTTCGTCAGCGTTTGGGGTTGGAGGATGTAACTTGCTTGAAGTTCTCATCTGATAGTCAAGGGGAAGCTATTCAACTTTATGTACCCTATAAGTTGCCTCTACCCAATACACCGGAATTTCAAGCAGCATTTATTCACAAAGTCCGCACTCTAGTGTGTCTGAGTGCTACCGCACCAGGGCTAACGGTGGTGTTAGTGGGAGATGTGCCACTTAAGTCACGAGTGGGGGCAATTTTGGCTTCTGAATTTGGCTCACGGGTGCAGGTAGAAAAAACTTGTTTGGATGAAAATGGTATTTTAGTAACTGGGTGGGAATATTGGCGGCAGCATCAGACTGTTTTACCGGCACCCCGGTTGTTAATGATTGCGACTTTACCTTTACCATCTCTGGAAAATCCTTTAGTGGCTGGTAGGGTGGCTCACTATAAGCGATCGCACCAAGACTGGTTTCGGCTCTATTTGTTACCCACGGCTTTGAATGAATTGCAAAGAGCGATCGCTCCCGTCCGCGAAAATCAAGGTATTGTAGCTTTACTGGATAGTCGTGTGGTTAACCGCAGCTACGGCGCTCAAATTCTCGCTTCCCTAAGTCCTCTAGCCCGTTTGAACTATCTCGATCCCAGTCTGTTTTCTCAGAGTAATGAGCAAGATCCTGACTGAGCCATAATAACTAACAAAAGATTAGCCCAACAGCTATCATCAAGTTAAATCGTAGCGATTCGAGACGAGAGATGAAATTTCTCAACAAGATCCAGATCTCACGATGTCTGGGAACATATACTAAGAACCTAAATTGAATTTTGAATTGCTAATTATGGGTGAAGCAAAACGTCGGAAAACCACACTAGGTGAACAATACGGTCAAGACACTCCCATCTTACCCTGGGTTCCCATCACTAAATCTCAAGCTGAACTATTTGTTAGTTTAACTACTCGTGGGGCTTGGATAGGCATTGGTTTAATGGTTGTAGCCTGGGTAACTATCCGTTTTATCGGACCTGCTTTCGGTTGGTGGCAAATAGTTGATTGACACTCTCCGCGTAGATTGTTGATTCTCTTAGAGAAAATTTCTCTAGGAGACGCTACGCTCACACTTAAAACAAGTCCATGTAGGATGTGATATCAAGTTCGCTGAATTACAAGTAACTCAATACTCTCCCCATCTCTGGGTCTCCCCGTCCCCGCGCGGTTTCCTAATGAATTACTCACCTCTGCCTTCCCTTTGTATACTGAGTGCAATTAATTTTACTTTTTTACTCAGCACTGTTTCGGTAATGTAAAGAAGAATTTCACTACACTATAGATAGAAGCAAAAATCCGAAAAGTCGCGCTAGAGTAAATGAATACCTTAAATAGTGCTGCAAACTGCCTATAAAACTGTAATATGGAGCTTTTCTGTAGTTGACTAGCACCAGATTTGAGTTACGCTGAAGGCGGATTGCTGTAAGTAAGAGGCGACAATGACAGAAATGTCTAAAGACAATGTTAATTTTAGAAATTGTATCTGAAATTATAATCTTGCAAATTGAATAGTTTGATACGACAACTCTAATCGTTATCCACTACCCTAAGCAAGGTGGCCAATTACAAACTTTACTGTTCTTTTGTAATTGTAATGAATAGTTTACAATATCAAAGAATGGGAAAATCTAAAGAAAATATAAAAGAGACTCAAATGACTGTGGTGTCTGGAGGAAAAAAGTGTTTCTGAGACTGGCACATCAACATAGACAATTTGTCCAAGACTTGGTAATGAACCTGCAAGCCTTGGCGATAGTATTAGAGCGGAGCGGCTATCTGGCTTCCTGCTATACCTGTGGCGACCAAATGAATAGTGCTTCGTTTATGGTGAGCTTGGGAGACAGCCACCTAATTCGTTTTCTAGTATCAGATTACGGAATTACTTGGACTGAAATGCGGGATGACCGCGAGCTAATGAAATTAGAAGGTGCAGAGGCAATTAACCAATTGCAGGAACTAGCCAATCTTGTCAAGCAATCTATGCAAACTTCTACAGCTAATAAAACCCTTGTCAAGAAAGGCTAAGTTGTTAAAATCGATGACAAATGGGTTGTACTTGTTGGTAATTGGGAAAAAGGTAATAGTGGCTTGATTCGTGAACATCTATTACCTATTCACCATTACCGGGAATTGACAGTTTTTTTACTGATTTGTTAAGTGTTTTTCAGCGTCTGCTAAAATCTAATGGGGAGGAATTAAACCTATTACCCATTAATCAGAAAAATTATTCGGTAGCCTGTCAAAGTTGCTACTCCAAAGATTTAAGATGTCTGAAGAAACACCAAATCAACCACAACTACCACCAATCAGCGCCATTGACAGGGTGACGAAAGCGGAATTTGATAATTGGTTTGAATATCCTGTCAGAGTGCAACCTCACCACACCGATTATGGAGGCATTGTTTGGCATGGTACTTATTTAACTTGGATGGAAGAAGCGCGGGTAGAATGTTTGCGCTCCATAGGTATTGAATTTGCTGATTTAGTAGCTTTAGGCTGTGATTTGCCTGTTGTAGAATTGTCGGTACGCTATCATCGGTCACTTCAATTAGGGATGATGGCGTTGGTAAAAACTCGTATGGCTGAGGTAACGGGTGTCCGAATTAACTGGGATTATAAGATTGTTTCCACTGATGAGCAGCAATTATATGTTACTGCCCAAGTGACGCTAGTTGCATTAGACCGTGAAAGAGGTAAAATTATGCGTCAGCTACCTCCTACATTCAAAGATGCATTAGCAAAGATTGCTACATCACATAAGTAATCAATTAAAAATTCAAAATTAATGCTCCTGAACTGGGATTAATTACGTACAGAGGTTTGGGAAATGTTTTGAGTAATTTCAGCTAGTTTCTGCCAAATATCTTGGGGTGTAATCCCAAAACCAAAGTATAATAAAACCACTATCGCTGCAAAAGTAATCGCAGTTTTGATAGTGGTTTTTACTAATTTCCAAAGTATAACAAATATTATCCAAGCAACTATTAAAGTAATGATCATAATATTAGATCCTTGAAAATCAATTCTGCGAAATTAAGCTATTTATTATAGGCGAAAATCACCAGTTCAACAATTCAAAATGCCAAATAGAGCCTTGGGTGTAAGTAAAGGATAAAGACTCTTCTTTAAACCCCGAATGAAACAGGCGCTATGTGTAGAATTATGGGTTTTAAACCCTTTAATTTACAACAAAACATCATCCTACACTGCACCTGATTTGATTAGTGTAGGATTATCCTAATTTTTACCCTACAGAAATTATCTGCGGCTGAGTTGCTACCTGTTGCATAGCTGTAAAAACTTCTTGCCTAGCCCATTTATCTGCTGCCAAAATGTCATCTAAAGAGGGATTTTGTTTGTTATCATTTTGATGGCGATCGCACACAAATTCAATACACCGAGCAATATCCAAATAGCTAATTTTTTCTTCTAAAAATAGCGCCACAGCTTGTTCATTAGCCGCATTTAAAACCGCCGGCATTGAACCACCTGCCCTACCCGCAGCATAGGCTAAACCCATGCAAGGATACTTTTGATGGTCTGGTTCACGGAAAGTTAAATCACCAGATTTTACTAAATTCAATCTTTCCCAATTAGTGTAAATTCGCTCCGGCCAAGATAAAGCATAAAGCAAAGGTAAACGCATATCTGGCCAACCAAGTTGGGCTAAAACTGAAGTATCTTGTAATTCTATTAACGAGTGAATAATACTTTGAGGATGAATGACAATTTCGATGTTATCGTAATCTACCCCAAATAAATAATGAGCCTCAATTACCTCCAAACCCTTATTCATCAAAGTTGCCGAATCTACAGTGATTTTTCGACCCATTGACCAGTTAGGATGTTTAATAGCATCAGCAACTTTCACTTGCGGTAACTTTTCCACAGGCCAATCACGAAAAGCACCACCGGAAGCCGTGAGTAATATCTTTCTTAAACCGTCTTTGGGAACACCTTGGAGACATTGAAAAATAGCGGAATGTTCGGAATCTGCTGGTAAAAGTTTCACTCCGTGTTTTTCCACCAAAGGTAACACTACAGGAGCGCCGGCAATAATAGTTTCTTTGTTAGCTAAAGCAATATCCTTACCTGCTTCAATAGCCGCAATCGTCGGTAATAATCCAGCACAACCAACAATACCAGTAACAACCGTTTGGGCATCGCCATAACTAGCAACTTCTATCACTCCCGCTTCACCAGCAAGTAAAATGGGTTGAGGATTTACGTCTTTAATAGCTTCCCGAAGTTCTGGTAACTTCTCAGCAGCGGAAATGGCAGCGATTTGGGGGCGAAACTGGCGAATTTGCGCCGCGAATAACTCAACATTGCGCCCAGCAGCTAATCCGACGATTCGGAACTTATCTGGGTGTTCAGAGACGATATCTAAGGTTTGAGTACCAATTGAGCCGGTAGAACCAAGTAAAGTTATAGCTTTCACAATTATTTAATAATTAACGGTAATTTTAAATATAAATTGCTTCGGCTACTAATTTCCCGATTTTTTGAGAACAGAATTGATATCACGATCTATAATCTGGCTACAAGAACCCGTCCGCTGATAAACACAAGTTTCTTGCCAACATTTCTGCAAAGTATAGTTTTGATATTGAGATGGTATGGAACGATTGCCAATAATGTAGTTAAAACCTGCTTTTAGCTCTTCAAAATCTGCTGCTTTCTCAACTTGATATATAGGAACATCCCGGTGAAAATAGGTATACCCTCCTGATAAAGCCCAATTAACCCCCCAAAGACCAAGACCACACACCGTATTTTCTGTACTTAAACTTTGTAAGGCTAGTAAATTATTAGTTGTAGCATACAAATGTGTATTTTCTAAGTTAGTACCGAAGGTAGAAAAAGTCAAAGGATTATAAATATTAAATCGGCTCAGGAGAGCTACAGAAGTGGCAGTCCACAGGGAAAGGCAGAGTAATATTGCTATTACAGTTTTTCGAGGTGAAACCCATCTGCGGGACAAATTTAAAACTAATTCACCTGTTCCTATTCCTGCTAATATCATCACCATTAGTAATGCTGGATAAATAAAGCGATATTCTTTATGAGCCAACAAACTGTGAGACACGATAATAATTAATGCTAACCAAGCTAAAATGGGGCTACGACGGGAACCTATGAGAGCCAGAATAACTATAGGGATAGAAAACCAAGACCAACTTTTAAGCAAGAATATAATGTATTCATACCAAGGAGAAACTCCATAAAGTTTACTTCTACCTTCAACAAGATTCACCCAAATATTTAACCAAAAAGATTGAAAAGGATAAGGCCAAGTAAAGGCATCAACAGTTCCAAAGATTAGTATAGGAGCGATGATACCTAAGATCATTGGCAACCATTTATTACGCCAATCTTTTCTACAAATATAGATGACAGTAAATACTATAGCTGGGATTAGGTGAATTCTTAATCCTAGTGATATTCCCAACAAACAGCCTGACAAAAATAGACGGTTTCTGGTTGTAAATATATTTTCTTGAACTCCTAAGAAAACTCCAGGTAAGAGAAAATGTGTTGCTACGACTTCGGTAAAAGCTTTGGGAGAAAAGTATATAAGTTCAAACCAGATAGTACAAATAGCGGCACAAATAAAGGCTGTAATTGTTCCTCCTATCTTTTTTCCCCATAAATATGCGACTAAGATATTACTCAGGGAAAGTAGAGATAAAAATAAATTAACTCCTATTATATATCCAGTAGAACCTTCTCCCAGCCACGCAGTTAGACGCATAATAGCTGCGAGAATTCCTGGTAATACCCAGGAACGAATACCGTCTCTAAATTCCCAGGTAACAATACCGTTACCAAAAGCAAGCCGGTGTGCAGGTTCTAGGGATTGAAAAATTTCGTCAGCCCAAAATATATTGGGGAATTTTAAAGCAATACCAACGCGCAGTATTAATGCGAATATAATTAGGATGCCTAATAATAGGTTATCTAATTTAAAATGGCGATTCATCTTTTTGATGATGAGAGGAAATTCTTATAGAATACTATCAGCAAACAAGACTTACTGATTATTTGCTGGTTCAGATTCTGTAAGTTTAAACTGTACTTTATTGTATAAATCTTTTAAGCAAATATCAAAAGGCACTGTTTCCAGTGATATGTTTTCATCTTCTTTGTCATACTCACACAAATTCCATCTTTTCTTTTCAATTTTAGAAAATTGTTCTACATGAATGCGGTTTTGGGCAATTAACAGATATTCTTGAAAAGTTGGAATTGTCCTGTAAGCTTCAAATTTATCTTCTCTGTCGTAACCTTTGGTAGATTTAGATAAAACCTCAATAATTACCTGGGGATTTGTAATTGTATCTGTGCGATTTTTGAAAAATTCTGGCTGATCTGCAATAATCATCACATCTAGATAAGTGTATATTAGTCTTTGGGGTATCCACAGCCGCAGATAAATTTTGAAAACCTCGTATTTTTCTTGTTGTCGAAAGTCAAGATTCAGCGCAGCGTAAAAATTACCTGTGATGCGATTATGATTTATGGATGCACCAGCCATAGGAATAAATTGTCCGTCAATGTATTCGCTTTTATAGTCAGCAGTTGCTTCTAATTCCAGATATTCTTCTGGGGTGTAATATTGCTTTTCTGTTAATTGCATATTTTTGATTAGAAAGCTATGTATGTTAATTTAACATATTAGTAATATCGCTTGTATTTTCATCTATATTGTTTGAAAATTCTACATTATAAATTGTTTCAATTAATTGGTGGTGAAATTAATGTAAATCCTTTGGCTTCTCCTATAATTTTACTCTGATTTAAATTCAATTTCTCCATAGCCTTTTTATCTAACAACAAATATGATTTCTTCGCCAACATTTCCTGCAACACCGAAATAGGAACAGCAAGAACTTTACAATCACTATAAAAATCTAAACTAGGACGACTATAAGCAAAAGAAGTATAGATTGTTGTTCCTGCTGGAATATGTTGACGAATTAATGCCGCTACTGGTTTAACTGGAAACGCTTCGTTTAACTCCCAAATCCATGATTGGGAACTCATTAACAGCAATAAAACTAAGTACATTCCTGAAAATAAAACGGGAATAAAATTACGATTTCGCTTGAAAACAAACCATGTAGCCACACCCATACTAATTGCTAAAACAATACTCATTATAATTAATGCAGGTTGTGGATCAGCAAAAATAAAATAAACACAACCTCCTAAACCAGCAACAGTCAAAAAAGCAAAAAATCCTCCCAAAAATTTGACATTAAACTTACCTTCCTGCCAAACTTCGCTCAAATTAGCACCAATGGCTAAAGCTAAAAATGGATATATAGGCATTACATACCAGGGCAGTTTTGTACTCATAAATGAGATAGTACCAAAGTAAATTACTGTGCCGATAATAATCAAAGAACCCCAACTAGTATGACGTTTTTTCCAAGCTAAATATAAACCTCCAGGTAAAAACAATAACCAGGGAAAACCATATTTAAGTATTTCTATTAAATAGTACCAAATAGGTCCACTATGACCTTCTACAGATTCTACAAGTCGCGCAAAAGTTTGTGATTGCAAATTTATTTGTAAGAAATTCTCTCCATAATGTTGCCATTGGGCAATATACCAAGCAATTGGTAAAGCATTTCCTAAGAATATTCCTATCCATAAATATAAACTTTTTAATAAATAAAACTGTTTATTTGCCAGTATAAATAATCCAGCAATTACCCCTAAAAGCAAAACTATCATGCCCTTGGTAAGAGTAATTAATCCTAAACTCAAGCCAATTCCTAAAGCATAAATCCGCTGCTGACGTGACTTTAAAATACAAAATAATAACAATAAGAAAAATGTTATAACTGCACCATCTAACATTGCTAGTCTGCCATGACGTACTACAGGTAACATAGTCATATAAACCAAAGCTGTAAATAATGCTGGTAAACTTTGGTTAAAAACTAAGTTTCCTACAGAGTAAAGTAAAGGCACACCCAAAGCAGTTAATATGACACTTGGTAAGCGTGTTGTCCATTCATTTACACCACCCAAGGAATAAGCAATAGCAATTAACCAGTGTATTAAAGGTGGTTTATTATGATATGGTTCACCTCCTAAAGTGGGGTAAAGCCAAACCATTTTATCCACTGGGTTACGCCAAATTTCACGGGCAACTTGGGCTATAGTACCTTCATCCCAATCTCTTAAAGGTGAGTTTCCTAAAAATATCAGCCATAGGCATAAAGATGTAAATAATAAACCTAAAAACCAGCGGTTATTCCTCATATTTAAAGCTTGATTAATGGCAGAAATTTCATGATATTAGTAACGGTTTTTAGAGTCTTTAATTCTGGAATATCTGGTTTAATTTTTTCTGCTATCACCAATTGTTTTTCCGCTTCTCTTGGTTGAAAGTCATACAGATAAACAACGGATAAGTACAACCATGAATAGGGATTTTGAGCATCATATTTAGTTAATTCTGTTAAATTCTGGATTAATTCTGGGGCTTTGCGCTGTAAAAGTTGTGATAGGACTAGAGTATAGCGCCAATTGAGGTTATTTGGTTCGTCTTGTAGGTAATAATTAGCTGCAAATTCAATTTGTTTTAAATAATCTTGAGTAGGATCATATTGATTAAAATTATTTATCTGCTCAAATATATTTTCTAGCTTACCTTTTTGTAATTCCGGTGCTAATTGTGAGAGTCGGGAAACTAAATCTAAAGGTGGTGATTTCTCTATGTTTCCTTTATCTGTCACATTTACAGTAATGTTTGAAATATTTAAAGGTGTAATTTTGCTATTTCTTCTATCTAAATATAAAGCAGAAAGTTTATATGTGCCTACTGGTAGTGTTTTAGGTACAAATGTGGCTAGATTTTCAATTACTTTAAAATTACCTTGGGGATGACATTTCAAACCACAGTATAAATTACCTAAAGCAATAGCATGATCATGATACCAGGATGATTTTGCATCTTGCCATTTTAATAGTAAAATACCATTTTGCAAATCATCCCATTTCCCTGTTATTTCATAAGTAACAGGGTTATTTTTCTCTCTTATGAATTGATTGGAAATTGCAATTTTTTCTAAGGTAACAGGAGCATCAGTAAGACCTATTTTTTCGATAACTACATCAGGATTTTTACGATGATATAATCGTAATTTATCATTATTTGGTAATTCCCACTCACTCTGTAATTTCAAATCTGGAGAAGATTCAACTAAAGATTTTAATTTTCGTTTAGTTTCTCCTTTTTCTCCTGGTTGTTCAGGTTCATTTTCTCTGGTGATATACCAGGAAAAATACTGTAAATCTTGGTTGACATCAGCTAATTTTGTGGTTAATTTTCTACCATGTACTCGAAAATCGGCTAATTTACCAAAATAATCTAAAGTAAACTCATTTATTTGCGGTGTAGAAACCGGAATTATTCCTAAAGTTGATCTTAAATAAGGAGTTGTTTGGTTGATTTTATTTATCAATTGAGAAAGGGGATATCTTTTAGTATCATCATTGGGTAAATGTTTTCCTCCCCATGCTTGAATTAATGGTAAAGGAAACAGGTTATTAAGTAAAACTATGACACTTAATCCTAATGTTGCTAACCTCAGTTTATCAAAACTGATATTTTCTATAAGATTAAAAAAGTGCGCCAATATTAAACTAATTACAGGAAAGCAAGGAAGAACAAATCTAATATCTTTATTTGTACCCAGGGAACAAAGTATATAACTGCTAACCAGAAAAATTAATAACCAATTTAAACCAGAATTCCTCAAACTATTTTTAATTACATCTTGAGAAAATTTATGTTTAATTAAATAAACCAATAAAATCCCTAAACTCACACACAATATTGGTAAACCCACAGTTTCTGGTAGAAGTTGCGGATAATAGAACCAGCCAGCAATACTTGTTGCAGCGGGATCACCTTCCCGTTTTCCCACACTGTTAGCGTGCAAGGCAGAAGTGATAATTGTTAACCAATTTACACTATACCAAGAACCACAAATTAACCAAGCTACAATTAAAGATAAACCTGATTGAATTAGTTTGATGAACTTCCGGTTTTTGATAAAGGTAATTAATGTCCAGATAGCAGGGATTAAAATAAAAAGAAATCCTGTAGGTTTAGACAACATGATTAAACCTATTCCTAATCCCAAGCAGATAGTTAGTACCCATGACAAAAGTCCAGTATAACTATCTTTCCAAATGGTTAAAATTGTGAAAGTTGCTATGACAACTGCTGTTAAACCATAGTCTAATAAATAATCTGTCCGCATAATTCCCAAAATAGGAAATAGTAAACAAAATATGCTGGCAGTTATAGCAATTTTGCGGGTTTTAAATAAATATTTTCCTAGATGATATACTGAGAATAGGATTATTGCTGTATATAATAAATTAACTAAACTTGCTTGATCGTATCCTCTGCCAAAGAGCGACAAAAAAGGTACTGTGCAAATATATACAAAAGGAGCGCGATAACTAGGGGTTAATTCCCACAGAGATAACCACCAATTACCTGAGAAGATATTGAAATTATCGAAGATGCGATAATGACTTAATGCTCCTGTTAAATGTGCGCTTTGATCATGGGCGGGAATAGAGTCATCTAAGAAAAACCAAGTTCTATCTATAACTAATGCCACTAACCAAATTATAAATAGGAGCAGATAATCTTTTTTGAATTTAGAATCATTCAAATAATTCATATTTACAATAATGCAAGATTTTACCGAGTTTAATTATCTATCTGCTGACAATAATTTAGATTTCAATAATCAAATATTTACTTTATGTATTTGTTGTAAATTCGACAAAGCTAGATTAACAAATTTGTAGAAAATTATCAATAACTGTGAATTAGCCCATCTCCTCCCTGGTTATCCCCATTGACAACGAAGAAGAAAATATTGCAGAAATGTATAGCCGTCTGACTCCTGTTATTACCAGTTAGATGGTAAGGCTGAACTGATTTTAATTGAGGACGGTAGCCGCGATAGCTTCGCTCGCTGTAAGCATTGCTTTTTGAGCATGATCTGCGAATTACACCATCATCATAATCGAGTGCGTTACCTGAGTCTAGTTAGAAATTGTAGTCATCAAGTCTCAGTAGACATCTGGTGAAAAAGAATGTAGAGCCGAGCATCCCTACCGAGGTCACGTCTCTATAAGGGTTCTGGATAACGCATATTTCATTTCTGGAGATGTCTAGTTTAAATTAAGAGCCTGAAACATGAAACAGGTTTAAATTTTGAGAAGAGTATCTAGCTTAACGACTAACTATGGCTTGATAATGGGAAACTATAATCAGTTATTTGTTGTCTACGTACAGTATGAAATTCAAAAAACAACAATATGCCATTAAAAATTTAATATTTTCTTTAAAAAGAAGGAATGAACTAAAAAAATAAACTACACATTAACAGTGATGCTACTGATAGTTTGTGCCGTTATTTGGAGTTAGATACTCTATTCTTATTGGCTATTTATGTGGAATAATCATTGATTCATTATCCTACTGTGTTGACAAAAGTACAAAAGTTAGAGATTCATCACTTAAGGGGTTAGCTAAAGGCTAACGTTTTAGGCAACTCCGTATAATTTATCATGCTAGATTGCGGAATTTCTGTAACTTTGTATCGCAATTTTCATGATTACTAGTCAGCCGTTAAGTATCTAATATCTAGACAAAATGTGTTATAACCTACCGTCAGAAACCTGACTGATGGTTCAACCCTTAAAGGAGCTACATAGTGGAACAAAATAAGTCGTTTTTTTGGCCGCAGGGAATATTAATTGCCTTGGTTTGCTTAACTGGTACTGTGGGAATTGGTTTCATGATCCTGGTTAAGCCAAATGCATCTGAAGCTCAAAGCAACCAAAATTTGAGCGTGAATGAGATGTCTGCCAATGTAGGCACTCAGGAGCGTATTGAAGAACTTAAGACAATGATGCTCAACAGTTGGCAGCAAGAAGCACAAGCAAAAGGCGTTGCTCCTGATGTGCCACTAAGGTTTCAAGGTGCAACCATTAAGGAAGCAAAACTCCCTCCAGAAGAAAAAGTCATTGCGCTCACCTTTGATGATGGGCCTTGGCCTAAAAGTACAACACAAGTACTCGATATCCTCAAAAAGAATAAAGTTAAAGGGACATTTTTTGTTGTTGGGCAAAATGTCAAGATTTATCCCGACTTAACCAAGCGGGTAGTTGCTGAAGGTCACACCATTGCTAACCATACTTGGCATCATTGGTATCACCACATGAACCCGCAAGTGGCAGCCTATGAAGTTGCTAATACTACAGACATTATTTATAAAACTACAGGTGTGAAAACCAGTTTATTTCGTCCACCCGGCGGCCATATGACTAATGGAGTGGTAGGTTACGCCCGAAATAATAAGTATGCAATTATTATGTGGTCTTCTGACTCAATAGACTACTCTCGTCCTGGTGTACCAAAATTGATTAACAATATATTCAGGGCAGCCAAACCAGGCGGTATCGTATTAATGCATGATGGTGGTGGTGATCGCACTCACACTGTCAAAGCTTTGCCAGAAATTATCAGTAAGTTCCGTAAGCAGGGTTATAAGTTTGTTACTATCCCAGAACTTTTAGAAATGCAAGATAAAAACCAGGCGTTAATTGCTAACAAGAAGTAATTACAGCAGAATTCAGGAGTCAGGAGTCAGCACTTCTCTTCTCCTGTCGGAGACACTACGTGAACGAGACGCTTCGCGAACGACTACGCTCAGTGACCGGAGTCAGGAGTAAAACTGGCTTGGTGTCTAGGTTTCAATTTTGATTCTGTACCGTATGGCTACGCCACGCAAGCTATCGGCTGACGCTCACGGCGAAGCCTCATTGATCTGCAATCTGCTGTAAGTAAATCACCTGTTTTCAGGGCGGGGAAACCCCGCCCCTACTGACTAAACAGAACTTAGCTGTTTTTGTTCTGAAGTTGCTTCAGGATTCGCTTCTGGACTGTCGGCTTCAGAAGGTGGGACTAATTGCCAGAACTTGGGTAAATATTCTTCCCAATTTTGGATAATTAGCTTCGCTTTGGGTGAATTGGTGCGATCGCTATGAGTTTTAATTAACTCATAAAGTTGTTTCGCACCTGCTTCTGTTACTACCCGCTGGGTTTTGACAATAGCTTTGTTGACTAATTCTGGGAAAGAACCATCTTCATCTAAGAAGTAGCCCAGTCCCCCAGTCATACCCGCACCTACGTTCCTTCCAACTTTCCCCAGGACAACAATCACCCCACCAGTCATGTACTCGCAGCAATGATCCCCCGCGCCTTCAATGACGGCTGTACCTTTAGAATTACGTACAGCAAAGCGTTCTCCCGCTAAACCATTGGCAAATAACACACCACCGGTCGCACCATAAAGACAAGTATTGCCAACAATCACATTTTGTGATGGGTCATAAGTAGCTTCTGCTGGGGGTTTAATGATAATTTCCCCACCGTGCATTCCCTTGCCTACGTAGTCGTTAGCTTCACCAGTCAGGGTTAAAGTTAAACCAGGCAGATTAAATGCGCCAAAGCTTTGCCCGACACTACCCAGGAAATTGAGGTTAATTTGCCCCTCAAAGCCGCTATCACCGTATTGGGACGCGATCGCCCCGGCTAATCTTGCACCCACTGTTCTATCAGTGTTGACAATAGAAATTGTCTTGTTGACAGTGCTTTGATTCTTGATGGCAGCTTGAATATCGGCATCAGCCAGCAATTGGTCATCCACAACTGCGCCGTTGCTATGAACTTCTTCATGTACCAACCAGCTACGGTTTTGTTTTGCGTCTGGGAGCTTAGTTAAACAATCTAAATTCAGGGCTTGGGTTTTGGTGAGATTGACATGAGAACGCACTGTTAACAAATCGCCTCTCCCAATCAATTCTGATAGAGAACGATAACCCAGCCTAGCTAACAGACTACGGACTTCTTCCGCGACAAAATAGAAGAAATTAACAACGTGTTCTGGGATACCACTGAACCGTAGACGTAATTCTTCTTTCTGAGTAGCCACGCCCTTGGGACAGGTATTTAAATGACATACCCGTGCCATAATACAGCCTTCAGCAATCATGGCGATTGAACCGAAACCGAACTCCTCAGCGCCCATTAATGCACCGATGAGGACATCCCAGCCACTCTTGAGACCGCCATCTACTCGCAGAATGACGCGATCGCGCAAACTATTCTCCATCAACACCCGATGCACTTCACTTAATCCGAGTTCCCACGGGCTGCCAGCGTGTTTAATAGAACTCAAAGGTGATGCCCCAGTACCGCCATCATGACCAGAAATCTGGATAATATCAGCGTTGGCTTTGGCTACACCAGCCGCAATTGTGCCAATCCCAATTTCCGCGACTAGCTTCACGGAAACTTGTGCTTTTGGGTTAATTTGATGCAGATCAAAAATCAACTGCGCCAAATCTTCAATTGAATAGATGTCATGGTGGGGCGGTGGCGAAATCAAAGTTACTCCGGGCTTAGAACGCCGTAACATGGCGATGTAAGGACTTACTTTTGGCCCTGGTAGTTGTCCACCTTCCCCTGGTTTTGCACCTTGGGCGATTTTGATTTCAATTTGTTTGGCGCTGGCTAGATATCCGGGAGTTACACCAAAACGACCCGATGCTACTTGCTTGATGGCACTCGCGGCTGTGTCACCATTCCGTAACCCATTTAAATGGGGGAGAGTGGGTGAATGACCAGATGAGTCAACATCATTTAACACTTTGTAACGAACTGGATCTTCGCCACCTTCACCAGAGTTAGATTTACCCCCAATGCGATTCATAGCAATGGCAAGTGTTTCATGTGCTTCTCGTGACAATGCACCGAGAGACATTCCCCCAGTACAGAAGCGTTTGACAATCTCGCTAACTGATTCTACTTGTTCAATGGGGATAGATGGGCGATCGCTTTGGAAATCCAACAAATCTCGCAAAGCGGTGGTTGGTCTACCTTCTAAATGTTTTTTGTAAACTTCGTAATGGTCATAATGCTTACCGTCTACAGCCTTATGTAGTGCCTTAGAAAGTTCTGGGCTATTCATGTGGTATTCACCACCGGGACGGTACTGAACAAAGCCCAGATTTTCTAACTTTTTGGTGGTTAGTTCTGGGAAAGCCTTGGAGTGGAAAGACAGCACCTCTTGTGCCAGTTCCTTGCAACTCAGACCACCAATCCGGGAAGTAGTCCCCCAGAAACCCAACGCTAACAAATCTCCACCGATACCAATAGCTTCAAAAATTTGTGCGGCTTGATAGCTAGAAAGGAGGGAAATTCCCATTTTTGAGAGAATTTTCAGCAAACCTGACTCTACAGCTTGACGATAATTAGCGATCGCTTGTTCAAGAGTCAACGGATTAATTTTACCCCTTTCCATGAACTGTTGCGTTTTCGGGTCAGACCACCAATCCCGCACAGTATCCAAAGCCATATACGGACAAACCGCACCGGCACCGTAGCCCAGCAGACAAGCAAAATGATGAGTACTCCAACATTGAGCCGTATGCACTACCAGCGATGTTTTCATCCGCAAACCTTGGCGGATTAAGTAATGGTGAACAGCACCCACAGCTAACAAAGGTGGAATATAGGTTAACTCTGCACCAATCCCTGCACCTGCTTTATCACTCAATATCAAAATCTTCGCACCAGCCTGAACTGATTCTGCTGCTTGTTTTTGTAAAGATTCCACCGCAGCTTTCAAACCATCTGGCCCCGAAGCAATGGAGAATAGGGTTGATAACTCAGCCGTCGCAAATCCTGATAACTTAATTGCATCCAATTCTGTATCAGTCAGCACTGGCGACTCTAGCTTTAATTTCCGAGCGTGTTCTGGCTTGGGTTCTAACAAGTTACCCCTCTCACCCAGTTCCACTGTCAAGGACATCACCAGTTTTTCCCGTAAAGGGTCAATGGGTGGGTTAGTCACCTGAGCAAAACGCTGTTTAAAATAGTCATACAGCAGGTGAGGTTTTTCTGACAGCACAGCCAAGGGAATATCATCCCCCATGCAAAAAGTTGGTTCTGCACCAGCACTGGCCATTGGCTGAATTACCATTTCCACATCTTCTGATGTGTAGCCAAAAGCAATTTGCTGTTGGAGTAAAGTTTGTTTATCGATCTTGCCAGTGATTAGTTGCTCGTTGTCAGTTGGATGATGACCGTTACCATTACCATTCCCGTTACCATTAACAGATGACGGTTTTACTAACTGTTTCAGTTCTTGGCGGTACTGTTGCAGCCATTCTCCATAAGGATACTGTTTCGCAATCCGCTGTTTAATTTCCCAATTCTTCAGAACTTCCTGGGTTGTTAAATCCACCGCAATCATTTGCCCAGGCCCCAGTCGGCCTTTTTCAAGAATATTTGCTTCTGGAAATTCCACTACACCAGCTTCAGAAGCCACGACTATATAGTCATCTTTGGTAATCACATACCGAGCCGGTCTTAAGCCATTTCGATCTAATGTTGCACCAACTTTTTTGCCATCACTAAATACCAAAAGTGCTGGTCCATCCCAAGCTTCTTGCAGGCCGCTGTAATATTCATAAAAATCAACAATTTCTGGATAATTCTGCAATGAAGGTTGATTTTTGTAAGCCTCTGGAACCATCATCATTAAAGCTTCCAAGGGGCTACGTCCAGAACGCACAAGCAACTCCAGTACATTATCGAGTGTAGCTGAGTCGCTACTGTCAATATTTACCAGTGGTTTGAATTCGTCAGCACGTCCATTCCACACTGGATGATCTAAAGTGGCTTCTCGTGCCATCATCCAGTTAATGTTACCCAACAGTGTGTTAATTTCACCATTGTGACCCAACAGCCGCATTGGTTGCGCCAAAGGCCACTTGGGCATAGTGTTGGTACTAAAGCGGCGATGATAAACTGCAAAAGCACTTTTGAAAGCCGGATTTTTTAAATCCTCATAAAATTCTCCCAACACTGCCGAACGCACCATGCCTTTGTAGACAATTGTCAGGTTTGACAAGGAGCAAACATAAAATTCTTCAGAAATATTTTTGGTCGCTTTGGCAATACGACGACGAGTGATATACAGTTCTCTTTCTAGTTCATCACCACTTTTGTCAGCCGAAGCTAGAAATACCTGTTCTATTTGGGGTTGATTTTCTCTAGCTTGTACACCCAACAAATCTGCACGCACAGGGACTACTCGCCAGCCCAGTACAGTCAAGTTTTCCGACTCTGCAACTTGCTTAAATGTGGCTTTTGCTTGTTGGGCAGCAAGCGGATCTTGGGGTAAAAATATCATCCCCACAGCCATTTTATCAGTGTCGGCAACATTAATTCCTTCTTGTTGGAACAATTCCCAAGGAATTGCTGTCAAAATCCCTGCGCCATCCCCTGAGTCTTGGTCGGCGCTACATCCGCCTCTGTGTTCTAAGCAAGTGAGGGCGGTTAAGGCTTTTGCCAAAATTTCATGACTAGCTCGATTTTGGCGATGGGCTATAAAACCCACACCACAAGCATCTCGTTCTTCTACTAACCATCTTTGTCCCTGGTATGTATCCTTGATTTCCATCTCTGACAATGTAATGTTCTGACCCTGATTCAACGATTGACGATTCATACTCTATATCCTGAAATGTTGAGTTACGGATTTTGCCAATATTGCTACTGCTGAGAAGAAAAATTTCTAACTGTAACGATGGAGAAATACATAATCACGAAAATTTAGGGAAAAAAAATTTTAACTTCGGGGTTACTTTATGGATCACCCGTGTTAAAATTATCGCGTTATTTTTTTTAGGTGTTTATGTACTGTTAGAAAAGCTATCTTTGTCTGGATAATTTATTTTCCCTGACATTATTCGTATTTAGATACTGAATCTAATTATTTCTATGCTTTTTGAAACTATTACACTATATGTCCATTTGACAATTCCTACTAGTTTCATTGACAACTGTACTTCACTGAATTTGCAACTATAGCAGTTATCGGTGAGGTTAGAAGATAATTACATTTGGCTTTAAACGCTGGGACTACTATTATAGACTTTTTTAAAAAAGTGTCATTTAGAACATTGACTGATAGTAGTTTTGGGGGAAAAGTTGCTTGCCTGTTTTTACTGGTTATAAAAATCCACCTTAAATAATATCACGGTTGTTGAAAAATAAAGTCATAATTTTTTAAGATTTCCTCATAAATCGGTCAGGTAGCTCTGAGGGTGGTAATTTTCATAAGTACTGAAGTTAAGGATCGTAAAAATGCCGAATTCTTGCCGACGAGCAGACTTTCATACCATTACCCTAAATTTTAAGAACAGGTTTTTCCGCTACTCTATCCCTCTTCTGTCAACAGCACTGTGCTTAACTGCTACTTTTGCTACTAACGCTCAACCAGTTCCTATTCTGACTTCTCCCTCACCTACTTCCAGAGAAAAAATCCCATCTGGTAATCAAATTTCTCTCAACGGTCGGACTTTAGCAGGGGCTTGGTTACAGGAATCGGGAAATACTGGTAAGGTGACAACTCATTTGAGTGATGGGGCATTAAGACAATTAATCGGGGTAGATTTATTAAATACTAGTAACCCTACTCAACAACCGGTGGAGTGGTTTTCGTCAATCAAACCACCACTAGCTTTAAACGCCAAGTTGTGGGGAGGATATCGTTATTTAGATATTTCTAGTTTTGCACAAACAGCAGGCTGGCAGATACAGGCTAATGGCAATACGTTGATGATTTCTACCCCCCAAGCAAAAGTCAACAATCTTCGTTTGGGAAAACGACCTGTGGGTGAGAGACTGGTTGTGGATTTAGATATTCCCACTCCTTGGCAAGTTACGCAAGGTCAAGCTATCAAAAGACCCATCGACCCCCAAGAACCAACTTCCTCAACTACCAGACCCCTAAATAGAGAATGGACAATTACTCTAGATGGGATCGCAGATCCGGCTTTAATTCAACGTTATACTCCCCAGCCAATCATATTACCGCCAACCGGGTTAAAACAATTACCATCAGCACCAACTCCTGACCCACTGATTCAAAAAGTGGAGATGGTCAATAATCAAACTATTATCAGTCTCAGTGTTCCCTTTGGCCTATCTCCACGGATTAGTGCGATCGCTAATCCTAATCGCTTAATTATAGATATTCAACCTGATGCTTTGGTAGCAAAGGATATCACTTGGGCAAAGGGATTGCGCTGGCAACAAAAGTTTGTCACTTCAGGTAAAGACAGCTTTCCAGTTGTATGGTTAGAAATTAATCCCCGTGTCGTAGGTTTAACACTTAAACCTATGTGGGTAAATTCAGATATTTTAGCGGGTACTGCCCCCTTGATTCAAACTGCACAACGTTATTTAGCAGTAGCCGGTATTAATGGCGGCTATTTTAATCGCAATAATAGATTACCTTTAGGGGCTATTCGTCGGGATAATCAGTGGATATCTGGGCCGATTTTAAACCGGGGTGCGATCGCTTGGAATGATTCAGGACAATTTTACTTTGGCCGCCTCACCTTAAATGAAAATTTAATCAGTGCCAATAACCAGTCTTTACCCATTCTTTTTCTTAACAGTGGCTATGCCCAAACTGGTATTGCCCGTTACACATCGGTTTGGGGCAGTACTTATACACCCCTCACAGACAACGAAATCCTCCTAGTTGTCCAAAATGACCAAATTACCAATCAGCTACCTGGTGGTAAAGCAGGTGTCACCCCCGTTCCCATTCCCCAAAACGGCTACCTCCTCACCTTACGCGGTACTGCTACTACTAACGCCAATAAATTGCCTATTGGCACAAAAGTCAGTATTACCAGTACTACTACTCCCACCGATTTTAGTCGTTATCCTCACATTGTCGGAGCCGGTCCACTCTTGATTCAAAATCGGCAAATTGTTCTCGATGCCAAAGCCGAAAAATTCAGCGCCGCTTTTATCTCCGAAAAAGCAGTTCGCAGTGCTATTTGTACCACCAATACAGGTAATTTGATGATTGCCGCCGTACATAATCGCGCCGGTGGAGCAGGGGCTACCTTAGCCGAACACGCCCAATTAATGCAGGTTATGGGCTGTGTGAATGCCCTTAATCTGGACGGTGGTAGTTCTACTAGTTTATACTTGGGAGGGCAATTACTCGACCGTTCCCCCAGTACTGCGGCTCGTGTCCATAACGCTATTGGTATTTTCCTGAACCCAGAACCATAAGCCAATTGATAATAAAATGCAAAATTATAGAAAACATTTTTCATGATTTTGCATTCTGACTCTCCCATTCTTTTTTAAAGCTGAGAACAAGCTGGCATTTTCTTTGATGAAGAGTTAGTATAGACCCAAAAGTTTTACTGGTAATCAGTTACGCCATGACATTTAATTTTGCTATGGTTAGCAAAGTGAAATTAAATTGCTAATTTTCACTATTTAAATATCACGTCAAATTCTTGCATCCCTTATTAAGAATAATAAATTTTTTGTATGTCTCCATCTGAGGTAACTATGGCTTCATTTACAGAAACAGCACAGACTAATACTCTCACCCTCAACGCAGCCCTCAATTCTAGAAGTATCGCTGCGAGTGAATTACGTCCTTGGGGTTCTTTTACAGTTTTGGAAGAAGGGCGCGGATATAAAATTAAGCGGATTGAAGTTAAGCCAGGACATCGCCTCAGTCTACAAATGCACCACCACCGTAGCGAACACTGGATTGTGGTTTCAGGTACAGCCAGAGTAGTTTGTGGTGAGAAAGAAGTTTTACTCAGTAATAATCAGTCAACTTATGTACCTCAATGTACTGTTCATCGTTTAGAGAATCCTGGGGTAATTCCCTTAGTATTAATTGAAGTCCAAAATGGCGAGTATTTAGGTGAAGATGACATTATTCGCTACCAAGATGATTACGCTCGTACTGAAAAGTAAGCATGGAAAATTGAGAAAGAAGTGATATCCTGTCCGGTTGAATACTTAATCATTAGGTAACCGCACTCTGACGCGGAGAGTTTTTTGATTAACAATTAGCCGGACTTGATATGATTGGGTGATTTTTCTGCACCTCTTCAACTCTGGAACTTCTTGTCCCCAAGTGTCAAACTCCCGTTAATATAATGATGGAGTTTGTGCGACAAAAATTCCATGATTAATTTAAGTCCAGCAGCCGCGAATGAAATTGGGCGATTAAAATCCAAGCAACAGCCAAATATCTTGTTTCGCTTGCAAGTGAAATCTGGTGGCTGTTCTGGGTTGTTTTATGATATTTCTTTTGATGAAGTGGTCAAAGTGGAAGATCAGGTTTTTGACGTTAATGGTACTCAAGTAGTCCTAGACGCTCAAAGCATGAATTATATCACTGGGTTGGTATTGGATTATTCAGAAGACTTGATGGGTGGTGGTTTTCGCTTCCATAACCCACTAGCGATCGCTACCTGTAGCTGTGGAAATTCCTTCTCTATTAATGTATAGCAGGTGAGAGGGGATAGGTGACAGTTGGATAAAGTCTTTTGGTGTCTAGGTTTTATAGCCGTGGACAGGGTAGTTAGGACATCAATTGATAATGAAACTCTCACTACAAGAGGGTTTTACTCCTGACTCCGGTCACTGAGCGTAGTCGTTCGCGAAGCGTCTCGTTCACGTAGTGTCTCCGACAGGAGAAGAGAAGTGCTGACTCCTGACTCCTGACTCCTGTTATATCATCAGTTGGTGTCCTAACCACCTGAGCGGTTGCTATAAACTCCTAGTTATAACCGTCAGTAGGGGGATAGGTGAAAAAATTAATTGCTGCGAATCTACTCCAGATAGCGGAGTGTGGTGTAGATCATACACCTGACTACAGAATTCCTTTTTTTATTTTTGAAATACACCTAGGGTGGGCATTGCCTACAGTAATTAAAATTTTTCAAAAATGATTTAGTATTAAAAGATAGCAATCCTTGCGGAAGCTGTGAATACATTATAGTTGGCGTATTACGCGGTAATTAACTGATAACGCTCACAGATAAATCACTAAACCGTGTCATCACCCAACATCAACTCTAAATTATGTGTTGATTATTCCTGACAGTTGTCTATAGCAATGCCAGATTATTGGTCAGTAATCAAAAACCATAGCAGATAAATCTGTGAAGAGTTAAAAGTCTTGTTGTGTCTGATTTTTATGATCAGTGTATGTCATAACATACCTGGCAACTGACACAATAACAAAATAATAATTGACAGAAAATCATGAAAAACGCTATAATCAGGATTTGTTAAAATAGACTATAAGCAGCAACACGCGCTGTAACTCATGCCAACAATACAGCAGCTAATACGTACCGAACGCGAACAAGCGCGTCAGAAAACAAAGTCCCCGGCTCTGAAACAATGCCCTCAACGTCGAGGAGTCTGTACCAGAGTCTACACAACTACACCGAAAAAGCCGAACTCAGCGCTCCGCAAAGTAGCAAGAGTCAGACTTACCTCTGGATTTGAAGTTACAGCTTACATCCCAGGTATTGGCCATAACTTGCAAGAACACTCTGTTGTGATGATTCGTGGTGGTCGGGTAAAAGACTTACCAGGCGTGAGATACCACATTATCCGTGGCACGTTAGATACAGCTGGAGTTAAAGACAGGAAGCAAGGTCGTTCCAAGTATGGAACTAAGCGTCCAAAAGCAGCCAAATAATAGGAACAAGACGATTAATCGCATCACTTACGATTAATCGCCTTATTACCTAAAACCGCAGTCAACCCAAACCAACAAACTGCTTCCTCTTGTTTAATAAATAAAGTTGCTCTCGGCGCTAAACGAACAAGTGTAGGTTTTTCAAGCAGAATAAGGTCAGCGATAGCAGCACTTTAATGTAAATATTAAAGTTTACAATGTTTTCGCCTTGTGTATCTGGTAGGGGAGCAGCAAGTAAATTAGTTCAGCCTCGCTGCAACTAGAGCCAAAACTCAAGGAAGTGAGAGCGGCTACTTACACCGCTTTTAAGTTCCTATGTTCTGATAGCATATAATTTCGTTGCCAAATTCCGAATTTAAGGATGAAGTATGTCTCGTCGTGGTGTTAGTCAAAGACGCCCAGTTCCGTCTGACTCAGTGTATAACAGTCGTCTGGTCAGCATGATTATCAGGCGGATCATGCGTCATGGCAAGAAATCACTTGCCGCAAGAATCGTTTACGATGCATTGAAAACTATCGAGGAACGCACTGGTAATGGTGCTTTAGAAACCTTTGAAAGAGCAGTGCGGAATGCAACGCCTTTAGTAGAAGTGAAAGCTCGACGAGTAGGTGGAGCAACTTACCAAGTACCGATGGAAGTGCGGACAGAAAGGGGTACTACCCTAGCCTTGCGTTGGCTAGTGCAATATTCTAGAGCCAGACCAGGCCGCACAATGGCCAGCCGACTCGCAAATGAGTTGATGGATGCTGCTAACGAAACAGGAAGCGCGATTCGCAAGCGGGAAGAAACGCACCGGATGGCTGAAGCAAATAAGGCATTTGCACACTATCGTTACTAACTAGAGCAACGATATATCGCCGCCGGAAAGCGGTATATCGTAAAATTTCCTGAAAAAGACGGTTTTCCGTAAAAGTATAGAATCTTAACAAAGAGTAATATACAAGATATCATGAGGCAAAAACTATAGGAGGTAACTGTGGTACGCACAAACCCGCTAGAGAAAGTACGCAATATCGGTATTGCGGCGCATATAGATGCGGGCAAAACAACGACAACAGAGAGAATATTATTTTACTCTGGGATAATTCATAAAATTGGCGAAGTTCATGAAGGAACTGCCGTCACAGACTGGATGGAACAGGAGCGGGAGCGGGGAATTACCATCACTGCCGCTGCTATCAGTACCAGCTGGAAAGATCATCAAATTAACATTATCGATACTCCTGGTCACGTTGACTTCACCATTGAAGTTGAACGCTCCATGCGCGTGTTAGATGGTGTAATCGCCGTCTTTTGTTCCGTTGGTGGTGTCCAACCACAATCTGAGACAGTATGGCGGCAAGCAGATCGCTATAAAGTGCCTCGGATCGCTTTCATTAACAAGATGGATCGCACGGGTGCGAACTTCTATAGAGTTCATGAGCAGATGATTGATCGTCTGCGTGCTAATGCGATCGCTATTCAACTGCCAATTGGTAGTGAAACTGAATTTAAAGGTATCGTTGACTTGGTGCGGATGTGTGCATATATGTACGCTAACGACCAAGGGACTGATATTCAAGAAACAGAAATACCAGCCGAATTGCAAGAAAAAGCAGCCGAATACCGCATCAAGCTGATAGAAGCAGTGTCAGAAACCGATGATGTGCTGATGAATAAGTACTTCGAGGGCGAAGAACTTACAGAAGCAGAAATTCGTTCTGCCTTGCGTAAAGGCACAACTGCGGGGACGATTGTGCCAGTACTGTGCGGTTCAGCCTTTAAAAACAAAGGCGTGCAGTTGATGTTGGATGCAGTCGTAGATTATCTACCCGCACCCACAGAAGTGCCACCGATTCAAGGAATCTTGCCCAATGGCGAGACTGTCGAACGCCGAGCCGATGACAACGAACCTTTAGCAGCTCTGGCATTTAAGATTATGGCTGACCCTTATGGTCGCCTGACTTTCGTTCGTGTTTATTCTGGTGTATTGAAAAAAGGCAGTTATGTCCTCAACGCCAGCAAAAACAAAAAAGAACGGATTTCCCGCTTAGTGCTGATGAAAGCAGATGACCGACAAGATGTCGAAGAACTGCGAGCAGGTGATTTGGGAGCAGCATTAGGATTAAAAGACACCTTGACAGGTGACACTTTATGTGATGAAGGATCACCAGTAATTTTGGAATCCCTATTCATTCCTGAACCTGTAATCTCGGTAGCGGTAGAACCCAAAACCAAGAACGACATGGACAAATTGTCCAAGGCGTTGCAATCTCTCTCAGAAGAAGATCCCACCTTCCGTGTGCGTGTAGATCCTGAAACCAACCAAACTGTAATTGCTGGGATGGGAGAACTCCACCTAGAAATTCTTGTAGACCGGATGTTACGGGAATTTAAAGTGGAAGCGAATGTCGGTGCGCCACAAGTGGCTTACCGGGAAACGATTCGCAAAGCCGTAAACAAAGTGGAAGGCAAATTCATCCGCCAAAGCGGTGGTAAGGGTCAATACGGTCACGTTGTCATCAATTTGGAGCCAGGAGAACCAGGCACAGGTTTTGAATTTGTCTCCAAGATTGTTGGTGGTACCGTACCTAAAGAGTACGTTGGCCCGGCAGAACAAGGCATGAAAGAATGTTGTGAATCCGGTGTTGTCGCTGGATATCCACTCATTGATGTCAAAGCTACTTTGGTAGATGGCTCTTACCACGATGTAGACTCTTCGGAAATGGCTTTCAAAATTGCTGGCTCAATGGCAATGAAAGAGGCGGTATCGAAAGCTTCACCTGTCATCTTAGAGCCTATGATGAAAGTTGAAGTTGAAGTACCCGAAGACTTTATTGGGAACGTCATTGGCGACTTAATCGCCCGCAGAGGGCAGATTGAAAGCCAAAGCACTGAACAGGGACTCGCTAAGGTGGCATCTAAAGTTCCACTGGCAACCATGTTTGGCTATGCCACTGATATCCGGTCGAAAACCCAAGGTCGGGGTATCTTTACAATGGAGTTCAGTCACTACGAAGAGGTGCCTCGCAGCGTGGCTGAAACTATCATTGCCAAAAGTAAAGGGAACGCTTAATTAAAAAAGGAAACGAGCATTCATGGCACGCGCAAAGTTTGAAAGAAATAAACCCCATTTAAATATCGGTACTGTTGGCCACGTTGACCACGGCAAAACTACTTTAACCGCAGCCATTACCATGACTTTGGCTGCTAATGGTCAAGCCATAGCCAAGGGCTACGACCAAATCGATAACGCACCAGAAGAAAAGGCACGTGGTATTACCATCAATACCGCTCACGTTGAGTATGAAACCACAGATCGCCACTATGCTCACGTAGACTGCCCCGGACACGCTGACTATGTAAAAAACATGATCACCGGTGCGGCTCAGATGGATGGTGGTATTCTCGTAGTGGCTGCTACCGATGGTCCCATGCCCCAAACCCGTGAACATATCCTGTTGGCAAAACAGGTGGGTGTTCCTAGTCTGGTCGTCTTCTTGAACAAAGAAGATTTGATGGATGACCCAGAACTGCTAGAACTTGTAGAACTGGAACTTCGGGAACTGTTAACTAGCTACGATTTCCCCGGTGATGATATCCCCATTATCAAAGGCTCTGGTCTACAAGCTCTCGAAGCCATGACTAAGAATCCTAAGACTCAACGCGGAGAAAATCCTTGGGTTGATAAAATCTACGAACTGATGGATGCAGTAGATGCCTATATCCCCACTCCTGAGCGGGATGTAGACAAGCCTTTCTTGATGGCTGTAGAAGACGTTTTCTCCATCACAGGTCGTGGTACTGTGGCTACAGGTCGGATTGAACGGGGTGTAGTCAAAGTCGGCGATAACGTCGAACTGGTAGGTATCAGAGATACTCGTGCCACTACCGTAACTGGGATCGAGATGTTCAAGAAGAGTCTTGATCAAGGTATGGCTGGAGATAACGCTGGCGTACTGCTGCGGGGTATTCAAAAGGCTGATATTGAACGGGGCATGGTAATTGCTAAACCCGGTTCTATTACACCTCACACTCAATTTGAAGGTGAAGTGTACGTTCTCACCGAAAAAGAAGGTGGTCGGAAAACACCATTTTTCGCTGGATACCGTCCTCAGTTTTATGTCCGGACAACTGATGTAACTGGCACTATCAAAAGCTACACCTCCGATGAAGGCAAAGAGGTGGAAATGGTTATGCCTGGAGACCGGATCAAAATGACAGTAGAACTGATCAACCCCATTGCGATTGAGCAAGGTATGCGCTTTGCTATTCGTGAAGGTGGTCGCACCATCGGTGCTGGTGTGGTATCCAAAATCCTGAAATAGTAAGCACATTTTTGCTTCTCATAATCAAGGAGCAGGGATGCATCAAACCATCTCTGCTCCTTTCTCTTCCCCAAAACAATTTTGGAGTTTAAATTTTGGATTTGGTATTGCATCTAAAAATCTAAAATCTAAAATCTAAAATCTAAAATCTAAAATTCACAGAACCTGGAAAACTTTCATATGGCAACTCTACAGCAGCAGAAGATTAGAATTCGCTTACAGGCTTTTGACCGACGTTTATTGGATACATCTTGCGAGAAGATTGTAGATACAGCTAACCGCACTAACGCTACAGCTATAGGACCTATTCCTTTACCAACAAAACGGCGGATCTATTGCGTACTGCGATCCCCTCACGTCGATAAAGATTCCCGCGAACATTTTGAAACCCGCACCCATCGCCGGATTATTGACATTTACCAGCCTTCTTCTAAAACTATCGATGCCCTGATGAAGTTGGATTTACCATCTGGTGTAGATATCGAAGTCAAATTGTAAATTAGTCATTAGTCATTAGTCATTAGCGCTTGGACAAATGACTAATGAAATTTTTTGGTATTAATATTTACTTTGTCCTGGAGAAATTTGTGGGAGAGACTCTCTGATGGGCAGAAGGGGAGACTCAGTGACGCGGAGATAGATTTCCCCCGTTTCTTCTTTCTCCGGATGATCGTGTCTCTTCTTCAACTCAGGGCTTTTTATTAGCTATTAAACAAATGATAGAATATAAGTAAATTAGAGAGAAAGTAGGAAAAATAAATTTTTTAAGAATTAAATTTATACTCAACTAACAATGACATCTTCTTCTAAAATTGCAGTCCGTGAACTACCTCTTTTCCCATTACCTGAAGTGGTTCTGTTCCCCACTAGACCTTTACCCCTACATATCTTTGAATTTCGCTACAGAATCATGATGAACACGATTTTGGAGAGCGATCGCAGGTTTGGAGTCTTGATGGTAGATCCAGTTAAAGGCACAATTGCCAACGTTGGCTGCTGTGCGGAAATTATTCATTACAAGCGAATGCCTGACGACCGGATGGAAATGCTAACTTTAGGACAGCAAAGGTTTCGCGTTTTAGAGTATATCCGCGAAAAACCCTATCGCGTTGGGTTAGTTGAGTGGATTGAAGACCAACCGCCATCTAAAGATTTGCGACCTTTAGCTACTGAGGTAGAACAGTTATTGCGAGATGTTGTCCGTCTGTCAGGGAAGTTAACTGAACAAAATATTGAATTACCAGAAGATTTACCAGATTTACCAACAGAGCTATCCTATTGGGTGGCTAGTAATCTGTATGGTGTTGCTCCAGAGCAACAAGCATTGTTAGAAATACAAGATACTGCGGCTCGCTTAGAACGGGAAGCAGAAATTTTAACTTCTACTCGTAATCATCTGGCAGCACGTTCTGTTCTTAAAGATACATTTAAAAATTAATGCTTAATAGAGTCTACAGCACGATCCGCGAACGTAGGCTCTATCAAGAATTAGAAATTATCAATCAAGGTAACACTATAGCTACCAAAAACTTTTATTATTTCTGTGTAATTACGTAACTCAGATAAAGCTGTTTGCACTTGAGTTGCACTTGCTTCTATGTCAATGAAAAATAAATATTCTCCTAATGAGCGTTTTGTGGGACGAGACTCAATTCGACTGAGATTAATACCTAGATGAGCAAATACTTGCAAAGCTTTAGCTAGTGCGCCAGGTAAATTAGCAGGTAAGCTGAAAGCTATGGAGGTGTGAGTAGGAGCGATTGCTCTAGAAGATATTTGAACACCAGCATCTTTTTGGCTGTGACTAATTACCCAAAAGCGAGTACAGTTGTCTGGATAGTCGTTAATACCAGTGGCTAATATAGGTAAATTGTAAAGTTGTGCTGCTCTGCTAGAGGCAATCGCTGCGGTTGTTATCTCCTGTTTGAGTCCCTGGAGAGCCTCAGCCGTAGAGTTACTAGGAATCAAATTCACATTGGGCAAAAATTGCCCCAACCATCCCTGACATTGTGCTAAAGCCTGGGGATGAGAATAAACAGTTTGAATCCTCTCTAAGCTATCAGCACAGGAAATTAAGGTATGGGAGATAGGCAAGACTAAAGCCAACTGAATTTGTAAAGTTTCCAATTGCCACAAAGTATCCATCGTCATGCTGACACTGCCTTCAATGGAATTCTCAACAGGCACAACAGCTAACTGGGCTTGGTTTGTAGCCACAGCTTGCAGTGACTGGGCAATAGTGGGATAAGGACATAAGCTAGCCTCAACTCCTGGCGTTTTTTTCAGCCAGTTGAGATAAAAAAAAGCTGCTTGTTCGGCGTAAGTTCCCGGTGGTCCCAAATGTGCGATCAATATAGTCATATGTTTATTAGTTATCTGTTCAATTTATAGACTATATCGTGAGTAAACCCACCCTTTCTTTATTGACCAAGAATATTGCTTTAATTTGATTTATTTAATTACGTACTGCTCTTGTAGATGGTGTAATTATACAGTTTGTATTTATACAACAGTGTGAGTGCTTGACTAAATAGAGCAAATGTTCTATTTTGACTTATAGCAGGAGGCAGGAGGCAGAGGGCAGGAGGCAGGAGGGAAAGCCTTATTATATCTAAGTTTCAAGGATTAATAATGTCCTAATTATCCTGGCTACAGCTATAAGTGAGAAATTAAAGATTATGAAGTTCTCTTACACAATTCTCTATGTAAAGGATGTTGTTCAATCGGTCGCTTTTTATGAAAAGGCGTTTGGTCTAAAACAGCAGTTTATTCACGAGAGCAAACAATATGCCGAGATGGAAACGGGTGGAACAACTCTCGCTTTCGCCTCAAATGAACTTGCAAAATCTAACCTTCCGCAAGGATTCCGAGAAAACAGTCTCTCAAATCTACCTGCTGGTATTGAGATTGGTTTTGTAACAGATGATATAACAGCAGCTTTATCGCGTGCCATAGAAGCTGGTGCTGTGATTGTTGTAGATGCCAAAGTTAAGCCTTGGGGACAAACAGTGGCTTATCTCTGTGATTTGGATGGAATTCTTGTTGAAATTGCTAGCCAAATGTAAACTAAATTAAAAAAAATAAACATAATAAATTAATCAATAATAGAAGTATCAAACAATTACTTCCTTGAATTCATGGCTACCAAGTTTACTGCCTCCCAATCAGTGGAAATTGCTGTTCCAGAGCAGCCTATTCCCATTCAGCACTACTTGCGTCAGCCTCAGCGTCTGGTTAAAGCTTTGGCTGACAACAGCCGAATTGAGCAGCTTTCTGAGGATGTATTTCGTTTGAAAATGCGTCCGCTAACTTTTATGTCATTAAGTATTCAACCTACTGTAGACATGAGAGTTTGGGCAGAATCAAATGGAATAATTTATTTGCGATCGCTCGGTTGTGAAATCCTTGGTTTTGAGTATATCAACCAACGCTTTGCTCTGAATTTAAAGGGATACTTATCACCCTATCAACTAGGTAGTGAGACTCGCTTACAAGGAAAAGCCGATCTAGAAGTGCTGGTGGAGATTCCCCAACCATTTTCCCTGACTCCAAAGTCGATTTTAGAAGCCACAGGTAATGGTTTGCTCAAAAGCGTATTGTTGACTATCAAGCAAAGATTATTGCATCACCTCCTTGCTGATTATCGTCGTTGGGTAATATCACAAACTAACAAAACAGGTCTTCTAAGTGATAATACTGAATTACCAATCTTGAACTTTGATTGACAAGGGAACACGTATAGCAGGAGTCAGGAGTCAGGAGTCAGGAGTAAAACCCTCTTGTAGTGAGAGTTTCATTATCAATTGATGTCCTAACCACCCTGTCCACGGCTATAACTTTGAGAGGAGTTGACATCAAATCCGGCTAATTGCTGATCAAAAAAACTCCCCGCACGGTTCCCTCATGATCAGTATTCAACCGGACACGATATTACCCCCTCTTCCTGCCTCATGACTGAATTTGGCAAGGACGAAAAGATAGACGATGCAGGGGTGAAGTTCCGTATTTTTGGAGAGCCAGTAAATGTCTCTGGCTCCCATAGCCTTTATTCTGCTCCAAGTTATACATGGGATACTTAGATGCTAAACGCACTACTAGATCATCACGCCAAACTTTAGCCATGATACTAGCAGCTGCAATGTTGAGCGATCGCTCATCTCCCTTAACGATTGTTTGTTGTGGTATAAATAAATCCTTTACTAACTGATTACCATCAACTAAGCAAAGTGCAGGCTGTACCTTCAACTTCAGTACAGCCCGCTTCATTGCTAACAACGTGGCCTGCAAAATATTTAATTGGTCAATTTCCGCAACTGAAGCATAACCAATTTTCCAATCTAAAGCCAGCCCATCAATTTGCTGCGCTAGTTGAGTTCTTCGAGAACTAGACAACTTTTTGCTGTCCTTAATTTTGGCTGCCATCAAATTTGACCAAGCCTGTTCAGGTAGGATCACCGCTGCCGCAACTACAGGCCCAAATAAAGCACCTCGCCCCACTTCATCTATACCCGCAATCAACCCCTGAATACCTAAGCTGGTGGACAACTCCAGCCAACTAGATTCACCTAAGGGTGCGGTTGACCAAACATCTGCACCTGTTTGCACTGTTTTGGCCATAAGTCCCGCTAACTTTCCTCTAGGCTTGACGTATCTGCGTCTAATGCTGAGGAACGACGGCGACGACGGCGATTAGCAATAGTAGTGCTATTTATTTCATTTTCATCTGTGAAAGTCTCAAATTCTGTTCGCGGAGTATCAGGGAAAGATGGCTCGATTGCTAATTTAGGGAAAGATGGTTCTTCTACCTCAACTTTTGGTGTTGGCTTTTTGACTGCACTCACTTCAGGACTGGTTCTTTGAAGAACAGTTGGTTCTGAAGTAGATTCAGTTGGTGAAGTTGGTATTTGTCCAGGTTGAACAATATTGAAAATCACTGATTTGGAATTCTTCACCTCTTGGTCTAACTTCACCCCAGGAGAAATTCCCATCAAGGCAAACATATCTTGTTCCTGAAGAGTCATTTCTACAGAAACAATTTGTGGAGGCTCTACTACCGGTTTGACTGGATCAATCTTAACTTTCGTCCGCTCTACTCTTTCTGTCCATCCAGATTTGCCCAGACTAGGTGTGCGGGTAGCGTCTCTTGCCTCTCTCAGGGGAACTTCGCTAATACGTCGCGTTTCGGAGAGCAGAGAGGGAATTTCTGGTATTGGTGTTAGTTCAGTGTCAGTATCCAGATCCAAGTCTGGCTCGTTCACAAAACCTAGTGGATTAGCAACTAACCGCGCTTCATCTTTTCCGTTAGCCCCATTGATACCAATGCGACTGCGGCGAGTGCGGGTACGACGCTTATTGTCGCCCAATTCTTGATAGCTGGGATGGTTAATCAGATCCATGGCACTCAATTCCGAGTCACCTTCAAATCCTTCCCCAAAGCCATCATAGCTTTCCCTTTCCCGTGTTTCTATAATGCGGTTAGCTGACAGACGTGGTTCTCTTTGCGGCGGCGGTGCAAACCTTTCTGGTATGTCTGCTGCTGGGATTGGTAATCGGTTTTCTATTTCTCCTGGTAAGCGTACGGTATGCCCTAAACCGCCGCAGGTGGGACAAGTTTCCCCAAACAATTCGTAAATGTTTTGACCTTGCCGCTTACGAGTTAGTTCTACCAGACCTAGTTCGGTGAGTTGGGCAATCTGAGGACGAGCTTTGTCAGCTTTCAGCGCTTTGTTAAAGTGTTCTAATACTTGTAGTTGATCGCGCCGCGATTCCATATCAATGAAGTCAACGACGATGACACCAGCAATATTTCGCAACCTTAACTGACGGGCAATTTCTGTAGCTGCTTCGCAGTTTGTCCACAAAACTGTTTCTCTAGCTGTTGCTGATCGAGTGAAGGAACCTGAGTTAACATCAATTACTGTTAATGCCTCTGTCGGCTCAATAATGATGTAACCTCCAGAAGGTAAGTCTACTCTGGGCTTAAGGGCTTCACGAATAGCGGCACTAATGCGGAAGTATTCTAAAATGGGAGAGCGATCGCGATGGTGGTCAATCAGCAATCCCTGTGGTGTTTGTCCGCCGCTCCAGTTCTGTAAATACTGTTTCACTCGTCGCAAACCAGTACTGGAATCGACGACAATTCGATTTACATCCGCGCCATACATATCTCGCAACACGCGCTGGATAAAGTCATCATCCCGATTCAGCAATGCCGGAGCGCGGGTAGATTGAGCTTCTAGCTGGATTGCTTCCCACTGCCTTTGCAGTACTTCTAAATCTTCAATAATTGCTTCTTCGGGCTTGCCTTCAGCTTCTGTCCGCACCAGCACACCCATACCTGCGGGTTTAATTAAAATTGCTAGGGCGCGTAAGCGGTTGCGCTCACTTTCGCTTTTAATCCGCCGAGATAAATTCACACCTCTGCCATAGGGCATTAGCACTACGTATCTTCCCGGTGAGGTGATGTTACCAGTCAGCCTTGGGCCTTTTGTTCCCGTTGGCTCTTTCATCACTTGCACCAATACTTTTTGCTGTGGTGTCAACAGTTCGGTAATGGCTGCGGCACTACGTTTGAGCTTCAATGGCCCCAAATCAGTGACATGAATAAAGCCGTTGCGTTCTGGGTCGCCAATATTTACAAAGGCCGCATCTATGCCTGGTAATACATTTTCTACTACTCCTAAGTAGATATCACCAATTTGGTGATGCCCCGTGGCGACAACCAGTTCTTGTATTTGATCTTCAGAAAAGACGGCAGCAATCTGATGCTGCTCCGCGATAATAATTTGTTTTGGCATTCAAGTTCCTCAAAAATTGGTAGCACCAACGGGTATTAGAAGAAGATCCTGTTATACCTCTAGTCCCTACGGTCACTGCTACAATGCGCTACTGGTAATAAAAATTGCAAATCTGGGGTAGCTTCATATAATTGGAAGCTATGAAAACTGTAATTGCGTTTATACGCCTGATTATTCCAGAACGACTGCATATAGTTTTAAGTAGTTAAATCAACCGTCCGTGGTTGATTTCTAATGCAATACCTTCACCATCTAGGGTCATGGTATTAGTGCAGGTGTTGTAAAAAGCATAGAGTTAGATGTCAGGCGTGGAGCTATTGTCAGTTAATGATTCACGAGGTAGCTATAGAGAGTGTTCTTTAATCTGCCTTAGTTTGTCTGGGATACAATCCTAGAAGTTGCACTCTCATATCTTTGCTTTCGCTCCCTGGGTATCAGGGCAGTGAACCAAGTCATTCAATGCAGCGCCAGAAAATTTCTCTTCACTTCATTCTAACGCAACCTTGCTAAAAATCAATTCCCATGATGTGCTGCATCAGGACAACTACTAGCAAGTTGCCCTCTAGGGATTAGATCCCTAAAACTAGTCGATTGCGGTGGATATGCAGGAGGTGAAATTCTGCACTAACCACGATTTCTAGTATAGACAAAATTTGCTCAGGGCGCAATATTACTCCATCAGGGCGACAGCTGCCCAAATAACGCAAGACGGCTTTTGATTCGGTTGGGGAGTTATCTACCTCTACTAGTTCGATCTCGAACAAGCGATCGCGCAGATTTATGATTTGGTGTTTTCCTGATTTGGTGATATGTTCTGACAATATCTCGTTTTTAGCTTTGATAGCCGCAATCCAGCCTTGCCATTCGGTTGCTGGTACTTCCCCAACTGTAGACACAGTTAGCAAATACTCTGCCGCTTCCATTGTTTGGGTAGCTGCACTAGCTTTTAAATCTATCTCTTCCACATTATATATGGGTATGTCTGTGGGCAATTGGCTCACTAGTTGCTCACGAAAACTTTCCACATCCATTGGTTGAGTTAATTCAAAATCGACAATTTCACCGCTGCTAGTAGCTCCCAATGCTAAGGCACTTGTGAGGGAAATACGGGGATTCGGATGAAATCCACCACTAAAAGAAATTGGTAAACCTGCACGTCGCATTACTCTGTCAAATAAGCGCATTAAATCGAGGTGGCTGACCAAAGCCATATCACCCTGTTTCCCAAACCATACTCGCAGGCGTTGTGCTTTGGTGGTGTTGGGGACAAAGGAGCCAGCAAATGGCGGAATTGCAGGTGGCTCAATCACGATATTATGCCCAAAATCAGTGCCACAGACACCACAATGAGAACAACCTTCAAAAGAGCAATCGGGAACAATTGCCGCTTCTAGAGCGCGTTGTAAGTCTTCTTGCAGCCACTTTTTATCAATGCCGGTGTCGATATGATCCCAAGGTAAAGGAGTACCGAGTACCAAGTGAGGAGTGGTGAGTTTTGAATCCTGAGTGAGGATTTTTCCCCCCGCTTCCTGCTCCTTGCTCCCTGCTGCAAACAGATTCCATTCACCGTTTTCGACTAAGCGATATTTCCAGTCTAGTCCAGCTTCAGCGTAGGCGTAGCCCATCGAAGATATCGCATTTCCCCAAGCTGTAAAAGCCTGTTCTACATTGTCATACCAGGAATCCATGCCTGCACCCAATTCCCAAGCACGGCGCAATACTTTACCTAAAGAGCGATCGCCCCGACCTATAAAGTCTTCCATTGCCGAAAGGCGAATATCAGTAAAATTCACCTTTGTATTCCGTATTCTCCTGAATTCTTGCCGCAGTAAGTTTTGCTTGCGCTTAAACTCTGAGGTAGAAACTGAGTGCCATTGAAAAGGGGTATGTGGCTTGGGCGTAAAATTAGAAATCGTCAAATTAAAGTTGAGTGATCTTCTGCCTTTAGCCCAACATTCTCGCTGTAACCAGCTTACCGTCTCCGCAATCCCTAAAACATCATCATCAGTCTCTCCGGGCAAACCGATCATGAAATACAGCTTAATTTTATCCCAGCCTTGCTCCCAAGCTGTTTTTACTCCCCGCAATAATTCTTCATTTGTCAAACCCTTATTGACAATATCCCGCATCCGCTGGGTTCCCGCTTCTGGAGCAAAAGTCAAACTTCCTTGGCGTGTTCCTCCCAGGATATTAGCAATATTCTCATCAAATCTGTCTACTCTCTGACTGGGTAAGGTTAGAGAAATATTCTCATTTTTTAGCCTATTTTTGATTTCCATCCCCACTGCTGGGAGGGCTAAATAATCAGAACAACTCAGAGATAACAATGAGAATTCATTGTAACCTGTCGCCCGCATTCCCGCTTCAATCGCTTCTACTACCTTTTCTGGTTCTACATCCCGTGCTGGACGAGTCAACATTCCTGGTTGACAGAAGCGACAGCCACGAGTGCAACCGCGACGAATTTCGATTGTCAAGCGATCGTGTACTGTCTCAACATAGGGAACTAAGCCGATAGAATAGGCAGGAATAGGAGTTGCTACTCTGCGGAGAATGCGTTTTGGTACATCTGGACGCAAGGGATATACTGCACCTCCTTCTCCCATTTCATAAAACTGAGGGACATAAACACCAGGAATCTGTGCCAAGTCTAGCAACAGTTCTTCCCGACTTAAGAGAGCTTTTTTCCCTTCTTCTAATACCAAACCAATTTCTGGTAAAAGTTCTTCCCCATCTCCTAAAACAATAAAGTCGAAGAAGTCGGCATAGGGTTCAGGGTTAGATGTTGCCGTTTGTCCCCCAGCAAAAATCAAGGGAAATGAGAATTGGTGATTCTCCCCTGCTCCCCTTCGACTTCGCTCAGGGCAAGCCTGCTCCCTGCCTCCTGCCTCCTGCCTCTCTCTCCAAGTCAGGGGAATTCCTGCCAAATCCAACATTTCCAGGATGTTGGTTGCACCTAATTCATAACTGAGACTAAAACCTAAAATATCGAATTCTGTGAGCCAGCGTTTAGACTCTACCGCAAACAAGGGGGTCTGGGTGGTGCGGAGTTTTGCTGCTAAATCTGTCCCTGGGAGGTAAGCGCGATCGCACAACTGATTTGGCTGGGCATTCAAAATGTTATAAAGAATGATATGCCCCAAATTAGATGCACCTACTTCATATACTTCTGGATAGGTTAACACCCAGCGTATAGTTGCCGTATTCCAAGGCTTGTGTACTGCTAAACGCTCATTACCCAGGTAACGAGCGGGTTTTAAAATATCCGATGTTATTAATTGTTCGACTAAAACAGCCACCGATGCTCTCTTTTAGCTACCTTAAATTACAGCTAACCAGACCTAACTTAGCATTGATTTATGTCTTTCAACCGCATTCATCGTTTTAAACTACAACTGTTTTACAAAAATTTACTTCTCATCTGAAATTTAGGCTCATACAGTATGGCAGTTCGCTTTGATTTTGGATGGCTTGCGTGGCGTAGCCACACTTAGTTGGGTAGGCAGAAGAGAATAGGAAATAGGGAACCAGGAAAGCAGCTTCTTCGCGTTGTACTGAGTTTTTAAGCGTCCGGTGCAGTTCATTTTGGCTCTAGCTTGGGTGGCGTAAACCATACTCTCCCGTAAGGGATACACAAAAATCAAATAAAATCAAAGTTGTAAATGATGCCAAAGCCAATATTAGAAGCTTTTTTTACTTTCAGACCTTGAGTTGTCAAATCTGAATCAGCTTAAAATATCTCAAAAACCCGATCAAGTTGGGTTAATTCAAAAATTATTCTGATAGTCGGGGACACAGCACTTAATCGAAAAGTCCGTCCTAAACTATCTGCTAACTTGAGTGCAGACACCAAAGCCATTAAGCCTGCACTGTCTATGGCTTCTACTGAGCCTAAATCCACAAGTACAATTGTACTTATATCTTCTTGTACCAAAGCAGATGTCATCTCTTGTTCAAATTCCCAGGCGTTGGTGGCATTTAAACAGCCTTGGGGACGAATAACTGTAAGTTTTGGCTGGTTGAGAGTTTTCAGCATAGTCACATCCTGATTCAAGCGTGTGAACCGCAGAGCGTAGTTTACTTGAACATAAACTGTTTTTCCCGGATTGACTATACGTCTTCAGTTTCTTTGCTGAATCTTTATTACTTTAGTGCTTCTGTTTAAAGATTGTCATAATTACACTATAAAATGTATTTTTATATACATTTTTTTTGTGCGAGTTAAAAAACAATCAACATAGATAGCCCAAATGCAGATTAATTTTATGTAGATATAGTGATAAACTCTCCCAATATATGTAAATCAAGAGGATTTGAGCAAAAGTATATGTAGATGTCAACCCTAATTGTTACTTTTTCCAATGGCAAGAAACAGGGTTAGCAACAAAGTGTGTGTCTAAAATTCAATGGTGATATAGATCACCATACATCATGCATCCAGATCACTTTTTATACTGAAGTTTATCTTGGATAATGAGTAACAATGACAGTTGGTTTATTCCCTATGAACACTCGATACGCAATTCGTCAACTGGTGGAAAAAGCGTTACACATCAAAAAACTAACTCCAGAAATAGAAAACGAAATCAACTCAGAACTGACGCAACTGGGTTACATATCCGATGTTGACTACGAAGCCCTAGAATTACTAATGGCAGAGATGGATGCTGGTCGAGTTAAGCTAGTCCCTACCTGGGGATAATCATCATTCATAACTTCACAATTGTTTGCCCTCTGGGAATGATGGCCAAAATTGGTGAATAAACTGATTGAGATGATCCTGAGCAACTGGGTCTATATCAGCTTTTGGTTGTTTGGGTGAAAGTTGGCTTAATAGGCTAATGACTTCTGTATCCATAGCCGGTCGAAATAAATTTACAGGCCAAAACAGGTCGGGCGCATCTCTCAAATCGTTGATTAGCGGTGGTTCGTAGGTGAAGTTAGCCAACAATAAAGGACGAACCCAGCACAAGTCACGAGAAATCACAACTTGAACGACTTCTGCGTAAAGATTTCTGTCACCATAATCCAAAGATACAATTTGTCCCGGTTGAAATTTGGGGCTAATATCCATAATCAGGGAGCGGCAGTGAGGCAAAATTGTGTTGCAGCTTTCTTAATTTTAGAAGTCGGAAGGTAGTATTTTTGATAGATTTTTATGTACTACTAATGTAGTATGATGTGTGCGCTGAGGATTTCTTAGTTCTCACAACAAACAATATCCTGACAGCAAAAATTTTTCTGCCTGGAATTAAAACAGAAATGTTGTAAAATTAAGTAAACAACTGTTAAGCAAATGCTGGACAGAAACCGTATTGTCGTAAATCAAGTATAAAAGAGCAAAGAGTAGTGTCAGTCGAAACCATTGAGAAGCGTTCCACATCCCGCAAGCTCGCGCCTCAGTATCGCGTTTTGCTCCATAACGACGACTACAACTCTATGGAGTATGTGGTTCAGGTATTAATGACTACTGTGCCGAGCATTACCCAGCCTCAAGCTGTGAGCATCATGATGGAAGCCCATCAAAACGGGTTAGCCTTAGTAATTACCTGCGCTTTGGAACCCGCTGAGTTTTATTGCGAAACACTGAAAAGTCATGGTTTGAGTAGCACCATTGAACCTGACGAATAGTCATTAGTCATTTTAGTCATTAGTCATTAGTCATTAGGATAAATACATATACTGGACTAATGATTATTGATGTACTTATTATGAAAATCAACTTAGCCAAACTCGCCCAACGCCCCGTCCTTGTGAGGGTGGGTTGCTTTGTTTTGATTTTACTGCTTTTATGGTTGCCCTTAGCTGTACCAATTTACCGATTAGTGCCTGATACTAATTTAGCAAGTATCTTGACAATCGTGGCGCTGTATGTAGAGTTTATTTTTTTGCTCACGCTATGGGGAAAACAAGTCTATCAGCGATCGCAAACATTCAGCTATTATGGATTAGAATTTACACGCTTAAATGGCGTATATGCATTGCGTGGGTTAGCTATTGGACTGCTGAGTGTTTTAGTTTTATTTAGTTTACAAGGTTTGCTAGGTTGGTTAGTATGGCAACAACCGAAAGTTTTTCTGCTAAAAATAGTTTTAGAAGGGTTGTTAGTAAGTTTAGGTGTTGGATTTGCGGAAGAATTGTTATTTCGGGGCTGGTTACTAGATGAGTTACAGGGAGATTATAAACCAGCCATAGCAATGTGGATAAATTCTACTTTATTTGCTATTGCCCATTTTATTAAACCTCTAGAGGCAATTATTCATACATTGCCACAATTTCCGGCTTTGGTATTGTTAGGTTTAACGCAAGTATGGGGAAAAGATTCTTGTAGAGGACGTTTGGGTTTACCAATTGGTTTACATGGTGGTTTAGTTTGGGGTTATTACATTATTAATGTGGGAGAATTAACGAAATATTCGGGAGTAGTTCCTGACTGGGTGACAGGTGTGAATAATAATCCTTTACAAGGAGTAATGGGAGTGTTGTTTATGGGTGGACTGTCTTGGTGGATGCGAAGCAGAAGTACTAAATTTAATTATGATTAAATATTTTGTGATTTTACTGTTATTAATATGTTCTTTTTCTTTAGCATCTCCAGTCTCAGCTAATACTTGCCGTAATTATGATGGGCAGGAAATTTGCATTTTGAGTATCAAACGCAGTGCCAAAAAATATTGGGAATATAGGGCGGCTGTAAGTGTAGATGGTGTCAAAACACCTGTGGAAATTTATAATTGTCGTGCTAAGTTTAAGGTGAATAAAGATGGGAGTTTAGCTCAATTTACACAAAATAGTCCTGGCGAGATGATTTGTAGTTTTTTTAAGAAGTAATTATCATGTCTAGCCATAGCATTTCTCCCACGGTAATCTTTGAGTAGATTATAGTTAGCATTGAGGAAGATAGAAATTCGTGACTGAAAGCATTGATCATGAGCGCTTGTTTAAAGAATTACTCGTGACGTTTTTTATTGAGTTTATAGAACTTTTTTTCCAGAAGTCATCAATTATATAGTTCTACATTAGTAATCAAGCATCCTTTTCTTACACCTGAGAAAGTTTGTATCGACCTGTTAATGCCACTGCACAAACAAAATCCCAGCAAAGGTTACGACGCATTAGCTCTAAATATTAGCGAACGTTCCCATGCTAGAGGTTTGGTTGAACTGTTAACAAAAGCCAATATTGAAAATAAGCCTACCTCTGAAAACTGGCTAGAAGAACTCATTGGCTCAATCTCTGATTAAGCAGCCTTTCTGGTAGAGCTAGAATATGGGCGTGTCTTTCGTCAGGCTGACAAGCCTAATGATGAGGCTGTCGCATAATTGTGAAATAGTTGCTCGACACAATTCAGCAAAGTTTCAGGTTTAGTGACAGAGGATTGGACGATGTAGAGTAGGTAGTTAATAGTTTGGAGTTTTTTAAAAGTAGTTCTGATCAAACTTTTCTATTTATTCGGTATCGCCAAAATACGCCAAACAATAAATACTGTAATTCCTAAATAGACGAATACAGTTAGCCATTCTTGCCAACGACTAAATACATCATTCATACTCCCTTCCCAGTGTAAAATTACTTATCTTCTTCTTCTTTCTTCCTTTGCTTCGCAACGCTAACGCGTCCTTCGCGTCCTATCCCTACGGGACACTTCGTGAACGCGTCTATCCCTACGGGACACTGCGTGAACGCGGTTCATTTAATCCATATTCTTTTGGTAGAAAGTCCCTAAGCAAAAATCAGAATTAAGAAACTACCTCCAGCATTGTACCCACCAAACAAGCCCGATCTAAATTAACTCCTCGCAAATTAGCAGATTCTAACTCTGCACAAAGTAAATTCGCCCCTGTCAAATTCGCCCCAGCCAAGTTCGCACCTCGCAAGTCGGCTTCCTCAAGGTTGGCTTCACTTAATAATGCCCCTTGTAAATCAGCACGACTCAAGTCTGCACCTTTGAGATTTGCCCCTGTCAGGTTAACACCCCGTAGGTCAGCGCCTCGCAAATCAACGCCTTGCAAGTTAACACTCATCAAATTAGCACCACTTAAAAAAGCACCTGCTAAAGATGCGTCGCTGAGTGTAGCGCCCATTAAATTAGCACCACGCAAATTACTACCTCGCAAGTCAGCACTAGTTAAGTCTGCTTGCATCAAATTTGCTCCCATGAGGTTAGCCCGCAAGTCAGTTTCTTGCAGGTTTGCTCCCATTAAGTTAGCACCTTCTAAATGCCCACCTTCAAGTTTAGAACCAGCGAAGTTAGTCCCCACCAAGATAGCACCGGCTAAGTTGATGCGGTTTAAATCTAGTTGGGATAGTTCCTCATCTTCTAAGTCTGCCCCTGGGAGTTGTTTGATTTTGCCTAATCTAATAGCTTCAATGTTCATTTGGGGTGGTAATTAATTTCCTGACTACTTTTGCTGTGGCTATCCCATCGGGAATCAAGTAACCACATACTACTACTGACTTTGGGTGTCATTAGGGGTAAGTCTAGTCCCTGTTGTAAACCCATGACTAACAAAGTTAGGGTATCTACAAGTTTAGGATCAAAACGGGTAGATTGTTGCTTTCGACAATAATCTAATGCTTGAGCAAATATATCTTGCCCACTTTGTTCTGAGTATTGTTGTTGACAAACTCGCCATTGAAAGTCTGCGGCTAAGGCTAAAATTCTTGATTCTAGGGGAATTTCATCTCCAGCTAAACCTGCTGGTTCTCCTGTCCCATTCCACCACTCTGTTTGGTGAGTGATAATTTGGGCAATTGCTCGCAGTCGTGGCATTGTTCTTAATACCTGCGCCCCTGGGACTAGAGGACAAGTTAAAGGACAACTGGGGGCTTCTTCTTCATAGCTTGTAGATGCGCCAGGAGTAAGGACGCTTTCTGCCTTTTGTAGTGGATCTATACGATGTAATAAACCAGCAAGGCGCAATCTTTTAATTTGCCATGCGGGTAAATCCAACAACTGCCCCATTGTTTCACAAATTGCCACAACTTCTGCGGCGGCCATGGGGTTGTTGATATCTGCTAAATCCATTAATTGCGCCATTCGCAAAAATGCCTGGATTTCGTTAGAAACCAAGTTACGATCTAGGGCGACGGGTATAGAATTCTCTTGCCCATTTTGTAGGTAATCGACGACGCGAGAGACAACTAAACCTAAGTCTTTTGGTGAGATAATCCCAGCCTGAATTGCTTGTTTATGGGCGGTGAGTTTGCTGGCTAGTTCTGGGTTATATTTTTCGATGTGAGCGATCGCTATTTCTGCTGTCTCTCTCACCAACTCCGGTTCAAATGTCCATAAACCATAAAATTTACGTTCTAAATCCGATGCTGGTAAACCACCGATACCATAATCAGCCTCTGATAATTCTTGACAAATTACCATTGCTGTGTATTTAGGTGAGAGAATAATTAAGTGCCACTCCTGTTCTACAGGATCACCCGCTTCTATAGGCACTAAATCAACATTTGGTAACTGGCTAGTAGGATGTTCTGCAAAGCCAGCATCGGCAGAAGCCATAATGGCAATTCCACGGCTGCGCTGGGCAATCTCTGCATATCTGTTTGCTTCTTGCAAATACCATTTACCCATTTGGAAGGCCGTGATCACTAAAGGCTCTCCGTCCTCAGTTAATATATGGTCTTCTAAAGCATGACACAGAGATACCAGGGTATTTTTGTAGTACACCCCAAAGCGAATTGGTCTAGTGCTGTGACGGTGGGCTGTTTCTAGTTGTTGGAGAATTGAACCTTCTAACATGGGGGTTGGGGAAGTGGGGAGGTGGGGAAGTAGGGAGGTGGGGAGACAAATCAAATCAAAATTACAAAACTTCTGCCTCCCTGTTCTCCATACTCTATTGTTTATGACACGCCTGCTAATTGTTTATTTGGTTTCTCTATTGGCGCGGAAAGTGCTGTTTCTAACTCAGCACAACCCAATTTTTCTTCTAAGATGTTCATCACTTCTCGTCCGAAGTCGTTGGGATTACGTCGCCAAGCTTGTAAACAGACTTCTCCAAAGAATGAACCAAGTGGTTCAGGATTCCATAGGAGTTTTTTAGCTGTCCAAGGCATCAAACTCATTGGATCATACCCTGGTTTGAGGATACCTTCTTTGAAGGCATATTCTTCTAAGTGGGTATGGGGTTGCAATCCAATAAAGAAAATGGCAGGTTCGACTTTATCAGCACCGAAAATCCGTTCTAATTCCCGATGATAAGCGATCGTTTGGCGAATGGTTTCGTGACGTTCGTCAATGACATTAAATGAGTAATTGACGGAAACTAAATCATTAAACCCGGCTGCTTTTAAGTCTCGACAGTTTTGCAACACGGTTCGCAGATTATACCCCATCCGCATTTTTCGCACCAATTCTTGAGAACCGCTGGTAATGCCGATTTCAAAATAGTTCATCCCGGTTTTCGCCATCAACTCACACAACTCTGGTGTTAAGTTGTCTGCTCTGATGTATGCTGCCCAGTTTATATCTGTCATGCCAGAATCGACAATCTTTTGTAATAGTTCTATAGCATCGTCGATATATTTCCTGGCGGGGATAAATTGAGCATCGGTAAACCAGAAGTTACGAATGCCTCGATTATACAATTGTCGCATCTCAGCCACGACTTCATCGGCAGGATTAATGCGGACTTGTTTACCTTCAACCACTGTATAAACGCAATAACAGCAGTTATGAGGACAACCACGCTTGGTTTGTACACCAACGTAGAAATCTTGATCTTGCAGGTAATAGTTAAATTCCGGCCAGATGGTTTCTATGTAGTCGTAGTTACAAGCAGTTTTTTCTAAAGGCGTGGGTTGTTCATGAATGAGGCGTTCTCGTGGTTGATTTTCTCCCACTACGTAACAGCGTTCATCTCGAAACTCTTGTCCACCCAGGAATTTTGTCAGCAGGGTTTCTCCTTCACCCACAGAGATAATAGTTCCTTTGGGTAAGCTTTTGCCTAACTGTTGGTAAAATACGCTAACTGCACCACCACCCAAAACTACACGCGCTTGAGAGTGATATTTTTGGGCGCGTTTTAAACCGCGTTTAACTAAGCCCAAGTTGCGCCACAGTTCTACATAGTAGGCGATAAAGATTCGTAAACCGCCTAATGCACCCCGTAATTTGATGAATGGATTTTTTGCATAGTAAAATTCAAAAGCGTTTTGTAGAGGATTTCCACCACGTCCGCCTACAGGTGCATATATTTGAATATCCCGCCAGGAGAAGACTAAGAGAGTGGGTTTAAATTCATCAATACAGGTATCTAGGGCAGTTGCATAATCTAAAGGTGGTACTGTACCTAAATCAAAAATCCGCTGTTCGATGCTGGGAAACAGCTTGTGGACGTGATCACTAAGGTAAACAACCCCAATGGGAAAGATGGGGTTACAGGGAAGGCGAACGTAAAGTATTCGGTTTTCCGTCATAGTTGTTTTAACTTCCATCTTACCGATTGTGAGGGGATTTGTGGGCTTAATATTAATTTACCAATATTTTGCTTGACTGTTGAATGAGCCAATTCTTTATATCCGCAAATTTACTTACCATGCAGAAAATTTCTTACTCAATTACTGCTACTTTCGGGTGACGTGAAAGACAACAAAATCATATAAATTTTCAGTAAAGATACTAGACATATTTGTTGTTTTTTTACAATGCAGCTAATATCTTAATGCTTGGGTGTTCAAGTTGTTTTCTGGACTTTGAATCACCGCTTGCTTTTTGTGGCTGACGTTATTTGCAAACAAGAAAATAAAGGACAATGTTAGGTAGTCATAGCTAAAGCAGTGCAATACTTTCACAATGTTTGTTGACAATCATTACTTTAACCACAAATCAAACCGGAGATAATTTCCATGAAGAAACAATTACTGACTGTTACCCTAACTGCAACAATATTTGGGAGTTTAACAAATCCATCACAAGCATTAGAGTTTGTGAACAATGGAAGTTTTGAAAACGGTTTTACAGGATGGACTGTACTATCACAAACTGGCAGCATGGGCAATGTCTCTATCACATCTGGAGGAACATCTCCAATCAGCAGTTCTACAATTCCTTTGCCAACACAAGGTACCCGATATGCCGTTACCGACCAAAATGGTCTAGGATCATATGTACTCTACCAAGACATAACCTTATCATCAGGTTCCACCTATTCACTTTCGTTCAATTATTTTGCTCAAACTGCTGCGCCACTTTATGTTGGTTCTAATATGTCTTTGAATACAATTCAAAATCAACACGCGAGGGTTGATATCATGACTCCTTTTAGTGCAGGATTCGATCCTTTTAATTCTGCACCTAATACAAATGTTTTGGCAAATGTTCTTGCTCCAACCGCAAGTCCGAGCAATTTCACTTCTGTAACGGGATACAATTTAACACCATTTGCAGGACAAACAATACGATTAGCCTTTAGGCAGGTTGACAACCAAACCTACTTTCAATTTGGAATAGATAACGTTTCCATTCAATCAGCAGCCGCGCCAGTACCCTTTGGTTTGAACACAGAAACAAGTCTGGCAGTAGGACTACCATTATTCTTGGGATTAAGGCTTTTAAAAAAGAAGGTAATATCAAAAAACAAGCAAAGTAAAGCCATCGATATCTTAGCTTAGGTTATAGATATTTTTCTCCGTTTTCGACGGAGTAAGCTTTTATCGTACCCTTTGATGCTTCGATATTAGTTTACTTGATGTACTGCAATCTGCTGTATCTGATTTAATTGTTTGGCTTGACTATCCCCTTGCCTACGGCACGCTACCGTGCGCGGGGTGTAGGGTGTACATGAAGAATAAGCACCCCGAAAAAAAGGATCAGGATGTCCAGGATTTAAAAATTAACAGGATAATTTATTAGGGTGCGTTAAATAGTAAACATCTGTTGATATGTTTATGTAGTCTGACACAGCTTACAACTAAAATCCTGATGTCAACAAAAAACCATCCTGTAAATCCTTAAATCCTCAAAATCCTGTATCCCTAACGGGAGTCATACGCCAAGCTATGCCTACAGCAAACTAAGTAGCCATCATGAACTGCGTACACCAGAACACATGAAAAAAAACTTCTTATTCCCCTCCACGAAACAGCGGGGAGGGGTTAGGGGTGGGGTCTTATTTTCAAGTCAGGTGAACAGGATATCCAGAATTTAAGGATGAACAGGATGAAACCAGGAATTAAAATCTGATGACGCGCTTTATACATGATCAATTTGCCAAACAATATCTAACAGAACTATTAACACCTTACGGAGTTTGCAAAAACTCAGATATAGTCAGGAAATTTTTATAAAAAAGACATAACTTTAGATAGAAATAATGCAGAAAATTGCAGTTGGTAGTCGGAGTTACAGCAGCAGGGGATCGGGCGATGTTAGTTTTGCTTATGTAATGTAAAATTGTGGCGTAAAAGCTCCTCAGCAGTTATGGCTCAAATATTAGATCCTCTACCACCAGAGCAATCGGGGAAAATTCTCTGCTGCTACGTCAATGCCACGAGTAAAATGCAGGTGGCTCGCATCTCCAATATTCCTAACTGGTACTTTGAAAGGGTGGTGTTTCCTGGACAAAGGCTGGTTTTTGAAGCCCCAAAAGAAGCTCAGATGGAGATTCATACGGGAATGATGGCAAGTGCAATTTTATCGGATACAATTGGGTGCGATCGCCTTGCCCTCAGTGAAACTACTAGTGATGAGTGTGATACAGACTCATATGAAGAAATAACCCCGATAAATACCACTGCGATGGTTTCTTCCATAAATACAAAAGTTGAAGATACTACAAAACCTTTACAAATCCTAGGATTAGCATCGGTTGATTGAAAAAAATTTTTCTCAATTTTAGGGTTGCTGAATTCAGCAGCCTTTTTTGTTTAGTAAAGTGATCTAAAATCTGATTACTTTGCAGTTGGAATATGACTTATCCCTCCGTCAACTGGTTCGCTCAAACATTTGCCAATCTGCCTCTACGAACCCTGTTGATTGTGCCATTTGTTTTACAAACAGTGGGGGTAGTGACACTGGTGGGCTATTTTTCCTACCGTAGCGGAGAGGAGGCGGTAGAGAAGCTTGCAGATCAGTTGATGATGGAGGTGAGCGATCGCATTGAGCTACATCTAAATAGTTATTTAGGGAAAGCCCAGGAAATAAACCGCACGAATGTAGATGCTTTCGAGTCGGGAATCTTAGACTTAAATGATTTTAATGCCCTGGGTAAATATTTTTATCGTCAGGCGAGATCGCTCAATTTTACATACATCAACTTTGGCAGTAAAGATGGAGGATTTATTGGTGCAGGTTATGGACTGGGTAATAAATTGGACATTGGAGAAATTCCCATATCTGACCTCAGCAAAAGCCGCAGTTACTCAGTAGATAACCAGGGAAATCGGCTCAAGTTAGCAGCTACTCTAAAAAACCCGCAATATAATAATGCTCCCTGGTACTTAGATGCAGTCAAAGCTGGTAAACCGATTTGGAGTTCTATTTATACATGGGCAAATGTACCTGATCGTATCTGCATTTCCGCCAGCACTCCTGTCTATGACGCGCAGAAAAAACTCCTGGGGGTTCTCGGTATTGATTTGGAACTCTCACAAATCAGTCGATTTCTGAAAACACTGAATTCGGGTAGATCAGGTCACATCTTGATCATGGATCAATCAGGGTTGATGGTTGCCAGTTCCGAGGATGAATCCCCAGCTCCTATCATCAATGGTAAAGCTACACGACTGCAAGCCTTGAATAGTCGTGAACCTGTAATCCGCGAAGTGACGCAGCATTTAATGCAACGGTTTGGGAGTTTGAAAGCTATTTCTAAACCTCAAAGTCTCCGCCCTGATTTAGAGCAAAAACCCTTTGTGAGAGTTACGCCTTACCGCGACGATTACGGCTTAGATTGGCTCGTGGTAACGGTGATTCCTGAATCAGAATTTATGGAAAAAATTCATGCTAATGCCCACAGAACCCTTCTCTTTTGTAGTTTAGCATTGGTAATTGCTATTGGCACGGGTAGCCTCACTGCATACTGGATAGCTAAACCGATTTTGCGATTGAGCCGAGCTAGTCAAGCTATGGCCAAAGGAGAGTGGCAAGAGCCTTTATCTGAAGATATAGCCATAGCAGAACTGAAGGTTTTAGCAACAGCCTTTAACCAAATGTCTGTGCAAATAAAAACCGCCTTTCAGGAATCGGAAAGCAAATTTTCAACTATTTTTAATACTACTCCTGACCCCGTTTGGATTTCTACATTAGCGGAAGGAAGGTGTTTGAATGTTAATCAAAGTTTTTGCCAGTTTTTGGGAGATTTCCAAGAAAACATCATCGGTAAAAGCTGCCTAGACTTGGGATTGTGGGAAAATATAGAGGATTTGCAGCACTTCAGACAAACCCTAGTTAATGAAAGAAGTCTCCTGAATTTTAAAGTAGAGATTCGCACTTACTCAAACCAAATCAAGACCGTTCTGATCTCAGCTAGGGTGGAATGGTTGGATGGGCAAGATTGTGTTATTGGCGTAATGAGAGATGTCAGCGATCTCTACAATGAGCTTCGTTTACGCAAACAAGCTGAAGAAACCTTATTAGAGAGCGAACACAGATTTAGAAGCTTGTTTGAAAATTCACCCATTGCTTATCAGTCCCTCGATGAACAGGGATGTTTTATTGATGTCAATTCACAATTGTGTGACTTATTGGGATACACCAAATCCGAGTTAATTGGTAGGAGTTTTGGCGAGTTGTGGACACTGAAGACACAACCCTATTTCATAGACGCATTTGAACATCTCAAATGCAATAAAAAGGCCAGGGCAGAATTGTATCTCACGAGAAAGGATGGTGGTGAGATAGTCGTTCTCCTCGAAGGTCGCGTTCAGCAAGACCCAGATGGTCAATTTGCAAGGACACATTGCGTTTTATACGATATCACTGAACGCAAGTACATAGAGGAAGCATTACAGTACAGCCAGAATTTACTCCAAACACTAGCGTCTAATATTCCCGGAACAATGTACACCCTTGTGCAGTATTCAGATAAATCTTTTACTTTTGAGTACGTCAGCTTAGGTTGTCGAGATCTTTTAGAATTAGAACCAGAAGAAATTTTAGCAAATTCTGGTCTTTATTTTGAACAAATTCATCCCGATGACCGGGCTGGATATAATGAAGCTGTTGCCTTTAGTGCCAAAAATTTAGAGCCATTTTTTTACGAGTGGCGCATTATCACTCCTTCGGGCAAACTGAAGTGGATACAAGCAAATTCTCGCCCTGAATTGCAAGAAAATGGTGATGTTGTTTGGCGTGGCGTTTTGCTAAATATCAGTAAGCGTAAACAAGCAGAAGAAGCTCTGCAAAAGAGTGAAGCCATGTTATTAGAAGCCCAGCAGGTTGCCCACATTGGCAACTGGGACTATGAAGTGATTACAGGTAAAATTACTTGGTCTACTGAGCTATTTCAGATTGTGGGACATGACCAGACACTGGGTGAACCTACTTACGAAGAAAATCTGCGACTTTATCATCCAGAAGATGCCGAACGTCTACATCAGGCAGTTGAAAGGGCGCTCTCTACAGGAGAATCCTATCAATTGGAACTGAGAGTTGTGAATGTAGATGGCTCTTTTCGGTATACCGAAGGCAGAGGCAGGGCTGAACTCAATGCCCAGGGACAAGTCATTCGGCTGTTTGGCACAACTCAGGATATTACTGAGCGCAAACAAGTAGAAGATAAACTGCGGGAGAGCCAGCATTTTATTGAAAAGATTACAGAGCTAACGCCAAATCTACTTTATATTTACGACCACATCGAGCAGCGTAATGTTTACATGAATCGTTCTGTTGCAGAAATATTGGGATATTCTACTGAAACTGTTCAGGAAATGGGAGCTAACTTATTTCCTATTATCTGTCATCCCGATGATCTAAATCGGGTCTATGAGGCGATACAACAGACTGGTGATCTGGAAGATAATGAGTTCATTGAAATAGAATATCGCGTTCGGGATGCTCAAAGTCAATGGCGTTGGCTTTATAGTCGAGATACGGTGTTTTCTAGAACTGCGGATGGTAGTGTCAGGCAAACTTTAGGAACATCCCAAGATATTACTAGACGCAAACAAGCCGAGTTAGAACTCAGGAAAAGTCGAGATTTCAAACAAGCTATTTATAACGAATCTACCGATGCAATTTTTCTGGTTGATGTTCCCAATCCGTTAATTATCGATTGCAATAGCCGTGCTGTGGAGATGTTTGAAGTTGTTAATAAGGAGGAACTGATTGGCACCCAAGGACAAAATTTACAAAAACAGCGATTTACTGATGATGAAATGGTAATGATTGTTGACGATGTAGCTAAATTAGGTTTTTGGAGTCGGGAAATAGAATATATCACTAAAAAAGGTAGGGAGTTCTGGGGCAATTTAGCAGTAAAACGCATTAATATAGCGGGTCAAAGTTTTGATTTGGTGCGAGTTACGGATATCAGTAAGCGCAAGAAAGCAGAATTAGCCTTACTTGAAAGCGAAAAGAAATTAAACGAGATTTCTGCATCTTCGCCAGGAGTAATTTATATTACGGTCAGGCGGTTAGACGGCTCTTGGTATTATGAATATATGAGTCGTGCATTTGAGGATATTCATGAAATTACTGTTGAACAGATACTTGAAAATCCTCGGCTCTGTTTTGAGCAGTTTCATCCTGATGATTGCGTTGGCTATGAGGAAGCAGTAGCTTACAGTTTGGAAACTATGTCTCCTTTTAACTATGAGTGGCGGATTATCGCCCCTTCAGGAAAACTCAAGTGGATAAAAGCCCGATCTAGACCAGAACGGCGGAAAAATGGAGAAATTGCATATTATGGTGTTGTATTAGATGTGAGCGAACGCAAGGAAGCAGAATTAGCTTTGCAGCAAGCAGAATATAACCTGAGACTGGCAAATCAAGAACTGGAAAAGCTGGTAAATCTTGATGGGTTGACGCAAATAGCTAATCGTCGCTGTTTTGACAATCGTTTAGAACAAGAATGGCAGCGACTATACCGAGAACAGCAACCTCTATCTTTACTGTTATTTGATGTCGATTATTTTAAACGCTATAACGACTCCTACGGTCATCAAATGGGGGATGAGTGCCTGATTAAAATCGCGCAGGCTGTGCAGCAGGTGGTCTTCCGTCCAGCGGATTTGGTAGCTCGCTACGGTGGGGAAGAGTTTGTGGTTATTTTACCTAATACTGATATTAAAGGAGCGATCACAATTGCCCAACGGATTCATGCTGCAATTAAAGATTTAGCAATTCCTCACCAAGCCTCTGAGGTAAGTGATACAGTCACCATTAGCCTTGGTATCGCAGTCTTGATACCTACTTCTGAACTATCAGCATCCACCCTAGTCGAGCAAGCAGATCAGGCTCTCTACCTCGCCAAACAACAGGGACGTAATCAGTCCATGATATTCTCTTTCTAGAACAATACCTTTGCCATTTTTTTGTAGGTTGGGTTTAGGCACGAAACCCAACGCATTTGTTGGGTTTTGCTACGCTCAACCCAACCTACGAATCAAGGCTTTTTCAATTTGGCAAAGGTATTGTAGGAGTAAGATTAATGGTTTAGCAACCAGGAGTTTTTTAATTTTTAATTTTTAATTTTTAATTTTGTACTATGCATCTACCTTCTTTTCTCTGGTTGTGGAAAATCGCCGCATGGTCTATGGGGTTGTCGTTGCTGGCATATTTATTTTTAGCAATTACTGGTATTTGGATGTTTAGGGTGAGAACTACTGGAGAGCCACCTTTGGGGGTTTTACTACCGTGGAATCGTGGTGAAGTGCGTTACCGAAGGTTAGCTCTGCTATCGCTCCACTATATCATCGGCATGACTATGGTTAGCTTAGTCCTGCTACTTCTAGTCGTTGGTATTGTTGGCACTTTCGGACACTTTGGTTCATTGGGTCACTCATCACACTTAATTGCTGGATTAATGGTGGTAGCATTAGTCCTAGGATCGGCTTTTAGTGCAACTCAAATCAGTCCCAGAAAACCTTGGGCTAGACCTTTACACATTGGTTTAAATATCGTCTTATTTACCGGGTTTACTTGGGTGTCTTTAACTGGCTGGACTGTCGTACAAAAGTATTTACCTTGAACAGGTGACAGGTAACAGGTAACAAGAAAAATAAGTCATCGTTAAAATAAAAAGAAGAAGAGCTTTTGACTAGAACTGTGATTTAGCCGTGACAACAACATCAACTTCTGTTTTCCGTCTGTCTCCTTTGATTAGAATCACCCTATTGAGTCTATATCTAGCACTCACAGTCCCTTTACCTTTTTTAGCCCAAGCAACAGATGCACCTACACCACCAGAATTATTGTGGGTAGGAATCATGATTGGTTTTGTGGGACTTTATGCGGTATTAACTGAAAGAGTCATAGTAGATGACCAGGGAATTCAAGTGACTTACCCCATTTGGGTTCCGCGCTTCTTTCGCAAAGGTTGGTCTTTACCTTGGTTAGATATTAAACAGTTAAAACCCCGCACAACTGGTCAAGGAGGTATAGTTTATTATTTCCTCAGCCAAGATGGAAAAGCTTATTTACTACCAATGCGTGTGGCTGGATTTGCCCGTTTGGTAAATATTGTCCAAACTAAAACAGGCATTGACACTACAGATGTCCGTCCTCTAGCACAACCTTGGATGTATCTAATTTTATTTTGTTTTACCCTCCTGCTGTTATTAGTAGATGCTTGGACTATTAATACAGCCATTCTTGGTAATTGGTAATTGGTAATTGGTAATTGGTAATTGGTAATTGGTAATTGGTAATTGGTGTTGGCGGTAGCCTGCCGTATGACTCCTACGTCGTCACGCAAGCTATAGGCATATGGTGATTGGTGATTGGTGATTAAGTTATTCTTAATTTTCTCCGCGTCTCCGTGTCCCCGCGTAAGAGCGTCAGCCCTCTCCATCTCCGCGTCCCCGCGTAAGAGCGTCCCCGCGTAAGAGCGTCAGCCCTCTCCATCACCCCATCTGCTCATCACCCCATCCCCGCGTCCCCCCTAATTAGAGGAGATGAAATAGCTATGAACTTATATTTATTCCGTCATGGTATTGCTGAAGAACATCAACCAGGGCTAAAAGATGAAGAACGCCAACTCACCAAAGAAGGACGACAAAAAACAAAGAAAGTAGCCCAGCAATTAGTAAAACTAGATTTACATTTTGATTTAATCCTCACCAGTCCCCTAGTCCGCGCTCACCAAACAGCAGAAATACTCATTGAGGCTGGACTCAGTTCTCAGTTAGAAATATCTGACCATCTTACCCCAGAAGGTAACATCAACAATTGGCTAACAGACTGGCTAGAACCCAGGAATTATGATGATAAAACCCAGTTGGTGCTAGTGGGACATGAACCTTGTTTGAGCAATTGGGCAGAAATTCTGCTTTGGGGAGAAGCCAAAGGCAGCCTCGTCCTTAAAAAAGCAGGTATGATTGGGATAAAACTACCAGAAACTGGATCTCCTCTGGGTTGTAGTCAAATGTTCTGGTTGACACCACCCAAGTACCTGCCATAACAGTTTTTCGACCTTTCTCATAGAATGGTTCGTAGTTCCGACAACTGTTATGGTGAAAACAATCTCTGGTAAGTTAGCGTGATCAGATATTTCACAAAGCAAATGGTGTTGCCATGACGGTGTGCGAATACAAGCCTGGTTTAGAAGGCATTCCCGCAGCCCAATCGAGTATCAGTTATGTAGATGGGCAAAAGGGAATACTAGAATATCGTGGCATTCGGATTGAGGAATTAGCAGAAAAAAGTACGTTCCTAGAAACTGCTTATCTCTTAATCTGGGGTGAATTGCCAAACAATGAAGAATTGGAAGCGTTTGAGCATGAAATTCGCTACCACAGACGGATAAAATATCGCATTCGGGACATGATGAAATGCTTTCCCGAAAGCGGACACCCAATGGATGCGCTGCAAGCCTCTGCCGCTGCATTGGGTTTATTTTATTCGCGCCGTGACTTACATAATCCTGTCTATATTCGGGATGCTGTAGTGCGCTTAGTGGCGACTATTCCTACGATGGTAGCGGCATTTCAGTTGATGCGACAAGGTAATGACCCTATCAAGCCACGGGATGATTTGGACTATTCTGGCAACTTCTTGTATATGCTGAATGAGAAGGAACCAGATCCTTTAGCAGCGAAAATTTTTGACATCTGCTTGATACTTCATGTCGAGCATACAATGAATGCTTCTACCTTTAGTGCTAGGGTGACAGCTTCTACATTGACTGACCCCTACGCCGTAGTTGCTAGTGCAGTGGGAACCTTGGGCGGACCGCTGCATGGTGGCGCGAATGAAGAAGTAATTCAGATGTTGGAAGAAATTGGTTCTGTAGATAATGTTCGCCCTTATGTAGATGATCTTCTACAACGCAAAGCGAAGATTATGGGTTTTGGGCATCGTGTCTACAAAGTAAAAGACCCAAGAGCCACAATTTTACAAACCTTGGCGGAGCAGCTGTTCGAGAAGTTTGGCTACGACAAGTATTATGAAATTGCCCAAGAAATGGAAAGGGTAGTTGCCGAAAAACTAAGTGGCAAAGGGATTTATCCCAATGTTGACTTTTATTCGGGTTTGGTGTACAGGAAAATGGGAATTCCTACAGACTTGTTTACACCAATTTTTGCGATCGCTCGTGTGGCTGGTTGGTTAGCCCATTGGAAAGAACAACTCGCAGAAAACCGGATTTTCCGTCCTACCCAAGTTTACAACGGTCGCCACGAAGTTCCTTACCTTCCCATCGACCAACGTTAACTAAGTAATCAATTTTAGATTTTAGATGTTGGATTCATGCCAATAGATGGACAGATTAATAACTGTCATCTGTAATCGAGAATCTGAAATTGGCATTTTCATCACAGCCGACAGTACTGGCAGATGATATCATGTCGGTTTTAAGACTTATCATTAAGAAACCGCACGGTGACACGGTGACGTGGTGACGTGGAGAGTTTTTTTGATAGGCAATTAGCCAGACTTGATATCACACAATTTAGACAGAATTGAAAACCGTTGCCCATCTGGAAGCGGCCAATTTATTTTGTCTGTAGCATTGGGCATTGGTGTTGGACGTAACCTGCCGTATGACTCCTATGTCGTCACGCAAGCTATAGGCATATGGTGACAGGGAATAGGGAGCAGGGGGCAGGGAGCAGGGAGCAGGGGGCAGGAATAATAAAGATCAATACTCTCCCAATCTCCGCGTCCCCTCATCTCCCCGTGTCCCCACCTCCCCAGTTGCGAGTATTAGCCAATTTCAATCCCAACCATAAGTAGAAGTTGTCATCTTGGTTCAGGAGCCTCAAACCATCCAAGGATATACTAAACATGGGAATTGGCAACAAATCTACAATCAGACATCATCTCGAAGGATAAAAGATGAAGGCTGAAGAATAGAGTATGAAGATTGAAAAATCTTATTTCAGACTTTGCTTCGCAACGCTAACGCGAACAGACTTCAGTTGACTTAAAGAGTAGTAAACATGAATGCAGGAATTGACCTCCAAGGAACTTTTATACAATCCGTCAAGGATTTAGGAATACCACCAGGGGCAGCCAAAGCGATTTGGATGCCATTACCAATGATATTGATGCTGATTGGTGCAACAGTGGGAGTACTGGTTGCCACCTGGCTAGAGCGAAAAATTTCTGCTGCTGCACAGCAACGGATTGGACCGGAATATCAAGGGCCTTTTGGGTTACTAGTGCCTGTAGCGGATGGTCTGAAGCTAATCTTTAAAGAAGATATAGTCCCAGCCCAAGCAGACCGCTGGTTGTTTACCCTCGGACCTGTGATTGTAGTAATTCCGGTATTTTTGTCATTTTTGATTGTTCCCTTTGGGGAAAATATCGTCATTACCAACGTGGGAATGGGGGTTTTCTTGTGGATTGCTTTATCTAGCATTCAGCCCATTGGATTATTGATGGCTGGCTACGCATCTAATAATAAATACGCCCTCTTAGGGGGTTTGCGGGCAGCAGCACAGTCAATTAGTTATGAAATTCCCTTGGCGCTGAGTGTACTAGCGATCGCTATGATGTCTAACAGCCTCAGCACTGTTGATATTGTGAATCAGCAATCTAATTTTGGCATTTTCGGCTGGAATATTTGGCGACAACCACTTGGTTTCATCATTTTTTGGATAGCTGCCCTGGCTGAATGCGAACGCCTACCCTTTGACTTACCCGAAGCAGAAGAAGAACTAGTAGCAGGATATCAGACTGAATATTCCGGGATGAAATTCGGTCTATTTTATCTAGGTTCTTACATTAACTTGATACTTTCTTCCCTCCTCGTAGCAATTTTGTATCTAGGCGGTTGGCATTTTCCCATTCCCATCAGCCTCATAGGTAGTTTGCTGGGAGTCAGTGAAACAGACCCTGTACTCCAGGTAGTGACTGCCTCTTTAGGTATCACTATGACCGTACTCAAAGCCTATTTGCTCGTCTTTCTTGCCATCCTCATCCGCTGGACAGTTCCACGGGTACGGATTGACCAATTGTTAGATTTAGGCTGGAAGTTCTTGTTACCAGTCGGTTTGGTTAATCTTTTATTAACCGCCGCACTGAAATTAGCTTTTCCCGTCGCCTTTGGCGGCTAAAGCAATTTTTAGATTTTAGATTTTAGATTTTAGATTGAATCTGAAATCTAAAATCCAAAATTCAAAATCCAAAATCCAAAAGAGAGGAGACACAAACAATGCTCAAGTTTCTGAAACAAGTTGGTGATTACGCCAAAGAAGCAGTACAATCTGCTCGTTACATTGGTCAGGGGCTATCTGTGACCTTTGACCACATGCAGCGTCGTCCAATTACCGTACAGTATCCCTACGAAAAATTGATTCCTGGTGAACGGTTTCGGGGTAGGATTCACTACGAATTTGACAAGTGCATCGCCTGCGAAGTGTGCGTTCGTGTTTGTCCCATCAACCTACCTGTAGTTGATTGGGAATTTGACAAAGCCAGCAAGAAGAAAAAGCTCAATCACTACAGCATCGACTTTGGAGTTTGTATCTTCTGCGGTAACTGTGTAGAATACTGCCCAACTAACTGTTTATCCATGACAGAAGAATATGAACTTTCTACTTATGATCGCCACGAATTAAACTATGACAGCGTAGCATTAGGACGACTGCCTTACAAAGTTACAGATGATCCAATGGTGACACCACTGCGCGAACTGGTTTACTTACCCAAAGGCGTTCTCGAACCCCACGGTGTACCCGCAGATGCCCCCCGTGCTGGTTCCCGTCCAGAAGACCTAGTAGAAACAGAAAAATAAATGTGACTAGTCATTTGTCTATTTTTCAAATCAGACCAATGACGGATGACTGATGACCAATTACCAATGACTAATGACTAAGGACTAAAACAGTGAATCTAGCGGAAGGAGTACAGGTTGTTTCATTTGGCATACTGGCTGTGATGATGCTTGGGGCAGCACTAGGTGTAGTGCTGTTTTCTAACATTGTCTATTCTGCCTTTTTGCTGGGAGGTGTATTCATCAGTATGTCAGGACTGTATCTGTTGCTAAATGGTGATTTTGTAGCAGCAGCACAAATTCTGATTTATGTTGGTGCAATTAACGTGTTGATTTTGTTTGCCATTATGTTGGTGAACAAGCGACAGGATTTTTCACCCTTGCCGAGTGCGGGCTTGCGGAAAATACTCACAGGTGTGGTAAGTATAGGACTATTTGCCTTGTTGAGTACGATGGTATTGGCAACTCCCTGGGCTTATACCACTTCTCCTGTGGCTGGTGAAAGTTCTATAGTTTTGATTGGTGAACATTTCTTCACCGACTTTTTGCTGCCTTTTGAATTGGCTTCTATTTTGTTGCTAATGGCAATGGTAGGGGCAATTATTTTGGCACGTCGGGAATATTTACCAGACGAATCAGACTCTTCTCAACTACAACAATCTATCTTAACTTTGCCAGAACGCCCCAGAGAACTAGTATCAACCAGTAGCAATGCTGGAACTGAGGACTAGGGATTGGGGAAATGAGAACAGGAAAGTAACGAGTGATGAGTGGAAATCTGAGTCAACCACTCGGTACTCGGTACTCGGTACTCAGTACTCAACTGCCTCCAATTACCAATTACCAATCATGCAACTTCAGTACTTTTTATTACTAGCAGCGGCTTTGTTCTGCATTGGCATTTATGGTTTAATTACCAGCCGCAACGCGGTGCGGGTGCTAATGTCTATTGAGTTGTTGCTGAATGCTGTTAATCTGAATTTAATGGCATTTTCCAACTTCCTCGATTCAACATTAATTAAGGGTCAGGTTTTCACTGTCTTTGTGATTACCGTGGCAGCTGCTGAAGCGGCGGTTGGTTTAGCGATTGTGCTGGCCATTTATCGCAACCGTGATACCGTCGATATGGAGCAGTTCAATCTCCTGAAGTGGTAACAGTGCGTGCAACTCAAGCAGGTAATCATTGCTTATAAAGCGCGAGATGCCCAGAGTAAACGCTGGGCAGAACTCTGTGCTAAACAACTAGAAGATCGTCAGTGCCAAGTGTTGGTAGGACCAAGCGGACCAAAAGATAACCCTTATCCTGTGTTCTTAGCTTCTGCAAGTCAACCAATTGATCTAGCTTTGGTACTCGGTGGTGATGGTACTGTTTTAACCAGTGCCAGACATTTAGCCCCAGCTGGCATCCCTATTCTGGGTGTGAATGTGGGTGGTCATTTGGGGTTTTTAACTGAATCGGTGGATGAATTTCAAGAGCCAGAACAAGTTTGGGATCGGCTGTTTGAAGATCGCTATGCTATTCAGCGGCGGATGATGTTACAAGCTGCGGTGTATGAGGGTCATCGAACGAATTTAGAACCGGTGACTGAACATTACCTGGCTTTAAATGAGTTTTGTGTCAAACCTGCTTCTGCTGACCGCATGATTACCTCTATTCTAGAAATGGAAATTGATGGTGAGGTAGTTGATCAATATGTAGGAGATGGGTTAATTGTCTCTACTCCCACTGGTTCCACTGGTTACACCGTTTCTGCTAGTGGACCAATTATGCATGATGGGATGGAGGCAATTACTATTACACCTATTTGTCCGATGAGTCTTTCTAGTCGTCCTCTGATTTTACCACCGGGTTCGGTGGTCAGTATTTGGCCGTTGGGAGATTACGATTTAAGTACTAAATTGTGGATGGATGGGGTGTTATCTACTTCAATTTGGCCTGGACACCGTGTTGATGTGCGGATGGCTGATTGTCGGGCTAAGTTTATTGTTTTGCGGGAAAACAATTCATATTATCAAACGCTGCGAGAAAAGTTACTTTGGGCAGGTACAAGGGTTCGCTACAGCAATAATCACCGCAATTGATTGCGATGTATTTTCCCAAGAATTTTACAGCAGTTTGTTAGAAACGGCAAAATTATTTATTCTAGCCCTCGAATAGATTCGAGGGCTTTTTGAAAAGGAATTTTTGGGATTTTTATATTTTTTGAGAATGTACGAAATACAAGATAATTTAAATTATGAATTAGACAAATTTGTATCTTATTGCCAGAATTTTTTGATATTAATCTTCATAATAAAGGAATTGTATTTTTAATATTGCTGCAATGGTTCATGATATGTATTTATCTGGTATCAATCTGAGCAAAGTGGAAAAAACTATTTTATTAGTCATCTTTAACAAAGAGTTTAGAGATGTTATACACAATGTCTTTACATTCTAGATGATGCATAGTGAATTTTTGGCAATGCCTGTTATCTAAAATTAGTGCAGGTTAGTGCAGGAAAATTTTCCAGGTTCAAAGTGATGCAAATTAAATGTTGGAAATTTTAGTTGAAAAGTTGTTTTTTAGGTAAATTTTCTGGAAAGCTGCTGGCATGAAATTATCGACATTAATACATATTGTGTATTAGGTCAATTTTATTAGGATATTTCACAAATCTAAGTAGGAAAACAGATGGAAATGTATTACCAGAAAGTCAATTACCCGCTGCATATTCCTGATTTTCCAGTTTTGCAAAATGAAAAATATATCCTACGACTTGCGGTAACTGAGGAGGAATTAGAATCTATTTTTCGGTTGCGTTTTGAGGTTTTTAATCTAGAACTAGGATTGGGATTATCTAGTTCTAATACAGCCCAGATGGATCGAGATAAATTCGATGAGGTTTGCCATCATTTGATTCTTATTGCTAAAAAAACTGGTAAAACGATTGGCACTTATAGAATGCAAACCTATACAATGGCTGGTAAAGGCTTAGGTTTTGATGCTGCTGACATATTTAATCTTAATGGAATTCCCAATTTTGTGCTGCAAGCATCTGTAGAAATTGGACGCGCTTGTATAGCTAAAGAATATCGCAATAGTCATACACTTTTATTGCTTTGGGAAGGACTAGCAAACTATCTTCTTTGGAGTAAAAACCAATATTTTTTTGGCTGTGCATCGTTGTTAACACAATGCCATAACCAAGCGGCTTGTGCTTATAATTATTTTCATAATCATGACTGGATGCATCCAAATATTTTGGTTCATCCTAATTTAGAATTTTCTATAAAAATACCTGAACAGTTTGAAGATTCATATAATGTAGAAATTCCTAAGATTTTACAAGCATATTTGAGTATTGGCTCAAAAATATGCAGCCTCCCTGCTATTGATAGAGATTTTAAAACTATTGATTTTTTGATTATATGTAATATCGCCGATTTTGCCAGATACTTTTACTCAAATCTTGCACCTTTGGGCGTTCAGCTACAATCTGAGGCTAAGTAGGTCGGCATAAATATTTTTCGTTAGGATAGGGGTAAGAGGATTTTAGCTTAGTTCATCTTTCTTCACATAATTTTGTTTTTTGTGCCAATTTACTGAAATGAAAACTGCTGTAAGTTGCATAATCCGCAGCGCCAAAAGGAGGCGTATATGCGGAGATACTTTGATACAGTTTAAAACATAATCAGCTTTTAAGACTTAAATTTTATTATTACTGATAGCCATATATTGCACCAAATCCAAACGGTTGTAACTTGCGTCTGTACAGAGTTAGTCCGACGGCGCGGACTACAAAAAATAAAGGTTTGGGTAGTTTGGGTTGGCGTAGCGTCTCGAAGATCAGGAAAGACGGACTTTGTTGGTGTAGTTCCCCTGCTTCACCATTACCTGTTAGTGTGTAATTTCAATCGTTATTACCTAAATATTACTGTTCTCGGTCGATGATGGGTAATTACAGACTTACTATTGTTACTTATTCAGCTTTATACTAAGCTAACGTAGATCTATTAGATGTCTAGCTAACACATCTATTAATAGTTCTTATTTGGTGTTACTAATATCATCCCCTGCTGAAATCATTAATATTATCATGACGCACATCTTACTGGTTGAAGATGAAGTCAAATTGGCTCGGTTTATAGAATTAGAACTGAATTATGAAGGCTATCAAGTCAGCATCGCTTACGATGGATTTACGGCACTGATGGCAGTGCGTTCGTTTCATCCAGATTTAGTTATTTTAGATTGGATGCTACCTGGTGTATCGGGGTTGGAAATTTGTCGTCGTTTGCGAAATACGGACGATAAAGTACCGATAATTTTGTTAACCCCTCAGGAGGAAGTGAGCGATAGCGTTCGCGAAGCGTGTGCTTTGCACTCAGCGCGACCTAGGAATCGCATTCCTTGTCTAGATGCGGGTGCTAATGATTATGTACAAAAACCATTCAGTATAGAGGAATTATTAGCTAGAGTCCGCATCCACCTGCGACGTAATCAGGGAGGAGGAACGACAGATATCTTAGAATTTGACGACTTGGTTTTAAATCGGCGCACGCGGGAAGTCTACCGAGGCCAGCGTTTAGTTGAGTTAACTACTCAGGAATTTGATTTACTAGAATATTTACTCATCCATCCGCGACAGGTAATTACGTGCGATCGCATTTTAGAAGAAGTTTGGGCTTATGACTTTATCGGTGATGCCAATATTATAGAAGTTTGCATTCGCTACTTACGTGTGAAACTCGAAGCCAATAACGAAACGCGTATCTTGCAAACCGTGCGAGGTGTCGGTTATATGTTGGACAATTGAATTAATTAATGGATTCTCAGTAAAAACTCATCTAGTACGCAGTTATATATTAATACAGCAATTAATATATATAAAGTTAACTCTCAAAAACAGCAATGACTTATTTAGAAACCGCCGCCCAATTTTACACCGAAGTTGCCCAAATACCAGAAGTAGGACTGTGTTGTGTTCAAAGCACATCGATGCAATTACCAGGACTGAAAATTCCTGTAGCAATGCAAGAAATGAATTATGGTTGTGGGACTACAGTTCACCCCACTGAACTCGTAAATCAACCATCAGTCCTGTATGTTGGCGTTGGTGGTGGTTTAGAAGCATTGCAATTTGCTTATTTTTCCCGTCGTCCTGGTGCTATTATTGCTGTTGAACCAGTGGCAGCAATGCGCGAAGCCGCCACACGTAATTTAGAAATTGCTGCTCAAGAAAACCCTTGGTTTGATACTAGTTTTGTCAAAATTATCCCAGGAGATGCCTTTAATTTACCAGTTGCAGATGCGGCTGTTGATGTAGTCGCACAAAATTGTCTTTTTAACATTTTTGAACCAGCAGATTTAACTCGTGCTTTAAAAGAAGCTTATCGGGTATTAAAACCAGGTGGAAGGTTGCAAATGAGTGACCCCATTGCTACTTCTCCAATTCCTGCACATCTACAACAAGATGAACGGTTACGCGCTATGTGTTTATCAGGCGCACTCACCTATGAAGAGTATACTCAATTAATTATCAAGGCTGGTTTTGGACAAATTGAAATTCGCGCTCGTCGCCCTTATCGACTACTAGATACTCAAACTTATAACTTAGAAGCAAATCTTCTTTTAGAAAGTCTTGATTCTGTTTCTTTCAAAATGGATATTCCTGAAGATGGTGCTTGTATTTTTACTGGAAAAACCGCAATTTATGCAGGTGTAGAAGCTTTATTTGATGATGGAGCAGGTCATCTTCTTCAGCGTGGTATTCCCGCCGCAGTTTGTGATAAAACAGCTAATAAATTAGGCTCTTTAAAGCCAGCAGAAATCATGATTACTGACTCTACATGGCACTATAACGGTGGTGGTTGCTGTTAATTTATTGAAAATGCAAAACTTCATTCAGGTATAAATCATGGTGCAAACAGCAATTACACCTTTTCCAAATAAACTAAATTCGCCTTTAATAAAAAAGAGGATCAACGTTTTACAAATTAATCTTGGTAAACGTTGTAATCTTGCTTGTAGTCATTGCCATGTGGAAGCAAGTCCCATAAGAACAGAAGAACTTTCTCTAGAAATTTGTCAACAATTAATTTCATTAATATCCAATTTTTCAGAAATTAAAATTGTCGATTTGACTGGCGGCGCACCAGAGATGAATTATGGTTTTAAGCCACTGGTAGAATCCGCAACTTTAGCGGGTAAACAAGTTATTGTTCGTTCAAATTTGACAATTTATTTTGTTGAGGGGTTTGGGGATTTACCAGAATATTTTGCTCAAAACAAAGTTAGAATTGTCGCATCTTTACCCTGTTATCTAGCGGACAATGTTGATAAAATGCGGGGTAATGGTGTTTTTGATCATTCCATCAAAGCTTTACAATGGCTAAATCAAGTTGGTTATGGAAAAAATCCAAATTTAATTTTGGATTTGGTGTATAATCCCCAGTTACCAACCAGTGAAAAATTTTCCTTAACTCCTGAACAGACAAATTTAGAACTGGCTTACAAAACGTTCTTACAAGAACATTTTGGTATTGTGTTTAACAACCTCTTCACCATCACTAATCTACCTGTAGGTAGAACAAAGTTACATTTAGAGCGAAAAAAGCTTTACTCTAGCTATTTACAATTTTTAGAGTTGCAATTTAACCCTGAGACAGTTGAAAATTTAATGTGTCTTGATCAACTTTCAGTTGATTATTTAGGGAATGTTTATGATTGCGACTTTAACCAAATGATGAATTTACCTGCAAAAACAAAAAATGGAGAAATCCTCACAATTAGCAAATTGTTAGCAGCTGATAGTTTGGATTTGATTGGTGAAGTACAAACTGCTGATTATTGCTATGGTTGTACTGCGGGTTGTGGTTCTAGCTGTGGTGGTGCTTTAGTTTGAAGTTTGGTAAATAAAAATGTTTTTCTGTCATCAAACAAAAATTATGTAACGAAATTTGTGGTGATTGAGTTATCAATGATGATATGACTTATGATCATATAAGTTAAGTCTCCTCACACCACATTTATCAGCCGTGGATTGGTTTATATCTCCACGGTTTTTACTTTTTAAATAAAGTCCATATTTGCGCTTTAGCGTCAATAATAATAAGACTTACCCAAGAAGTGGCTGAAAACCCTATTCTTGCGTAGCGGTAATTCATGTAGCCATAGGACATTACCGCTACTTTCTGTTTTGTGTAAATCCTGTGATTTGACGTAAATTCATCCTGAAAAAATCCTGTTACCAAAATTGATACGATCGCACTGTTACTGAATAGGTAGTCTATGATGATGTTTAGTTAAACTCCTCACACCACATTGAAAGCCGTGAAGCCATATGGTTTCGCGGTTTTTTCTTTTTGCAGTATTTTCGTTTAGAGTAATGCAAATACGCATGGCTGCGCGAAACAAAACCTAAATTACGCTAAAGTTGCAAATAACCGTGTATCTAGGAGAAAATAATCATGCAAGCAGTCTTAATGACAGCAGCGGGGAACCCGGAAGTTCTCCAACTACAAGAAGTTCCCAAACCCACACCAGGAAATACAGAACTTTTAGTCCGCTTAGTAGCAGCTGGGATTAATCCCTTAGATACCAAATTGCGAAAACGAGGTACATTTTACCCCGAACAAATGCCAGCTATATTAGGATGTGATGGTGCGGGTATCGTCGAAGCCATCGGTGCTAGTGTCCAAAAATTTCAACCTGGAGATGAAGTATATTTTTGCTATGGCGGTTTAGGCGCACACCAAGGCAATTACGCAGAATATACCACTGTTGATGAAAGATTTGTTGCCTCTAAACCCAAATCAATTTCTTTTGCGGAAGCAGCAGCAGCACCCTTAGTCTTAATCACGGCTTGGGAAGCATTATATGAAAGGGGAAAACTCGAACCAGGAGACAAAGTTTTAATTCACGCCGGTGCTGGTGGTGTTGGTCATGTCGCCATTCAATTAGCTAAACTAAAAGGTGCAGATGTCGCTACTACCATTAGTTCTCAAGAAAAAGCGAATTTTGTAACTCAACTTGGTGCTGACAAAGTAATTTTTTACAAAGAAACTGATTTTGTTCAAGCTACCTTAGATTGGACAAACGGCGAAGGTGTAGACTTAGCTTTTGATACTGTCGGTGGTGAAATTTTTGATAAAACTTTTCCCGCAGTGCGGACTTATGGCGATATCGTCACCATTCTCGAACCCGACGCTAATACAGTTTGGAAAGTTGCGAGAAACAAAAATCTTCGCATTGGCTTAGAATTAATGTTAACACCAATGCTGTTAGGAAATATCGAAGCACTTCAACATCATGGCGAAATTCTCCAACAATGCGCCACTTGGATAGATGAAAATAAGTTAAAAATCCAAGTTAGTAATACATTTCCTCTCAAAGCGGCTGCAAATGCTCACCAGTTACTGGAAAATGGCTCTATTACAGGTAAAATTGTTTTACTAATTCACGATAACTAGAAAATTGCATAATTTGTTTTTTAAACGCAGAGGTACGCAGAGGTTAAGCGCAGAGTTTCGCAAAGTTTCTCTGTGTTACTCTGCGCTTTCCTTTGTGTTACTCTGCGTTTTACTCTTTCTCCCTCTCCCAGCTTTTGCAGCACAACCAGAACGTATACCTTTAACTCTGGAATTGTTACAAGAACGAGTTAAAAGTCCTATTTTACGGGAAGGTAATTTAACAGTTGATTTACGGCAAATGGTGATTGATTTGCGTCCAGAAAATACTACTTTCCGCGCCGGATTTTACCAAATTTTACGAAAAGAATTACAAAAAACTGGTGCAAAACCTTTGGGTTTAGATTTGAGTTATTCTTTAGTTCAAGGGGATTTTATTGGTACAGATTTGGGTTTAAGGACTCCTCTTTATGTTCAAGCTATAGCGCCAATTTTTACTCCTACTGAACAAGAACAATTAGAACGCTTACGTTTAGTATGTTTGCAATCTTTAGCAATCGCTTTTCCTGACTCTAAAGATTGCAAGTCACTTTTAGATCATCAGTCAAATACTTCCAGTGAAATTACAGTTTTTCGTGGGGCTTTGACTTTTGTGGAAACTCGATTTAATGGAGAGGTGCAATTTTATAAAACTTTTTTTCTTCAATCTATAGATACTCAAGGTGCAAACTTTCTGAAAGAGACTAACTGGAATGAAACCAGATTTAGCCGTCCGGTTAGCTTCAATTCTGCCATTTTTCATCAAGTCAGTAATTTTCAGGGAAGCATTTTTTTTGATAAAGCTAGTTTTAAAAAAGTTAATTTTAAAGAAGTTACTAATTTCCAAGGTAGTATTTTTGCTAAAAATGCTAATTTTAATCAAACCAATTTTCAGCAATTAGCAAAATTTAATAGTAGTTCTTGGCAAGGAATAGCTGATTTTTCTGATGTAACTTTTGCAAATCAAGTCCAATTTATAAAATCCAATTTTTCTCAAGTCCTTTTATTGCAAGAAGCTAATTTTAAACAAGCTGTAATTTTTCGAGAAACAGAATTTAATGAATCTGTAGATTTCCAAGGTGCAAGTATTCTTAACCAAGCTGATTTTAGTGATACTAAATTTGCAGCAACCGCATTTTTAAAGGTACCTGGCTTGACTTTTAATTCTAATCAAGCAAAAATATTGGGGAATCCTGGCGAAATTGGCAAAAAGTTTTATGTACCGACATTACAAGGTAATCAAAATGTTTTACGAAATTTGGGACAAAATTTCCGTCAGCAGCAGCAAATTCCTGATGCAAATCAACTAGAATATACAAAACAACGACTAAAATTAATAGAATTAAGCCAACGTTTAGTAGCCACAAATATTAATAATGCTTCTGTTCTCAGTTTAATTAATCTTGGTTTTTCTCCCACCCAAGCAGAAGCCATCAAAGCACGTAGTTTAATAAAAAAGATTCGCAATAATAGGGAATTGCTAACTTTAGCAGATATTGATTTAGAAACTTATGATAAACTAAGCGATCGCTTGGTTGCAAGTGAACCTATGTCCCTCGGAGGATGGTTAATTCAAGCTGTGAACTGGTTATTGTTGAGTGTACTGCTGTTATTGAGTGGCTATGGGACGAATCTTTGGTTAGTATTTGGCGTGGGGGGATTAGCTATATCCTACTTTGGGTTATTATTTTGGTTAATAGACCGTTACCGTCGTCTGCGTCCTGTCCCCATCATTCCCACATATTACGAAACAATTTCCATATTGACTAGCTTTAGCTGTTTAGCATCTTTAAGCTTATTAGGAATATTTCACAATACTGAACAGCCTTGGCTGACTTTAGGTTGTCTATTAATTATTATAGTCCCCGTTCCTGTCATCTTATTATGGCGACTTTATCAACAAGGACGTTATCACGATTTAATGAATATTTCCTACTTCACAGAAGATGGAACTTTACGACAATTAAGATTATTAATTGGACGTTTACCAGTCATTCCTAGAAATCCTACATTCCGTGAAAGATATATGCCTTTATTATGGAATCAGCGATGGAATTGGCTAAACTACTACGACTTTAGTTTAAATAATTTAGTGCGATTAGGATTTAACGACATTCGTTTAAGAGATGAACATTTACCGGGAATTATCGCTACACTGGCTTGGTATCAATGGAGTTTAGGTTTACTTTACATCACACTGGTTTTGTGGACTCTCTCCCGCACAATTCCCGGATTAAATTTGCTGATTTATTTAAAGTAATTTCCTCATTATGGCATTTTCTAATCATATGAGTTATGCTGCAAACGGTTCATAGTGTAACCAAATATGGAACCCCTCTCCAAACCTCTCCCCGTTCACGGGGAGAGGCTTATAACTGAGTCTTTTCATCCATAAAAAGTAAAGTTCCTAACCGTTTTGAGTATACATCATAGCCGAACTCAAGGTCTTGAATCCTAGTAGCATGAACATATTTTACAACAAAATCCCAATACAGTCACAATAGCTGATGACTTTGCCGGGGAGCATAAGTGAGTAATTGGTAGTAATTGTTAGCTTTTCAGCTACTGTTCATTAACCCCCTCCTCGCTTGCGGGTAGGGGGTTGGGGGTGGGGTTCTTATACCATTAACAGCTAAACCTTTGCTTCCAAAGATTTAAGCAATTCAGTATTAACACCAGATTCACGAGGTAATGAAATTTTACCAGTGCGGGCAATTTCCCTGAGACCAAATTTTTGCAGCACTTGCACAATCGCCACCATTTTACCAGGATCTCCCACAACTTCCAAAGTCAGAGAATCTTCCGCCACATCTACAACCCTAGCCCGGAATATCTGAGATATTTCAATTACTTCTGAGCGATTGCTGCTAGTAGCATTCACTTTCAAAAGCATCAATTCCCTTTCTACACAAGGAGTTTCGGTAATATCCTGTACTTTGAGGACATTAACTAACTTGTATAATTGTTTGGTGAGTTGCTCAATCACGCGATCATCACCAGGTACAACCATTGTAATTCGAGAAACACCTCCCTGTTCAGCCGGACCAACAGCAAGGCTTTCAATATTAAAACCACGACGAGCAAATAAACTGGAAATACGGGAGAGAACCCCCGCTTCATCTTCTACAAGAACAGAAAGAGTATGTTTCATTTTTGCCAACAGAGGCTAGGGGAGCTTAAGATTAACGCAGACCTGAACTCATGGCTGCGCTAGACTTACTACCACACTGAATTTTCGGTCTAATTTTTTATTTTAATACACTTATGGCATCTTGTCTGAATCAGGATTTCCAGGATTGAAGGATGAACAGGATGAAGATGAAAATTCTATAAACCCTAAGCGTAGGGTGGGTTACGCTTTTGCTAACCCACCAACAACAGCAAGCCCTAATTAACTAAACAAGAAATTAGCACCAAACAGATTCACATTCACATCAGCACCAACAAAGCCAGACGTACCAGATAAAGTAACTAATAACTCACCCGTACCAAAAGCGTAGTTGCCTACTATTTGTATACTCCGACCATCAGAAATATGATCATTCCCTATAAAAACAGGGTTATTGGGGTCACTAATATCAATAATCTCTAGTGTATCCGATACAAAAAAGCTAACTAATGCTAACAAGAGCCAGCTTTTTCTTCCTGCTTCATCCTGTTCGTGTCGGCACTATCCAGTCCACAGGCTAACACGGTCAACCTGA
>NZ_JACJTQ010000026.1 GCF_014698735.1 Anabaena catenula FACHB-362
GTGAGGATTGCTCTGAATATATTCAAATATACTGCCCATAACGTCTTACCAAAAAATACACTTTTATATTCTTATACCATAATTTAATTCTTTTTCGGAGATGTCTATTATAGAAGATGATCAAGGACGTAAAGAATTTCCTCTGGAAAACTCCGTCTATTCTATCGGTAGAGACCGTAATTGCAGTATTCGGTTGATATCACAGTTTGTCTCTCGTCACCATGCCACATTAGTCCGATTCCCACGCAAGAATCAGAATAATGGCTATTATTACCGGATTATAGATGGTGATTCCAAGGGTAAGCCCAGTGCCAACGGTTTAGTAATTAACGGACGCAAACTACCAACCCATAACCTCAAAAATGAAGACGAAATTGTCTTTGGCCCTCAAGTACGTGCAATTTATTATGTGTTAAAAAATACTCGCCTTTCAGGACAAACGGATGCTTGTGAGTATGATATTACATTAATAAACCCTGGAACAACAGAGGATATAGAGGAATGACAAAGTAAGAACCCAAGTTGCTAGTAGCTGGCGATACTAGCAACTTACGTTGTTATCCTGCAAGACTTTCAATTAGATGCCAATGTCGGCTATGTTCAATTGCCTGCTTGACAAAATCAAACATTTGTCGGCAATGATTATTCAATTGCAGTGGCAGTTCCTCATTTTTCATCACTATACTTAATCGGGTTTCCGTTTCCGTAGCAGTAGATTTATCAATCAGTACTTCAACGGTGACTAACTTAGAAAAAGATACATTACCAGGAATTTCACGAGCCATAATGTAGTCGGCTGTGTAGTATTGAACATCCAAGTCACAGTCTTGTAGCAGTTCTATAAGTAATGCTTGGAGATGCTCAATGGGAACAGAAACAATAAATGAACAGGTATAGCGAGCCATAATAGCCCCACGCCTTACAACACTCCGTCCATCCTATAATACTGAAGCAAATAAAAGACAAGTTGTTATAAATTTATTACCTGAAGCCGAATTTTTTCGCAAGCGATCGCTCTACATCTGAAGAAGAGATGCGGGGAAACGGGGATATGGGGGCAATTCCCCCTTTCCCCCGTGCTTCTTCTGTTCAACAGAACAGGATATTAGCTATTATTCCTAGCTATTATTCCTCTGGGACATCAACCAAAATATTGCCTTCTTCCACACGCAGAGGAAATACAGGTAAGGTTTTAGCTTCGGAAACCATTGAAAGTAACTTACCCACTCCAGGTGGCCAGGGACACCAAGTTTTTACTTCACCGCTACTCAGGTCAAAAGCGCTACGATGGAAAGAGCAGACAATCGCCCCGTCTTTAATTTTCCCGGATTTCATCGGTAATTTTAAGTGAGGGCAGCTATTCTCTACAGCATAAATCTGATTTTCGTGGTTTAACAGCAAGATATTCCGCTTACCCACTTTCACAACTTCTCTCGCACCGGAAGCCAGTGCATTAGCTGACAGAACCTTAATCCAGGCCATACAGTTTTCCTTTGCTTACAAATCTGTTCTCAGTTTCCCGCAATTGTGCGCGGTATGATTAAATTAATAATTAACTACAGATAAACGCGGTTAAGGAAGAGACGAAAACGCAAAGACTCAGTGATACGGATAACCTTTCCACAAGATCAGAACTTATGCTCTAGACAGCTTACTGATGTAGGGGAATTGCAATTATAAACTCTGTACCTTTTCCAGGAGAGGAAATACACTCCAATTTTCCCAGATGTTTCTCAGTGATAATTTGATAACTAATAGATAAACCTAAACCTGTACCTTTACCTACGGGTTTAGTAGTGAAAAAAGGGTCAAAGACTCGCTTGTAGATATTTGCGGGAATGCCAATTCCATTATCAGCTATGCGAATAATTACTTTTTTATCTTCCCCGATTTCAGTATAAATGCGAATCTGTGGTTTGCTTAATGCAAATTCTTGACTGAGAATAGACTCTTCCAAAGCATCAATCGCATTTACCAGAATATTCATAAATACCTGGTTGAGTTGTCCAGCGTAGCACTCGACTAAAGGTAAGTTAGCATACTCTTTGATCAATTCAATTGCAGGACGGTTAGATGTAGCTTTGAAACGATTTTGCAAAATCATCAGAGTACTATCTAGACCCTCATGGATATTTACTGCTTTCATTTCCGCTTCATCCAAGTGAGAAAAGGTTCGCAGAGATAGAACAATTTCTTTAATTCTTTGAGTACCAATTTTCATTGAATTCAGTAATTTAGGCAAGTCGGCAATTAAGAAACTTAAATCAATTGCTTCTATTTCAGCCTGAATTTCGGGGACTGGGTGGGGATAGTAGAGTTGATAAAGTTGTATCAGCTTAAGTAAATTTTCAATGTATTCATGAGCCGGATTAATATTACCATAAATAAAGTTAACTGGGTTGTTAATTTCATGTGCTACACCAGCTACTAACTGCCCTAAACTAGACATTTTTTCACTTTGCACCAATTGAGAAGCTAGTTGTTGTGCCTCTTGCTGTAATTGTGCTAAAACCACTTCTAGTTTTTCTTTGGCGATAGCTAATTCTTGCTCTCGTTCTTGAATAGTTGTAAAAGATGCTTCTAGTTGTTCAGTCATGCAGTTAAATGATTGCGCTAATTGACCGATTTCGTCATGGCTAAGAACTGGTACTTTTTTATGTAGATTGCCTTGTGCTAATTCGTGAACAATTTGAGTGAGTTGCACAACTGGTTTAGAAATTGATTTGGCAACTACAAGAGCAGCACAAATCACGAAACAAACTGTAATTATTCCTAAAAAGATGACAATATTTCTGAGAGTTGTTAAAGCTTCAAAGGCTTCTGAGGTATCCATTTTCACCAACAACCCGCTATTTAAAGAAGGTAAATATCTCCAGGCTGCAATAGTCTTTTGACCGCGATAGTCAATCGTAATACCCGTTCCTTTAATCCCATGTGCAGCTTGATCTAATGGATTTAATTTCTGTTGACTAATCTTGACAGTTCTTTGAAAAGCAGCATTTGGATCATGTCTAGTTGGAGAAGTAAAAATTATTTTTTCCCCTACTAAGGAACCGACAATTGTTTCACCAGTATTACCTAAACCCGTGTAATCGTTTACTACTTTATTAAATTCTTGATTATTCAATTGCAAGACTACTACACCAATAATCAAATCTTTTTTAAACACTGGAGCAGCAATAAAAGCGGCTGGCTCATTGATAGTTTTATAATATCCAAAATTAGAAACTTCTACTTGCATCAAGGTTTTAGCTCGATCAAAGACTTTGGCTAATTCTGAATTCTTTAAATGCACATTATAATAATTTTGACCATATTCTTTGCCCCGTTTTACCGAAAAAATATGATCGCCGGATTGTGATATTAACACAATATCAGAATAATCAAATATTTCTAAATATTTAGCTATAAACGGTCGATATTTTGCATCTAACTGCCAAGATGTTAGTGAGTTAATTCCTGATTGTTTAAAGATTTTTTGATATTTTTCTATAGCATCAACTATATTTGGTATTTGGGCAATAGCTGCGGCATTTTTTTTACGTTCATTGATATAATTATCTAATCTTTTTGCCTTGGTTTCAGCAATATAAATAAGATTATTATTTACTTGTTTTTCTTGGGCTTTTCCTACAATATAATAGGTTAAACAGGTAACAGTTGTCAGCGGGACTAAGGCAATTAATAAAAACCATAATAATAGTTTATTGACAATTGTAATTTTTTTCAATTTTAGCATCTCCTTTCTTCAATTATTTTCAACCAGGATTAGCCCAGTTGTTATTCCAATTCTTATAGAGAGAATTTAGAAACATTTCCCAGTCTGCTTTGGAACGGGAAAGAGGATAGGGTACAGGACGAATTGGTTTATCTGAGTTCCACACAATTTCAAATTGTCCATCTGCTTTTATCTTACCAACTCGGACTGTTTTCCAGGTATGTTGGTTATCTGAATCTATATATACAATACCTTCCGGTGCTTTAAAACTTTGGTCTTTAATATTTTCTTTAATAAGATTGACTTCATCTTTCCCTGCATCTGCAACAGCTTGCGCCCATAAATAAACTCCAAAATAACCAGCTTCAATGGGATCAGATGTAACCCTATGTTTACCATATTTTGTTTGAAAATTCCCAATAAAATCATTATTAACGTTATCATTAATACTCTGAAAGTAGTTCCAAACTGCATAATCACCAACCACATATTCTCTCGGCAAATAACTCAATTCTTGTTCAGCAATACTAAAAGAAATAGTGGGAATTTTATCGGGGGTAATTCCAGCTTTCCTTAAAGCTTTAAAAAATGCCAGATTACTGTCACCATTAATCGTGTTTAAAATTACATCTGGTTCGGTTTTTAAAATATTTTTTATCGCTATTTCCACATTATTACTACCCAAGAGGATGTAGTCTTCTCCTAAAATTTCTCCCCTTAGTGCGGTTACTTGGTCTTTAATAATAGCGTTGGCGGTGCGGGGAAAAATATAATCAGAACCCACTAGAAAAAACCGTTTACCTAAATTATCAAAAGACCACTTGACGGCAGGAATAATTTGTTGATTGGGTGCAGCACCTGTGTAAACTATATTTGGTGACTCCTCTAAACCTTCATACTGGACTGGATAAATCAGTAGATGATTATGTTTTTCAAATATAGGCTTAACGGTTTTTCGACTAGAAGAAGTCCAGCAACCAAAGACTGTGACGACTTTTTCCTGAGTAATTAGGTTTTCAGCTTCTTTTGCAAATGTATGATCATCTGATTTACCATCAACAATAATTGGTTGAATTTTTCTGCCAAGAATTCCATCTTTTTTGTTAATTTCTGCAATCGCTAATAAGGTAGCATCAACAACGGATTTTTCACTAATTGCCATTGTGCCACTGAGGGAATGGAGAATACCAACTTTAATGGGTTGGTGAGAGGCTTTGATCTGGGAATGAGTTAAATAAAATAGTGTAATTCCCAATATAAAAGCTAGTATTATCAGAATATTTTTTTGATGCTTACGTTTTACTAAATGGAATTTATATGTGGTATTTTGCTGAAACATATTTTTGCAAAAGCAGTCAGAGAAGATGAAATGGCTGTAAGGTAGTATTCAACGTTTTTCTTGTGAATGGACTCAGTATAGGTGAAATTTCCAATACTTTATTTAAAGTTATCTTAATTATTTCAGCTAATATGGTTAGGTTATGGCTAACGAGATATGGACTGTAATTCGGCTATTTTGATGGTGATTATTAATATTTTAAAAGTATAAATTACTACTTATGTCCTGCTGATATGAGTGTAATCGTTAGGGGATTAGTTGCGATCGCTCTCAAACAGGGGGATAATTCTAAAGATCAGGAATGTAGGGCTGATTTTGATGGTAATTATTAAAAATTCACATAGGGAAAATTCATAATATATAAAAACAGATGAAACAAGCAAAAATATTACTCGAACCAGGCACATTATGGACAAAAGTCAAACAAACCACAGAACAAGCTTTAAAATGCGGGGCGCTAAAATCTCTCCCGACAGAGTTTGAATTTATTGAAGAAGATGGAATTAAATTTTTAATCAGAATTTTATCGAACCTCAACCTCAAAAAAGCAGCTAAGGAAAAACAAGAAAAACAAACTACCACAACTGGTAAAGAGTTTAATCCTTTCTTACCTTACGAAGAAGATTTATTTGTGGCGGATATTTCTGATACTCACGTTTGCATTTTAAATAAATTCAATGTCGTTGATTATCACTTGTTGATTATCACCCGTGCTTTTGAAGAACAGGAAAGCTTACTAACTTTAGAAGATTTTGCAGCGATGTGGGCAATTCTTGCTGATTTTGATGGTTTAGTGTTTTATAATAGTGGCAAACTTGCTGGTGCTAGTCAGCGACATAAACATTTGCAAATTGTCCCTTTTTCTGGGAAAAATATTCCTATTACACCACTTTTAACAGCAGCTAAATTTCAAGATTCTGTGGCAACTATACCTGGATTTCCTTTTTTACACGCGTTCACAACTCTAGATATTCAAGCAGGTGCTGAGGTAACTTTAGCTAAATATCACGATTTAATGCGGGCGGTGGGTATTGAACCGATTAATAATATACAATCTATTGCATATAATCTTTTGGCTACGCGAGAATGGATGTTAATTGTACCGCGATCGCAGGAGGAATTTGAGTCAATTTCTGTGAATTCTTTGGGGTTTGCTGGTGCTTTGTTGGTGCGGAATGCTGAACAACTGCAACTGCTTAAAGATATAGGGCCAATGAATATTTTGAGGAATGTGGCTGTAGTGGAGTTTTAACGCAGAGGAACGCAGAGTTAAGCGCAGAGGGACAAGGAGGAGGTTATTTTTGAGATGGAGATATAATTTATTTTTGCTCTTTGTAGTTATTAAAAAATGAGGAAATTTATTTATGGAATCTCTTGATTTAAAATGGATTCGCGCACAATTTCCAGCATTAACACAAACTATTAATGGATACCCAGCAATTTTCTTTGATGGCCCTGGTGGAACTCAGATACCTGGTGCGGTGCTGGATGCGATGAATGATTATCTAGTACGTTCTAATGCTAATGCTCACGGTTATTTTGCTACCAGTGTGCGAACGGATGCGGTGATTAATTCTGCACGGGCTGCGATCGCAGATTTTTTAGGATGCGATCATGATGAAGTCGTATTTGGTGCAAATATGACTACTCTCACTTTTGCTGTCAGTCGCGCTATTGGTCGAGAATTGCAACCAGGTGACGAGATTATTGTGACTTGTCTTGATCATGCGGCTAATGTTTCTCCTTGGTATGCTTTAGAAGAAAAGGGTGTCATTATCCGTGTTGTGGATATTAATGTTGAAGACTGCACTCTCGACATGAATGATTTGGAACAGAAAATTAATTCCCGCACAAAATTAGTAGCGGTAAGTTATGCTTCCAATGCGGTGGGGACTATTAATGATATTGCTAAAATTGTTAATCTAGCTCATGCTGTTGGTGCTTTAGTTTTTGTTGATGCTGTCCATTATGCACCTCATGCACCGATTAATGTCCATCATTTAAACTGTGATTTTCTCGCTTGTTCTGCTTATAAATTTTTCTCTCCTCATGTTGGGATTCTCTACGGAAAAAAAGAACATTTAGCGCGGTTTTCTCCTTATAAAGTAAAACCTGCATCTGATGAAGTTCCATCTTGTTGGGAAACAGGAACTTTAAATCATGAAGGTTTGGCGGGATTAGTAGCAACAATTAATTATTTAGCAAAATTAGGTTGTCATGTTTCTCCAACTTTAGATAATGAATTGCTTTCGTCTTTAATGGAAGCTGATAGAGAAGGTTTAACTACATTTCATTGTCCTCGCTTTCTCACTGAACCTGAACAACCTAACCATGAGTTAGCATCAGCTTATCACAGTCGTCGTGCGGCTTTGTTAGCTGCAATGTCAGCCATTCAGCAATATGAAAGAGAATTAAGTAAAAAGCTCATTTCTGGATTGTTAGAAATTCCAGGTTTAAGGGTTTATGGTATTACTGAACCTCGTCAATTTATCTGGAGGACACCAACTGTTTCTATTCGGATTGAGGGAAAAACACCGGCAGATATAGCTAAGATTTTAGGAGAGAAAGGAATCTTTACTTGGCACGGTAATTTCTATGCAATTACTCTCACCGAAAGGTTAGGTGTGGAAACAACTGGTGGTTTACTGCGAATGGGATTAGCACACTATAATAATGTGGAAGAAATTAATCAACTTTTGTCGGTGTTAGTTGAGATTTAAATTCTCAATCAATGCAAAAAAACAATATCAAACTTTGAAAAATTACATGGTGGGTTAATCGCTAACTAACCCACCCTCAAATATCTACAACATCACAAAATTCACGGCAATAGGCTCACCGCTGGACATAATAATTGGGAAATTATGGACATTAGGAGCGTGCATTGCTTGAATCCCAATATTAGCTCGATTGAGCATATCCGCATCGGTTCTAACTACTGCACCTTGGCTATCTAAAATCGAATGATTGAAGTTGAAACCATTCAAATTAAATGCCATACTCACTACCCCTGCTGCGGCAAACCAAATACCAATTGTTGGTAATGCAGCTTGCAAAAAATGAAATGCCCGGTGATTTCGACTTGCAAAAGGGGGAATCAACAAGCGACCTAAATAACCATAATGTCCTGCTAAATAGTCATAGGTTATGTGACGCTGACCTAACTTATATCCAGCATTGGGAGATTCATTTTCGTCAGTTTTCCGTAGTAAGGTAGATGTTACCAAAGAACCATGTAAGGAACTCAATAATGCACCGCCAAATACTCCCGTAACTCCTAACATATGGAAGGGGTGCATCAAAATATTATGGTCTCCTTGGAATGCCAACATAAAGTGAAATGTACCTGCTATACCAAGGGGTAAACCGTCAGCAAAGCTACCTTGACCAATTGGGTAAACTAGTAATACTGATGTGGCTGCTATGACTGGTGCAGAATAAGCAATGGAAATCCAAGGACGCATACCCAAACGGTAACTTAACTCCCATAACTGCCCTAAATAGCACCAAATCCCAATCAAAAAATGCAGGACAATGAGTTGATATGGACCACCGTTATAAAGCCATTCATCTAATGAAGCAGCTTCCCAAATTGGGTAAAAGTGAAGACCAATTGCGGCAGAAGTTGGCACTACTGCGGCTGTAATTATATTGTTACCATCCATTAGAGAACCTCGGATTGGCTCTCTAATCCCTTCCATGTCTACTGCCGGTGCAGCGATAAAAGCAATTACAAAACAAGTGGTGGCAGCTAACAAGGTGGGAATCATTAAAACGCCAAACCAGCCTATATAGAGACGATTTTCTGTGCTAGTCACCCAAGCACAAAAGCGATCCCATAGTTCAAAGAAATCGAATTCTTCTCGACGTGGAGCAATGATAGTCATTGTCTACACCTCATTTTTTGAAGATGATGATTAAAATGGATTCAAAATGTTGTCAAATTCTGGAAAACCGGAAGTTTTTTCTTTTGTTAGTGTTGGTTTTTTGGAGTGGAATTTAACGATAAGTAGTAGGTTTGTTAACAATGTTGAGATACCAATTCTCTATGATAGCTTGCGTGGCGTAGCCCTAGATGCACCTAATTATTTTGGAACATAGCGAATTATCTTGAGAAAATCTCTGCGTACCTTTGCGCTAACCTCTGCGTACCTTTGCGTTGAAAAAAGCTAGAATTTGGCCCAACTTCACAAAGAAATGGTAAGAGATACTTAACTTCAGAATTTATCTGAATCATCTTTATTCTAATAAAAGTCCTAATTAGAATGAATATTTGTCAAATATCTTTGCAATTGTTGAGTAAGTATTCATTGGCTAGTTATTAGCTATCAGCTTTCGTCACCATTTTTAGGACTTACGCAATAGACATAGGAGTGGAAAAGGATGTAGAGACTTTGTATGCAACGCCTCTACAAGGGTTACTCCCTTCCCAGTGTAAGATTACTTATCTTCTTCCTTCTTCCTTCTTCCTTCTTCCTTCGCGTCCTTCGCGTCTTCGCGGTTCATTTAATCCGTATCCTTCTAGTGGGAAGGGAGTATGAAAAACGCATATTTAAACTCGGTCGATGTATAATACACACAATTTACTATCAGTTGAGAATTTAACTTTGTTCTTGACGACGATGGTTTGCAGCTTGTAATAACAGAGATTCGGCAAATGCAATCGCTTGATTGGCAGATTTACCACCTGCTAACTGTGCTAATTCTTCCCGACGAGTACTTAAATTATCCAAACTGGTAACTCTGACAACTGTACGCTGTTCAGTATTACCATTTTTATTAATAACTTGTTTATCAACTCGAAAATGTCGATCTGCCATTGCTGCAATTAAAGGTTGATGAGTAACACATAATACTTGTTGATTTTGACTAAGTTGGTGTAATTTCTCAGCAATAGCTTGAGCAACTCTTCCTGACACCCCTACATCAATTTCATCAAATACCATTGTATCAGCCCCATCATGTTGATTAAAACAAGCTTTTAAAGCTAGTAAAAATCTGCTCATTTCCCCACCAGAAGCAATTTCTGTTAATGGTTGTATAGGTTCACCAGGGTTAGGACTAAACATAAAAGTAATTTTATCTGCACCTATAGTGGTAGGAGGAATTGGTGTAACTTCAACTTGAAATTTCACCTTTTCCATTGCTAATGGCTTGAGTTCAGCTAACAAATGAGATTCTAAATTAGCCGCAGTTTGACGACGCAGTTGGGTTAATGTCTGACTAACTTTGTTGAGGTGATGTAAACAAGTTTGTTCTTGTTGTTCTAAAGTTTCTATTGATAATTCACTGTTATTAAGTTCAGCTAATTCTTTTTGGATACGTTCATAATAAGCGATCGCTTCCGTGAGCGTTGGGCCATATTTGCGACAAATTTGTTTTAATTCCCGAATCCGTTCCTCAACCTCTTCTAACCGTTGTGGATCTGCTTCTAATCCTTCCCCATAAGCACTAATTTGTCTTCCCACTTCCATCACTGCTGCTACTGCATCTCGCACCAATTCCAGCAAAGATTGTAATTGAGAATCGAACTCTACCATGTGATTTAATGTCGTTTCACTGTCTCCTAACAAATCCGCAGCGGTGGGAGTTTCATCTTCATTTTGATACAAAGCCTGATAAACTTTGTAACTCATTTGTTGCAAATCAACAACGTGATTGAGGCGTTCTCTTTCCTGCGTCAATTGTTCCATTTCTTGAGCATCACTAAGATTTGCTGCACCCAATTCTTGCACTTGATAGGTGAGTAAATCCAGTTGTTGTAAACGTTCTCGTTCGGAAGTACGGCGTTTTTCTAAAGTTTGGTGTGCTTGTTGATAAGCAATAAAAGCAACAGCAACTTTTTGGCGTTGTTGCATCAAAGAGTCGCCACCATATAAATCTAACCAATCTCGGACTTGGGTAGATTGTCCCACTTGTACAGTTTGTCCTTGGGCGGTAATTTCCACCAAGCGATCGCGCAAACCAGCCATAATCTGCCGATTTACTAACACCCCATTTACACGCGATCTACTGCGGATATTACTTATGGTCGTGCTGATTTCTCGACTAATTATTACAGAGTTATCATCAATTAAATCAATTTCCTGTTCACTCAACCAAGCCGCTAGGAAAGGATTTAAACTGAAAGTACCTTCTACCAAAGCGCGACTCGTGCCGGTGCGAATTACACGACTAGAAACTTTACCACCTAAAACTGCATCAATCGCATCCAAAATAATCGACTTTCCCGCGCCAGTTTCCCCTGTTAACACGTTCAACCCAGCGCCAAAATCCAATTCTAGTTGGTCAATGAGGGCAAAATTCTCAATTCTGAGGCATAGCAACATCAGGCCAAAATCTCCGTGAGGGCAAATGCCGGATACTTATCAATTTTATCTCTATCTAATTGGTAATGTATACACGGGTATTTTTTGGAGAAGGGGGTTAAGTAACGGATTTTACGAAACTTTGTCTGATAGCGTAGCGTGGCGCAAGCCATATCAGGATTGACAGGATTTTAGGATGAACAGGATTAAATCAACATTCCATCCGTTCATCTGCGGTCAAAATCTGTGTGTGCTGCTTACAAGTCTTGATGCGAGAAAAGATACCTCAATCAATATTCCACATAGCTATAATCCCACTCACGGGGATGCCAACTGCAACAAATTTTCGATTAGAAGGTAAATGTTGTCCGCACAGTACCTACATAAATAGTGTCATTACTATTATCATGTTCCGGGCTTATAATTACAAATAATCCTGGAGTTATTGCTAGATTATCCGTGATAGAAAAATGGTAAAAAGCTTCTAGATGTAAAGACGTATCTTTATCCTCAAAGGCTTTACCAAAACTATTATGAGTTACTTTCGGGGGTTGACCGAATACAAAACCAGCAAAGCTACCTTCTTTACCAATATCTTTGAGAGTTAGCAAAACTGCCCATGTGGAAATAGTCGCATTTGCATCTGTTGGTAAATCTTCTGTTTCAGCATTAATAAAACCAACTCTACCACCAAGAGAAATAGTTGGGTTAATTTGCCAAGCTGCTTCTGCACCGAAAGAATTAGCAGTAATAGAATTTGCTTGATCATTAAATGGATCGCTGGTTAATTCACTGCCGGTTCCCGTATTCAGATTATTGTGAGAGTAGACATAGGTAAAACTAAGTGCAGTTGTTTTAGTAGCTTCGAGAGTGAGTTGAGAAATAACACCATTAGGACTAGCAAAAATTCCCTTGTTTGAATCAGCTGCATTACTAGCAATATATCCCAACGAAAAATTAACAGCATTATTCAAATTATGAGAAATACCAACACCCACTCCACCACCTTGTCGTCGAATAGGATTTTCTCGACCAAATGTAGAAATCGATCCATCCCCACTACCGCTAAACAGAGGATTAATACTAGGAACTAAATCACCTAAACCTCCTCCCAACCCATACAAAGTCATCCGGGTTTGTTTACCTAACCCAAACCTATATTCTATTTCATCTAATTCGACCTCATTTTCATCATCACCATCAAATCCTAAATTGGCCATTTTAGTGCCAGTGACATCTTCCAATTCGGGTGTATTGCTGCCTTGTAAACGCACTTGCAATTTATCTTTACCTGTGAAACTGCTTTCTAAAGTGAGACGGACGCGATTACTCAATACTAAATTATCATTGATTGGCTTATTAGTAGTCCCAGCTTTTTGTTTACCAGCAACCCCAGTCACGGCAAAAATCACCTCTCCCTCTAATTCTACATGGGGTGAAAACTGCTGTGATTCTAATTTATTAACATTGGTTTCTAATAAACTGACTCGTGTTTCAAAAATATTTAATTCTGGTGAAAATTCCCTTTGTAATCGCTGGATAGTAATGAATGTTTCTTGGTCAATTGCAGCAGAATCATTATTAATAATTAGCTGACTTATACTAGCTATACAAGTATTGAGTTTAACCGCAAATTGGTATCGAGTTAATTGTTTATTAGTCAGGTCATTATTTTTAGACAAACCATTTACACAATTAAACTTTTGAGCTAATGATTGTAGGGTTTTAAATTTCCAACTATCGGCACTAATATTTGATAATTGGGAGACAGAGTTAATTTGATTGAAGTTATTAATATCTGGAGATATAGAATTAGCTTGAGTTCTAATGCTCAGAGTGCAAGAAACAACTAAACTAATTAAACCAGCTTTTAGTAAACAGCCAAAATTCTTCACAGCAATCTCCTGAAATAAGAAATCTCTCTTCTCTGCGCCCTCTGCGTCTCTGCGTGAGAAAAAATAAATTTAAATAAATTCATGAAATATCAAGTAATATATAATTACGAATTACAAATTATATTTAAACGCTGTTCACATAAATTTAATAATGCTTCCGTAAAAAAAGAACGGTCTAAAAATAGAGTGCTAATATAAATATGCCTGACTAAAGTTAAAGTCGTATAAGATGCAATTGCGCCTCGCAACTCATCACTTGTAATCTCAAGAAATCGTTCAATCAAAGATGTTTCTAACTCGTGCAACTCCACGAAATTACCAAATACACGCAGACTGTATTCTTGAATATGAGCAATAAAATTACCAATATCCAGGGCTAGATTACCTTGGCAATATAAATCTAAATCAATTAGATACAAACGCTCATTATTAATAATTAATTGATCTGGATAAAAATCTCGATGAATACCACAGACTTCTATCTCTGGAGTGTTATTTCCTAAATGATTACATTCTGCCAAAATTCTTTCTAGACGTTCTTGCCATTGTGGATATTTTTCGATAACCAAGGAAATGCGTTCATGCAAGATTCTTAACTCATCATTCATAGTATGAGAACGACGCGGAGAAATATTAGTTGTGTGAAGTTTATGGGCAGCTTCAGCAATTTTTTTTCCTAATAAAACATTGTTATTTGGTGTTAATAATTGAGTAAATGTCACACCTTCAACTTTACGCTGTAACCACATTTGCCATTCAGGAATTACACCCACAGGTTCAGGGACAGAAATTCCATCAACACTATCCTCACCAAATCCTGATTCCCACAAAGATTTCTGTAACTCATAACTATGAAAATCAGTCCCCTTAGCGCGAACCTTACCAATCAGCGTTATTATTTGTCCATAATCATTAATCAATTGATATTCAATTAAACAACGTCTTCCTGGTTTGTGACGAATAACTTCAATTTTTTCCAGATGAGTATTTTGAGCAATTGATAAATATTTACTAAAACATTCTTCCACCTGTAAAGGGTCAATTACCTCTGATAAAAACGGCATTTTAGTATCATTTACACTATTCAAGTTAATTAAATTTGGTAACACTTTGCGTACCTCTATGTTTACAAATTCTTTACCCGCTGCATCCTCAACACCCAATATGTTTACCTTAATCCCAAAACTCTTTTTTTAAAACGAACCGCAGAGGCACAGAGAAGCCAGTGCGTTGGGCGGGTTTCCCGACTTGTTAGCGTTCGCGCAGCGTGCCGTAGGCATAGCTCCTCTGAAAGAGGCAGCAACTGGCGCGACGCAGAGAGAAGAAAAAAATAAGTTCTTAACTGAACTGTATTGTTTCAAAGTTATCATTTTTAATTGCACTTTGTATTTGATACAATGCTGCATAATGCCCATTTTTTTGCATCAATTCCAAATGAGTACCTTTCTCTAAAACCCGCCCATTTTCCATGTAAATAATCATATCGGCGCGAGTAGCAAAGTTAAGATCATGAGTAATTAAGAAGGTTGTACGGTTTTGAGAAAGCCGTTGTAGAGCATTAATTACAGCCTTTTCATTACCCTTATCTAAACCAGTTGTAGGTTCATCTAAAATGAGAATTGGAGTTTGACGAATAGCAGCCCGTGCGATCGCAATTCGTTGGCGTTGTCCCCCCGAAAGTGTTGCCCCTCTTTCCCCCACAAAAGTGTCATATCCTTGCGGTAAAGCTTGGATAAAATCATGAGCATTAGCCAGACGAGCCGCATCTTCAATCTCAACATCAGACACCCCTGCAACACCATAAGCGATATTTTCCCGAATAGTCGCCGCAAACAAGATACTTTCTTGTAAAACCACACTAATTTGCGGGCGTAATGATGCCAATGTATACTCTCGGATATCCTTACCATCAATCATAATTTGACCCAGCGAGGGGTCATAAAGCCGCAACAATAAGCTAGCTAATGTTGACTTTCCACTCCCAGAAGTACCGACAATTGCTATTTGTTGTCCTGGTTGAATATTTAAGTTGATATCTTCTAGCAGAACTTGTCCTGGTTCATAGCCAAAATTAACCTGATCAAAACACACCTCACCTCGAAAAATCGGCGCAGGAATTGCATCTGGTAAATCGCGGACATCAGGCTGCTGTTTTAATACGTCTAAAATTCGCTCCCCAGAAGCGGCAGCTTTAGCCAGTCTACCGGTATATTTAGCGAAGTTCTGCACCGGTTTAAAGGCATTCTTGAGATAGGTGATAAATACCAGTACATCTCCTGGTGTCAAGGCATCTCGCAACGCCAACCAAGAACCATACCAGAGGACAATAGCTGTTCCTAAAGCAATGACAGCATCCACAGTCCGTTCTAGGTGAGCAGCCAGACGTTGGGTTTTGACACTCTCATTGAGGCTACGCTGATTTTGTTGAGAAAAAACCTGTGCAAAAGCATCTTGCAACCACAAAGCTTTAACTAACTTAATGGCTGCAATTGATTCAGCCGCAGTAGCAGCTACAGCCCCTTCTTGTTTTCGTTGCTTTAATGAAGAATCTTTAATTTGTTGGCTGAGTCGATTGGTAACTAACACAAATAACGGTAACGTCAGGAGTGATAATAGGGTAAGGCTGGGATTCATCCAAAACATCACCCCAATCATGCCAAATAGACTGAGAATACTTACTACTAGGGGCAATGCAGCCGTAATCATAACTTCTTGCAGACGGCTGGCATCACCACTCACACGAATAATTAAATCACCGCTACGGGCTTGGGTGTGATAAGCCAAAGACAAATTTTGCAGATGACGATATAAATGATTACGCACTTCGGTCATGACTCGACTGCCGACTGTGGCTAATCCCACCGTACTCCAATAAGCAGCAAAAGCGCGTAATCCTGTAAATACAAGGATTGCAACGGCGGAAAGTGTCAGTAAAGTAAGCGGTTCGAGATTTGCGATTACTGGAATATTGCTTGGTTGATTATTGCGGATGAGAACATAATCAAATACAAACTTGAGCGGCCAAGGTTCTAGTACCCGGAGTCCCACATCTGCAATTAGAGCGATCGCAGAAATTACAATTAATCTATACTGTGGGCGAATATAAGGCCAGAAATAAACCAGAATTCCCCAAAGACCAGGAACAGCTTTTTTGAGGGATTTTGCCATTTTATCGTCTTACACCCCCATAGAGTCCGGCTATGTGCAGAATTTGTGTGACTATGGCATCCCAGGTATGATGTTTCATCACCTTTTGGCGTGCAGCTTGTCCTAGACTTTGACGGAGAGTTGGCGATCGCCATAATTTTTCTAATGCTTCTGCTAGTGCTATCGCATCACCAGGAGGACAAAGAATACCATTCACTCCAGGCTCAATTAAATCGACTAATTGCCCAATTTTACTAACAACTACAGGTAAACCAGCAGCCATATATTCATAAACTTTCAACGGTGAAAAGTAAAAATCTGATTGTGCTGGATAGGGTGCAACAGCCACATCCATTTTTGCTAAAAATTGCGGAACTTGATCAGGACTTACCGCACCAGTAAATTGAGTTAAAGTATTTAATCCCAGTGCTGATAATTCAGCTTCAATATTTTCTCTTTCTGGTCCATCACCAACAATTAAAAGTCGAGATTCAGGTACTTTTTGATGTAGTTGAGCAAAAGCCTCTGTGAGAATTGGTAAACCATGCCACGGTTTCAATGTTCCCACAAATCCCACCATAAAAGTTTCCGATTCAGTGGAAGTATTAATATTAGAAAACCGTTCAGGATTTACACCATTAGGGATGACATGAACTTTACTACTATCCACATAATTCATTAAATAGGTTTTCACCTCCTCAGAAACAGCAATCAAGGCTGTAGCAGCTTGAAAAACCTGATGCGCCACCTGTTCAGCACTATGAATATCTATCAAACCGCGATGCTTTGCCTGTTCTGTAATCAAAGGAGAATTCACCTCTAATAAACCAGGAATTCCCCTTTCTTGGGCAAATTTCATGGCACTATAACTCCAAAGAGAATAGCGCTCATAAATGAAGTCGAAAGTTCCAAACCTCTGCAAATCTAAACGTAAATCAGAATTAATTTCTAAAGCGACTTGTTCCCTAATTGCCCTTTTCACTTTGGGGATAGCTGGCAATTGATGAACAACAATATTAGCTAAATCTGCTGGTGCTATTCCCCCAATTCTAGTAGCAAACAAATCAACATCACAACCTTGCTTTTGTAATGCTCGTATCACCTCTTGAACATGAATAGAACAACCCTTTTGTCCAAAAACAGGAATTCCCGGATCAGCACAAATGTATGCAATTCTCACTCTTTATAACTCCTGAATTTAATAAACTTCTCAGATTTATACCAATTCAATTTAAGACAGTAGAAAATGAACAAATAAATTTAATTATCTGTATTTATCTGCGTCCATTTGCGTCCATCTGCGTTTAATTATTCTTGATACCTGATTCTCTACAACCTTTAAAACTGCTGTCATATCTACATAAAAAACAATTCCCGTAAAACTTTAGTATTTCCATGAATATCAAACTCAGATTCAATTAATTGCCTAGCCTGAATTGACAACTTAACCCGCAAAGCCGAATCAGTAAGCAGTTCTTGAATTGAAATCGCTAATTTGTCAGGATGATTTTGTGGCACAATCAACCCAGTCTCACCATGTCGTACCACTTCGGGAATACCAGTCACATCCGTACTCACACAGGGAGTTCCCAATGCGATCGCTTCCAGTAAAACTGTAGGTAATCCATCCCGGTTGCCATCTTTGCCAATCACATAAGGCGCTGCAAACACAGCCGCTTGTTGTACCAGTTGAAACACATCATTTTGAGGACGTGGACCAATAATTTCTACAAAAGATTGCAATTCTAAATCTTGGATTTGTTGTTTTAATACAAGTTCTAATGATCCTGTACCAACAATTTGACATTGAAACTCACAATTTCTCTGCTTGAGAATGGTACAAGCATCTATCAAAATAGATAGCCCTTTTTTCTCGACTAACCGACCGACTGAGATAATTAAAGGAGGACGGTTAGCGGGAGAAGAATATTGTAATTGTCGCAAATCCAAACCATTGTAAATGCGTTTAATTTGCTGTGCTGCTGTAGGATATGTTTTTTGTAAATAATTGAGGTTGTAGTCGCTGACAGTGACGATAGTAGCCGCATCCTGGAGTTTCCTGTCCATATCTGCAAATTCAACACTCTCATGAAAAATATCTTTAGCATGAGCCGTGAATGTGTAGGGAATGCCCGTGAAATGAGATGCTAATCTAGCTACACTGGTCGCTACACTACCAAAGTGAGCGTGTAAATGAGTGATGCCTTTAAGTTTTACCTCCCGTGCTAACCATGCAGCTTGGTAGACTGTACTGGCTTGTTCACCTTCAGCAACTGCCAACTTTGACCAAAAATCGGGAATGACTTTACTAGCCTCTTGTAATTCTGCCCAAAAATAGCAGGCTGCTGTGGGAGCAAGACTATTGAGAGATTGACTCACACGACCTTGAATTGGCTGTTTAATGTAAGTTACGGAAGCTCGTACCTGGGAAATAATATTTTGAAAGTGAGTATCACTCGGCGGTCTTAAAGCGAAAATTTCAATGTTTAAGCCAGCGGCTTCATGTGCCAAAATTTCATTGACTATGAAGGTTTCAGAATAACGGGGATAGCGTTTGAGAACGTAACCAACAATGGGCATAATTCGTAATTCGTAGTTCGTAATTCGTAATTGGGAAAATAATGTATTTATTCCTCTGATTTGTGACTTCTGCCTTGTTTAATAAGCTTGTTTTGATGGGTTTTGAACAGGTATGAGTATTTCGTCTATAAATTGAGAAATGTGGTTGAGTCCGTTGAGGTTGACACAGTTGCGAATCTGTGGTTTTTCGCTTTCTTGTATTAACCAATCTGTCAATGCTTGAGATGTGAGGTTGTGGGGGTGCAGCATATCCACTAAACCAAGTGACTGTAAGCGTTCTGCACGAACCAATTGCTCTCGACGGGGTTTAATTCGGGGTACAATGAGCGATCGCTTTTGAAATGACAACAGTTCACAAGTTGTATTGTATCCACCCATGGCAATGACGCGTTCGGCCTGATTTATCAACAGTGTCGGCTCAGATAAATATTTTAATACCCGCAGATTAGTACGTTTAGCTGCCAACTTTTGAAGCCGTTGCTGCACCTCTGGCGGCATAAACAGGCCTGTCAAAATGATGCCATTCATGTCTGGTGGTAGTTCCGCACCGGCAAATGTTTCTGCTAACCGCGCTCCATCTTGTCCACCACCCACCAAGCATAATGCTAATCGTCCTGATGGCAAATTGAGCGATTTAAATGCCTGAACACTATCGAGATCCATGAACTTGAGGCGGCTACGTTGGTCAAGATAGCCAGTGTACCGGAATTTGGCAACAGTCGTAGGGTGGAAACTATATTCCCGTGCTAAATCATAAATGGCTGGATCTCCATACACCCAAACGGCATCATAATAGGTTTGAATGGCCTCTTCATTAGCTAGGCGTTTCCAGTCTCGCTGTACGGACGCAGGTTCATCTAACACATCCCGTAAACCTAAAATGCAGCGTGTTTCTCCTTGGGTACGCAAGTAATTTAGCGTTGGTTCTAGTTCTCTGACTGCTCCTCTGGGTACATTATCAACAATGAATATATCGGGTTTAAAAGTTTTGATTGTGGTGAGAATAACTTGCGATCGCAGTGTAATTATTTCCTGCAATGACAAATCTAATCGTCGTGCCTGATATTGACCATCAATGTTTTTGTACAGTGCAGGTAGGCTCAAACAATCAACCCCTGGAGGTATTGGGACATTGCTGCCATCCTGTATGCCACTAATCATCAAAATATCGGTTTCTAGGGGTGAATATCCTAATGTTTGAGCAATTAACAAATTGCGGCGTTTGTGTCCCAGTCCCATTGTGTCATGGGAATATAAAGCAATGCGCCACTTACGAGGATTGCTAGATGAACTACTAACTTCCGCAGATTCTTCTCTAGCCACCGTTATTCCTATTTCTCTGGAGTGAGCTAATAAGTTTTTCATGGGCAATCCTGACAAAGTTTTCATGAGGGTAATTAACCACAACAATGATTAATGGCAATTGATAAATTTGCTCCTAGATTCAGAGGTATTAGACAACAGACAGGACTAAGAACTAATTCTTACTACTGATAGCGGAGGTTGGTGCGAGCCATACTCCCTTTATTACATTTAATTGATTTATTACCTATTTAACTCTCTCCAGATATTGAATTTAATAGGGTTAAATAGTAGTATCATTTTTGTAATCATTGGGTAGATGGATTTTCCAAACCTTGTTTTTCAAATAGAATATTAAGATTTGGTTTTGTTTTCTTTAAGAAATATTAAAGATTATTGCTAACATATCAATTAATCATGAAAAGCACATGAAAAATAGATGAAAATTTTCTCATATTCAAATAGTTATCATTTGCAAAAATAATTTGCAGGGAACAAACATAATTTTAAATAACCCAATTTGCATGAGTTTAACCGTGATAGTAAGTGGGCGTTAAAAAATATAATATAAACCTAACCCCCCAACCCCCTTCCCTACCAGGGAAGGGGGAGTCAAAGCCTCTCCAGTATTAAGAATTATTCCTTTTCCCTCTCCTTGTAGGAGAGGGTTAGGGAGAGGTTGACCAGAGAGGTTTTATATTTAATTGTGCCAAGCTACTTAATAACTCAAATCAAAATAGAGAACAAGAAAAATTGAAATCAAGAATATTTAAAATGAGGATGATAATAAACCGGTTTCGTGAGCGCATATCTATCTTATCTATTTTTAAAATGTCTCAGTTGCTTTTAGTTGGGCAGCAAGTATTTGGAGAAGCCCGCACCCGAATTTTGCTGTGGTACTTACTGATTTTAGGAATAACGTTTCTCATTGCCATTCCTGCATTTCGCTACCATCTCTATCACCGCATTGATCAGCGTGTTCGTCAAAATATGGCAGCAGACATCAAGGCTTTTAAGGCATTGATTAACGGACAAACCTTGATTCCAAAGGATGAACTCACTGAAGAGATGGTAATCAGACCAAAGCAATTAAACTCGTTAATCTTTGAACAAGAAGAACTCACTACTCCCATATCAGTACAAGACTTAAGTAAGCTTTTCAAAGCTTATTTGCTGTATCGGCTACCCAAAGATGAATCCTATTTCATCACTTTTATAGATGGTGAATTCTATAAATCCAGTCCTAGCGCCCGTCCTAAGCTCCTAGCCAGAAATTCACTATTAATGAGACAGTGGGCAAAACAGACCCATGCAGAACAGGGAGAAAAGGAATTTTTCACCTCTGATGTTAATAATATTATGTACATTGTGGAACCGATTACCATCAATGGAGAAACACGAGGGGTGTTTGTGGTTGCTCACAATGCTGCTGGGGATAGGACACAAGCTTTAGAAGCAGTGACGGCAATTATTGAAGTTTCCAGCTTGGTTTTTGTGGTGTCGTTAATTCTGGCTTGGTTAGCTACAGGGCGGATACTGACTCCTCTAAGAACAATTATCACTACGGCTCATGCCATTAGTGAGTCAGATTTAACTCAGCGTTTGCCAGTGCGAGATAAGGGAGAATTGGGAAAACTGGCAACAACATTCAACGAAATGATGGACAGACTCGAAGCGGCTTTTGCCAGTCAGCGTGAATTTGTGAATGATGCTGGACATGAACTGCGAACTCCTATCACTATCATTCGTGGACATTTAGAACTGATGGGAGATGACCCCCAAGAACAACAGGAAACCCTGGCAATGGTGATGGGAGAACTGGACAGGATGAGCCGTTTAGTTGATGATCTGATTTTGCTGGCTAAAGCAGAACGCGCAGACTTTTTACAGGTAGCAACGGTGAATGTGGCAGAGTTAACCCAAGAGTTATTGATCAAAGCCCAAGCACTGGCAGAAAGGGATTGGCAACTGGACGCTGTGGCTAAAGGTCAGATTGTTGTAGATCGCCAAAGAATTACCGAAGCTATAATTAATCTGGCGCAAAATGCTACTCAGCATACTAATCACAGTGATACTATTTCCATAGGTTCAGCGATCGCTAAAGGAAAGGTACGCTTCTGGGTACGTGATACAGGTGAAGGTATTCCACTAGTTGATCAAAAAAGGATTTTTGAACGATTTGCCCGCACTTCCCATAGTCGTCGTCGTTCAGAAGGTGCGGGTTTAGGACTTTCTATTGTGCGAGCGATCGCACAAGCTCATGATGGGCAAGTATTACTTCGCAGTCAGTTAGGCAAAGGTTCGATGTTTACCATCATTTTACCCCTAGATCCCCCACAAAAAGGGGTGTAGGAAGCAGGGGAGCAGGGAGTAGGGGGATAATAACAACTGACAACTGATTACTCAACACTCGGTACTCAATACTCGGTACTCGGTACTCTCCTAACCAGCAACTTACCTTACTTGTATCTATGCCCAACATTCTCATTGTTGAAGATGAACCTCGGATTGCGTCATTTATTCAAAAAGGATTGCGATCGCAAGGATTCACAACCACAATTTTGACCGATGGGTTGTGTGTGCTGGATGTGATCCAAAGTAGCACGTTTGATTTGTTAATTTTGGATCTGCGTTTGCCGGGAAAAGATGGATTTCAAGTTCTCGAAGAACTACGAGGACAGGGAGAAGACATCCCTGTAATTATCCTTTCTGCTCGCAGTGACATTCATGATAAAGTTGCGGGACTAGAAGGAGGTGCAGATGATTATGTCACCAAACCCTTCCGATTTGAAGAATTACTGGCACGGGTAAGATTGCGGTTGCGGAGTGTTAGACCCGTTAGAGATGCTCAGGAGTTTACCCTTCAAGCTGGTAATCTAGTCCTAGATTTGCGGACTCGACAAGTGAAATTAGGCGATCGCATTATAGAACTACCCGCCCGTGAATTTGCCATGGCTGAAATGTTTTGTCGGCATCCAGGACAAGTCATCAGTCGAGAACAACTCCTAGATTCTGTTTGGGGTTACGACTATAACCCAGGTTCTAATATTGTCGATGTCTATGTCGGTTATCTCCGCAAAAAACTTGGCGGCAACCTAATTGAGACCGTGAGAGGCATGGGTTATCGGTTACGAACTTAGTACCGAGTACCGAGTACCGAGTACCGAGTACCGAGTACCGAGTACCGAGTCATGAGTAGGAATTTTCCTTCTCTGCCCCCTGCCTTCTTGCTTGACAGGAACGGATTCAAGTTTATCTGAGTCGTGGTTGAGTATGAAACAGCATCACAACTTAGATAAACAGACCTTTGATTTGTCAAATATCCCCTTGAAATTAGGTAATTCAAGTCCAGACACAAGCAATCCTCGGTATTGGTTCAGCCATTTGAAAGTTGGCCAAAAAATTGGTATTGGATATGGACTGCTTTTGAGTATTGCTGTGTTGGGAACTAGTATTGGCTTTTTGATTGCGGATCATTACCAGCGACAAGCCCAGAAACGGGAAGAAGCAGCAATTGAAGAGTTATATCAAATCTACCAACTCAAAACCATTGTATTTCGTGTTCGTACCAACCAACACAAGCTGATTTTATATATGGAACAACCAAAAAGATGGCAAGAGCAATATACTTTATTACTGAGGTATGTTGAGCAAGCTAGACAAATTTGGTTTGATTTCCAAGCTAACTACAATATTGAAAAATCAATTATCTATGATTCTATAATTGAGAAAAAAGCTATTTATCGCTTATTACAAACCTACAAAGGATTTGATGCTTACTTACAACACACGGGAGGTTCTTTTCAAGATAACAATCCTAGTAAATTATCACCAAATGAGATTAGAACAGCACAAACCCAACTGTTTAATTTCATGCACGGTTCATCAGTTTTTATGATTGATGATTTTCTTGATGATATTTCGATGCTTGTGGAAGTAATAGCCGAGGAGTATCAGCAAGCTAATTGGGAACTGAAAAGGGCAGAAAAATTACGTTTATACATTATTTTAGGTAGTTTATCATTATCAATTGCGATCGCCACATTATTAGCAATTTACACCAGTCGTACCATTGCGCGTCCTATTCAATTAGTCACTCATATTGCTCAACAGGTGACAGAAGAATCTAATTTTGATTTGCAAGCACCAGTAACAACTAATGATGAAGTTGGGATTTTAGCAGCTTCTCTTAATCGTCTCATCCTGGAAGTTAAGCAACTCATTAACATCCAAAATGATGCTAATGAACAACTAGAAGTATACAGCCAGATTCTCGAAGAAAAAGTACATGAACGAACGCGGGAGTTAAACGAGAAAAATCTCAGTTTAGAGTTGACATTAGAAAAATTGCGTCGTACTCAAGCTCAACTTATAGAAACAGAACAAAATGGTGAGTAAGGGAACTCCAAAAAATCTGCAAATTTTATGCTTGCTTGGCTTTTTCTCTTAGTAATTTCCCTATTGTGACAGTTGGGGTGTGGAATGTGGGCTATAAGTGTTTTCACGCAGGGCAATTAGGACACTAAATGATTATAAAACCTAGATACCAAAAGACTTTTCAAACCGCGATAAATCATTTCTAATGACAATACCTTCGCCAAATTACGAGGGTTCAACAGCTGTAGAAATATTGTGAATACGACAAGCGAGAGGTAAGCTTGGCAAAAATCTGGGCTAATAAAATAGGCTCAGGTTGTTCTGGAAGAATACAATACTGTAAAGACGTTTCATATAGCGTCAGCTTCCCGTTGAGTAACGTCCCTAACTTTTTATTTCATCGAGAACAGCCCACAAAAAACCTAACCCCCTTCCCAATGAGGAAAGGGAGAAAATTCAAAATCTCTCTCTTTCTAGAAGAGAGATTTAGTGATAGGTTTTCCAGACACCCTGTATTAGTTTAAAAGATATTAGGAATTACGCGAGATTAGAAATTAAGAATAATACAAACCGTCAAAATGCAAAATATCAATTAACAAACAGCCTGACGAGTCTTTTCCGCGTTTATGGGTTTAATTAGGTAAAGTTTTAACATATACCAAACGATGTTTTTCATCAAAGGTATTTTTTTGAAAAACTTGACAATTAGCCCACGCTTACTGTTATTGAGTTCGATGATTTTCTGATTATTGATTGCACATTGTTCCAAATACCAGAAAAAGTAGGGGTGATTTGTATTCAAGATAATGGGAAATGCTCTCGCTGCCGTTTTGTTGGTTTCTTCAATTACCTGATTATTGTATTTACGAGGATGAACTCCTAATATTTCATAGAAATTAGCCCGTTCAAATACAGTCATTGTGTGGGTAACAAACACCGTTAATAAGAAGAACCGCACCCATAACCGCGCTTTCCAATTATTCCATAACTGGGGTTGAGAACGTAACAAAGCTTTGAAGAAATCCCCGTGTCTATTTTCATCTTGACACCAGCTTTCAAACTTCCGAAACAGTGGATAAAACTGGAAATCTGGATTTTTTTCCATATGGCGATACACTAAAATATAACGCCAATAGCCAATTTTCTCTGATAGGTAAACTGTGTAAATTACCCACTCTAGAGGAAAAAAGGTATAAGTTCGATTTTTAGTTAGATAACTTAAGTCAAGGGAAAGATTAAAATCTGCCATTGACTTATTTAGAAACCCTGCATGACGGGCTTCATCTCGTGCTAAATAATCAAATGCTTCTGATAGCAAAGGATTACTATCTTTGATCCGACGAGATAATTCTTTAAACAGTAAAAAACCTGAAAATTCCGAAGTACAGGAACGTTCCAAAAAGTCAATAAAGGCTAGTCTTTTCTCTCCCTGAATGTGATCCCAAGACTGTTTAAATTCATCATCACGAACGAAGTGATGGCGGTTATAATCAGCCTTGAGTTCTTCAACTACTGCCCTTATTTCCTCCTCATGATCAGAAATATCCATTTTTGCCACAGCATCAAAATCTGTGGTATAAAAACGGGGAGTTAATAATGTTTCTTGAACCGGTGCTTTGACACCTGGTTTCAATAACTCAACTGGGGGAGTTTCTAAAGACTTAACCATGATACTCCTTTTGCTATTTTATGCTTTTAAAATTATCTAAGCATAAATAGTTATTAGTAGTCATCAGTTAAATTATTGAAACTAAATTGTACCAAATCATCTGAGCAGCTTTAGTAATTGGATGAATTTTTAGCGGCTTAGTGATGCAGAATTCTCAATAATGCCACCGTTATCAATTGCACTATAAGTATCATTGTTTGCCAAACCTAACCAAGGATCAGAACTAGGAGTTAGAAACAGTTCAGCATAAACTTTTTCATTGAGTTTATTGACATCTAATGTTTCATTTCTTTGGGAAAACCATTGATGAATTTGCCTATGTAGCATATATTCATTTCTCACTGTATCCAGAGCCATGACTGTTTCAAAATTACTAATTACTCTGGATAAATTATTTTTGCTGGTTGTATTTGGTAACTTCTTAGCTTGAATTAAAGCTATACTATTACCATCAAGTTTAGCATCACTTTGGTATATTTGCGCTAATCCGTTCCAAGTTGCCTGATCAATAATTTCTAAAGGATTAGATTTATTATCTAATGTCTCAGGTTGAATCGCATTGATAATAGGTCTTTCTACGACGGACTTAGAAACTGCGAGAGAACCTGCAACTCCAGCACTAGGAGATAAAGTAGAATTATTGGTCAGTGGTACTAACTGAGGTGGAGACTGAATACCCAATTGGGATAAATCTGCTCTCCATTGGTTTTGAATTCCATCCAGCTGACGTAGATGATACTGTTGTAATAAATTTTCGTATTTTGTACCGCTACTTTTACCCAACTCTGTTGCAATTATTTCTGCTTCTTTTAGTTGTTTAAGAAAAGCTTTTGGTCCATACAGTCCGGGAATAGCATCAATGGGACGACCAGAACTATCTAAAATGTAATGAATACTGTTCCCCGTAATTGTTCTTTCTAACTTGCGTCCGTCACCAAAATCAATTGTTACTTTGGGTACAGGACGTACTGTTTGCCAATGCAAAATAAAGTTTTCTCTTAATAGTTGAGAAATTTCTGCATTTGGATATAATGCTACTCTAAAAAATCGGCTGTTAGCACAACTCAAGTCTGTATCTAATCTACCTAACAACCGCAAAGAAAGGATTGGTTTACCACTAGTTTTAGCAGCAGCTTTAGCTTGTTCTAAATCCGTGTACCAATACAATTTAGATGCATAACAATCTCGTTGTTGGCACAATATGTCTAAAGCTGTTTTGATTTGTGGTGAAGGTTGGGATGTTAATTCATTAGCATGGGATTTGAGAAAGGTTTGTAATCCCGTTGCTCCCTGTTGACGTAATCTTGTAACTTCTTCACTTAGTTTTGATGTGTTTAAATTGGTATCCTGCGTATAACCAGCTTGGGAAAAAACGCAACCAGCTAAAATAAAAATAAATGGGAGTTGCAAATTAGTAAACTTCATGGTTTTAAAAGTGATTTAGTTGAATGTTCCCAGTATGGCACTTAATTTTTGATATATCTACTTGCTAATTTTTCTGGTTATATACATGAAATTAAGTAATTATTCCATATCTAAGGTAATTTTGCCTTGAAAAGCAACATGTAGAGTAAATTTACTCAGGAAAGTCTAAAGAAATATGAATATCTTTATATTTATTAAGAAGATTAATAGTTAAATATTTTGTAAGAGATCAAAATAGCCAGGATATATTCAGCCGTGATATTTGCTGGATAGATTAGTGCAGAGAGTCCATATCTCTACAATAGCAATCTTCTCACTGTGACATCGACGGTGAACTGATAAACAAGTCGGTGACATTCTAGAAACTTTGCACTTGAACAAGAAGGAAGCAATAATGAGTAATAATTTAGCAATCAAACTGCGTTCTGGTACTCAACAAGCTCATACAGACGCAGAAAATGTCGGCTTCATGAAATGTTTTGTCCAAGGTGTTATTGATAGAGACTGCTTTATTCAGTTGTTGAAGAATTTGTATTTTGTTTACAGTGAACTAGAAGCAGCAATTGAGAAAAATAAACAACATCCTGTTATTAGTGTAGTTTATTTTCCTGAACTAAAGCGCCAAGCTTCCCTAGAAAAAGACATGGAGTTTTATTATGGAAGTCAATGGTACAAGAGAATCTCACCTTCAACTGCTGCTCAAAATTACATTGCTCGTATTCAAGAAATATCTGCTCATGAACCTGCATTATTGTTAGGTCATTCATATACTCGTTATATGGGTGATCTTTCTGGAGGACAAATGCTACAAAAAATTGCTCAGTCAGCTTTAAAATTGTCTGGATATGAAGGAACTTCCTTTTACAACTTTGAGCAAATTCCAGATAAGCAAGCATTCAAAAACAAGTATCGTCAAGCATTAGATACAGTACCTGTAGATGATACAAATGCTGATAAAATTGTAGCAGAAGCTAACCATGCTTTTTACTTGAATACGCAGATAATTAAGGAGTTAGAAAGTATTTTAATTCTAGCTCTTGGTCGAGCTACGTATAATGACTTAATTTGATTAGGTAACTCTGCAAATTAATGAAATTATGAATTACGCAAAATATCTCTTAAACTCTTGTTATTTTGCGTCTTTTACGGTTTATTAAAAATAGTAGAATTCACAACTAAACTAGTTTGTGTAGTCGTGAATTCTATTTACTACAACTGGTTTATAGTATTTTTGATCAAAACCGGGTTTCTTAACGTAAGTCCTAGCTAGTTCGTTTCAGTCTTCTAAACTGAAGCATACAAATATATTGGCAATTAGTAATCAAAAAAATTGTCAATCTTACAACACCAAATTGGGAAAAATAACCGTGAGTATTCCCAATTCAAAATTGCTATGACCACTAGGAACTAAACTTAAAGATACTCGGAGGTTTTGATGGTCTTTCTATTACCTGGTGTAAAATTTGATCTGGATCTGATTAAGAAGTATGATACTCGCGCACCCAGATACACTAGCTACCCACCCGCTACAGAATTAAGTGAGACATTCACTACTAAGGATTTTCAAGCTGCAATTACTGCTTCTAATCAACGACAAACACCCCTATCTTTGTATTTCCACATTCCCTTTTGTCAGAGTGCTTGCTATTTTTGTGGCTGTAATACGGTGATTTCTAGTAATAAGAATATTGCCAAACCCTACCTAGAACATTTGGTGCAAGAAATCCAAAACACCACAGCTTTGATTGACACAAGTAGGAAAGTGCTTCAGGTTCATTGGGGTGGTGGTACACCTAATTATTTGGAACTTCACCAAGTTGAATTTTTGTGGAACAAGATTAATCATTATTTCAACATTGATTCGCAAGCTGAAGTCTCAATTGAAATTAACCCGCGCTATGTGACTAGAGAGTACATCCAGTTTCTGAAAGATATTGGCTTTAATCGCATTAGTTTTGGTATCCAGGATTTTAACCCACAAGTGCAAGTAGCGGTGAACCGTATTCAACCAGAAGCAATGCTGTTTGATGCAATGGGTTGGATTAAAGAAGCTAAATTTGATAGTGTGAATGTGGATTTAATTTATGGTTTACCCTACCAAAATCTTCAGACTTTTCGGGAAACTATACACAAGACCATTGCTTTAGATCCTGATAGAATTGTGGTGTTTAATTTTGCTTATGTACCGTGGATGAAACCTGTGCAGAAAAGGATTCCCCAAGATGCATTACCCGCAGCACAGGAAAAGTTAGATATGCTGAAAATGACTATCGAGGAGTTAACAAGTAACGAATATCTGTTTATTGGGATGGATCATTTTGCGAAAACTAATGACGAATTAGCGATCGCTCAACGTCATGGTACTCTAAAACGTAACTTCCAAGGTTACACTACTCACGCGGAAACGGAACTTTTTGGTTTTGGTTCCACATCGATTAGTATGCTAGAAGATGCTTATGCTCAAAATCACAAAGGATTGAAGGACTATTACCAAGCCGTTACAGCAGGTATAATCCCTACTAGTAAAGGTGTCAAACTAAGCCAGAATGATATCATCAGACGGGATGTCATTATGTCTATCATGTCTCACTTTCAGCTACATAAGTCAGACATTGAAGCCAAATACCACATCAGTTTTGATCAGTATTTCTCTCCCGAATTAGAGGAGTTAAAACCCTTAGAAGCTGATGGATTAGTCAATTTATTAGCTGATGAAATCCAAATTACCGATACTGGTAGATTATTGGTAAGAAATATTGCTGTCATCTTCGATACTCATACAAGAACCAGAGAGACAAAATTCTCTCGCGCAATTTAAGTATGGGTAATTGGTAATTGGTAATTGGTAATTGGTAATGGAGTAAGTAGAAATTTATTGGTTTTGACTTCTGAATTTTCACTTTATTATTACCTTTACCTGTTACCAGTCCCGAATATGACACAACCTATTTTTATGCATCATCCAAAAGTAATATTACGACGCTTAAATATGGGTACAGCAGCTTTTAGCGGTTAGTAATAAACCTATTTTTTTCCTGGGCTTTGTCAAGAAGTATCTTACTTTATTCACCTGCAATCTGCTGCACTATAGTAGCACAATTGAAAATACAAGAAATACAAAAAAATAAGTTTATTTTTAATAAGTCTACCTTTTGATTTTTACATTTATCTCATTTGGTAGAAAGAAAGGTAATTAATAATTGATAAGTTTAATACTGGATGAGTGAGATTTTTAAGGAAAGAAAAAATAATGAATATAATTGCTTGGATAGTTCTAGGACTATTAGCTGGCGCTCTTGCTAAAGCTGTTTATCCTGGTTATCAAGGTGGCGGAATTCTCTCAACCATAATTTTAGGTATTGTTGGCTCTTTTATTGGTGGGACTTTGTTCACACTAATCCAAACAGGAACCCTGCAATTGACATCTACTAGTTTAAGTATTCCTGGACTTTTTGTAGGAATGATTGGGGCAATAATTGCGATTTATCTATGGGGATTATTTAAAAGTAGTAGTAGAGCTTAAATTTGGATTTTACGTTGTTTTGGATTTGATGTAAATTCGCTGTAAATTTTGAATTAGTTGTATGTTTTTCCACAAAAAAGAACCTATTCATGCAGTCAAAGTTGATGAAGCTAACCCCCGTTTTGCACAATTACTTCTAGAACAATTCGGAGGAGCAACAGGGGAACTTTCAGCAGCTTTGCAATATTGGGTACAATCTTTTCATGTAGAAAATCCTGGTATCCGCGATATGCTCCAAGATATTGCAATTGAAGAGTTTGGGCATTTAGAGATGGTGGGTAAACTCATCGAATCTCATACCAAAAATTCCGATCAAACAGAAGCTTACAAAAGTACTCTTTTTGCGATCCGAGGAGTTGGTCCCCATTTTCTTGATAGTCAAGGTAATGCTTGGAGTGCAAAATACTTGAATGAAGGCGGCGATGTTGTGCGTGATTTACGTGCTAATATTGCGGCGGAGGCAGGCGCTCGTCAAACCTATGAAGCGTTAATTAAGCTGGCAACAGATGAGGGAACTAAAAACACTTTAGTGCATCTATTAACGCGAGAAATTTCTCATACCCAGATGTTTATGAAGGCTTTGGAGTCTTTGGGTAAGTTGACTGATCCTCTTTTTGGGAATATTCAACCTGATGAAAGCGTTTCTCTCTACTACAACTTATCGACAAATGGCAACGAGCAAAATGAGCGCGGTCCTTGGAATTCTGAACCAACATTTCAATACATCGCTAATCCCCTAGAAACTCATTCTTAATGATTGATGGATTTTAATTGGCTACAATTTTGCATTAAATAGGGTGGGCTTTTAGTTGTCCACCCTTCCAGCGCCACTTGCTAAAAGTCGGTAAATCCGCCCCAGGCAGTGGCTCTACCATCAGAGTTTTAATGATAGATAATATGCAAGTTAGATTTCCATCAGTCAATAATTTAAAACGTCACTACACTGCGAATTGATTCTCCTCTGTGCATCAAATCGAAAGCATCATTAATTTTTTCAATTGGCATAATATGGGTAATTAAATCATCAATATTTATCTTGCCATCCATATACCAATCTACAATTTTTGGCACATCTGTACGTCCTCTTGCACCACCAAATGCTGAACCTTTCCAAACCCTTCCAGTGACTAATTGAAATGGACGAGTGCTGATTTCTTTTCCCGCAGCAGCTACACCTAGAATTACACTTACTCCCCAACCTTTATGACAGCATTCTAATGCTTGACGCATGACATTAACATTACCAATACATTCAAAACTATAATCAGCTCCGCCTTTTGTTAAATCTACTAAATAAGGAACTAAATCACCTGCAACTTCTTGGGGATTGACAAAATGTGTCATGCCAAATTTTTCTGCTAAAGCCCGTTTGTTGGGATTGATATCTACCCCAACAATCATATTTGCACCTACCATTCGCGCCCCTTGGATGACATTTAAACCAATACCACCCAAACCGAAAACTACAACATTTGCACCTGGTTCTACTTTAGCTGTGTTGATTACTGCACCTATACCTGTAGTCACACCGCAACCAATGTAACAAACTTTATCAAAAGGTGCGTCTTCTCGAATTTTGGCAACGGCAATTTCTGGTAATACGGTATAATTAGCAAAGGTTGATGTACCCATGTAGTGATGAATCATTTCTCCACCGATACTAAAACGACTAGTACCGTTGGGCATGACACCTCTTCCTTGTGTAGTGCGAATTGCTTGACAAAGATTGGTTTTAAAACTTAAGCAATACTCACATTGGCGACATTCGGGTGTGTATAAGGGAATTACATGATCTCCGGGTTTTACACTTTTTACTCCAGCCCCTACTTCTACCACTATACCAGCGCCTTCATGTCCCAAAATCGCCGGAAATAACCCTTCAGGATCAACACCGGAAAGAGTGTAAGCATCAGTATGACATACCCCACTGGCTTTAATCTCAATTAATACTTCTCCAGCTTGTGGTGCTGCTAATTGTACGGTTTCAATCGTTAGCGGTTTACCTGGGCTGTAAGCTACTGCTGCTTTAACTTCCAAAATTTAGTTCTCCTGATATTGACTTTTAATGAGTTTATCTCAGCAAATGGATACATAAATTTATGATTTTGCTGTCTTTTATATGATATGCATAAAGATTTTTTTAGTAACCACTTGCCAAACGACTTTTTGATATAGTACATTTGTACGATTACAAGAGAAATCCCCCACCTCACAAGTGGGGCTTTATTTTTTCTTTCGTTGTTTATACATTGCTCAAACTCAAGAACTCCCAGAGTTTGTTAAAATCGCATTCACTGGTTTAGAGTGGTAAAAGGCGGCAGCATCTGTCTTTGTCTGGGCCGCAACCACTGTCTAATTTATCCACTTCTGCGATTATTTAAGTCTGTACAAAAGCCTATGAAACCTGCCCTTACTAAAATTGGCTCTCAAATGTCTAACTTAACTGGTGTGAGAGCGATTATGAAAGATATTAACGAAACCCTCAGAGCTAGTAAGGGACAGGAATTATATAATTTGAGTGCGGGAAACCCGTTGATTTTACCAGAGGTAGAACAGTTATGGCGGGACTGCACAGCAGATTTATTAGCTAGTTCTGAATATGGTGAAGTTGTATGTCGTTATGGTTCTAGTCAAGGCTACTCACCATTAATTGACGCAATTGTCAAGGATTTTAACCAGCGTTATGGGTTAAGTTTAACTGAGCGTAACATTTTAATCACTGCGGGTAGTCAAACTATCTATTTTTACGCGGCTAATGCTTTTGGTGGATATACGATTGATGGCGGTTTAAAAGAGATTGTGCTGCCATTAAGTCCAGATTATACTGGCTATGGTGGTGTTTGTTTATTCCCAGAAGCTTTGGTTGCCTATAAACCCACTCTAGATATTGATACAGCCGCCCACAGATTTAAATATCGTCCTGATTTTAACCAACTTTCGATTACAGAAAATACTGGTTGTGTGATTTTCTCTCGTCCTTGCAATCCTACGGGTAACGTTTTAACTAATGATGAAGTTCATAAAATTGCGGCTTTAGCTGCACCTTATGATGTCCCTGTGTTCATTGATTCAGCTTATGCACCTCCTTTCCCGGCGTTGAACTTCACAGAAATGACTCCGGTATTTGGGGAAAATATCCTGCACTGTATGAGTTTATCAAAAGCCGGATTGCCAGGAGAAAGAATTGGGGTAGCAATTGGTGATGAAAAGCTAATTCAGGTTTTGGAATGTTTCCAAACCAATGTGGGAATTCATTCTTCTCGATATGGTCAAGCGATCGCTGCTCGTGCGATAGAATCAGGTACATTAGCGAATATTGCTGAAAATGTAATTCGTCCTTTCTACCAGAAAAAGTTTGATGTGTTAGAAAGCACTTTAGAAGCAGCAATGCCCAAAAATTTACCTTGGTTTTTACATCGTGGTGAAGGAGCGATTTTTGGTTGGTTATGGTTGCAAGATTTACCCATGACTGACTGGGAATTTTACCAGGAATTAAAGAAAGTGGGTGTCATTGTTGTCCCTGGTAGTAGTTTCTTCCCTGGTTTAAAAGAGGAGTGGGAACACAAACACCAATGTCTGCGAATTAGTTTAACTGGTAGTGATGAGGAAATTACTATCGGTATGCAGCGTTTAGCTAAGGTTGCTGAACGAGTTTATCAAGTTGCGCCTGTGAGTGTGTAAGAGAAATGAACCGCGAAGACGCAAAGAACGCGAAGAAGAAGAAGCAAGGGAAGGCTGTAGGGGCGGGGTCTCCCCGCCCTCCTAAACCTAAAACTCCTAAGCCTCAGTCCCCAGTTCCCAATCTTGATGATTGGTTGGAAATTGGTAAAATTGTTTCACCTCAAGGTTTAGCTGGGGAGTTGCGGGTTTATCCTAATACTGACTTTCCCGAACGCTTTGAGGAACCGGGAACACGCTGGTTATTACGTCCAGGGGAAACAGAACTTCAACAGGTAGAGTTATTAGATGGGCGGTATATTGAGAATAAGAATCTTTATGTGATTAAATTGGAGGGAGTAAGCGATCGCCATCAAGCTGAAAATATGCGTGATTGTCGATTTTTTGTCCCAATTAGCGATCGCCCAGAATTAGACGAAGGGGAATATCATGTTTTAGACTTGATAGGATTGCAAGTCTTCATGCAAGAATCTGGGGAATTTGTAGGAACAGTGGTGGATATATTACCTTCAGGTCATGATTTATTAGAAGTACAATTAGATCCAGCTTTTGCAACTAATAAAGAAGAACCAGCAACGGAAAAAGAACGAAAAAATGTTTTAATTCCTTTTGTTATGGAAATTGTTCCTGTTGTAGATTTAGAAACCCGTCGAGTTGAAATTACTCCTCCCCCCGGTTTGTTGTCAATTAATGATTAGTTTTTAATAATTGTAGGTTGGGTTGACGCAAGGAAACCCAACATGATCGAGACTTTATTGAGTTGCACTATCGCTGAACAAAACCTACCAATAGAGTGAAATTGAGATCCCCGACTTCTTTAACAAATTGGGGATTTGCATACTAACTATAAATCATCATCTAATTCATCAGGATTAATGCCTAACTGACGCAACCTTTCTGCTAATTGTTCAGATTTTCTTTTTGCTTCAGTCGCTTCTTGTTTAGCTTCTTTAGCATTTTCCTCAGCAAGAATAGCTCTTTCTGTCGCAGCAGCAGCTTGTTCTGTAGCAGCAACAGCTTCCTCTGTAGGTTCAGGAATTAATTCTCCTTCGAGTGTAAACCACCTTAACCACAACTTAGAAATCCCTCGAAATGAACCTTCCCATAATCCTAAACTTAACCCTAATTCTGGCATTGGTAAACGCCCTTCAGTCAAATTCATCGGTTCATAATGACCACCGACTAAATTAAATGGGCGGAGTTCATTAGTATAACGACTAAAAACAATATAATAAGGAATCCGCAAAATGCGCTCATAAACTTCCCATTTTGTCGGAGGTTTATCTTTTTGACTTTCCTTATTACCTAAATCTTCATCTTCTGTACCAGGAGATAATAATTCTACCACCACAAAAGGATTTACTGTTTCTTGCCAAGTAACGTAACTTAAACGTAAATCTTGACCTTTATATAACCTGGAAACTCCAACAACACCGAACCAATCTGGACGTTTATACCATAAAGGATGTTCAAGATCATAATAAAGATTAAGATCCGCAGCACTATAAACAAGTTCTGGACTCCAGTTTATAGGTTGAAAGGTTAGGTATAAAAGTAAAGGTTGTAAAAAATGAAATTCGTCTGGCAAACCGGGTTCCTCTGGGTTTTCACTAGGTAAATCATACATTGTCGGTAGGTTTTCCCAAGGGGGAAGGGGAGGATCTGATTGAGAAATCAGGAGAGGGGAGAAAGTCATAAATAAATTAAATAAATTTCGCTTCCTTAAATTCTAGTTTAACAAACTCTTATAATACAAGAACAACAAGATCCTTGACCTCTTTAAAAAGTCGAGGATCTATGTTTATAATTACCTTTTAAATTTCCGTTCCAAGAAAGCGATAATTTCTCCCCAAGCTGAAGTAGCAGCAACAGCATCAAAACGATAACCATCATCTCTCATAAAAGTATGTTCCGCTTCATAACAGAAAAGTTGATGAGGTATTTTTGCAGCTTCTAAAGCATTAATTATCGTATGTCGGTCATTTTCTGGAATATGTGGATCTTGAGTTCCGAAAATTAACAACATTTCTCCTTTAATTTCCTCAAATCTGTGAATAGTGTCCGCCACACCTTTACCTAATTTACCGCTAGGAATACCAGTAGGATAACAAGAAACACAAGCTTTAATTTCACTTTCAAAAGCAGCGCGAAAAGCTAAATGTCCACCAATACAAAAACCCAAAGTGCCGATTTTATCAGCAATAACTGAATTATCATTTTTGAGAAAATCAATTACAGCACGAGTATCAGCATCATATTCAGAAATTAACGTGCGTCGTGCATCATCATTACCGCGCATTCTGCCAAGATCATTAGGTTCAATCACAGAACCCACAGGTTCAATGCGGTGAAAAATTTCCGGTGCGGCGACAACATAACCAAAACCAGCTAAATAATTAACTAACCGAATTATGGCATCACCTAACTGATAAATATCACTGTAAAAAACAATTCCTGGATATTTACCCTCTGGTTTAGGAGATGCAACATAAACCCGCATTAAGCTATCATCTACTCTTAATTCAATATTGCGTTTAACGATTTGCATTTTTCGTTTTTTGGTAATGTGTTAATTTGTAATTCTTCAGATTTAATAATAATCAGTAAATTTTCCCAAAATACCCGATTGTTTAAAGAAGCCAGGGATCTCTGAGTTATGATATACAGAAACAGGGTTATAAAAGCAACATCCTATGATTGGTAATATCCTCCGTCAACGTTACCAGATTGTCAAAGAACTAGGTGCAGGTGGGTTTGGTGAAACTTACCTCGCAGAAGATTTAGATATTCCCGTTACTCCTAAACCGACTTGTGTCGTGAAACGGTTAAAACCTACAGAAATTGACCGAGATATTAGCCGTTTATTTGAACAAGAAGCACAAATTTTATATCAATTAGGACAAAATTACGATCAAATACCTAAATTGTATGCCTATTTTCAGGAGAATCAAGAATTTTATCTGATTCAAGAATTGATTGATGGATATGATTTAACTCAAGAAATAAGTCCTGGCAAAAAGTTGAGTGAAGATGATGTAATTCAACTGTTACGAGACATTTTAGAAATATTGGCTTATGTTCATGACAATAAAGTTATTCATCGTGATATTAAACCTGCAAATATAATGCGCCGCAAAGATGGAAAATTAGTATTGATTGATTTTGGAATAGTCAAACAAATTAATACTAATATTGCTCTTAAATCTGGCTTCACTAGCAGTAGTATTATTAACATTGGAACATGGGGATATATGCCTTCAGAACAGGCTATCGGTAAACCTAAATTGAGTAGTGATATTTATGCTTTGGGGATGACAGCAATTCAGGCATTAATTGATCTGTCTCCCCATTTATTACCACACGACGAAGATAATGATGGGGAAATTGTTTGGAGTGATCAAGTTCAAGTAAGTGATAAGTTGGAGCAGTTCATAAATAAAATGGTACGTTATGATTGGCGACAACGTTATCGAGATGCAAAGGAAGCTTTAGAGGAATTAAATCAAATTTTTGGAATTGTTAAACAGCAAAATATGCTTCCATTAACACCAACTCAATCAAGTAAAGATTGGTTTGAAGAAGGAAATAAGCTACTTGAGTTAAAACTTTACGAAGAAGCAATTATATCTTATGATAAAGCCATTGCTATCAATCCTGATGATGATAATGCTTGGCATAGTCGAGGTGTTGCTCTAGGTAATTTAGAAAGGTATACAGAATCACTCACATCTTTCGATAAAGTCATTGTTATCAATCCTGATGATGATAATGCTTGGTATAACCGAGGTTTTTCCCTACAAAAATTACAGAGGTACATGGAAGCACTTGAATCCTATAACAAAGCTATCACTATCAAACCTGATAGCGATCATGCTTGGTATGGGCGAGGTTCTACCCTAAATAAATTAGAAAGATATGAAGAAGCGATTATATCCTTCGATAAAGTTATTGCCATTAAACCTGACAACTATTTTGGTTGGTGGTCTCGAAGTGTCAGTCTATTCAGATTGGAAAGGCATGAAGAGGCAATACAATCATGCGAAAAGGCAATCGATATTAAGCCAGATAATCAAGAGTTAATTAATTTTATGAATAGCCTGAAAGATTTTATGGATAGCATAAAAAATTGGAATGATTTGAATGACTCATTAAAGCAATCACAGCAGCTTAATTAGTCAATTACAGTAGGAATTAATTTCGCTGTTTTATCAGCTTTATTGATTTAATTCAACAGCGATTACACACAGCAATGAAAATTTCACAAATTAGATAATCATGATATAAAAATTATGTTAGATTATACAATCAGTTCCGGCAACATCTTTCAAGATTTAGGATTTGCTAATGCCGAAGAAAAACTAGCCAAAGTTAAATTAGCTTCTGTCATTGCTGATATTTTAGAACAGCAAAAAATCACACCTCAACAAGCTGCACAACTTTTAGGGTTAGAAATTGAAAAAGTAAATAATTTAAGTAATGGGATTCTCAAAGATTTTACAATTGAGAATTTATTAACTTACTTAATAAAATTGGTACAAAATATAGAAATAGTGGTAACAAATCAAATTTCAAATAAATCTAATCCTCAAATTAATGTTGTTTATCAAAGAATAGCTTAATTTAAGTTCATATTACTACTAATAAATGTTGGGTTACGCTGTCGCTAACCCAACCTACTTTTATTTTAAGAAAAAATAACTTTAAAATCATTTCCTCCTCTGTGCGCCTCTGCGTCTCTGCGTGAGATAAAAAAAATATTTAACTTCCCACCAAAAAAATTAATCACAGGTAAGATGACACAGAGTCAGCAAATCAATACACTGACACCATTCGTGCAAATACCATTTTGGAGTTTAAAATGACCATTACCAGCACTCCACAAATAAAGCCATTATCAGACACAGAATTACAGAAAATCAACGCCTACTGGCGTGCAGCTAACTATCTCTCAGTCGGGCAAATATACCTCCTCGACAACCCCCTACTGAGAGAACCACTAAAACAAGAACACGTCAAACCCAGACTATTAGGACATTGGGGAACTACACCAGGACTAAACCTGATTTACGCCCACCTCAACCGAGTCATTAAAAAGTACGATTTAAGTACAATTTACATAGCAGGCCCTGGACATGGTGGCCCCGGACTCGTCGCCAACACTTACTTAGAAGGAACTTACAGCGAATATTACCCCAACATCTCCGAAGATGCTGGAGGGATGCAAAAACTGTTCAAACAATTCTCATTTCCTGGTGGTATTCCTAGCCACGTCGCCCCAGAAACCCCTGGTTCTATTCATGAAGGGGGAGAATTAGGTTATGCATTAGTTCACGCCTTTGGTGCTGCTTTTGATAACCCTGATTTAATTGTCGCTGCGGTTGTCGGAGACGGAGAAGCGGAAACCGGCGCATTAGCTACCAGTTGGCATTCTAACAAATTCCTCAATCCCGTTACTGATGGTGCGGTTTTACCAATTCTGCATTTGAATGGATACAAAATTGCCAATCCCACAGTATTAGCACGGATACCCCATGAGGAATTAGAAAGCCTGTTTATCGGCTATGGCTATAAACCTTACTTTGTCGAAGGTTCTAACCCTGTGGATGTTCACCAAAAAATGGCAGCAGTATTAGATACCATTATTCCTGAAATTCAAGGTATCCAAAGAGAAGCGCGGGTACATGGATTCAAAGAACGACCGCAATGGCCGATGATTATATTGCGGACTCCTAAAGGTTGGACTGGTCCGAAAGAAGTTGACGGGAAGAAAACAGAAGATTATTGGCGATCGCACCAAGTCCCCTTTGGTGATATAGCTGGTAAACCGGAACATCTGCAACTTCTAGAAGATTGGATGAAGAGTTATAAGCCAGAAGAACTCTTTGATGTTAACGGTACACTAATTCCCGAACTTGCAGAACTAGCACCCCAAGGTCAACGTCGCATGGGAGATAATCCCCACGCAAACGGTGGTATTTTGCTGCGTGACTTGATTATGCCCGAATTTGAAGATTATGCTGTACCTGTTCCTTCTCCTGGTAAAGCGATCGCAGAAGCTACTAAAGTTAGTGGTAAATTCCTGCGGGATATCATGAAACTCAACGAAGAAAGCCGCAACTTCCGAGTTTTTGGTCCTGACGAAACCGCATCAAATCGCATAGACCCAGTATTAGAAGTCACAGACCGCACTTGGGTTGCTGAAATTCTCCCAGAAGATGACCATTTATCACCCAACGGTCGAGTCATGGAAGTCCTCAGTGAAACCAATTGTCAAGGCTGGTTAGAAGGCTATCTCCTCACAGGTCGTCATGGTTTCTTCTCCTGTTACGAAGCATTTATTCACATCATTGATTCCATGTTCAACCAACACGCCAAATGGTTGAAAACAACTAATGAAATTCCCTGGAGAAGACCTATAGCTTCTTTAAATTATCTGCTAACCTCCCACGTTTGGAGACAAGACCACAACGGTTTCTCTCACCAAGATCCCGGTTTTATTGATCATGTAATGAACAAAAAAGCCGAAATTGTTCGCGTCTATCTGCCACCTGATGCTAATACTTTGCTATCTGTTACTGACCATTGTTTAAGAAGTCGTCATTATGTCAATGTTATTGTTGCCGGCAAGCAGCCAGCATTACAATATTTAGACATGGATTCGGCAATTAAACATTGCACCAAAGGCTTAGGTATTTGGGAATGGGCCAGCAGTGATTTAGATGGAGAAACAGATGTAGTCATGGCTTGTGCTGGGGATATTCCTACTTTGGAAACTCTGGCAGCAGTAGATATTTTGCGTCAGAACTTCCCAGATTTAAAAGTGCGGGTAGTGAATGTAGTTAATTTGATGAAACTACAGCCACAAAGTGAACATCCTCACGGTTTAAGCAGCAAAGATTTTGATATTATTTTCACAACTGATAAACCGATTATCTTTGCTTTTCATGGTTATCCTTGGTTAATTCATCGCCTCACTTATCGTCATACCAACCACAAAAATCTTCATGTCCGTGGTTATAAGGAAGAGGGAACAACAACCACACCTTTTGATATGGTGGTGATGAATGATTTAGATAGATTCCACTTGGTAATGGATGTGATAGACCGTGTACCAAAATTAGGTTATAAAGCTGCTTATGTGAAGCAAAAACTGCAAGATAAGCTGATTGAACATAAGCATTATATCGAGACTCACGGCGAAGATATGCCAGAAATCCGCGATTGGAAGTGGACTTATTAGAATGAGAATGTAGGGACGTTTTTTGTAAATGTCTCTACTTTTTTTGAGGGGAATTTTTTAAACGCAGAGGGACGCGGAGGTAAACGCAGAGGTTCGCGGAGGTTTTTGTTATATTGAAATTAGTTGGGTTGGAGGTTAATGGAGATGACGCAGGAGTTAATCGACCTCAGAAATAGTATTTTAGCAGGGCGTTATGCTGATGCTTTGGCTATTGTTGACGAATTAGAGGGGATGAGTAGACAAGCTATTTTACGCAATATCCAAGCCTTTTTAAGGATTCTGTTAATTCATTTGATTAAGAATCAACTGGAACAACGATTAACTCATTCTTGGGTAGCTTCAATTCGTAATTCAGTCACGGAAATTAAAAGACTGAATCTTAAAGATAATAAAAAATCATATTATGTCAACTTAGATGAATGGGAAAACTTAATTTTAGAAGAAGTAATAGAAGAAGCGATCGCTAATGCTAGTGAAGAAGTTTTAAACGGTGCATACAATCAATTTCAACTAGGAGAAATGGTAGATAAAACTGATTTAGTACAAACAGCCTTGAAATTTTTACACCTAACTTATGAACATTCAGCTAAAACCTTACCTGCTGCAATCGCTGAAGTTTTGATCCAATTACCAGGAGGAGAAAATTGGATGAACCGGAAAAATTAAATTTTGCATTCCTTCTTGTCCAGAAATTGAAAACTTTTTTTAATGTGCATCAACTATAAATTAGCAAAACATATTTATCGTAGATTGGGTTGAGGGACGAAACCCAACATTTCCTCTTTATATTTTAAAATTAATGTCGGGTTGCGCTACTACACAAAATGAGCGATCGTAAAATTAAATACCTTTTAGCAGTGACTGCCTAAGCAGCAAATTCAGGTTTTACTACTTTTTACAAAGCACGTAATCAAAAGTTAAACTACAAGTAGGGCAATACCACCATTTTCTAGTTGCTACATCCCACTGCCATGCACCAGTTTCAGATCCGAGACTTTTAATTTCAAAATCTAGTGCATATCTATAGCCAACATATTTGCAGTAGGCATTTGCCCCTCTCTGTTGTGCATCAGCATCACCACCATTTTCTCCTTTTCTAGCAACTTCTACTGGACCTCCTCTTACAAGAGGATTTGAAAACATTTGCTCTTCGGCTAAACCAATTTTAGCTGTTCCTATGATGAAAGTAGTCGTTAAACCCGCAACAGATAATAATAAACCTGCTTTTCTTCTAAACATTATTAGAAACCCTCTAAATAACTTAATTTTTGAGCCATTAATTACAATTTTTACACCACATTTCAGGTAAATGAGGTATAAACTAAAACTGAAAACTCAGATGATCAGAGGCTTTCCCTGCCGTCTTCTATCTTTGGATAGATATTTCTAATATTAAGTATGCCAAAATATTATCTAATCGTTAAAATTGTTACAAATATACATAATTGAAAATTTTAATTCTCTGCGCCCCTCTGCGTTTTAATATTAAATCTTGTGCAGTTTGACAGAAATAACTATCCAATTCAAATAGTTTCAAAATAAATACCTATTAAATAAACTTTCCTACCTCCTGCCTCCTGCCTTCTAGCACTAGTAGGATAGATTATCCCTCACCTGACTCAAATATTAAAATATGCCAGCTAAATCGGCTTTATGCCTTTTGTGACTGTAACGATCAGCTAAGTCAGATTAGAATTAACCCGGCCAATCATCCTTGGTTGCAGTTCCAAAAACAGGAGGTTTAATTTTGACGAAGTTGAAAGTTGGTATCAATGGATTTGGTCGTATTGGACGGTTGGTACTTCGTGCTGGTATTACTAACCCCAATATTGAGTTTGTGGGAATTAATGATTTAGTTCCACCTGATAATCTCGCTTACCTTTTAAAGTATGACTCTACACACGGTAGATTAAAAAGTAAGGTGGAAGCTAGAGAAGATGGAATGGTCATTGATGGTCATTTTATCCCTTGTGTGTCGGTGCGAAATCCGGCGGAATTGCCTTGGGCTAAATTGGGTGTAGATTATGTTGTGGAATCTACAGGACTTTTCACAGATTACGCTGGTGCAGAAAACCATCTCAAAGCAGGTGCAAAGCGGGTAATACTTTCTGCACCTACCAAAGAACCAGACAAGATAAAAACAATGGTGATGGGTGTAAATCATCATTTGTTTGATCCAGCAAAGGATTTAATTGTTTCTAATGCTAGTTGTACTACAAATTGTTTAGCGCCTATTGCTAAAGTTATTAATGATAACTTCGGTTTAGCTGAAGGGTTAATGACTACAGTTCACGCGACGACAGCCACCCAACCCACAGTAGATGGCCCCAGCAAAAAAGACTGGCGCGGTGGACGGGGTGCGGCTCAAAATATTATTCCCTCAGCTACGGGTGCAGCGAAAGCGGTGGCTTTGGTGTTACCAGAATTGAAAGGTAAGTTAACTGGTATGGCTTTCCGAGTTCCCACACCAGATGTCTCGGTGGTTGACTTAACTTTCAAAACTACTAAAGCTACTACTTACAAAGAAATCTGTGCGGCGATGAAAAAAGCATCTGCTGGTGAGTTAGCAGGTGTTTTGGGCTATACAGATGAAGAGGTAGTATCTACAGATTTTCAGGGTGATACTAACTCTAGCATCTTCGACGCAGGTGCAGGAATTGAACTTAATTCCAACTTCTTCAAAGTTGTCTCTTGGTATGACAACGAGTGGGGTTATTCCAACCGTGTTGTTGATTTGATGTTGTCAATGGCACAGAAAGAAGGATTGATTTAGGTGATTGGTAATGGGTAATTGGTAATGGGTAATTGGTAAGAGTTTCTCTAATTACGAATTACGAATTACGAATTACAAACCAGGGCTTAACGGGGTGCGCTACTTTACCGTTACTCCCTAATTTTTTTATGCGTCGAACTAAAATTATCTGTACTGTTGGTCCTGCTACTTGTACACCTGAAAAGCTAGAAGCTTTGGTGAGGGCGGGAATGAATGTGGCGCGGCTGAATTTTTCTCATGGGGCTTATGAGGCTCACGCCCAAACTTTTCACCATTTGCGGCGCATTAGTAGCGACTTACAAAGACCGATCGCTATTATGCAAGATTTATGTGGTCCGAAAATCCGTCTGGGGAAGTTACCACCGGAAGGACTGATGTTAGAAGCTGGTAGCGAAGTGACTTTTCTGTTGCAAGATAAGGGTGAAACTATTGATGAATTACCCCTACCGCTACCCACTTTGTTTGCAATGGTGCGCCCTGGTGAACCGATTTTAATTAATGATGGTCGGGTGAAATTGACTGTGACGAGTCGTGATGCTGATAAAATTCGCGCTCATGTCAATACTGGGGGTTTGGTTTCGACTCATAAAGGTGTGAATTTACCCGCAACTCCTTTACCTGTAAGTTCGATTACAGAAAAGGATTTAATGGATTTGCGGTTTGGGATTCAGTTAGGTGTAGACTGGGTGGCAGTTTCTTTTGTGCGATCGCCCCAAGACCTCGAACCAGCCCGGAGAATGATTGAAGCCGCTGGTGCAAAAATTCGCCTCATTGCCAAAATCGAACGCGCAGAAGCTGTACAAGAGCTAGATTCTATTCTCGAAGTTGCTGACGCAATTATGATTGCTCGTGGTGATTTGGGAGTCGAAGTACCGATTCATCAAGTCCCCCTGATTCAAAAGGACATTACTCGTCGTTGTAATCAAGCTGGTAAGCCTGTTATTACAGCTACCCAAATGTTAGAGTCGATGATTAGCGCCCCTGACCCTACCCGTGCAGAAGCTACCGACGTTGCTAACTCCATTTTAGATGGTACGGATGCAGTCATGCTCTCTGGAGAAACCGCTGTGGGGGAATATCCCATTGCTGCCGTTCAGATGATGCACAATATCGCTGTGGAAACAGAAAAGGCGCTCAAACCAGGTAGTAGACATTCTTGGAATCATGAAGCTGGTCTTCTGAGTGTTACCGAATCAGTAGCACAAGCAGTTTGTCGTATTGCTTATGAAACTGGTTCTAAAGCAATTCTTTGTAATACTACATCAGGCAGTACAGCTAGACTTGTTTCTAAATACCGTCCTCTGACTCCTATTATTACCCTCACATCTGAGGCCACTGCTTACCGACAGTTAGCACTATCTTGGGGTGTAGAACCTTTGCTAATTCCACCGGTTTATAATGCAGAAGAGATGTTTACCAATGTGGTCAACACTATTGTGGAGATGGGTTTTGCGAAAAAAGATGACAAGGTGGTCATTACCTCTGGTGTCCCAATTGGTATGTCAGGAACAACTAGTTTAATTAAAGTGCATTCTATTGGACAGCCAATTACAGCATGAGACATCTAAAATGGGGCTGAGGAAGGAAGCAGTTTCTACCTTGCTTAATCGGCTTTCATTAGGCAATAGTTAAGAAAAATTGCCAGAATCGGAATTTTGTGGAAGATGAAAGAGTTTAAATAATTGGGGATTGGGTAAATCCTAAACCAAAAAAATCACGGAGTATGTTATGCCTAAGAATTTACTAGAACAATTGCGGGCAGTAACCGTTGTAGTGGCTGATACTGGCGATATCCAATCTATTGGCAAGTTCAAGCCCCAAGATGCTACCACCAATCCCTCACTGATTACCGCTGCGGCACAAATGCCGGAATATCAAGAAATTGTTGATCAAACTTTACTCAAAGCTAAGAAAGATGCGGGTGCAGGTGCTACTCAATCACAGGTAGTTTCTCTAGCTTTTGACCGTTTGGCGGTATCTTTTGGATTAAAGATTTTGCAAATTATCCCCGGTCGGGTGTCTACAGAAGTAGATGCTCGTTTATCCTACGATACAGAAGCTACTATCGCTAAAGCACGGGATTTGATTGCTCAATATAAAGCTGCTGGTATTTCTAAAGAGCGCATTTTGATTAAAATTGCTGCTACTTGGGAAGGTATCAAGGCTGCGGAAATTCTGGAAAAAGAAGGTATTCACTGTAATCTGACTTTACTATTTGGTCTTCACCAAGCGATCGCTTGCGCGGAAGCTGGTATCACTCTCATTTCTCCTTTCGTTGGTCGCATTCTCGACTGGTACAAGAAAGATACCGGACGCGATAGCTACCCCTCTGCTGAAGACCCTGGTGTATTGTCTGTAACTAAAATCTATAACTACTACAAGAAGTTCGGTTACAAAACTGAAGTTATGGGAGCCAGCTTCCGTAACCTTGGCGAAATTACTGAACTTGCTGGTTGTGATTTGTTGACCATTTCTCCTGGTCTATTGACAGAATTGCAAAATACTGTCGCCGAACTACCCCGCAAACTTGACCCTGCGAAGGTTACAGGGTTATCTATGGAAAAAATCTCCGTTGATAAAGCCACCTTTGACAAGATGCACGCCGCTGACCGGATGGCATCTGATAAACTTGCGGAAGGTATTGATGGTTTTACCAAGGCTTTGATTTCTTTAGAACAACTACTAGCAGAAAGATTAGCTCGTTTAGAAAGTGAAAAGGTGACAGCGTAATCATTTGAGATAATTGAGCTACCTTATACCTTTTTAAGGAGTTCCAGAAAATAAATTATCCAATCTTGTGGGATGGGCATCCTGCCCGTCCTTTCACTAATTACCTATTTTGGTACAAAGTTGTAGCCAGTGGGTGTAGTGGAATCTGGTTGTATCTGAACTATCACAGCTTTACCAATTCTATCGCCAGTGCGATCGCCCCATGATAAAAACTTAATTGTCCCTGTAACACCTGGAAAGGAAAAATTATTAGTCAAAGCCTTTTCAATATCTATTCTCGTACTACCTTTTTTTTGGATAGCAATAGCCACCGTTTTAGTAGCATCAAAAGCCGTAGCTGTACGCCAAGTAATTAAACTTTGTTCACCCCAAAGGTGTTTAGCATTTTGCACAAATTCTTGATTATCTGCAACATTAATGTTCCAAGGAACTGCCAATATCATACCATTAACTGCATTACCAGCCGCAATAGTTTTTTGAGTTTCTAAACTGGGATTTCCTAATAATAATAACTTGCCTTGATTACTTTTAGCAATTTCAAGAGCTTGATTAATTCTGTCAACTTGAGGATTAAGGAGAATAGTATTTACATTTTGCTCAATTGCATTTTGAATAATCTTCTCACTTTGGAAATTTTCAGCAGCGAAATCACAATTAATATCATTAACTAATTCCAAGTTTCTACTATTCATAGCATTAACAAAAGCTCGATCAAAAGACTGGTCTGTGGCTTTAGAATCACTACAAATAACAATCTTACTGTTTTTAGTGTTTTTGGCATATTCAGCCAGAGCTTCCGCAGTAGCATTAAAACTAATTACAGTCCTATAAATATAATTACCATGAGTTCGATCTTGACGATCTGTTAATTTTGTAGAGCTACTAGTTGGGGAAATCATCACCAACTTTCCAGCTTGATATATATCAGCAGCAGGTACACTGGCATCACTACTATTATGACCAACCACTGCTAAAATATCCGCATTTTTTACAAATCTGTGAGCGATTTCTTTAGCAATTTCTGGATTATTATCATCATTAGCAATTTGTATTTGTAAAAACTTACTATTCACTCCACCATCATTATTTATCTCTTGTTGCGCTTGTGCGACTCCTCTAAGAATTTCTTGCGCTACAAGAGGATTATTACCTATAGGTACAGCTACACCAATTTTGATTACTTCTTTATTAGCAATCTTCGCATTTTCTAAATATATTCTCGCTTCTGGATCATGGGGATACTCCTGTAAATAAGTAGTAAATCTTCTAATTGCTTGATGATAATTTTTCCACCAAAATAATTTTACGGCTTCTGGTTTATCTAAATTAGTCAACGAACTAAATAATATTTTATCACCATAACTAAACCGATTCTGCAATTTGATTTCCTTTAAACTCAGCCAGAAAACAGCACCAATTATTACTAATGACATCGTAGCTATGATTGACTGTACAGCTATCTTTTGTAAATTACGAGGTTGGGGATATTTGAGTAATGCTGCGGCTGGATTTTGAAAGATTACAGGTATCCAAGAAGCACAAGGATATTGATTTTCTAATTCTTCCTGTAAACGCACACGCGCTTGTTGAACAGAAGTATATAAAGATTCACCAGATGCAAAAACTGTGAGAAAATATTCTAGAAAATGTTGAGCGACAATATCAGGAACAGGTTCTCGCATCACAATTGTATAAGGAATTCTCAAATCAGCTAAATTGCGTGCTAATCCTAATCCATCACAAGAATTAAAAATTGCTAATTTCAATCCTTTTTTAACAGCGTATCCCAGAGAATGACGCAACTGTAAAAGTGATAAACTTTCATTGTCATTAATTTGAATTTCTCCCCAACTATCACCTTCTTGACTACAACTATGTCCAGCAAAAAATAAAATATCCCAAGATTGATTCCATAATTTATTTACTATTTCTTGACGTGAAGGTTGCAGCAAAGGTTCAATAATTGCACCTGGTAATTTTGCTGTCAATGCTTGTAAATCTGGTTGAATATCAATTCCTTCACTGTTCCCTAAAATAGCCAGAATTTTCACTGGAGTTTTTAATTGGATTTTTGATGGTTTATACTCTGAACTAATTACAACCTCTGGTTGAATATGAGTGGTATGAAATATTTCCCATAAATGCCAAGGAAGTCTTCTTAACAGTGAATCTTGTGTTTCTAAAATAAAGCGGACATTATCCCATTCACCGATTTTTTGTAAAAATTGCCTTTCTAATTTTCTTACAGATGGTTGATTTAACCAATCATTAAAACTAGATTGAAATTTTTGAGCAGCAGTATCACAAACTTCTGTAGTAGATACATTAGTGATTTGCGTTTGCGGAACAGTAATTAACCAATTCCCAGGCAATTTATAATAAGCTGATTGCCATTCATAATAAGTTTGAGGAATTTCTAAAGCCGACGGAAACCTGCCAGAAATTTCTGCGAAATGGGGTTTACCGTCTTCCCCAATTCTGATTTTGACCGGAAATCCTGTTTCAAAACTACCTTCCCCAATTTCAAATATTACCAGCTTACCCACTGTTGTTACCTTAATTGATTCGTCTGATTAAATGACAAATTTTTCTGTGCTAGTCTATGTAGGTTGGGTTGAGGAACGAAACCCAACAACTCTTACTATACTACCGCTAATGTTGGGTTTCACGTTGTTCAACCCAACCTACAATTTTCTTAACTAAACCGTATTGGTTTAAATGACAAACTTTTCTGTAATGATTGCATTATTTAGAGTAACCCGAATTTGGAATTTTTCACCTAATTCAGCACAAAATTTTAATTGGATGTAATTATCTCTTTGTTGTCTAGCTTGAACTTCTAAAAATGGCTGTCCATTTTCATATAATCCTGCTAATAATAAATCTGTTGGTAAATAAGTCTGATTTCCCATTGGATATACTCGCAAAAGCACAGCAAAACTTTTATCTACTTTGGGTAAAATAGCCACCATTAAAGCTACAGGATTTCCCGCTAACTGCATTCCTAAATCCATAATCCTTCTAGCAGTAATTACAGGATGATTTGGTGCTATATTCCATAAAACTTCTGCTAGAGTCCAACGAATTTCTTCATCATTGGTAGTTTGTAAAAGATGAACAAGAATATCCGTTACTTCTACATCTGAATTAGGTAATAATGTTGATGGCAAGATTTTTTCCCAACTGCGCTGGGGATATAATTGTTCAATAACTTGCCAAACTTTTTTGGGTGTGTCTATTTCAAATCCCCGCACTTTTAAAGAACGAAAGGCTAATTGCGGACTTTTCTGTAAAGCTAATTCCTCAATACTTTGCCATTGAGATGTATATATTCCCTCTAACCATTGTCTTAATTGTACACCTGAAAATTGATGGTAATGTTCTATGAAAAGTTCTAATGGTTGTAACTGTTCTAGGTTAATTTCTGTTGTGCTAACTTGTGGTAAAAATCCTCTAATTTTGGCTTCTTGGCAGGTTTTATTAATTTCAACTACCACATAACCAAAACGATTATTCGAGACTTCAGGAGGAACATAACAAACTTCTTCTCCTGTTCTGATATATCTACATTCTAAATGTCCGATTCCAGTTAATACTAAATCTGCCACATCTGCACCCATTCTTCCCCAGCAATCCCAACTATGACTAGCTTCTATGGCTGTAGAAATATCTAACATTTGCAAATAATTATTTACAACTTGTACAGCTAAAGTATTCAGATATACTTGTTTAGCTTTTTGTTGATTTGGTTGTTCTTGGGCAAATTGTAAGGCTGTATCTCGGAACTTTGCGGAAATAGGAATAGAAATGCTTTGCTGTTCAGTAGGATAATTCATGAGGTACTATATATCAAAATAACCTTCGCTATCAAAATAAGCTTGAGATTTACCAAAATTGAGGAGACGGGGAAAGCACTGACGTTGATAGAAATTGCTGAGAGTTGCTACAGGTATACCAAACTCTACAGATAAATCTATCCAAGATGTTTCCGGTGGTAAACGACGAGCAATTAAAACGTAACAATTAACATCAGGACGATCTCTTATATGAATACGTTGTAGTTCGAGAGAATTTGTTTTTAACCATTCTTTAATTTCATTTAATATTGGTCTTGGTTCTGGTGGTGCAGGAATTAAATTTGTAGGATCTATTTGTTGTTCATTGTCTTCTAGGAGTAAATCAAATTTATTTTTTTGTTCATAATAATTATTTTTTTTATCTTGCAATCGATAACCTAAGTAATTATTAATCCAAGTGATAACGCTACTTTTCTCAGGATTATAAGATTCTTTTGCAGTAGTCGCTTCACAAAGATTTCGGCAAAAAAACCACCAAGTTTCCTGTAAAGCTTCTTCTGCATCAGGTATACCAACTCCGCGCAATAATTTACCAGTTTTTTGAATCAGTAAAATAATTTGATTGAGTCCTTTTTGACGGGCAAGACTACCACTAGGATGTTGACAGGTTTCTTGAATAAGTTGGAGGATTTTTGCTTCTAATTCATCCATTTGATTAGGTTAATTTGATCGTGATACATAATACTATTCTTTTGAGATTGCTATAAAGCGGCAAAAAACATTTTCCCCTATTTTCGATCAATGTTTATCTTCTGAATTAAATCGAGAATATATTGATATTGGACTATTTTCCCTTGTTGTTCAAATAGTTTAGATGCTTTTTGCAAATCAGCGATTGCACCTTTCTTATCTCGTGATTGAAGGTGGGCAGCACCTCGGTTATAGTAAGCTTCTGCATAGTTAGGATTAATACGCAGAGCTTGATTAAAATCTTCTATCGTCCCTTTCATATCTCCCAATTGAGCGCGGGCAAGACCTCGGTTAAAGTATGCTTCTGCCAAGTTAGGATTAATACGCAGAGCTTGGTTAAAATCTTCTATCGCCCCTTTCATATCTCCCAATTGAGCGCGGGCAAAACCTCGGTTATAGTAAGCTTCTGCCAAGTTAGGATTAATATGCAGAGCTTGGTTGTAATCTTCTATCGCCCCTTTCACATTTCCAGATTCACGACGGGTAACACCTCGGTTAATGTAAGCTTCTACATAGTTAGGATTAATACGCAAAGCTTGATCAAAATCTTCAATCTCCGCTTGCTTATCTCCTGAATAATTGTGGGCAAGACCTCGGTTATAGTAAGCTTCTGCATAATTAGGATTAAGACGTATAGCTTGGTTGAAATCTTCTATCGCCCCTTTCACATCTCCCGATTCACAACGGGCAGCACCTCGGTTACAGTATGCTTCTGCCAAGTTAGGATTAAGACGTATAGCTTGGTTGAAATCTTCTATCGCCCCTTTCATATCTCCCAATTGAGCGCGGGCAAAACCTCGATTTTGGTAGGCTTGTGCAAGGTTAGGATTAATACGCAGTCCTTGGTTGTAATCTTCAATTGCTCGTTTTATATCTCCTGATTCACGTCGGGCATTACCTCGGTTAAGGTAAGCTTCTGCCAAGTTAGGATTAATACGCAGGGCTTGGTTGCAATCTTCAATTGCTCCTTTAAAATCTCCTGATTCACAATGGGCAAAACCTCGGTTAAGGTAAGCTTCTGCCAATTTAGGATTAATACGCAGGGCTTGGTTGCAATCTTCAATTGCTCCTTGCACATCTCCAGCTTCACAACGGGCATTACCTCGGTTACAGTATGCTTCTGCAAAGTTGGGATTAATACTTAGAGCTTGGTTGTAATCTTCCATCCCCCCGTTCATATCTCCCGATTGAAGACGGGCAAAACCTCGGCTCAAATAGGCTTCTACAGAGTTAGGATTAATACTTAGAGCTTGATTATAATCTTCCATCGCTCCTTTCATATCTCCTAATTTACTGCGGGCATTACCTCGGTTACAGTATGCTTCTGCAAAGTTGGGATTAATACTTAGGGCTTGACTGTAATATTCCATTGCCGCCTTCATATCACCAGATTGAGCGCAGGCATTACCTTGATTGTAATATTTAATTGCCTCTTTCACATCTCCTAATTCACCGGGTGTATTACCGCCATCCTCACGAACACTACTACTTTTACTAGTTACTGGAATCGCTTTTTCATCCTTGTTATGGTCAGAACAGTTTTTACATTCCTGTATAAATCGGATAACTCTTTGTTTTCCTCTAATCGTTGTAACAATAAACTCTTGATAAGTCCAGTTGAGGGTAAATTTTTTGCAGTGAGGACATTGGCGATTATTAATTGCTAAAATTATTTTTGAAAAAAAAACTAGTACAAATAACCCAGCCAGTATAATTTGCCAATTGTCCCAGAAGTTACCTTGTTGCCAATTAGGTTTAGTGATATTGAGAATGTTGCTAGGAAATGTAATCTGAATTTCTAAGTTTTCTTGTGCTTGAATAGGCTGAGTAGCAACAAACTCGAATGTTTTCGGATTTACTTGACGGGCTGTAGCCGCAGTACCAAAATTTTTAAACTCTAAGACTTTACCAGATAAAGCTTCCGGTAATTGTACCTGAACTTTTGCTGCTTGAACTGGGGCTTTGCGATCTGCAAAAATCGCTTTCCAGTAAACCTGAGTATTATCATCATTAATTTGTAATCCACCAATTAAACGATATTTTACAACAAAAGTATGTGTTTCTGGCGGTTTTAATTCATGTTGCCAACGAATCCAAAATTGATTATTTTCAATTCCTGTTTCACTAGGAATGATTTGATTATTTTCTTCAACTGTTACATCTTTAATTTCATCAACTTTATCTAAACGAATATAGCGATATCGTTGATTTGAGTAATCAGATTTGAACACATATTTTTGTTCTTCTGTAATCAACATATCTCCGTTGGTTTGTACGTCAATGTTAACGTTGATATAGTCCCAATAAAACGGTAATTCCTGGGCAAAAGCATGAGTAAATGTAATTAGAACTGTCATTAATACAGCTATTAAAGAAAACCCAATTCTTCTCATCAAAAATTTATTCATATTTTCCTTTTCTCTGCGTTCTTTGCGCTACGCCAGTTGCTATAAGTCGGCAGAGCCGCCCAACGCACTGGCTCCTCTGCGTGAGACAAAAATCAATAGCCTAGAAAACTATTAACCACCACCACCGCAACCGCCACCACCACCACCACAACCTCCGCCACCGCAGCCACCACCACCGCAACCTCCGCCACCGCAACCACTACCACCGCAACCACTGCTACCGCAACCACCACCACTGCTACCGCAACCACCACCACTGCTACCACCACCACCACTTCTAGCAGATGTAAATATCACAAAGATCACAGAACCAACTACTATCAAGAAAAACCAGAATCCTATAGAATTTTGAGAACTTTGAAAACTTTGGGAATTGCTATTATTTGATGCTAATAAAATCTGAGAATTGGTGAGGATTAATGTCAAGGTAAACAAAAATGCCAGATAAAATTTTGGGGGAAGAAAACGAGAAATATTTATGTTTGGTGACTTAAATACAGGTTTGGGTAAAACCCAATTTTTGTGAGTATCTATCCGCTGAAAATTAGCTTCTTTATCAAAACGAATATGAGAAGCTGGCCAAATATCTATGGGTGGAGTTTCTCCAAAAAACTGTTCGTAACTGGCTACAGTATTCAGATACCAATTATTAAATTTATTATATTCCTTGTCACCACCACGAGTGGGGCCATGATCTAGTTGTGTGCCTAATATTCTGCAAAAATCATCCCAATAAGATTGGGTATATGTTAAATGTAAATGCCAAACTTGATCTACTTGATCAGATGGTGTAACTGGATGTCCAGCAAAAACAGCAATAACTGCAAACTTTTTATATTCATCAATTACACGCTGAGTATATTCAATTGTCCAGTTATTCTCCCTTGCTAATCTCTGACTAAAAGAGAAAGAAACGTTTTGTTCATCTAAAGAAAATTCTTGAAGACGTTGATATAATTCTGCTTGTTGAAGATTCATAGATTTTGGGAATTAATTTTTGGTTCTATGAGTTCTTCTGTGCAGACAGAGTTATGTTATCTATATCTTTACAAAACTTTACAAATATAAAAAAATATAAAGACGGGAAATTTCCCGTCTCCAAGATGAACTAGCGAAAATGGTTCAGTTTGATGGTGGTTATAATTTAACTTGCTCCAAATGACTACGGGGGTTATATGTACGGATAGCCCGGATTTTCTCATAATATTCCCGCTCTTGGGCGCTGAGGTCTTTTGGAGGTGCGATCGCTACTTTTACAAGCTGATCACCACGTCCACCTTTAGCTAGAGGCCAACCCTTACCACGTAAGCGCAGAGATTGACCAGAACGCACACCTGCCGGCAGCTTAACATTTACATTGCCATCGGGTGTAGGTACATCAATAGTAGCGCCTAATGTAGCTTCATCTGGTGTAATTAGCACTTCACAAACGAGATTATCACCCTCAATTTGGAAAAAAGAATGAGGTTGGAGTTCTACCTTTAAATATAAATCTCCCCGTTGTTGAGTCATGGGGTTGATTTGACCCTTACCTCGCACCCGGAGACGAGTACCAGATTTAGCACCAGCGGGAATGCGGACATCAATTGTTTCGTTACCTAAGTTAAAACGTTTTTGAACTCCAGCAAATGCTTCTGCAAAAGTTAACTTGATCACAGCTTCCGTATCTTGGGTAGCACCTACACCAGCATCGGGAAACCCAAAATCATTAAAACCGCCAACACCACTACTAGGTCTACCGGTAGAAGTGCGATAAGAATAACTTTGTCGTCCACTGCGAGGGCCAGCAGCACCAAATAATTCATTTAAAAAGTCATTAAAACTGCCGTATTGACTGAAGTCAAAACCGTTCATATCAACGCCAGCACCGCCACTGGGGAAGCCTTCGCCAGCTTGTTTCCAGTATTGACCGAATTGGTCGTACTTTTTGCGCTTATCTGGGTCTGATAAAACTTCGTAAGCTTCGTTAACTTCTTTGAAGCTTGCCTCTGCCTGTTTGTTACCGGGGTTGACATCAGGGTGAAACTTGCGGGCGAGTTTACGAAAAGCTTGTTTAATTTCTTCTGGCGTGGCAGTCTTACTGATTCCTAAAATTGCGTAATAGTCTTTAAAGTCGGTTGCAGCCATCTACCAGCCTCCTATACAAATTTCTGTTATGTTTTTTTCTAAGATATGAGATTTACTCTTTGCCAGCTATAGTTCTGGGCAAAAGATTCTGATATTAAATTAACAAACAATCTCAAAACTCAAGTGGGGTTCTCGCTCTCACTGGCAGGGCAATTCCCGTACTAAGCTGTTAAACCAATAAGAGTTGGACATTGAGGTAGGCTGGGGTGCAGGGGGCTGGGGAGAAGGATTAACGCTTTTTCCACAAAATGAAAAATATGCAATTTAAATGCCGATTAGCTGACTTCGCTTTCAGGAAAGTAAATCAGCCGATCTAATCCTTCTTCTAAGCTGGGGGGTGCATCTCGGAGTTGGCGATGCATTCGCAAAATTATTTCCTCTGGAACCTGGCGAATCCGCCTTTTATTGCGTGCTAAACATAGCCAAACTGGGGTTTTTACCCAAATCCCAGTAATGTGAGTAAAACCCAAATTACGGGCTTGGATAATGAGTTTACGGCGATCGCATCGTTTGGCGTTGGTAGCATCAAAAATTACCCCTCTATCTGCCCCTGTAGCTTGTTGAAATTGCCTCTCTATTTCTCCCCAAATCAACAGCCACGCCCCTTGAGTCGCTTCTGAGCCAAAGAGTTGCCCCCTGATAGCATCTGTAGAAATTAGCTGCATCTGGGGGCTTTCTGTCAGTAATTGTTTTGCTAAAGTTGACTTACCGCTACCAGGAAGACCAATCAGTAAGATGAGTTTTGTCATTTGTCCTTTGTCCTGAGTCCTTAACTAATGACCAATGACTAATGACTAATGACTAATGACAACTAACTAAATGATTGTACCGTCCTGAATTACGGCGTTTTTAAGGACAACTACAATACCACTGCGAATGTAGAAACCTTGACTTTCTCGTTCGGCTTCTTGCACATTGTCTTTATTGATAATTTTCACATCATGACCGATGCGGGCATTTTTATCAATAATGGCACGACGAATGATCGTGTCTGTACCAATGCCTACAGGGATATCACCTACTTCGAGGCTACATTGGCGTTCTACAGAGGGTTGGTAATAATCTGCACCCATGAGCAGAGATTCTTCAATCACACAGCCTGACTCAATACGCGATCGCACTCCCAACACTGAATGCTGAATCCGGCAATTTTTCAAAATGCAACCTTCGCCAATCATCGATTCTGTGATTTGGCAATTTAGCAGTTTAGATGGAGGTAAATACCGAGCGCGAGTATAAATTGGCGCTTTTTCATCGTAAAAGCTAAAGGGCGGCATTGGTTGCTGGGTTAGAGCTAAATTCGCTTCATAAAAAGCTTCGATGGTTCCAATGTCTTCCCAGTAATCATCAAACAAGAAAGCTTGAACGTTGTGATCTTTTGCCGCATCAGGGATGATTTCTTTGCCAAAATCAGTCCGTTCTAAAGATTCTTTCAATAACTTGATCAAAACATCTTTTTTAAAGACATAAATCCCCATCGAGGCGATATATGGCTGTAATTCGGCTTGTTCTTTTGTCAAACCCAGTACGGTAGTATCTACACGCATTTGGGCTAAAGCCTCACCTTTGGGTTTTTCGCTAAAGTCAATTACCCTACCGGAATCGTTGATTTTCATCAAGCCAAAATCCGACGCACGGCGATCGTCTATGGGGATGACAGAAAGGGTAATATCAGCATTTGTATCTCTGTGGCGCTGGATAAACTGACGGTAATCCATCCGATACAGGTGATCACCAGAAAGAATCAGAAATTCTTCTACATCCCAATCCTGTAACATCCAGATGTACTGACGCACAGCATCAGCCGTACCTTGGAACCAGTTAGGATTTTCTGGGGTTTGTTGTGCTGCTAACACTTCCACAAAACCATCGCTAAACCCGCTAAAGTTGTAAGCACGGGCAATATGACGATTCAGAGAAGCTGAGTTAAACTGAGTGAGAACGTAGATTTTAAAGATTTCTGAATTGATGCAGTTGCTAACAGGGATATCTATTAAGCGGTACTTCCCAGCAACTGGTACTGCTGGTTTAGCACGGAGTTTGGTTAGCGGATAAAGTCGAGTACCCGCACCCCCACCAAGAATGATTGCTAAGACTTTTTTCACAAAATTTCTCCGAACTGCCTTTCAACTCTCACCTACAGTTTAGGACTGTATGTGGCAGCTGATAAGGGGGGATCAAAGAATCTTGAGAAGGAATTTTCCAGATTCCTGTTAATCATGAACAGCGCTGCTCATAACTCAGTGATCAGAACATCTGTATTAGTTGAAGGGAAAGATACCGCCAGGGTAAGCTTGGGGGTGATAGCTGCGGTTCGATTGCAGTTAGAGGCTAACCGCTAAAAGAGCGATTGCTTTCCGCAAACAATTATTGATTAAAGATGAACATTTGCTTGGAAACTGGTATACATTTATCTACGCTGTTAGATTTTGTTAAAACTTTCTTCATCATAATAGGCGGAGTACTTGCTTTTGCTAGCTACAAAGGTCAACATCAACAAAGAGCAATAGATAACAGCCTTAAATCGCTTGAACGTTTCGAGAAATCTATCCAGAAGGAAGATCTAGAAATCTGGGAAGTTATATGCTATCGAGCCTACGAAAGTGGTGGAGCCAAGCCAGGGCATTTTGTTATCTACTCTAAAGAAGATGAAAGCAGTCAAATCCCGCTTTATAACCTATTTATTCCTGAAGGACAAGGACTTTGTATACCTGAATCTAAATTAAATTTAGATGACCAAAGTTCAAATCTTGAATTAGGCTCCGTGCGGCGTATAACAGAACAGTTAAATCTGATAAGTTATGAAATTTTATATGGAAATGTAGAATTAAGGATTATCTATCAGGAGTTAGGTCAGATAATGGCTACTATATTCCAATGGATAGATGAAATTGAGGATAAAGATACAAAATTATCTACGCAATCTATGTTCCCTCACTTTATTAAAATGTATCGCAAGCGTCAAGGCATAATCAAGAATCTTCCTAGCAGACCTTACGTTAACTTCTGCTGATGCTGTGCAGCATTTCATATAAATTTGATGCCCAACATTATACATTATAGCCACTGCAAAATCTCTATACTGACGCATATTGGGTTTATAAAACGCTAATTTTTTGGTGGATGACGTTGACACAATTCTACATATTCCGTCAAAATTCGCCTGATTATTTTGGGATATTCAGTTAATTTATCCATTACTTAGTTTCCTCTGCTTCTGTATCTATAACAACGAGTAGAATATAAAAAACTCAGCGTACCTCCGCGCTTACCTCAGCGTACCTCTGCGTTTAAAAACTCCACACATCCTCAAAACTAAACTTATGCAAATTCAAACACCAGACTGGGTTAAACACGCCGTTTTCTACCAAATCTTCCCCGATAGATTCGCTAAAAGCCAACAACCACATAAACGATTATTAAATAATGCAAAATGGGAAGATTGGGATGCAAAACCCACACTCCAAGGTTATAAAGGTGGAGATTTATGGGGAATTTTAGAACAATTAGACTATATTCAAAGTTTAGGAATTAACGCTATTTACTTTACACCCATTTTTCAATCTGCTTGTAATCACCGCTATCACACCCATGATTACTATCAAGTTGATCCAATATTGGGAGGAAATGAAGCATTTAAAGAATTGCTAGATGCAGCCCATGAACGCAATATTAAAGTAGTTCTTGATGGAGTATTTAATCATGCGAGTCGGGGTATATTCTCTTTTCACGACATATTAGAAAATGGACCACATTCACCTTGGGTAGATTGGTTTAAAATCGAAGGCTGGCCACTTGCACCATATACAGGTGATGCACCTGCTAACTACGAAAGTTGGGCGGGAATTCGTTCTTTACCAGTATTTAACCATGATAACCCAGATGTGCGCGAATACATTATGGAAATTGCCGAATATTGGATTAAATTCGGTATAGATGGTTGGCGATTAGATGTACCTTTTGAAATCAAAACTCCCGGCTTTTGGCAAGAATTTCGGCAAAGAGTAAAAGCCATAAATCCCGATGCTTATATTGTCGGGGAAGTGTGGAGAGATTCCCGCGAGTGGTTAGATGGAAGCCAATTTGATGGGGTAATGAATTATTTATTTACTGGTCCAACCATTGCATTTACAGCAGGCGATCGCGTAAACTTAGAACAAGTAAAAGGACGTGATTATAAAACCCATCCACCATTATTTGCTGCTGAATACGCCGAAAAAATTGAAGATTTATTAAAACTTTATCCTTGGGAAATTCAGCTAACACAACTTAATTTATTAGCAAGTCACGATACAGCCAGATTGATTACCATTGCTGGTGGTGATATTGCAAGTTTTGAATTAGCAACTTTACTTTTATTAACTTTTCCCGGTGCGCCAAGTGTGTATTATGGTGATGAAGTTGGTTTACCTGGTGGGTTAGATCCAGATTCTCGTCGTGGTTTTCCGTCAGCAGAAAATTGGAATTTAGAAATTCTCAATCTTCACAAACAATTAATTTCTCTACGTCACAAATACGAAGCTTTGCGAATTGGTGAATATCAAGTTCTTTATGCACGAGGAGAATTATATATCTTTGCCAGAACTTTGGAAACTGAGGAATTAATTATTGCTGTGAATGCGGGTACAGAAACTGCAATAGCTAACGTAGATTGTAGTAGTTTAAAAACTCAACCGCATCAAGTTTTATTTGGTAATGGAGAGGTGAAATGGAATGGTAAATTTGTGGGTTTAACCATTCCACCGCGTACTGGTTGCATTTTGGGTTAAATATCGAAATGTCGGTGAAAGCGATTGTCGATTTTATTTGTTTTTTGCTGATTACAAGTTAAGCAGAGAGTTTGTAAATTACTAATATCGTTTTTACCACCACGAGACAAAGGGATAATATGATCAATGCTGAGATGAGTTTCTCCAGAGATTTTACCGCAGCTTTGACATTGATATTTATCCCTTTGGAAAACGTAGGTTCTGACTTCTGGGGGTATGGGGATTCGTGGAGTTTTGGTCATGATTTTTTTTCACGCAGAGACGCAGAGACACAGAGGAGAGAAAATAAGAGTTATGATGTAGCATCGTTTATCATGCGTCGTAAATCATCAAGGGGTGATTCTGGTTCTGTGATTACGTCTTTTTCGCAAGATTGTTCTATCTCTTCTTCAGCATAAAATTCAACGCTGAGTTTAAATTTTAATTTACCTTTCTTCCAACATTTAGAACCTAAGTTTAGTATTTTGACATCCATCCCTTCTGTAAAACATTCGGTACTATAATATCCTTCTTCTAAATAATCAATATTTTCCTCCCTTAATAAATTCCAGAATTGTTGTAAAAATTCTTCATTATCAGTAAGTATTTCTAATGCTTTTTGCAATTTACTAACTTTATAAATTAAATCATTGCATTCAATCACATCATCTTCATTAAACTCTATCAATTTAAAGTTATCTTCCATGTCTTATCACCTTTGCGTCTTGGCGTGAAAAAACTCTTATCTTGTATCTAAACCTGGCGATTATAAATCGCGTCTATACGAACAAAGTCCACCTACATGGACTAATTAATTTATGATGTAGCATCATTTATCATACGACGTAAGTCATCAAGGGGTGATTCTGGTTCTGGGATTTCTGATGTTTGTTCAATTTCCGGTTCATCTGGACAAAATTCTAGAGAAATTTTCATTTTAAATTTTCCTTTTTTCCAATTTTGACCAGGTTTCAAAATCTGACAATCAACACCCTTAATCATCCAATCAGCAGTATTCTTTACAGAAGGTAAAACTCGACTATTTATAGATTTTAATTGCTTATCTAATTCATCCAAACCACCACCAATTAAAAATATATTCAATAATGCTAAGTGCAATTGACTTGTTTTGAACAAACAATCATTAAAATCTAGTATAATCTCAGTTTTCACAGAATCTAGAATTTCAAAATTATCTTCCATATCTCTCCCTCTCTGTGCCTCCCTTCGGGTTCACCAGTCGCCTGCGGAGGGAAACCCTCCTGCAGCGCTGGTTCACTGCGTCTCTGCGTGAAAAAAATAAATCATAGGTGAAAACAGAAAAACCCTGAATTCACCCAAAATATTATACATCTTTTTCACAAATTAATTTAGCTACATCACCCTCATAGAACCACGAGTTACACCCAATTGATTTTGCAATTTCAACTCTCTCCAAATTTGAGAACCTGTGATTTCTCCTTGCAAAAGTTGTTGATAATAATCTATGGTTTTGATCACTTGTTCTGGTGTTTCGTTGAGAAATTCAATTCTTAAATGTTGTAAACCCAAACTTATTAATCTTTGTACATATTCTGCACCAGTTTGTGCAGTGCCGTTATATACTGTATTTCTACATCCTGAATCGGCTTTGAGGATGTGTTCACTACCGACTCTGTCTTTAATTTTGACTTCTTGTTTTTCGCAAGGTCTACCACAGTTGGTGTAATCTGTTCCTGTAGAGAGGAAAGCACAAAATACGCAATGTTCCATATGAAACATGGGTATATGTTGATGTATTGTCACTTCAAAATTTTGTGCTGGGTAATTTGTAATTAAATCTTCGAGTTGGTTAATATTTAAATCGTAGGATGCTGTTAATCGTTCTAAATTAAAGCGTTGTTGAAAGTAATCTGCTGTTAAAGGATTAGCAATATTTAAGGAAAAGTCAGCCACACATCTTTCATCAGCGAAATATTCTAATTGGTCATAATTTCTGATTAAATAACCATCAGCATTAGCAGCACGAACTTGTTTTAAAATCCAGGTTTCTCCTGGTTTACTTATCCGAGGTGGTGCTACAAAGATGCTGACATCTTTTTCATATTCCCGCACTATTTTTACGGCTTCTTGATAATTGCGAGGATTTTCAAATTCACAATAAACTGTTTTGATATCTGCTGTTAATGCTGCTTTTAGTTGTTTGATGTTTCTAACTAAAATAATCAGAGAAGGTAAAGCTGGAATAGGTGTAGATTTAGAAGTAATTAAATCTTGCCATTTTGCATGATGATTTAATTGCCAAAGTTTGGGTTTCTTTCTTAATTCTTCTAATTGGGTGACTAGTTCCCGACGCATTCGGTTTAATTCACTCACGGGTAACATGATATTACCGTTGAGATGATTAATGAAAGTGTCTAAATAGAAAGGAGTATTCCCTAAACGTCCAAATTGTTCTTTTACCCTTTCTGTAGTCAGGGGTTTGGTGTGTGCTTCTACAACTAATATTTCTGATTCTACTTGAACTATATTACCAAATTCATCACGAGCGATCGCAATTAATTTTTCTCCAATTTCCCCATATACATCTATATTAATAGGTTTAGGGAATTGGGGATTTTCTCCAGTATAACTTTGACGGATTTCTTTATCTAGTTCTGGATCATTTGTCTTCCAAACTTTATCACCTATATTTATCCGTCGAAAGTTCAAATTATTTTTGCCAAAACTTAATAGTGCGTCTTTACCTTTTTGGATAACTGCATATATTCTTCCCCCTTCTTCCTTGGTTTCTGGATGTCCACAATCAAAAACAATCCCGTCACCTGGTTTAACTGGTGCTTCCAGTTTCACGGTAATTTGTTCATTGTAAATGCGGGTAACTTCTCCTAAATAAACACCGCGTTTTTTTCCAAATCTGGCGTGAACAAGTTCTTGATTATTAATTCCCTCAAACCAACCTGTATATAGTCCGCGAGAAAATGCCATTTCTAAATTATATTGGTCTTTACGCAACCCGGATGATTTCTGTTGTAGAGACGTTTCAGGCAACTTCTCTACATTCGTTTTCATTATTCTATCTAAAGCTTTTCGATAAACTTGGGTAACGTTAGCAACATATTCTGGTGCTTTCAAACGTCCTTCTATTTTTAAACAAGTAACTCCAGATTTTACTAATTCAGGTAATACTTCCAACCCGGCTAAATCTTGAGGACTAAGTAAATATTTGCGATTATCTAAATTGACAATTTCTCCATCTGCAATTAAATCATAAGGCATTCGGCAAGCTTGAGCGCATTCTCCACGATTTGCAGAACGTCCTCCTAATGCTTCGCTGGTTAAACATTGTCCAGAATATGCGACGCACAAAGCACCGTGGACGAAAACTTCTAAAGGTAAAGAAGTATTCTTTTGGGTAATTTGTTGTTGAATTTTATTAATTTCTGCAATCGAACATTCCCGTGCTAAAACTACCAATTGACAACCGAGAGATTTTGCAAATTCTACCCCCGCAGCGCTGGTAATTGTCATTTGAGTAGAAGCGTGAATAGGAAAATCAGGGGAAAGATGACGAATCAGACGACAAATACCCACGTCTTGAACGATGACAGCATCTACACCCGCAGAAATGATAGTTTTGAGGTATTGCTGTGCTTCCGTTAGTTCCTGGGGGAAAATCAGGGTATTCAGGGTGACGTAACCTTTGACTCCTCGCAGGTGCAGAAATTCCATTAACTCAGGTAAATCTGCTTGTGTGAAATTCTCAGCCCGCATTCTGGCGTTAAACTTATCTAAACCAAAGTAAATCGCATCTGCACCATTTTCTACTGCGGCTTTCGCGCATTCCCAATTACCCGCAGGTGCTAGGAGTTCGGGGAGTTTGAGGATAGGTGTGGAGATGCTTGTCATTTGCTTTAGTCAGGGTGATGTGAGTTTATAGATTGTATCTAAGTTGGGGGGTGGTTGGGGGAAGGATAAGATCCCCAACTTCTCATTTAATGATTTCAATAAATGATTAACCAGTGTAAGCAGTCGGGGATCTGAGTTTTATAATTGAATACCTAACTTCAGAAAAAACACCTCATTTCTTATATACCCTCAGAATTGGGGTTACTTTTGGATTTTGGGGGTTACTCAGGTTTAATCTATAGGTAGTTCTCAAAAAATCTTCATTTTTGTTCCCTTTAACTGTGACTATATAATGGTTGAGTTTAGATTTGTCTTGCTCAAATTTTTCAATCAATTTATTTTGCAGTATTTCAGCGTTTTTCAGTCTTTTGGGTAACTGTCTACCAATTCCTAAACAGAATACTCCTGTATTGTCAGGAAATGTATATACTTGTAAGTAGTATGACCGATTATTGGATTTAAAGTGATTTGTTAACCAAATATATCCTCTATTTTGGGGAGTTAGTTTTGTAAAAGTCTCTTTGGTTCTCTCATTAAAACCACAATTTCTATCCATAATTGGTTCACCAGATATTACGGGTTTTGAGAGAGTGACTACAAATGTAGAACATAAGGTTAGGGTTGCTAAGTTCCCAGCGATAAATTTTGACAGTTTCAATATCAGAAACTCCTGTGCTTTTTGTATATTAATGGAGACTGTTTTTTCTCTGGGAAAGTTTCATCTCCCAAACGTTCTGTTCATAGGTTATTGCAATGATTAAATAAGAAGTCGGGGATCTGGTTTGAATACCCTACAAAATTTGATGAATACTCTCAACGACTTGTTCAATAAAGTTTACTGCATCATTACTGGTTAGTTTTAATTGAATCTGTGACATCACATGGTCTAATTGATGTCAAGCGCAAAAATGAACTACAAAATTTGTTCAAAAATTCTAAAATACCGCTGGTAATAGTGACAGCTTTCCTTAACCGCAAAGCAATGAAAGAGTATTTACCAGAAATTTCCTGGGAAACTGATGTATGGGTAGCAGAAGATGCAACTCATTTGATTCATTTCAATGGTGAACATCTTTTGCAACCTGATCAGGTATAGAGATGATATCTAACTATAAATCATACAAAACTGCTGACACCTCCTACTCTAGCAAAAATAGAAAATTCTCAAGAGTTGTATAAAAAATTAGATAGTAAAATGTAAAAAAGTATAACAAACACTCTAAATAATCTACAATCAGGAACTAAACTGTTTTCTTGCCCTAACTCGGTAAAATAGTATATTTATGCAAATTAATGTCAAAATATTTACTGTTAATAAGCGGTTTCCCTTAACAATTAGTCGAGGAACAACGGCACAAACGACAAACATATGGGTGCAAATTTCCGAAGATGGAATTGAGGGTTGGGGAGAAGCATCACCCTTTGGTGTTGGTAATCATCGGCAATCTACTGATACTATCCAAGAAAGTTTGCTGCAAATTACACCAATATTGCAAAAATTCCACCCTTGGCAAAGGCAGGAAATTGAAGAATTATTAACTCAAAAGCGGGTTCCTTCGGCTGTGAGGGCGGCTTTGGATATGGCGCTGTATGATTGGATGGGTAAGAGTGTAAACTTACCTCTGTGGCAAATCTGGGGGTTAAATCGAAATGCTATAGTTCCAACTTCGGTAACAATTGGCATTAATTCCCCAGCAGGTGCAGCGGCTAGAGCGCGGGACTGGTTACAATTTATGGATGTGAGTTTGTTCAAAGTCAAGTTAGGTTCAAGCGAAGGGATAAATGCAGATAGACAAATGCTATTAGCGGTGCGTGAAGAAATCGCCGGAAAAGAGTTATTTGTAGATGCTAACGGTGGTTGGAGTTTAGCAGATGCGATCGCTATGTCTCTTTGGTTAGCTGATTTGGGTATAAAATATATAGAACAGCCACTCCCACGCGGACAGGAAACACATTTAGCCACTCTCAAGGAGCATTCACCTTTACCCATCTTTGTCGATGAAAGTTGCTTTACTAGCGCAGATATTCCCGAATTAGCCAACTATGTAGATGGTATCAACATCAAGCTGATGAAATCTGGGGGATTGAGTGAAGCCATGCGAATGGTACATACAGCGAAGGCGCATGATTTAAAAGTGATGTTTGGCTGTTATTCTGATAGTACTTTGGCAAATACAGCAGCATCACAGCTTGCACCCCTAGCTGATTATTTAGATTTAGATAGTCACCTTAACTTAATTGATGACCCCTTTACGGGTGCATTAGTCAAAGAAGGGCGAATTTTACCGAACGATTTACCTGGTTTGGGGGTACAATATAGTGCGTTTGCCGCTTAATCAAAGAATAGCAATTTTACTGCATGAAGGACTGAGTGGGGCTAATGGTAAAACGGGGTTATCAATTTTACGCTACAGTGAAGCCCCAGTTGTCGCAGTCATAGATCGGGAGTCTGTTGGTAAATCTTTACCAGAATTAACAGGTATCAAGCGCGATGTGCCAATTGTGGCATCATTAGCCGCAGCTTTGCAGTATCAGCCAGAAGTGCTGGTAATTGGTATCGCTCCCAAAGGTGGTTTAGTCCCAGATAATTACTGGCCTGACATTAAAGATGCTCTGAAAGCAGGAATGTCTTTAGTGAATGGTTTACACACACCTCTAGCTAATATCCCGGATTTAAATGCCCTACTGAAACCAGGACAAATCATTTGGGATGTGCGAAAAGAACCAGCTAATTTAGATGTAGCTTCGGGGTTAGCACGGACTCTTCCCTGTCGTCGGGTATTGACGGTGGGTACGGATATGGCTATTGGCAAAATGTCCACTAGCTTAGAATTACATTGGGCTGCAAAATTGCGAGGTTGGCGTTCCAAGTTTTTGGCAACTGGTCAAACTGGGTTAATGTTAGAAGGTGATGGTGTCGCTTTGGATGCTGTACGCGTAGACTTTGCTGCTGGTGCGGTGGAACAGCTGGTGATGCGTTTTGGTAAACACTACGATATTCTGCAAATTGAAGGACAAGGTTCTCTATTACATCCTGGTTCAACTGCCACTTTACCTCTAATTCGTGGTTCTCAACCAACGCATTTAATACTAGTTCATCAAGCTGGACAAACTCATAACCGCAATAATCCTCATGTCCCCATTCCACCGTTACCAGAAGTAATTCGGATGTATGAAATTGTGGCTAGTGCGGGTGGTGCTTTTGGTACAGTTCCTGTAGTGGGGATAGCTTTAAATACCAGAGATTTAGATGAATCTGGGGCAAGGAGTGCGATCGCTCAAACTATAGCCGAAACCGGTTTACCTTGTACAGATCCAGTGCGTTTTGGTGGTGGGGTGTTGTTAGATGCAGTCATGCAGAGTTAAGGCACTAATACCGTTTTTTCGGAATTAAAAGTTAAAATAGGACTTACGCAAAAACTCTCCCTTTCTTCTGATTCCGTCCTTTTCTGTGCCTTATCTGCGGTTAGCTATTCCGTAACTCCTGCGTAAGTTCTCAACCAGAAGAAAAAAATACACTTTTAAAATGAACCAATTCTAAAATTCTCCGTCACTGGAGATATGAAGAGATTTTAGAGGTTGTATTATGTTATTGCCATCACGCCAAGTTTTATTTTTGAGTAGTTTGAGCTTATCCTTACTTATTGGTAATTCTGTAGCCTTAGCTCAAACTGACGGTGTTGTTGTACCAACAGTACCATCAGGCTCATCAACACCAGTTGATACATCTACAGATACGCCTATTGATACCACATCTGCTACTGGGGCAAGATTTAGCTGCCAATTCTACAATGGTAAATATACTGTCATGTATCAGCCAGAAAGTCAACCAGGGCAATTTTTTGCTTGGGCTGCACCTGCTTCTCTAGGTGGTGGTTGGACTCCCCAAAAACGTTGTGAAGCGATCGCATCTCGCTTAGAATTATATCGCCCCGATGGCTTACAAGAACTGGATATAGCCAGAGAAAATAACGAAAACATTATCTGTGTCACTACTGAAGCTAACTCCGCTTGTCGAATTCTGCTCACAGTACCCCGTGATAAAGACCCCTACGCTATTCGCAGCAGTGTTTTCAACAACTTGGCCACTGCTGACAACGGACAGGAAACCATAGCTGTGAATACTTATACTAATCGCGGTAGGGGAGGCACAAACGAATTATTCAATTTTGGTCGCACCCTCCTAGGTGGTAATAATCGGGTAAATTCCTCCAGAAGTGGCATTAATTTGAAACCTTTTCTAGATCCCAAAGATGGTGGTACAGCCAAAAATCTCAGAAATGGAGTATCTATCGGTCGTCAGTCTCAACCACAGAACCGTACTATCCTCAATCCTCGGTTATTCCGCTGATGTATGCTGTATCTTAATTAGCTTTTTTGCGGTGAAATAATTATTAATAAATACAGTTTTAGCTTCTTTGTATGTATCTATAAAGAAGCTTTTGCTTTGTTTTTAGCTTGAAAAACTGGCTAGTATAAATTTTTAGTAAAAATATCATGCTATGTCTCGACTATTAAAGGTTTTCATCCTACAGTAATTGGTGAGCAGTTAATAAAAAGCAGAATTTGTCAAGAGCCAAAAGTAAGAGTATTAATTTATAAGTGACTGTCATCCGGACAGATTGTGCAGTTTTCAGTGTAAATCAATACTAGTGTTAAAATTTTAACAAGGAACAAATAAATGACAATATCATTTAGCGCACCCAACGACTTATCCGCCGGCGATCGCCCCTATTCTTTAGCGACAGCAGATTTTAACAAAGACGGCATCCTCGATGTAGCAGTAGCAAATACTGATGATAAAACAGTATCTATTTTATTGGGTAATGGTGCAGGTAGTTTCAACTTATTTGGTAGCTATAGTGTAGGGTCTACATGGAATCCGGTTTCCATAGCTGTATTAGACTTGAACGGTGATGGCAACCTAGACATAGCATCAGCAAACGTAGACTTGTCAAATATTCTTGTTGCTAACAGTGATGTCTCCATATTATTGGGTGATGGTACAGGGGCTTTCAGCACAGATCCCATCAACTACCCCAATTATGATGTTTCAGGACCAAGTGGGCTGAGTGCGATCGCATTAGGAGACTTCAACGAAGATGGCATTTTAGACCTGGCAGCGGGTACACTTGCCAGCAATAATGTCTCAATCTTCTTGGGCGATGGTGTATCCAACTTTTCAACTGTTTTTGATTATAGTATTGGTAATACTACCCGTGCGATCGCTCTTGCTGATTTCAACGATGATGGCATTGTAGACATAGCACAGGTCAAATCCGGTCAAAGCAAAGTCTTTGTGCGATTAGGAATTGGTCAAGGTAGCTTGGGTGAACCAACTTCCTTTGGTACTGCCGCTGAATTCACCGTAGGAACAGAACCTCGCTCAGTAGCTATAGCAGACATCAATGGTGACGGATACCTCGACTTATTAGTAGCAAACAGTGATGATGATAATATTTCATTACTATTAGGCGATGGCACAGGCAGTTTCGGCGCTGCTACCTACTATGCTGCGGCAGATGGTTCTCGCGCTGTAGCTGTAGCAGACTTTGACGATGATGGCAAACTTGATCTAGTCGTAGGTAACGAACTCGACGACACTATTTCGGTACTGTTGAATACAACTACCGGAGACAATTTTGTTGGGAATACTGGCGATAACTACTATGTTGTTGATAATATAGGTGACGAAATTGACGAAGGTTTTAATGGTGGCACAGATACAGTTAGAGCCTCAGTCACATACATCTTGGACGACAACGTAGAACGTCTGACTTTAGCTGGAACCAACAATATCAACGGTACAGGCAACGACCTGAATAACAATATCACAGGTAATGAAGGCAATAATATCCTTGATGGTCGTGGTGGTAACGATTCTCTTTACGGTGAGGCAGGTGATGATACCCTAATTGGTGGTGATGGTAACGACAACCTCTTTGGTGGTCAAGGTGCTGATGAGCTAATTGGTGGTAACGGCAATGACACCTACTTTGTTGAGGATGCCGGTGACGCAGTTACCGAAAATATCAATGGTGGCATAGACACAGTTAACTCCTCTGTCTCCTTCATTTTAAGCGACAACGTAGAACGTCTGACTTTAGCTGGAACCAACAATATCAACGGTACAGGTAACGTCCTAAATAACAATCTCACAGGTAATGCTGGCAATAATATCCTGACGGGTAATGGTGGCAACGACTATCTTTACGGTCTAGCAGGTAATGATACCCTAATTGGTGGTTTGGGTAATGACAACCTCAATGGTGGTGCCGATAATGATATTTTCCGCTTTAATAGCACAAATGAAGGGATTGATAGAATTCAAGACTTTTCATTAGTGGGTACTGACGTTATTCAAATATCTGCTAGTGGGTTTGGTAATGCTTTGACTGCAAACGCGGTTCTTGATATTTCTGCTTTCCGTTCTGGTGCAGGGATAACCACAGCTGATACTGGCGCACAAAGATTTATTTACAACACTAGCAATGGTGCTTTGTTCTTTGATGCTGACGGGAATGGCGCTGGTAATAAGATTCAAATTGCCGTATTCTCTGGACTACCTACTCTTAGTAATAGTGACTTCTTTGTTATTGCCTAATGAGAGAAGTCTAATTTCATACTAGCCCTGGCAACTACAGTCGCCGCTATACACACAAAACCTTCACCAAAAAGCCCTCACTTTAAAAGAGTGGGGAGCTTAGGAAAAAGCAAATCTCCTCTGGCTGTAAGGCTTTTAGCCACGCAAGAGGACTACCCTCCTCTCAGGCTGATCCTATGTTTGTTTAGCCACAGACGCTGATTCTGTAAAGCTTTTCAGAACTTAGTGAAGGTATTGTTAGGAGATAATTGATTTCGTGAAGTTACCGGCTAGATTTGAAAGTTTTGTTGATTTACTGCCAGTTTAAGCTTGCAAATTCAAAAAATTGTGATAGTTTGGTACGATAATATCCAAATACGGATGCCCTTGTGATTAAGTTTGACAAGAGCATATTCGGTTATTGCTATGATTTATAGCAAGCATCTAAGCGCGTAGTAAGAAAAAATGGGACGAAGTTATAGATAACTACGTAACCTTAACCCATAGATAAACTGCCTGCAATCTGTTTCTACTATATTTTTGGACAGCAATTAATAACGGTGGTAACTCTGCTTACAAGTGATATGAATTCAGTTCTGCAATTTGGCGATAGCATACTCACAGCCTCAGAAGTTCTGCAATCATTGGCAAAATACCAGTTAATGCCACTATTGCTCAGAGAGGTGGTGATTGATCAAGCGATCGCACAGATTGAGTGTACGCCACAAGAAGAGCAACTGGCCTGTGAACAGTTAGCCCAACAATATCAAGGGCGACAAGAACAGGTAATAAGTTCCGAACAGTTAAATACTGTCGCTATTCGCCAATTAAAACTAGAGAAGTTCAAAGAAGCGACTTGGGGACTAGATTTAGACTCTTACTTTTACCAACGCAAAGCTCAGTTGGATCGAGTTATCTATTCTTTAATTACCACTTCTGATATCGGTATTGCCCAAGAAATCTACTTCCGCATCCAAGAAGGAGAACAGTCCTTTGCTCAACTAGCGCGGGAATACGCCGAAGGCCCTGAAGCCCAAACAGATGGTTTAGTCGGTCCTGTAGAATTACAATCTCTTCATCAATCTCTAGTCAAAATTTTATCTGTTAGCCAACCACAGCAAGTTTTTCCGCCGACTCAAATAGGAGATCGGATCGTGATTGTGAGATTAGAAAGACTACTACCCGCTCAACTGGATAGATCGACGCGTCAACGATTGCTAAACGAACGTTTCCAGGGTTGGCTACAAACACAAACCGCCACACAAAACTGGCAAATTCAACCATCAGAAGGATGAATTGGCTGAAATATTAACCATAGTAAATTAATTTTCATAAACATGACTTATATTAAGAACGTTTTTGAAGAATTTCTCATCACTGTTGAAGGATTTGAGCAATTATCAGCAGCGGAAGCAAACAATCTATTATCACAACAGCAAGCTTTACGCTACCGTATAGGTCAAAAAATCATCAGTAAAGAAAAACTACCTGATCGCATAGCAATTCTTTACGAAGGACGAGTCAGGCTGTTGGCATATGATCCCCAGACACAATTGCCAATTACTTTAAAAATACTAGAACCGGGAGCAATAATTGGCGAGATTAGTTTATTGCGGCAGATTGCTTGTGAAACAGCGATCGCATCCACCGAAGTCATCTGCTTAACTTTCAGCACAGTAGATTATTTACATCTTCTGTCCCAGAATCCAGCATTTGCCAATGCGCGTCAAAACTCTAGTCACCTGATAGAAATATTCGATGTTATTAGCCCGCAGTTAGCCCAACAAGCTAACGCTGGTTTAAATCTCAAAGAAATCTCTCAACAAGCTTTATTAGGCGCGAAAATACATCAACTCCCACAAGGAAAAACCCCTTTTAGCCAACTAGACAGTGGTAGTATCTGGTTTGTTAGCGGTGGTGGTACAGTAGCTAATTTTCCGCCCGGTTCTCGGTTAGAATCTACCAGCGCCAAAGATGTTTTGGAAGTAACGGGGAATGTTCCTGCTCGTTTACTGGGTATAAATCCCATAGATTTATTATTCCTGGATGATCATCAAGCAGAGCCGGAAATTCCAGCCAATCAAAGAGCAATTATCGATGAGTTAGAAATTCCCTACGCCACAACAGAGGAAGTTTTCCCATCACCATCTGACACACCACAAGTTAAGCAAAAACATCAAAACTACCCATTTTTTCGCGGACAGGGCGAATTAAATTCTACCCTGGCTTGCTTCCAAATGCTCGCCAAGCACTTAGGAATTCCCCTGCGGAAAGAGGTAGTGCGTCGCATCTTAAACGAGCAAATTAAACGCCAAACTGGTATATCCTTTCAACTTTGCGCTTATTTAGCCGAATTAATCGGACTCAGATCTCAATTAGTAGATGTTCCCGCTGCTTCCATCACACGCATCCCTACACCAGCACTAATTCAATATAGTGATAGTTATGCTGTTATCTATGCAGTAGATGCCAATACAGTAGTTTTGGGTGTGCCATCTAGAGGCATTATCCGCTGCAAACCGGGCAAACTACTAGAAGAATTAGAAACTGATGACAGTAATTTGCAGCCGCAAGCCAGGGTATTACTACTCAGCGCCACCCAAGAAACACCCCAAGAACGCTTTGGGTTACGCTGGTTTTTACCCTATTTATCAAAATACCGACGAGTACTTATAGAAGTATTTATTGCTTCTTTTTTCGTACAACTGGCAGCTTTAGCCAATCCCCTAGTTATTCAGTTAATTATTGATAAAGTCATCGTCCAAAATAGTATTAATACCCTGAATGTTTTAGGAGTTTTACTATTAGCAGTTGGTGTATTTGAAGCAATACTAACTACACTGCGGACTTACTTATTTGTAGATACCACCAACCGTATTGATATGAGTTTGGGGTCACAAATTATTGACCACTTACTGCGGTTGCCACTACGCTATTTTGAACGCCGACCGGTTGGTGAACTATCTACTCGCATCAATGAATTAGAAAATATTCGCCAGTTTCTCACAGGTACGGCGCTAACCGTGGGATTAGATGCATTGTTCTCGGTAGTTTATATCGTTGTCATGCTGTTTTACAGTTGGCAACTAACCATAGTCGGTTTAGGAACAATTCCCCTATTTGTGGTGATTACATTAATTGCTGCCCCCACAGTCAGCCGACAGTTACGAGCCAAAGCTGAACGCAACGCCGAGACTCAATCTTATTTAGTTGAGGTCATGTCAGGCATTCAAACAGTGAAAGCGCAAAATATCGAATTGCGATCGCGCTTTTCCTGGCAAGAACGTTACGCTCGGTTTGTGGCCGCAGGCTTTAAAACTGTGATCACTTCCACCCTGGCTAATTCAACTAGTCAGTTTCTCAACAAACTCAGCAGCTTACTAGTTTTGTGGGTAGGAGCTTATTTGGTATTACAAGGAGAGTTAACCCTAGGGGAATTAATCGCCTTTAGAATTATTTCCAGTTACGTGACTAGCCCAATATTACGTTTGGCACAAATCTGGCAAAACTTCCAAGAAACCGGGTTATCTTTAGAACGTCTCAGCGATATTGTTGATACACCACAAGAAGCAGAAATAGACAAGAACAACATTCCCTTACCTGCAATCTCTGGTGCAGTTAAATATGAAAACGTTTCTTTCCGATTTGCCCCTAGTGGACCACTGCAACTGAATAATGTTAGCCTCGATTTCCAGGCTGGTAAATTTGTCGGTATTGTTGGTCAGAGTGGTTCAGGTAAAAGCACAATGATGAAGTTGCTGCTGAGACTTTATAACATCGAGTCCGGCAGAATTTTAATCGATGGTTACGACATTAGCAAAGTAGAACTTTATTCCCTACGTCGGCAAATTGGTGTCGTTCCTCAAGATCCGTTGTTGTTTGATGGCACAGTTCAAGAAAACATTGCCCTGACCAATCCTGAAGCGACAACAGAGGAAATTATCGAAGCCGCGCGGATTGCTGTAGCCCATGAATTTATCATGAACTTACCCAATGGCTACAACACACGAGTAGGTGAAAGAGGTTCAGCCCTTTCTGGTGGACAAAGACAGAGAATTGCCATCGCCCGTTCGATTTTACAAAAACCCAAATTATTAGTTTTGGACGAAGCTACCAGCGCCTTAGATTATCCCACCGAAAGACAAATAGGACTCAATTTAGCCAGAGCATTTCAAGGAACTACCGTCTTCTTTATTACTCACCGTCTGAATACTGTTAGTAATGCAGATGCGATTATCGTCATGGATGCCGGTAGGGTAGTAGAGCAAGGTAGCCATCACGAATTAATGGCGGCTAAAGGGCATTATTTCTACCTTTATCAACAGCAAGAAGTCAATTTGTAATTTTTAGGGGTGGGATTTCCTCACCCTGGAAATCACTTATTTAAACTATTGACTTAAATTTTCAATCCCAAACCTCAAATCTAAAATCTAAAATTGTTATGACTCAACTTAATGGTAATCACGTCAACGGTAACGGCAACGGCAACGGCAACGGCAACGGAAAAAAGCAAACTGTACAACTACTAACACCTCCAAAAAAGGCTAAAAAAGATTCTTTAATTAATCCTTATAAGGATAGCTTTGATCAGTCTGTAGTCTTGCGTCAATCTCCCATGTGGTCACGTACCATCATGATCACCTTAATGGGGTTAGCCTGTTTTGGGATTGTGTGGGCTAATGTTGCGAAAATTGAGCAAACAGTTCCCGCAACAGGTCAATTAAAACCAGAGGGAACAGTCAAAGAAGTACAAGCTCCTATTAGCGGTGTTGTTAAAGCCGTTTATGTTAAAGATGGACAATCAGTAAAGCCAGGAGATTTACTCTTGACTTTCGATTCTATTGCCACCTTAGCTGAATTAAGTTCGTTAAATAAAATTCGCAGCGCCTTAATTCAAGAAAACAATATTTATCGGCGTTTAATGGGAGCAAGTACAGGTATAGAATCAGAATTGGACTTTTTACGGAGTAAATTGCCAGCCGAAGCTGCTTTTCTTCTCAAAAGTCGAGCCTCATTAGTAGCAGCAAATGAACTACTCCGCGCTCAATTAAGAAATTCAGCACCTAATGCAGGGAACGGAATCGATGAAGAACAACTTCTCATCACCGCTAAAACAGAATTAGATTCTCGGTCTGCCGCAGCCAAGTTAGAAGTTGAAAAAACCAGAAAACAACTATCTCAAACAATACTAAAAAGGAAAGATACTCAAAATAGTTTGGTAATTCAACAAGGTATTTTAGAGAAACTCAAAATATTAGCAGTAGAAGGGGGAATTTCTCAGCTTCAATACCTGAATCAGCAACAACAGGTACAAACTCTCAAGGCAGAAATTTCACAATTATTTGAAGAAGAAAAACGCCTCCAGTTTGATATTCAGAAAGGACAACAGGAAGCAACTAATACAGTAGCAGCTTCTGATAAAAATGTTCTGGATAGGATAGGTGACAACAAAAAACGCATTGCGGAAATTGATAGCCAGTTTATGAAGGTTGTTCTCGATAACGAGCAGCGTTTGGCAGATATCACCAGCAAGATTTCCCAAACACAATTAAATGTCAAATATCAAGAACTCCGCGCTCCTGTTGCAGGGACTATATTTGATATGCAAGCTAAAAATCCTGGCTTTGTAGCGAATCCCACACAAAAGCTACTGCAAATCGTGCCAAATGATAAATATGTAGCTGAGGTATTTATCACCAATAAAGATATTGGGTTTGTACGCAAAGGCATGAACGTAGATGTGAGAATTGACTCCTTTCCTTTCAGCGAGTTTGGAGATATCAAAGGTAAGGTGATTGATATTGCTTCAGATGCTTTACCCCCTGATCAAAATCATCAATTTTACAGATTTCCAGCTAGAGTTAGTTTGAATAAACAATCCCTGGGAATACAAGGTGGAAGTATCTCTTTACAGTCGGGTATGTCAATTACTGCTAATATTAAAGTGCGTGAAGAACGAACAGTAATGAGTTTGTTTACTGAGATGTTTACCAAGCAATTAGAGAGTCTGAACGAGGTGCGTTAATATTTCAGCAGTCAGCAGTAAAACCAATTTGATGCTGGGCTTTGTAACTAATGGATTTTAGACTAAAAATGCGTGATTGCTACGCAGTTACTTTGCAATTAGCAGGTATACAAAATTAACTGGAATGATTGGGAATATAACAACCACTCCAGTTAATTCCAGTTAATTAAATTGTTCTAACAATGTCTCCACAGAAGCATTGTGATCTAAGAAGGAAAATAAATGTCGATAGATTAATTTTCCTTCTTGATTTAATACAAACTGTGCTGGTAAAGGCGCTCCCAGGGCTTGTCCTACTTGATATGTACGAAATACATAACAACTTGGGTCACTTAACAATGGCATTTTCAAGTTTAAATCTTTGACCACTACTTGACTTTGCTTTTTGTCAGTACTAGTAATCAACAAAACTTCTATGCCGCGATTTTTAAATTGCTCATATTTTTCATTCAAATCTTTGATATGTGGATAGCAAAATGGACAATATTGTTTTTCTGTAAAAATCCGCGTAAAGGCGATTAAAACAGGTTGTTTACCTTTTAAATCAGATAGTTTTAACGTGCGATTATTTGTAATATCTGTCAATTTAAAATCTGGCGTTCCTACTCCCAGTCTGATCTCATCTAATGCTGGTTTTGGTAAAAAATTTCGGAAGAACCGCTCATTAAATAAACCAGTAAAATCTGTTGAGGTAAGCATAAAAATTAAATAAGTCAAAGACTAAAAATAAATATCAGGTAGTAAATGAAAAGAGGCAGGAGTGATGCAAAGTTTAAATTTTGAATCTTTTAATCCAAAATTCAAAATCTAAAATTCGCTCAAAAGTCAACATTAAAAAACTCCTGCCTCCAGTATAGCTGCTTGCTACTTCCTAAACAGCAGAGAAGTAAATTTTGGACTTCACTGGATCAGGATTCATAGTTTTGTCACCTGGTTGCCAACCTGCGGGGCAAACTTCATCGGGGTGAGACTGAACGTACTGAAGTGCTTGTAGTGTTCGCAGGGTTTCATCAACACTGCGACCAAAGGCTAGGTTGTTGATGGTAGCGTGTTGGAGAACACCATCTTTATCAATGATAAACAGACCACGCAAAGCAATACCAGCTGCTGGGTCGAGGACATTGTAATCGCTACTAATTTCTTTCTTGATGTCAGAAACTAGGGGATAATTTAAGTCACCGACACCACCAGATTTGCGATCTGTTTGAATCCAAGCTAGGTGAGAAAACTCACTATCAACAGAAACACCGAGTACTTCCGTGTTAAGCTTCTTGAATTCTTCGTAGCGATCGCTAAATGCTGTGATTTCAGTGGGGCAAACAAAGGTAAAGTCTAAGGGGTAAAAAAACAGGACGACATACTTGCCGCGATAGTCGGAAAGTTTAATGGTCTTAAATTCTTGATCTACTACAGCTGTTGCTGTAAAGTCTGGAGCCTGTTGGCCAACGCGGAGGCATCCTTCTGTTCCGTAAGTAAGGGTCATTAACCTAGTTCTCCTTCAACTTATATCCATTTTTTAGCGTTGGAATTCGGGTCAGTCAAAACTCACCCAGCCAAGCTGTCACAGTTTAATTACGATCTATTACGACTATATCATAGTCATAACGATTTTGAGTAGCTAATGACTGATTTAGACACAAGAGAATGGTTACTTACCAATGGCTTGGGTAGTTTTGCCAGTGGTACAGTTTCTGATGTTCGGACACGAACTTATCATGGTTGGTTGTTTGCCGCTATAAATCCCCCTGCTGGACGAAAATTACTGCTTTCTCACTTGGAAGCAAGTCTGGAAATACCAGGAAAAGTCATAGCACTGGGAACAAATTTTTGGGGTAGTGGTCAAATTGAACCAACAGGCTATAAACTGCTGCACAATTTTGATATTAACCCGGTTCCCAAATGGGTTTGGGGTGAGGAGAATTGGCAGTTAAGTAGACAGTTGGTGATGCCTTATGGGTGGGTAGGGGAAGGTAGGGAGAAGAAATTACCAATGCTCAATGCCCAAAGAACTTTAATCCAGTATCGCTATGAGGGTAAGGATGTAGGGATTTTAAGGTTAAGACTGTTAATAGGCGATCGCAATTTTCATCATCAGCAAACTGAAAGCGAGAAATTACAATTTTCCCAATTGGTCAGTCAACATTTAGTTTGTCTACAAGCGAACTTTGGTGGCGAATTTGGTACACCTTGGCATTTGCGTTGGACACAAGGAGAATATCAAGCAGATGGCGTTTGGTACTGGAATTATGGTTTACCAGAAGAAACAAAACGGGGATTAGGCGATCGAGAAGACCTCTATAGTCCCGGTTATTTAATAGCTAATCTCCAACCAGGAGATACAGTCACCCTAGAAGCAAAAGTAGGTTTACCCAATCCTCAACAACCGATGCTCTCCCCTGAAAGCTTTGCAGAGGCCGTAGAGGCAGAACAAGAAAGACTAGCTCAGATTTTCGGCTGGAGGCTAGAAGAAGCAGGGGAGCAGGGAGCAGGGGGCAGGGGAAGCAGGGGAGCAGGGGAGCAGGGGGAAAAAAACCAATTACCAATTACCAATCACCAGTCCCGAATTTGGCAACAACTACTTAAAGCCAGTGATCAATTTATTGTCTATCGTGCTTCCATTGCCGGGCCGACAGTAATTGCTGGATATCACTGGTTTAATGATTGGGGACGAGATACCTTGATTGCTTTACCGGGATTGACACTAGTTACACAGCGCTTTGATTTAGCTAAAGGTATATTAAAAACTTTTGGGCGTTACTGTCGTCATGGACTGATTCCCAATGCCTTTCCCAATGCTGACAGCGAACCGTTTTACAACAGTATTGATGCAGCTTTGTGGTGGATTGAAACTTTAGGACTTTATTTAGAAGCTACTCAAGATTGGCAGTTTTTAGTAGAGCAATTCCCAATGGTGCAGCAAATTCACAAAGCCTTTGTTGGTGGTACTCGCTACAATATCCAGGTGGATGCCATTGATGGGCTAATTTGTTGGGATGCTAATGGTGTGGCTCTTACCTGGATGGATGTGGTCATTGGGGGATTACCTATTACTCCCCGTCGTGGTAAGCCAGTAGAAATCAATGCTTTATGGTATTCAGCTTTATGTTGGTTGAGTCAATGGGCAGAACGTTTGAGCCAAATAGATTTAGGCAATTCTGTACGTTTAAATAATCAAGCCCAACGCTATGGACAGCAAGCAGAACAGGTAAAAGCTTCGTTGCAAAAGTTCTGGAATCCCCAGTTAGGCTATTTTTACGACTTCATTGCTCCAGATGATGGACGGAATTCGCAAATTCGCCCTAATGCTGTTTTGGCATTATCTTTGCATCATTGCGGTTTTTCTGAGCAGCAAGGTCGTCAAGTATTAGATTTGGCTACTTCCTGTTTGTTGACTCCCTATGGGTTGCGTAGTCTTGATCCAGGTGATCCAGAATATGTAGGCATATATGAGGGGAATTCAGAAAAGCGCGATCGCTCTTATCATCAAGGTACTGTCTGGACTTGGTTGATTGGTGCTTATATCCGGGCTTGGGAACGTTTTTACCCAGAGGAAACATTACCTTTTAATTGGGAACCGCTAATTAATCATTTTCTCTCTAGTGCTTGTATAAATTCAATCGCGGAAATTTTTGATGGTGATGCACCGCATATATCTAGGGGTGCGATCGCTCAAGCTTGGTCTGTGGCTGAGGTGATTCGGCATTTTAGATGATTGGATTTGATCAGCGATAGCACTTCTGACTTCTTCCAGCTTGCTCTACCTAAACCTTGAACTTACCTTCAGCAAAATCAAGTTTAAACTGCTCCAAACAGCTTTCTAATCGGGTCAACATTTCCTCAATACGAGCATCACTACTCAGAATGGGCTTGGCTGTTTTTACCAACTTAGACAGTTCCTGTGCTGTTTTTTGTTGTCTTAGCCACTCTTGTATTCGTCGGGCTGGAGTTAGGAGATGATCCCACGGACTAGAAGTATTGACTTTAGCCCATCCACCTGTTGAAGAACGAGGTTGATAGAAGCGTCCAAGGGAATAAGGCTGATACTCAAGCTGCATGGAAGCACACCAATCTTGCCACTTGATGGGCAGAATTGAAGAATTTGTCTTGACTGGAATCCACGGTGTTCTTAGGGCATCTGCAACGATCGCTCCATGCATTGCTTCACAAATAAGTACTTCTGTTTGCTGAATTTTTGTCAAAATATCCTGTATTTCCCAGGACGGACTGATATAGCCAAACCCCAGTTGATCACAAACCCTTTGCCAGCCATCTCCTGCCAAATCGTAGTGAGGCATATAGGAGAATTTATATTTCTTAGCAACCGAATTTTGATCAATTAACTTACGTAGTAAGAGTGCGCCATCGGTAATTGCCAAATTGCTGCTCACATTCAGGCTTTGTGCTGAGATTGGTCCTCGTAAACAGTAGATGTGGTAAGACTCATCAATAATAGGTATATCTTTTCCATAACCTACACCAGTGCTAAAGATAACTCTATGTTTTGCCTGAGGAGTGCGTCTTGGCAGTGCGTCATTAATTAAAGTACCAATACCAATAAAAGCAGAACTGGGATCTTCATCCAAAATCCCTGGAAGCAGCTGCTCCCACATCCAAGGATTAAGCGCATCTCCAAAATTTTGCCTGCCCTCTGGATACTTGCAATAGTAAAGTTTCATCGTTAACAGAATAGAAGATTTTTTCCTGTTTATAGTATCATAAAATACCATTATCCTGTAAATCCTTTAATCCTGGATATCCTGATATGGCTTGCGCCACGCTACGCTATCAGACAATTAAATATTAATAAAATCCGGTGCATTACATTTCATTAACGCACCCTACAGGATGAGCGATGCTTTCGGCAAGCGTAGCTATCGCTTTTAGTAATGAGTAATTTTCCAACCCTTTGCCAAAATCGTTTTTTCCTAGAGATAAATTTTCTAATCCTCCCAAAGTGTATAGATTTCTTCAAAAACCTCATCCCAACTTAAAGCAATAATTTCTGGTTTTTTACCCATTTCATCTCTAGCATCCTGTTTCGCAGATGTAAAACACTTATCCCAAATTGACTCTAAAAACTCTCGATTGAGACTTGGCATTTCCTCTTGACTATCGGCAATTTCTCGCCTTGCTGAACGAATAGAAATCACCCAACTAGGACTACGTTTTTCTGTTTGACATTTCCACTTAATTATATGCAGCATCAGTCGAGTTAATTGACTAATCACTGCCCTTTTTTCAGATCGCCCCATTGACTCTAATAAATTCTCCAAAATGTCATCAACCTCTGTCATTTTTCCCTCCTGTAGCAATTGCTTTGCCTTTACCACAGCTAAGTATGGCGATTGAAATACCAGTTTATTCCATGCTGCTGTCATGATTTATTACCTCTCTAGTATCGAGTAAACCTGTAGCCTGTAATTATTTTCCACAATAAGTTAAAGTAATTAGCAAATATGGTAATTTCATATCCTTTAATTTTAGCTAAAAAATTCGTGATTTTTTCTACTGTCTGAATGAGGATTTTAGTAACTTCAGGATAAAGATATGAAAATTAATCCTGAAAATCCTTTTTTGTCAGAATCAGGATGCTCAGGATTTGAGGATGTACAGGATGATTTTTTAATATTAATCTACATTTTCAGAAATTACGATAATTTAAACACCCCAGAATATCAATATCAAATATAATCCTGTTAATCCTTTTTTGTCAGAATCAGGATGCTCAGGATTTGAGGATGTACAGGATGATTTTTTAATATTAATCTACATCTTCTGAAATCGCAGTAATTCAAATATCCCATAATATCAAACTCAAATATAATCCTGTTAATCCTTTAATCCTGGATATCCTGATTCTGACAGTTAATTTTCATAAAAAACGGTGCATTACATTTCATTAACGCACCCTACAATATTAGCGATCGCACTGTCAAACATAGATTAGACATCTCCGAAAAAGAATTAAATTATGGTATAAGAATATAAAAGTGTATTTTTTGGTAAGACGTTATGGGCAGTATATTTGAATATATTCAGAGCAATCCTCAC
>NZ_JACJTQ010000027.1 GCF_014698735.1 Anabaena catenula FACHB-362
AATACTTCAGCCACTGTGAGTAACATTGCTAATTCCTTAAAATCGCAACTGAATTTTGCAACTAGCAGTATTGCTGATGCACTCAGTTATGGTGCAAATCTCTCCATAGATCAAATTACTAACGCTCTTTGGAATACTACCTTTGTCGCCAATGGTCGTGAATTAGCTAATGTTTTATGGAATAATACTTCATCCACTGTGAGTAACATTGCTAATTCCCTCAAATCACAACTGAATTTTGCAACTAGCAGTATTGCTGATGCACTCAGTTATGGTGCAAATCTCTCCATAGATCAAATTACTAACGCTCTTTGGAATACTACCTTTGTCGCCAATGGTCGTGAACTAGCTAATGTACTATGGAATAATACTTCAGCCACTGTGAGTAACATTGCTAATTCCTTAAAATCGCAACTGAATTTTGCAACTAGCAGTATTGCTGATGCACTCAGTTATGGTGCAAATCTCTCCATCAATCAAATTACTAGTGCGCTGTGGAATACTACTTTTGTCGCCAATGGTCGTGAATTAGCTAATGTTTTATGGAATAATACTTCAGCCACTGTGAGTAACATTGCTAATTCCTTAAAATCGCAACTGAATTTTGCAACTAGCAGTATTGCTGATGCACTCAGTTATGGTGCAAATCTTTCCACAAATCAAATTACTAATGCTCTTTGGAATAGTGCTTTTGTAGCAGACAGTCGTCAATTAGCTAATGTGCTATGGAATAATACTTCAGCTACTGCTAGTAACGTTGCTCATTCCCTGAAATCGCAACTGAATTTTTCGACAAATACTATTGCTGATGCCTTAGATTTTGGTGCAAATCTTTCCATCAATCAAATTACTAACGCTCTTTGGAATACTGCTTTTGTCGCCAATGCTGATGAATTGACTCAAACCTTATGGCGTAGCACACGAGCAACTGTTGAGCAAATTTCTAGTGCTTTTCAAGCAATTAACATCAATATAAGTGTTAGTCAAGTCAACAACATTGTCAGTGGAGTAACTCAAGCTGTAGGTAGCTTTTTTGAGAATTTATTCGGCTAGAATGATGTTCTGTTAGAAGACGTTGCACATAATAGACATCTCCAGAAAAGAAGGTAGAGACGTTCCATGGAAGGTCTCTACAAGGGTTCTAGGAAACGCACATTTAATTTTCACCAGATGTCTAAGGAAGATATGCAATGATCGTTTTTAGTCATGCAAGCGATCACTTTTGATGTTGGGCTTTAGGGGTGATCGCTGTTTGGGGATGTGGCAATGCGATCGCGCAAGCGCTGACTTGTTTATAGCAAGAGATTATTGAACTGCAAAATCTACAAAAACTAAACGTGGATCAAACAAGGTAAAAAACTTGATTAATCCACGTTTGTTACTATCTACTACTCAGTTAATAATTACCTACCCAAATACCGACTCGCTAACTTAATAGCATCAGCAATGTCAACATCACCATCGCCGTCAGTATCAAGGAATTTATTCAGCATTGGATTTCCGCCAGATTGCAAGAAATTCAAAACTAAAGGCACTAATGTAGGTAATAATTGTTGAATCATTCCCGCATCTAAGCCTGTGCGCTGGGCTGCAACATTTGCCACTTGTTGTTGAATGGCTGGAGAAAATAGTGTATCGACGGCTTGGGAATCTGGAGAAGTACCTGCAAATTGATTCACCAAATCTTGTACAGCTTCTGTTCCCTCTGTAGCTTGCTTCTCTTGCAAAGATGAATGTACCTGTTTACCAACTACGGATAAAACTGATTGAATGGTGGAGGTATCAGCACCAGTGTTATTGCTTATCTGTTGAACAGTACTAACAATACTTAGGAGTGAACCTAAACCGCCTTGTTGATTAGAACTACTGACTGCACCGAGAATTTGATCAAAAAGTCCCATTCAGTTTTTTCTCCCTTTTTTCTGATTTTAGTAGTTCACCCAGGCAAATTTTCCTCAATCTACCAAATTGGGCTTTTTTATCTTCTGGGGAAAAACACTTAACTGATTAAACCGATTAAGATCAGAAGCATCTAGCTTCTTAATATCTACTTATCCTTGCTATTCATGCCTCTGTCGCGCATAGTCACACTCATTGCTGGTTTGATTATCATTTTGGGGTTAGCCGTATGGCTGATTGATTCACTGTCACGGCTTTACTGGCAAATATCCTATTCTCCCCTGTTAGGTAATTTGCTGCTGTTGCTGCTGATTCTACTCCTGGGAGGATTGGTTGCGGCTTTTGTCTATTATGTGCTGATGCTGCAATCTGGTGAGAAAAAATCCCGCTATAACCGCAGACGAGTTACTCCGGCTCAAATTCCGGCGGCTAAATCGGATGCGGCTTCTACCACTCTCCAAGCAGTGCGCCAACAGGTAGCGCAAATTCAAGATGAAGTTACCCGCCAAGCTTTACTAAGTCGCACTAAGGAAATTGAAGCGAATTTAGCCAGAGGAGAAATTCAAGTAGTTGTGTTTGGGACGGGAAGTGCTGGCAAAACTTCGCTAGTTAATGCGATTATGGGGCGGATAGTGGGTCAAGTAGATGCACCGATGGGGACAACCCAAGTCGGGGAAACCTATTGTTTGCGCCTGAAGGGATTAGAACGCAAGATATTAATTACGGATACGCCGGGGATTTTAGAAGCGGGAGTAGCCGGAACAGAACGGGAACAATTAGCTAGGGCGTTGGCGACAGAAGCAGATTTACTGTTATTTGTGGTAGATAATGATTTAAGGCGTTCTGAATATGAGCCATTAAAGGGTTTGGCGGAAATTGGTAAGCGATCGCTCTTAGTTCTCAACAAAACTGATTTATATACAGATGACGACAAAGAAACTATCCTCGCTAGATTGCGTCAACGGGTACTAGGATTTATCGCTCCTAATGATGTTGTGGCGATCGCAGCTAATCCCCAAACTGCACAATTAGAAACCGGCGAAACCTTCCAGCCAGAACCTGATATTATCCCCCTTTTGCGACGCATGGCCTCTGTCCTACGGGCTGAAGGTGAAGATTTAGTTGCAGATAATATTCTTTTGCAATCTCTGCGGTTGGGAGAAGAAGCCCGAAAACTGATTGATTCTCAACGTCGTCGTCAAGCTGATAAAATTGTTGAGCGTTTTCAGTGGATTGGGGCTGGTGTGGTATCTGTCACCCCTTTACCAATGGTAGATTTACTCGCCACCGCCGCAGTTAATGCCCAAATGGTGGTAGAAATTGGCAGAGTTTACGGTTGTGAATTGAACATGGAACGGGGACGAGAATTAGCCCTGTCTTTAGGTAAAACCATTGCAGGTTTAGGAATTGTCAAAGGCGCAATAGAATTACTCTCAACTGCACTACAATTTCATGTAGCCACCTTTTTGATTGGTAGAGCTATCCAAGGCGTGACAGCAGCTTATTTAACGCGTATTGCTGGAAAAAGTTTTATTGAGTATTTTCGCCATGATCAAGACTGGGGTGATGGAGGAATGACAGAAGTAGTACAGCAACAGTTTCAGATTAATCGCCGAGATGAGTTTATCAAAGTATTTATCCAAGAAGCGATCGCAAAAGTAGTCAAACCTCTCACAGACAACTTTGAGGATAAACAAGAAAACAGCAAAGATTCTCGTTGAATAGAAGACTTTTTAGTCGCATATACTCAAAACGGCTAAAACCTGAACTTTTTGATAATACAAAGAACAAATTCAAAGCCTCTCCCCGCAACGGGGAGAGGTTTGGAGAGGGGTTCCATATTCGGTTAGACTATGAACCATTTGCAGCATCCATCAATCGGTTTTGCTTAATTACTTATTCAAAAAACTCGACCCGTTCCCGCGTTAGCCCGAATAAGTTTTTAACCGAACACGATATTACTCTACCCAACTCCCAAAACTCTATCTTTATTTATGTGTATTATCAAATTTAAAGCTTCAAGTATAAACCCTTAAGTAATTAATTTATGTTTTATAAATTGATCAACTTGTGATCTAGTTGATTTTACCCATAGTTAAACATCTCCCTATTTTGGAGAGAGGCTGAAAAAGCCTGGAATCACTATGCTGATGACTATATCCAAAAGAAGACGGCAGTTGGGAGAAAGAGGTTTCTTGAACCTATCTTAATTTAAAGATACAAACAATTCTTTCTCAGTATTCCGGAAAGTCAAAGGAAATTCAGAAAAGGTATGTAACAAGAATGTAAAAATTTCTCAGTAACAAATATATGAATCAGCAAATAATTGGTAAATTACTACAAGGGCGTTACCAAATTGTGCAAAGCCTTGGTGCAGGGGTGTTTGGACAAACCTATATCGCTGAAGATGTCCATTACCCAGAAAAACCCAAATATGTCGTCAAGCAGCTGAAAGTCAACAGCTATCAATCTACTTCCTATTTTGACTACCTGAGATTACGGTTTCTGACTGAAACTGAAACTCTCAAGCATTTAGGAGGCCATAACCAAATTCCCCAACTCATCACCTGCTTTGAAGAAAATGAACGATTTTACTTAGTACAAGAATATATTGCTGGACAGCCTTTGTCAGTTGAATTACATAGAAATAAACAAATGGAACGCCAGTGGAGTGTTCCTGAAGTTATGGAGTTTCTCGAAGATGCTTTAGGGATTCTCGCATTTGTTCACTCTCAAGGCTTTATTCACTGCGATATCAAACCAGAAAACTTAATCAGACGTAATTCTGATGGTAAATTAGTGTTAATTGATTTTGGATCAATTCAGCCAATTGACTTTAGTATAGATGCAGAATTACCCATTTCCCAGATTCCCGTAACTTCATTAGGTTACATTCCTCCAGAGCAATTTCTTGGACAAACACAACCCAATAGCGATCTTTATGCTTTGGGGATGATTGCTATCCAAGGTTTAACAGGATTAACACCTTTGCAATTAACAATTGATCCTGCTACTAATGAAATACCCTGGTGTCATGAGAATAACCCAAGTGATGATTATCTAGCTGTTTTCCTCAGCCAAATGATTCGCTATAATTACCAAGAGCGTTTTCAGTCTGCAAATGAAGCGCTATGGGTATTCAAACACATAAGATGGGAAAATCAGCTAGAAGAAATTGTCGCAGCACAGTCTCCAGTTTCTGTAGAGACATCTGTAAAAAATCAAAACAATCAAAACAATAAACAAAGAAAATCTGATCCATTATTAGCAGGAATGCGATTAGGATTAACTATTAATTCTGTAATAGTTGGATTAGGAGTATATGCTTTAGTTAATAATTCTCTCAGCTACTCAGAAACAGGAACTTTATCTAAAGCAATTGCAGAATATCAAGCCGGAGATTTAGAAAAAGCAATTAGTTTAGCTAAATCAATTCCTTCCTATAGCAACGTATATCCAGAGGCTCAAGATACAATTGCAGAATGGCAAAAGCAATGGCACAATGATACAAAAAAGTATTTAGTAGCGGAACAGGCTTTAAATGACGGTAAACTGTCACAGGTTATGGATGTTATTCCTCAAATTCCATACACTTCATACTGGCGTACTAAAAGAGAAAAATTAATTGAGAAAACCCTAACTAACCTGGAAGAAAAAACACACACTTTATTAAACAAAGCTTACGCCAGTGCAGAAAACAGAGATTTTTCCGCTGCTTTAGAATATCTGCGTCAAGTTCCTCCAGAAAGTTCTGCTGGTGCTATAGTCCAAAAGAAGTTAGCTGAATACAATCAAAAAAGGCAAATGAGAGCCGGATATTTTTTACATACAGCCTATCAAAAAGCTTTAATAAGTGATTTTTCAAGTGCGATAAAATTCCTAGAAAAAATTCCTCAAAATACTGATGTTTATCCTCAAGCTCAAACCAAATTGCAAGAGTATAAAACAAAACTAAAAATTCGGGAAAAAGTTCAAAATACTCTCAGACTGAAAAAAGTTTTTCCTGTCAATCAATCGACTACATTTGGACAGATAGACTCAGATACTAAAACTGCATATTTTTCCTCACCTGATTCTCCGCGAGAAATAAATATTAGCAGTTAGAAAACCTGATTTAAATAATTAACATCACTTAAGATTATTTTTTTAAGAGTTTGAATTAGGCATTCGCAAAATCGGTACAATTATAGAGCGAGATTTTTCAGTTGTTAATTTAATTTGTGCTTGTTTGATAGCATCTATTGCTTGTTGGTAATCAGGTTTGTATTTAATGGCTTGTTCATAAGATAAAATTGCTTCTTGATATTGTTTTAAATTTAAAAAAGCATTACCTCGGCTATACCAACTTTCGTGATGACTTGGTTGATAACGAACTGCTTTATTATAAGATTCGATCGCCTCTGCGTATCTTTGTAAACTATATTGTGAATTACCTAAATTATACCACACTTGATAATTATTTTTCTTCAAATAAATTGCTTTATTATAAGCTTCGATTGCTTCTGCATACCGTTGAGTTTGATGTAATGACCAACCAATATTATACCAAGATAGATAGCTGTCAGGATTATATTTAATGACTTGTCTAAAAGAATCAATTGCTTCTGGATATCTTCGCAAAGTAATTAAGACATTACCTCTAGAAAACCAAGCTTGATAATAATTGGGTTTGTACTGCACCACTTTATCATATGCCTTAAAAGCATCTTCATAGCGATTTAAATTCACCAGTGAATTTCCCCAATTATACAAAGCAGCTTCATAGTCTGGCTTTAATTCTACCGCTTTTGTATATGCTGTAATTGCATCATCATATTGTTTTAAAGTTTGTAATGCAAAACCTTTCTTATACCAAATCTCATGATTATCTGGTTGTAATTCTATTGCTTGATCATAAGATTTAACGGCATTATCGTATTGTTTTAAATTCCTGAATGCATCACCTTTAGCATTCCACATTTCTGGATAATTATTTTTTATTTTTAACGCTTTATCAAAAGCAGAAATTGCTTCTGAATAACGCTGTAAACTTGCCAAAGCAAAACCTCTCCCAGCCCAAGCTTCTAAATAATCAGGCTGAATTTGAATAGCTTTATCATAGGACAATAGTGATTCTTGATATTTTTTTAATTCAAATAATGCTTTACCTTTACCATACCAGCCTTGAAAGTAATTAACTTTAATATTAACTGCTTTTTCATAAACTGCAAGTGCATCCTCATAGCGATGTAACTGCAAAAGTGTATTTCCTTGATTATATAATTCTGTCGCATTCTTAGTATTAATTTTATTGAAAATCAATATTGATGCTGTTCCCCCCAAACCTAGTAAAAATATGCCTAATATTAATTTGATAAATAAACCTTTTTTAGATGGTTGAGGTTTGAGATTATTAATTGGAGTAGCAGGACTTAAAGCTATTGTCCCAGATGGAGGTTTAATTAATTCTTGAAGTGCCTGTAATGCCACGGTGGCTGAACCAAAACGTTGACGAAAATCATAACAAATCATTTTGTCTAAAAAGTCAGCAAATTCTGATGTAACTGTGGCATGATTTCGCCAAATAATTTCATTATTTTCGGAATCTTGTTCTATTTGTTCAGGTGATAATCCTGTGATTGCTTGAATGGCAATTATTCCTAATGCATAGATATCACTACTTAATTTTGGTGTTCCTTGCGCTTGTTCTCCCGGCATATAACCAGGTGTACCAATAACGATGGTAGATTTAGTTTTACCTGTGGGAGCAATTACTTGGGTTGTGATTTCTTTAACTGCACCAAAATCAATTAGAATTAATTTGCTATCTTGATCACGTCTGAGAATATTACGCGGGTTAACATCACGGTGAATTACTTTTTGTTGATGTACAAAGTCTAAAATTTCTAAAATCTCTTGTAACAACAAAACTACTTGATCTTGACTGAGGATTTTTCCCGGTGATAACTCTTGACTGAGATCATGACCGATAATGAATTCCTGCACAAGATAGAATTCAGCATTTTCCTCAAAGTAGGCTAAAAGTTGGGGAATACAATCATGAGTTCCTAACTTGTATAAAACCTGTGCTTCTGTATCAAATAGCCGCCTAGCTATTTCCAAAGTGGCTGCATTAGTTGACAGAGGCTTGAGTTTCTTGACAACGCACTGGGGTGAGCCAGGTAAATGAGTATCATAAGCTACGTAAGTTTCACCAAATCCCCCTCCTCCCAGGTGGCTGATAATCTGGTATCTTCCAACAAGTGTGTTTCCTAGCATCTCGGTTGCTGAGTTGAGTGCAATATTACCTGATTACATCTTGCCACAGAGAAACGGGAAGAAGGAGCAGGACAAGGGGGACACGGAGACGCGGGGACGCGAGGAAAATTAAGAATTCTCTGTTCCCTGTTTACGAATTACGAATTACGAATTACGTTGGCGTAGCCTGCGGTCGGCATTATTACGAATTATTATGATTCCTATTAGTGATAACATTCAGAGTTGGAAAAAGCCAATTATTACCTATTGGTTGATTGGGATTAATCTTGGTATATTTTGTTGGGAACTGAAATTAGATGCAAGTAATCAATTAAGTGCTTTTGTCAATAGTTGGGGGATAATTCCAGAGCAAACTAATGCGGCGATAACAAATGCCATTTTTTATAATTCAGCAGCTTGGATAGTTGTATTTTGGCGGTTAATTTCTCTACCTCTAGCACTATTTTTGCATAGCAGTTTTAGTCAAATACTCGGCAATCTAATTTTTTTATGGGTGTTTGGTAAGACTATAGAAAGGGTTTTAGGACAACAAAGATATTTATTGATTTACTTAGTTGCTGGTATTTTTACTGGAATAGTGCAAATTTTAATGGAACCAAAGTTAGCAATTCCAGTGATTGGGTCTAATGGAGCGATTGCAGCTATTTTAGGAGCTTATATTATGAAGTTTCCTCAAGCTAAAATATATTCAATATTGCCTTTGATTATTTTATTTATCCCAGTTGAAATACCAGCATTTTTATATTTATTTTGGTGGTTTGTTCAGCAGCTATTTTATGGAATTGGCAGTTTAAATATTTCTGGTGGTGTAGCTAATCTTGGTTATTGGGGACAATTTGCAGGATTAGTTACAGGTGTGGCTTTTATGCGAATGGTGCAACGACGTTGAAATAATTCGTAATTAAGTTTTATGTTATAACGAAGTTTAGATAGTTTCAGCTTCTCATTCATCCGGCATTTATAGAATGCGGGATATTGTATATTTCTTCTAACTTAGCAGTATTTGATTTTAAGTTAAATTTTTGTTCTACACAAGAACGCCCAGCTATTGCTAAACTATCCCGCAATTGTTGATTCTCAAGCAAGGTTAAGATGGATTTTGCTATAGTTTCCCAGTCTCTTTCTTGGGTTAATAAACCTGTTTGTTCATGAATTATCGCTTCAGGAATACCCGCATGAATAGAACTTACTACAGGTAATCCCATAGCCATCGCTTCTAGGATAACTATCGGGAGTCCTTCTGATTCTCCTTGAAGGGTTGTGATACTGGGCGCACATAGCAAAAGTGATCGTGTCATCCATTCTTTCACAATTTCAGGAGGTTGTACTCCTAGAAAACGGTAGCGATTGAGTGAATTTGCAGCTATATTTTCTAAGGTAGAACGCAAGAGTCCATCTCCAATCATAACTAATTCCACATTAGGCATTATTTTTTGGACTTGAGCCATTGCGCGAATTAAGTATTCGCATCCTTTCTTTTCAACGAAGCGTCCGACAAATAATACTACAGGTTCGCGTTGAATATTAGGAACAGGAGTAAATTTATCTATATCTATACCAATGTAATGAACTTTGATTTTTTCTGGGGGACATCCTTTTTCAATTAGTTTCGAGCGAATAAATTCAGAAACAGCAATAAAACAATCAGCTTCTTGAAAGAGGCGATTGCGTTTTCTAACATACAGTTCTCGGAAAAATTGTCCGCGTCTTTTTAAATAATCTAAACTATAATCATACCAGGTTTTTCTTTGAGTTAAATCAATATCTGCTGTTGCATAATAACCATGAAAAGTAACAATTAAAGGTATTTTTAATTTTTTGGCTAAGGGTAGGGCTAAAACACCATCTAAACCAAAGTGAGCATGAATTAAGATGGGGGATAAGGCTTGCAGGTGTTTTATCCAAACAGGATGACAGAATTCAGCTAATTTATAGGCAGTTTTCCAAAGTTCAGGAGGGGAAACTAGTTCTCCCAAAATAATAGTTTTGTTTGGTGAAATCATGGATTTAGCACCAGACAATCGGGTATTGCCAACGTAGAATCCAGTATGAGATGAAAAGTTCTCAACTTGAGCCGGGATAAAAGTTTCTGAATAAGGGATTAATTGATCACGGTAGATGATTACTGTTGGTTTCATTAATTAATTATTTATTTATTTTATCAAAAAAGAACGATATTAGACTTTTTCATGTCCTGTAAAATTATCCACATCGGCAAATAATTCTTTCAGCTTCAACAAATCTTTATCAGGTAATGGAGGCTGCAATAAAGAAGTTACATTAGCAGCAAGATGCTCGATATTTCCCGTACCAAATAACACTACATCAACTCCCAGTTGATGGCGACAAAAGCGATAAGCTGCATCTGTAATGTTCTTAGCTCCACCTTCATCAAACAAAAAATCTAGTGGTTTCTCTACGTTTAAAGTTTCAAGTTCAGCATATCCCATTTGCTGCAATTTTATTATTGCTTTTTTCAGATTTGTCGCACTACTTAATGCTCGTCTAACAGCAAACATTGAAAGCACACCAATATTGTTAGTAGTAGCTTGGGGAAGAACTAACTTTTGTGCAGATTGATTAAGGATATTAAACCCTATCATAATGGTATCCCAACAATCATCCTCAACAGCACGTTGTAGCATTTGATGACTTGGCTCTTTTAGGAATGCTTCTGTGATGCCGATAAACCGTATTTTACCTGCATCTCGCATCTTAAATAAAACTGGAACAAGTTCTGTTAAAACGTAATCATATTGATTTATTGTTACACCGTGAAAATTATAGATATCTACATGGTCAGTTTGTAATTTTCGGAGGCTTTTTTCAACTTCTTTGACTAATTCCTTGCCAGTAATTAAGCGGTCTTGATTAAGCACTTTTTTCTTAGTAGATAAGACTACATCTTCACGCTTAATCTCCTTAATTGCTTTGCCAATAATTTGTTCAGTATTATAATCTTCAGCAGTATCAAATAAATTAATACCAAAGTCAAGTGCTGTACGGATAAGATATGTAGATTCTGCTTGACTTTTGCCTGTACTTTGACCGATTTTGCTATATCCACCACCACCTAAACCCATCACACTTACTCTGAGTCCAGTACGACCCAAGGTTACATATTCCATATTTGTCTGATTGATCTGAGTAATTAACTCATAGCTTCGTTTTGGTGGTTGTTTACCTAAATCACGGATTGATTTTAGGAAACTTTTAATAGACTTTTTAATCATAAGTAAATAGATTTGTAGTTAGTAAAAAACAATTTTACAGATTTCACATTTACTAAAAACCAAATAGTCCTAGGTTATATCTTTTTGATTATTTACTTCTGTTCTTCACAATATCTATCAAACTTTGATTGAGCAAAGTTCTAGATTGCATATTACTATGTCTATTTCTACCACCTCCAGTAACAACTAACCATTTACTAATGACATTAGCCATACAAGCATAGAGATTAGTTGGTAAGGATGCTAGTTCAGTCCAAGTATCTAGTTTGATGTCATAGATAGTAATTTTGGGAATCAAATCTGTATAATACTTAGAACCTTTAATTGAATGCTTCAGTGCCAGAAAAATTTGTAGGGGAAAATCATCAATTAGTTTGTCATTTTCATGGGCAAATATATCTGTTAGCTTTTCACTCAATAAGTGGGGATTTTGATTGTTACGCCCACCAATAATAACGATGTAATTATCTACAACAAAAGTTGATGGCTCAAAATGAGACCTGGGTTCGGGTAAACTAGCTAACTCTAACCAAGTATCTTTTTCCCAATCATAAACATGAACAGAATCAACATCAACTGGATTAGTATCATGGCGATGTTGACCACCAATAGCATAGATTCTATCACCAACAGCAATGCTAGAAACATGACCTCGCGGATTTGGCAAAGGTTCTTTTTCTATCCACTCTGTTCCCCCATCCAGTGAGAGCGACCAATGTTCTCCACAAGTAGTATCTCGATCTGCTGCAAATCCGCCAAAATAATGAAGTTTATTATGAATAATCTGAAGACCACCACCTGCACGAGGTTGAGGTAGTGGGATACCCTCTGTCCAAGAATTAGCGATCGCATCATATTGCCAGATCGCATCTGTTGTGGGTCCAGGATGATTACCCACAAATCCACCAGCAAACCACACCCGCGACTCATCAAGAACTGCATTGATATGAGTAATAGGAGTAGGCATTTCACCTAATTTAGTCCATTGGTTTGCTTCGAGATTATAGACAAATACATCTTTGGTCGCTTGCCACCTAAATGTAAAGCCACCAAAAATATAGAGTTGGTTGTTAATGACTGCTGTAGCACTTTCTAAGAGTGGAGTGGGAAGTGGAGCAACAGTTTTCCATAATTTGTGCGGTAGTGTCCAATTTTCTAATGTTTGTGTGATTGATGCCATAATTAATTATTCAAAGTAATATTTTTGAGAACCTGAAAAATTAATTGTTTTTACTTCACTAACCTACAGTTTCAGTAGAGGATGATCGAACTTTGATTTCTTGTGCATATTCTAACATTTTCTTTCTGGCTTTTTCCGTAGCTATTTTTAATCGAGTCTGGTCAATTTTCAACAACCGAATTTGGCGATCAGGATGACGTTGTAACCAATAATAGAGATTTTTTTCTAGTTCAAAAATTGCCCGTTCAATTTGCTCTTCAACTGTTGTTTCTGGTAAAAATAAACGCTCCTTACATTTTGGTTGACATTCTATAAGTTGAATATGACAATGCCCTTGTCCATTAATATAGGTATCAAATCTGAGAATCTCATAGCCAAAAGCATGAAATATTAGTGACGGACCTTCTGCTACATTAAGAACTTTCCAATATACCTCTAGACCAACATTATCACCAATTTCAAAATCTACAACATCCTTTCTAATTTTGTCTTTTTTTGATTTATATAGATGTTGTTTTTTGAGACTGCGGGCATACATATAGGAAAAAACAGAAGTTCCTAAATCACGAATAACAGACATACTTAGTCTCCTTTTAATTAATAAAGATATGAATATTTAGGAATCAACTTGACTATAGTGGGAAGAGAATCTTGCCAATAAACGCAAGCTTGTTTTTCTGGAGGAAGTTTTGCAGCGATAAGAGATAATTCTTCTCTAGATAAAAGATTTCTACCAGCCCGAAAAGGTTGATGGGGGCGACGACTTAAATAGCCAAAAGTAACTGCATGGCGAGAATATTTTGTGGGAGGTTTCCCACGATGATAAGAATGAGCAGTATCTACGATAATTACAGTTCCAGCTTTTCCTGTGTAAGTTGTTAACCAATCTTGTTGATGATTAGGTATTAGTTCTTCTATTTCTTGATGGTGGAAAAATTTGTATTTATCTTTGACTTTTTTCAATAGTAATGAACTAATTTCAGGGCGCATATACTGAAAAGGTCCGCCATCATCATCTACATCATTAAAGTAAATAATTATTTTTATAACTTTCCTGTCTTCATTGTCTATGTGCCAACGTCTAGTTGCCGTTTCTTTGCCATTATTAAGACTTAAATGTGCCATGAAGGTATCATAAGCAATGGGAGCGCCGATGTAATTAGAGACAATACTGATTAATCTATCTTCAAGTCCCCAAGTAAATATTTCTGGATATTTTAGGATCTGTTCTAAATTAGACTCAATGGCAAACTTACTGCTTTTTTTCTCAGCTATTTTAGTAATTTCTGTCATTAGCCTATTTACAGCTTCAACAAATTCTTTTGTGCCTGGTATTTCCAGAGATTCTACGGTGGTTATATAGATGCCTTGCTGTTTCAAAGTTTCAATAATTATTGCATCATTGGTAGTAACTAATGGTAGCTGGTTATGAAAATTTTCGATATATTTTTTGTATTTAGGATAGAAAAATTTGGACTCTAGATAACTGTTATTAACTAGAGATTGGGCTAGATTTGGAAGACCATTCCTCAAAAATTTACGAATTGAATTTGTGTTAATCATGGTTTTTTTAATATAACTATAGGGTCTAAGTTATGTTTTGGTTAATGTAGCATTTAAAATTTTTCTTGCCTGAATTTTAGTATAAGTAAAAATTACTTTGAACATCAAATTGAGGCGGTAAATTAATTGCGGATAATATTGCAGATATTCTTGATATTCAGGAAGCTGAAGAGCTTCATTTAAACTGGTGTAATTAATAAGTTGAGCCAAGGAATTAGCCAAAAGTTTATCTGTAAAATTTTGAATTTCTGGAAATCTATTTCTGAGATAGTATGCAACTTTAATATATAATTTCGATCTCTCAACCCCAATATTTTTCTTAAAGGCATAAAGATTATTCCCATGACTGCGATGAACAGCAAATTTTTCTGGGGAAAGTATGCCCGGTGATAGATGAATTGCAGCTAACCTTAAAAAGGCATCGCCAGAAATAACAAATTGATCTGGCATTGGTAATATTTGCTTAATATTATCGCGTTTAAAACATAAACCTGTGGTTGCAGGAAACCAATAATTTAGCAATTGTCCCTTTAATATATTTTCTCGTAGGTCAACATATTCAAAGTTTTTGATACAACGGTTTTCTGATATTTTTAAAGGAAAACCTTTGATATCTACTTCTGCTAAATCATGAAAAATCCAACCTGCATTGGGGTATTGATGAAATAGCTCAACGATTCGACTGAGCTTTTTTACTAAGTAATAATCATCAGCATCAAGAAAGCAAATTATTTGTCCCTTACTAGCTTGAAATCCTGCATTAAAGGCTGAGGCTTGTCCCCCATTTTCCTTCAAAACAGGGATGATTTTTCCTTCATACCTACAAATAACTTCTTGCGATTCGTCTGTCGATCCATCATCAACAACTATAATCTCAATATTAGGATAAGTTTGAGCTAAGGCACTTTCTATTGCTTCTGGTAGAAACCTTACATAATTATAGTTATTAATAATAATACTAACCAATATCTCTTCTGATTTCATAATTCTGATTTATGGTTTGTTATCAAAGCATTTTTTCCCAATCCAATTTTTCCAAAAATAAAAAGGACTCAAAAAACTATATAATAAAAGTTCTCTTTCTCCAGCAGCCACTACATCTGTCGCAATTACGTTATGATACTTAGACCAGTGTAACAGAAGCTTACGAAAATCATTGACAATATAAACTGGAATCATGAATTGTCTTTGCCAAGGTTCGTGTTTCAATATCCGAGTCCAATAACGACTCAATCCCACTCCACGAAAAAATTTGAGTACATAGTCTCGTTCAAAACGAGTTTTTGGTATCCGATGGTAAATCTCCATTGCGGGATTGTACCAAATTTCCCAACCTGCTTTTTTAATATACGATAATGCTTCTATATCTTCTCCTTTTGCTGCCAGAGAATTGCCAATAGGACCTTGCAACTGTAGGCATTCTGGAACATTTTTATCCCAAGCTGATTTGCGAATTACTAAGCCAGCACCTGGAGGAAATAATCCCAAACGATTAGATAAACCATGATTAAAGCAAATCTGTTCCTCTCGCTCTATGATTGGGAAAAAACCAGCTATCCGTTTAAAATTTTCAGGAGGTTGAACTTCAAAATCTCCATGAATCCGACTTCCATAAGCACCAGCTTGAGGGTATGCTTGACCGAAAGTATAGGCTGAAGCTACCCAATCCGGCGCGGGGATATTGTCATCATCCAAAAAGCCAACTAGAGGAGATTTAGCCTCTTGCATAGCTCTAATTCGAGCAAAGGATGCGCCTTGTCTCGATTCAAAGTAATAGTTAATAGAACAATTCTCTATCCAGTTTGACTGGTAATCCTGAATAATCTTAGCTGTGTTATCAGTACTATTATTGTCAACTATAACAATTTCCCAGACAATATTTTCTGGGTTGATCTGCGATCGCAATTGCTCCAATAAATCAGGTAAGCATTTTTCTCCATTGTATGTGCGAATAGCGACACTGAAGTCAATTAATCGCTTTGACTGGTATAAGTGTGCTTCTATTTCTTTGGATTTTGCTGTCATTATTAATACATACAATTTTATGTAACGGAACTCAAACAGGTTTGAAAAATAAATAAGCGTTTAACCATTGCCGAATTAGGAAAACACACAAAATGCCTAAGCACAGGGATTTTATGGCGATATCTCAACAGGTGAACCTGCGAAGGTATACTAAGAAAGTATACCAAAATTCTGAAATATTATTTGTTTGGCAAGGTAATTATTATTAACATAATCTTCATCAGTACATCGTCAGTAATCCTATGAATTGGAGGCGTTGCTGAAACCAAGTAAGTATGAATTTAGATGTAAGGCCGAGAATCCCTACCCATGAAACGTCTCTACAAGGATGAAAATATCATCGAAAATCATTTTCATACCTCAAATCAGTGCGATCGCTAGTGTAGATGTCTGTTACAGCAAATTCTCATCAATCGTGCCACAGACAGAAAAGATAAAAACCATTACCAGACTGCATTCTGCAATTTACTTTTGTGGCAGGTTTGATATCAAACTGCTGTAGTTACCAGTTCATTCCAAAAAAAAACTCCCAGATGGGAGATGAAAAATTTAGCGGAGACAATTTATAAACCTACACAAGCACTACAGCGATCGCACCTCCTAAAGCCGCAGCAATACCGGAAACAACTGCCGTTGTAAACAACCACCAAGCGGCATTAGCCGCAGCTTTGCGCGTTTCCTCTGCTTGGCGCTGTGCTTGGTGTTTCACCTGTTCTAGGCGGTGTTGGGCTTCGTGCTGTAGGCGTTCGGCTCGTTGCAATACATTATTCCGGGCGCGTTCAATTTGGTCAACAATCCGGTTGGCATCTTCTTCAGAAATATCCTCGCGGGAACTCAAAAGGGCTACCAAGGTATCCCGGTTAAAAGATGAAAGGCGATCGCGCAACGCATCAAATCCGGCTTGGGGATCGTCAAACAATTGGCGGATATCATGGGTAATGCCATCATAATTAAGTTCGGGGCGATCTAGAGAATTGAGATAATTACGAACAGTGGCAAAAACGCCCTCAATCACATCTTGAATCCGCCTTTGGATTCCCCGTACCTGTTCCACAAATTGGTCACGCACGAGGACGATATTATCGGCAATCCGGGCTGCATCTTCATCAGTTATGTCTTCCCGAATTTTCAGCAGGGAGATAATTGTTTCTCGGTCAAAATGCGAAAGGCGATCGCTCAAACTTTCCATTCCCACGCGTGGATCATGCAACAATAATTGCAAATCCCGCTTTATCCCTTCCGGGTTCAATTCTTCCTTACCAGTCAGCCGTAAATACTCTTGCAGATAAGCTTGGAAATTTTGTACCCTTTGCTGTGTCCGGGTTGCAAGACGACGCGGCGCACGAACAATGTTCCGAATGGATGTCTGCACACCATCAATAATTTGATTAACTTGTTCCTCACTCAAATCTTGACGTTGACTCAGCAACTTGACCAAAGTATCTCTGTCAATATGTGATAAGCGGCGACGAATTGCCACAGCACCCTGTTGCGGATTTTCAAACAATCTCGTCAAATCCCGCTGAATTCCTTCAGGATTCAATTCCTCCTTACCAGTCTTTCGCAGGTAATCTGCAATCGTAGTAGTAACAGAATCATATTGTTCTTTGGCTTTGTCTGCCACCAGTTGCGGTGTATGGCGAATGCTATGCCATGAATCCTCAACCGCATTAAGAATGTGATTGACTTGTTCTTCAGACAAATCTTGGCGTTGACTCAACAACTGCACCAAAGTATCTCGGTCAAACCGAGACAAACGCCAGCGAATTGCCGCCAGTCCAGCTTGAGGGTCTTCTAAAAGTCTTTTTAAGTCAGCCCGGATAGCATCAGGATTTAATTGTTCCTTGCCTGTATTACGCAGATATGACTCGACATTTAGCCAGAGGGTTTCTGCTTGATGTTGTGCCTGTTGTGCCAGTCCTAAAGATTCTACCAAAGTGCGATCGCGCTGCATTTCCAATTCATCCAAAATCGGATCTAAATCCCGTTCTTGAATATCATTGCGTGCTAGGAGAATTTCCCCCATTTGTTCGCGTTCAACTTGTGCCAATCGCCGGGATAGAGTTTCATAATCTGCTTCTGAATCTGCCAAAAGCGGTTTAAAATCTCGCTCAATTCCTTCTGGTGTCAAATCTGCTTTCGGAGTCACCAACAGATAACTTTCAACTCGTCGTTGCAAATCTTGAACAATTTCTCTTTCTTCCTGGGCAGTTACTGTTACTAGCACATTATCCCGCACAGCTACCAATTGATCAGCAATGTGACTAATTTGTGTTTGCGTCAACAGTCCCCGCTGTTGGAGAATATTCACAAAATCCTGGCGAGATATTTTCTCTAACTCCCTGCGGATTGTCCCAGGGTCAGCAGCAGGATCATAAATCACATCCCGAAATTCTTGAGCAATTCTTTCCTGACTTAATTGCCAAGCAAAGGTGTTACCCAAGTAGTTTTCAATATCGGCGCGAATTGGACTGTAAGGTTGTTCTGTAACTTGTTGTATGACTTTTTGTCTCGCAGTACCAAAGGAACGCAAAATTTTCTCCACATCCAAATCTGATAAATCTGCCCGACCCAACACCACACCAGTCAGTGCTGAGAGTGTCTGTTGAATAAAACCAGGTTTTTCTTCTGCCTCTTTGGTAGCGTGGGTTTCCGCAATTAGCTGCTCAAGTTTAGCATTGAGTTCATCTGTTTTAGTTTGTCCTGGGGGAAGTGATTTCAGATAATCCACCAACTCACCCACGCGGTTTGTACTTGGTGCTTGCTGACTCACCACCTGTTGCCAAATTCCGTATAAAGAATCAGCTATGCGCTTAACCTCTCGTTTAGATAAGTCCGTACGACTACTGACTAAATCAATAAACTGCTGACGGTCAATGTTGCGGAGGTCAGGACTGTTAGCGATCGCTTTAAATTGTGGTTCATTGAGTAACCTTTCAAATTCACCCCGAATCTTAGATATATCTATTTCTGGGGGACGTAGTTTTTCTATGTAGTCTTCTATATTCTCATGAATATTTGCTGGAGCCATCGCACTGCCGAATTCTCGCCTTACAGCCGACGCAGCTGCTTCAGCCGTTGCTACCACTTGCTGATTCACAGCTTTAGCACCTAGTGCAGCCGTAGCTGTTCCCATAATCGCCTGAAAACCAGAAGTGGCTGTATTGACCACTGAACCAATCAAGGAACCTACAGTAGTAGTACTCACCCACACTAATAATAAAAAGTATGCCCCCCAAATAACTAACCCTAAAATTGCTCCTAAACTGGGATCTAAAATTAATAGACTCAATTTCACCGCCAAGAAACAAGCGATTAATAAGGCTAGTGTAACTGTGACTAATGTCCAAATCCCCAAGCCCGTACCAATTTTGCGAATCGTGCCACCAAAACTTTCAATTTCTTCTGACTCCGATGGATGCCCCAAATATGAAATACCAGCAGCAAACGAAAGATTGGTTAAAACTAATTGGAATGCAAACGCGAGAATCACACCAGAAATTAAAGCCACAAAAAAACGTGGACCGGAAGTCAGTACCGATGCCTGTGCTGGTGTGACGTTGGCGGGGTTTACAGGTATTTGTGTCATCCACCATAAATTTTTGTACAGTTCCAGCATGATTTATATTTCCTGCCTCTAATTAAATTTGAGAAATTTGATTGAGAAATTTGAGAAATTAAAGATTTCGTTAGTATTTTTGGCAATATCCAACTCCTCTCGCTTTCAGAATCCAGGAATATAGTCGATCCCCACATCCATCTAAGGTGGGAAAATCATATATAACGTTAGACAGAAGTTTCGGATTTTAGATTATTAATTTGTGTTAAAATTATCGCTTTTTTTAATATAAGTTTTGCTATTTATTTAGTTATATATTTTGAGTTTTTGCTGAACATAAATCATAGCTTCATTAGCTGGATTTACACTTATTTATAATCAATGGTTTTGTCAACCTCTCAGGGTGGATTTGTCTGCATCAATAGTTTTATTATTATCTTCCACAAGTAGTGCCTCTAGTTTGTACCTCTAGGCATAAATAAATTTTGTGTACCAACGTTACCTTGAAGTTAAGCACTAAATTGTTTAAGACAAAACAGTCAAAACCTCAAACTCGCTTAATTTTGGAGGTAAAAAAATGGAAACTCGCTCATCTACTGATATATCAGCTGTTGCTAAAGCCTATAATGGCGTAGATCGTAACGCCTTTATCTTTGGCTGGAATCCCCAAGCCGAATTGTGGAATGGACGGTTGGCGATGATTGGATTTCTTGCCTATTTAATGTGGGATTTATTCGGCTACAGTGTTCTCCGTGACGTGCTGCACATCATCAGATATTAGTTAAATTATAGGAATCCTCAATAATTTCTGAAAAATCAAATAGGACTCCTATAGTTTAATAGGCTTGGTGTTAGCGCCAACAACCTTAAACAGCGTAGGTTGAGTTAAGCAAAGCAAAACCCAACCTACAATTCTCTTTAACTGAACCCTATTGTCCTATAATTATCATTTTTAAAATCCCTTTTTTATGTTCTTGATTGAAAAGGGGATTTTTTATATAGCGTTTCCTAATCTTATGAGGTAGATCATAGTCCCCTCCCCGCAAGCGAGGAGGGGGTTGGGGGTGGGGTTCTTGTATCTCACTCAACCGAGAATTGATATACAGCAGATGGCAGATCAATGAGGCTTCGCCGTGAGCGTCAGCCGATAGCTTGCGTGGCGTAGCCATACGGTACAGAATCAAAATTGAAACCTAGACAGCAAGCCAGTTTTACTCCTGACTCCTGACTCCTGACTCCTGACTCCTGACTCCTGAATTCTGCTGTAATTTGCACAACTCAAAGTAAAAAACGCACCAACACATAAAAAGCAGAAGTCACAAGTTGCAGCAACATTACAGGAATACCGTAATGTAAAAAAGTCTTAAACGAAATCCTTCTTCCATGCTGTTCAGAAATCCCCGCAGCGACAATATTGGAAGATGCACCTACGAGAGTACCATTACCTCCCAAAGTTGCACCAAACATCATGGCGTAAAATAGTGGTAACACTTCCGGGGGAAACTGTCCTTGATAATCTGAGGCTAAAACTTCTGCTGGTGCTAATCCCACGTTGACAATATATTGTTTAAGTAAGGGAACCATCGCCACAACTAAAGGAATATTAGGAATAACGCTAGATAATATCCCCACCAAAAATAACAATACTAGGGAACCTAGGAGAATATTTTTCCCCAAAATCGTTCCTAAAATACCCGATAAACCTTTAATTACACCTGTTTTATCCAGTCCCCCAATTAACACAAAAATGCTCATAAAAAATATTAAGGTACTCCAATCTACATCTTTTAATATGTTGTTGACAGTATCAATGCGGCTGTGATGAGATAATAATAAAGCTAAAGCAGCGCCTAACAAAGCCACCGCAGCAGGTGAAATAGGTATTGGTAAGGATTCACCAATTACAAAAAATATCAATACAAAACTTACAATCAATCCACCCACCATTAAAACTCGTGGATGATTGATTTGTGGATGTGGTAGTTCTGCTAAATCATCTAGTCTTGTATTCCAAATTTTTCTAAATAAAAATGGTAGTGTAACCATCACAGAGACAACAGCCAGTACACCTCCTAAACTCAAGTTCCATAAATAATCTAGAAAGCTAATATTTACAGCATCACCAACAATAAAAGTGGCAGGATCTCCAACTAAGGTTAACAACCCAGCACTATTAGCAACAAACACCATTAAAATTAATAAAGGCACAAAATTGACTCCTATTTCTTGTGCCATAGGCGGAATTAAAGGTGCTAATAACATTACGGTAGTGGCATTGGGTAAAACTGCACAAATTGGTGTTACTAATACCACTATACCTAATAGTAATTTCTTGCCATTCCCTTGAGCAAGAATGACTATTTGTGTGGCTATATAACTAAAAATATTAGTCGGTTCAAATGCTCTTACTAAGACCATCACACCGAAAAATAAACCCAATGTGCCATGACTTTTGCTAATGTAACCAACAGCTTCTGGTAAAGTCATGATATTAGCAAAAACTAGTAACAAAGCTCCCAATAAAGCCGCAATTGTCAGATGTACCCATTCCGTCATGATTAAAAAAATAACGGAAATAAATATGATTATACTAAATACAGCTTGCCAGTTTTCCACACTCTAAACCTCGAAATATTACTGTTTGGATAGTAGCGAAAAAGCCACCTAAAGTATAGGTGACTTTTCCATAATTTTAATTTAATTTCCAATCACTGTGATTGAAAACAGCAATTATTCATCAATACAACTGGGAATACCCAAGACAGCACAAGGAAAATTAGTGCCTAGCGTCTTAATCATCGGATGATTGATGGATTTACATCCTAAAAACAGAATATCAGCGGCTTCTGATTCCACAAATTTTTTAAGTTCTGCACCAATACTGCCAAACCGCAGATGTGATTTAAATGATCCCTGCCATTCTTCAGCTAGAGTTTTGGCTTGCGAGAGAATTTTGTCGGCTTCTTGCAGAAAAGTTCGAGATTCTCTTTGTAGCTGTGGTAAACTTGCTGTTATTTTTGGTTGCGTCAATACCAACGTAACTGATTTTGATATATCGCTCACTGGACATTCTAATTGAGGCTGATTGTGAGCAACTTTGAAAATATCAAAATACTGATTTTTCAAGTTTTCTTCTAATACATACACAGCGTGAACTGTAACTTGAATGTTAGTAGCTAAACTCGTTTGGTGGGCAATCCAACAGGCAATATCTAGGGCTGTGTGACTCTGAGGGGAAGCATCATAGCCAACAATTAAATTAATGGAGTTGGCTATTTGATGTTGTTGCGAAACGAGTTTTTCAGGTTCTGGTAGCAATACCATTTGTTCAATTAGGTCATCACGACCCATAGCACTTTCTAAACGTGCTAACATTGGCTTAATTTTCACAGCTTTAACTTCTCTCCCATGAAACGAATGACGAATGAGAAGCAGGGATGCCAATTTAGGATTTAGGATTTAGGATTGAGCCAAAATCATCAATCTAAAATTGATTTAGGAAACCCCAATCATAACTGCTACTACAGCCAAGGTTTTGGGGGTTCCTTCCATTGCCGACGGAGTTAGCTGACGGGCTAAGACTGGAAGGTGTCTCTCGTTAGATTAGCCCCAATTTTTGGTTCCTCCGCTTTAAATCCAGCTTTCATGAATTTAAATTAGGCTACCCACTAAAAAGACAATAATACTATTTTATTCTTCTGAAGTAAAGTGGTGATCTAGAAAATTTAGCGCGTGGTTGCGGAGTTCAAAATATTCTTTAGAATTTCGGATCACACTGCGATCGCGTGGACGCTGAAACGGAACTTTGAGAATTTCCCCGATTGTAGCAGATGGTCCATTGGTCATTAAGACAATTCGATCAGACATATAAATTGCTTCGTCTACATCATGAGTAATCATCATTACGGCTTGACGATGATTTTCCCAGATATCTAATACCTGACGCTGCAATTTACCACGAGTTAAAGCATCTAGTGCGCCAAAAGGTTCATCCATTAATAACATTTTCGGACGAATTGCCAAAGCCCTAGCAATACCTACTCTTTGTTTCATACCTCCAGAAATTTCATCGGGATATTTATCGGCTGCTGGTGTTAAGTTTACCATTGCCAAGTGTTCATTGACAATGCTAATTTTTTCAGCACGATTAGCATTTTTTAGCACTTCATCAACAGCTAAACGGATATTTTCGCGCACCGTTAACCAAGGTAAGAGCGAGTAATTTTGAAATACCATCATCCTATCTGCACCTGGCTTGCGGATTTCTTTGCCATCTAAACGTACTGAGCCAGATGTGGCTTTTTGAAATCCACCAATAATTTTCAGTAATGTTGATTTACCACAACCTGAATGACCAATTACAGAAATATACTCATCTTCACCAATCGTAAGATTAACGCCATCTAAGACAACAGCATCTCCTTTGTCTGGTGTTGGATAAGACTTGACCAAATTTTCAATTTCCAGAAATCCATGATGGGGCTTAACTTCTTGATAAGACTCGTTTGAGAAGGAGGTATATTGCATGATTAAATATTCCTGAATTAGTTAAATTTTGGGGCGTAAATATTTTTGGTTCCCATACTCTGTATTCTCGTTCCCATACTCTGTATGGGAATGAATTCTAGAAGGCTCTGCTTCTAAAGTCATTGAAGGCGGAGCCTTTGTGATTGCATTCCCAGTCAGAGACTGGGAACGAGATAATATGCCCCTAAGTTAGGACATGAAAAAACGATTGGGAGCGTTAGCCCTGATGGCAAAACTATTTAGATAACCGACAGGATCACTAGGGTCAAAGCCTTTTTTATCTATGAATACTTCGGGCGATTCAACTTTATAATCATCCTTGGGGCATTGAATTCCCATTTCCGCAGCTATATCTCGATATAAATCTGTTCGCCACCCTCTTTCGGCTATTTTATTGGCATTTTTGGGAATTTCTTTGATTTGTCCCCAACGGGCGGCTTGAGTCATGAACCAAATACTTCGAGAACGCCATAAAAATGTCGAATGTTCTCCTGTTTCTTGGGGAATATTCTCAGGAATATCGTAGAAAATTGTGGTGTCAGCAGCTTTAATAGTGCGGTCTTTACCATCAAACCCACCATAGTTGTAATTGCCAATAATTCCCGGAGAAGTCAACTTAGTTATGGGTGCATCTTTTTGTTTGGGTTTTGCGCCGGTAAAGGATTTTTCTGTCATTAATTGTGCTACTTCTTGCCGATTTTCGGGTTTGCTGCAATACTGACAAGCTTCTATCATTGCTTTCACCAAAGAACGATAGGTTTTGGGATAGTTAATGATGAAAGATTCCATTACTCCTAACAATCTGTCTGGGTGTCCTTGCCAAACTTCTTTACCTTGTGCGAAGGTAAAACCAATACCTTCGTTACCTGTAATTGCTCTACTGTTCCAAGGTTCGGCTACCATGTAAGCTTGCATAGCGCCAATTCTCATGTTTGTCACCATTTGCGGTGGGGAAACGATGATTACCCGAAATTCCTTAAAGGGGTCTATACCAGCAGCAGCAGATATATAGCGGACAAAGTATTCATAAATAGCAGAACTCAAAACTACTGCCCAAATTTTCTTTTCCGGGGGTTGTTGGTTAAAATAGCCCCGAAAGTCTTTTCCAAAGGCTTCTAAGGCACCATCACCATATTTCTGCTGATATTCGTACCAAGGACGGATGCCAAAGTCCCACATCTCTTTGTTCATGGTCATGGCGTTACCGTGACGGTGTATGGTCATGGCTGCACATAGGGGGGCATGACGTGCGCCTTCTGCACCTATTCTGGCGTTGGTGACAGCACCGGAGACGACTGGTGCAGCGTCGAGACGACCAAAAATTAAGCCGTCGCGGGAATTACCCCAACTAGCTTCGCGGTTGAGTTTGACGTTTAAGCCATATTTGTGGAAGAATCCTTTTTTCCATGCGATCGCAAATGGCGCACAATCATTAACAGGAACATAACCAACTGTAATATTCGGTTTTTCTAAATCTTGGGGTCTAACTAAGGGTTTTACAGCTAAAGCCGCTTCTGTCAGTCCTTTAACAGACTTATCTCCAGATGTCCCACAGGATGACAACGCTATTCCCGCAGTCGTTAAACCTATTCCCTTAATAAAATCTCTGCGAGTCCAATGATTTTCACTCATAATCGTATCCAATTTTGGATTTTAGATTTTTCGCATTGCTGATTAATGGGATGATTTTTTTCTCACGCAGAGACGCAAAGAGAAAAAGTTTTCAAAGTTAAATTTAATGATTTCATCCTGTAATTATGCAACGCCAAACTCTTAATTTCTCCCTGTTTCTCTGCGCCTCTGCGTGAAATAAAATCATCAACTTCCTGGACGATGAGTCACTAACTCTTGAATTTTGCCCACAGCATAATCTAAAACTAAGCCAGTTAAACCAATTACAAACACAGCCAGAAATACAGAACTAAGATTTAAACGACTCCATTCATCCCAGACAAAAAAGCCGATTCCTACACCACCTGTCAGCATTTCTACGGCAACAATTACCAGCCAAGCAATGCCTAAACTAATTCGCAAACCTGTGAAAATATAAGGCAAACTGGCAGGCCAAATAATCTTAATCACCTGCCGCCACCGTGGCATTTCCAACACCTGCGCTACATCTAAATAATCTTTAGAAACGCTAGAAACTCCCAAGGCTGTATTAATAATAGTTGGCCAAAGGGAAGTAATGAAAATCACAAAAATAGCAGAAGGATCTGCCAAATTGAAAATAGCTAAAGAGATAGGTAACCAAGCTAGGGGTGAAACGGGTTTAAATATCTGAATAATGGGATTAAAAGCCAGCATTGCTGGTCTAGACATCCCAATCAAAAAGCCCAAGGGAATAGCTACTAATGCACCTAATCCAAAACCTAGTAATACCCTGCGTAAACTGGCTAATAATAACCACCCAATTCCTAAGTTACCAGGACCTCTTTCATAGAAAGGATTTAAGATGTAGTCCAAATTTGCAATTAAAGCTTCTGGTGGTGTAGGCATCAATTCACGATTAGCAAGTGCTACTACCCACCAGAGCAAAACTATTCCCAAAAAGCCTACAACAGGCAATAGGAACTCATCCCGAAGAATAACAGGTTTTGCTTTTTTCCAAGCAAACCTTCCAGCAACGGCAATCGTTGCAGCTAAATTCAGTTGCAAAATCATATCGTAACCTCAACAGAGTTCAGCACGCATACACTGAAACTGAGCAGTACCAGCCTTGGACACTGATGAGATCAAAACATTATCAAAATGCTGTCTCTTCAGTCTCCTCTCAATGCCTACGAAGTTAGCTGACGGGCTAGGGCTGAGAGATGCCCCTCTTTCAGAAGTGATGAGTTTTGAGTGTTGAATTAAATATTAACTAATTCTTCACTTTTGACTCTTAATTGGTCACTTTTTGAGAAATACGCCCCACAATTTGGTTCCTCCGCTCCAGCGTTAAGCTAGGTGCTGGATTAGGCTGACTTACTCTAAATATATACTAACAGCCACACAATAACATTAATGTACAGTAAAAGCATCTGTATTGATGATCAATATTATTAATTTAACTACTTAATTTTCCTGGGTATCCTCATTTTTCGGTAATAATTCCTATCTATAGAATTGTCTTGTGAGTGAATCTCTACCTATAGGCATATATACAAGAGTAACTATCAACAATTGTGGATTTTATTTGGGTATGTTGGCTAATTTATTATCTTTATGGTATAAAGTTTACTTTAAAGGCTGTAGATTGCAGGTTGGTTGCTATCTAACAGATGTGAGATGTGAGTTATATCAATAATTGTGAGGACAAACCCCTAGAATCGTTAGACTAATTGCATATACAATTAGATTCACTGAGTTGAAAAACATGGATTTTAGTCAATTGCTGGCTGATCGAACTGATATTATCATAGATAAATGGGTGACAGCCGTTCGCCAAGATCGGCGGATTGAAAGTGCTGATAATCTATCCTATAGTGCAATTAAAAATCACATTCCATATGTCTTAAAAGCAATGGTGACGGTACTTTCAACATCTCAGGGTAATGATTTTAAATCCATAGTAACAGCTAGTTGGCAACATGGAGTGATTAGAGCTACACAAGGCTTTGATTCAGCAGAAATTGCTAGGGAATATCATCACTTAAGAACAGTAATATTTGACATAATGCAAGCAGATTTATTGCAAGCAAAGCCAACAGATATAATTCGGGTTATGCGGTTGATTAACATCGTAATTGATGAAGCAATCGCTAGGTGTTTTAATAGTTATGTTGATGAACGATTAAGAGAATTAGAGCTTCTGCAAAACACTTTAACGTTGCATAATCAGGAACTAACCCGCTTAGTTAATTCTCATCGACAACACCTCTCATTACTAACTCATGATTTAAAACAACCCCTAGCGTCAATTATAGGTTACTCTGATTTATTTTTACGTGAACATAAAAAGACCCCTGTAAAAAATACTTATCACAATATCGAACATATTGAACGAGTGTTACGTAATGGCAGACACTTGCTACGTTTAATTAATGATCTACTAGAATTATCGCGGTATGAAGCCGGACAAATCAAAATTGAACTTACATCAACTGATGTCTGTGAAATCATTAGTAATGTATGTGAAATGTTGGAACCTTTAGCTGCTGAAAAAAAATTGTCTCTCGTCGTTGATTGTGAACAAAATTACCCAAAAATAATCACAGATGCATTTCAAATACAACAAGTTATTACAAACCTTATTAGTAATGCGATTCGCTATACAGAGTCGGGAAGTATTAATATTACTTCTCATGTATTAGATAATCAAAAGTGGGAGTTTGCCGTTTCTGATACAGGTATTGGCATTAGACCAGAAGACCAAAAGCAGATTTTTGAACCTTATTTTCGTTGTAATAATCAAAAGTCCCATCTTCCTGATAGTACTGGTTTAGGTTTGGCAATAGTTTCGCGGTTGGTAAAACTATTACAAGGTGAAATTAAGCTAGTTTCTCAGCCGGAAGTTGGTTCTACTTTTACTGTAATTCTGCCTTTGCAAATGGAAATGAAAGAAAGTTGATTTCGCTCAAAGAGACAAAAGATATTTTTGCAGCTTTCAGTAAAATCAACAATTTTCACTCTAACAAACCGCGTTTTTTCAATTTAGCTAACGCATCTTCATCTGCATGGTTTTTTATCGAGCAGATACTAAAAATTTGTGAGAAGATAACTTATATTTCGTTACACTGTTTGCATAAGGTAATTTAATTAACTGAATTTTAAAAAAATGGATTTTAGTCAATTACTGACTGATAAAATTGATACCATCATAGATCAATGGGTGATAGAAGTTCATCAAGATCAGCGAATTAAAAGTGCTAGTAATCTACCATACAGCGGCATCAAAAATCACGTTCCCGATGTCCTGAAAGCTATGGTAACAGTACTTTCTACATCTCAGGGTAATGATTATAAAGCTATAGTAAGTGCCAGTTGGCAGCATGGAATAATTCGAGCGACACAAGGCTTTAATCCAGCAGAAATTGCTAGGGAATATCATCATTTAAAAACTGTAATATTTGACACAATACAAGCAGATTTATTGCAAGCAAAGCCAACAGATATTATTCGGGCTATGCGGTTAATTAACGCTGTGATTGATGAAGCAATCGCTCGGTGTTTTAATAGTTATGTTGATGAACGATTACGAGAATTAGAGCATCTGCACAACACTTTGGCATTACATAATCAGGAACTAACTCGCTTAATTAATGCAAATCGAGAACATCTATCTTTACTAGCTCATGATTTAAAACATCCCCTAGCTTCGATTATTGGTTACTCTGATTTATTTCTACGTGAACATCGAGAAAAAACTCATACAAAAGAAACATATAACAATCTCGAACATATTGAAAGGGTGTTACGTAATGGTAGACATTTGCTCAGTTTAATTAATGATTTACTAGAATTATCGCAGCATGAAGCTGGAAAAATTCAACTTGAGTTTACATCAACTAATGTCTGTGAAATCATTAGTAACGTATGTGAAATGTTTGAGCCTTTGGTTGCTAAAAAAGATTTGTCACTCATAGTTGATTGTCAACAAGATAGCCAAAAAATAATCACAGACGCATATCAATTACAACAAGTTATCACAAACCTTGTTAGTAATGCTATTCGTTATACAGAGTCGGGAAGTATTCATATCACTTCCCATGTATTAGATCATCAAAAGTGGGAATTTGTCGTTTCTGATACAGGTATTGGCATTAGACCAGAAGACCAAAAGCAGATTTTTGAACCTTATTTTCGTTGTAATAATCAAAAGTCCCATCTTCCTGATAGTACTGGTTTAGGTTTGGCCATAGTTTCGCGGTTGGTAAAACTATTACAAGGTGAAATTAAGCTAGTTTCTCAACCGGAGGTAGGTTCTACTTTTACTGTAATTCTGCCTTTGCAACTGGAAATGAAAGAAAGTTGATTTTGCTCAAAGAGACAAAAGATATTTTTGCAGCTTTGAGTAAAATAAACAATTGTTATTCTCACAACCCGCGCTTTTTCAATTTAGCTAATGCATTTTCAGCAGCATCTTTTTCTGCTTCTTTTTTATTACGCCCTTGTCCAGTTCCACGCAATATTTCTACCCCATTTACTACTTCAAATACATCAGATTCAAACACGGGTGTATGAGACTGTCCACCTATTTGTTTTGTGACATATTTGGGTGGATTTGTGTTACCGCTGCTTTGTACCCACTCCTGAAAACGATTTTTTGAGTCTACATTTGAGCGAGATACAACAATTTTTTCTGATACGGAATCAAATAGCGGTTCTACAATAGTGCGAACTACTTCAATATTGGAATTGTTATCTAGATAGTAAGCACCAAGAACGGCTTCAAATGTGCTACTTAATAAATTAGGATTTTGAAATCCTCCGTCTCGAATTGCACCTTGTCCTAAACGCATTCTGAAGTCTAAACCTACTTCAATGGCAAATTTTGCTAATTGTTTCTCATCTACTAATGCAGAACGACGACGAGTTAATTCATCTTCTTCTTTTTCTGGGTGACGTTTATAGAGATATTCCCCGCTTAAGAAGTTGAGGATAGCATCACCAAGAAATTCTAAACGTTCGTTTTGTTCGGCTTCTCCTGGATGTTCGTTGACATAAGAACGGTGGGTAAGTGCTTGACGTAGAAGTTTTTCGTTATGAAATGTGAGAAGTTTGTGCATTTTTATTTTTTGTCTTTTGTTTTGTAGCGAAGATTAACTATTATCTTAAAAATGAAAAAACCGCAAGATGCGGTAGTGTTGGTGAAACCCAGCTAACTAATATAACTGAGTTTCAAAAGCAAATTCAGGCAGCTAATTTATATTACTCTATTAAAAGCAATTCCTGATTTTGCCTTTGGATTCTACCTGAATTTACAGCAGAATCAATAAACTTACCAAAGCTTTTAAATTTCTTACCATTAGATGTAGAGATAGAGGAAACGCCCTGATATTTCGGGAATAGTTGACGCATTGATCTACCAATGTAGCTGTAGTGTGTAGGTTTACCTTGACTTAACGCATTTTTGACAGTTTCAATCAGATATCCTTCAGCTTCATTGTAACTAATTTGAGAATTAATGATAGTGGGTTGAGGTTTAGTTTCTTCACCAACTAATTGAGGTAACTCGTCTATAAAGTGGAAGTTATCATCACCAACGAGATTCTTTAGTTTTGAGCTTTCGCTATATCTTTGAGCTAAGACAATTACTTTTTTACCTATAGCTTTGAGAATGGCAATTAATCCAGCAAAATCCCTGTCTCCTGATATTAGGATAATTATTTTTAGAGAAGGATTAAAAGCAACTGTCTCAAGACAGTCCTCTCTAAGTCGTTTATCTGCGCTATTCTTAGAAGAATCAGGAACATCCACACATTTAAAACCAATTACTTCTAATTTATTTTTGATAGAAATCTGGTTAGGATGCTGTGAATTATAGTAACTATTTTTGCAAAAAACAGTTCCTTTAGATTTTGCAAATTCTAGTAATAAATGAGAGAATTTTGTGATTGAGAGAACGTTCTGAATATCGCAAAAAATTGCAACAGAGTCTTGTTTTTGAACTGTTTGTGTGTTCAATGCTAGATGAGACATATAACAAATCCAGTTTTGCTAAGTGAACTGGACAGCTTCAAAACATCACATATCTATAGCAGTAAGACTACATGAAAAAAACTAAAAAATTAGCCCTCCCTCATCTAGCTTCTCTACATTAACCAATTTCAGTGTTAACTCAGTTTCAGTCTCAGTAACAGGATTCCTTCCTGACAAACCGTGCATTATGCACTCGGCTGAATATTTATCTATAAGCCTTACTTTCTTTGTACTAATTGAGAAATTAGTCATGTAATAAGACATTGTGGTAAATATTTAGCCGAATGTATAATGCAGGGCTTGTCATAAAGGAATCCTGCTGCTGAGACAACCACCGACCCTTGTGGGATAAATTTTTGCTTGAGATAGCAGTTATTTGGCTGTCTTTGTGTAGTATCTTAAGACACCTACGCTAGAATGTCAAGACCCAGTTTGTAAAATCTACAACTCCAGATCCCTGTTTTTTTTAAAGAAGTCGGGGATCTAAATTTTAGAAATTCAAGATTACTGACTGTTTTAAAAAACGCAAATCTGAGGTTTATAAAATCTAATCATTTGGTGGAAATACTTTACTTAAATCAAGATGTAAATCAGGGAAGCATGGTAAAGATATTATCTGGCTAGGTAAAACATTCTTTTAAAAAGCCGATTTCTGTCAGTTGATGATATTCTTCTAGGGTGAAGCGTTTAACCTGAATCGTGGTCATATATCTTGCTCCTTTAGGAATTGCCGTTATATATATTCTAAATGTGCCAGAAATTGCTATGCTACAAATATAATAACTATTAAGGAAACAATGCCTGCGCCTACTCTTACCCCGACAATGACTGCTTTTCCCTTGGCTGCTGTAGTCGGTCAAGAAGCAATTAAGATAGCCTTGCTGTTGACAGCAGTTGATCCCGTTTTGGGGGGTGTGGTAATTGCAGGTCGTCGCGGTACGGCTAAATCTGTGATGGCGCGTGCTATTCACGCTTTATTACCACCTATTGAAGTTGTTAAAGATTCCGTTAGTAACTGTGACCCCAATCACCCAGAAGAATGGGATGATAAACTTTTAGCTGAAGAAAGACAGGAGATAGAAACAGAAATTATCCCTGCACCTTTTTTGCAAATTCCTTTGGGGATCACGGAAGATCGACTTTTAGGTTCTGTGGATGTGGAACAGTCGGTTAAACAAGGTGATACGATTTTTCAACCGGGTTTACTCGCTACAGCTAACAGAGGTGTGCTGTATGTGGATGAAATTAATTTATTAGATGACCAAATTAGTAATCAACTTTTAGCTGTATTATCTGACGGACGTAATCAAATTGAACGGGAGGGAATTAGTTTTCAACATCCCTGTAAGCCGTTGTTTATTGCGACTTATAACCCGGAAGAAGGAGCGTTAAGGGAACATTTACTTGATAGAATTGCGATCGCACTATCAGCAGACGGAGTTTTGGGCATAGATCAAAGAGTACAAGCAGTTGAACAAGCGATCGCCTATTCCAAGTCTCCCACAGAATTCCTGCAACAATACAGCGAAGACATCGACTCACTCAAAACCCAAATCATCCTCGCACGGGAATGGTTAAAAGAAGTCACCATTACCCAAGAACAAATTACCTATCTCGTCAATGAAGCCATTCGCGGTGGTGTAGAAGGACATCGTGCAGAACTATTTGCGGTACGCGTAGCCAAAGCCGCAGCAGCTTTGGAAGGACGTAACACCGTAACTGCTGATGATTTGCGTCGCGCAGTGGAATTAGTCATAGTTCCTAGAACAACCATAATTCAAACACCCCCACCAGACCAACCACCCCCACCTCCCCCACCACCACCAGAAAATCAAGACGAGTCGGAATCAGAAGAAGAACAAGAGGAAGAACAGGAAGAAGAGAAAGAAGAAGAACAAGAACAGCAAGAACCCCCAGACATTCCCGAAGAGTTTATTTTTGACCCAGAAGGAGTAATCCTTGATCCAGAAGTGCTTTATTTTACCCAAATGGCACAACGCCAAGGTAAATCTGGAAGTCGCAGTATTATCTTCTCAGACGACCGGGGACGTTACATCAAGCCGATGATCCCCAAAGGTAAAGCGCGACGCATAGCCGTAGATGCCACACTCCGAGCCGCCGCCCCGTATCAAAAAGCACGCCGTGCCAGACAACCAGATAAAAAAGTAATTGTCGAACAGGGAGATATCCGTTCTAAGCGGTTGGTGAGAAAAGCCGGCGCTTTGGTGGTATTTGTTGTGGATGCTTCTGGTTCAATGGCTTTAAATAGAATGCAATCTGCTAAAGGTGCGGTAATGCAACTGTTAACAGAAGCTTATCAAAATCGTGACCAAGTATCTTTAATCCCCTTCCGAGGAGAACAAGCAGAAGTTTTATTACCTCCAACCCGTTCCATTGCTTTAGCCAAAAATCGGTTAGAAAGATTACCTTGTGGTGGTGGTTCACCCCTTGCACATGGTTTAACTCAAGCTGTGCGTGTGGGTGTAAATGCCCAAATGGGTGGCGATATCGGGCAAGTTGTGATTGTGGCAATTACTGATGGTCGTGGTAATATTCCTTTGGCTCGTTCTTTAGGTGAACCCATAGAACCAGGAGAAAAACCCGATATCAAAGCCGAATTATTAGATATTGCTGGCAGAATTCGGGCTTCCGGGATGCAATTGTTGGTAATTGATACGGAGAGTAAATTTGTATCAACTGGCTTTGCGAAGGAATTGGCCAAAACAGCAGGAGGTAAATATTATCACTTACCCAAAGCGACTGATAAAGCGATCGCATCAATGACTAGAGGAGCTATAGCGGATATGAAATCTAGTAGATAGTCTATTGTCTGAATCAGGATTATGAGGATTTAAGAATTTACAGGATGAATAAAACTAGATAGTTTGATTTGGTTGCTTAACTTTACCTAAATCCGAAATCCTGTTCATCAATCCAGTAAATCCTGATTCTGAAAGTCCTCAGCACTCAACACTCACTGCTATTGACTCAGCTTGTGGCTGTAAATAGCCAATCAAATCTTGCATACCTTTTTGCAGATACCGAGTTACCGTCATGGGACTAGCACCTATTTTTTTACCAGCATCCTTGCGAGTAAATTCCTTCAAAAATACCAACTCAACAGCCATGCGGGGGTTATCTTCTAACAGACTCATAGCCCCCTGTAGTATTTGTCTTTCCTCTTCTTGTTGTTGAAGTACAGCAGTACGGGGACAGGGGATGATATCACCCAAAGTTAATTGATAATCAACATAATTAACATAAGTAGCGTCTAAACTCAAAGGCATCCGATTTTGAGCCGCTAACTTGCATTCTTGCCACTCTTGTAAAGAAATATGAAGTTTGTTAGCAATTTCAATCTCTTTGGGAGAACGGCCTAAAAATATTGTCAACTCTTTGCGAATTTTTTGCCCTTCATTGTAAAGTTCTTGCCAACGACGGGGAATTTTTAATAGTGTAGAGCGATCGCGCAAAAAATGCAGCATTTCACCGCGAATATAAGGTATCGCAAAGGAACTAAACGCATATCCTTGACTAGGATTAAAGCGCTCAATAGCCCTAATTAAACCAAAATAACCAATTTGTTCTAAATCTTCGTAAGGCTCATGACATTGATGTCTAAATTTATAAGCCATCTTCCGCACTAAACCCTGATGTATTTCTACAAGTTGGTTACGCAGTTTAATAGAAGGATGTTGGTGGTATAAGTGTAATAACTCCATACCAGCATACTGCACAGAGGACTCACTTGCTGCCATATCAATTCCTTTGTAGTAATATCAAGTCCCGACCCGTCCCCGCGTAAGAGCTTCTCCCTGTCAGCTCTCATGATAAGTATTTAACCGAACATCACATAACTCCTTTCCCCGAAGAATGGAGTTGCGTATACTTGATTCAAAGCTGTCATTATTTTCCTTAGTCAACGCAGAATAAACCATCGTTGTTTTACTGAACTTCATCTGAATATCATCGCCTCTTTACATAAAATTACTGAGAAAAATCTACTTTTATCTGTCACAAGTAACTTTTGCTACTAATGCTCATTTTCTACAGAATATACTTTTTAAGCCCGTAACAAACTCGATAAATTATTAAGTAATAATACTGCATTTATTCTCTCTTGATTAGTTAAAGTAATGTTTCTAGATTTCCGCCCTAGCTTCCAGCCCAACTATTGGTAAGAATAGAAATTTAGTAGGACATTTCCTCATAAACCTGTATTTACAGTTTTTTAGATATGAGCAATACCAGCAATTTTCGTCAAGCTTTCCGTGAAGCTCAAAATCACACCCTAGTTGGCCCCAATGTCATTGCCAACGCCTTACCCTATGTTGGTGGAGGACTAGTCCTCACCGCATTAGGAACCTATGGCGGTTTGGGAGTCATTCGTTCCCACCCCGAACTATTCTTTCCCACCTTCTTTGGTGCTGTAGTTCTGGAGTTCATTCTGTTCTTTGTCGCTCAAAATGTAGCTTCCAAAGGTAAAAATAGCCTTGCCCTACCACTATTAGGCATTTACAGCCTCTTATCTGGATATACCCTAAGTGGCTTGGTGTTCGTTGCTTTGAGAACCCAAGGTGTTGGTCTTCAAGGCATTGGCATAGCTGCCCTAAGTTGTGGTGTCACCTTCATTGCCGCCCGTCAAATTGGTTCTAACCTCTCAGAATCAGACGGTATGGCCTTGACAAAAACCATCTCTCTGGGCGTAATTGCCTTGGTGGTTGTGTGCCTCAGCCAATTTGTCTTGGCATTATTTGGTGTTTACACACCTACTTGGTTAGAAATCGGTATCTCCGGGTTAGGTGTGTTTATTTTCGCTGGAGCTTCTGTAGTTGATTTCTACATCTTGCCCCGTACCTACCGCGATGATGAATATTTACCCGCAGCATTATCGATGTACCTAACCTACATCAACCTATTCATCTTTATTTTGCGGTTGCTCATAGCTATTAATGGCCGTGATTAATTGATTATCGGTCAAGGAAAAAAGGAAATTTAACTAAAAACTGACCGTGGTTCATTTGCAAGAGCCACGGTTTTTCATCTAGAAGCTGTTCGGTAATTTACACAACCGAATTTGCTCAATTACAGCTAAAATCGAGAATATCAATAAAAGCAGCAGCGCTTCTCTAGGAGACGCTACGCAAACCCTATCCCTAAAATCCAGATAGCTCTCAACTTGAGCAAATAATATGGACGTTCTAGAACTTAAACGCGAAATCGAAACGTTGTCCGGCCGCCTGGGTAAAACCCAGGACTATCTTTGACATACCTGCACTCAAAGCCAAAATTCACGATTTAGAACAAATATCAGCCCAGTCAGAATTTTGGGACGACCAAACCCAGGCACAACAAACACTCCAAGAACTCAACGACCTCAAAGACCACTTAGAACAGTATTATCAGTGGCAAGCCAATCTAGAAGATACCAGGGCAGTTGTTGAGCTATTAGAATTAGAAACTGACGAAGCACTCTTGCAAGAAGCAGAATCTACCATAAACAAGCTTAATCGTGACCTTGACCAGTGGGAATTACAGCAATTACTTTCTGGCCCCTACGATGTTCAAGGCGCAGTTTTAACAATTAATGCAGGTGCTGGTGGTACAGATGCTCAGGATTGGGCATTTATGCTGATGCGGATGTATACCCGTTGGGCAGAAGATCATGGTTACAAAGTAACGTTAGCGGAAGAATCAGAAGGTGATGAAGCCGGAATTAAATCAGCAACCTTAGAAATTACTGGTCGCTATGCCTATGGTTACTTGCGGTCAGAAATGGGTACTCATCGCTTAGTACGGATTTCTCCTTTTAACGCCAACGGTAAGCGCCAAACCAGTTTTGCTGGAGTGGAAGTCATGCCACAAATAGATAACACCGTCAAGTTGGAAATTCCAGAGAAGGATTTGGAAATTACCACAACTCGGTCTGGAGGTAAAGGTGGGCAAAATGTCAACAAAGTAGAAACAGCCGTGCGGATAGTTCACTTACCCACGGGTTTGGCTGTTCGTTGTACAGAAGAACGTTCTCAACTACAAAACAAAGAAAAAGCCCTCGCACGCCTGAAAGCCAAGTTGTTAGTGATTGCCCGCGAACAACGCGCCCAAGAAATTGCCGAAATTCGCGGTGATATGGTGGAAGCTTCCTGGGGCAACCAAATTCGTAATTATGTGTTTCACCCCTACCAAATGGTCAAGGATTTGCGTACAAATACTGAAACGACAGCGATTACGGATATTATGAACGGCGAAATTGATGCTTTCATCCAAGCCTACTTGCGCCAAGAAAACCAACTGGTAGACAGCAATTCTGGATAATTGGGAAAAATCATTGACATCATCAACAAGATAACCGATTTTTATAGAAATTCGGTTATCTCAGCATGAGCGATTTTCTCAAATCAAATACCTGTTAAAGTGATAAAAGAGATTATTGTGAAAAAATTATGAGCAAATCTCCCTCAACAGAACCTCAACCCAGCTACGTCAAACTTGCCATGCGAAACATGGTGAGAAAAGGTGGCACATCCCTCAAACATTTTGCACTGACTGCTGTAGGGCTATTAAGCCTCCTCGTTGGTCTTGCTTACCTAACTCGCTAAGGGAGGAAATTTTGTGCCTCCAAGAGTTGCTTTATATGTAGAAAATTGTTTGGCAGAATCTTCCCCCAACCTACCAGTATCTGACAATACTCTGGAAACCTGGTTTGATCAATGGTTGGAAATTCTCACTCCTGATCTTCCACCTGCACTCAGTTACGAAATAGGGCTGCGTTTGACCAATGATGCCCAAATTCAGGAACTAAATACCCAATACCGTCAGCAGAATAAACCAACAGATGTTTTAGCCTTTGCTTCCTTAGAGGCAGATTTGCCCCAAAGTCAGGAAATGCTTGCTTCCCAACCTTTGTATTTAGGTGATATAGTTGTATCTATAGATACGGCAGAGCGTCAGGCTCAACAGCAGGAACATAGTTTGTCTACAGAGTTAGCTTGGTTAACTGCTCATGGTTTATTGCATCTTTTAGGTTGGGATCATCCTGATGAAGAAAGTTTGATGCAAATGTTGCAACAACAAGTTATATTACTGAAGGGAGTCAGTATTATTATTGACTTAGAATGATTGGCGTGGCTCAAGTTTTACTCTTGGTGGCGATTTTTACAATATTATTGTCATAAATTCTTTAAAATTACCTCAAAGTTGAATTACGCCCTTAAATTAAAATCAAGCAGCAATTTTAGATTTCAAAACAGGCGATTAGAGATTTTTGGTTTTACGTTCATGTCCGATGAAGATCCGGGTGACGCAAATCCAAAATCCAAAATTCATTGACTACGATTCCCACCTTATAATATTTTGTGTTATGCAGCCCATGTCACAACAAGTTTCGCCACCTTCAACACCAAACCGCTTACCAACCCTTGTGTCAAAAGAACGGGAACTTTCCTGGCAGATAGCCTCTAATTTATTTGTTAGTTTTAAGTATGCCTGGGCAGGAATAACCTATAGTTTTCAAACTCAACGGAACTTTCGTATCCATCTCAGTGTATGCGCTTTCGCTATTGGCTTAAGTATTTTTTTACATCTACAAGCTGTAGAAATAGCCATCATTGCTATTACTAGCGGTTTAGTTTTGACGTTGGAGTTATTGAATACAGCCATTGAATCCCTGGTAGACTTAACAGTTAAGCAAACCTACCACGACTTGGCCAAAGTTGCTAAAGACTGTGCTGCTGGTGCTGTGCTGATATCTGCTTTGGCATCTTTATTGGTAGCAGCTACACTTTTACTACCTCCTTTAGTAGCTTTAATCATGACCAATTTTTAGATAATTTTTGTACCTCCAGTGCAGCACAGCGTAAGTCAACTAAGTAGGTTGGCGTTAAAAATTGTCGTTATGACAAGGCAGGAGGTGAAGCAGTGCGGTCTTGGGGGTTTCCCCTATGAGCAACTGCTGAACCCGAAGGGCAGGAGGCAGAAGGAAAGAGGTTTTTGGGCAACTTTACTTTTCGTTACATAGTTCGGTTTTTTTGTGCCTTTCTACTTAACCATTAAAAATTCCTAAAAAGCTGGTTTAATCTGCTTTTTTAATTTTTAATTCCGCTTTGGTGCTGATTGATAGTTATGGATATTTTTGATTTAAATGACATCAGGTAAAAATTGTGATTATAGTCATTGATAATTACGATAGCTTTACATATAATTTGGTGCAGTATTTGGGAGAACTAGCAGTAGATTTCCCCATAGCATCTGACTTGAAAGTTTTTCGTAACGATAAAATAACTGTAGATGAAATTCGGGTGTTAAATCCTGATGCAGTGGTAATTTCCCCTGGGCCAGGTCGTCCAGAAAATGCAGGAATTTCTTTAGATATAATTACTGAATTGGGAGCTAGTTTACCGATTTTAGGTGTTTGTTTAGGACATCAAAGTATCGGTCAGGCGTTCGGTGGTAAAATCGTTTCTGCACCAGAGTTGATGCATGGTAAAACGTCCCAGGTATCCCACACTGGAGTTGGAGTTTTTCAAGAATTAGAAAATCCCATTACCGCCACCAGATATCATAGTTTGGTGATTGACCGCGAAACTTGCCCAGAAGTATTAGAAATCACCGCTTGGGTGGAAGATGGCACAATTATGGGAGTACAACACCGGAACTATCCTCACATTCAGGGAGTCCAGTTTCATCCAGAGAGTGTACTGACTTCTTCGGGTAAGCAGTTACTGCGGAATTTTCTGGAACAATTACAGACGAGAGAGTAGTTAATGAAACGACGAGAGTTGATGGGCTATGCTGGGGCAGGTTTGGTGACAGCATTAGTTACTAATTTAGGTTCCCACCTTCGGGTTAATGCCCAATCTAGTGGTGTATCCGTTCAATGGTTGGGTCACACTTGCTTTCTGTTTACAGGTAGTGGTGTGAAAATTCTCGTCAATCCATTTCGGACTGTCGGCTGTACGGCTGGATATCGTCTGCCAAAAGTTGCAGCAGATTTGGTATTGATTAGCAGCCAACTGTTGGATGAAGGTGCAGTAGAGGGACTACCGGGAAATCCCAAGCTGATTTATGAACCTGGTGTTTATGAGTTTAAAGGTCTTAAGTTCCAAGGAATTTCCATAGACCATGACCGCAAAGGTGGCAAGCAATTTGGAAAAAATACCGTTTGGAAGTGGAACCAAGGGGGAATTGATATTTTACATTTAGGGGGCGCGGCTGCACCTATTTCCATTGAGCAAAAAATCCTCATGGGTCGTCCTGATTTGGCTTTGATTCCCGTGGGAGGTAGTGCTAAAGCTTACAATGCCGAGGAAGCAAAGCAAGCTGTTGGAGTATTAAATCCCCGGCTAGTAATTCCCACCCATTACCGCACAAGGGCTGCTGAGTCCGCTAGTTGTGAGATTACACCGATAGATGATTTTCTCAATTTGATGCCAGGTGTAAATGTGAGAAGAAGTAATGGTGACGCTGTAGCGATTAACTCTAAGGCTTTACCAGAAAGTACAGAAATTCAGGTTTTGAGTTATAAGTTTTGAGTAGTTATTTTTATGAACCAAATCATTATTCAAGTTGATGCTTTTACTGATACTCCATTTACTGGTAATCCTGCGGCTGTGTGTATTTTAGACATTCCTAAATCTAGTGAATGGATGCAAAAAGTCGCCCAGGAGATGAATTTATCAGAAACGGCTTTTTTAGTAAGACAAGATAATGGTTTTAATTTGCGTTGGTTTACACCAACGGTAGAAGTTCCCCTTTGTGGTCACGCAACTTTATCCAGCGCTCATGTACTTTGGTCACAGCAGCATTTATCACCTGATGATGAGGCGCGGTTTTATACTAAAAGTGGGGTACTAACTGCCAAGCTGCAAGGTGATTGGATTGAGTTAGATTTTCCTGTCAATCACTCACAACCTGTAGAAGCACCTTCGGAACTGAGTCAGATTTTGGGAATACCTTATAAATCTGTTTATCAAAATTCTCTGGGTTATTTGGTGGAAGTAGAAGCTGAGGAGTTAGTGCGAGAAATGCAGCCAAATTTCCAGTTAATGAAAACATTACCTGTGACTGATATGATCGTTACTAGCATAGCCAAATCTGGCTCAGATTACGATTTTGTCTCTCGCTTTTTTGCACCGGGTTTAGGGATTAACGAAGACCCTGTGACTGGTGCGGCTCATTGTTGTCTTGCTCCTTTTTGGCGTAATAAGTTGGGTAAAGATGAGTTTTTGGCTTATCAGGCTTCTAGTCGGGGTGGAGTAGTAAAGGTCTATTATCCTGGTGAAAACCGCGTTTTTATATCTGGACAAGCAGTAACAGTGATGCGTGGTGAATTAATTACTTTTTCTTAGGTCACAATAGGCCAATAAACCTATGTTGAAACTAAAAAAATGACCACTAAACAGAAACATAGTAGAAATTCCCTTCCAGAAGATGATATTCGTCCGCTTGTACGCACAGAGATAAAGCGGAATGCACCCCAAACCCAGCGTCTCTTCCTGGAAGCTTGCACTTGGCCGATTGAAAAATTACCTGGATTAAGCCAAGAGGAACAATCCCAACTCCAAAGTTGTGGCATTTCTACCACAGGAGAGCTAGTCAAACAAGGAAAAACCCCAGAAGCCAGAGTAGCTTTGGCTAGTAAATTACAAGTACATCTTCAATATGTAAATAAGTGGTTAGCACTGGCAGATTTAGCAAGTCTTCCCAGTGTGGGAATCCAATATTGTGGTTTATTACTCCATGCGGGTGTTGCTTCTGTAACACAGTTAGCACAAACTCCCACTCACAGATTGCACCAACAAATTATGCGCTTGCAAGTAGCAACCTTGCAGCGCCGAGATTTGTGTCCAGCAATTGAGTTAGTACAACAATGGAGTCAACAAGCGAAGGTAATTGGTAATATCGTGTCTGCTTGAATACTTATCATTAGGACTGACGCGGGGACATGGGGACGCGGGGACACGGGGACGCTCCAGATGGGGAGAGTATTTATCTTTCTTCTTCCTGCTCCCTGCTCCCTGCTCCCTGCTCCCTGCTCCCTGACTCAAATTCCTACTCCTTCGCTAGTACACCATTCAAGAAAATATCAGCGAGTCCTTCGGCCATTTTTTGCATTTCTTGGGGGGATGCGTTAGGTTCCAGGAGGGTATTATCAGAAAAACCTGCGATCGCAAACATTCCTAAAAATACCTTAGCCACTAATTTGGCATCTGTCTGACGATAGATACCTTTATCCATGGCCGTTTGAAAGAAGGCTTCAGCCACATCAGTCATTTTATCAATGACTTCCGTTTGAATGCGATCGCGCAAATCTGGATGAAACTGCACTTCCATAAAACAAACTCGCATGATCTCCACATTTTTCTGCATATTCCACATTCGCCGGCGCATCACTTGGGCTACAGCCTTATAACTGCCCATTTCACTCAATTCTGTCAGCAAATCTGTGAGAATGTCTACCCAGCCACTCGTTGCTACTTCGACCAAAATCGCCTTCTTATTGGAAAAATGACGAAACAGAGTACCCTCAGCTACACCTGCGGCTTGTGCTAAATCACGGGTGGTTGTACCATCAAATCCCTGAGCAGCAAATAACTTTTGTGCCGCTTGGAGAATGCGGGTGCGCGTCTGCGCTTCTGATGTTGGAGGAGAATTAAAAACTCGCATGGTAGTTATTGCTATATCTCAGGAACATGACTTGTAGCAATTATTGTCTAACGTCAAATACAAAAAGCACAGAAAGCTTAATACAAGATTAACGCTCTGTTTGCTAATTAGCCTATTTCTCACGAAGTGTAACTTTACTTTAATTTTTGCTTATGAATCAGGCAATTTTAAATTTTGGACTTCGGCTTAAGCGCTCAGTCGAACGATTTTGGATTTGGGATTGGTTCATCGGTAGTGCTAACAAGTTCCACTCTCAATCATCCAAGCAATTATCTCCGTCTCCAATCTTTCGTCGTCTGTTTGCAACTGCTTTGACGATGATGATATTTTGTTGGGGGTTAATGCCAGAAATCGCTACAGCGCTACAACCCAAGCAAACATCAATTCAACCCTATTTAGATCGAGTAATTAAGGAGTTAACAGAGTTTCGTCTCGATAATGGGTTGAAGTTTATTGTTTTAGAAAGACATCAAGCGCCAGTAGTTTCCTTTCTTACCTATGCTGATGTTGGTGGCATAGATGAACCAGATGGACAAACTGGTGTCGCACACTTTCTAGAGCATTTGGCATTTAAAGGTACAAGACGCATTGGTACTACAGATTATAAAGCTGAAAAACCACTACTAGACCGATTAGAACAATTAGACAGCCAAATTAGAATCGCTAAAGCCCAAGGAAAAAAAGATGATTTAGAAAAATTACAAACTGAGTTTAAATCAGTAGAATCTCAAGCCCTCAAACTAGTTAAGCAAAACGAAATGGGGCAAATTGTTGAGCAAGCGGGAGGAGTAGGCTTAAACGCCACCACATCTGGGGAAGCAACTCGTTATTTTTACAGTTTTCCTGCTAATAAGTTGGAATTGTGGATGTCTCTGGAATCAGATCGATTTTTAGAACCTGTATTTCGGGAGTTTTATAAAGAAAAAGATGTAATTTTGGAAGAACGCCGAATGCGAGTGGAAAACTCTCCTATCGGCTTAATGATCGAGAAATTTGTCGATACGGCTTTCAAAGTCCATCCCTACAGACGACCGGTAATTGGTTACGACGAAGATATTCGTAATTTAACACCGCAAAATGTCAAGAAGTTTTTTGACAATTACTATGTCCCCAGCAACTTAACGATCGCTATTGTCGGCGATGTTAACCCGACTGAGGTGAAAAAATTAGCACAAGTTTACTTTGGGCGTTATCAAGCTAAACCTAAAGCCCAGCCCCAAATTCCCGCAGAACCAAAGCAAACCGAAACCAGGGAAGTTACCTTACAACTACCTTCTCAACCTTGGTATTTAGAAGGTTATCACCGTCCAGCAGTTACTCATCCTGATAATGCAGTTTATGAAATTATTGGCAGTTTGTTGAGTGATGGACGCACTTCACGTTTATATAAGTCCTTGGTAGAAAAACAGCGTTTAGCTCTTCAGGCTCAGGGTTCCAGTGGCTTTCCGGGGGATAAATACCCCAATATGATGTTATTTTATGCTCTCACGGCTCCTGGTCACACAGTTGATGAATTGGCGGTGGCTTTAAAGCAGGAAATTGAGAGTTTGAAAACCCAGCCTGTAACGGATATTGAATTACAGCGGGTTAAGACTCAAGCGAGGGCGGGTTTATTGCGAAGTCTAGATTCCAATATGGGAATGGCGCAGCAGTTGTTGGAATATGAAGTAAAAACTGGTTCTTGGCGGAATTTGTTTAAGCAGTTGGATCAAATTGCGTTGGTGACTCCTGCGGATATTCAGCGGGTAGCACAGGCGACGTTTACGCCGGAAAATCGGACGGTTGGTAAGTTGTTGTCGAAGAAGGTGACAGTTGACAGGTGACAGGTGACAGTAAAGAAGGATAGGAAGAAGGTGAGTTTTCTTCCTGTGCTCCCTTCTTGCTTCTTGCTGTTTTCACGAAATTGAGAAAAAGAGAAGAGAGAAATAGAGAAATTATGTTGAATTTTTTGGTGAAAGGTAAGAAATTGAAATTTTCAAAGAATTGGCGTTTTATTTCGGTTTTGGTGATTGCTTTACTGTTAACGTTTAATTTTTCTAGGGCGGCGACAGCAGCAGCGAAGCATTACACTGATTTACAGTTTGCACCTTTACCGGAAATTAAGTTACCCAAGTATGAACGGTTTGTACTGAATAACGGTTTGGTAGTGTATTTGATGGAAGATCATGAGCTACCTTTGGTGAGTGGTACGGCGCTTGTGAGGACAGGTAGCCGTTGGGAAGCAGCGGAGAAAACTGGTTTAGCTGATCTTGTGGGTTCAGTAATCAGGGTGGGTGGAACTCTCAAGCATTCGCCTGATCAGTTAAATGAGATATTGGAACAACGGGCGGCTTCAGTAGAAACTAGTATGAGTGAAGCTGCTGGTAGTGCTAGTTTTGAAAGTCTGAGTGAAGATTTAGAAACGGTGTTTGGGCTATTTGCTGAAGTGTTGCGAGAACCGGCGTTTGCTCAAGAAAAGTTGGATTTTATCAAAACCCAGGTTAAAGGTAATATTGCTCGGCGCAATGATAATCCTAACAGTATTGCCAGTCGGGAAATTCGGAAATTAATCTATGGTCAAAATAGTCCCTATGCTCGTACCGTTGAATATGCGACTTTGGATAAAATTACCCGTGAGGATTTGCTGAAGTTTTATCAGGAATACTTTTATCCCAATAATATGATTTTAGGGATTGTGGGAGATTTTAACGCCAAAAAAATGCGATCGCTCATCCAAAGTCAACTCGGCGATTGGAAACCCAACTCTAAAATCGCTAAAACCCCATTACCCGAAGTATCACCAGCTAATTTAGGAGGGGTATTTTTTGTTAATCAACCCCAACTGACACAGAGTAATATTCTGGTTGGACATCTAGGTGGAAAATTCGATAGTCCTGACTATGCGGCCTTAGATGTAATGAATGGGGTGTTAAATGGATTTGGGGGTAGATTATTTAATGAAGTGCGATCGCGTCAAGGTTTAGCTTACTCTGTATATGGTATGTGGAGTCCCCGCTTTGACTACCCTGGAATGTTTATCGCTGGTGGACAAACTCGCTCCGATGCTACAGTCCAGTTTATCAAAGCCTTGCAAACAGAAATAAAACGTCTGCAAACTCAAACCGTAACAGAAAAAGAATTGCAATTTGCTAAAGAGTCTACACTCAACTCTTTTGTGTTCAATTTTCAAGACCCAGCCCAAACTTTATCACGGTTGATGCGCTACGAATATTATGGTTATCCGGCTGATTTTCTGTTTCGCTATCAAAAAGCCGTCACCACCACAAAAACAGCGGATATCCAACGAGTAGCACAAAAATACCTCAAACCAGAAAATTTAGTCACCCTAGTAGTGGGTAATCAAACCGCCATTCAACCACCATTGACAGAGTTAACTGCTAAGGTGACACCCATAGATGTCACTATTCCCAGTTCTCAAACCCAAGCGCAGAATTAAAACTACCCAATATTTACTGATGAGATTCCCGACTTCTTTAGAGAAATTGGGAATCTTGTTTTTTAGAGCTTTTTTGTAGACAAAATCCCTGAAATTATGTCTTCAAAATTACTCGCCAAAGCTTGAATTTATGGGACAAAATTAGAAAATATAAGAGGAGGATTTTAAAATTGTGGCTTGATTCTATCCATACTAGTATTTCAGGAGGTGATTCAAAAATGGGCATACAAATTTATGACCTATACTCTAGTAGTGAAGCACAGCTTATTCATGACCTAACTTCTGCACAAATGAAGAATATCAATGGCGGTATCGCCTACAGAAGAGGCAGAAATAGGAGAACAAGTACAACAGATAGGAGTGAGCTTTCAGCACTACTGCAAGACGTAAATAAGAGTGTGCAGAACTGGAGATTGGAACTCAATCAAACACTTGATAATTTGGGGCAAACAGAATTAGAGTTTTAACAAATTAGCTGGATAACTAACCTCAAATATTCAGATCCCCGACTTCTTCAAGAAATCGGGGATATTTTTATGTCAGCAGTGATGAATATAAATTAGAGCATTCAGCCCTAATCTAATGTTCATATCAATTCACTTAATTAAAGCTACACATGAATCTCCCCCTCTCCCCGTCACCGCGTCAGTCCATTTGTATCCACCTTAAAGTGAAACAGTATCAGTTGCAGCCCATAATCAAAAACGGTGAATCTATGTAGAGAGGTAGTATGCAACATCTTTAGATTATTGATGATTTACCAGACATGATATCAGCCACAGGCAAACCGGAACAAAATATAAATAGATTATATAGTCAGATTTCCCAGACATTAAATCATGATTAATGTCTGATAAACATAGCTCTAAGCCTTGATTTTCGAGATTTCTATCAATAAAAATAGAAGCATCGGTTAAGAAAACACAACCTTAACTGCTTCCACAAGTTCTACAGACTGAAAACAAGTCTTTTAGGAGGAAATTATGGCAAGTATTAAACTGTCTGAACTGCAAGCAACTGGTTCTGAATTATTCCAAGATTCCGAAAGCTTTCTCAACGACATGAGCGATGTCAATTCCATCTACGGTGGATATTATGACAGCGGCGCGAGCGATATTTCCACATTCACCAAATTGGCTGAAGCCTTCGTTAATGTATATGCAATTGGTCATATCGCTTACTTAGCTAAGTCCTATAGCCACAGCGATGGTTACGGCTACTAATAGCTTTGTTGCTGACTTCAAATTACTGAAAACAAGTCTTTTAGGAGGAAATTATGGCAAGTATTAAACTGTCTGAACTGCAAGCAACTGGTTCTGAATTATTTCAAGATTCCGAAAGCTTTCTCAACGACATGAGCGATGTCAATTCCATCTACGGTGGATATTATGGCAGCGGCGCGAGCGATATTTCCACATTCACCAAATTGGCTGAAGCTTTTGTAAATGTATATGGCATTGGTCATATCGCTTACTTAGCTAAGTCCTACAGCGACAGCAAGTACTAATAGCTTTGTCGCTGACTTTAAATTACTGAAAACAAGTCTTTTAGGAGGAAATTATGGCAAGTATTAAACTCTCAGAACTACAAGCAACTGGTTCTGAATTATTCCAAGATTCCGAAAGCTTTCTCAACGAAATGAGCGATGTCAATTCCATCTACGGTGGATATTATGGCAGCGATGTTAGCGATATTTCCACATTAACAAAATTGGCTGAAGCTTTTGTAAATGTATATGGCATTGGTCATATCACTTACTTAGCTAAGTCCTACAGCGACAGCAAGTACTAATAGCTTTGTAGTTTACTACTGAGCTAGACGGCTCTCTTGGGATTAAAGGTAAATATAATTTATGTTATTCACATAAATTCTCTGAATTACCACTAAACCAAGAGAGCCTGTTAAAAACAATCCCATTTTTCAAAATTAAATAAATGGCACGAATCATCATTGCTGATCTGCATCCTCTCGATTCAGAAGTGTTTCTTAATGAACTAACTACTCTGGATTCTCAATCTGTGTTTGGTGGTCAAGATAACTATCGTCCTCAAATTGTAGAAGTTGGTGTTAAGGCTCTTGAGTTTATCTTGGTGATTGCAGCTATCGATGCTATTTCGTTTCTAACAACTTCATTCATAAACAAGGATTAGGACTAATTTAGTCTATTTTTTCGATAAAAAACCAGTTCAAATCAGACTTTCTTAAGTTTGAATTTTTCATATGACCAACAAAATTTGGTATACGATTGCGACTGGAATAGCCTCATGGTGTCTTTATGGTTTATTGATACAACAACAGCAATTTATCAATAGTTTCATCATCATTTGATCCTATGCCATTTATCTTAAGCTCTCAAAATGTTTTTAACTATCTAATTTCTCAAGGACTGTGTAATCAGCAAGAACAGTCATTGAGTAAAATTGAGCTAAAATCTGCCAAAAACTTTAACTTATTAGTCAGCTTACCCGATGGTCGTCAACTTCTGGTGAAACAAGAACGTCTCAACCGAGAAGGTAAAACTCGTGGTGAGTTCTTCGACGAATGGCAAGTTCATAATTTTTGCCGGACATTCCCAGAAATTAGTCATCTACGCTCATATTTATCAGAAGCGATTCATTTTGACGCTGAAAATTCCATCATTGTTTTCAATTATCTCAATGACTATCGTGATCTGAGTGAATTTTATACTCAAGAAAATCTGTTCTCCACTGATATTTCTCAGTCAATTGGAGCGACTTTAGCATCAATTCATCGTTTAACTCTCAATCATCAAGACTATCGGGACTTCTTCCAAAAGACCGAGAATACAACAAATATTACAAGTTCTAACCTGTCAGGAGAATTAAATAGAATTACACCAGAAGTATTTGGCATGGTTCCTGCTGATGGGTTGAAATTTTTTACACTCTATCAACGTTACGATAATCTTGGAAAAGCGATCGCAAATTTGAGTGCTACTTTTACCCCTTGTTGTTTAACTCACAATGATCTCAAGCTGAACAATATTCTGATCTCCTTAAATTGGGAAACCATAATTGACCACCAATCACCCTTGAGTGACAGTATAATTCGCCTCATTGACTGGGAACGCGCTACTTGGGGAGATCCTGCTAGTGATTTAGGAGCAATAATTGCTAGTTATCTACAAATTTGGCTACACAGTATGGTAACTAGTAAAACGATACCGATTGAAGAGTCTTTACGTTTAGCGGCGATTCCCTTACAACTGCTACAACCTTCCCTCACATCTTTGGTAACCGCATATTTGGCTAACTTCCCGGAAATTATAGAGCTTCGTCCTGATTTCTTGCCGCTAGTTGTACAATTCTGCGGGTTTTCCTTAATTAGGTCTATTCAAGCAATACTGCAACATGAGAGAACTTTTGGTAATTCGGGTATCTGCATTCTCCAAGTGGCCAAGAGTTTATTATGTCGCCCCCAACCATCTATCATCACCATTTTTGGGATGGAAACATCAGACTTAATTCCCACAAGCTTATCTCCAGCTTAAATCCACCCTAGACTCTAATAGACCCATGCAACTATTAAATTCCCTACACAGTCAACTTTCAGAGTTGCCAGAGCCATTGCAGACATCGCTACAAGATATGGTGAATCAGATTACAATTGAATCCCACCACTGTATCAAGCATCCAGAGTACAAATCCTTAGAATTGCCAGAGTCAGTCGTCTCTCGTTTTGAGCAGTTACCGTTGGAGATGCAGCAACAGCATTTGAAGTTACAACTGCGTAATTTTCTATACAGTGCTTATTATAACGCCGCTTCAAAACCTAACATCGGCTCTGACTCTATAGAAACAAATGATAAATTGGAGCAAAATCTCGAAAATAACAGCTTATTCGGCGTAGATTTAGAATTTTATGATCGGTTGCATACCAGGAACAAAAGCGAAGGCTACTGGAGTCATAACTGGCAGGTAGTCAGGGAAGAAACGGATAGCACATTGGCAGTGCAGAAGAATGGGTTAACATTGCACGTTGATCCCAACTTGCATGTGTTACCAACGAACCAAGAGGTAACTGTTGGCAAGTTTGTATCTATTAGAATGCCTAAGAATGTGGTACAAAACGGATTTTATATGGCAGTAGCTAATGCAGGCTCCCAAAATAATCATGAGATTACACGAGTTTACTTTAATTTAACACCAGAAGGGGCGGCATCAGTTATGGAAAGTTTAACAGACCAACTAAATAAAATCCCGATTTCCTTTTCCTTTAAAGCGCTATATAATCCCTCCGATTATAGACGTTATGACTCAGCCGTGCTTTACTTTAATAAAGGTCAATATGATGTAGTTAACACAGTATTAAAAAGGGTCTATACAGAAAATGAATCCTATTTTTTGGAGCAAGTACCTTTGTTTACTAAGCTATTAGCACCAGGTTTAGCTTGCGCTGAAGAACCAGACCAAAAATTTGGGGAACAAGAAAGTTTTGGTACCCATCGCTGTCAAATTATCGCTAATGGTTTAATTGCTGCTTGGCAGCAAGGTGAGAATACTCCAGAAGGTCGGTTGGCATCCATTATCAAACATTTTTCATTACAGAAAATTCAATTGCAACGTCCTTATCTCAATGCTAAGTCTAAGGATATTTACACTCCATTGTGGTAATTAAACCATATTAAATATGCTTGAAATTGATTAAGCATATTTAATGACATACCATAATTGTTGGCACTATAGCAGGAGTCAGGAGTCAGGAGTCAGGAGACGCTTCGCAGACCTTCGGTTCAGGAGTCAGGAGTAAAACCCTCTTGTAGTGGGAGTTTCATTATCAATTGATGTCCTAACTACCCTGTCCACGGCTATAAGTAAAGTTGATAGTTTCAGTTTAAATTCAAGAGGTAATGGTATGATTAAACAAAATTTTGAGCAAAATAAACGGCTAGATAAGATATTTAAACATACACAATTTCAACAGATTATCAAAGCCATTATTCTGGGTAACTATTCTTGGGCTTGTGTTTTATTTCTTCATTTTTCAGGTTATGATCCTCTAGAATACATACCCCATGAAACCTACAGCAACTTATTGAAAGAAAACTGTATTTTAGGTGAAGATAATCATCATGACACTGATGAGCAAAAAGTCAAACTATCCAATATTAAATTAAGCTGGATTAAATCGAGTAACAGTAAACATAGCTCTAAATAAATTGTAGGTATTGGGCAATTTCAAAAACCAGATTTACACAGTTTCTGCAATGCCTGATAGTTAATAATCTGCCGAGAATCTCTTATTAATTAGTTAGAGGTTCTCGGCTTTATGATTAGTAACGTCTCTTAATAAAAAATTTAGCTGTTATATCAAGTCCGGCTAATTGCTGTTGAAAAAACTCGACCCGTCCCCCTCTAATGATCAGTATTTAACCGGACATTATAATATTAGCTGGCCTCACTTAATATTCCGGGAGAAGATTGAGGATGTGTTTCTTCTACTAGCTTGGCGACAATTTCTAATGTTGTAATTTGTTGTTGTACCCAATTTGTAAATAAATCGCCCATAATTTTTAGGCGCGTTTGTTCATTTAACTGTGGCTTAATAATTTCCTCAACCATCAATATATGCGCTCCTTTAGGTGTAATTATTGGCTTGAGAATTTGCGGTGGATTTGCAGCAAAAATAGCGGCAGCAATTTCTGGTCTAAAATCGCTACGTTGCTGGATACCTTGATATCCTCCTGCACGACGAAGTTCTGGATTTGGGATATATTGACGAGCAATTTCTTGGAAAGTTATTTCTCCTTCTTGTAAAGCATAAAATATTTCTAGAGCTAAATCTTCATCATCTAATATCACTTCATAGGTAGCTGCCCCAGTGTAATCTAGTTGATGAGCATAAAAAAATGGTTCAACTTTATCAGCAAATAAATGATTTGCTAATTTTGCAGATAATAAGTTAGTATGAGCTATTTCTTCAAAGTTATCCAAAGAAAGATGATATTTTTCTAACCATGCCCAGGTTTCCTCTGCTTTAATCAATTTGTTAGCTAATCTCAGGCTATCTGCTGCCTGTTGCAGTTCTTCTATCTCGATTTTAATACCTTCTTTGACAGCAGTATCAGCAATAATTTTTCTGGTAGCGATCGCTTCTAGTAAGTTAGGAATTTGGCAAGATATTTTGATATGGTAAAGAATATCTTCAGGAGAAACAATTACCAGCTTGGACATAATCTAATTCCTTCAATGATACCAATTTTTGTTTGTGAATTTTAACTTCCGATTTCGGCTAAATGTTGGCTAGGTAGTTTGAACAGGTAGAAACAATTCTAGTTATAGCAATTTGGTATTATTCTCTTAATTTTATATGGTAAACAAGAATTATTGAGGCATTTCAATAATATTAGATTTAATTAATTTATGAAAAAATATCTCTATCTCCTGATAGATAAAAAAGTTAATGAAAAATGATGATATGATGATATATTTTTGTGAGGAAAAAACTTTATCTGGGCAAAATAAACTAAAAAAAATCTATAATTTTAAGTAATTTAAATGTTAACTGCTAACATTGCTATGTTAACAGTCAACAACCCCAACAATTAAGTGTATTGATCATCTACTTACTGAAGTTAGACTTAATGGCTAATTACTAAAGCTCTAGCCCGTTATTTTGTAGCTTTTTAAACGGGTCTAAGATAAAGTCAATAACTCGACGCTGACGAACAATTACTTCAGCAGTTGCTGTTTGCCCAGGTGTTAAGAGGATACGTTTGTTGCCAACTTGAATATAAGGTTGTTCCAATGCAATTTCTACCTCATAACTTTCTTGACGATTGGGGCTATTTTCCTGAATTTTTGAGTTAGGTGAAATCCATGTAACGCGCCCTTGGACTACCCCATATTCTTGGAAAGGATAAGCATCAAACTTGATTTTAACTGGCATTCCCACCTTGACAAAACCACTTTGTTGGCTAGCCATTTGTGCTTTCAAGATTAAAGCAGCATTTTTAGGTGCAATTTGAGCTATCATTTGTCCGGGTTGAACAACAGATCCTGGCTTTTTAATGGGTAATTCAAAGATTATGCCATCAATAGGCGATCGCACTACGCGTTGCTGTAACTGCAATTGCAATGATGTAATCTGGCTCTTGGTTTGAGCAATTTCTGATTTAATAGTAGTAACTTGTGTTTGCAAATCCTTAAGCTGTTCCTGGTTTTTCAGTAACGTCAATTTACCTGCCTGAACCACGCTTTGATAGCTACTTTCCTCTTCTTGTAAGCGGAGTTTTGCCTGCTCAATATCTGACCTGGCTTGATTCATAATTGACTGATAGCGACTCAATTCTTCTTGTAAACGCAACTGAGTTTGTTGAATATTAGCTTTTGCTTCTTCCTGCAAACGTTGACTTTCTTCCGCTGTCTTTTCCAATTCCACAACTTTGGTTTGGGGAATTACACCTTGTTGTAAAAGTAGACGATAGCGTGAAACTTCTAAAAAATCTCGACTCAAACGACTTTTGGCTAACCTATGAGCAATTTGGTTAGAATTTATGCTTTGTTTTACCTGATCAACTTGAGCTAATTTTTCCAATTTTTGCAAATTATATGCACTATTTTTAGCATCCAAATTTTGTCGTGCCTGATTAAGTTGAGCTAATTTTTCTAATTTTTGAGATTGATTTTGTTGTTCTTGGATATTAATCGCCAGCAATACTTGATTTTTGAGTAATTCCAATTGTGCTTGGCGATTTACTAACCCTTCTAGCTTGGCTTGTGTTTGTTGCAATTCTGTTCGCAAAACATCAGATTCCATCTCCACTAAAACCTGTCCGGCTTTAACGGTTGTGCCTTCTTGAAAATTGACAGCGATGACACTACCAGTGACTGCACTATCTATTTTTTGGGTTGCACCTTTGGGTTCAATTCGTCCACTAGCATTTCCTGTTTCATCAACTTGGGCAAACATTGTCCAGGGTAGGGCTATTGCTGTAAAGCTAATTAGCAAATACAACATTGAGCGTGTCCATGCTTTCGGTAAAGCATCTAATAATTCTTCAGTTCCATAAAACCAGTCCTTTGGTTTATCTGTTGTCTGTTTCTCATTTTGAATGGTAGAAGATTGAGCCTGTCCGGATATGACAAAGGCTGATGATGAATTGTAAGTTGATTGTGGCATAACTAATCTTCAATTTTGAATTGTGGATTATTTTTTTATTAACTTCGACTACACAGAAAACCCCTAATTAACACTAAATAAAAAATCTTGCACACATAATAGAGACGTTATATGCAACGTCTCTACATTTGATTGAAAGTCAGGTATAAATGGATAATTCATGAGTACTTGCCAGGTAATTTGTAAGAATTCAGGAGTCAGGAGTCAGGAGTCAGGAGGAAGAAGGAAGAAGAATATTTTTCTCTTCTGTTAAGAGTTCCCTGTTCCCTGTTCCCTGCTATATCAAATATTCTGTATCCTGAATCCTTACGGTAATTTACCTGATTTATCAACCTGTTTGTGCTAGTTGTTGTTGGTTGAGATAGAAATAATGACCTCTCTTGGCAATTAATGCTTCGTGAGTACCACTTTCCACTAAAACGCCGCGATCTAAAACTAAAATTAGGTCAGCATGACGTACTGTAGAAAGGCGATGGGCAATGATCAAACTTGTACGTCCTTGGAGGATTTGTTTGAGGTTATTCTGAATAATTCGCTCAGATTCTGCATCCAGATGACTGGTAGCTTCATCTAATATTAAAAGGCGCGGATTTCCAAGTAAAGCACGGGCTATTGCTAGACGTTGGCGTTGTCCCCCTGATAACATTCCTCCACCTTCACCTATTTGGGTTTCATAACCCATAGCCATGCGTTTAATAAACTCATCTGCACCTGCAAGCTGCGCTGCTTCGATAATTTCTTCTAGTCTCGCTTCGGGATGAGCAATGCTAATATTTTCCCGAATTGTTCCCCCAAACAAAAAGGTTTCCTGGTCAACAACTCCAATTTGCGATCGCAGCGATTGCAAAGAAATACTAGTCACATCTTGATTGTCAATTAACACTCTACCATCTGTCGGTGGATATAAACCTAAAATCAGCTTAGAAAGAGTAGTTTTTCCTGAGCCACTCCGCCCTACAACTGCTACAGTTTGCTCAGGTAAAATGTCAAAACTTAAATTTTCGAGGATGTTAATCTCGCTTTCGGGATGATAACGGAAAGTCACATTATCAAACCGAATCCGCCCATGTAAGCTGGGTAAAATATGGCGGGTTTGGGCTGATAAATCTTCTTCGGGTTCAGCTTCTAAAACATCATTAATCCGCTCTGTAGAAACAATTACTTCTTGTACTTGATTCCAAAGCACAATTAACCGTTGAAAAGGCTGAATAATGTTGCCTAGCAACATATTAAAAGCCACTAATTGCCCAATTGTTAATTGGTTTTGAATGACTAACCAAGCTCCAAACCATAATAATACTGTACTCGCTATGGATTGAATAGTAGAACTAAGAATTTGTAGTTGGTTACCAATTACTTGACCACTAAAGGTTTTTTTCGTCAAATTATTCAGTAATTCTTCCCAACGCCAACGGACTGTTTGTTCAATGGCCATTGAGCGAATAGAAGAAATCCCTGACAGGCTTTGAATCAAGTAACTATTTTCTTTTGTTACTGCTGTAAAAACCTCACGGCTAATGCGACGTAAAAAGGGTGTAGCCACTAGTGCTAATAACACAAAAGGCGGTACAATTGCTAAGGTCATCCAAGCCATAGGCGGACTGTACCAAAACATCAACCCCACATAAATAAACACGGTCAGCAAATCTAAAACAATAGATAGTGCTTCTCCAGTTAAAAAACGCTGAATTTTTTGATTTTCTTGGACACGAGAAACAATATCGCCAACATAACGCGACTCAAAAAATGACAGAGGTAGGCTAAATGTATGTTTAATAAAACCTACCATTAATGCTACACCAATCCGGTTAGCTGTGTGGTCTAGTAAATATTGTCTGAGTCCATTGATGACAACACGGAATAAGCCAAAAATTAGCAACCCAAAACCAACGGTGTTTAAAGTAATGGTGCTACCCTGGACTATTACTCGGTCTAATAATAGTTGAGTAAATAAAGGTGTGACCAGTCCAAAGACTTGAATTAATACCGAAGCCACAAATACTTCTAGGAGTACTTGGGAGTGCGGTTTAACTAAATCAAATAACTGCCAAAAGGTTGTATTAGATTCTGGGGTTTCTTTGAGTGAGTTTGTCGGTTGTAATAACAACGCATAACCTGTCCAACCGGCTTTGAATTCCCCAATAGTTAGGTGACGTTGACCGATGGCGGGATCAGCAACAATTACCCGTTTTTTGGTAATTTCATAGACGACGATGTAATGTTTACCTTCCCAATGTGCGATCGCCGGTAGGGGTTGTTGTGCTAATTTATCTAAACTGGCTTTTACCGGACGAGTCGCAAACCCAATACTTTCAGCCGCTGTAGTTAAACTTCCCATTGATGCACCAGCACGGTTAACATTGGCAAGTTCCCGCAAGCGATTAATACTGAAGTTTTTACCCCAATAACGGCTAATCATCACTAAGCAAGCTGCACCACAGTCAGAGGCGCTTTGTTGCTCAAAAAATGGATAACGTTTGCTAACTTTGCGCCACCAATTGCCCGCAGTGACTGTAGGACTGGGAAAGTAGGTTTGGCGTTGTTTCGGCTGTGGTTGTGTCTGTGTCGTTGCTTGGGGAAATTGAATTACATTGCGGTTTTTGGCGGGAATTTCCCGCTTTGGTGGTTGTGGAATAGGAATCTCTGGACGCTCTGGGGTGTCAATTAATTCTGCTAATTGTGGCCAGTGTTTTAGCGCCGCTATCCAGTGATCATGACGTAAAATGTAAGCGATCGCAGGTTGAGTTGCTTGCCAACTTCCCTGTTGAGAATTGACAAAAATAGTACCTGGTATTAAAACTTGTCCTTGAGAATGCTGGAGTTCTCCTTGACGCACTAGCAAAAGCTTAGTATCTTTGGTGGTTTTGGCGTTTAGGGAACCAGTTTCTAGATTTTGCCTTTCAAATAGAGACAGTGCTTTTAACATCTCCTCTACCGATTCATGGCGAGGTAGAGCAGTGTTTTGGCACAATAACATCAGTGTATCCCAAAGTTCAGCCTTAATAAGCAAGCGCTCACTTACATTAGCAAACTGCTTAATTACCTCTTGGGAAAGATAACCCACTTTTAAATTAACAGAAGCTCTGGCCACATAGGAACTAAATTCCTGTTCGGGAAATAAAGTCAATTCCCCAAATGATGACCCAGATCCAAGAGTGGTAATTAAATTATTCAAACCATCTAGCAGTCTTACTTTACCCGTCAGCACAAGATAAATTCCCGGTGCTGCTGTTGTAGATTGCCAAAACTGCTTGGCTATTGGTGGTTCGATAATTTCTAATGCTTGAACACAAGATTCAAGTTCTTGTTCTGAGAGTGACTCACCCAAACTTTGGGTGATTTGTTCAACTAACTGTGACTGAGAAAACGCTGATGGCATTTCCTTACCTCCAAAACACTAATAGTTATTGGTCTGAATCAAATTAAATGACCAATTGAAACTAGGTTCAGAGCTAGATTGCAAATCGCCAATTGTGATACCAGCATCCTGAGTTTGAACATTTGTAGGTTGATGGGAACTTTTGCGTTTAGTCGAAAGTCCCATTTGTTTAAGTAAGCGGTTAATGTGGCGATCGCTAATTTCAATTCCCAATTCATTCGCTAAATGTTTACTTAACCATTGAGCCGTCCAGTAACCAAAAGCATAGCCATATTCACGCGGACTATGACTGACCAATTCCTTCAATCTTTCAATATATTGATGATTAACAGTCTTTGGTCTACCTATCGGTCGCTCATTCCATTTATGTGCCATACCAGCCTCAGCTATACCTATCCAGTACCGCGCCATCTCTTGAGAACAACCGATAATTTCACAGATATGAGATTGAGATTTACCCATATCTGCTAACAACATAATTTCAATTCGTCGCCGATATTCTGGTTGTATATTAGATTGCAAGTTCTTCAGCAGCGCCTTCCGCTGAAACGGTGTTAAAAACTTGCTCTCGTGTGCATCGTAAATATCAAAAGCGTTGTTTTGACTTGAAGAAAATGACATAATTCTTACCAGTTGCCGTCTATTATTGTGAAATTTGGGCAAGTTTATCCCTGACATCTGTTGCTAAAATCCAGATGCAAAATTAATTAGCCAATTGCGGCTAACCAAGTATTTATGACATGATTTGCAATTAAGACTCTGGCTTTCTCCCCTAGCTTGCTGAAAATCCAGGCAAGTATTTCGCCATTTAATCAAATTTTGCTCCATCCATATCCGATATTAAAAATCTTTGTTTCGGAGAAATTTTTATCAAACATCCTGATGCAAATCATGTAATTTTGGGTTTTCCCTATCCTCCAAATTTTCTGGAGTAGATAGTTTTTAAGCAGTGGTAAGCATCCTTGAACAATATGCAGCAAGATAGCTGTTTTCTATTAAACAGCAGTATTTGGTAACAAACCTAGAACAGTAAAAAGCAATAATTTCTAGCCTTTCCTAATACCTAGCGCAACCACCATATTATGTTGTCAAGCCATTTGCCCTTAGTTGATATTCACAGTAATACAATTTAGAGCCTGCTGGTAACTCTAATTGTGAGGATGTTATTGAACGCTGCCATGCAGGTTCATATCTGAACATCCAAATATTTAAGTAAGTTGAGTTTGGATTACTCAACAATGAGGTAAAACCTGTTTTAAGGATTGAAGCCTAAAAGTAGCTAAGATCAGGTAAGGAAGCAATCTATTTCTTAGACTAGCCTAAGACTAGTATTTTCTCATCAGCAGATTGTCATAAATCTGAAAATTTTACACAAGAGAACTTAAAAGAAAAAGCTACATTTCCTCACTGTTTATCTTAATCTACTATGATTCATTTCCAAATTTTCCTACATCTGCGCCTGGAGTTTATAGAAAAAATAAAATCTTTATTCAATCTTTATATAAATTTTATATAAAGTTTATATTTATCCGTAAAAACTAATATAGTTTTTATAAACTTTTAATTTTTTACAAAGGATTTACAATTTACAGCAGATTTCAGGTTGCAGGAGTTATACCAACTCTCTATGATAGCTTGCGTGGCGTAGCCATAGATGCGCCAAATTAGATAGGAAACGAACCGCGAAGGCGCGTTCGCGGTAGCGTTGCGAAGCAAAGGACGCGTTCGCGGTAGCGTTGCGTAGCAAAGAAAGAAATAAAAGATTAAAAAATTTGGCGCAGGCTCACAAAGAAATGGTATTACACAATGTAATAACAAAGCCATATAAAAACAGAGTTTCAACCCTGTTCCCTGCTGTATATAAGATTGCTACAAGCTATAATTTTTACAAAACAAAAATAGAAGCTGTTCAAATTTGCCAGCTTCCATTACTCACTATATAAATTGCCAGTTTATACAGCGAACATAATCCTGTTTGGGAGTAATAGGATTACAAGAGTTGAAAGAAAAGCGTAATAGCTAATAATTTCTACCAGCCATAAACGTGATTTCACAGTAACTTTCCATTTTCCAATCTACTTTTGGCACTAAAGTTTTGAAAACTCCAGTCAGATCCAATAGAGCAGAAGAAGTTCTGTAACTATCTCAAGGTTTAACTGAGGGAAGCCACTACCCCAATTTCTGATTGCTCAGAATTCCTATAAACAAGAACCACCACTAGTTACTGTTCATCAGTCTTGGTGTAATAGTTATCTAATCCATGCGGAACTAATTGCTGAAACAGTCAGTTTTATGTATTTTCATGGTTAGACATAAGCATTGGTTTGATTGGTAAAATGGATTTTTAGCCATTCACCTCTTTTCGGTTGTTACTTCTAATTTATAGGATGTTAGTATTCTATATTTGCCAGAATGGCAAATTTTTACATTGATGTATCGTAGAGACATTCCATAGGAACATCTCCACAGTACGGGTTAATGAGTCTATCCAATCTACAATTCTTTGTAAGCAAGCTATGCGGATTGCTTCTCCCTGTGGCTACCACGTACTTCTGCTTTTTGCTTACCACCAACTTCCAGATAAGCTAAATCTTTAATTTTGCTCAGACAGCTAGGTGCAAGATGACTATCAGACCTTTTCTCTGTCGTTTGTTTGGCAATTTTGAGATTGTCATTGTGTTGTGCAGTTGACCTACTCATGCGGGAGTTTTCTTTGAGGAGTCGGTTATAAGTGCGGTAAGGAATGTAATGCAGAGGATTGTAACCAACAAACCGCAGCATTAAAACACAAGCCCAGGAATACTTACCAGCTAGAATTGCTTCTATTACTTGGTCAAACTGTTCAGGTTGGATTTTCTTATCTAAGTTGCTACTATTGCCAGAAATATCTTGATTCATAGTACGTGTTAGCTTTTTTGAAGGTAGTAAACTAGTCCAGTTTCTTCGAGTTTTGTTGTGTCAAGTGCTGTTTACAAACTGCAATACTAGTCCACCTCACCAACTTTGATGGGTTCACAACAGAAAGAAAAGTCATATTCTCTCCATGCTTGCCTTCACCCAGCAATTGTGGTTTGGTCAATTACTAGCCTTGAAACAGCTGTTGAATTAATTACAGGAATATATTAGTAATGGATTTGTGGCGAATGTTGAAAAAATAGTAAACGTTTTCAACAGGCACATCCCGAAAGTTTCCCAGTTCTGAGCAGTTCCCTTAACTTCCAGTTATCAGCGCTATATCTAAAACTTCTGTGTTGTTTTCGCTGCATCTGGATACTATGGAACTGAGTTTTAGTTTTAGCAATTTTTGCTGCTATCTGGGTAGTTTTCTGTATGTTCGGGAGAAGCTTCAATATACTAACTTTCAAAGCTAACGCTCTTTGGGTGGCTTGTTCTACTCTAGCTATCATCACCCCGAAAGTTTGAGCCGTTAAAGCTGTGATTTGCTTTCCTTGGGTATGACTGACTTGTGCAATCTCTCCTGTACATACCCACACCACAGCCGTGAGCCAAAAATTTAAGCTCCTCCTCCACACTAAATTCAGAAGGGCTGAAAGTGCCTTAGTCTGAAAGGATGTAGACCTGTTACCTGTTTTATTAATTGCTATATCACTACTTTTCCGTATGGCTGATAAAGTTACCCTTTGTGAAAGTATGGAACTTTCATAAATGGCTACCTGACGAGGATGCAAATCATAGTACTTTTTCCCTAAGTTACCTCGTTGGCTTGATGTTTCGACTGCATTTGACCTGATGATTTTTTTCATTGCGCTGACCTGTGATTGAAAACCTGACTGTTTTTAATCAAGTCTGTTTGCTACTTTGCCGTATTGACCCTGTTTTTCTGTGCAGTTTTGTAGATGTTACCTAGTGGTAGGGGTTGTTGATGAAGACAACCGTCATTGAGTACTTCTCGGCTTTGGCTTTTGTTTACCAGTGAATGAAAGGTAAAAATTTACCTTTCTTTTCTAAGTTAGCTGGCTTGGTAGATGCTGTTGTGTCTCTTGAAAAATCCACAACCCTTAATTCAATAATTTTTACTGGATATTATTGTATAACTTGCCGCCGAGCATTAGGAGAGCTTTTCAGTAAGGTCTCATAATTTTTAACTTAGCCGAGAAGATAATTCATATTTGAATCTCAATGTCTACATTCGTATTTATACTATTTTTTGTCGCTAATGTCATCTGCCACTTTGGCAGTCCTATAAGTTAAATTTACTTAATGTCTCTAGATATTCACTTATGGATTGTGCAGCTTTGAATTTTGTCCTATATTGATCAAAAAAATGAGGGGTTACACCCCCTATTTTATGAATTGAAAAAAGTTTATTATGCTTGTTTTAGTGGCAAATTATCTTGCTTGTTTTTGTTAAAAAAGCTTATATATAAACAACTCCAGATACTTTCTAAAACCACCGAATTCACTTTTTTGATTAAAATTAGCCCTGACTGGTTAGTTATTATATATTGTTATATGTTTTGTCTGAAAATCTGATCTGAAAATCTTTACAACCACACTAAGCTCAGTTATCCGCTAGGAAAATAGGAGTAATGATTGCATAGAAACTAGCCATATAATCCAGACATTAACTGGTTAATACTACTCTTGTATGCTATGATATATTAACCTATTTTGTCACCATAAAATTAAAATAAAAAAACACCCATTAAGGGGTGTGCTGATAAAAAAGTCTAGTAGGCTTAATCGAACCTTAAACATATAATTTAGCATCTAAACGCCAGTTAGCAGGCAAATAATGCTTCTATATTTTTTTTGAAAAAAATTACCCGATTCTGGGAATATAATTACTCGATTTGTGTAAAATTACTATTGTTATTTGGGTTTGATTAAATAGAAATAAAAATCGTTAATTGTGATGATTTTCTGATTGTTAACTTATTTAAGTTTTATACTTCGGTCTAGCTCAAGAATGTATTACTCTAGGAACTCTCTACTGCTGATGTTTTAGCAGCCATTAACATCTCATCATCTTTAAATTTGCTCAACCACTAAATCAGAGCTTTATTGACAATATGCGATTTAGGTATTATCATGTAAGTCCGACTCGCCCCAAATTGATACTGTTAATTTAATAGAGTATTTTATGAGTAAGGGGAATTTTCCTGACCCTGTATTTAGTATTCATTTTTCTGAATTTCCTTGAGATAGGTAGTAGCGGTATTTGCGGGGCTAATAATTAAGTGAGCAAAACCTATGGTTTTACACGTTCACTGAGAAGATATTTTGACAAAAACCAGATAATCTAGCATTTTTTCTGGGGAAGAGATGAAATTTGTTATATTTATCACCATGTACGGTGATAGGGACATATTTTAAAACATGAGTTGTGAGGTTTAAAACTTTCGACTCTTACCATTACTGACTTTTTCTGCGGTTTCCGGAAATAATTGGAAAATAAAATAAGAGTCTATAGATATAGATTATGTTTGGTTATGAATGATGCTTTTTCCATATAAATATTCAAATATTATCTATTTATACTTAACGCTGTTAATGTGACACTCAGATGTTTAAATTTTATAGTAATAAATTTGACTATATTTAAATTTTGATTTGAACATTTTCACAGTTTTGGAAAAGCGTAAAAATCCCGATATAGCCTAATTTATGGGAAAACTAGGCTTAATCAGTTTAAATCATAAAATACGTATCTTTATGATGCTGAGTATCATAAATGTAAATAAATTGCCCATATAGCCATAGCACGAAGATAAGTACTAGCGCGGAAAGTCCCTGTAGAAGTAATAGCTTCGGGAGTGCGGAACTGTAAACCATTGTCGTAAACTTGCTTAACTACGGCTTCAGTTAAGCGCATGGCTTCATTTTTCATGCCCATTTGTAGCAAAAATGCAGCTAAACCAAAATTGATACCTGTCCAAACTTCCAAAGGATGTGTAGAATTAGGATTTTCTGGTAAACCATTGGGAAGAACACCGTTAGCAGCACCAAATTCACCATTTTGGAACTTGAGAAAACAAGCATCATATATAGTTGTCAAAGCCGAAATGGCGCGATCGCTGGGGACAATATCCGGTAAACTCAATAAACGAGCGTAGAATTGCCCACACAACTGATCAGCCATAACTACATCAGAACCACTTTCACTATCTAAACGGTAATATTTACCATTCCACAGCTTCTGCTGATAAATCGGTTTTGATTGATTTAACCAAGTTTGATAAATAGACTTTTGCGCTTTTGTGTCTTGGTGGTCTGCTAAAATATCACTGATAGCGATCGCACTTTCCAAAGCCGCTAACCATAAACCACCACAATAAGCACTCACACCTTGTAAACGCCAATCATCGAAAGTTTGGTCAGGTGCGCCAGAATTTTCGGGTATACTGTCCCCATCTAGATCAAATGTTTTCACATAATCGAGAGTTTGCACAATTGCATCCCAACAATCTGCTAAAAACTGGATATCATTTGCACCGGTAAACAGAAAATCTCGATATACCTGCAAAACAAAATCACAACCTAAATCTTTCCACAGATTGCAATCTTGATAACTAGTGTAATTGGTTTTTTCCCAAACGTGTTCGTTGGGTGCGCCTAAATCATGAGGTGTAGCACCGGCAACTTTGCGAACTGCGAGAGGACTTTCGGATTTGATGGTGAGATAATAACCGATAATTCTAGTTCTATCATCACTTTGGGGAATTGCTCTGGCAAAAGCGCGAATTACCGATTTTTCCAATTCAGGAAATAACATCAACAGTCCAAAAGAACCGTATAACCGCACATCTAAACTTTCATACCAACGGTAATCGAGACATTCTAACACGGCAAATTGTCCGACGGGATCAATTTCTGACGCGGCACTCCAGAGAGTTCCCCCGCTGGTTAAGTCGTAGAGTTCGTTAAATAACGCCATTTTGAACCAGTCGGGTAAGTCAGAACGGTTGAGAATAGGTTGTTGCCAGTTTTGGATGAGCGATCGCCAATTCTGATATTCTTTAAGAGCAGTAGTGGCAATCTGCCAAGCATTCTCACCATTACAACCAAAAAAGTCTGTATATCTGCGGTAATAGTTCACTCCCGCTGCAAATTCTGTTACAGGAAAATCCCAACTGAGGACAAAAGGAACTTCCAAATTTTCCCCAGGTTGTAAAGTAAAACGCACCGCAATTGCTGCACCTAAACGAGTATTTTCATTTGCGGGAGTTTCATCTAGATAATTAGGTAAAGAACCATTTTCTGAGAAACTTTGCCAAACATCTTCACCATTACCCACAGGATTAAATCGAGAATGATGAAATATTTCCACTTGGGGATTTTTTGCCATCGCAATACACCAAGTTCCGTCCCCTTCTCCGACAGTTTGACTATCAGTAATTTGACCTAAAACACAACCAAAATATTGATCATCTTCTGCTAACCAGTTATAGTTACCTTGACTTTTTCCCCAGCGTGGTTGATATTCATAAACTGGACTACCATCATCTCTAACTCGCACTTCGGGAGATTTCAAAGTATTAGTAAACCAACCCACCATATTTTCCCAAGTTAGCATAATGCTAATAGTAATTGGTGCATTAGTCGGGTTGTGTGCTTTCCACAAGAAAACCGCTACAGGATAACTAGTTTCTTGATAATTATTTGCCCAAATTGGAGAAAATTGCTCACAGGTTAATTGTGATTTAAAGACATTTTCATAAACAAACCAACTGCGCGGATAAAGTGCATGATATGTTCCTGAATTCACTCCGCCCACAGAGAGGGGAGAAGGTGGATACCATTGCCAAGATTGTAGGGTATTATCTTCTGGTGGTTGGGTAGATAATGCGTAAGCTTGTCCAGATTCAAAGACACTAAATTGACAAGCAGGAACGTTTTTGAAAGTATGTTCTCCCCCGTCAATGTGCCACAGGTTAAAATCTCCTCGTGAAGAACGTCCTATACAACCTGCACCAAAGCCACCGAGAGGCATTCCGTGCCAGGGGCCATCATCAATATTACTAGCATAGCGGACGGTGTAGGGTTTGTCCCAACCTAAGCCAATGGGACGATTCCAGGTGCAGGGGGGTATTTGGGGGTGGGTTGTCATGGTTTGAGTTTCACGGGTTGACGCTAATGAAGAGTAGCGTGATGTGTGATTTTTCTCAAGTCAGGGAAGGTAGACAAGATGCCTACCCTGTAGAAAAGTTAGGGACTGATATTTTTATTCTTGTCAGGAAACTTACATTTAACTTCTATTTCAAAATTACTTTCTGCTGAACCTTCTGTAAGAATGGGGATACCTGTTTTTCCTCCTATTTTCAAGCCAAACTTGAGAGTTACTTCTTCAACTTCCGCAGCACCTAAATTTTTAAATGCACCAATAGCATACTTTGTATAACCTAGAATTTGGTTGTGAACTTCTTGCATTTTGACGAATGCTTCATCTTTCCAACCATAAGATTCTCTATCGTCATCATCTTTGGGTGTAGATGTAACTATATCTGGTATGGTAGGCGTTTCCTTGGATTCAAACAGAATTGTATAAGTTTGTCCATCTTCTTCAAAAACTAGTCTTTCGATATTAGCCATTTAAGTTTGATGCCTTACGTGTGTTTAAGTTATCCTATTATCTAATAAATATTACCATCATGATACATGAAACGTTACGCTCTTGTTGTTGGCATTACAGATTATAACAAGCCCCTTAGCATTCTCAGCAAGCCAGATAAAGATGCCGAAGCAGTAGCGCAGGTACTGGCGGCGCATGGGGATTTTGAGGATATTAAATTACTTACAGGGAAAGTTACCACAAGTCAGTTAAGTGAAGCTTTAAAAATCCTCCTGGAAAAACAAGCTGTAAAAAATGAAGCATTAGTTTATTTTACTGGACATGGTATTCCAATATATAGTGCATTAGGAAAACCACAAGCGTATTTAGCAACATCAGATTTAACAATTTTTTTTGAAGATAAAAAGATTATTGGGCAAAAAGGTGGAATTAACTTTAGTGACTTAAATGAATTGATTAAAGATTCTGATTTAAGTAGTTTAGTAGTGCTGTTAGATTGTTGTCATAGTGGAGAATTTTTAGAACGCAGTTTAATACAAGAAACTCTTAAAGCTTTTATTTCCAAACGTGATTATTGCTATATCGCAGCTTGCAAAAATTTTCAAGAAGCTTATGCTAAAAAAAGTGAACAACACAGTATTTTTACCAATGCTTTTTTGAATGGGTTGTCAGATAAATATGCTAATAATGAAGGAAAGGTAACAAGTGATCGTCTCTTTGATTTTATCAGTACAGAACTCAAAGGTAGCGGACAAGAACCAATTCACATGGTTTGGGGAAGTGCCATTACTTTAGTTACCTACAAAGAAAAAATACAAAATCAGACAGTTCCCGTTAAACAAGATTGTCCCTACCAAGGATTACAAGCATTTACAAATGAAAATAAAGAATTTTTCTTTGGTCGTCAGCAGATTGTCAAAGAGATTTTAGCCAAATTAGATGAACAGAAGTTTGTTCCTATTATTGGTGCTTCTGGTAGTGGTAAATCTTCTGTAGTGAGAGCAGGTTTAATTCCTGAATTAGCTAAGAATGATTGGCATATTTTCAACCCTATCAAACCAGGATTTGAGCCTTTACAAGCATTAAAAGCTATTTTTAAAGAGTTTTTCCCTGGTCAACAAGAAAGGCGACTCAAAGACTTAATTGAAAAAAATGATTTTGGTTTAGATGAGATTCTTGCCAATTTACCAAAAGGAAAAAAATATCTACTCTTCGTAGATCAATTTGAGGAAGTATTTACAGTTTGCACTCAAGAGGAAGAAAGGAAAAGATTTATTAAATTATTAACTCAGGTAGCAGAAATTAATAATTCCAGATTTGCAGTTGTAATTACGATTCGAGCCGATTTTCTTGAGCCTTGTTTATCTTATTATACTTTAACTAATCTGATTCAAACTCAGGCGATTTATATGCCGCCTTTAACTGGAGTTGATTTAAAAGCAGCAATAGAAGAACCTGCTAAATTGCAAGGACATAGTATAGAGGAGAAATTATTATTCCAGATTTTAGAAGATGTTGGTAAAGAACCGGGATTTTTACCATTAATGGAATTTGCTTTGACTCAACTGTGGGATAAACGCAACCGCCAAACACATCAACTCACTTTAGAAGAATATCAAAAGTTAGGCGGACTTAAAGGAGCGTTAAATCTTCATGCTGATAAGGTTTATAAATATCGAGATTATGAGCAGGAATCACCAAGCAAACCACGCACTGACGAAGAGCAAGAATGGATAAAACGTATTTTTCTGCGTTTAGTGCGAACTGGAGACAGAGAAAAAGATACTCGTCAGCGTCAACGTAAAGATAAATTACTCAACATTTCCCTCAACCAAAAAACAGAACTGAGTGAATTAATACATGGTGAACAAGGATTAGTCAAAGGACGGTTGTTAGTTACAGGGGACGAACAGCAAATAGCTTGGATTGATTTAGCGCATGAAGCTTTGATGGAAGGATGGGAACGGTTTGGTGAGTGGCGACAAGAAGAACGGGAACTCATGCAACTAAGAGATAGGGTAAAAGATGCTTTTTGGATCTGGAAGGATCATGAGCAAGATTCAGATTTTTTAATCAGCAAAGGATTACTGAAGCAAGTACACCAAAGACAGTTGGAATTAGAATCTCACCTAGATTTTGACACCCTAGAATTTATCAAAACTAGTGAAGAATGTGAAGATGAAAGTCAAAGGGAACAAGAACAACTGCGAGAAGAGGCTGCACAATGGAACAACTATTCACCATATGATGAAGATGCTGCATATGAGGAATGGAAGGAGAACTGGAGGGAAATGCAGTCAGAATGAAATCATATTCTAGAGAATTCTCAACTTGGGATAGAAAATAAGGAAAATACGCAGCATGACCATGAATCTTTTGAAAATCCTTTTTGAATCAACTTATTGTTATCTTTCTCAAAAGTGATTGCTTTCGCTTGTGGAAAATATAAAGGCGATCGCTCTTCCTGATAAACTATTCTGTGAGCGATCGCACCCTTTATCATCATCTATCAGCAACTTTGAGGCTTTTAACTTCAACTATTAGAAATCAATCTTAGTCCAAATACCCAGGCAGGTGGATTATTCTCAGTATAATCACCACGAAAATAACCGTTTATGAGTGATTCAGTCGGTCCAGTAATCACTTCCCATGTCTTGCCAAGACGTGATGAGTATATCTTTTTGATATTTGGATTATTCGACATTGGAATATCCATGTAGGCATCATAGCTATTAAAAGTTTCAGGATACACACGAAGCAAGTAAGTCCGCATAAATAATCTCTGATTAGTAGTAGTTTCTACTTCAATTTCCTCATTCCAGTAGTCTTGTTCTTGAGGATGATGAAATGAAGGTATTTTCATCTTGTTATGTAATTCTTGTTGCCAGAGTGAATCTTTTTCTCCCCCTTCTTCTATACTCACCATGCGTCCCTCTGCTTTAGAACGGTCTATGTATGCCTCAAAAGCATCAATATCTTCTCGATGACTTAATACGTAACGACGCAGTTCATTAAGATTCATTACACTGAATTTCTGTATTGTCATGGTTCATATCCTCCAGTTGGCTTGATTTCAAAGTCCATATCTTCCCCAGCAAGAATATATAAATTACCTGTACGCTTATCCATGCGGATAATTTCAATACTTTTGCAAGGCCATCCAGGATAAATAATGTTGGTGAGTCTGTGGCACAGTATATAAAGCCCCTGAGCTTGATTATTTGTAGGTTGCATATCCCTTTAGTTTAACTTACTTAATAATATATGTAACGTGGTGTAGTTTTACAGACAATTAAAAGGAAATAGTAAAAATACTGGCAAGTTACAAAATTAAAATCATTCACGAAACCCTACCAAATCCTCCACCTCCAGGAGTTTCTATCACAAAAACATCCCCAGGTTGCATCTCTACTGTAGCCGTACTACCTAAATACTCTTCAGTTCCATTTTCACGTTTTATCCAATTCCCTCCTACTTGTCCCTCTTCTCCACCATTCAACCCAAAGGGAGGAATCAAACGATGGTTAGAAAGAATATTAGCTGTCATATTTTCTAGAAATTTAATCCGACGAATTACCCCATTCCCTCCAGAATATTCTCCTTTACCACCACTATCAGCACGCAGACAAAAACTTTCTATTTGTACAGGATAACGGGTTTCTAAAACTTCTGGATCAGTCAAATGGGAATTAGTCATATGTGTATGAACTCCATCAGTACCATCAAAATTAATCCCCGCCCCAGAACCACCGCAAATAGTTTCATAATATTGATATTGCTCATTCCCAAACGTAAAATTATTCATCGTTCCTTGAGAAGCAGCCATCACACCCAAAGCACCATATAAAGCATCAACAATAGTTTGCGAAGTTTCTACATTACCAGCTACTACTGCTGCGGGATAAATTGGGTTTAACATACAGCCTTCAGGAATAATAATTTCTAAAGGTTTAAGACACCCAGCATTGAGAGGAATATTATCATCAACTAGAGTACGAAAAACATATAAAACTGCGGCTTGAGTTACGGCTTTAGGCGCATTAAAATTACTATTTAGTTGCCAAGATGTACCAGTAAAATCAATTATAGCACTTCGATTTGTCTTGTTAATAGTGACTTTTACTTGGATTTTGGCATGATTATCCATTTCATAAATAAATGCGCCATCTTTGAGAACATCTATCGCTTTTCTAACTGCTTCTTCTGCATTCTCTTGGACAAATTTCATGTAAGCTTGGACTGTCTCAAGTCCGTATTGCAAAACCATTTTATTTAGTTCTTGAACTCCTCTTTCATTGGCGGCAATTTGTGCCTTGAAGTCTGCTATATTTTGGTTAGGGTTACGGGCAGGATATGTATGATTTAAGAGTAATCTCTTTGTTTCTGTTTCTCGAAAATTTCCCTGTTCAACTAAGAGAAAATTATCAAATAAAATTCCTTCTTCTTCAACGGTGGTACTGTGAGGAGGCATAGAACCAGGAGTAATTCCACCAATATCAGATTGATGTCCACGAGAAGCAACATAGAAAATAATTTGTGTTTCGTCTCCGTCAAAAACAGGAGTAATTGCTGTTACGTCAGGAAGATGTGTTCCGCCATTATAGGGATTATTAGATAAATAAACATTACCTGCTTTTATGGTGTCACCTTTATCATTAATTAAGCTGCGGACACTTTCACTCATTGAGCCTAAATGTACAGGAATATGGGGGGCATTAGCAACTAATAATCCTGAAGCATCGAAAATAGCACAGGAGAAATCTAGTCTTTCTTTAATATTCACTGATGCTGCGGTATTTTGCAGAACAATCCCCATTTGTTCGGCGTTAAATTGAAAGAGGTTTTTGAATATTTCTAACCGGACTGGATCTGGTTGAGATGTTGTGTACATTTTTAATTTATGGTTGTTTATCAGAATCCAATATGCTTGGTGTTAACAAAATTTTGTTGGGTTTTGCTGTCGCTTAACCCAACCTACAATTAAAAAATGCGTTGCAAAATTAAATGATTGCGTTCAGTTAATGTTGCTTCCCAGTTAGCTTCAACTACAATTGTGCTAATTTTTTCCACAATAATTGCGGGTTGACTAATTCTATCTCCTGGTTGTAAATCTTCCCGTCGATAAACAGGAGCATCATACCATTGATTAGCAGTAAACATCTTCACTGTTTCAACTGATTTAGGTGCTACATTTTGATGACGGTTACGAGTAATTAACGGTTCTTCAGGAGTATCCATTCTTTGAATTACTTCTACTGATGCAGATTCGACAATTAAGGTTTTCTCTAATTGAATAAAACCATAGCGAGATTTGTGTTCGGTTTCAAATTCTTTTCGCATCAATGCCACATCATCGGCAAAATTAATGCTTAATGTAGAATTAGTTCCGTCATATTTTAAGTTAAGTTTTTTAACTATTTCTTCTTTACTACTTGTTTCATCTGAGTTAACGGTACTTCTAGCTTGAATTTCTAAAGAGTTCATTAATTGCTGTAAATGCGGGATTAATGATTGACCTAAAGGCTGTTCTAATCCCGCTTCTTTAATTGCTCGGACATCAGCTAAACCCATTCCATAAGCAGAAAGAACTCCTGCATAAGGGTGAAGAAATATTTTTTTCATTCCTAATGTATCGGCAATTAAACAAGCAACTTGTCCCCCTGCACCACCAAAGCAACAAAGTACATATTCACTGACATCATAACCTCTTTGTAAACTGATTTTTTTAATTGCATTTGCCATATTTTCTACAGCAATAGCAATAAATCCTGCGGCTACTTGTTCGGGTGTAGAATTGTTACCTGTGACGGCTGTAATATCTTGGGATAATTTTATAAATAGCTTTTTGACGATATCTTGATCTAAAGGTAAATTGCCTGTATTTCCAAAGACAGAGGGAAAATATTGGGGGTGAATTTTTCCTAACATGACATTAGCATCTGTTACAGTTAATTGTCCCCCACGTCGGTAACAAGCTGGGCCAGGATTGGAACCAGCAGATTGGGGGCCAACACGATAACTAGAACCATCAAAAAAGAGAATTGAACCCCCACCAGCAGCAATTGTATTAATTGCTAATACGGGAACTCGCATTCTTGCACCAGCAATTTCTGAATCTAATTGGCGTTCATATTCTCCTTTAAAGTGGGCAACATCTGTACTTGTGCCTCCCATATCAAAGGTAATTACTAACTCAAAACCTGCTCTTTTACTGGTTTGAACTGCACCAACAATACCACCGGCAGGACCACTTAAAATACTATCTTTTCCTTGAAATTGTTGTGCGTCTGTTAACCCTCCATCTGATTTCATAAACATTAATCTCACGTTGGGTAACTGACTGGCTACTTGATTAACATAGCGACGCAAAATCGGAGTTAAATAAGCATCTACTACGGTTGTATCTCCTCGGCTGACTAATTTCATTAAAGGGCTAACTTGATGAGATACGGAGATTTGTGTAAAGCCGATTTCATGGGCTATTTGTGATACTTGTTGTTCGTGTTTGGGATAGCGATCGCTGTGCATGAAAACAATAGCACAACTACGAATTTCTCTATTATAAGCCCCTTGTAAATCATTTTTAGTTTGTTCAATATTTACGGCTATTAATTCATTGCCGTGAGCATCATAGCGTTCATCTACCTCAATTACCTGTTCATACAGCATGGAAGGTAAAACTATCTGCCGCGCAAAGATATTTGGACGATTTTGATAACCAATTCGTAAGGCATCTTTAAAGCCTTTAGTAATAGCCAGAACAACGCGATCACCTTTTCTTTCTAACAGTGCATTTGTTGCTACTGTTGTCCCTATTTTTACTACTTCTATTGCTTGACTAGGAATGGGTTCTTTGTTAGAAATACCGATAATATCTCGAATTCCTTGAATTGCTGCATCTTGATATTGTTCGGGATTTTCTGACAGTAATTTATAGACTATTACCCATTCCTGATTAGAAAGAGGAACAATTAAAAAACGTTCTGTATGGTTTAAGAGTCTGTCTATAATTGCCCGATTATTAGTAACAGCAACTATATCTGTAAATGTGCCACCTCGATCAGCAAATATTTTTAACATTTTTCTTTATCCTTTTTCTTAGTTATTTGTTTTTGATATAGAAATATATTACCATCTGAAATTAATAGTTCGTCTGCTTCAAGCGTAGAAGATTTCGACGACTAGTGTGAAACAATTTTTCTTATTAAACTGTCCATTTCCATTTTTGTTGCTGTGCATCCCATTTTACAGCTACTATCTCTGCTGGGGGATTGATGCGATCGCCATTTTCATGAAATTCGATAATTCCTGTAACTCCTCTCACTTGTTTTTTCTGTTCTTTAAAATATTGATTCATCTTGATCAGTAAAGATTGACTATCCTGAATATATTTGTTATGTTTCTCTAAAGTTCTCAAAACTATTAACACTGAATCAAAAGCAGTTGCACTACGCCATGTTAACTTTTCTTCTCCCCATAATTCTTTGCCTATTTCACAAAAGTTTTTTGCTAATTGATTCTCTCCATTACAGCCATTTTCCTGACTGTACCAATGCCAAGGAATACAGGCTATAATTTGATCATTATTTTGATTAACTAAGTTATTCTGACTTTGCTCATCAATCCAATGTAAAACATTTTCATGATAAAAGGTAGCTGAACCTGCTATTAGACAATTATTGAGATTTAATCGGCTAATAAGTCCAGCATTATTAAGAGAATTAGATTCAATTCCTCCATCGGGAATTACAATGATAATATCAACTTCTTTTTGTTTAATATCTTCTATATATTTTTGAAATTGATAGTAATTCTCACTGATATAACTACATTCTGATAGCAAAATAAATGATTCTTCATATTCTTCTAGATATTTCTTAATAGAATTTCTATATGAATTACTATAACTACTATTTTTGTTATAGATAATAGCTACTTTTGGTTGACTTTTAACTGTAAGTATGTCCTTTAAATATTCACCTAATTTTTTGGCATTAATGCTATCTTGAGTAGTTAATCTAAAAAATGATAAGCTTTCACCACCAGATAAATAAGAAAGTTCATTAGATGTACTACTAGAATTTACTAAAACCAGACCTTTTTGAGAATAAAATTGTAGTGCCTTTTTGGTCATTTCACTGGAATAATGACCAATAATAGCAATCAAATTTAATTGTGATGCTAAATTGGCTAAATTCTCTGCTGTTTGGTTGTATGAAGCATACAAATTATTAGGATCATTAACAATTAAAATCCGTAAAGATAGAGGATAAACTGTATTATTTAAAGTGAAAAATGTATGTGGTCTAATGTCCTCCAAGTTGATCTCTTTCTCTAGATTAATTTTGTCAAATATTGGTAAATTTAATTGTAATTGAATTTGGGCTATGCCTCGCAAAATTTCAGCCGCAACGTGACCATGATTATGGTAAAATGGCACAACTACAGCTAGAGTATAAACTTCAATTTCTCTTGTTTGCAAAAGCGATTGCTTATATTCAATCAAACAGTTGTTAATATAAATTAAAATTTCTGGATTACCAATTCCGTAAATCTCTAATTCTTTTTTCCAAGCCCAAAGAAAGCACTTTAAGGCTTGATAGTAAAGTCCTTGTTGATAAAATTGTGTTCCTTCAATCTGCAACTTAACAATTTCTTGATTAGGTGGATAAAGAAAAATTTGTCTGCCAAAACTTCCTTGGAAGTTATCATTATTTAATTGAGGGGCAGGATTTAATTTATAACCATTATTGGTATTAAGTAAAAAATTGAGAATTATCACCCAGTTACCAGCTATTTGCTCTTGGTCAACTTGCATTAATTCTGCTATTTTAGGATAGATATATTTACTCAATCTATCCCTAATATTTTGCTCAGATAAATTGACTATATTAGCTATTTGTTGTCGAGAATATCCTAAAAGAGATTGACAAATAATTGTCTGATCAAATTCACTCAGTTGCTTTTTATTGGGCAGAATATCTAACTTTTGCAAGAAAAGTTCAATATTAATATCTAGCTCTGTTATCACCTGCTGACAATGTTGACACATATTCAGATACCCTGCTCTTTTTCCGAAAATGATAACTTGATTCTCGGTTGAGGTGACTCTATGGGTGTGGAAATAATTTCTACAGATATAGTAGTTTCCGGCGATTAGAAATCGCTACTACACAAAAAAAGTCCACCTGCGTGGACTAATACAAAATCAAGGGTTCTTAACCTGCGAAGGCAGGTTTTGTCTGTGTAGCCGCGACTTCCAGTCGCTAGTAAATTAGACTTTTCAAACAATCTCTAAGAAAGGTCTTTCAACTCAGCGGTACGAACTGAAAGCTGTTGTGTTTGATTTCCTCGTTGCACTTTTACCTGCAAAACCTGACCCAATTGACTATCTTCCACCACACCTTGCAACTGTTCTGCATTGGTAATTGATTGATTATCAATTTGGACAATCACATCTCCACGACGGATACCCGCAGTTGCAGCAGGGGAGTTGGGTACAACCCGCATTACCAAAACACCTTTAACTTCAGGAATCGCAAACATAGAGTTGGGATCACGGTTATTTTGTTTTGCTAATTCCGGCGTTAATGTTACCATTTGTACACCTAAATAAGGGTGAACAACTTTACCATCTCGTTGCAATTGAGATGCGATCGCTTTAGCCTTATCTATAGGAATCGCAAACCCAATCCCCATCGCATCTGCACGAATCGCGGTATTAATTCCAATCACTTCACCTTGACCATTTAACAACGGCCCCCCAGAGTTACCAGGGTTAATTGCAGCGTCGGTTTGAATAAAATCTAAGCGTTTATCATTAATGCCGACTTGAGCGCTGGAACGTTTGAGAGTGCTGACAATGCCCAAAGTTACAGTATTATCAAATCCTAAAGGATTACCAACTGCGATCGCCCAATCTCCCACCTGGACATTCTCCGAAGAACCCAAAGGTGCAACAGGTAAATCATTTCCAGCATTAATCTTGACTACCGCCAAATCCGTTACTTCATCAATGCCTTTAACTTTACCCTCAAAAGTGCGACCATCTTTAAGACGAACCGTCACTTTATCAGCTTGATCAACTACGTGAGCATTGGTAAGAATTATCCCACTTTTGTCCAGAATAAAACCAGAACCTAGACCGCGTAATTGCTCAGTCGGTAACTGTTGAGAGTAACTATCACCAAAAAACCGCCGAAAAAACGGGTCTTCCATCAAAGGATCAACACGGCGAGTAATAGTTTTTTCTGTATCAATCCTGACCACAGCAGTCCCTACACGATTCACAGCTGCTGTGACAAAACTACTGCTACCAATAGCAGCAATCCCAGGAGAAGACTTTTGAGCAACCACAGCAGGAGCAGGTTCCGCTTCAGATGGTAAGACTTGTAAGCAAGTAACCGTCAGCAGAACTCCTAAAAAAATTGCGACAACATAGGAACTCAATTGGCGAATATAGCGGAGTGATTTGGAAATTTGCATAATTACAATCTGATTTAGAAGCCTAATTTTTGCTGTTTTGTGACAAAGCTACATACACTTATTTTTACAGCTTGGATAAAAATCTTCGCCTATTGAAGTTTTTACCGGGCTGCGTCGTCTAATTGGGGATATGGAAAAAGTGATCTGTAATCAAGTTAAGGGAACATAGAGTAACCAGGGTATTATGGAAGTCTGCCCTTACTTGGTTCGGTTTTTCCACCAATTCACAATTCACAATCCACCATCCACAATCCACAATCTCTCTAGGTTAGGATCTTAATTAATACCAAAACCTTCATATCCCATGAATACTTCCAACCAATTAACTCATGAATCCTTGACAACATCCCCACCACCAGAACACACACACGATGAAGATCACAACCACGAACACACAGATCATACTCCTGGACAGGTAGATTCTGTTCATCCTCACGTTCATAGTGAAGAGTCATTGCGGCGAATTGTCAATCGGCTCTCACGTATAGAAGGACACGTTCGCGGTATTAAAACAATGGTGCAGCAAAATAGCCCTTGTCCTGATGTATTATTGCAAATTGCCGCTGTCAGAGGCGCAATAGATAAAGTAGCACGCATTGTTTTGGATGAACATTTAACCGAATGTATTGCTAGAGCCGCCCAAAAAGGCAATATTGATGTAGAAATTGAACAACTCAAAGCTGCTTTAGATCGGTTTTTACCTTAGAAACTCAAAAACAGCAGTGGCCATCATCAACTGGGGGCATCAGAACTTATGAAAATATTTTTTCTTGCCTGTAAGAGCGTGTATTTTCCAGTTAAGTAGGTGTAAATATTTCTCCTTGGGAGCAGAGAATGGACAAGAGGGTTTTAGCTTGGTTCATTTTTTCGCATATTTTGCATATTTATCTTTATTTTAGCCTTTACATTTATTTACAACATAACAGTTTCCCAGTATTTAGTCATGATAGCAAAATTAAAACAAATATTGCCTACATATTTATTTTTTCAAGGAAAGTACCGGATTATTTTCTTGTCAGCCACTCTATTTTTGTGTTTTGATTTAGGTGTTCTTCTTCCTAATTTTTTGATCTCTTCTCAATTAAAAGAAGATGCTATAATTATTAACTTAGCTGGTCGTCAGCGAATGCTATCACAAAGAATTTCTAAAACTATCTTACAATTACAAGTAGCAGAACAAATAGAAAAAACAATTACTGCTCCGCAGAATGAATTAGCACAGGCTTACAAGCAATTTGATGAAACTTTAATAGGATTTAAAATAGGTAAAATCGTCACTGGTAGTGATGGAAAGCCAGTATATATTTCAGCTCTGAAAAATCCTAAAATTAAAAATTTAATTACTCAAGCCGAAGCAATTTGGAATCCCTATAAAGAAAAAATTGAACCTGTTATTTCATCTAGAAATAAAATATCTCGGCAGTCATTACAAGATGCCATAGTCTATTCAAATGACAATAACCTCCAATTGCTAGACTTGATGAATCAGATCACTACAGAACAACAAAATATATCTAATAACAGAACATACGCATTACAAATTATTCAAGCAACTGGTTTATGTCTAGCATTAGTAAATTTTTTTATATTGCTTTTTCATACATTAAAAAACTTGACCATTAGTGATAATAAAATTCAAGAAGCTTTAAATGAAGTAGAAAAAACACAAGTTCAACTTATCCAAAAAGAAAAAATGTTTAGTTTGGGGCAACTTGTGGCCGGAATAGCTCACGAACTCAATAATTCTATCAATTTTATCCATCCTAACCTTCCTCATGCTCAACGATATATGGTAGATCTATTAAAATTAATAGATCTTTATGAGAAATATCATCTTAAAGTTGATACAGAAATAGAAATAAAGATTTTTACAAAATTAATTGACCTAAATTTTATCAAGTCAGATTTACCTCAACTCATAAAATCAATGGAAGTCGGCACAACTCGTATCCGTGATATTGTGCTTTCTCTACGAACTTTTTCTCACTTGGGTGAAACTGAAATCAAAAAAATTGATATTCATAAAGATCTAGATAGTATTCTGATGATTCTGCGATGCCGATTCAATAACCAATTAAATTCAACACCAATTGAAATCATTAAAAAATACGATAATTTACCACTAGTAGAGTGTTATCCTGCAAAACTTAACCAAGTATTTTTGAATATATTAACAAATGCTATTGATGCTTTAGAAGCTAAAGAATTGCCACAAAACCCTCAAATTTATATTACTACTAAGTTACTAGAAACTAATTATATTTTAATTTCTATTACCGATAATGGTGTTGGTATTCCTGAAGAAAATCAGCTACGAATATTCGATCCCTTCTTCACCACAAAACCCATAGGTAAAGGAACTGGTTTAGGATTATCTATTACTTACCAAATTGTTGTTGAAGAACATAAAGGTAAAATACTCTGCTTTTCTAGTCCTGAAAAAGGTACAGAATTTCAAATTCAGATTCCGCTAGAAGTTATTTCTCAAATATAATATATTCTCATTTATATAGAAAAAATGAATTTAGAAAAATATATATTTAATTATTCTTTAATTGACAATTCCCAAAAACCACTAATTATTTTTCTACATGGATTTATGGGTAATCTTGATGAATTTGATGAAGCCATAAAATTACTAGGTGAAGATTTTTCTTATCTCACCCTTGACTTACCTGGACACGGTAAAACTCAAGTTTTGGGAGGAGATGAATATTATAAAATGGAACAAACCGCCCAAGCTTTAATCAACTTATTGGATAAATTGAAAATATCTCAATGCTGCTTAGTTGGTTATTCAATGGGAGGAAGATTAGCCTTATATTTAACTCTACATTTCCCCGAAAGATTTATCAAAGTTGTCTTAGAATCAGCTTCCCCAGGTTTACCAACAGATACAGAAAGATTAGCCAGAATTAAAAGTGATTTTCAAATAGCTAGTAAATTAACTCGAATGATTAATAAAAAGGATTTTAAAAAGTTTCTCAATAATTGGTACATTCAACCAATATTTGGTAATATCAAACACCATCCTCAATATCCACAAATGCTAGAAAGTAGATTAGAAAATAATCCTCTAGAACTAGTAAAGTCACTGCAATTTATGGGAAGTGGATATCAGCCTTCTTTGTGGGAAAAGCTCAAAGAAAATAAACTTCCATTACTTTTACTAGTTGGCAAATATGATGAAAAATTTATAAAAATTAATACAGCAATGTCTTACAGATGTGAATTTTCCCAGCTAAAAATAATTAATCAAGCTGGACATAATGTTCACTTAGAAAATACATTAGACTTTGTCAAAAATATCAGAGATTTTATGATTGACTAACTCAAATAACTTTCAACTAAATTGATTTGATTAGACTTTTTATGGATTCTGAGGAATTGGGGAAGGTGTTACATTTCGGGTTGCTGGTTGATTAGCAGCTTTTAATTCTTCTTGCAATAATTTCTGATAAACTTGGGGTAAAAAGCGAGTATTCTCATTAGTCTCTATGCCATATCCTAAACTTGTCCAAGTGGGGGAAAGTCGCCGTAAAACTTCATTTAACTTTTGCTGACGCAGGAGTTGAGAAATATCAGTTCCCCAAACTCGTGAATCATTCAACCAACGGTAAACTACTACGTCTTGATACTCCGCTTCAAAGCTATAATTAGTCCAAAACATTAACTGCTGTGGTGGATTTGGATGATAGCGGGGAGCAATTTCATACCAGGTAGTATTGATGATTTGATATCTACCAGCAGCAGTGGAACAGTTACCTGTATTTGGTCCCACCACAATGGTGACACATATTTCAGGATGACGACTCAGATCACTAACTTGCTGACCACCATATAAGAGAGAGTAGGGACGGTTGCTATTGGCCTCACTTGTAGAGATGGTTCGCATCAAAGCACGAATGTAAGGATCACCATCTTTCATCACCAATTGAGGCTGCTTTCCGGTAAATAGAGGTTCGGAAGGCGAATGTAAATCTCCACCCACATACCACTGTAATAAATATACAAAACCGAGAAGTGCCGCTAGGGGGCCAATCAGTTTTTCTACACCTTTGAGTTCAAAGCCTTTCAGAACCTAACTCCTCATAACAAACATTGATTTTGGATCATAAAAACTCCGCGTCCCTCCGCGCTAACCTCAGCGTCCCTCTGCGTTTGATCAAAAAGACTGAACCTGCTCAAATAACTCCCTCCAACTTTTCTTAGTCTCTCCCACTCTAGCCACGATTTCCACAATTTTATTCCGCGCAGCAGGTTCAAATAGGGACTCAACACAAACCTGAGCCACTTTTTGCCGAGGGATGCTACCATCGAACAATGTATCAGCACCCTGCATGACTATGGCATCGGAGTTATCTTCATTTTTTAACCCTCCAGGTCGCACAATTGTATAGGTGAGTCCACTTTTTTGAATACATTCTTCAGCTTGCTTTTTCCAGACTAAAATCAGCCAAAATAGGTTCAAGGGATGGAAAAGCTGGGAAACACACAAAGAAGAAACCAAGACAAAATGCTGAATCTGCTTGGCTTTAGCAGCAGTTACTAAATTTTTTGTACCTTCAAAATCTACTTTATAGGGGGCTGTAGGGTCAAAACTGGGACTTGCACCTGTGGCGCAGATTACTACCGTGCTATCACCTAATCCAGCATCTAAGCTTTCTGGTTGTAATACGTCGCCTACAACGAATTCGACATCAGGAGATAAAATAGCCTTAGCTTTTTCTTGATCTCTCACCAAGGCCCGGACAGGAATATTTCTCGCAATTAGTTCTTGGATGATACGACGACCTGTTTCACCTGTTGCCCCTGCTACAAATACTTTCATAATTAGCGCTATCTTGGGAAACTAATATGTGCTTGTTCAGTTCTTTATTGTAGTGATTCTATGGAGTTGATGACAGATTCTTGAGGTTTTTGTGAAATTTACATTTTTTTGTGAAAAAACTCTCCCGAACTGGGAATCATTAATATAGACAAACTTCAATCTATACAAAAAACACACTTATGGTAGCAAACAACTGGGATTATCCATCTGTGGAAATAAATGAATCAGTTTTATCTGTAGAATCAAGCGTTTCAATAGATGAAACTGCATTTAAAGAAGATAAGATAAATACAAGCAAATTCCATAGCCGTCATCAAGATTGTATGGAAATGTATGCTCCTGTGAGAAAGGTTGCTGAGTATCTTGATTCTCACTCCTCATGGTTCACACGCTGCGCTGAACCGATGAAAGTGCAACCTTTGGGAGACAATGGCTATGCGTTAGTAATTGGTCGATTTGGTTCTTTTGGTTATGAAGTAGAGCCGAAAATCGGTTTGGAATTGTTAGCTCCAGAACAGGGTAATTACTGCATCCGGACTATTCCTATTCCTGACTACCAAGCTCCTGGTTATGATGTAGACTATAATGCATCGCTGCAATTGGTAGAAAGTGCAGCTGAGATGACAAGGGTAGAATGGCAATTAGATTTGATGGTTGAGCTTTATTTTCCCAGATTTATTCAGCGTTTACCCCATTCCTTAATTCAATCTACAGGCGATCGCTTACTTCATCAAATTATCCGCCAAGTCTCCCGTCGTTTAACCCGCAAAGTCCAGGAAGATTTTCATCAGTCTCAGAATATTGCTTTTTCTGTTAAGTCTCATCAAAAGTGAGCAGTAATTCCCTGTGGCTATTAATTAATTTAATTTTCTCCAACTACTTAGATTTATTTGTCGATGGTCAGTAGCACAATCCAACTGACCACTGACACCGGACTATGCTTGAGTAAGAATTTTTTGGACAATTTCTACGCCAGATATAGCCTGCCAAATAAAAAGCCCTAAAATACCGAAATTAAGCAAAATATGAGTGACACGCGCCCAATTTGCTCCTTTTTGCATAAAGGGGGAGAGGGACGCAGAAAATGCTATCAAACCTGTCATACTCAGACCGGCTAACAGGTGCGGACCAAAAAACAATTTCCCATTATTGATATAGGTAACAGCCATGCCACCAATGGAACCTGCTACCATCAAAGCTAAGACAATAGAGCCGATTTGGTAGTGCTTGATTGTATATTTGCCTTGAATGAGTTGTTTCTTTTCTTCGCCCTTAGCATTTCTGGTACGCTGTACTTGCAGACCTAAGTAGGCAGCATACAGTGACAGTGCTAGTAATATCCACATGATGACTGGGTGAAGGAAATTCAAACCATATTTCACTGCTGGAGAAAGTTCGAGGCTCATCGTGTTCTCTTCCAATTATTAAATCTTAATAAAAATTAGCATACCTTAGTTTAAAGCTGAGAACTCAGTACTTTTATCAAACAGAAAATCTTCTCTTCCCATTTCCCTCTTGCCAAAGTACTTAAACAATCTCAGACTAAATAGTGACGCTATAGCAGGAGTCAGGAGTCAGGAGTCAGGAGTCAGGAGTCAGGAGTCAGGAGTCAGGAGTCAGGAGTCAGGAGTCAGGAGTCAGGAGTCAGGAGTCAGGAGTCAGG
>NZ_JACJTQ010000028.1 GCF_014698735.1 Anabaena catenula FACHB-362
TTGGTCATTGGTCATTGGTCATTGGTCATTGGTCATTGGTCATTGGTCATTGGTCATTGGTCATTGGTCATTGGTCATTGGTCATTGGTCATTGGTCATTGGTCATTCGTAATTAATTATTCTGTCTCCATCTCCGCGTCACCGTGTCACCGTGTCACCGCGTCTCTCAATCTCCCGCGTCCCTAATTTTCTAACTTACATTCCAAAGCTTTTTTCTGCATGGTTTTGAAAATGTTGTAAAAACCGTTAGCACGGGAAGGTGTCAAGCTAACATTTAAACCAGTAGCTTGAATAAAATCAGGAGTTAATTGGACGATTTGTGTGGGTGTGAGTCCGTTTAATCCTTCTACCAAAAGTGCTACTAATCCCTTAGTTAGCTGGGAATCAGAATCTCCCTGAAAAACAACTTTCCCATCATCCAATGATGCTGTCACATATACCTGTGAGACGCAACCAGGAACTTTGTTTTCGGGTAATTTATCAGCTTCGGGAAATTCTGGCAATTTCTGAGCATACCAAATTAACTGTTCGTAACGTCGCTTTGGTTCAGCAGCACGTTGGAAGCGTTGGACGATTTTAGCTAAAGCAGGTGGTAAGGAATCAAGAGTTGAGGACATAATAAATTCAGGAAATAATTCAGTCTCATCTTGAGTTTAAATTATCTGGAGAGCGATCGCCCGTATTCAGTTTACCCATCGCTCATGGTATTTTGAGTCAAAAAAAGACAATTTATCTGGTAATTGTATTGCTGATGACCAAATGGCATCAGTAAAGTGATTGTTTATATTAAGTATTGGCAACAACTGTTAAATATTGCTTCAAAAATCGGCTTTTTGTTGATTTTTCCGATGAATTTTGAAGATTATATTCTCAATGATTCAATAATCTCAGGAGAAAACCCGATGTTGACCTCTAGCTTACTCGCTACTGTACCCACAACCCTAGAATGGAGTCCTACTGTTGGCATCATCATGATTCTCGCCAACATTCTAGCGATCGCTATCGGCAAGTTTACAATCAAGTATCCTAATGCAGAACCTGCTCTACCTGCACCCAATTTCTTTGGTGGTTTTGGTTTACCTGCTGTATTAGCAACCACCTCCTTTGGTCATATTTTAGGTGCAGGCATCATCTTAGGACTCCACAACATCGGCAGAATCTAAGCTTGAGTGCAATTTTGCTTGTATTAAATCGATTTATTGTTTATTTTTCCAGCTAAGAGCCAGAAATCAAGTTTTCTGGCTTTTTCTCCTTGACTTATGCCTCCTGTGAGACGGGAGCATCTCAACAACAGATATTCACAGTTATTTGCCTATCATCTGTATTTTTTGATGAAGTTCAATTATGCATAAATACGGTTTTTAAAACTACACGGGTAAAGGTGCTACACCATGCAACTGACGCACAGCATTGAGACAAACTAGGCAATCACAGCCAAACAACTTAATCGCCTCATTACTTTCTGCATCAGTGAATTCTAGTTCATCTGACTGATTTTGAGCAGGTTGAACTTGCGCCAATTTCATATCTGGTTTAACCGTCGTAGGAGTAACATCATCCGCCTGTATACATACCTGACGTACATTTGCTGAGTGGGGAGAACGGACACAAGAAAGATGAGTGCCAACAGGGGTAACTGTTTGACTAGCATGAACTGGTCTACCCATCATCACCATAGATAGCATAGACGTAAACAAGACAGGACTAGAAAGCAAGGCCAAGATAAATTTTCTGTTCATTTCTGGAAAAAAGTTTATGGCTAGGAAAACAAACCAACCATCTTTTCAGACCAGTTGATTGTTAATCAGTCCATCTTATCCAAATTAGCTAAAAATATCTGAATTAATTCAATGTCATCCATACAGATTTCTATCTTGGCTTCTAGCTGGGAAACAAAACAAAAAATTACCCAGCAGAAATTACCTTAGTTGAAACCTGAAAACCTTTTCCAACTCCGTAACGTACAGTTTTAAATTCTACAAAATTGGTCTCTGGATCATAAACAGTATAAATTGCTTCTCCAGGATTTCTGCCCACATTACCCACACCTATCACTTGACGCGGAGAAATTTCCACAGTTTCAGGAGTAGGGGAACTATCCAAAGTTGTCACACCTGTAGTAATAGAACCGGCTTCTAGCTGATATCTAAAAGCCAAACCAGAACGACCGCAGAATAAATTATTTGCTTGCATACGTCCCAAACGGTCAAGCATTTGGATAGGAGACGTTTCTGGCGTTAGTGCTTCATCAATTGCTACCGTTGAACCGTGAATTAATAAACAATCAAGTTCAAAAAAACCAAAATCTAAATTTCGCAACCATTGCACAGTCGGACGAGAAACCGAATCCCAAAGTAACTTAACAGTATCTCCTCCATACTTAGCCATTAACTCCGTCGGTTCCCCAGTCCCAGCCACACCATGCAGAATAAAACATTGTTCTTCCCACCAACCCTTACAAACTAACGGTTCCAACTCCCCGCGCTTTGGGTTACGAACTCTTGCAACCAACTTCTCAGAATCTTGATTTGGCCCCACCAAATCACCCAAAATATATAAAGCCTCAACATCTCGCAGACGCTTAACATCAGCCATTACAGCCTCATAAGCCGCCAAATTACCCTCAATTCCACTCAAAATAGCCCATTTAGTCATTTTCTTATTTCTCTGCGCCCTCTGCGCCTCTGCGTGAGACAAAAAATGTGTTTCATTTACCCGAAAGTCACTGTGCTGTAATCTATATTCTTCTGGTGGGAAGGGAGTAGGACATCAACAAATGATAAAACTTAGACACAAAAAGACTTTCAACTCTGTCACCTGTCACCTGTCACCTGTCACCTGTCACCTGTCACCTGCTATGTGTGAACTTTTGCAAAAAGTCTCAAGCCCTACTTAGTACAAACATGAGTTGCATCATCAGCCCTTTCAGCATATTCCAAACCTTGAGACAAACGCCAAGCAAAAATAGCAGGTAAACCCTTCTCAATAATTGCGGCACAGGTTTTTTGATAATTGTAAGCAACTTCCCGCAGCTTCACATCTTGATTATCGGTGTCATAAATCACATAAGTTGCATTAGGTCTTCCATGTCGAGGTTCTCCCACAGAACCGACATTAATAATCCGTTTCAAGTTAGCTGTAAAATTGATTTCCCTTGCTTCTGTACCTTCACCTTGAACACGCACTTGCAAACTACCTGCATCCAAATTACGCACATAAGGGACATGAGTATGTCCACAAAAAAGCACATCTGCATCTGTAGAAAGTACTCGCTCCAAGGCTGCAAAAGCGTCAAGTTCAGGTAACAAGTATTCGTGGTTGCTGTGAGGACTACCGTGAACAAAAGCTAAATTTTCCTCACGCAAACTATGGGGTAATTGGGCTAGAAATTCTCTATTTTCGGGGTTGATTTGTTGATTTGTCCATTCATGAGCTATTTTACCCCTGTTTTCAGCTAATAAAGAAGGATAACTGCAATCACAAGCATTTAAACCTTCTACAATATCTTCATCCCAACAACCAGAACAAGTAGGAATATCCAGAGCACGAATTTGTGTCACTACCTCATTTGGATAGGGGCCATATCCGACTAAATCTCCCAGACAAAATATTTTTTCTGCTTTTTGGTTATCTATATCTGATAAAACGGCATCCAAAGCTTCTGAGTTGCCATGAATACAAGACATTACTGCTATTTTCACTGAGTTATTTCTCCTTCTGATAAAATCTCTTTGACCTGTTCTTGGTATTGTTTAATGCCGATATCTGACAAATAACAATCTTGCAAAGTTTGTTTAATTGCTAACTCGTCTAAATTTTTACCCCATACTTCTATACCACTAAAGCGCTGTGGTCTGCCTTCTAAATGACGTGGTAAGTCTAATTCCAGAAAATCGGTTGCTGGGATACCCGCAACAAAATCACCGTAAATTGACCGACCATCAGCTACATCAAAAATTCCTTTAGCACGAGTAACTTGACCATAAGCATGATGAGTAATTTCATACCAAAAGTCATGTAAACTGTCTTCGTCAATAACTTGACCACTGCTGGGAACGCGCCAAAGTTGACTTGGGGAAATACTGATATCAATATTTGCACCTTTGATAATTTTTTCTGCCCAATTATGATATTCAGAATCTTTGAGGTGTGGTGGTAAAATGGCTATAGCAATGTAGGGTACATCGTTTAATATTTGCTGAATTGCCGTTAATTCCAAATAAAACCCCAGTTCAATATAGGCTAGTTTGGCGGTTTCTAGCTGGGTGTAAAATTCGATTTCTTGACCATCTCCAAAGACTTTTACTTCTGGGAATTCCGCAGCTATGCGCGTTTGGTCTATGGGAACCTTGCCATTTCCAGGACTATAATAAATTACATTGTCAAGGGAGGCGCTATTTTGCAACTTTTGGCAAATCCAAGTAGTTTTCCCACAGCCAGCAAGTCCAGCAACAACTGTGATGATTGGTATATTCATATTTTAATGATAATCATTATTGTGTATTTTGCCAAATTTTAAGTATTTTAAAGTTTACACGACTGGTTCTAGATTTTTACCAGAAATGCCAAGATCGATGGAGATACTTGAGGAATAGACCTTAGGTACTTCCAAATAAAAAAATACCCCATGGTTTTTAGGCCAGAGGGAGGAAAAGTAGTTTGAATGCTTGATTCATTCAGATACCAATTGCTTTATAGCCATTTTCGGGTAAATGAACTACATTTTTTTGTCTCACGTTCCAGACGCAGAGTCACTCCAGAGAAATGAAGAGTGTGGTATAAATAAGTGAAAACTGCTGTAATCACCAATGACTAATTTTTTTATCATCCCAAACTTCTAAATCCAGTTCTTGGAGATAGATTAACCCGTTTTGAATTTGTGCTTTTGTTCCTTGTAAATCTAGCTCAAACCAACCATCACCAATGGCATCACGTCCTAGAATTGCTACTTTGATATTCACAGTCAGTCCGTAGTCAGACACTAAACGAGAAATTACAGGTTCTTGGTGATAGTCTTTAGGAATTCTCACCCGAATTCTTTGATAGATAAGTGCATTTTCACTAGCCATAAAAACCTCTTGCAAAGAAAGGAATTTGATATTTTTTCTAGTAATGCCAATTTTATGTAAGGCTGCACAAAATTATGAAATCCATTGATATTTAAATCATTGCAATTACGACTTATTCAACTTCTTTAATTTTGGTTTTCCGTTCCAGAATCTCCTTCAGCACCAAAGTTACTACTGCTAAAAGCGCCAAAATTACAGCCGCAGAAAAAGCAGCTTCGGATTCATACTGTTTATAAGCGTCTTCAACAAATAACGGTAGACTCTGAGTTGTATTGGCAATGTTACCAGATACGACTGAAACAGCGCCAAATTCACCCATTGCTCTGGCATTAGTTAAAATTAAGCCATAGAGTAAGCCCCAACGGATACTGGGTAAGGTGACACGCCAAAATGTCTGCCAATCATTTGCACCTAAGGTTCTAGCTGCTTCTTCTTGATCTTTGCCATATTCTTCTAAGATGGGAATTACTTCTCTGGCCACAAAAGGCATACTCACGAATGCTGTAGCTAGAACCATGCCGGGAAATGCAAAGATAATCTGGATATTATGTGCTTGAAGCCAAGGACCAAACCAGCCCTGTCTTCCATAAAGTAGCACAATCATTAAACCAGCTACGACAGGGGAAATAGAAAAGGGAAGGTCAATTATACTCAGAACTATAGCGCGTCCTGGAAATTTATGACGAGCGATCGCCCAAGCCGCACATAAACCAAATACTGTATTTACAGGCAAGGAAATTAAAGCCAGTAACAAAGTTAGCCAAGCGGCATGGAGAAATTCCGGTTTTGTGAGGTTAGATAGAAATGGACTGAATCCTTTTTTGAAAGCTTCAAAAAAAAGGTTGATCGTTGGGATATATTGGACTAGAAATAAATAAGCGATCGCGATCGCAATCAAAACACCTGGAACCCAACTTTGCTGTTGGCGACTATTTCTCTTATCTGTTGTCATATCTTCTAGCCCAAGCTTGTAAGAAATTAATTGCCAGTAACAGCACCAAAGAAATTGCTAGTAAAACCACACCAATAACAGTTGCACCAGAATAGTCATACTGTTCCAAGCGCTGGAAAATTAGCACAGGTGCAATCAAATCTTTAAAAGAGGTATTGGAAGAAATAATTACCGTTGAACCATACTCCCCGACTGCGCGGGAAAAACCCAAAGCCACACCAGTCAAAATTGTCGGAAATAAAGGCGGTAAAATTACTTTCCAGAAAGTCTGCCATTGAGTCGCACCCAGACACCAAGCTGCTTCTTCAATTTCATGTTCCATTTCCTGAAGCACAGGTTGCACAGTCCGCACGATAAAAGGCAGAGATATAAATATCATTGCTACCCCAACTCCCAACCGGGTAAAAGATACCTTAATTCCCAGTGGTGCTAACAGTGAACCAATCCAACCATTATCGCTGTAAACAGTTGCTAAAGTTAAACCAGCAACAGATGTTGGTAAAGCAAAAGGTAAATCTACCGTGGCATCAATTATCCGTTTGAAAGGGAAATCATAACGTACCAATACCCAAGCAATCAAAGTTCCAAACACACCATTGAGTAGCGCCGCAAACAGTGAAGTGACAAAAGTAACGTTGTAAGTGGACAATGCTAACTCATTGGTAGCGATTTCCCAAAACTTAGCCGGAGGTTCCGTACTGGCTTTGAGGAACATGGCCGTTATGGGAACAAACAACATCACAAATAGGTATCCGATGGTAATTCGCCAAGTCCAAGGAAGGTGAATCACATTATCTAAGAATACCTTCCAAACAGAAGGTTTAATGTTAGCTTGCACAGGAGAAGATACAGTCATAATTCAGAATTGAGTCAATAGTTATTTTTCACAAATTACCAATTACCGCTTCTTTTTGGCTTGGATTTGGTCAAAAACTGTCCCGTCAGCAAAAAACTTGTTCTGAACTGCATCCCAACCACCGAATTCCTCAACTGTACCCAAAGTTTTTACTGGAGGATATTTATCTGCAAATTCCTTAGTTTTAGCTACAGTATCATCTACAGGACGAAATCCTACCTTGGCAAATTCCTGTTGTGCTTCTGGGGTAAAGAGAAATTTAACGAAACCTTCTGCTACTTCACGATTACCGTGTTTATCAACATTCTTATCTACAACAGCAATGGGATTATCAATGGAAATATTCACATCAGGGATAATCGCAGTCACTTTTTCACCCTTTTGTTCTGCTAATACAATTTCATTTTCGTAGTTTATCAGAGCATCACCCTGACCTTGCTTGAAAAATGCATCTGTAGCTTCACGGGCATCTTTTGTTAATATGGGAACATTGTTGTAAACCTTACTCACAAACTCAGTGGCTTTGGCTTCATCTCCACCAGTTTTAATGACTGAGTTCCACAGTGCAAGAAAATTCCAACGCGCAACTCCTGATGTTTTGGGATCAGCGGTAATCAGTTTAACATCATCTTTTGCTAAATCTGCCCAAGTCTTGATACCTTTCGGGTTGCCTTCACGAGTGACTAAAGCTGCTACAGACTTAGAAACAATAGCATTGTTGGGAACTTCTTTTTCCCATCCTGGCTCAATTAATCCCGCTTTTTCAATTTTTGATGTATCCCCAGCCAGTGCCAAGTGAACAATATCTGCTTCTAAACCATCAATTACAGCGCGAGTTTGAGAACCAGAACCACCATAACTTTGTTTAAAGGTGACAGTTTGGTTATGTTCTTTTTGCCATTTTTCCACAAATTTAGGAATAATGGCTTCGTGAGCAGCTTTGGTGACAGCAAAAGAGACAAGGGTTAGTTCTACATTCTGCTTCTTTTCACCAGCAGTAGTTTCAGTGGTAGTTGTAGTAGTATTACTATTATTCGCACCAGAGCAAGAAGCAAGTGCTACAGTCAAAATTCCCCCGACTAAAAAGAGTGATACAAAGCCTTTGAGCGAATTTGGTCTTAACCTAAGTTGCGATTGTTTCAGTAGACGCTGCCATAAATTCATTTTTTTTGCTCCTGTTAAACTACAGTTAGTTGATAGAAATAAAGTACATATACTTTATGCTAATACGCGATTGCAGGTATCTGGTGATGAAATCTAGATCAAACCTCACATTAGCGATAGGTAATATGGGGATTTTAGCAGTTTCATAAAAAATTACAATACCATAAATTAGCTAGTATCAATTTATGACCATAATTATTTTGTCAACAAATAGATATTCTACTGAGCGCAAAGTATTATTTAATGTTAATTGCTACGTGTAAATTCTAAAATAGATTACAGATTTTATTCCCATAATTCTTTGATATGAATCATTTATAAATAATTCATGCATCAAAAACGGCGCATATTTATCAGTAATAAACAATACACACTATGTCCGATTGGGGAATAGTTGTTTTTAAGTGTGAGAACTATTGATTTTCTATGTCGCATCTGATACGCTCTTTTTTAGACAGCAACTACGGTAATTCGACCAAAAAACCGTTGATTGTATTTATCCTTATGCAAGGCAAATCCATGACATATAATTTCTCAAAAACTGCCCAATTCCTACAAACAACAAAGCCAGTCTTTACACCTTTCCAATCCTATTCAGCGTTATTTTTAGCAGCAGGATTGGGTATAAGCACTATCCTGCCAGTGTTTGCAGGTACAGCCCAAAAAACCCAACTCATTAGTCAAAAAGGTAAAAAAGTTGAAATTACCTTAGTTAGTTACGCAGTCACCAAAGCTGCTTATGAAAAAATCATTCCTAATTTTGTGGCGAAATGGAAGAAGGAAAAAGGGCAAGAAGTGGTGATTAGGCAGAGCTATGGTGGTTCAGGCTCTCAAACTCGTGCTGTGATTGATGGCTTACCCGCAGATGTGGTAGCTCTAGCATTAGCACTGGATACCAAAAAAATTGAACAAGCAGGATTGATTAACCCAGGTTGGGAGAAAGACGCTCCGAATAGTTCAATTATTACCCGTTCAGTAGTTGCACTCGAAACTCGTGCTGGTAATCCCAAAAAGATTAAAACTTGGGCTGATTTGGGAAAACCTGGTGTGAAAATTGTCACAGCTAATCCCAAAACTTCTGGTGGTGCAAGATGGAATTTCTTGGCTTTGTGGGGTGCAGTGACTAAGAATGGGGGAAATGAAACCCAGGCTTTAAAATTTGTAAATGATGTGTTTAGAAATGTAGTTGTTTTACCCAAAGACGCACGAGAATCCAGTGATGCTTTTTACAAAAAAGGTCAGGGGGATGTATTACTCAATTATGAAAACGAAGTCATCTTAGCTGCACAACAAGGAAAGACAGATGTTTCTTACGAAGTCCCTTCTGTCAATATTTCTATAGAAGGCCCTGTGGCCGTTGTGGATAAAAACGTTGATAAGCATGGAACTCGTGAGGTTTCAGAAGCTTTCGTTAAGTTTCTTTTCACTCCAGAAGCACAGCGTGAGTTTGCTAAAGTTGGTTTTAGACCAGTTAACGCCGCTGTGGCTAAAGAAGTACAGAATAAATTCCCCAAAATTACTCAACTCTACACTGTAGGAAGTCTTGGTGGTTGGGATGCTGTCCAGAAGAAGTTCTTTAATGATGGTGCTATTTTTGACAAAATCCAAGGTGGACGGCGATAAATTTATCTACTTGAGAACTTACACACTGACATTATAAAGTGATACAGTTGATTTAAGGGTAATTGTAGGTTGGGTAAAACTATACTGTAGTGCTAACCCACAGATAACGCCCACGCGTAGCGTGCCGTAGGCATAACTCAATATTTTCGTAATTTTGTGGGGTTTTGTTCCTCTCCTACAGGGCAGCAAGCTACTACCCAACCTACGCAATTTAAGGTTTTTGGCGCTAACACCAAGCATATTGAACGATAAGATTCTCAACAAAAGTAGAAAAGTAGAGAATATTATGTCATTTTAGATTTTGGATTGTGAAACACTGACTGTATCAGTTTTGCAGTTTTCTGTATGTCGCAATCGTTTAAAAAATTGATTAGCAGTAAAATAACTTATTCTTAAACAAAATTTAACCTTGGGAATACTTAATTTAATCCAACGAAATGATACAAATAACTAGGTTGTAATTAAGTAAAAAGTCATGAACTTGGATACATTATTGCAAGAATTTAAAAAATGCAGTCTATTACAATACAATGGACAGCTAAATATTCAGGGTATACAGGGAAATAAATGGACTTTTTATTATCAACTAGGACAGATAGTTTGGGCAACAGGAGGAGTTCATCCTCGTAGACGTTGGCTGAGAAATATGAATTTAATTTGTCCAGAAATTGATATTGATAAAATCGAGCTACGGGATGAGAATATTTTAATTGAGTATTGGGATTATCTATTGCTAGAAAATTTATATCATACAGGCCAGATCCAGCAGAAACAATTTAATGATTTTGTCACCAATACTATAGGGGAAATTCTATTTGATTTAGCTCAACAGGTAAATGTTGCTGACTTCAGTTGTGAAATCAACCAAGACACAATCTTAAAAGCACTGATGATTTCCACCAGTACAAATATGTTTATTAAGGCAATGCAAGATGCCTGGCATAACTGGTCGCAAGCGGGTTTAAGAAGGATTTCACCTCATTTATCCCCAGTTATTCGGCAGCCTGAAAAACTGAGACAGCAAGTAAGTAACAGTTTCTACAAAAACTTTGAAAGGTTAATAAATGGACAACATACGCTATTGGACTTAGCTGCAAAAATGCGGCAAAGTGTTTTAGCTGTCACTCATTCATTGCGGCTGTTTATTGAGAAAGGAATTGTCGAACTTATAGAAGTACCTGATTTGCCATCATCAATAATAAAAATTCAACAAAGCTTGAACTATAAGCAACTAAATCAAGAAAATTCACCTCTTATTGCCTGTATTGATGATAGTCTTCTAGCGTGTAAAATATTAGAGAGCATTATTGTATCTAACGGTATGAGATTTCTTGGCATTCAAGATCCATTACAAGCGATACCGATTTTAATTCAGCATCAACCAAACCTGATATTTTTAGATTTGATTATGCCCGTTAGTAGTGGTTATCAAATTTGCGAACAATTACGACGCTGTTCTTATTTTGCCAATACGCCAATTATCATATTAACGGGTAGTGAAGGTGTTTTTGATAGATTCAGGGCTAGGGTGTTTGGAGCAAACGATTTTATTAACAAACCTGTCTATAATGATAACGTAGTGCAAATAATGCATCAGTATTTACAGACTAAATCATCAGAGATAAATATACCTGAGTTGGTATTATATGATTAGATATTGTCCTCAAGGAATTACTTAAATTTGAGTGGTAATCCGTCCTGAAATACTAATAGTTCTCCTGGTTGGATTGGTGTCCAAACTTCGTTATCTGTAAGGGGTGTAGTAGCGATGATAGCAACGCGATCTCGCTGTGTTGTCAACTCACTAAAATCGACAGTCATATCTTCATCAATCAAGTGAGCAGCGGCAAAAGGTGCTTGTCGGATAATGTAGCAGAGTTTGGTTGAGCAATGAGTAAAGAAATGTTTTCCATCTGATAGTAGATAGTTAAAAACACCTAGTGATGCTATTTCTTCCGTAATTTTACGCAGTACTTGATAAAGTTCTTCTAACGGGGGTTGTCCTTGAGGAAAATTTTCTCGTAAAGTATTGAGCATCAAGCAAAATGCTTGTTCGCTATCTGTGTCACCTACAGGTTGAAAAATACCTTTACTTTCAACTTGAAAATCTGGCAAGTTACCATTGTGGGCAAATACCCAATATCTTCCCCACAGTTCCCTACGGAAAGGATGACAGTTTTCTAGGGTGACTTCACCTTGAGTAGCTTTGCGGATATGGGCAATCACATGGGTAGAGTGGATGGGATAGCGCCTTACTAACTCTGCTAGTGGAGAATCGATAGAGGGTTTGGCATCAAGAAACATCCGGCATCCTTTACCTTCAAAAAAAGCAATGCCCCAACCATCACTATGTTCATCGGTTTTGCCTCCTCGTGCAGAAAAACCTTCAAAGGAAAAGCAAATATCCGTTGGCACATTGCAGTTCATTCCCAGCAGTTGGCACATTAGTGTTGCAGTTCTGATGTTTAAATTAATAACTCTGGACAAAGATACTTCACAATAACTGATCTATGTTGATGCGATCGCTTTACTTTAAGTATTTCACACTTAGCGATTATAAGGCAGGGAGCAGGGGAAAAGGGTTTTATACCAACCAATTCTATAGCAATCCTACTGGAGTTGAGAACTTATCGGTGAGTCAAGGGAACAGGGAATAGGGAACAGAAGTGTTCATGAATCATTTAGGACTGCCATATGTGAGGTTGCGCCAAATAAATGTTGTATGGCTTATATAGGGTTACTATTTGATTTTTGAACATATACCTAGGGTGGGCATTGCCCACAATATGCGGTTTTTGGTGGGCAATGCCCACCCTACAATACTTAGATATTTTATGGCTACGCCACGCAAGCTATTAGAAATCAATTAGGATTCCTATATGAATTTACTTATTCTTAACCTACTGTTAAACTAAACATAAACAACTATAATCCTATAGACTTTTGGTATTTATATTTACACCCATAACTTTGGGTAGCCATCCAGCCTACTGGCAATAGGCGCAAAATTTCCTGGAGGTTGAGATGAATCCAATGTTTCTAGCTGCCAATGATTTGCCACACATAGCATTCAGATTAACGCTGGCGCTCTTGGTGGGTTGTATTATTGGATTAAACCGTCAAAAAGGCGGTAGACCAGCAGGTATGCGAACATTCATGTTAGTGAGTATGGGTGCTGCCCTATTTGTGATGATTCCTTTGCAGGTTGAAGGTGAAAGCCCCTATGCAGCTACCAATGCACTGAGTCGGACGATTCAGGGTGTAACAACTGGGGTCGGATTTCTGGGAGCCGGATTGATACTCCAAGAATCGCCCAGAAGAGATGAAGTGCCAAAAGTGCGGGGTTTAACTACAGCTGCCTCTGTATGGATTGCGGCTGGGTTGGGGGCTGCCATTGGCTGTGGTCTTTGGCAAATGGGATTATTGGGAGCGCTTCTAACTCTGATTACCCTAAGTGGGGTGAAGCGGTTAAATCGTCTATTTAAGGTTTTAATTCGTCAGGGTCATCAGGAAACAACTCAGGAGTTAACAATCGTTGATGATGACGATTGATGCTCTTTTTTCGGCAATTTTTGAGCAAATTTTTGAGCAAATTTTAATTATTCTCTCAGGAGTAATTCAGGGCGATGGGGGATGCTAGGTGAATGTCTGGCTGAAGTGGGTTAGCTCTAGAAGAGAAAAATAGCAAATAATAGATATATGGACAAACGCCATTTTTTGCAAATTAGTGCCGTTCTAGTTGGTACGGCCTTTTTTTCACGTTATATCAATTGGAGTTCAGAAACTATGGCAGCTTCTCAGAGTGAGTTTGCAGTGACGAAACCTGAAAACGAGTGGAAATCAATTTTAACGCCGGAACAGTTTCAGGTGTTGCGGAAACATGGCACAGAACGCGCCCACACTAGCCCTTTAGACAAAAATTATGCCCCAGGTACTTATGTTTGTGCAGGGTGTGGACAGGCTTTGTTTACCTCAGAAACCAAGTTTGACAGTGGTACTGGCTGGCCGAGCTTTTTTAAACCGATTGAGGGTGCGATCGCAACCACTACGGATCGGTCATTTTTCATGACTAGAGTTGAAGTACATTGCAGTAACTGCGGTGGACATTTAGGCCATGTGTTCAATGATGGACCCAAACCAACAGGTCTGCGCTACTGTATGAACGGTGTATCGTTGCAGTTTACACCTGCTTAGATTACTAATACGCCTCAACTTTTAAATTTTAACAAGGGGGTTAAACTCCTTGTTTTATTTTATTATAGGGAGGAAATTGTCATGGAAACCGTGTCTAGTATTGAAACTTGTAGTTGTTTCTGATGAGGTTTTAATGAAATTGTTGAACCAAAAACGATAAGTAAGGATTAGATAATGCAAGTTCTCAAAAGAGCCATCAAACCAGAAAGTTATATATCGTTCCTCCACATCTACCAAACTACTTGGGGGACTGCTGGTGATATTTGTTTAGTTCGTGAATCTGTGGCTAAAACTAGTACATCAAAGTTCGTAGGCCGCAGAATTCAACTAGCTCTCCCCAAAGGGATGGAACGTGATTATATGGTGGGTGTTCCAGTGATAAAAGTTGCAGGTCATGTAGGTGATGGACATCCTAAAGATAAGAACTCGGAATGGGAGGCTTATGATGGTGTAGATCCAGAAATAGCAACTACTGTTTTAAAAATTTGGGGCTTTAAGTTAATTGAATTGTAAAGGTTTTTAGCTTAACCTACTGCATAATCGGTAAATTTTCGTGTATTAAGGGGAATGAAACCCGATAACAATGTCTTATTTGGGAACATTAAGTTGAACTAATTCTTCAGCAATATCAACTTATTTTCCATTCCATTGAATCCAGATTTTTTCTTTTTTAATGTCGAGGTGCAGAGAACAGCCATATACTCGACATTTATTTTCCCAGCCAATATAGACAATCTGAATCATGATCCCTTTGTGTATCGAAGATTGTCTCTACTTCAATTTCTCCATAAGCAGGTTTATAACTGGCGTATTTCGTCAGGATTTGCTGAATATATTGGCGATAATCTTCTAACTTTGCCATAGAACATATTGTTACGAGATAAAGTTATCTCAATTATAGGAATCTTACAGCAGAATTCAGGAGTCAGGAGTCAGGAGTCAGGAGTCAGGAGTCAGGAGTAAAACTGTCTTTGTGTATAGGTTTCAATTTAGATTTTGTACCTCCTAACTACCCAACCTGCTGTAATTAGATAATTTTATTAAATACCCCTGAAAGTCTTGATGTTTCTCGAATTGGAATTTTTCATAAATTTCGATTTTAACTTTTTCCTCCAGATATTCTTTTTGTTGGATTTGATCACCTAAATCTGTTAACCAATTTGGCGGATTTTGTAGTAAATCATTTATTAGTTCTTGATTTTCTGAAAAAGACTGGATACTAATATGAAATATACCTGTCAATTCTTCCGTCTCGCTCCCATTTCTAGGTGAATACTGAACTAGTTTACCAAGTTTAGACTTATCAAGGATTAAAATTCTTTGATTACCAGTATAGTCATACACAGTAAAAACTGGAATATCAAAATTTTCAATTGTATAGCATCCCTGAAAACCTTTCAATTCTATTTTTGGACAATCATTTTGCTGCTTGGATTTGAAGTTGGCTCTATTTGGAAGAAGACTATTCATATCCAAATTTATAGTTAGAATAATTAGATTTTCTTTAAATACATCAATTGCTGCATCAAACTGACTGATATCAATCTCTTGGCACAAATTTTCTATTTCTTCTATAATTCTTAAATTTTCGGATATTGCTAACTCTCTACCGTAGGTAATACCCATATCAGAATATTTCAAATACCATTCTTCAAAAAAAGCAGCTTTTTCTGAAACTTCTATGATACCAAATGGATTAATGCTAATTTCTAAACCTGCATGAATTATATCTTCATACAACCCATGATAACTGAGAATATTTCTAATTATTGTTGATTTATCAAAGCTCTCAGTAAAATCTTGTTTAAATTCAGCGACTTTTTTAGAATTGATGTTTTTAGTTCTTAGTAAAGTTTTTATCCGTTCTTCAGCTTTTGGTTTCAAACTCTCTAAGAATGGAATTAAGGCTGATTCAATATTATTAATATCCAGTCCAAGGATTCTTAAATTTTCAGTATTATCTTTAATTTTATTAGCCAGTTCGATAAAGGTATCTACCGAGTAACTTATATTATTTAATTCGTGGGAATCTAGAGTTTCTGATAATCTAAATTGATTAATTATTTCTTGCCGATTGTTTTTTTGCAATTCTCTAAGCAATAGCAGCAAAAAATATTGTTTATAGTAGAGTTCACTTCCATGATGATCTTCCCAAATAAAAGAAAAATCTTTTTGAATATGATTTTTTCTAAAATAAAAGTTGATTAAAACTCCAAGACCTTTAGGAACTATATCATGATTTATCCAGATTGCATTTGAATCAGATGGTTGATTGTAATTCCATAGATATTTAATATAGTCATATCTTTGTTTGGAAATACAATATGCTCCAGCACCAAAAATAATATCTATAAGGTTATTAAACTTGAACTTAGAAGTAATATCCTCTCTAAGTTTATCTTCTTTCTGTTGAGCTTCCTCTTTTTGAACTTCATTACAGCAAGGTTGTAATAATTTTACTACTTCATTAACAATTTTTAGACAACTAATTAGCTGATCTCTTGTACGAATATGTTTAATTTGCTGCTTTAAATTATTTATTTTACTGCTTATGTGATATGTTTCATCTATTTCTTTGTATTTTTGATAATTGCACCCTCTAACAAATGATATATAATTATCAATATTTCCATAACCTGAATCGTGTAGTGTTATAGAATTTATCAAATTAGATACCAAACTTTTAAACAGAGAAGTTTTATTATTAGATATAATATCTTTAATACCATAAAAAAAGTATCTATCAAATAACTCTAAATATGAAATATCAAAGAATTTATTAAAAACAACATTTTTGTACCAGCTTATGGTGACAGTGGATGCTGAATCATCTTTATTTTCTTTAATGCTTCTTCTGATTTCAGCAAGATTTTTAAGCAATTCTTCTACAAGCAAATTATTATTAGGAATCTGAGATATATCTGTAAGTAACGAAATAATATGATCAGTTGCAACCCAATCAATTTCAGCATTATTTACTTCTAAAGCTGCTTCGCGGATTCTCAAAAGTTGATTTATTGCTGCTGTAAATGAAACTAGATGTTTTTTAGTATCGAATGCCAATAGTAGTTTAGCATTAGTTTTATCCTGAGCATATGTATCAAAGAAATCTTGAGATAAAAGTAACCGCTCAAATTCTTTAGGGCTACTTTTTTGCATCTCAATAAATTGTCCGATTTTCTCTCTAATTCTATATAGTCCTGTTGTGATTTTTTCTTCTCCTTTCTTATTCTTTGTTTCAAATACTAAAATATCACCAGTAGCTTCCAGAGCTTCAATAAATTGTTTTTGTTTTAATTTCAAATCTTGATTATCTACTTTCTTATTTTGAGTTTGGGGAGTAAGTGATTTTTCTATATCATTGAAAAGCTCATCTAATAAGAAATTAGTATCAGTTATATAACGTCGAAGGGTCGCAAAAAATTTGTACAGTATGTAAATCGTAAATATAAATACTATAAAAGTAATCCAGGCAATTATTTTCCAATAACCAGAAATTGAATCAGCAGGGATGAAAAATTTTAGGATAATAGCAGCTATGATATCTATAGTTAACAATATTGGCAGCAGCTTAATTTCCGACTCTTGGCTAAATTTCTTGGTAATAACTCCTGAGTTATATCGCTCCGATATTCTAGAAATAATTTCTAAGCTGAGAGGTATAGCAATAGCAATTATTGCCCCTTGAAAAGCTACTATATCTGAGAGAAAGCTAGTGTTAGGTGACAGAGAAATTATCCAATTTAAACAAGATTGAATCCAGTAAAATATAAATGAAATATTACTAATTACAGGATACTTAAATAATCCCAGAAGAGTTCCTAAACTCATACCAGTTAAGAAGTAAGCTCCATACAAAATGATTTTTTGGTTCGCTAAACTTCTCTGATTCCAAGCCTGAAATACTTGCAGATGTTTCAAAGTACCTGACCAATAGGTTTTGAGTTTTTTCACAATCATATGTATTCTAATCAACTGAAATTTGAAAAATGAATGAAAGAAGGCAGTTTTTAGCAGAATACTTCTAACTTGAAAAAGCTTCTTAATTAGAGTAGTAAATACTTACACAGTATAAAGTGGGCATTTCCCAGCCTACGTTAAATTTTGTACCATGTTGTTCTAAAGTCATGCGATCGCAAACCGTCTTGTCAGTTCGGTCTTTATCCACATCACTCCAAAGTCGCTACCAACTCCTGCAATCGTTCCCTACCATCTCGAAAAACAGACCAACCATCACCTACTAGCACCGCTTCCACCTTCTCCAAACCTGCCAACCTGCGAACAGAAGCCACAGCCTGTTCTCGATTCATCAGCTTTTCATCTGGTAAAATAGTTAAAGTACCGGCTTTGTGCGATCGCACTAAATCCCCAGTAATCAACGTCGTTTCCTCCAACAGCAACGCCAATTCACCGGGAGTTTTAGAACCTTGCATTTCTATCACCTTCAGTCCGGGGACAAACTCCTCACCATCAACCAACCACCTATCGCATAAAATCGGAAAATACTCCTTTTCCCCAGCCGGTCCAGCCACTTTAGCATAGGTTTGATTAGCAATTTCCTTTGCTGATCTCAAATGATCCGAATTCGTCAAAATAATCCAAACCACACCACCGAGAGATTCCAAGTGATTCCAGTCATGATTTGATAAAGCTACTGGATCAATCAAGATATTACCCTCTGGACGAATCCAGGCAAAGCCATTGAAATCAATATTTCTTGCAGGGTTGAAACAAGACCAGCTGTATAAATCAGGACGATGCAGAGATTTCATGATGATTTGGGTTCAGAACCTTCAATAGTTCCTATAGGTCAGCATCAATACTTTATCAAGAATCAATCTATTAAGTTCAAAACTTGTATTCCTCAAAGTCAAAATCGGATATACTACATTAACTCTATCGAGATTTAGTAATTTAGATATTGCCCATTCTCTCCTCTCTCTGCGTCGCGCCAGTTGCTACAAGTCGGGGAACCCTTTCGGCAGTTACTCATGGGGGAAACCCCCAAGACCGCACTGCCTCACCAACGCACTGGCTTCTCAGCGCCTCTGCGGTTCCTTTCTCTTAAAAATCCATCACAACCAAAATCCCCTCACTAACAACGAGGAATCATGGCAACCTACGATAATATTCTACAAAGCATCGGCAGAACCCCATTAGTCAAACTCAACCGCATTACAGAAAACATTTCCTCTACCATTTACACCAAAGTCGAATATCTCAATCCAGGCGGGAGTACCAAAGATAGAATCGCCCTCGCCATGATAGAAGCCGCCGAAACATCAGGACAATTACAACCAGGTGGAACCATCATCGAAGCCACCGCAGGTAACACAGGAGTCGGACTCGCACTTATCGCCGCAGTCAAAAAATATCGCTGTATATTTGTCATGCCCGATAAAATGAGCCAAGATAAAATCAACCTACTCAAAGCTTACGGTGCAGAAGTTGTAGTTACCCCCACATCTGTAGCACCCGATTCACCCGAAAGTTATAACGGTGTAGCTGACAGACTCGCTAAAGAAATTCCCGGCGCGTATCGACCAAATCAATTTGAAAACCCCAATAATCCCCTTGCCCATTATCTCAGCACAGCCCCAGAAATTTGGGCAGATAGTAACGGTAAAATAGATGTTTTTGTCGCGGGAATGGGAACAGGAGGAACAATTTCTGGAGTTGCCAAATATCTCAAAGAACAAAACCCAAATATTACCATTGTGGGTGCAGATCCTGAAGGTTCAATTCTCTCTGGTGATAGTCCCAAATCTTACAAAGTTGAAGGCATTGGCGAAGACTTTATCCCTAAAACATTTAATCGTCAATTAGTTGATGAAATGGTTCGCGTCAGTGATAAAGAATCCTTTAATATGGCGCGTCGTCTCGCACGGGAAGAAGGCTTATTAGTGGGAGGTTCCTGTGGAACAGCAGTCGCCGCCGCCCTTAAATATGCAGCCAGATTAACCGAACCTAAATATATTGTTGTGCTGTTACCCGACACAGGGAGAAACTACATCAATAAAATTTATTCTGATGTTTGGATGCAAGAAAATGGTTTTTGGGAAGGGACAAAAGCCAGAACTATTAAAATTGGGGAAATCCTCTCACAAAAAACAGATTTCCCCTCACTCATTTCTGTTACTTCCCGTGACACTTTAAGTACCGCTACCAACTTACTGCAAAAATTAAATATTTCCCAGCTACCTGTAATTGATAATTATCATGTATTAGGTAGTTTAAACGAAGCATCTTTGATGAAATGTTTACATGACGGTATCAACTTTTCTAATCAAGAAGTTTCCGCAGTCATGGGTAAACCATTACCAATACTAGATGAAGAAGTTGATATTTCTGAAGCTTACCGAGTTCTATTATCGGGAACAACAGGAATTATCATTACCCGTCATGATGTCCCCACAGGCTTAATTACCAGAGCCGATTTAATTAGATATTGGATTAGTCAAACTAATTCGTAATTCGTAATGCTCATATCTTGCACTATCATCTTCGCCGCAAAAATACAAGTCTAATACCATTTCTTTGTGAGCCTGCGCCAAACAATTTTTTTGATCTTTTATTTCTTTCTTTGCGTCCTTTGCTTCGCAACGCTACCGCGAACGCGCCTTCGCGGTTCATTTAATCGGTATTCTTTTAGTGGGAAGGGAGTAGAAAAGGTGCAAAATATGAAAATGCGTAATTCGTAATTATAAATTAGGCTGACACAGTTAAAAACCCAGGAATAAGAAAGAGAAAATAATGGAATTTGAAACTAGAGCAATTCACGAAGGACAAAAACCAGATCCTCAAACTGGAGCGGTAATTGTACCAATTTATTTAACTTCCACCTATGAACAAGAAGCAATTGGACAGCACAAAGGTTATGAATATTCTCGCACAGGAAACCCGACCCGCCAAGCTTTAGAAGATGCTTTAGCTTCTTTAGAAAATGCTAAATTCGGTTTAGCTTTCGCTTCTGGTTTGGCTGCAACTACCACTGTTTTAAGTCTTTTGAAAACTGGTGATCATATTGTTGCTGGTGATGATTTATATGGTGGGACTTATCGGTTATTAGAAAAGGTTGTCAAAAATTGGGGCGTAGATACTACCTATGTCGATATTGATAACATCAATGATTTTGAAAGCGCCATTCAATCTAATACTAAGTTGATTTGGATTGAAACACCAACCAACCCGCTATTAAAAATTATTGATATTGCCGCATTGGCAAATTTTGCCCATCAAAATAATATCATCTTAGTAGTTGATAATACTTTTGCTAGTCCTTATTTTCAACAACCTTTAAATTTAGGTGCGGATATTGTTGTTCACAGCACAACTAAATATCTCGGTGGACATAGCGATATTATTGGTGGTGCAGTTGTTACCTCTAATGAGGAACTATACCAGCAACTCAAGTTTTATCAAAATGCCATTGGTGCGGTTCCCAGTCCCTTTGATAGCTGGTTAGTTTTGCGAGGAATTAAAACCTTAGCGGTGCGAATGCGTGAACATGAGAAAAATGCTTTGTTTTTGGCGAAATATTTAGAAAAGCATCCCAAAGTTGAACGCATTTATTATCCAGGTTTACCAACTCATGAACAATATCATCTTGCGAAAGAGCAAATGTCTGGCTTTGGAGGGATGATTAGTTTGGAATTAAAGGGGGGTTTGACGGAAGTAGAAAGATTTGCTTCTAGACTGCAATTATTTTTGTTAGCAGAAAGTTTGGGAGGGGTGGAATCATTACTTTGCTATCCAGCCAAAATGACTCATGGTTCTTTACCAGAAGCAGAAAGACTAAAACGCGGGATTAAGGATAATTTGCTGAGGCTTTCTGTAGGAATTGAGCATTATCTAGATTTGCAAGCTGATGTAGAAAATGCTTTGGCTGATAAATAAGCTTTAAGGTAGATGGCAGAAGCTAAAAAGATGTTAGTTAAAAACTAAAACTTCTGCCTTTATAGAAGTGAATGAAAGCAATTTTGGTAAAAATGTCAAAAATTGATGACATTAACATTTAGTAATAAATAGCTTTCTATTTAGATTCCTATCTGTGAAGCTTAATGGGTTGATAAATCTCAAGTTGGATAGGAGAGGTTGTCAGCCTTATTTTGTAAGAACTTCTGAAAAAATCATCACTAACTTATATATAACTTTGAATAAAATCCGGTAATTATATCGGAATTATGAGCTTATGAATTCAGGAGTAAAAATCCTATTGACTCTTAAAAAAGTTGGAACTAATGTTGAAGCAAGTCCAAACTTAGGACTTGAATTAGAACTTGAAATATACATCAGAAAATCAGGAGTACTTCCTATGATGATGATGATGAATGAATCTATGACTTCCCAAATGCAAACGGCTATGAACGCTTGCATGGAATGTCACAAAATGTGCATGGAAACTATGGCTTACTGTATGAGCAGAGGTGGTAAGCATATGGATATGACCATGATGAGCATAATGCGCGATTGCTCGGAAATGTGTATGATGTGTATGAATATGATGATGAGTGGTTCCGAGTTTATGGGACGCACTTGTATGCTTTGTGCGGAAATGTGCGATCGCTGTGCAACGGCTTGTGAAAAAATGAGCGACGATAGAAAAATGATGGAATGTGCGGCTGCTTGTCGCAACTGTGCTGAATCTTGCCGATCTATGCAAATGATGCCTGTTTAATTCGATTCACACAGCAGAATGTTCTCTGCAACCTATTAGTCAAGCGCTCAGGCTTTTTAAGTTTGGGCGCTTACACCTGTGAACCATCTACACTGTAACCTATAGCTTTCGATAGAATGATAAATGGACGTAAAATACAATAACTGACTAAGCGTAATTCCCCATGACCACTTCATCCCGCCGCTACCACATTACTACCTTCGGTTGCCAAATGAATAAAGCCGACTCAGAGCGCATGGCAGGCATCTTAGAAGACATGGGCTTTGAGTGGTCAGAAGACCCAAATCATGCAAATGTAATTCTTTATAATACCTGTACAATTCGGGATAATGCCGAGCAGAAAGTTTATTCTTATCTTGGTAGACAAGCAAAGCGTAAACATGAACAGCCTGATTTAACTTTAATTGTAGCTGGTTGCGTTGCCCAGCAAGAAGGAGAAGCTTTATTGCGACGTGTGCCAGAATTAGATTTGGTGATGGGGCCACAACACGCTAATCGTCTCAAAGATTTGCTAGAGTCAGTTTTTGAAGGCAATCAGGTTGTCGCTACAGAAGAGGTGCATATCATGGAAGATATCACCCAACCACGTCGAGATAGTCATGTGACAGCTTGGGTAAATGTGATTTATGGCTGTAACGAACGTTGTACTTATTGCGTAGTTCCTAACGTGCGCGGTGTGGAACAGTCTCGGACACCGGAAGCCATTCGGGCGGAAATCACAGAATTAGGTAAACAAGGTTATAAAGAAATTACCCTACTCGGCCAAAATATTGATGCTTACGGCAGAGATTTACCAGGTGCAACTCCTGAAGGTCGTCACCTGCACACATTGACAGATTTACTGTATTATGTACATGATGTGCCAGGGATTGAACGGCTACGTTTTGCTACAAGCCATCCCCGTTATTTTACAGAACGGCTAATTAAGGCTTGTGCAGAGTTGCCCAAGGTGTGCGAACATTTTCATATTCCTTTTCAGTCCGGGGATAACGAGCTATTAAAGGCGATGTCACGGGGTTATACCCAAGAGAAATATCGCCGGATTATTGATACTATCCGCCGCTATATGCCCGATGCGTCTATTAGTGGAGATGCAATTGTGGGTTTTCCGGGAGAGACAGAAGCCCAGTTTGAAAATACTCTGAAATTGGTGGATGATATTGGTTTTGATTTGTTGAATACTGCTGCTTATTCACCTCGTCCGGGAACACCTGCGGCCTTGTGGGATAATCAACTGAGTGAAGAAGTCAAGAGCGATCGCTTGCAAAGATTAAATCATCTCGTCAATGTCAAAGCCGCCGAGCGATCGCAACGTTATTTTGGCAGAATTGAAGAAATACTAGTTGAAGACCAAAATATCAAAGATAAAACCCAGGTGATGGGACGCACTCGCGGTAATCGTCTGACTTTCTTCACCGGCGATATCAATGAACTCAAAGGGCAAATAGTAAAAGTGAAAATTACCGAAGTTCGCCCCTTTAGCTTGACTGGAGAACCAGTGGAAGTACGGCAAGTTGTAACGGTGTAGTTCGTAATTAAGTAGGTGGGCGGGAGATATAGCAGGAGTCAGGAGTCAGGAGTCAGGAGGAGGCAGTGCGGTGGACGGGTTTCCCGGCATAAAGCAACTGCCGTTCAGGAGTAAAACCCTTTTGTAGTAAGAGTTTCATTATCAATTGATGTTCTAACCACCCTGTCTACGGCTATAAGCAAAATGTGTGAAGAAAAGTAAATAAGCTTCAAACCCTTTGCCCCCTGCTCCCTGCTCCACTGCTCCCTGCTCCCTGCTCCCTGCTCCCTGCTCCCCTGCCTTGTTACAACGATAATTATTTACACAAACCTGCTATATCTGGGGGCGAAAATCCGCCCCACTATATCAATTACCAGCTTGTTGGATTAAATCATCCAATTCATGCTGCATCTGACTTTTGACTAATTCATAGCATTCATTAACATAAGTGCGATCGCTTGCGGCTTCTTTTCCATAGCGTTCAAACACAATTGGTGGACATACTCTGGTGTGGATAGGCATAGGTAAGGGAATATTAGGCAGAGGTCCAACGGCTAAACCCCAAGGTAGTCCCAGATAAATAGGAAAGACTAGGGGATCAACCCCAAACAGCCACGGCATACCCCACTTGTGGAATTGCTCAACAACTTTGTACAAATCCGCCAAGATAAATAGGGTATCATGCGCCCCCCAAGAAATCGCCGGCACAATTGGCACATTTTCCCGTAACGCCAGCTTGATAAATCCACGTCGTTCAGCAAAGTAAATTTTGTCCCGCATTTCATGGGGACGGAACACATCTTCTGCACCACCAGGATAAACTAAAACACTAGCTCCAGAGCGTAAAGCCTGATAAGCCATTTGCGGATGAGCGATAACAGCCCCACCTTTCATGGCTATTTCTGCTAAAGCGGGGAAAACTTCCCAAGCTTTGGGATGCATTAAACCGTAAATTGGTTTTTCAGCACCAAAGCGGCGTACCCAATCGTACATCATCATGGACGTGTCGGGAGAAGCGAGTCCTCCATTGTGGGAGCCGACAATGAGAATTTTTTCATCTGGGACATTTTCCCAACCACTAGTTTGAACTCGAAAATAGTAGTTATACAAAAAGCCCAAGAGGGGCATGATTGTTTCGATGAACTTTGGATCTCGCTCATCCAAAGACCAACCGGGTTTTGTTTTTTGAGGATGTTTTATTTTTAACATCTAAACATTTTATCAGGATTAGAAAAGAGCAACAATCTGGTCTGTCATGGTTGGATAATAATATCAGCAGTAAAAATCGGCTCTAGCCATAGCTATCTTATGGAAGGATCATTTCAGCATCAGAAAAAGTGTTTTCACCTTCAGTCTAAAAATTCCCTGTAATAGATTATGAATATTCAGACAAGCCTTAAAATCATTTTAGCTGATTCAATTATTGGCACGGTATTACCAGAAATAGCCTTACTGGACTTACCTAATTGGTGGTTGGCTGGGGGTGCAGTGCGAAATACCGTTTGGCATTCTATATTTGGAACAGAATGTGGGTTAGTCATCAACGATTTTGATATTGCATTCTTTGATGACGGCGGGAACCGTTCCCAGGAACTAGCAGCAAAGGCTACTCTCACAGCCAAATTTCCTGACTATGTGTTTGATATTAAAAATCAGTCCAGTTTTGCTCGTTGGCGTGATGGTCGTAGAACTTATTCTAGTGTAGAGGATGGCATTAAAGATTGGCTACATACCGCTACTGCCGTAGGCGTAAAGATAGATACACAAGGGGAATGGCAATTTTTCACTCCCTATGGATTAGATGACCTGTTTGCTGGTATTATTCGACCGACTCCAGCCCATACTCACAACCCAACTGCGGATAAAAAAGCATCTGGATTTCTAGAAAAGTGTTCCTGTCTGCGGTTGATATCTGCTTCAGGACTGAATAGTCAAAGAGAGGGATAAGGCAGGGGGCAGGGGGAAAGAAGGTGTTAGCCTAGCTCATATTTCTTTACATAGGTTGCTTTTTTTTGCACCAATCTACTTACTTTTTTCTTCAAATTCACTCTCTAATTAATTCCTGAAATTTTGGCTCTTTTTTAAGATCATCAAAATCTATATCACTCGCAGCATCTTCCCTATATTGGGGATTAAGTTGAATCGCCTTTTGGAGATTTTCTAAAGCTAATTCAATTTCTCTTTGTAGTGCATAACAAGCTGCTTTATTGTAATAAGCACTAGCATAGTCTGATTTTATTTCTAGCGCTTTATCAAAGTTGCTAATTGCTTCCTCATCCTCTCCCAACATCACCAAAGTGTAACCTCGTTTATCCCAGATTTTAGGGGAATTAGGTTGGAATTGCAACGCTTGATCAAAAGAAGTGATTGCCTCTTCATAACGTTCTAATTCTACCAAAGATAAACCACGGTTTAACCAAGCAACTCCATCATCAGGTTTAATTTTGGTAGCTTTATCAAAACAGTTAAATGCTTCTTGATGTTTGTTTAAATTTCCACAAGCTACACCAATATCACACCAAGCTTGATGATAGTCAGGATTAATTTTAATGGCTTGATTATAGGAAGCGATAGCTTCTTTATAACGTTTTAATCTACTCAAAATTATACCACGCTTCAGCCAAATTCCAGCATCATCAGGTTGAACTTTTACAGCTTGTTCATAAACTGCAAATGCATCTGCATAACGTTTTTCTGAAAAAAGAATATCTCCTTCTTTGACATAATCATCAGCAGAAACTTGTGGTTGAGGTGGTTCTGGGACTTGTTCTGACTCAGGAATAGCTTTAGCTTTAGGCGTGATTTCTATTAGTTCTTGTAACTGAGAATTTTGCTGCTGTTGAGCATCTAATTGTAATTCTGAAAGTTGATTAACAAATTCTGTTTCTAATTTTTCTAACTTCTTGAAAATGCGATTTTTTTGTTGTTGCACATTATTTTGTAATTCTGAAAATTGCGAAGTCAACTCACCACCGGATTTGTCTAAATTAGCAATTACTAACTGTTGATAGTTTTGAGAATCTAACTGTAAATCTGAAAGTTGATCAGTAAATTCTATTTTTAATTTATCTAAACTCTCCAGCATCGTATGTTTTTGGGTTTGAGCATCATTTTGTAATGCGGAAATTTCTGATTTCAATAAATTATTTAATTTTTCCAAATCCGCTATGATCTTATCTTTTTGGGTTTGAGCATCTAACTGAAATTGAGATAATTGAACTGCAAAATCCGAATGTAATTTTACTAAACTTTCAATAGTCTTATCTTTTTGCTGTTCAGTTTCGGAATGCAAAACTTGAAATTGAGATATACAATCAGCACTATATGTTTCTATATTGCTAAGAGCTAAATCTTTTTCTTGTTTAGCGCTTAATTGAAATTCTCCTAATTGATCAGCTAAATCAGATTCTAATTTACGTAAATTTTTAGCTGTTATATCCCTTTGGAGTTGAGCAAATGAATTAAATTCATCTATTTGAGTATTTAATGTTGCTTGTAAAACCTTGATATGTTCTTGAGCCGTGTTTATTTCACTCTCTAATGCTGACAAAAATTCTTGTTTTGATAGAGGTAAATCAGATAATAAGATAGATAAATTTTCTTCTTCAGCTTGGATTTTTTCTTTTAAAGATTTAACTTTTTGGGCTAATTCCTGAGTTATAATATTAGCATCTTGAATAATATTTTCTGCTTCTTGCTTGACAGTCGTTAGCTGAGTTTGTAACTTTTCCATTCCCTGTATTTGTTGCATTGCTCTGTCAACAATTTCCCGAATTGCTGCTCGGCGTAACAACCACAATACCGCAATTAAAGCCACAGGAAATAAACTTAAAATAGTTAACCAGACATTAAGCAAAGTATTTGTGCGAGTAAAAGCACGCTCAAAATTAGACTGTACTTGCTTTTGAATTCTGTTTTCTGCTCGCAGTCGGGTTAATTCTTCCCGTTCCTGATTTGATAATATCTGAGAAGATGGTGCAGATACCGGAGGTTGTCCACTGACAAAACCAGTGGATAGCAGTAAGGGTGAAAATAAAATCGCGCTTTTCAAAGCTAAAGCTAAGATTATTGGGTTTTTGCTCTTCATGACAACCTTTCCTATCTGTTTATTAGTTTTGGAAGCGGCGTGCCTATATGCCATCTATAATAGATGATTGGTGTGAGATTACCGGACTGTCAACCTATATCTTACTCCCTTCCTTCTTTCTTTGCGTCCTACTCTTTGCTACGCAACGCTACCGCGAACAAGATTGTGATAATGTCTTAACGGTTAATTTAATTGGTATTCTTCTGGTGGGAAGGTAATAATTTTATATTACACCACACGGCTTGAGCAAAAAGTCCTAAATCATATCTTGCATCATCATCTCATTACCAAAATCAAAGTCTAGAAACATGGTTATTTCCTAGTGTGGGAATTTCCTACTCTTCATTTTTGATATTAATTTTAATAAAATTAAAAAATTAACCGTTTACATTAGCTGTCATGAAATTATCTTTTTTCGAGCAAAAAACCCAATTAATCCGCCAAAAATTTACAGAATATTGGCATTTATTTAATCAATGGTTGATAAATACTCCAGAAAGAGCTATTTTAGATGCTTATCAAGCAGCTAAAGCCATCCAAAAGATAGAAATAGAACAATTTAAGGGGCAAAAAATTTCTCCTGAATTAGCCAATTCCACAGAAAATGTGATGTCTTATTGGCAGGGAAATCTCAATAGAAATTTAACTACTATTAAAGTGAGATTAGCGGAATTTAATTTAGGAAGTACATTTATCAATACTTCAGATTCTAGTATTTTAGAAAAGCTCAAATTTATTGATGAAGTAATAGCTAGATATACGCCGCCCGATGCATCAATTTTTGAACCTCTGCCAACTAATCCTAATCCAGTTCAAAAACAATCAAATCTACCCAATAAAGATGTTTCCAATTCCGCACCTACAATTCAGAAAACGGGGGTAATTCCTAGATCAATTGGCATAACAATTAATAAAATTACCCAAGATTTTGCCCCTAAGGCAGAAGAAGAATTTGTCAAAAAGTATCGAATTTCTAGAAATAGGACAAGAAGGGCTATCAAATTTTTATTGCTGTTAATTATTGTCCCACTATTAACTCAGCATTTTTCTAAAATTTTGTTAATTCATCCTCTAGTAGAAAACTTTAGAATCGAAAATAAAACACAAATTTTTCTAAATTCCGAAATGGAAGACGCAGCTTTGAAAGAATTAGCAAATTTTGAAAAACAATTAAAATTTGAAAGTCTTTTACTTACAGCACCTGAAATTTTACCAGAAAAAATTGCAGCCAAGCTTAAGAATAAAGTTAAGGAAATAGCCGCAGAATTTAATTATAAAAGTAGCAATGCAATCAGTAATGTATTTGCTGATGTAATTTCACTGGTTGCTTTTGCTATGGTTATTGCTTTCAGCAAAAAAGATATTATCTTTGTCAAATATTTTATAGATGAAATTATCTATGGTTTAAGTGATAGTGCTAAGGCATTTTTAATTATTTTATTTACAGATATATTTGTTGGTTTCCACTCCCCGCATGGGTGGGAAATTCTTTTAGAAGCAGTAGCAGAACATTTGGGTTTACCAGCAAGTAGAAACGGAATATTTCTATTTATCGCTACATTTCCTGTGATTTTAAACACTATATTTAAATACTGGATCTTCCGCTATCTCAGCCGTTTATCTCCTTCAGCATTAGCAACTTTGAAAGAAATGGATGAGTAAATAAGGTATAACCGAGAATCCCTACCAATGATACCATGTCTGGTTAAAGACTTATTATTAGTTCTGACACGGAGACACGGAGAGTTTTTTGATAAGCAATTAGCCGGACTTGATATGAAACGTCTCTACAGGGTTCTGGATAAGGCATAAGTAGCTTGGGCACAATTAAATATAAAACCTCTCTCCAAACCTCTCCCCTACCAGGGTTGGGGGGTTAGGTTTATATTATATTTTTTAACGCCCACTTACTTACTTATTTAATTTAAATAAAAGTCGATGTCTATTAAAGTCTTGTTGGTAAAAAACATTTTTCCGTATTAAGCCATTAACAAAGGAAGATTTGAATAGCATAACGTAGTTAAAAATATAGTCACAAAAATACCAAAAATGCCAATTATAATAACAATATATCCAAGATTTTACAGCTTAGATTTAGATTAATAAGTGTGAATTAGCTACTTATTGATTTTGTCAAGATATCAATAATTTTTTATGAATTTCTAGAAAGTGTTTGTGCAAAATCTAAGTTTATCTGTTACTAATTAAGATTGATAATTGCTTTTTATCCTCCATGAAAGTAATTATTAAGAGTACTGAGGTATAATAGCTTATCAAGCTCTTTTACTTCTGGCATACAAACAAATTAAGAAATTAATTTCCTCATTTAGACTTATGAGTATCTTCTTCAATCAAAAATTTCAAATCACAGCAGGTGTTGCCACGTTAATACTTGCTAATTTAGCTAATAACTATTTAGCTCCACAGTCTGTGAATAAGCAGCTAATTCAAAAACAACAAGTTACACCCAATTTAGCTTTTATTCAGCCGTCAAATACTGCTAAAACTCAAACCCATCTGACTGAAGCGCCCATTAGTAATTTTATTAATCAGCAAATATCTGAGCTAAATAGCAGCCAGAAGTCTAAAAATACATCTGTATTCTATTCTGTTATTGATGAGTGGAAAAAATATCAATATAGTGTGAATGGTAATCATGTTTTAAAACCAGTAAAATTACCAGCTACCAAAGTTAGTTTTAATCAAGCAGATTTATTAACGGTGCTTACCAATACGAGAAAATATTTCCAAGATCATGCCCAAAAAGACCCTGATATTTCTCGCAATGGGCTGTTGTTAAGCCAGGGAGTTACTTTAGAGGATGTTCTCAAAACTTTAGATTTTATGATTGTAGTTTTACAGGAGGATATTAGCAATAATCGCACTACTCGGTTACAAGATCCGAATTTTATTAACGCTAATTTTCGAGTAATTAAATGGTCGGCTTATAACCCTGAAAAGCCAAAACAGAAGCAATTACGAATTACAAAATATGCTGTTTTTACCCATTCTGGTTCTCGCAGCAAAACTTCTAAATATAATATACCAATTTATAGTTTAAAAGAAAATTCAGATGCTGATAAATTTTACATGAAATATACGAAGCAGGATGTTTTGTCAGGTATTTATGAACCTGGGGGTAAAGAATTTGGTAAAGTTGAGCCTTTGGCATATTTAACTCGTGAAGGTTTAGAAGAAGCTTTAATGCAGGGAACAATCTTGATTAATTTTACAGATGGTTCTAAAGCATTTTTTAATGTGGATAAAAATAATGGCATATCTTATGTGAAGGGATTAAAAGCAACATCACAAAAACGTTATTGGTATTTTAGAAAAGTTGATCAAATTAAAGGTTACGGACACCAAATAGATGCAAAAATCTCTATCAAACCAGGAGTAACTTTTGCCGGTGATGTATTAAACATGGGGTTAGGAAGGGTGATTATTATGGAGTATAATCAAGCTGGAAATAAACGCTTGCAAATGGGAGTAATTGCAGATACAGGTGGCGCGTTTTTGCCAAATCTTGCTCAACTCGATTTTTTGGCGGGTATTTTTCAGAATCAAAGAGAATTTAGGCAGCATATTCAGCAATTACCAGAATATGCTACCGCATATATTTTGGTGAAAAAGTAACAAATTTCTAGCTTAAAGCCTTAGTTGTGGCTGAAATCAAAATAATGCCATTACAGCCGCAGGAGAACCGGAACCACCCCGCAATCGGAGAATACCAATCACCAGAGTAGCGCCTTGGGGCGGTAGTTGATCTAAATTGGTTAGGTTTTCTAATACAATCAGCGATTGGCTTCGTGACTGCTCTCTGTGCGATCGCTCTAACAACAACCGATTAGTAGTAAGATTAATATCTTGCCCTGAATCTACACCATGTGTATCAATTCCAACTCCAGCAATTTTTCTTTCAGTAATTAAAAACTGGGTTGCATCACTACCAAAGCCTGGAAAATGCATATTTCCTTGTTCGTCGTGGTTCAAAAAGGCGCTTTTATCTAGCCATTTAGCTTGCCATCCTGTATAAAGTAGTACGGCACAATCAGCAGGAACAGTCCCAAATTCTGCTTCCCAAGTCAGAATATCAGCAATAGTGAGGAGATAATCAGCATTCACTGCTGCTTGCTTGCAGATGTCTATAACTACCGCAGGTACTACTAGAGACTGGGCTGGGTATTCATCAATACTTACACCATTCGTGTAAAAACTATTAGGGGCATTAATATGAGTAGCGCTATGTTCCCCTAAAGAAAAACGTCGCAGATAATAACCATCATCTTGCAGTTCGGCAACAGTAGTAAATGTTACGGGAGGATCGCCCGGCCATTGAGGGATACCCGTGTCGATGACATGACTCAGGTGAATGACACAGGAATAGGCGATACTATTTTGCTTCTGGGTATGTATAATAGCGTTCCTCTCTGATTTAGCTACTGCTATTATTTTAAACAATTCAAAAGTCAAAATTCAAACCTGTTTCAGTCGAGGTCTAATACTGTTTCACTTTAAGGTGCATACAAATGAAATAACTCTATTATACGGAGACAGGGAGATTCTTATGTAGCTTTAATTAAATGAATTCATATAAATCGCCGACTGTAGCCCGCTGAGTGCAGATTAACACAAATAGTGTAAATTTATACTCTTATTGTTGCCGTAATTTAAAAGTCTTTCACCCTTGAATTTTTAATAAATAATCCCCCAATTCCTGCAAATATCAGGTTTATGGGGGTTTTAAATGTTGCAGCAAAAAGTGAATATATCGTTAGTGAACAGCCAAAAGGTTAAAACTTCAGTAAAATAAGGTTAAATTTGGGTAAAAATATACGCATATTTAGCAATCAATAATGGTTAAGGTTTGTAAGACGATGTTTGGAAAGTTATAGCAGGAGGCAGGAGGCAGAGGGCAGGAGGCAGGAGGGAAAGCCTTATTATATCTAAGTTTCAAGGATTAATAATGTCCTAACTATCCTGGCTACAGCTATATCAAATATAATAAATAACCTGTCAGATCATCTTCGGTTTAAGACTTATAATTAGGGTTTCTACTGAGAATATTTGTGACAAGTAATTTAGGAAACTTAGTATTAAACTACTCATGGAACGTTTCTATCAGGTTTCTGGATCAAGAATATTTAATTTCTAGATATCTCTAATAAATAGGTAGAAGTGGACACTACATTACCTGCAATATACTATATGAGTAAACCTATTTTTTAGCTCTATGAATCGTTCAGCCTGCCTGATATTTAATCCGGTTGCGGGTCAGGGGAATCCAGAATTAGAATTAGATGAAATTAGGGCAATATTAGAGCCAGCTATTGACCTAGATATTTATTTCACAACTGAAGAGATAGATGCTGATCAACTAGCACAAGCAGCGGTAGAAAGGGGAGTAGAGGAGATTATTGTTTCCGGGGGAGATGGAACTTTATCAGCTGCTGCTGCTGCGGTAATTAATACCAATATTCCCTTTGGGATTATTTCCAGGGGAACAGCAAACGCTTTTGCGGCAGCTTTAAATATTCCCAATACAATCGTCGCCGCTTGTGAAACAATCTTAGAAGGCAAAACCCGCACAGTAGATATAGCTTATTGCAATGATAGACCGATGGTCTTATTGGTAGGTATTGGCTTTGAAGCGGGAGCAGTCGAAAAAGCCGACAGAGAAGCCAAAAATCGTTTTGGAATGATAGCCTACATCTTAGCAGGCATCCAAGAACTGCAAAATTTACAGAAATTTGCTGTCGAAATTGAAACAGAAGACAAGATAATTAGAACTATTGCGTCAGCAGTGACAGTGGCAAATGCTGCACCTCCCACATCAGTTTTAGCTCAGGGGCCAGCAGGTATTTTTTTTGATGATGGATTACTAGATTTAACAATTGTAGCTCCAGATAATAAAGCTGGTGCGATCGCAGCCACGTTCCATTTACTTCAAAGCGCTTCCACAGGTACCGCAACGGAACGTGATGATATTGGCTATCTGCGAAGTAAAAAGTTTAAAATCACAACTGACCCACCACAAAAGATAGTCATAGATGGGGAAATAGTGGGTACAACTCCTGTAGAAATTAACTGCATACCAGCTGGCTTGAGGATTTTTGTGCCATTAGTAGAAGAAGAAATATTCACTGAAAAATTAGAAGGACTGCCGCATTTGAATGTGGAAATAAAACACTCAGATGAATAAGGGGTGCAATCAAGTAATTACACCCAGAATACAGCTTATTCACTAAATCATGCCGGTTCCTTTACCCCGTTTATCGCCTGTTTCTGTCAATTCACCGGCTTTATCTTCTTTAACTTCTTGTAGTTCCTCAAGGCGTTCTGCGGCATCTCTGGCGATGTTTTCTCGCGCATCCCCTGGAACTTCATAATACATTTCTGGTTCAACTGGATAGTTATTCAAAAGACCTTCTTGATCAACAGTGTAACCATCAGTGGTGCGGATGCTTTCATCATTAGTTTGGTCATCTGTAGGCGCACTGGAGAGTTTTTCTTCTGTGGGAACTTGTTTATAATCTTCTCCTTCTCTGGCTATACGCGCCGCTGTTTCTGCTGGAATTATGCCCCGATCATATGAATCTGAATCAACACGATGAGCAGAATCAATATTTTTCTTCCCTGCTTTCTTAACCATCAATTTTGTCCTCCTTATGTTTTCATCACTTCGAGACTAGATTATACTTATGGAAAACATAAATCTACTATCTCAAGAAGTAGAGAAATAGAAAATATCAACTAATATTCTCTATCGGAAGATTTATTCATCATCCACCAAACAACTAAATAACGAGTTTTGATGGTATCGATTATCAATAATTTGAGGTAATAATTGTCTTTGGTTTAATTAACAAAAAATTAAGAGGATATTTTAAAAGGTCAAAGCTAGTGATCTCCTACAGAAGATAGCTCTCTGATAACCACACAGTTAATTGTCAATCAGCACGGTTTTTTCTGCAATTTTTTCCGGAGCTATTGAGGTAAACCCTCTTCCTGTATCGGGTTTACTCTGCTTGTCACTCCTCAACTTCGGCAGATCGGGGATCTAGTTCCCATCGAGCATCATCACGGTGTTCTAAAATATCCTTCGTGTGGAGAAAGGCACCATCATTCATTTCTAAACCTACCGCTGCTTCTAATTCCTCTGTTATATTTTTTTCAGGAGTAGCAACAGTACCACCAACAGCTTCATCTCCTACAGTTTCTCGCCAATAAGTATCAACTTCATCAACAATAATATTATATTCCGCAGGAAATTCAGGGCTGCTTTCTGTATACTCTTGCCCATGATCTCGCAATGAACGTTGACCAACATTATATCCCGGTAAGTCTTTTACTCCAGTCCCATAGGATTCAGTAATTTTCTGTGGCAAATCAACAGATTGATTTTCGTCTTCCTTTTCCTGTCGTTTTTTTGTCATAATAATAGCCAGATACTGCACTATGATTATAACGGTTTCACACAGCAGATTTATCTAACTAAAGATGTATAACTTTAGTCAGAAAAAATATATCTCTTCAGAACCAAGTAAACCAATTCCTTAAAGATTAATATATTAGGTAATTATTAACGTGATTTTGTTTGATTTTTTAATTATTACTGTTAGTATTTATTGATTGATTTTTTAATTTTATTGAATTTTTTATTGTTTTTTCGTAGTAAGAATAATGGTTATATAGCAATCATATTTGAGTTGTGAACTGATGGTATAATTATAACCATAGAGTAAATACTGCTCATAAAAATTAAAATTTTTTGACTATAGCAGTCCTATATTAGTCGTGATAGCGCAGCTTGGCGTATGCCATACAACAATATCCCCGACTCTCTGAGAAGTCGAGGATCTGGCTCTTGTTCACAAATCAGAGAGGTTCTTTATCATGCTATGGTCTGCTGAAAACCAGTCTAGAAATAGCTTTGACCGTTTTTGGAGATGTCCATTACATCTACTTGTAAATAATATACAACTATCCTAAGGTGGACATTAACAAAGATTTTAAGCTAAAGTTGTTATGAGTTTGTTTTAGAGTTAGGATGTAAAAATGCAACTGTAAATAAGCAAAAGAGTTGCTACAGTCTATTATTACTACAATGCTTAATACTAATAAGATAGGTATAAGCAAAAAAAATCGCGTCTCATATCCTGACATCGATAAATCAACACTCAACATTGAACGGGAAAAATGTCCCAGTAGTTAAGAAATTGAAATATGCAAAAACCAGCTATTTCTAAAAAACCAATTCGTTCCTTAGAAGATGCTCTAGAACAGTGTCAAGTTCTGGGTATGCGCGTCAGCCGCCAGCGCCGCTTTATTCTGGAACTACTTTGGCAAGCAAATGAACATCTTTCTGCCAGAGAGATTTATGATCGTTTAAACCAACAAGGTAAAGATATCGGACATACGTCTGTTTATCAAAATTTAGAAGCCCTATCCAGTCAGGGTATCATTGAGTGTATTGAACATTGCGATGGACGTTTATACGGTAATATTAGTGATGCCCATAGCCACGTCAACTGTATAGATACAAATCAAATTCTCGATGTTCATGTGGAACTATCAGAAGAGTTTCTCCACCAAGTTGAGGTGCAAACAGGAGTGAACATTACTGGCTACACCATTAACTTTTATGGCTATCGTAACTCACCATCAGGTCAAGATAGTGATTAATTATGAGTTATTGGGCATAGGGTATAGGCATGAATAATAGATAACAATCAGGTTTAATCAGCTAAGTATAAAATCTGGTTCCTAGTTGGGAAAAAAGTATTTGTATTTGAGTGTACTATGCGCGATTGCCCTTTCAGATTATTACTAATCGACCCAGATCCCATCTTTCGTCTAGGGTTAAGGGTAGCGTTAGAAAGCATATCCGATATACAAATAGTAGCTGATGTCCCAACAGATATCGCCGCCTTGCAAATTTTAGCCCAAATTACAGCCCAAGACCCTAACCAAGTGAATTTAATAGTTTTAGAGTTAGGTAATGGTTATTCTAGGGACTCTCAGCAACTAGGTTTGCAATTCTGTAAACAACTCAAAGCATTATACCCCCAGATACCTATATTGCTTTTGAGTGTTATCTCCACACAAGAACTGCTGTCAGCAGCCAAGTCTACTGGTGTCAATGGCTATTGTCCTAAAGGTATATCTATTTCTGAATTAGTCCCCATTATACAAGAAGTAGCAAATAGTGGTTACTACTGGTCTATAGTCACGTCTTTGTCATCCTCTTTGCCTTTTCGTAGTCTGCGGAATAATGTCCGTTTGTCAGGAATTAACTACATTAACACCACTCTTACCGCAGTCACAGCACAATTAAAAATCCCCGGACTACCACTACTAGATAAAGCTATTCTCGCAGGACAAAGACGTGAACTGTTAGCCGCTCGTTGGTTGGTTAATCATTTATTAGCTGCACCAAAGGAAGAACAACCAATACAGCCTGCTCAACCACTACCTTCACCTAATTACCCTAATAACGCTATTAGTCCATTAAACTCCCAGCAGATGCCAACTTTTTTGCCGCCCTTACTGAGTCCAAGAGCGCTGCAATCTACAGTATTTACATCCTGCGTTGCTAAACTCCAGTTTCCTCTACAGAATCTCACAGATATACCCTTAGAAATTGATATCTTTCGGGAAGAAAAAAAACGAGAATTACTTTATATTATTCTCCAAAAATTGTCGCAAGAATTGGATGATTTACGCAATACAGAAGTTAAATTAAACTTAATACAAGATTTAAAAAATAAAATATTAATTGATTTGTGGCAAGAAGTAATTAGAGATTTTTTTGGAAAATTTTCCTGTATATATGTAGGGGATAAAAAAATAGCAATAGCCAGTTTTATGCTGGATAACGCAGCCAATGTAGAAACACAAATTCTGAATAAAATTCCGTTAACCGTGGAGTTGTTTTCTTATTTAGTTTTACAAACAGATTTGTATATTGATAATATATCCTATCCAGCAGGTAGTGAACAAGCAAATTCGCAAGCATCAATAATTTTAGAAAATTTGTTGATTCAGGTAGCCAATGCTGTAGTACAGCCATTACTAAATTTTTTAGCAGATATAGAAACCATTAAACAAGGTTATTATGATCGGCACATGATTTCCACCAGAGAAATTGAACGATTTAGAAATAACTTATCGTGGAAATACCGATTGCGTAATTATGTAACTGAAGCCCAAGAAATTTTTGAAAGCCGCTATGAGCTATTTGTATTCGCATCTCGTGGTATTGCCAAAATGTCAATTTATGCACCTCGCAGCCAAGAGTTAGCAAAACTTTCTGGTATTCCCCTAGTAGTGACATTAGTGCTAGAATTTCGTGATGCGATTGCACCCCGCATACAATCAATCTTATCCTTTTTAGGTAGTGGATTTGTCTTCATTCTTACCCAAGTAATTGGACGAGGATTAGGTTTAATAGGGCGGGGAATTCTCCAAGGTATTGGTAGTGTTTCCTTAATAGAAAAAACCCAGAATCGCCATAAAGAACGAACTAAATAATTAGCAAAAACCCTCCGCGTTCCTCTGCGCGTACTTTGCGTTCCTCTGCGTTAAAAAATACTATAAATTCCAATTGCGGCGAAAATAGAAAAAGCTCTGCAAAAACTCTTGTAAAGCGTAATTTTTATGAAGTCTTTGCTTACCCCATTCCCTTGCAGTTTCTACCAATATTTCCGAGAAGCTGGGATAAACAGGAGCCAAATTTGCTAAATGCTTAACTTGAATATTTTGTGATATTGCCAACGCAATTAGATTAATTAACTCGGCTGCTTCCTCTCCTAATATAGAACATCCTAAAATTTCTCCATTATCTCGGACAATTAATTTACAAATACCAGTAATTTCGCCTTTTATTTGGGCTGCTGCTGATGTTTTAAAATATTGTTTTAAAACTAAAACTTCATTTTTACCATATTGGCGTTTAGCTTGGGTTTCTGTTAAACCAATTTGTGTTACCATTGGCTGAGAAGATATTCCCCAAGGAATAGACCGATAATTAACTGCAAGGTTAGGAAAAAATAGAGCATTTTTCAGCGCTATGTTGGCTTCATAATTAGCCAGATTGGCAATATCATAGCCACCAATAACATCACCACAAGCGTAAATTCTGTGATTGGTGGTTTGTAGTTTTTCATTGACTACCAAGCGGTGGGGATAAAATTTTACACCTGCTGCTGCTAAATTGAGAGATTCTAGATTTGGCTGTTGCCCTGTTGCGACTAAAATTTCATCAGTTTCAATGGCTATATCTCCAGCTTGAACCCATTTTTTATCTTCAATTTTCAGTACTTGAGTTACTACTGTTTGGGTGATAACACGCACACCATCAACTTCTAACTGTGCAAGTAGTAATTGAGCTATTTCTGGATCAAGATGAGACAGAATATAGCGATGTTTAACTATTAAAATGACGTTGCCACCCAATCTTGCTAAAGTCTGGGCAATTTCAATGCTTTGAGGTAAACCACCAATAATTACCCAATTTTTTGGGGGGTTGGATTGATCTAAAGATTGCCAAATATTAGCTAGGGTTAGGTAGCCAGTGGCTTGTAGTCCTTCAATTTCTGGAATTGCTGGACGTGAACCGCAAGCAAGCAAATATGTCCGTCCGCGTAAAATTCGGTCTTTAACCGCAAAACCCCATTTGGGAGAAGATTGGAATTGACCACTGTCAAAGATCATATCCACCCCTTGGGCTGCTAAATTAGCGAGGGAATTGATATGTGAAAGATTTGCAGTCACACCACGAGCATATAACATTGCCTCTTTCACAGCTTTAGAAGAACCGAAATTAGACATTGCTGATGGTGATTTTTCGGTTAATCCTACTGTAGTAGGATTGTTTACGCTGTTGAAATAATTATCTGATGCCGTATTCACCTGCGGGGCAAAAATCCCCAGATTTACTAAATCAAGGGAACGCTGCGCTTTTTTAGCAAGTTCGCTGAGTGCATGATGATAATTCAAGTCATAGTTGACTTGAGGCTGTACTAAGGCCACTGTAGCGTTTAGTTGAGTTGCAGCTAAGGCGGCTTGGTATCCGGCAAGACTACCGCCAATAATGACGATATCGTAATCAATATTCATCGGGAACAGGGAATAGGGACAAGAGGACACGGAGACACGGGGACGCGGGGACACGGAGATATGGGAAAAGAAGACACGGGGATAGGGGGAAAGAGTTGACTGTCAGAAGACAATCTCTCTTTCTCACCGCGTCCTCTTCTTCCCCATCTCCCCATCACCCATCTCTCAAGACTCAGCACTCAAAACTGATTTAAGGGCTGTTAGTAATCGTTGGTTATCTGATTCAGAACGGACAGCAACTCGGAAAAAGCGATCGCCCAATTCTTTAAAACTAAGACAATCTCGAATTAAAATCTGGTACTGCTGGAGTAATTGTGCTTGTAACTGGGAGGTAGATTGTTGAGACTCTACCAGTAAGTAGTTAGCAGCGCCTTCTAGGGGTTGTAATCCGGGAATTGAGGCTAGACCTTGAAATAGTTGATTTCGGGCGGGTGGTAGCCATTTCCAGGTGTGTTCTTGAAATTCTGTATCTTGGAGGGCTGCAATTGCGGCGGCGGCGGCTAGGGTGTTGACAGGCCAGGGATCTCGCCATGATTGCCATTTAGCGAGACGGTGAGGGTGAGCGATCGCATATCCTAGTCTTAACCCAGGGAGACTGTAAAATTTGGTAAGCGATCGCAATATTACTAAATTTTCATATTCCTGCACCAATCCAATCAGGCTTTGTTCTTCATCAGGGGGCAGAAAATCCATAAATGCCTCATCTACCACCACCAAAGCAAACTCTTCCAGATAAGGCAAAATAGAATCCCGTGTAAATAACTTTCCCGTCGGGTTGTGGGGGTTATTCAGCAATAAACCGCAATTGGGCGGTGGGGAGAAGGGGAGACACGGAGATGGGGAAGAAGAGGACGCGGTGACGCGGTGATGGAGAGACGCGGTGAGAAAGAGAGATTGTCTTCTGACAGTCAACTCTTTCCCCCTATCCCCGTGTCTTCTTTTCCCATATCTCCATATCTCCGTGTAAGAGCGTCCCCGTGTCTCCGTGTCCTCTTGTCCCTGTTCCCTTTTCTCTGTTTTCAAATCAATCGGAAACTCCAGGACTTTAGCGTTGTAAGCCGCTAGAGTGCGGTAATAGTCGCCAAAGGCTGGAGTAATTAAAATTGTGGCGGATAATTGTGCTAATTCCCTACCTAATAAAGTGAGTAATTCTGCGGAACCATTGCCCGGCAGAATCCACTCAGAAGGTATTTGATGGAAATGACCCAGAGCTAGTTTTAGTTCACTATAATCTGGGTCTGGATAGTGCCTAAGATTACCTAATTGGGACACAATCGCAGCAATAACGCTGTTTGGTGGTCCCAACGGGCTGATGCTGGCAGAAAAATCCACAATAGCATCAGGGGGACAGCCAGCCAGTGCTGCTGCCCAAGCTAAATTCCCCCCGTGTGCTTGTTGTTGCATCAAAAAAAGATTTCCTAGAACAGAACTTACTCTTTTGGGGGTGCTACTCTTTCTCTAAAGAGTTTCCCAGCAGAGAAGGCGGGAACCTTAGTAGCTGGGATTTCCATTTTTTCATTGGTTTTGGGGTTGCGGCCTTCACGAGCTTTGCGTTCCCGTGATTCAAAAGAGCCAAATCCTACCAAGGTGACTTTATCACCAGAGGAAACCGCTTCAATGATTGTTTCTATGGCAGCACTTAAAACAGCATCAGCTTGTTTTTTGGTGACACTAGCCTTTTCTGCCACTGCATCAACTAATTCGCCCTTGTTCATATCAAACTCCTTGAGGTTTACTGGAGATTCTTTTAGGATGCACTTTGTCGCATCTTTACGGAAATCTCTGTTTGCAGAATTACAAAAATCGTTCCTTAAGAGTATTTACACTCAAAATCTCTGTAAATCTGATTGGCGCGACTTTTCAATGAATCATTCTAAGGCGTTGTAGCCCGAAGTGAACAGATGAAAGCATTAATTTATATAGATTTCAGGATTTTTTGTGTTTTTTGGGTCATTGTTGTACTCGAAACACCCTCTTTTTAGGAATAAATACTTACTGGTGACTCAGAACTGGAGATAAAAGTTATTTTTTTCCTTAGAATTAAAATGGTACTAATGTTTTAAGGATCGTCTTCACAATGCAGTGAGAACTGCTCTGGAGAAAGAAGGCTAAAAGAGCAATCGACCGAATTTAAATATGCGTTATCTACAACCGATACAAAAAAGCTAACTAATGCTAACAATAGCCAGCTTTTTCTTCCTGCTTCTTCAGTTCGACAGTTCGACAGGCTCACTGACCACTGCGCTCACTGACCTCCTAGAAGTGTCGGCACTATCTAGTCCACAGGCTAACACGGTCAATCTGACCCTTGTAGAGACGTTCCATGGAACGTCTCTACTTTATCGGAGGTATTTATGACCTGTGATACCCAACTTTTTTGCATAAGCCGGCTATCTGTACAGCCTACTCTCTACCGGGAACCTTCAAACCCCGACGCTCAAGGATTTGCCGCACCTGTGGACTAGGAGTGTAGTTATAACCATAGCTGGAACGTTCAGAGTCATCCATCACCTGTGGTGTGAGCAACACAATTACCTCTCTACGTTCATTGGTTCTGTTTGATCTTCTAAACAGGGAACCAATGAAGGGAATATCACCCAAAATAGGAATCTTGGTGATAGTAGATCGATCTTGGTCTTGAATAATACCAGAAAGAATTAATGTTTGACCATCTCGCAGACGAATTGTGCCTGAATTAAGGGAGCGTTCAGATACCAAGAAGATTGTTTGAGAGCCTGTACCAACGTTAATGTCTGCGGGTGCCTGAGGTGCTTTAACTACAGGTGCAACTGATAAGGAAACAAAACCGTTATCGTCAATGCGATCTACTTTTACAGCCAGGGTCAAACCCACATCTGTTTTTTCTGCTGTTATGGTTTGTGTAGTAGCACCATCACCACGAGTGATTTCGTTCTTGATGTTTCCTACTACTTCCTGAGTAAGTTTGACATTAGCCGTTTGACCTTCTTGAACAATTAAGCTTGGATCGGTCAAAATTTTAGCATTGCCACTTGTAACCTGAGCTTGCAAACTAGCTAAAAGACGTTTGGGGAATTGGTACAACGTTGGTAGCTCGTATGTGTACTCAGCAGGAGTACCAGGAGTTACCGTAGTTTGAAAACCAAACTGAGTAGGGTCCCCAGTAACAGGATCAATGGCAGTCGGGACAATCGACGTTGTAGTTGTTCCAGGAACGGCTGGGGTAAATTCTGTTAGACCTGGTCTCGTAGGGTCAGTTTGTATCCCAGCACGGGGATTTAATGCACTTGTGTCATTAAAAATATTAGCGCCACTAAGTGGATTAATGGCAGTAGGTGTGCTAGTTACACTGTTTCTTGCTTCAGTGCTAGTAGGAGGCCTGGAACCACCAAAATTTAGACTGGCTGCACCACCATCAACAGAGAAGTAATTATTACCAATCCCAAAAGAAAAGCTGGTATTGTAAAGTTGCTCTCCAGATAGGTTAACATCAATAATCTTGACATTAACCACCACTTGACGACGACGGATATCAAGTTGAGTTAATTGAGTTGTTGCCATCTCAACCATTTTAGGAGAACCAATCAAAGTAATGGAATTGGTGCGCTCGTCTCCTAATGCCTGTAAACCCCTCAGTAAAGGTGTTGAGTCTGTATAATTAATGCGTTGAGTTTCAACTCTTGTTTCCGTCGTTGTTTGAGTTTGGGTAATGGGTGCTACTCCAGTACCCACAGGCACAGCATTTACACTAGTAACTTGTCTTTCACGGCTGACAGCACTTTCTGCACCTAAAGCCACTAAAAAGTTCAAAGCGACTCCCACCGTGACCTGATTCAATCGCAGGCTACGCATGACATTATCACGGGTGGAATTAGGCAGTTTAGTGCCGACAAAAATTGTCCTGCCACTGCGGTTCGCTTCTAAACCACTCAAGCGCAAAACGTAATTAAATACATCTTGCACTGGCTCGTTTTCTATATCTAGGGAAATTGTCTTTTCATTCCCAGCAGCTGCACCAGGCTGACCTTGCTGACCCCCAGCAGGTTGCGCTCCTCCTGCTTCGCTACCTACATAAGCTAAGTTAAGACCAGCTGCACGAGCCAGCAGTGATAAGACTTCCCTGACTGGTGCATCTCGTAACACTAAACGCGGAACCCGTTCTTGAGTGCCTAAATCAATAGTAGTGGGAGAAGTATCGATGTTAGCTTGGGTAATATCTCCCACTGGAGGAGCAACTGCTCTGGGTAGGAAAGGTGGAGCTTGATTGTAAGGTTGATTGAGACCGGCTGGTTGTGATGGTTTACCATCAATTGTGATTTCTGGGTTAGGCACTAATACATCCGGTTTTTTGCCAGACTCGACAGGAGTATTAGCAAGTGTTGTGGGTGCTGGTGCTGTGGTGTTTGTACTGGGTGTTCCGGGTACTGCTGCTGCCGCGTCCGTGGATTGTGTAAAGCCCAGAGTAAGACTGTTATCTTGTCGCACTATGGGCTTACTAGTAGGGACATTATCGCTACCAGTTACTGTCACCCGTACACTATTGGCATCTAACTGATTAACTTCTACAGATGCAATTCCCGGTGCGGGGTTTTCTTGCCGGAAACTCTTACCTTGGGGTAAACGCAGTTGGGTATTGATGATATCTGCAACTAAAGATTTATCTCTTTTAGTAGTGAAAACCTGGGGTCTGTCACCGGAAGAAGTCTTTAAAATTACACTAATTCCCCCATCTGCGGGATTTAGTCGCACGTCAGTAATTTGACTTGTTTGTGCTAACACTGGTTGTGTTGCCAAAAGTACACAAGAAGTCACACTTGATATTAAAACATTACTATGAACCTGTTTCACAGTTCATTCCTCACATTAAATAAAACCTTGTTTGTATGTCTACTAGTACAGCGTGGCAGAAATAAAACTACTATTCAAAATACGTAAAAAGCTCATACTATAAACTTTTTAAATTTTGAATTTTGTATCCTGTATGGAAGCAGTAGGCTCTATTTGGAATTCACTGCGGTACTAGCCTCTAATCTCTTTTTCATCAGTTCTGATGTACGCAGTTGATCAAGGTTATTTAACCAATCATCTGTAATTAAACTTGTCGTACATTGGATTTGCATTTAAGTTACAAATCAGCACTCAGAACTTGGTAATTGTTACTTCTGGGCTGGTGGTGCTGAAGCGGCAGCTACTTCTGCTGCTTCCTCTGGAGTCAATGGCATCAAGGCCTCTAAATCAAAGGAAGTTGCCAGTTTTCCTGGGCCAATCTGCACTACTTTCTTGTTTTCCTCTGAGTTTTGTATTTCTGGGGGAACTAATTTTGAGTCATAGTTTTTGACTAGCAACAAAGGCTGTAAACGCTCGACATTACGCATAATTGACTGCGTTTGTTCAAAAGTGCCTTCAATTTCTACCTTGATCTTGCTGCGTTTGAGCTTATTGTTGACTTCGGCTCCTAAGCTATCATCAGTAATTATTTCTGGTTTATCTCCTGATGGTACAAATTTTTTCAGTGTGGCTCTGACAGAATTGGCGGTAAATTTACCATTGCTAGCATCTACTAAACGACTGGTATCCATCAGCAACGTGGACAAACTTTTTTCGTTAGCAAATAAAGCTAAAACTTGAACTTGTTGCTGCTTGGCTTGAGCTAACTCTGCCAGCACTGTGTCAATTTGTTGAGCTTGGCGTCTCTTTTGGTCAACTTGTCCTTGAAGTTCCTGACTTTTTGTTTGTTGCTGCTGATAGGTATCCCAAGCGGGCATGACCATGTTAAGTATCATGTAACCAGCTGCAAGAAACCCTATACCTCCGACTATACCGCCAATGATTGGTGCTGTTAAAGTTACACCAAAAACAACGAGGTTGGATGATGGGGCATCATCGAATCCGTTAGCGTGTTGTGAAAAACTTAAATCATCACTCAGCGTCATTTTGAAATGACTCCTGTTTTTTGGATACTACGAAGTCTAGTCACTAATCCGACTGTGCCTTTTTGTTCTAACTCACGAATTAATTCAGATGCTGGTGTGGTACTCAGACCAGCCTTAATTGTGTATTTAACCACTTGAATTGGTTTAATTTTCACACTACTTTCATTAGATTGACCATCAGGTTGAATAGCACCTGTTTCTGGAGGTGCATCGATTAACTCTGCTGTACTAATTTTACTTTCTGAGGCATTGACGAACTTGGACTGTCCCAGACTCAGTACGAAGTCGTTAACATCCCGAAAAGAGCGAGCATAGCCATTAATTTCTAAGCCTCCAGCTGGATTGCTAGGGGGTTTTCCTGGGGTAGCTTGGGTTTGAATAACAGGGGCGATTTGCTTGATATTGTCAATTTGGACATTTTTGGGAATGCGATCGCGCAAATCTTGCAACATGGCTGACCAAGGACGAATCTGATCAAACACAGTTACTAAAGCTTGTGTTTGCACTTTAATACCTGTTGTTTCAGCCTTGATTTTGTTAATATTGGCTATTTTTCCATCTAACTCCTTATTTTCTTGATCCAGTTTTCCTATGAGTTGCTCTAACTCAGCGGTTTTCATTTGCAAAAACCATAAGCTACAGAATGCCAACGCCGGCAAACACAAACCCACTCCCAGTCCCAAATACACTGGCCTTAAATCTCCTATTTGTGGTGGTTTGGGTTTTACCGGGTCGCTATCAACAGGTAAGCGGTCTTTGAGAAAATTAATATCCAGACTATACATTTTGTTAAACCTCCCGCATTCCTAGACCAAGTACTATTCCCAAGCCTGGGCGTTGCACTGATGGGTATTTTTCGGCTTCTACTTCCAAAGACAAATCCCTGATTGGATCTATTTGGGTAGTGGGGAAACCTAACCGTTGGGTAAAGAACTCATCTAGCTGTTGGAGTCCCCCCCCTGTTCCAGCTAGTAAAATCTGCGCTACTTCTAAACCTTCACTTTGATTGATGTAAAAATCGATAGAACGGCGCAGTTCGTCTGATAATTCCCCCAGCACTTTCAGCATGGGAGCCATTCCCGGATTAATCCCAGTAGTTCCGCTTTTTATAGCATCATTAGAAGTTGCCGGAATAGTCATTCCCATCAACATATCCATATCTCGTGATGTGGGTAAATTCATTGCTCTGGATAGAGCCGATTGTAGCTGATATGTGCCTATTGGTACGGTGCGCGAAAATTGCGGTACACCATTGATAATGATGGCAATTTCCGTACTGTCAAACTCAATATCAACTAACACTGCTGCTTCTTGAGGACCAAATAGTCTCAACTGATCACGAATAGTCCGAATGAGTGCAAAACTGTTAATTTCTAAAACATCGATTTTTAATCCTGCTTCTGCAAACGTACTAATATAGGTATTAGTTACCTCCTTACGAGTGGCAACCAAAAGCACCTGTACTTTTTCAATTCCATCTTCATCTACAAAGTACCCAAGTTTCTGGTAATCTACATCAGCCTCCTCTCTTGGATAGGGCAAATACAAAGCTGCTTCATGGTTGAGTACCATCTCCCGTAACTCTTTGTTATCCAATTCTGCTGGCACAGGGATAACACGTACAATAGCATCTCGCCCTGGGACACAAGTAGCAACGCGAGAAGCTTTGATTTTATTTTCAGCCATTGTTTGCTGAATGAGTTCCGCCATTCTTGGGGAATCATTAATTTGACCGTCGGTAATTATTCCTTCTGGGACTGGTACTGTTGTTAACGACTCTATTTTTAAGCCTTGACGTTGCTTGCGTAGCTGAACTATGTTCATTCGTTCTGGTGCAAGCTCAATGCCAATCCCTCTATTAGATTTACCAAAGAGATTACCGACGTTGACGATATTACTGAAACTACTGAGACTATTGAGGACTTTCACGACAGTCTTACCTGCTACATTGCTAAATGAAAAATTTAAATCCTGTTCAAAACTAATTTAGTACTAAGTAATCTATATAGCCTATAATCTCGACATTTCTGCATAAGCTTTTCACCCTTTTCAATCGTAAAAATATTAACACGATGATTCAATTACGAAAATTCCAACAAATGACTGTTTGGGCATTAATTGGCTTACTTAGCAGTTGGGTAGTAAGTTGTAGTACAAGTAATGTTAATACAGCTACAAAACCAGCTGCTTCTGAAGCAGCAACTATTGAGTTTTGGACTATGCAACTCCAACCTCAATTTACCAACTACTTCCAAAGCCTCATTGCGACTTTTGAATCGCAAAACCCCAGTATCAAAGTCAAATGGGTGGATGTGCCTTGGTCAGCGATGGAGAACAAGATTTTAACAGCTGTCTCCGCAAAAACGCCACCAGATGTTGTCAACCTTAATCCAGATTTTGCCTCCCAACTTGCAGGACGAAATGCGTGGTTAGATTTGGATGCAAAAGTCCCAAAAGAGGTTCGTTCCTCCTATTTGCCCAATATTTGGCAAGCTAGTACCCTCAATAGTAAGACTTTTGGGATTCCTTGGTATCTCACCACGAGGTTAACTATTTATAACACTGATTTATTAAAACAAGCAGGTATCAAGAAACCACCTGCAACTTATGCAGAAATAGCGCAAGCGGCACAACAAATCAAAGATAAAACGGGTAAATACGCATTTTTTGCCACTTTTGTCCCCCAAGATTCGGGTGAAGTATTGGAATCATTTGTGCAAATGGGAGTTACCTTAATCAATGCTGAGGGTAAAGCCGGGTTTAATTCACCACAGGGAAAAGCTGCTTTTCAGTACTGGGTAGATTTGTATAAGAAAGGATTACTACCTAAAGAATCATTGACACAAGGACACCGTCATGCAATTGATTTATACCAATCTGGGGAAACTGCGTTTTTAGCTTCTGGGCCTGAATTTCTGAAGACGATATCTAATAATGCGCCAAAAATTGCTCAAGCTTCAGCTATAGCACCCCAAATTACAGGTGATACAGGTAAGAAAAACGTCGCTGTCATGAACATAGTCATTCCCCGCGCCACTAAATACCCTGACGCAGCGGTTAAATTTGCTTTATTTGTTACTAATGATGAAAATCAACTAGCTTTTGCTAAAGCGGCTAATGTTTTACCTTCAACAATCAAATCACTTGCTGACAGCTATTTTAAAGAAGTTCCCAATAATGCCTCAACTGTGGAAAAAGGGCGTATTATCAGCGCCCAACAAATGCAACAAGCTGAGGTTTTAACCCCAAAAATCAAAGATTTCAAACTCTTGCAAAAGGCGATTTATGAAAATCTCCAAGCTGCAATGTTGGGTGAAAAAACGGTGGATAAAGCTGTAGAAGATGCAGCACAACAATGGGATAATCGGTAATTGAAGGCAGGAGGCAGGAGGCAGGAGGCAGAAGGCAGAAGTTTTTGAATTTTAAATATATCTGTTCCCTGTTCCCTGTTCCCTGTTCCCTGTTCCCTGTTCCCTGTTTCCTATTCCCTATTCCCTAAAAAATGACCAAGTAAATAGAGAGAACCGGATAAAACTACTAAGTTATCTGTAGAGGTGAATGCAGCATCTAAAGCTGAGAATACATCTGGATAGGTGCTGCAAAAACCTAAATCTGGGCAAGTTTCCAGGGCTAATTTTGTTAAGTGATCAAGATTGGCGGAATTACTATCGGGAACTGGTACTAAATATAATTTATCTCCTCTTTTGAGGAGTGCTTGAAAAATATCAGCATGATCTTTAGTAGCCAGCATTCCCATTACCCAAGTTATATTTTGAGTATTGAGACTATCTACATAATGACGTAAAACTTCGGCGGCGGCTGGATTGTGTGCGCCATCAATTAATAGTTTATGGTCTTTCCAGGTAATCCATTGCATTCGGCCTGGCCATTTAGTTTTTTCCATACCGTTGACTATGGCTGTTTCAGAAATTTGCCAACCTTTTTGTTGCAATATTTCCAAAGCTGCTAAAGCCAAAGCTGAATTAGTTAGTTGAATTTGTCCCTTTAATGGAAGAGGATATTTTATTAATCCTGCACTTTGAATTTTTTGATATTCTGCCCAATCTGTAGCTATGGGAAATCCTGGCTGAGGAGTGACTAGAGGGCATTGTAATACAACGGTAAGCGATCGCACGACTGTTTCTGCCTCTGCTGGCAATTGACCTACTACTACAGGACATCCCGGTTTGAGAATCCCAGCTTTTTCTCTGGCAATATCTCTAACAGTGGGGCCTAATTGCTGCCAGTGTTCCCGACTGATGGAAGTAATTACCGTCACCAAAGGTTGAGAACAGACATTAGTTGCATCTAAACGCCCACCTAATCCGACTTCTACCACTGCCACATCAACTTTTTGTTGTGCAAAATATAACCAAGCTGCTGCGGTAATTACTTCAAACTGTGTTGGTGATTCTTCTTCAAAGTCAATAGCAGCTTTAATTTTTAGTATTAATTCGCACAATTCACTTTGTTCGATTGGTTGTTCGTTAATACAAATACGTTCTGTCCAATCAACTAAATGAGGGGAAGTGTAGCGTCCTGTGCGATAACCAGCTTCAGTAAGTACTGAGGAAAGATAAGCACAAACAGAACCTTTGCCGTTAGTGCCAGCAACATGAATTACAGGAACTTGGTGATGAGGATTTCCGAGATTTGCCAATAATTCGACAATGCGGGATAGTCCCAGATTGACACCAAAGTGTTGAAAGGGTTGGAGTAAAGAGTCGATGCTTACAACCATAGGTGACAGGTGACAGGTGACAGGTGACAGGTGACAGGTGACAGTATATATTTTTCTGTTCCCTGTTCCCTGTTCCCTGTTCCCTGTTCCCTTGATTAGGCTTCTTTGTTTAAAAAGTTTTGCACTTGTCTTAAAGCCGCAGCACCGATATTAAACACAGCCCAACTAGCAGCAATCACTACTGGTGCTAAAACAATTACTACACGGGTATCGATGTCCATATTAGAAGCCCTCTGTTAATTAGAATTTAAAGTTTTGTCAACAGTTCTCAATTTTTATTTTTAGCTTAAGTGGGGTATTTTTCCAACCTTAAGTGTAAAGAATAGTTAAGTCATTGGTGATTGGTGATTGGTGATTGGTGATTGGTGATTGGTCATTGGTGATTGGTGATTGGTGATTGGTGATTGGTGATTGGGGAAAAGGTAATTAAATTATTCTTAATTGTCACCGCGTCTCCCGCTCTCCGCGTCACCGCGTCTCTCCCTCCCCAGTCACCTAACTAAAACCAATATCAGTCCCTTTACCGGCGTGAACTAGGGCTAATTTATGGTACTTTTCGGCGTGTTCGATGAGTTCTGCTGCTTCGGTATCTGTGAGTTGACGGACGATTTTAGCGGGGATGCCTACGACTAGGGAAAAGGGTGGTATGTCTTTGGTGACAACTGCACCAGCACCAATGATGCTACCCGTACCAACTCTAACTCCACCTAAAATTATTGCGCCTATACCAATTAAACTCCCAGATTCGATATGGGCAGAATGTACCACAGCACGATGTCCGACGGTGACATGATCTTCTAATATTGTGGGACAACCAGGATCACCATGTAGAATGGCTCCATCTTGAATGTTTGTGCATTCGCCAATTTCAATGCGTTCTACATCCCCTCTAACAACGGCTCCATACCAAATGCTTACTTTGGCTGCAATGCTGACTGAGCCGACAACAACGGCGTTGGTGGCGATAAAAGCAGCTTGAGAAAAATCGGGAGATGTCCAGTAGGAAACAGTAGACACGATAGAATATTGATATGGTACCCAGGAACACTGGAAAAACTCCAACTTTTGAGGCTGGTTGCACAACCAGGATATCACAGCCGTTTAGCCTCTAGGCTGAGGAAGGCACTAGTACCGGTTGGCGGAATTAAAAACTAAAAATTAAAAATTAAAAAAGCAGATTACACAAGCTTTTTAATAATTTTTAATAGTAGCTTTCTTTTCGTCGTGTTTTACTAGTTTGCTCAGGCAGTAACCCCCTGATTGTGTGGAACAGTGAGCAAGTAACTAAAAGTAGCGGAGCCGAAGTGTAAAATTAAACTCAATGGTGCTGGTGAAGAGAAAACTATGTTTGTACGCACTTCATGATGAATCCAGGCTTGCAGTACCCAATATTTGGCCCTGAAATACAGTGTCCCCATTGTCGCCAGACTATTCCCGCGCTGACACTGACTGACACCTATCTTTGTACGCGTCATGGCGCTTTTGAAGCAGATCCGAAAACTGGGGAGTTGGTACATCTCCAGTCGGGTCGTCATTGGCGCAGATGGGATGGAGAATGGTATCGACAACATACTCATCCTGATGGCATTCGGTTTGAAATTCACGAAGCGTTAGATAAGCTATATACCCAAGGCTATCGTGCTACAAAGGTGATTATTGCCCGACGTTATGAGGAGTTGATGACTGGCTATCTAGAACGCAGTAGTCCTTGGCGTGCTGGACAACCAGAAGGTGCTTCTGCTCGTTTATATGGCTTACCAGTTGAGTTTAGTCCAGATACTGCTGATGAACCTTGCTGGGAAGTGATTAATTTTGATTTGGACAAGGAGCTAGGTGTGCCGGTGCGTTATCCTTATTTTCGGCTGTTTGAGTAAGGAATGTGGAGTACCGAGTACTGAGTACCGAGTACCGAGTGCCGAGTACTGAGTACTGAGTACTGAGTACTAAGTGGTGAGTGGTGAGTGGTGAGTAATGAATGATAATAATTAGTAGTTGCTCTTATTCACAGGTCTTCATCTACTTGTCTACAAGGAACATTACTTAGTTATGGATTCTACTAAAGTATCTTTTTACTCGCTACTCGGTACTCACTACTCACTACTGAATTATGCATCACGTTTCTATTCGGACTGGGAATATTCACCATGCGATCGCTTTTTATGAGCAGTTAGGATTTACGGTTGGCGATCGCTTCACTACAGGATATACTTTAGCTTGTTGGATGGAAGGATTGGATAGCCGCATTGAATTAATCCAAATTCCCCAGCCAAAACCAGCCCCTGATGCTTTTGCAGATGAGCATTATGTGGGCTATTATCATCTTTCCTTTGATTTAACTGAAATTACGCCGGATTTGCATGATTGGTTGGAAAATTTAAAGGCGCGAATAGCTATAGTTAGTGATTTACAGCCTTTGAAAATCCTTTTAGAACCGACACAACAGCAAATAGGCGATCGCATTTTGGAAGTCGCTTTTATCGCTGATGCTGATGGTTTACCTTTGGAGTTGATCCGGTTTTTGTCAAAGCTGGGTTAAATTAATTATCAGCTAGATTCAGTTCGCTTAATTAGTTATAGTTCAAAACTCCCTGCGTCCCCCTATCTTCGTGTCAGTCTTAATTACAAGTGTTTATCTGAACTGGATGTTAACAGTTTTTCACTGTTACTGCCTTCTCAGTAAAAGAATACGGATGTAATGAACCGCAAAGACGCGTTCGCGGTAGCGTTGCGAAGCAAAGGACGCGAAGAAAGAAAGGAAGAAGGAAGAAGGAAGAAGATATGTAATCTTACTGCGGGAAGGGAGTAACTGAATTTTTTTTCTGAATTTTTAGTCGCTAATTTTCCAGAAAGTTTAAACCACAGATGTATAGGTAAAAAAGGTGTAGTCTTATTTACTTATATCTAAAAACTATATGTTTGTTATTTCGGTCTTCCATAGATATCGTGTTCCCCTATTATTGTTCATAATATCGATAATTGCAGCATTTTTGTGGAAACATACTTCTTCAGTTAGCCAAAAATTAGTCAGAGCAAACGGGGAACATTCTCAGCAAATTTTCGTAGGTAAAAAGACAAATAATCTCACCTTGACAAAAAATATTCAGAAGACAGTGCTGGAAAATGGTCTCACTGTCTTAACAAAGGAAGTACATAATGCCCCAGTTGTAACGGTGCAAGTTTGGTATAAAGTTGGTTCAGGTAATGAAGAACCTGGAGTAAATGGTGTTGCTCACCAATTGGAACACATGATGTTTAAAGGTACGAAAAATCGTCCTATTCAATTTGGACAATTATTTAGTGCTTTAGGTAGTGACTCCAACGCTTTTACTAGCTACGATCAAACTGCATATTACAATACTGCGGAACGAAACAAACTCAACGCGCTGCTGGTGCTGGAAGCTGACAGAATGCAAAATTTACAGCTTGATAACAAGCAATTAGCGAGTGAGAAGCGAGTAGTTATTTCTGAGTTACAAGGTTATGAGAATAGTCCAGCATACCGTATTAGACGTGCTGTGATGCAGTCCGTTTTTCCTGATCATGCTTATGGTTTACCTACTGGTGGTACTCAAGCTGATGTGGAAAAATTAACTATTGAGCAGGTGCGGGAGTATTACCAAAAATTCTACAATCCTGATCACGCGGTGTTGACGATTGTAGGAGATTTTCAAACTCAACCAACTTTGGAAACTGTAAAAGAGGTTTTTGGTAAAATTCCCAAAAGTCAAAAGTCTTCCCACTTCTCTACTTCTCCACTTCCGCACCGCTCCCCTTCATCTCCCATTGTCTTGCGAGAACCGGGCGTAGGCAAACTGTTACAATTGATTTATCCAGTTCCAGATTTAACTCACCCGGATATACCTCTGCTGGGTGTGATGGACTATATTTTGACTGGGGGAAAAAGTTCTTATTTGTATAAAGTCTTGGTAGAATCAGGTTTAGCTACTGATGTTTCGGCTCGTGTAGTGACTTTGCGGCAATCTGGTTGGTATCATGTTTTGGTGACTGTTCCTGCAAATCAGGATTTGTCAAAAATTGATGGAGTGATCAAAAGCGCAATTGCTAATTTCGCAAAAACCGGGGTGACACAGGAACAAGTTGAAGGCGCTAAAACTCAATTAATAGCTTCCGTAATTTTAAATAGTCGTGATATCACTAGTCAAGCGATGCAATTGGCTAATGATGAGCTAACATCTGGTGATTATCGTTATACAGAACGCTATTTGGAAAATGTCCGCAAGGTAAAAGCGGCAGATATTGTAGCTGTGATTGACAAATATCTGAAGTCAGAAATGGGAACTGTGGGATTTTTTGAGCCAGATCAAAAGTCTTCAAAAGCAGTTAATCATCAAAATGATTCCCTAGCTACTCAGGAAAATTTGACTTCTGGAGTTTCTCTGACTGCTTCTGAGGTGAGGAAGTATTTACCTTCTGAAAATACTGCGACTCAGATTATATCGAACCAAAAACTTCCACAGAAGTTGACTTTTGTCAATGGTTTGCAGGTATTATTATTACCAGATCAAAGTAGTCCGACGGTGACTTTGAGTGGCTATATCAAAGCTGGGAAAGAATTTGATCCACATGACAAAGCTGGATTAGCGGCTTTGGTAGCAGATAACTTGATGAATGGCACGAAAACGAAAGATACTTTAGATATTGCCAAAGTTTTAGCAGCAAGGGGTGCAAGTCTGGATTTTACAGCGCAGCGTCAAGGTGTGCGAATTCAGGGTAAGAGTTTAGCTGAGGATTTCCCGATTTTGCTGGGGACTTTGGCTGATGTTCTGAAAAATAGTACATTTAATGCTGGGGATTTAGAACTAACTCGTCAACAAGCTTTAAGTCGGGTTGATGTGGAATTGGATGATCCTGATGAAGTGGCTAACAGAACTTTCATACAATCTATTTATCCGCCTAATCATCCTTTACATAGTTTTGCCACTAAAGAAAGTCTACAGAAAATTACACGTGATGATGTGATTGCTTTCAAGTCTCGACATTATCGCCCAGATACGACAATATTAGCACTGGTGGGAGATTTTGATTTCGAGAAAGTGCGTTCGCTCATCGAAACTCAGTTTGGTGATTGGCACGTGAGCGGAAATCCACCAACATTACAATATCCGCAAGTGGTAATTCGGGATCAAGGAATGCGTGTTAATCCGTTTCTTCCTGGTAAAGCCCAAGCGGTGACATATATGGGTTATACAAGTATTAAACGGGAAGATGCTAGGTTTTATCAAGCTTTAGTGTTGAATCAAATTTTGGGAGGTGACACCTTATCTAGTAGACTGGGAGCAGAAGTGCGCGATCGCTTGGGTTTGACTTACGGAATTTACAGCAACTTCCAAACTGGAAAGAATGCGGGGACGTTTTTGATTGAAATGCAAACCAATCCAGAAGATACTAATAAAGCGATCGCTAGTACTCGTAAACTTCTCAAGCAACTACATCAGCAAGGTGTGACTCAACTAGAAGTAGAAAACGCTCAACGCACCCTGATTAGTAACTATCATATTTCCCTCGCTAAACCAGAAGAATTAACAGATACGATTGTTATGAACGAGGTATATGGACTAGACACAATAGAATTGCAGTCTTTTGTCCAAAAAATCCAGAAAGTTACCCAGGCTGAAGTTAATCAAGCAGCCCGTGAGTTAATCCACCCTGATAAAATAGTGGTAGTAACAGCAGGTTCAGCAATTATGGCAGAGCAGAGATGAGGTGATTGGGAACTAGGGATTGAGGACTGATCATCAGAAATATGCTTAGATAATGGATAATGGTAATAGGTGTTACTGATAGATAAGGCAAGAAATGAGTAGTTTGCTGACAAAAATTTCCAAACATCTATATTCAGTCTTTTGTTTATTGACATTCCTAGTTTGTATCAGCCTCATGGGTGCAACTCCAGCAAGAGCAGCAAATTTATCTGGTGATATCCTCAAACAACCAGCTACAGAAATTAAAGTCAGTTTGGGTAATGCCGCTGGTGAACTTATATTTGAACCAAATAATTTAGAATTCCAGGTAGGTAAACGTTATAATCTCCACTTAAATAATCCTAGTCCTGTAAAACATTATTTTACGAGTAAAGATTTTGCTGATGCCATTTGGACACAAAAAGTTGAAGCAGGAAATGTCGAGATTAAAGGCGTTATTCACGAATTAGAATTAAAACCTGGTGCGGAAGCTGAATGGGTATTTGTACCACTCAAACCGGGTAAATATGGTTTACGTTGTACCATAGCCGGACACACAGAAGCGGGTATGGTTGGCGAAATTGTGGTTAATTAGGGCTTGCTGAATAAAACGAAAACCTAGATAAATCAAGGGATTTAGGAATATGAAAGGCGAGAATGGTGCAAGGAATAGACATTCAACCCATCAAAAACCGAACTGACAAGTCAGCGCTTACGCTATCACTTTTCCTTTCTTCGAGACTATTCTTAGCTGCTTCTGATTCTTCCTCCTGACTTCTGACTCCTGACTCCTGACTCCTAGCCCTCACGAAAAGACTTTTATGCCTACGGCACGCTACGCGAACAGCAAACCCTAATTAATCATTCAGATGGAAGATGGGAACTTATCTATTATTGAAAGCTTCCAACTCGCACTGCTGTGGTTGCAGCTTCAGTGCGGTTCGTTACTCCTAATCTATTCAATACCTGTGTCACATGATGTCTAATAGTAGAAGGACTGATTTTCAACTTTTGGGCGCATGTATTGGTATATCTACCCAACTATTATTAGCTAAATTTGCAGGTAGTTCATATAGAAAAGGTAAACCCATTAAAGTGACTGCGGCTGATGGTAAACAAAGATCACCTGTAAAACCTGTATCAATTACAAATTCAATAGTAAAATCTGGTTGATTTGGCAGACGAAATATAACGTTAACTGTGGGATATCCGTTTTTGATAATACCAGAAATCATCTAATATCACGCTCCATATCACCACAGAAAGAAACAGCAACTTTGTAGCCGATGCGAATACCAAAAAGTCGAGCAAATCTGTTTTTATTTCTGAGATAATGGGCTGATTCTCTACCTGTTTTATCAACTGCATATTCACCAGTTTCTATATCAATAATTACCATCTTACCGATATTTTCTTCTGTTTCCACTTGTTCACGAATACCATTTTCGTATAGTTCCTTGGCACGTTTGCCAACTTCTTCACTGCTTAAAAGAATAGCTTGCACGTTTTTAGTCCTTTTTTCAATACTTATTTAGGATTTCTATCCTTTAATAATACCGAAAATTGCCTAATATCACCAAAATCCTAGCGCAGTGGAGGCCGCTGGTTTTAGACATGGGGGTAAGGCGTAGACGAATTTATGCGTTTATTCTCATTGATAATTAATAGTTATATAGGATCATGATCCTAGTCAAAAACTAGATCAATGTCCGATGCGGTGAACAGAACTACCCTTGTAGAATTACTTAGACAACACAAACCCAGCAGCTTTTCAACAAACTTAGTTTCTAATTTCGACTTCAGCAATAAAAATGCATGGGTATAGGTAACTAAGTACCTTTTTTTGGGCAATTTGATTTGCTGCACCTAGTCAAGTCGCGTTAATTCCTCAATCGAAAGTAACTGTTCTAGGAGATTTATCTTTATGCCTAACAACACCACCACCAGCTACATTACCACCACTACACAAGTCATTGGTTCTACCACCTACAGCTACATCAATGGCTTATTAAGCGGTGCAAGCATTGACACCAACGGCGATGGCATTGCGGATCAAACCATCCAGTACAATAGCGGGCTGACATCGGTCGAAGTTGATCGGTCTTTTTCTGGGGTTGGCACTGATTATGTACTAGGTTTTAACTACTACGCAAATGGTCAAATTTCTGAGATTAATCAAGCTTTCGCGGAAGAAGATATAGATGGAGATGGAATCATAGATTATTTTGTTTTTAATGAAACCTTCGATCAGCATGGTAATTCCACAGGTCAATCAGTTTTTCTAAAAGGTTCCATAATAGGAAATCTAATTCTTGAGTCAAGAACTATCAACAACATTTATGATGCTAATGGCAATCTGACTTCAAAAAGCATTGATGAGAATAATGATGGTACAGTAGAAACTCTATTCACCTACACCTACGATGCTAATGGCAATCTGACTTCACAAAGCATTGATAATAATAATGATGGTACAGTAGACAATCTACGCACCTACACCTACGATGCTAATGGCAATCTGACTTCACAAGGCATTGATAATAATAATGATGGTACAGTAAACGATCTATTCACCTACACCTACGATGCTAATGGCAATCTGACTTCACAAATCAATGATTTCGATACTGACGGTGACGGTATACTAGATCAGGGAAATACTTTGACCTATGATTATGATGCCAATGGCAACCTAACTTCCGAGAGCATTGACATTGGTGCTGACGGTACGGTAGATTCCATATACACGTACACCTACGATGCCAATGGCAACCAAACTTCCGCGAGCCTTGACTTTGATGCTGACGGTACGGCAAATCGGATCTTCAGCTACACATACGATGCCAATGGCAACCAGATTTCAGAGATAGCGGACTTTGATGGTGACGGTACGATAGATTTCACCACTTCATACACAAATACTTACAACATCACTTCAGCTTTATTTGACAACAATACTGACGGTACTACTGATAAAGTTGTCACTTATGAGTACGACGTGGTAACTGGGCAACTAAGCGCAGAACTCATTGATAACAACAACGACGGTACTATAGACAGCAAAATTAGCTACATCTATGATGCTAACGGACAAATAGCTTCGGAAAGCACCGATAGCAACAACGATGGTACATTCGACTCCATCATCAACTACAGCTACGATGCTAACGGCAATCTAATTACCCAGAACCTGGACACCAATGGTGATGGCACAACAGACGATGTTTATAGCTACAGCTACGATGCTAATGGTAAGTTAACAGGCAAAACCTACGACCAAGGTAATAACGGTTCAATTGAACAAAACTTCTCTTACACTTACGATGCTAACGGCCGATTAATCACTGAAAGCGTTGATAATAACAACGATGGTACAGCTGATTTAAGCAGTAATTACACTTACGACGCTGGTGGTAACGTTATCAAAGTGGTTAACAATGCAGTTGTCTCAACTCAAGTAATTATTGGTGGTAGTGGCAAAGATTTATTAACTGGTACTGCTGGTGGCGATAACCTGTTTGGTGGTGTTGGTAATGATGAACTCTATGGCTTAACTGGTAATGACACTCTCGATGGTGGTACTGGTGGCGATCTCCTGGTTGGTGGTGTAGGTGCAGATGTCCTCACAGGCGGGAATAGTTCAGATACCTTCGGCTATGTAGCTTTGAGTGATTCTTTATTAAGTGGTTACGATAAGATCACCGACTTCCAGATGAGTGTAGATAGGCTTGATGGGCTAAATGCTGTTTCTAAGCAAAATGTGTTTCAGGGAGGTACAGTTAGCACCCTGACTGAAGCAGATATTCAAGCGGTGTTAACTACCAGTGTTTTTGCAGTTAATGGTGCAGCTACTTTCACTTTGGGTAGTGGTGCAAGTCAACAGACATTTGTGGCACTCAATGACGGTATTGCTGGTTTCTCTGCGGCTACAGATTCAATTATTGAGATTACTGGTTACAGTGGCAATTTGAGTAATTTTGCTGTTGTGTAATTCACATTGATGTGTCAATTCTGCATCTGTGATTTGTGTCTTTGGACTCACACAGGTGCAGATTTGTGTGTGTGCAGCACATATTTGTACCTCAGAATACTGGAAACTGCTGTATTTATGGTAAATCTTCTATCCAACACAAATGACTAAATAGTTTATCGTTAGATACTGCATTATAAAATCTTTCATCAGCCGTTACCATTTGACAATCATTATTCACCGCTAAAGCTAGATATACACAATCATAAACAGCCTGCTGAACTCTTACGGCAATTTCCAAAGCCATTGGCATTAAAGGAGAAGATAAGCAGATTTGTAAAGGTAATTCTAAAAGTGATTCTAAATCATTTTGAGCATCATCTAAACTCATTTCTCCCCGACGTACACGCTTCCAGAAAATATTCCCAATCTCTGGGAAAAAGAAATCAGGAACTAATAATTGATAATTTGGTTTATTTAAACGCAATGCTGCTTCTGAATGGATTTCCGGTAGTACCCATTTAATCCCTACATTCGCATCGACTACAAATTTACTCAACGGTTTCGATCCTCACGCAAAAGTTCAACACTGTCACTAAAAGTTTTACCTAAATAACGCTGACGTGCAGTATCTATTTTCGCCCACGCTTGTGCTTTCGCTAAGTCTTGATTTACTAATTCAGCTTCTACAAAATTTTCTAGAATTGCCTTGACTTCATCTTCTAAACTGCGATTATGTCTTTGAGCTAAACCCTGTAATTTTTCTAATACAGCAGGATTAATATTTCCTAGTACAACCTGTGTTGTCATATTGCCTCACTATGGCTACAGAGAAAGACGTTAACTGTGGGATATCCGTTCTTGATAATACCAGAAATCACCTAATATCAACAAATCCTCGCGCTGTGGAGGCCACTTGCTTTAGACATGGGGGGTAAGGCGCGGGCGAATTTATTCGTTGATTCCCATTCATAATTTCTACTTATATAGGATCATGATCCTAGTCAAAAACTAGATCAATGTCCGATGCGATCGCCATAACTATCGAAGTACAATGACTGACACACATCATTAAATCAAGCAATTAACCAAGTTTCAGTTGTAGCTAACTTCCCCTCAAAGGCATTACCGCGCCAATCTGGGAATTTTTTGTATGAGCATTAATACTTATTCAATAAAAACAAAACATATACCAATTAATGTCAATAACATCAGCAGATTCCACCCCTTCCTTACAAATTACCGCTTCCCAGGATTTCGCCTCTTGGTTGGAACAGCAAAACCTCAGTCTAGCCTTTACCACCTACCAAACTAACCGCCTTTTTTTCGTCAGTGGCCAAGCTAACGGCAGACTGAAACTACACGAAAGACTATTCGACAAACCAATGGGATTATGTGTAGCCGCAAATCGTCTCTACATGACCACCCGTTACCAAATCTGGGATTTCCATAATCTTCTGGATAGTGGGGAAAAATCACAGGAAACAGATCGTCTCTATGTCCCCCGCACTGCTTACACCACAGGTGATGTCAACGCCCATGAAATAGTATTAGACAACTCCGGAAAAGTAATTTTTGTCAATACCGACTTTAGTTGTTTAGCCACCCTCAGCCCAGACTACAACTTTGTCCCCTTATGGCAACCGCCCTTTATTTCCAAACTCGTCGCCGAAGATCGTTGTCATCTGAATGGGTTAGCAATGGTAGAAGGCAAACCCGCTTATGTCACCGCCTGTAGTACCACAGATACAGCCGCCGGGTGGCGGAATCATCGCCTCAATGGCGGAGTTGTCATCGACGTTGCCCAAAATGAAATCATCGCCACAGGCTTATCCATGCCCCATTCTCCCCGTTGGTATCAGGGGAAATTATGGTTACTCAATTCTGGCACAGGGGAATTTGGCTACATCCAAGATCATAAATTCCATCCCATCACCTTCTGCCCTGGATTTGTGCGTGGATTAGCCTTTTGGCAAAACTTCGCCTTTGTGGGACTATCTCAATTACGTTCCCAGAGTTTCACCGGCTTAACCCTAGAAAAACGCCTCATGTCCGAGGGAAATCGTCCCCAATCTGGGTTAATCGTAATTGACTTACAAACAGGTGAACCCCTGCACTGGCTATATTTTCAGAGCGTCATTGAAGAACTATTTGATGTCGTAGTTCTGCCCGGAGTCCGACAACCCCAACTCATTGGCTTACAAGAAGAAGAAATACAGCGTCTAGTTACATTTCCCAACAGTGGCGGCATTGTCACCACCAAACCCACCGCCAAGCGTCCCAGTAAGGGCGCAACTCCACCTGTTGCTGGTTTACCGACCTCACCCCCAGCCCCTCTCCTGCAAGGAGAGGGGAGTAATAGGGATATCTCATCTCAAACCCTACAAGCAGAGGGGAGTATTACTCCCCCCTTCCCTACTAGGGAAGGGGGGCAGGGGGGGTTAGGTCAAACCGTCCGTTACCAACGGGTGTATCACCTGAATACTAGCAATGCCCTCACCTACAATCACCTCACCTATCCCAGCCTGCAAAAACGCTGGCAAACTCAACCGCCCCAAGGCGAATTAACTGGGCTTTCTGCTTCCCTAGACGGTGCAATAGTCGGCTTTGCCATCAGCGAACGCTTAAACCCACAACAAGCCGAAATCATCTCCCTATTCGTCTTACCCGAATACCGTAATCAAGGAATTGGCACAAAGTTACTCGCCTATTTAGAACGAGAATTAGCCCAACAGGGATGTGTTGAAATCATCCTCAGCTATTCAACCAGTACACTCACCAATGTCGCTTTAGAACCGCTACTGCAAAAGCTACATTGGCAACCACCCCAAATTAACTTGGTGCTAGGCAAAACCGCCACAGAAAAAATTGCCCAAGCACCTTGGTTAAACAAGTATCCCCTACCTCCAGCCTTTGAGGTGTTTCCTTGGTTAGATGCCGGTTTATCCCTGCCGCCTAATGTCGAGGCACACCGCTTAGAACCCCTAAATAGCTTGGGATTGCGCTATCGGGGGGAGGTAATTGGTTGGGTGTTAACCCATCGGGTAGCACCTGACACAATTCGCTACACCACTATTTCAATTGCGGAAGCATTTGAGAAGCGGGGGCGAGGGGTTTCGCTGTTAGCTGAAGCGATTCATCGTCAAGTTAACAGTGGTGTTCCCTACCTCACGGGTTCGGTTTCTTACCGTTATCCGCGTTTGTTGCAGTTTGTCGAACGACACCTGACACCCTATTTAACTGGGGTAGGGGAAGTGCGACAAACGAGTAAGTTGATTAACCCTACACTTGAATCAAGAGAAAACTAACATGACTGAACCGAATTTTAACGCCCCAATCACCAACCCCTTCGGAATAACGGATGTGGGGGGTGTTGCGTCACCGACCTTTGCCGATATTGATGGCGATGGGGACTTAGATGCTTTTGTGGGTAATATTAATGGCAATACCCTGTTCTACCGCAACAGTGGAACTGTCGCGGCTCCCATCTTCACCTTGGAAGCCACCAATCCCTTCGGACTGACAAATGTGGGAAATTATGCTGCACCCACCTTTGCCGATATTGATGAGGATGGGGACTTAGATGCTTTTGTGGGTAATTTTGGCGGCGATACCCTGTTCTACCGCAACAGTGGAACTGCCACGGCTCCCACCTTCACCCTGGAAGCCACCAATCCCTTTGGACTAACAGATGTGGGACTTTCTGCTGCACCCACCTTAGCCGATATTGATGGGGATGGGGACTTGGATGCTTTTGTGGGTAATATTAATGGCAATACCCTGTTCTACCGCAACAGTGGAACTGTCGCGGCTCCCATCTTCACCTTGGAAGCCACCAATCCCTTCGGACTGACGAATGTGGGGTTTTATGCGAAACCCACCCTTGCCGATATCGATGGCGATGGGGACTTGGATGCTTTTGTGGGTAATCAGCAGGGCAATACCCTGTTCTACCGCAACAGTGGAACTGCCACGGCTCCCGCCTTCACGCTGGAAGCCACCAACCCCTTCGGACTGGCGGATGTGGGGTATAATGCTGCACCCACCTTTGCCGATCTCGATGGGGATGGGGACTTGGATGCTTTTGTGGGGAATTATGACGGCAATACCCTGTTCTTCGAGAATACATCCGCTACTACCCCAGTCAACAATCCTCCCACCGCCAATAACGACACTGCTACCATCGGCGAAGATACCTCTCTTGCTGGTAACGTCTTAACCAACGACACTGACCCCGATGCGGGCGATATCTTGACAGTAGCGGCTGTAAACGGCGTTGCTGCTGATGTCGGCAACCAGATTACCTTGGCATCCGGTGCTTTATTAACCCTCAACACTGACGGCACATACAGTTACAACCCCAACGCTCAATTTGAATCTTTGGCTGCGGGTCAAACCGCTAGTGATAGCTTCACTTATACTGTCAGTGATGGTCAAGGCGGGACTAGCGATGCTACTGTCACCATTACAATTAACGGCGCTGACGAGATTGTAGGCACTGACCCGAATTTTATCGCCCCAATTACCAACCCCTTCGGACTGACAAATGTGGGTTATGTTGCTGCACCAACCTTTGCCGATATCGATGGCGATGGCGACTTAGATGCTTTTGTGAGTAATAATTACGGCAATACCCTGTTCTACCGCAACAGTGGAACTGCCACGGCTCCCACCTTCACATTGGAAGCCACCAACCCCTTCGGACTGACGGATGTGGGAAATTCTGCTGCACCCACCTTAGCCGATATCGATGGCGATGGGGACTTGGATGCTTTTGTGGGTAACTTTCAGGGCAATACCCTGTTCTACCGCAACAGTGGAACTGCCACGGCTCCCACCTTCACATTGGAAGCCACCAACCCCTTCGGATTAACGGATGTAGGGGACTTTGCTGACCCCACCTTTGCCGATATTGATGGCGATGGGGACTTGGATGCTTTTGTTGGTAATGTTCAAGGCAATACCCTGTTCTACCGCAACAGTGGAACTACGGCTGCTCCAACCTTCACCTTGGAAGCCACCAATCCCTTCGGATTAACGGATGTGGGGAATTATGCTGCACCCACCTTAGCCGATATCGATGGCGATGGCGACTTGGATGCTTTTGTGGGTAATTCTAGCGGCAATACCCTGTTCTACCGCAACAGTGGAACTGCCTCTGCTCCCACCTTCACCCTAGAAGCCACCAATCCCTTCGGATTGACTGATGTGGGAATGTATGCTGCACCCACCTTTGCCGATATCGATAACGATGGAGACTTGGATGCTTTTGTGGGGAATTATGACGGCAATACCGTGTTCTTTGAGAATACATCCGCTAATACCCCAGTCAACAATCCTCCCACCGCCAATAACGACACTGCTACCATCGGCGAAGATACCTCTGTCACTGGTAACGTCTTAACCAACGACACTGACCCCGATGTCAGCGATATCTTGACAGTAGCGGCTGTAAATGGCGTTGCTGCTGATGTCGGCAACCAGATTACCTTGGCATCCGGTGCTTTATTAACGCTCAACGCTAACGGCACATACAGTTACAACCCCAATGCTCAATTTGAATCTTTGGCTGCGGGTCAAACCGCTAGTGATAGCTTCACTTATACCGTCAGTGATGGTCAAGGCGGGACTAGCGATGCTACTGTCACCATTACAATTAACGGTGCTGACGAGATTGTAGGTACTGACCCGAATTTTATCGCCCCAATTACCAACCCTTTCGGATTGACAGATGTGGGACGTTATGCTACACCCACCTTAGCCGATATTGATAGCGATGGGGACTTGGATGCTTTTGTGGGTGAAAATGATGGCAATACCCTGTTCTACCGCAACACCGGAACTGCGTCTGCACCCACCTTCACCCTGGAAGCCACCAACCCCTTTGGATTGACAGATTCGGGGTCTTATGTTGCACCCACCTTAGCCGATATCGATGGGGATGGAGACTTAGATGCCTTTGTCGGTAATGGTGATGGCAATACCCTGTTCTATCGCAACAGTGGAACTGCCTCAGCACCCACCTTCACCCTAGAAGCCACCAATCCCTTCGGACTGACAGATGTAGGGTTTTCTGCTGTACCCACCTTTGCCGATATCGATAACGATGGGGACTTGGATGCTTTTGTCGGTAATGATGATGGCAACACCTTGTTCTACCGCAACAGTGGAACTGCCATGACTCCCGCTTTCACCTTGGAAGCCACCAACCCCTTCGGATTGACAGATGTGGTGGGTTATGCTAAACCCACCTTAGCCGATATCGATGGGGATGGGGACTTGGATGCTTTTGTCGGTAATCTTGACGGCGATACCCTATTCTACCGCAACGGTGGAACTGCCACGGCTCCCGCCTTCACCCTGGAAGCCACCAACCCCTTCGGACTAACAAATGTAGGGAGTTCTTCTGCACCCACCTTTGCCGATATCGATGGCGATGGGGACTTGGATGCTTTTGTGGGTAATTCTGACGGCGAAATCCAGTTCTTCGAGAATCAACCCATTTCTACCCCCACTGTCAGCATCACCGCACAAACTGCCACAGCCAATGAAGGCGGCAGTAACGGTGTCTATCGCGTCACTCGTACCGATAGCACAGGGGATTTAACCATTAACCTCACCCTTGATGGCGGCAGCACAGCTGCAACTGCTGACTATAGCCTCAGTGGTGGTAGCGTTACAGTTTCTGGTAATACCTTAACTGTCACCATTGCTGCTGGACAAAGTTTTGTTGACGTTGACTTATCTGCCATTGACGACATTGCAGCCGAAGCAGACGAAACCCTCACCCTCAACTTAGATACTGGCACAGGTTACACGGTAGATGGTACCAACAATACCGCCACAGTTACCATTGCTGCCAACGATACCGTCGTCACCAACACCAACGATTCCGGCGAAGGTTCCTTGCGGCAAGCGATTCTCAACGCCAATGCCTTTGCAGGTGCAGATACAATTACCTTTGCGGGTAGTGTGTTCGCTGATGCTACACCTGACACCATTATCCTGACTTCTGGGGAATTAGTTATTACTGATGCCTTGACTATTAATGGATTAGGGGCAAGTAACCTGAGCATCAGTGGCAATAATGCCTCCACTGTTTTGCGTATAGATGATGGTAATAGTAGCAATCAAATTGCCGTAGCAATTAACGAACTGACAATTACGGATGGAACGAATAATAATTTCGCTGAAGTTGGTGGTATCTATAACAGAGAAAACCTGACGCTATCCAACAGCACCATCTCTAACAATACTGGGTTCATCAGCGGCATCGTGAATGATGGTGGCATCCTCAGCCTAACGGGAAGCACTGTCTCTGGCAATAATAATGGGTTCGTGAGTGGTATCTTTAACGCAGGATTAGCTACGATTAGCAACAGCACTATCTCTGGCAATAATGGGTTCGCGAGTGGTGGTATCTTTAACGTAGGATTAGCTACAATTACCAGCAGCACCATCTCTGGCAATACATCAGCAGATAGCGGCGGCGGGATCTACAATGGAGGCGGCACCCTCACCTTAACCAACAGCACTATTACCAATAACACGGCAGACTCCGACAATAATGGCAGTGGCAACGGCGGTGGTGTATTCAAGGATGCTGGTACTGTTATTGTTCAAAACACGATCATCGCCGGCAACTTCGATTCTGGTAACGAAGCCCCGGATATTTCGGGTGCAGTCACAGGCAATGGCAACAACCTCATCGGTAGCTTGACTGGCGCATCTGGCAGCATCGGTACTGGTAGCGATATCACCTTTGCCTCCGCTGGCATTACCAATATTAACCAAGTCATCGCCGCTCTCGCCGACAACGGCGGTGCCACTTTCACTCACGCGATAGTTTCCGGTTCGGCTGCTATCAACGCGGGAGACAATACCCTCATCCCTGCGGATGTCACCACAGACCAACGGGGTATAACTCGCACCATTGGCGATACTGTGGATATTGGGTCTTATGAATCACCTTTCATCCCCCCAGTTGCCGCCAACGATACTGCCAGCACTGATGAAAATACCCTCGTCAATATCAACGTCTTGGTAAATGACACCGATGCTAATGGCGACAGTCTGAGTGTGATTAAAGTTAATGGCAACAGCGTCACAGTAAGTACACCAATTACTCTAGCTTCTGGTGCGCTACTTACTCTCAACGCCAATGGCACTTTCGACTATGACCCCAACAGTCAATTTGAGTCTTTGGGTGTGGGTGCTACTGCCAGTGATAGTTTCACTTACACAGTCAGCGATAATGGTAATGGTGGCACTAGCACAGCCACAGTTAGCCTGACTATCAACGGTGTTAATGATGCGCCAACAGGTTCACCCACTGCAACCTTAAGCAACACAGCAGAAGATACTGCCATCAATATTACTGCGGCTAGCTTATTAACAGGTTTCAGTGATGTCGATGCGGGTGATATCCTCTCAGTTACCAACTTAACTGCGACTAACGGTGCATTGGTAAATAACAACAATGGGACTTATACCTTCACCCCAACTGCCAACTTTAATGGTGCAGTTAATCTGACTTACGATGTGACTGATGGCACAGCAACCTTAACTGGACAAACTCAGACTTTCTCCGTCACCCCCGTTAACGATGCGCCAACAGGTTCACCCACTGCAACCTTAAGCAACACAGCAGAAGATACTGCCATCAATATTACTGCGGCTAGCTTATTAACAGGTTTCAGTGATGTCGATGCGGGTGATATCCTCTCAGTTACCAACTTAACTGCGACTAACGGTGCATTGGTAAATAACAATAATGGGACTTATACCTTCACCCCAACTGCCAACTTTAATGGTGCAGTTAATCTGACTTACGATGTGACTGATGGTACAGCAACCTTAACTGGACAAACCCAGACTTTCTCCGTCACCCCCGTTAATGATGCGCCTGTTGCTGTTAATGACAGTGCTTCCACATTCTTTGGTACTACCGTCAACATCGCAGTTAGTAGCCTACTAGCAAATGATACCGATATAGATAGCACCTCGTTGAGCATTACTGGTGTCAGCGGTGCTACTCACGGTACTGCCGTCCTCAACAATAACGGCACAGCCAACAACACCGCAGATGATTTCGTTTCCTTTACCCCAAATCTTCTGTTCTTTGGCAATGCCAGCTTTAATTACACCCTCAGCGATGGTAGCCTGACTGATGCTGCTACGGTGACTGTGGCTGTTGGTCTGAACATTTCTGGCACTAACCAAGCAGATAACCTGGCTGGTACTAGCGGTAACGACATCATCGACGGTGGTAATGGCAACGATACCATCACCGGCGGCGCTGGTGACGATGACCTTTACGGTGGTAATGGTAACGACACCTTGTATGGAGACGGCTTCATGGATGGCGGCGCGGGTAACGATACCCTCTACGGTGGTAATGGCAACGATACTCTCTACGGCGGCGCTGGTGTTGATAACCTTTACGGCGGTAATGGCAATGACCTGGTTTATGGTGGTATTGGCAGCGATACCCTCACAGGTAACAACGGTAACGATAGATTTGCCTTTGCTGCTGGGGAAGGTACTGATACCATTACTGACTTCACTGATGGTAATGATTTAATCGGACTGTATGGTGGTTTAAGCTTCGGGCAACTGAGTTTCTCAGGTAGCAATATCCTGGTAACTTCCACTAGTGAAATTTTGGCAACGCTGACTGGTATTAATACCACGACGCTAACTGCTGCTGATTTCGTTAATCTTTAGTATTTCAGCCCTTTAGGGTTCTGGGTGGGGTGATGGATTTTGTCCTACCTTGAACCATATTTCTGCATCTGTGATTTGTGTCTGATGACGCTAACAGGTGCAGTTTTTATTTTTGGATTAACCGGGCGGTTAGAAACCGCGTCTACACAGGCAAAACCCACCTACGTGGGTTTAAAATCCTTGATTTTTCGTTAGTCCGCGCAGGTGGACTTTGTTTGTGTAGCAGCGAATGGAATTCGCTGTGTTGAGTATAGTGAGAAGACCTGACAAATTAAGCGAAAAATCACGAGTTATGAATCATCAAGGTATAATTATCTGGCTGACAGGTTTAAGTGGTGCTGGTAAAACAACGATCGCTTTGTCTGTTGCCCAAGAACTACAAACACGCGGTTGCAGAGTAGAATTACTTGACGGTGATGTTGTTCGCACTAATTTATCTCAAGGGTTGGGATTTAGTAAAGAAGACCGGAATATAAATGTCCGCCGCATTGGTTTTGTTGCCGATTTACTCAGTCGCAATGGCATAATAGCGATCATTGCAGCAATTAGTCCCTATCGCTCAATTCGAGATCATCTCAAACAAACAACAACTAACTTTGTTGAAGTTTATGTTCAAGCTCCCTTATCAGTTTGCGAATCCCGTGATATAAAAGGACTTTACGCTAAAGCGAGGGCTGGACAAATCCAGAATTTCACAGGTATTTCTGATCCTTATGAAGAACCTTTAAATCCAGATATTATTTGTATTACTGATAAGTTTACTGTTGAACAATGTGTTTCTCAAGTAGTTATTTATTTAGAGAAGCAAGGATATATTTCTATCATCAATCATTAATTAAATTAGACATCTCCAAAAAAGATGGTAGAGACGTTCCATGTAACGTCTCTACAGGGGTTTCAGTATTGCAGGTTTCTCTGCGGCTACAGATTCGATTATTGAGATTACTGGTTTTAGTGGTAGTTTGAATAATTTAGCGATCGCGTAATTGACATTGATGTGTAGGGGTAACATTTCAAATGTTACCTCCTTTGCCTGACATAAACTCCTATTTTCTTTAAACTATTCCCTATTCCCTGTTGATGTTATAGTTGTCAACATTGTTGAGCGATACCTGCGGCGAGCTTCGCGATCGCCCAATCTTCTTGAGTATGTATAACTAATATTCGCACAGTTGAGTCAGGTGTAGCAATATCTACATCAAATGGTTTTTGCTGATTTTTTTCAGGATCTATTTTTAGTCCCAAAAATGACCAAGCATCACAAGCTCCTTGTCTAATTAACGCAGATTTTTCACCCACTCCAGCAGTGAATATTAAGGCATCTAATCCCCCTAAACTGGCCAGCATAGAACCGATACCGGTCTGCAAACGATGTACGTATATATCATAAGCTAATTTAGCACGCTCATTACCTAGTTCAATTGCAGCTAAGATTTCTCGAAAATCACTGGAGATACCCGATATTCCCCGTAATTCAGAAGCTTTATTGAGAATATAATCTAACTTATCTGCTGAGTAATTATACTTCTGCATTAAGTGAATGAGAATCCCCGGATCAATCGCACCAGAACGACTACCCATCATTAAACCATCCAAGGGTGTAAAACCCATAGTTGTATCAATACTCTGACCATTTTTAATAGCAGCTAAGGAACAACCATTACCTAAATGACAGGTTATTAACCGCAATGATGCTAAATCTCGACCGAGAATTTGCGCTGCACGGTTAGCACAATATTGGTGACTAATACCATGAAATCCGTAGCGACGGATACCTTGTTCTACCCATTGATATGGACCAGGATAAATAGCGGCTGCATCCGGTAAAGTGCTGTGAAAGCTAGTATCAAATACTGCTATTTGTGGTACTGAAGAGCCATACTTATTTAGGATTTCTATCCTTGACTTTGATGCTGACGGTACGGCAAATCGGATCTTCAGCTACACATACGATGCCAATGGCAACCGGATTTCAGAGATAGTGGACTTTGATGGTGACGGTACGATAGATACCACCACTTCATACACAAATACTTACAACACCACTTCAGCTTTATTTGACAACAATACTGACGGCACTACTGATAAAGTCGTCACTTATGAGTACGACTTGTTCACTGGGCAACTAAGCGCAGAACTCATTGATAACAACAACGACGGTACTACGGTATTGCTGGTTTCTCTGCGGCTACCGACTCCATTATTGAGATTACAGGTTACAGTGGCAATTTGAATAATTTTGCTGTTGTGTAATTCACATTAATTTGTAAATTCTGCATCTGTGATTTGTGTCTGATGACGCTGACAGGTGCAGATTTTTTTGTGGGAAGATGTGCGATCATCGCATATCACCAATTCCCTATTAAACAATCCTCTTCCATGTCCCCAGTCACCTGTGTTTCTCCAGAGGCACAAAATAAGTTAAGTTAAATATAGATATTTTTTCTCAACTAAGCTAGATAACTAATTGACACTTAGGCAGTCAAGCACCAGCAATTATTAATTTTCCCATGAACATTTTCAGCAACTTGCTTTCTAAACCAGCCCAGCCAAAACCCGAAAAAAGACAACGCCGAGGAATTGAAATTAAATCGCCGCGTGAAATTGAAATTATGCGGCAATCAGCTAAAATTGTGGCAACCGTTCTCAAAGAAATTTCTGAGCTAGTCCAGCCAGGAATGACAACGGCTGATTTGGATGCTCATGCGGAAAAACGCATCCGAGAAATGGGTGCAACACCTAGCTTTAAAGGATATCACGGTTTTCCCGGTTCAATCTGCTCTAGCATTAACAATGAAGTTGTACATGGTATTCCTAGTCCCAAAAAAGTTATTCGGGCAGGAGATGTATTAAAAGTAGATACTGGTGCATATTATCAAGGATTTCATGGTGATTCCTGTATTACAATCGCTGTGGGTGATGTGACTCCAGAAGCTGCTAGACTGATTCGCGTCGCTGAAGAATCTCTCTTCAAAGGAATCGAACAGGTAAAAGCTGGTGTCCATCTAGCGGAAATTGCTGGTGCTATTGAAGACCATGTAAAAGCTAATAATTTTTGTGTGGTAGAAGAATTTACTGGACATGGTGTTGGTCGGAATTTGCACGAGGAACCTGCGGTATTTAATTACAGAACTCGTGATATCCCTAATGTGAAATTGCGTTCAGGGATGACTTTAGCAATTGAGCCAATTTTAAATGCTGGTTCTAGATTCACGCGGATTTTATCCGATAGGTGGACGGCTGTAACTGTTGATAATGCTATATCTGCTCAGTTTGAGCATACAGTGTTGGTGACAGATACAGGTTATGAGATTTTGACTGATAGATCGCAAGTTTAATGTTTTCAATCTGAATTAATTGAGAATGCGATATCTATGGCTAGCGAAGCTATCGCATTTTTATTTATTTTTAGTTATAAAAGATTGCTTAAAAACTCTGGCTTTCATTTATTTTCAATAGATATTTTATCAAGTTTGTGTCTCTAGACATAAGCATCTGAAAATGATAACTTGCTAAAAAGTAGAAACACGTTCAAAGTTCTAATGTTAATAATTCTGAAATATGGAAAAATATAACTCCTGATAGATGTATGAAAATTGAATTTGGCAAAAATAACAATGAATGAAATTGATTTAGCTTTTACCCCGGCTTTAGAGTTAGCACAATTAATCCGTCGTCGGGAATTGTCACCCCTGGATTTGGTAGAAATATATTTAGAACGGATTGAACGCTTAAATCCCCAACTGGGAAGTTATTTTACGGTAACGGCAGATTTAGCTGTTGCTGATGCAAAAGCCAAAACAGAATTACTGACAACCACCTCAGAACTACCACCATTTTTTGGTGTGCCGATTTCTATTAAAGACTTGAACGCCTTAGAGGGTGTTACTTGTAGTTATGGAAATCCAGCATTAGTCAATAATATCCCTAACTACGATGATGGGGTGGTAACACGGATTAAACAAGCTGGGTTTACGATTCTTGGTAAAACGGCAACTTCCGAATTAGGTTCTTTTCCCTACAGTGAACCTACGGGATTTCCCCCAGCCAGAAACCCTTGGAATTTGGAATATACCCCTGGTGGTTCTAGTGGTGGTGCAGCCTCATCAGTCGCAGCGGGATTAAGTGCGATCGCTCAAGGTTCCGATGGTGGTGGTTCAATTCGTGGACCTGCGGCTTGTTGTGGTCTGGTAGGCATCAAACCAGCGCGGGGAAGAGTCACCAAAGCACCTGTAGGCGATCGCTTGGGGGGAATCGCTGTTAATGGTCCAATCGCCCGCACAGTGGCTGATGCAGCGGCTATGTTAGACGTTATCTCTGGCTATGTTACTGGTGATCCTTATTGGTTGCCAGATCCTCAACCCTCATTTCTGTCTGCAACTCAACAAAAAACCGATAATTTAAAAATTGCCTTTAGTACCAGCATTCTTCCCTTGGGTGAAGCTGATGCTAACTGTAAACAAGGGGTTTTGCAAACAGTCCAATTACTAGCACAATTTGGACATCAAATTGAAGAAAAATGTCCAGATTTCAGCGGTTTAGTTGAACCATTTCAAATTGTCTGGCAATCTGGAATAGCCGCAGCAGGGCTGCCAGCAGAAGCATTGCAGCCAGTGAATCGCTGGTTATTAGCTAGAACCAGTTCTGTAGCTGAATATCTGCAAGCAGTTGCCAAGATGCAGATAGTTTCACGGCAAATTATCGCCTTTTTCGATACTTTTGATGTGCTGGTATTGCCAGTTTATTTGCATTCTCCAATTCGCGTCGGTGAATGGGCAAATTTGAGTCCAGAAGAGACATTTGAAAATATTGTTAACTGGGTTGCACCTTGTCCTGTAGCCAATGCAACTGGATTACCAGCTATAGCCATTCCCGTCGGTTTTGATAGTAACGGCTTACCCATGAGTGTGCAATTAATGGGTAAACCAGCCGCTGAGTCTACTTTAATTAGTCTCGCAGCGCAATTAGAAGCCGCTAATCCTTGGATTCAACATCGTCCCGCATTTGCCCTATAATGCAGGCTTCCTTAGCACAAATAGCCCAAATTAAAGTGTTTGCAGACTTAGAAACCACAGATCAACTAAATCTGCAACCTTATACTGTGGTGAAAAGTTATGAAAAAGGGGAGATAATTTTTCATGAAAGTGATTCCTTACCCGCTAAATTATATGCTGTTGCCAGTGGTGTAATTAAAGTTAGTAAAACTGCAACCACAGGTAAAGAAACAATACTTCGCAATTTAGGAACTGGGGAAATTTTCGCCGCACCTGCATTGTTAGGTAATGGCATTTCTCCAGCCACTGTCACCGCTGAAACTGATTGTGAAATTATCACTGTTGAACGAAATGCTTTATTAATAGCAATTCAACAAAAGCCTGATATTGCTTTGCGAATGTTGGTTGTTTTTAACAACAGAATTCAGCAATTACATGAAACAGTTCACGGCTTAGTTTCCGAAAGGGCAATTATTAGACTTGCGAGATTAATTCAATATTTTGCAACCACATCGGGAACCGAAACCACACCAAAAGGTGAAAGATTAAAAGAAAGTTTATCTTATTATCGCATGGCGCGAAGTATTGGGATTACCTATGAAGAATGTGTGCGGTTAATCAAAAGTATCAACTCTACAATTGCCTATCATCGAGGTGGGGAAATTACGATAATTGATCTTCATAACTTAAACGATATTGCCGATGGTAAAATTGAGTAGGGTGGGCAATGCCCACCAAAACAATTATCCTACTGTGGCAAGTTTTTCTTGTTCACGGGCATCAACAACTAAAACTAAACAAAGTGCGGCCACAGCCTTTTCCCATTCCTTGCGTACTGTAATATCTTCCACACCATCAAATAAACCAACCAAGCGAGGAACAGCCTGTTCTAAAGCTGCGTGTGGAACTGGACGATGTAACTCAACGAGGTGATTGATACTTTCTTGATTATTGAGAAAACCAATTACCCATTTTGTTGTATGATCTGGACTATCAGGAACACGCTGCACTCCTAATTCATTTTTTAGCCAGTTATAAAAAGGCGGTAAATGTGTAGCTAAAACTGCACCTGCGGTGGGTAAAGTTTCTCGCAGCAATTTAATATCTAAACTGTCTAATTCTTGTTTTAATTGTGGTGAATTCAGTACCTTATTTAAAGGTGTGGAAAGAATTGCTTCTATTTCTGGTGCAGAAAAAGCTAAATTTTGGGTAAAGGTAGAAATTAGTGATGACATTTTGCAAATCTCCAAAAATAATTAATTAATATCTGCTGCTTTTTCAGAAAGTGTAAGCAGGAATGATAGATTAGATTCAGCCTGTAAAGCATGAGGTGCGTTAGCAGGCATAAAAACAAAAACTCCGGGTTCTAATTTAATATTTTCCCCTGATAAAGTTAGTAAACCTCTACCTTCTAAGACATTGACAGTAGCATTGCGCGTAGAGGTATGTTCAGATATTTCGGTATTAGCTGCTAGACAAAAGAGAGTATATTGACAAGCTGTATCTTTTACTAACATCTTGCTTAAAACTCCCGCACGGGGATATTCAATTTGTTCTCGTAGTTGGGTGACAGTAGAACTCATATCAATGTAAGAGTAAAATTTCCAAAGTGTCAAGATATTAATCAGTAACAGCACATATAAGGATGTAGCCTAGTTCTTGCTGAAACTTATGGAAAACATGACGCATTTCTAAAACCCGTTGGCGGATAGCAGGCTGTGTTAAGATATTCCAGAAAATCCGCATGGTGTTGATAATGCCTTCATCTTGCAACATTCGCCAACAATTCAGTAAACTCATAGCACCGGTTTCGTGTTTCTGTACTTTTAATCCTGCTTGAGTAAAAACCTGAATCCAGTTAATTGCTGAAAGAGGTGTAGAATTAACTTTAATTACTTTGGCTAAATCTGCACTAATTTCGGCTTCTTGATCATTAGCTAATAATTCATGGGAGAGAAATTTACCTCCCGGTTTCAGTCGGTTGTGAATTTCTGTTAACAGCTTGGCTTTCCCCGGTGGAGATTGCATTGTTAGAATTGCTTCAGCGAAAACGTAATCAAACTTTCCTGGAATTTTATCCAGGTGGAAAATGTCACCTTCAATAATTTCAATTTCATTTTCTAAGCCAGCAGCACGAATATTAGCACGCGCACTAGCTACACTTTCAGGATTTTTTTCTATTCCCACTACCTGTACATGGTAGCGTTGAACCAAAGAAATAGCACTATAACCAAAGCTAGAAGCTAATTCTAAAACTGTCTCACCTGGTTGAAAATTCGCCCATTGGCATAATTTTTCTGTAGCTATGCGTCCACCGGGACGTAAATATTTTTTACCTGCTGCTGCTAAAACTTGGTGTCCCGAAGCAGTCGAGAAATTAAGGGTGGTGTTGGTCATCTGTCTGACCCTCTGAACTTGTTCTATCCCCAATCTGTCAGAATTTTATCATACTGTCTTTGAGGTAGCTCAAAGAAGAGGAAATATGAGAATAAAGTCAGGAGGGGAGAATATAAAACTCTGTGATAGGTTACTTGACTAAAAAGGGAATACTCTACTTATATGTTATGTATTCTATACACAAGGACTGATGAAAGTTGTAGAGGAAACCCGCACTAGATTAGTCATCAAACACCGACCAATTGCCGATTGGTTATGGGGAAGCGTATTATTTATAGGTGGTTTGAGTTTTTGGATTTATTTCATAGTTTTTGATTTTGCTTCTCTCCATCTTACCTGTACTCGTTTTTCACCTCCAGAAATTAACTGCGAATTAAGGCGGTTTAAAATTCTGAGAAGTATGGAAAAAATAAATATATATAATCCTCAACAAGCATACATTCAGGAAAAGATTGGAAGCAAAGGGAGTAAAAGTTATCAAGTCATCATTGTCAGTAATTTGAAACATTTTCCCCTTCTCTCTCATATTAGCTATCAAGATAATCAGGCATTCATGATTAAATTTAATAGTTTCATTAATTCTAGTGACAGCTTTCTAATATTGCGACAAAATCAACGTGACCATCTTGTTTTTGTCAGCTTATTTATGTTATTTATTGCAGGAATTGGTGCTTATTCAGCAATGTCATCTGCAACAAATTGCACTTTTTATAAAAGTATCAATAAGTTTTATATAGAACGTAAAAGTTTACATAGCAAGGAAATTATCGAGTATCCTCTAGAAGAGATTGTCCGTTTTCATATTCACGACAAGCAAGATAGATATTCTAAAGTTTATCAGGCTGTAATTTCTCTAAAAGATGGCAAAGAGATTCCAATTAATCCACAATATACAGATGAACAAAGCGTTAGATACGTGGTTATGAAAATACGCCAATTTCTGAACGTTGATTTATAAGTTGATATAGACAACAAGAGAAAATCAAATTAACTTGATTTGGTAAATCTCGTGGTAGATAAAATAAATTAATCGCCTTTTAGGTTAAGTTGAGTTAAGATTTTTCGACTTTCAACCGTAAAGTGCAGAATCTCAGTTGTATCTTATTCTCATAGGTTAACAATTGTCTATAGAGTAAGATTCTCACCTAATCATCATATTATGTCGAACCAGAAAAAAGAACCAAGTGGATGTGGATGTGCCAATATTCCATTTTCCGTGATACTAATTATTTTCGCAGGTGGTTATTGGTTGTTTACCCAGAGAAACAATATAGATGTTAGCAACCTTGTATCTCAAGCTCAACAAATCACTAATCCTATCTTCAATTCTACACCAAATATTACAGCAAATCCTACACCAATTATTGCCCCAATACCTCAAGCAACACCTCAAGCAAACTCTACAAAAATTCCTTCTCCGGCTGCATCAAGTATTGCTAAAATTACTCCTAATAATCAACCAACTCCCATTAAAATCAGCATACCGAAAACAACACCATTACCTGCAAATCCTTGGCAGAAAAAAGCCATTAGAGGCATTTATTTAAGTCGCTACCAAGTTACTAATAATGCCACTGAAAAAACGATTCGTGAAAGAGTGCGTTATTATCGCGCTCAAGGATTTAATACTATTATTCATGGTGTTTGGGGTAATGGTTGTACAATGTACAATAGTAAGGTGATGCAGCAAACCCTCGGTTATAAAAGTTGTCCAAATCTGTTTCAAGATCAATGGTTAGATTGGTTAATTGATGAAGCTGATAAACAGGGAATGCAGGTTCACGCTTATTTTGAAAAAGGTATTAAAATAGATAAAAATAGCCCTATTTTTGATTTAGCTATTGAGAAAAAATGGGTTGTTCCTGGTGTAGATAAAACCTATTCTGCCGTAGAACATTATGTGCTTGATGTAGAAATTCCTGAAGTTGCGAATTTCTTTAAAAATATTTTAGTCGAGTTTGTACAAAGGTATCCCAAAATTGATGCTGTACAATGGGATGATTATTTAGGTTATCATGCTGAATTACCAGGAAAAGTAGATCGGACTGCTAAGTTAACTACTTTTGTGCAGCAAATGATTACGGGCATGAAAAAAGCTAATTCGACCGTGAGTTTTGATATTTGTCATCATAACCCTTATTGGGCTAAACGATACTTTGCGGCTGATTGGGAAAAATGGAATGTGGATAGAGTCTTTATTCAGGTTTATAATGATGCTAATTTCCAAGAAGAATTAAATTATGTGAAAAATTATAATGGTATTGCTATTAGTGAACCGCAATTTCATCGTTTAAAAGCATTATTAGATAACCCAGAAGTTAAGAGTGTTTTAGTTTTTCCTGGATCTGGAAAACCAGAAGAAACGGCTTCTACTTTCAATAGTTTGATTAAAAATAGTAAATAAGGAGTCAGGAGTCAGGAGTCAGGAGTCATATAGCGGTTTTTGGTTGAGTGAGATACAAGAACCCCACCCCCCAACCCCCTCCCCGCAAGCGAGGAGGGGGCTATGATGTACCTTATTCAAGCGCATACCGCTATAATTTTTCACTAATTCCCAATTCCCAATTCTCCAAAAATTAAGCTTTCTTTAACCAGCTAAACATGGCGCGTAAATCTCTACCAACTTCCTCAATGGGATGTTCTGCTTCTTGACGACGCATAGCGGTGAAACCAGGTTTACCGGCTTGGTTTTCGAGAACGAATTCTCGCGCAAATTGTCCAGATTGGATTTCGCTGAGGATTTTCTTCATTTCTGCTTTGGTGTCAGCAGTAACGACTCTTGGCCCACGGGTATAATCACCATATTCAGCAGTATTAGAAATACTATCGCGCATGGTAGCTAAACCACCTTCTACAACTAAGTCAACAATTAATTTGACTTCGTGCAGACATTCAAAATATGCTAATTCTGGTTGATAACCTGCTTCAACTAGGGTTTCAAAACCGGCTTTGATTAAAGCACTCAAACCACCACACAATACTGCTTGTTCACCAAACAAATCGGTTTCGGTTTCTTCCCGGAAAGTAGTTTCCAGAATACCTGCGCGTGTACCACCGATACCTCTAGCATAAGCCATTGCGCGATCGCGTGCCTTGCCTGTAGCATCTTGATATACTGCAAATAAAGCCGGTACACCTTGTCCTTGTTCGTAAGTCCGACGCACTAAGTGTCCTGGGCCTTTTGGTGCAACCATCACCACATCAACATCAGCCGGAGGGACAACTTGTGCAAAGTGAATATTAAAGCCATGTGCAAAGGCTAAAACATTTCCTGCTTCTAAATTTGGTTCAATCTCGTTTTTGTAAATTGTTTTCTGCACTTCATCAGGTAATAAAATCATGATGAAATCGGCAGCTTTAGCAGCGTCAGCCACATTTTTCACAGTCAAGCCAGCAGCTTCGGCTTTTGCTGTTGACTTACTACCGGGATATAATCCTACAATTACATTTACACCACTGTCTTTTAAATTAAGGGCGTGGGCATGACCTTGTGAACCATAACCAATAATAGCAATCGTTTTTCCAGCCAAAAGGTCTAAATTGGCATCTTCATCATAATACATCCGCGCCATAGAAGCATCTCCTGTCCGCAAGCATAGTTATAAAATTGGCAGACTTTTGATTTTACCCCAAATTGTGTTACCAAAATAAATACTCTAGGTCAGAATCTTGTTGAAGAGACATCTAGGTATATTTATTGCCTTGACTGGGGATAAGTTAATATTAACTATACTTATCTGTATCTAAAGAAAATGTTATAGAAAAAAATTTTACTTTTATGTGGAAATTATGAATACTTTAATTTTTTTTTAAGGTGTTCAACATAAACAGAAATATTTATGATAACTTTGATACAAATTTGTTAAGAATAGTTACAGCATCGGTAATACAAGGAAACATTTCTTATGGTTGATTTACATGATCATAACCCACCACATCAGGTAGTTATCGTTGGTGGTGGCTTTGGTGGACTTTATGCGGCAAAAAGCCTAGCTAAAGCTAATGTCAACGTTACCCTGATTGATAAACGCAATTTTCATCTATTTCAACCACTCTTGTACCAAGTAGCTACGGGTGCTTTGTCTCCAGCGGATATTTCCTCACCTTTGCGTTCTGTTCTCAGCAAAAGTAAAAATACAAAAGTGCTGTTGGGTGAAGTCAATGATATTGACACCAATGCACAACAGGTAATTCTCAGTGGCGAAATAGTACCTTATGATACGTTAATTGTCGCCACCGGGGCGAAGCATTCCTATTTTGGCAAAGATAACTGGGAAGAATTTGCACCCGGTTTGAAGACTGTGGAAGATGCTATTGAAATGCGTCGGCGGATTTTTATGGCGTTTGAAGCCGCTGAAAAAGAAACTGATGCAGCTAAACGGCGTGCTTGGTTAACTTTTGTAATTGTTGGTGGTGGTCCGACTGGTGTAGAATTAGCTGGTGCGATCGCAGAATTGGCAACCAAAACCCTCAAAGAAGATTTCCGCAACATCGATACATCAGAAGCGCAAATTTTACTTTTAGAAGGGATGGATCGCATTCTCCCACCTTTTGCCCCAGAATTATCCCAAGAAGCAGAAACTTCTTTAACACAATTAGGCGTAAATGTCCAGACAAAAACCCTGGTAACTAATATTGCCAATGATATTGTGACTATCAAACAAGGTGATGATGTTAAAGAGATAGCTGCGAAAACAGTATTATGGGCTGCGGGAGTGAAAGCCTCACCAATGGGGAAAGTTTTGACAGAACGGACTGGGGTGGAGAGCGATCGCGCTGGTCGTGTTATCGTTGAACCAGACCTAAGTATTAAAGGACATCCCAACATCTTTGTAGTTGGTGACTTAGCAAATTTTGCCCATCAAAATAATAAACCCTTACCTGGTGTTGCACCAGTCGCCATGCAAGAAGGCGAATATGTAGCTAAACTAATTCAGAAACGCCTTAAAGGTGAAACACTACCACAATTTAACTATGTGGATAGAGGAAGTTTAGCAATGATTGGGCAACACGCCGCAGTTGTTGATTTAGGTTTCATCAAACTTAAAGGTTTCCTCGCGTGGTTTGTTTGGCTATTTATTCACATCTACTTCCTGATTGAATTTGATAACAAATTAGTTGTGATGATTCAATGGGTTTGGAGTTATTTTACCCGCAATCGTGGCGCGAGATTGATTACAGGGAAAGAAACTATTCCATCTGTACCAATTGAAAGTAATGGACATTATCAACCGGTGAAAACTAGACAACCAATAAATGTGTAGTTATCCCTCGTTCCCAGTCTCCGACTGGGAATGCCATCAAGAGGCTCTGCCTCCCAAAATACCATCATAGAAGCTCTGCCTCCTAAATTGATAGCCTAAAATCAAAAACTTATGTATCCCAAATTTACTAATGATCGTTGATTATACGATGTATAACTTCTGCCTCCCATATTAAAATCAAATCACCACATCTACCAAATTAAATGAAAGAATGGGACGCAGCCGCTATCATGTACTAGGAACTCAACCACACTTTATAACCAGCACAATAGTTAATTGGATGCCATTATTTGGACAAACTGAAGTTGTGCAAATTATCATAGATTCCCTAAAATTCATGCAACGACAACAGCGGTTGACATTGTATGGTTACGTCATCATGGAAAATCATCTTCATCTTATCGCTGCGGCTGCAAACTTATCCAAAGAAATAGGTAATTTTAAATCATTTACTGCCCGTTCAATTATTGATTTACTTCATAAAAATAAAGCTGAATATATACTTGGTCAACTGGAGTTTTATAAAATAAAACATAAGATCAAACAAGAGTATCAACTGTGGCAAGAAGGTTTTCATCCACAGATAATTTCCAATGAGGAAATGTTTAGGCAAAAATTAGAGTATATGCACAATAATCCGGTGCGACGTGGTTATGTTGATGATCCGGCTCATTGGCGTTATTCTAGTTATCGGAATTATATAGGATTACCGAGTTTATTAGATGTGGAGATAATTGATTTGTGAGATATTGAGGCAGAGCCTCATCATAGCATTCCCAGTCGGAGACTGGGAACGAGAAATTGTGTATTTAGGGAATATAATTAATACTATGTCTAACGATGATATAAACATTCAAAACAATCGAATCATATTAGACATCTCCGAAAAAGAATTAAATTATGGTATAAGAATATAAAAGTGTATTTTTTGGTAAGACGTTATGGGCAGTATATTTGAATATATTCAGAGCAATCCTCAC
>NZ_JACJTQ010000029.1 GCF_014698735.1 Anabaena catenula FACHB-362
TACAACATCGTTGCAGCACACGGTTACTTCGGACGCTTGATTTTCCAATACGCTTCTTTCAACAACAGCCGTTCACTTCACTTCTTCTTGGCTGCATGGCCAGTAGTGGGAATCTGGTTCACCGCTCTGGGCGTAAGCACAATGGCGTTCAACTTGAACGGTTTCAACTTCAACCAATCAATCATTGATTCTCAAGGTCGTGTAATTGGTACATGGGCTGACGTAATCAACCGCGCTAACCTGGGTATGGAAGTAATGCACGAGCGCAACGCTCACAACTTCCCCTTAGACTTGGCTGCTGGTGATGTTGCTCCTGTTGCAATGAGCGCTCCTGCAATCAACGGTTAATATTTCAACTGGGTTTAATAAGCTTAGTTAAATAAAAGATACCCTCCAGAAATGGGGGGTATTTTTTTGGTCAGAATCAGGATGCTCTGGATTTTAGGATTTACAGGATGTGGTTTTTTGTGGGAATTGGAGTATTTTTCGGATTTTATTATTTGTCAGAATCAGGATTTGCAGGATTTAAGGATTTACAGGATGTGGTTTTTTGTGGGAATTTTGATTTTGGGAATTGGAGTATTTTTAGGTTTTTTGATTTTGTCAATTTTGTAAATTAAGTAAGATGTAATTTTTAAGATGTAATTTTACTAATTACTAAATTTTCATATTATATAAAAATGTTAAACACAAACCAATAAATCATCAATCAAAATCCTGAACATCCTTAAATCCTGGATATCCTGATTCTGACGTTTATTCGTAAATATTTATTAATGTACATATTTTTAAATTAGTAGATACCAGTATAGTATCTTAACAACCTATCAGGTGTCTGCCGTCATGATTAACGCTACTTGGCAACCTATCCTTAAATCTGCACTTGCTAAACTGCGTAAATTTGCCCGTCATGCTGATTTTGACACTTCCCTCAAACAAGTATTTGGCGCTGATATTCAAACTGGTGAACTCCAACAGGCTTGGTTAGCAGGAAAATTTGGCACATTACCAAAATTAGAAATTATCGCTTCTAGTCAAATAAACGGAGCTTTGGGTGCTTTTGCTGCTACAACTAATACAATATATTTATCGTCAGAATTAATTAAAACTGATAATTTAACTGTTATTACAGAAGTTTTTCTAGAAGAATACGGACATTATCTTGATAATAAACTGAATCAGCAAGACAGAGCCGGAGATGAAGGTGAATATTTTGCTGCGGTGGTGACAGGAAAAACCTTAAGTCTGTCGGATATTACTCGTTTGCAAACTGAAAATGACAAGGTTGTAGTTACTTTAGCGGGACAAGCGGTAGAAATAGAACAAAGTACCCTGCCTTTTATTTCTGTAGGAACTACACCCAGCAATGCCAACGAAAATAATACACCTGGGGGTTTCATTCTTACCCGTTCTGGTGATTTTAGTAGTTCTCTAACTATTAACTATGGTATTAGCGGTACAGCTATTAATGGTACAGATTATAGTAACTTGTCGGGAAGCGTGACTTTTGCTGCGGGAAGTGCAACTGCAACTGTGGTAGTTAACCCCCTTGATGATGGTCTTTATGAGGGAACGGAAACCGTTACTCTCACATTAGTTTCTGGAACTACTTACATTGCTGACCCTGATGATGATATTACTGCTACTCTCAACATTGCAGATAATGAGCTTGTGGTGGTTAATCAATTAACCTTTCTCGCCTATAATTCTGCTGCCCAAATTTCTGGTAACAATGTAGTTTGGAGTGGCTTCGATGGTACAGACGATGAAATTTTCTTTTACAACGGTACAAGTACCATTCAATTAACCAATAACAGCTCTTACGAGTATGGTGTCCACATCTCAGGTAACAATGTTGTTTGGTATAGCCATGATGGCACAGACTATGAGATTTACCTTTACAACGGTACAAGTACCATTCAACTCACCAATAACAGCTCTTACGATGATTATCCCCAAATTTCTGGTAACAATGTTGTTTGGTCTGGATATGATGTCACAGACCATGAAATTTACCTTTACAACGGTACAAGTACCATTTCACTAACTAATAATTCGGGAGATGATCGTTATCCCCAAATCTCTGGTAACAATGTAGTTTGGCAGCAAGACGATGGTACAGGCAATAATGAGATTTACCTTTACAACGGTACAAGTACCATTCAATTAACTAATAATAGCTATGACGATAATTATCCCCAAATCTCAGGTAATAATGTAGTTTGGTCTGGATATGATGGCACGACACGTCAGCTTTACCTTTACAACGGTACAAGTACCATTCAATTAACTAATTATAGTGACAATTCTTCTGTCGAAATTTCTAGTCCCCAAATCTCTGGTAACAATGTAGTTTGGACTGGCTACGATGGCACAGACTCTGAAATTTACCTTTATAACGGTACAAGTACCATTCAATTAACTAATAATAGCTCTTACGATCATTATCCGCAAATTTCTGGTAATAATGTAGTTTGGACTAGCTACGATGGCAATGATAATGAGATTTACCTTTATAACGGTACAAGTACCATTCAATTAAGTAATGACAGCTATGACGATAATTATCCGGAAATCTCTGGTAACAATGTAGTTTGGAAGTCATTGTCTATCATTAGTCTAGCTAATATTGATCCTAAACCTTTACCCATCATCACCGTTGCGGCCACAGATGCTAACGCTGGAGAAACGCTGATAACAGGTACTCCCAACCCAGGCGTTTTTACCCTCACCCGCACAGCCAGCGATGTCAATCCTACCGTTAACTATACAATTACTGGCACAGCAGCCAACGGTATAGACTATCTCCAATTAACCGGCACAGCTACCTTTGCCCGTGGAAGTACCACCACAACCATCACCGTCACACCTACCGACGACTTCATATTTGAAGGTAACGAAACTGTAATTCTCACCCTGGCTACTGGTACAGGTTATAATCTGGGAACTGCTAAAACTGCCACAGTCACCATTGCAGATAACGACGCTATTCCTCAACTCTCCATTAACGATGTCATCATCACTGAAGGCAATAGCGGTACAAAAAATGCTAACTTTATTATCAGCCTTTCTAACCCCAGAAATCAAACTATTAGCGTTAATTACCAAACCGTTGATGATGATGCCACAACCGCTAATAATGACTATGTAGCTAAAACGGGAACTATTACTTTCACCCCCGGACAAACAACCCAAACCCTACCCATTACAATTAATGGTGATACTGTCGGGGAAATTAACGAAGCCTTTACTGTTCTTTTGAGTAATGCTGTTAATGCCACCTTAGTTAAAAATGAAGGTGTCGGCATTATTAAAAACGATGACTTATCCTTACCAAGTGTAACGGTTACTCCCATCTATACCCAAGCTAACGAGTCAGGAGTTCCGGGTATTTTCCAACTCAACCGCACTGGTAGCACAACCAAATCTCTCAACATTAACTACAGCCTATCAGGCACCGCAACCAACGGTACAGATTATAGCTCACTCACTGGTACAGCTACCTTTGCCGCAGGGAATAATACAGCCATTATTTTTGTTACTCCCACCGAAGACATATTTTATGAAGGTAACGAAACCGCTATCCTAAATCTGTTGACAGGTACAGGTTACACTGTGGGAGCAAGCAATAGTAGCACTATTACCATTGCCGATAATGAATCCCAACCCCAATTAACTATCAACGATGTTACTTTAACCGAAGGCAACAGTGGTACAAAAACCGCTAACTTTGCTGTCACATTCTCCAACCCCAGCACAAAAACAATTACAGTCGCTTATCAAACTAGTAATATATCTGCTACTGCTGGTTCTGATTATGTTGCGAAAACTGGAACAATCACATTTAATCCCGGTGAAACCAGCAAAACCGTCAGCGTTGTCATTAATGGAGATACTGTAGTTGAAGCGGATGAAACTTTTAAAGTTACCTTGAATACTCCTGTTAATGCCACCATAGCCGATGGAGAAGGAATTGGTACAATTACAAATGATGAAGTTCCAACTTTAGCGGTTAATAATGTGACTGTGGTGGAAGGACTTGATAGCAACGCAATTGTTACTTTTACTCTCAGCAGTCTCCTCAGTCAAGCTGTTAGCGTCAACTACACCACCACAGCCGGCACTGCCGCAGCTAACAGTGATTATACTGCTGTAAGTGGCACTTTAACTATTCCTGCCAATACCGCCAGCGCCACTGTTTCCATCCCCATCATCAATAACACTACCAACGAAGTCAACGAAACTTTTAATTTGGTATTATCTAATCCTGTTGGTGTTGCATTAAGTAATACAAAATCAATAATTACTATTACTGACACACTCCAAAGCAGTACAACCGTTACATTACCTGCTGGCGTGGAAAATCTCCAACTCATTGGTACTGCGGCTATTAATGGGACAGGTAATACAGCTAACAATATTCTCACTGGTAACATTGCTAATAATATCCTAGCAGGTGGTGATGGTAATGATATTTATCGATTTACCGCTACCACAGTTTTGGGTAGTGATACCATCCAAGAAACCGCAACTGGTGGAATTGATACGATAGACTTTACTGGTACAACTGCGGCTACAACTTTGAATTTAGGACTGACTACAATTCAAACCGTGGTTACTACTAATCTGAGTTTGAAGCTTTCCGCTAATAACGTGATGGAAAATGTCATTGGTGGTAATGGTGCTGATAACTTCACTGGCAATGTGCTTGATAATAGCCTGATGGGAGGATTAGGTAATGATAATCTGCGTGGTGGTGACGGTGCTGATAGTTTAACTGGTAGTGCAGGTAATGATATTCTGGCTGGTAATGCAGGTAATGACAAGTTGATTTACAGTAGTGGGAAAGTGTTTACCGCTACTGATATAGGTTTAGATACTATTCTTGATTTTACGGTGGGAAGTGACAAAATCGTTTTAAGTAAAGCTACTTTTAAAAGTCTGCTAAGTGTAGCGGGTAATGGTTTTAGTCAAGCTGCGGAGTTTGCGGTGGTTGCTGATGATAGTTCTGTAGATACTCAAGCTGCGTTTATTGTTTATAGTAGCGGTAGTGGTAATTTGTTCTACAATCAAAATGGTATCACGGCGGGATTAGGTACTGGTGCAGCTTTTGCGAATTTATTTAATATACCTGCAACTTTAACTGCTGGGGATTTTGCGGTGGTTGTCTGAATCAGGATGAAATGTCAGAATCAGGATGCTCAGGATTAAAGGATGAACAGGATTGTTGATGAATATTCATAATTAATCAACCACATCTTGTTCGCGTAGCTTGGCGTATGACTCCTACGTCGTCACGCAAGCTAAAGCCATAAATCCCTAAATCCGACAAATCCTGATTCAGACAAGAATTAATCTGTCAGAATCAGGATGCTCAGGATTAAAGGATGAACAGGATTGTTGATGAATATTCATAATCAATCAACAACATCCTGTTCGCGTAGCTTGGCGTATGACTCCTACGTCGTCACGCAAGCTAAAGCCATAAATCCCTAAATCCTGGAAATCCTGATTCTGACAATATTCAACCGTGAAACCCTGAAATGATAGTAGTGTATTTAAATACAATTAAAAATCAATTTTTTATGGTAAACGCCTAAGTATTCACATTAAATGTCAGATTTTATTGTGGAAATAGAATTTTAACTTGCAATTCACTATAAAATCTAAAATTTAAAATCGCAAATCACAATGACAAATCTAACTCCTAATTCTAGTTTCAGTGTCACCCTGCGGTTGCAGATTCCCAATCGGGTGGGGATGTTAGCATCGGTAACACAGGCCATTGCTACTACTGGTGGTAATCTGGGACAAATTGATTTAATAGAACAAACCCGCCAAGAATCAATCCGTGATATTACAGTTGATGCTGCTAGTACAGAACACGCTGAAACCATTGTTCAAGCAGTAAAAGAATTACCGGATATTCAGGTAATTGATGTTTATGACCGCACCTTTAATTTACATCGCGGTGGCAAAATCAGTATTGTCAGCAGAATTCCTTTAAAAAGTGTTTCTGATTTAGCAATGGCTTACACTCCAGGAGTTGGTCGGATTTGTAAAGCGATCGCACAAAATCCAGAGGAAGTGTACAATCTGACTATCAAACAAAACACTGTTGCTATTGTCACTGATGGTAGTGCAGTCTTGGGTTTGGGTAATTTGGGGCCTGCTGCGGCTTTACCAGTAATGGAAGGAAAAGCCATGCTGTTTAAGGAATTTGCAGGGCTTGATGCTTTTCCTATCTGTCTCGATACCCAAGATACCGATGAGATTGTCAAAGCTGTAAAAAATATCGCCCCTGTATTTGGTGGTGTGAATTTAGAAGATATCGCTGCACCGCGCTGTTTTGAAATTGAAAAAAGACTACGAGCAGAATTAAATATCCCGATTTTTCATGATGACCAACATGGGACAGCAATTGTCACCTTGGCCGCATTATTTAATTCTTTGAAACTTGTACAGAAGTCTATTGCAGACATCCGCATTGTCATTAATGGTGCTGGTGCGGCTGGGGTAGCGATCGCTCGTTTACTCCGCAAAGCTGGAGCAGAACATATCTGGATGTGCGATTCTAAGGGGATTATCTCTACTACTCGTACCGATTTGACAGCAGAAAAACAGGAATTTGCAGTTAAAGCCCAAGGAACTTTAGCCGGTGCAGTCCAAGGTGCAGATGTATTCATTGGTGTTAGCGCACCCGGAGTTTTAACACCAGAAATGGTACAAGGAATGACGAAAGATGCAATTGTGTTTGCAATGGCTAATCCCATTCCCGAAATTCAACCAGAATTAGCCCCTAAAAATGTCGCTGTCATGGCTACGGGTCGGAGTGACTACCCCAACCAAATCAATAATGTCCTGGCGTTTCCTGGGGTGTTTCGTGGGGCTTTAGATTGTCGGGCTAGTACGATTACTACTACTATGTGTTTAGAAGCTGCCAGTGCGATCGCTTCTTTAGTTAAACCCTCGGATTTGAATCGGGAACATATTATTCCTTCTGTTTTTGATAAACGTGTTGCTACCGCTGTGGCTGCTGCTGTTCAACAAGCCGCACGGGAAGAAGGTATTGCTCAGAGTTAGAGTTAGTTAGTTTGTGGGATGGGCATCCTTGGACTGAGCCTGTCGATAGCGAAGCGTGGCGTAAGCCATAGTCTTGCCTGTCCCTGTGGAAACAGATTTAATTTTGTCTCACGCAGAGACGCAGAGTCACAGAGAGGATATAAGTTATTTGTATGGGATTTTGGGAAAAAAGATTTTCTCAATTATTGGGGATCTATTCTCATTATTATTGAAAATTTTATCAATAACTTCACGAGTTTTGGTGATTTCAGCTAGGGGGCTTGACAGTTTTCTGAGTTTTGGATATGCTTGTGTTACATCTAGAAATCTGTACGCACATCATATATAGGGTTTTTAGTTTTCAACACTATCTGAATCAGGATTATAAGGATAAACGGGATTTTAACTTTTTGATAATTTGAGGTTAAAACAGATGACTCAGGAATTAATAGACCTCAGAAATAGTATTTTACAAGGACGTTACGCAGAAGCTTTAGCAATTGTGGACGAATTGGAAGGGATGAGTAAACAAGCTATTCTGCGAAATATCCAATCTTATTTAAAAATTTTATTGATTCATTTGATTAAAAACCAAGTAGAAAAAAGACTAACTGCTTCTTGGGTTGCTTCTATTCGTAATTCAATTAGAGAAATTAAGAAGGTAAATCAGAAAGATAATAAAAAATCCTATTATGTGAATCAAGAGGAATGGGAAAATTTAATAGAGGAGGAAGTAATTGAAGATGCTATAGCTGATGCTAGTTTGGAAGTGATGAATGGTAAATACACTCGTTCGCAACTTTCAGGAATTATAGATAAAAATGAGATTTTAACTACTGCAAATAAATTGCTATCTTTAACTTATGTTTATTCTGCTAAGGAATTACCAGCTATTATGGATAATTATCTTAGTCAATTGGTTGGGGGAGAAGATTGGGGATAGAAGTCAGAATCAGGATTTAGAGGATTTGAGGATTTACAGGATTTAAGATATAAATTATATCAATTTGGATGTATTTAAAACATCATCTTAACTCCCCTCTGCGTCTCTGCGTGAAAAAAACCCTATTCCCCCTTCACAAACTCTAAATACCCTTTACTCAATTCCTCCACAGCCAAATCATAAAACTGTTTACCATGTTCTGGAGTTGCTAAATCCGGATTTGAACCCATACGGCCATCTGGATAACGTAAACGAAAATCAACAGCACTATAAATTTTATGTCCACTTGCAACTTCTGAAGAAAGAGGAGCTTTTTTAATTGCTTCTGGATAAACGTATTGAGTAACAGCTATTTCACTAGGGGTAGCATGAGAACCTTCTTGATTACCGTATAATTCTTTAGCAAGTTTGTACACAGAACCACCCATAAACCAATTAGCAACTTGACATTTCACTTTTGCAGAATTGGGAATTTGTAAATCTTCTAAATGAGCATAGGTTTCTGAAAAAGCAGCTTTGAGAGTAGCGATATTTCCCCCATGTCCATTAATAAAATAGAACTTGGTAAAACCAGCTTTAACTAAACAAGTTAGATAATCTTTTACCACTAAAATTAAAGTGCTAGGACGCAAACTAATTGTTCCCGGAAAAGCAGTATGATGTAATGCCATACCCACATTAATTGTTGGTGCAACCATAGCTTGAGTTTCTTCACCAACTCCACGAGATATTACTTCTGCACAAATTGCATCAGTACCAATTAATCCCGTTGGACCATGTTGTTCAGTTGAACCAATTGGTAAAATAATTCCTTGCGATTGTTGTAAATAAGTTTCAACTTCCGTCCAAGTGCTTAAATGTAATAGCATTTTGTATTTAAATCTATTCTTAAATCTATTATAAAGGATTGTCTATAATTTCAGTACTATTACTGAAGTAGCTTAAATAAATATTAGTGAATTTATTTACAGCAGATTGCAGATCAATGAGGTACAGAATCTAAATTGAAACCTAGACACCAAGCCAGTTTGACTCCTGACTCCTGACTCCTGACTCCTGAATTCTGCTGTAAATTGCCAAAACCATCAAAAATCAAATAATATATTGCCTAACAGTGACAATCTTGATATTATTAGATAACCTATACCAATTCTCCATAATAGCTTGCGTGGCGTAGCCATAGATGCGCCTAATTATTTTGGAACATAGCGAATTATCTTGAAAAATCTTTGCGTACCTTGGCGCTTACCTCCGCGTACCTTTGCGTTTAAAAAAGCTAGGATTTGGCGCAACTTCACAAAAAAATGGTATTAAAGTTTACTGATTCTAGGGGGAGCTTTTGGGTTACGCTACTGGCGTAAGCATCGCTATAATGAACAGCATAATAATTAATCTATCTGGCGTTGTAAATTTTTAATTTTTAATTTTTAATTTTTAATTTTTAATTGATTGGGATGGAGTCGCAACAAGTTTTGAACGACACGGATATAAACAATTTACCCATACTGCAACTTTAGTTTATGAAACTCGTTGCGAATCTCCAGACAAAACTGACTCTAACTAAATGATGAGATGTTTGTTTTCTGGATTGTCAACAATCCCAAGAGATGAAGAAAATATTGGCGCTTGACTAATCAAAGCGATAATGTTTTTTTACGTCTTTGGTAATTTCCCACACACAAGACATACCTGCGGGAAAAGTTACAAAATCACCTTTACCCATTTGCACTGGTTGTCCTCCATCTGGAGTTACAATTACATCACCTTCTAAGAAGTAACAAGTTTCTTGAGAATCATAAGTCCACGGGAATTTGGAAACTTCTTTTTGCCAAATTGCCCATTTGTATACACCTAAATCGTGGAGATGTTCTTGAGTAGGTTGATGCTCGACTTTAATTTCCATGCGATGTTGGATCTAGTTGTATTTAGCAGTAAGATTGGATATCTTCTCCGCACTGATCTACTAAATAGCACAATGCACGAAAACGCAAGCCTACAAATTGATCATACAGTGGATTGAGCTTGCACATTGGGGGAATGTGACCGATTTTGCGACCAAAGACAATAATATCACGTTCAAATGGACACTGAGCAGGAATCAGTTTGGCAATAAATTTAGCTAATTTGCGGTTCTGAATCTCCATTCCATCCAACTTTTGACGTATTGGTTGTAAAAAATCGGATTTATTACCAGCTTGGTGGCTTTCTCCCATAGGGTTAATCAAGGTAGGGAGAATGATAGGTTGACTATTGGTTGTGATCATAATTGTAAATCCAGTTGTACTTAGATTAATGAAAGATGTACCTTCTTTGACTTACTTCCATGCAATTTATTTCACAAATCTGCACTGTGTTGATAAAAAGATGGAAGACAAATTTAAGTAGGATCTTCTCTATGGAATAAGCAGAGAACAGGTTTAACTAATTGCTATTTAAACTCAGAGTATGTTCAAGAACTGTCCCGTTAAATACAAAATAACAAAGAAATAATAAAAATGGTATTACCTTAACTTATTAATTACTGATGTTGAATATTGCCATCCCATATATAGCAGTAAAAAGGCTTAAAATTCCTTCTGTGTCTGAGTTTTATTATCAGTAGATGTCTTAACCTACCTGCTTTCACGAATATTTAGCAATGATAATCACTAATTTTAGTGCCAATAATATATATAAAAATGTTATATGAGTTGCATAAGTAAACTGTAAGCATTTAGCTGATGTTTAACTGTTTAGTGTTAACCAAATCCTATTGGGGCGGGTGTGGGGTTGAAAAGCTTTGTAAAATATAACTAGATAACTCGCAAAATCCTTCTCCTTCAGCCGCAGTAGTTAAATAAGCAGGTTGATACTGCAACTGATTTGCATATTGCAGCACATTAGCCACACCTACAGAAAGAGGAAAATAACGCCGATTAAATAAACTCTCATCGTTGGGGCTATCACCAACAGTAACAATTTGTTCAAGTGAATATTCGGGGAAGTATTGGTGCAGTACTTGCAACAATCCCACAGCCTTATCTTGTCCTTGGGGTTTAATGTGACACTGGACATTGCTGTACGTAAATCCCCAACCCATTTCTTGACAAATATTACCAATATTTTGCAGTTCATTGAGAGTCAAAGAAGCGACATCAAATGTCCAGTCAGTCACACGAAAGCGATTATCAGCAGATTCTCTGATTTGGGGAAATTGAATTTGTAATTTTTCAAAGACTGTGGCTAAATGTTGACGATGTATAGCTAAATCAGGAATTGCTGTTAAAGCTACTGGTTCTAAATGTTGAGATGGGTAGAACAAACCCCCGTTTTCTGCCATAGCACCTGCAACTGGCATTAAGCTACTTAGTCCACTTACCCATCCTGCTGAACGTCCAGTCACAATCAGTACTTTAACTCCAGCAGTAGCTAAATTTTCTAAGGCTTGTAACAGTAGCGATGTAAATTTTCCCTGGTTCGTCAAAGTACCATCCATATCTGTGGCTACGAGACGAATATTCCTTAAATCAGTAGATATATTCGACAATTGTTGTAGATTCATCGGGGTTGCCAATGTGTCGGTACATATGAAAACTACCACAAGATGTAAAAAAATATTAAAATTACAGTAATTTCACATCAAAGATTGGGGCATCCTAAACATTAGGAGTCAAATCTTTTAGTTTGTTAACCATGCTCAGTACAATTTTTCTGGCCCAGTCTTCAGGTTCCAACCCTAAAAAGATAACCCAGGTAGTGCAAGCCAGCGAGTCTCATATACCACCGTTATTGATGGTTGCCAGTGGAGGACTGCTTTTAGTGCTAATTGCTGTGTTTGTGTATGGCAAAATTTTAGTGCGTCAGTATGAGAAAAAAGTCAAGTTTGAAAAATTTCGCACGCGAGAACTAGAAAAAAAGTTGAAGTTAGCCCTGGAAACCATTCGCAAAATGGAAACTAACCCAGATTTAGTTCACTCACGAGACTTTAACCTTGATTATTTGCGAATGCGGATGTCAGAGGAGGTGTTTCATTTTGGGATTGTTAATCAAGTTAAACTCAAGATTAAAGATAGAATTTCTCTGGCACTGCGCCCAAATCAATCTCAACAGGGACAAGTTGGCATTGCCAGCAACACTGGTAGGCAAGTAGATGAAATTTTTGATGTTGAGCATGAAACTGGTATTTCGCCCAATATTGTCAAGCGAGTGCTGTTTCGGATTCAAATTCGGTTGATGAAGTTACCTACACAAGCTACTTCTGCTACTATTAGCCAAATAATGGACTGTATAGAAACTTACCTTAGTCCTAGGGAAGATGACGATACATGGCAACCAACTATTCAAGGTCGGATTGTCTATATGCATTGGGATCAAAAGGCTAAACCCACGCCTCTACTGGTTTTAGAACAATCTAATGAAGGGGTAAATGTGACTTTTCGTACTACTCGCCAACCAAATATCTCTGTACCCCAACAGAAGCAAACTTGAAACTATCAGGTTTGAGTAAGTAAACAATAATTATGTATTCAAGGTGCAACTAGTGGGCTTTCCAGAAACAAATTAAACTACATCTTGGCATTTACCTATATTTCAAGGTGTAGTTAATGAGGATGTTCAACTTCCTGTCCAGCTTTGTGAGTGATAGCTAGGTTTTGGGCATCACGAGTTAAAAGACCATCTTCCATTTCCACGATGCGATCAGCGATATCTAAGATGCGGTTATCATGGGTGACTAACAAAATAGCTGTTCCCTGTTCTTTGGCTAGACGCTGCATAATTTCTACAACGTCACGTCCTGATTGTTTGTCTAATGCGGCTGTAGGTTCATCTGCTAGGACTAATGGGGGATGATTGACTAAGGCGCGAGCGATCGCTATTCTTTGTTTCTGTCCACCTGATAAATTGTCTGGGTAGTAATTCATCCGTTCTGCTAAACCAACTGACCCCAGCATCGCTTCTGACTTACGAATAGCCGACGATTGAGAAACTCTCGGATTTAATTCCACTGCCATTTGGACATTTTGTCTAGCAGTTAAAAACCCCAACAAATTATGAGCCTGAAAAATATAACCAATATTGCGTCGCATCCGTACCAGCTTGCTTTGACTAGCACCTAGTAGTTCTTCACCTAACAATTTCAGACTTCCTTCTTGTGCAGACCGCAACCCACCAATTAAGCTCAATAATGTAGTTTTACCTGAACCTGATGGTCCAGTCATAATTACAATTTCTCCAGCATATATATCTAGGTTGATATCAAATAATATTTGTTTTCTGAGGACTCCTTTTCCATAATAATGGTTAATATGTTTGATGGCGATTACAGGTTCTTTGCTAATCATAAAGTTAGAAGATATAGAATTGCATGAGATAATCTAGCGTTGAGAATAATTCTTGGCTAAAGTTTTTCAAATCTAAGATCATAGACTATGAGTAATAACATATTTATCTATTTCATATTTTTTCAATTTTATCATATGTAATTTTTCCCTAAAACTTGATTTAAAAAATATCTGCTGGATCGGCAGAACGCAATTTACGCATAGCAATTATTCCGGAGATAAAACACATGATTATAGTTAATAAAAGCACCATAATAGCACGGTAGTTACTCATTGCAACTGGTAAAAGTGTAGCATCTCTAGCAACTTTGTACATAAAAAGAGCGCAAGCAAATCCTGGCATATATCCTAAAACTGCTAACATAAAAGCTTCTTGCAGAATGACCGTTAGCAAATAGTTTTGTGTGTAGCCTATGGCTTTAAGGGTAGCATATTCAGACAAGTGATCTGTTACTTCTGTATATAGAATTTGATAAACAATTACAGTTCCGACAATAAAACCCATAATTGTTCCTAACGTAAAAATAAAGCCAATAGCTGTGCTACTTGCCCAATAATTTCTTTCAAAATCAATAAATTCTTGCTTGGTTAAAACATTAACATCTGTAGGCAAATAAGTTCGTAAATATTGAGTAACTACGGCTAAATCTGCTCCTGGTTTTAATTTAATTAACCCAATATCAATTAATCCCCGCTGTCGATTATTAAATAAGCGTAAAAAATTGACATCACTTGTAATTAAATTACCATCTGCTCCAAAGGATGCCCCTAAAGTGAATAATCCTACTACTTTAATCCGTCTCCTTCGTACTTCTGCTGACACAAGTTTTCCCTGATCAACATCCTCAGCAATTGGTCCATACTCTAATCTAGAAGAACGGTCAAATAAAACAACATCAGGCAGTTTAAGTTTATTTAAATTTTCATCTACACCAGCCAAATCAAACACATTAACTTCTGGATTAATGCCAAAAGTGAGAATACTCCTAGGGCGGCCGGTAATGGGATTTTTCCAGCTTGTATAGTCTAAGTATATAGGATATACTGACTGCACTTCTGGTAAATCCAAGGTTTTATATAACCGCCTTTGAGAAAAGGGTTTCATTGCTAAAACAGCATTAGATTGACTGTTAATAAGAACAATGTCACCTTTTAAACTTTCATGCATTCTCACGTTACTGTAATACAATGCATCTCGGAAACCAAGTTGCATAAACATTAAAATGTCAGCAAAGGCAATACCTGATAAAGCCACAGCTAGGCGAGTTTTTTCTCTTGTTAGTTGTAGCCATGACAGAGGGATTTTTTGACCCATTTTCTAAATTCCCCAGCAGTTATACCAAGTTTGGATTTGAGATATAGCAGATTGCAGATCAATGAGGTACAGAATCAAAATTGAAACCTAGACAGCAAGACAGTTTTACTCCTGACTCCTGACTCCTGACTCCTGAATTCTGCTGTATTGAATTGAGAATTAGTTTGATAGGTTTCCCAGGAAGATTACTGTTTTCTTGTGCCTTCATCAGTTTTGATTTCGACAACAACCTTAGCATTCGTTAAACCAGACACTCTTTGGCTATTTTCTGGGGAAATCGCAATTTTCACTTCTACAACTCTGGCATCAACATCAGCTGCTGGATCTGTATTCAGTACATCCTTTTTGCCAATTTGTCTGCCAATCTCGGTGATTGTTCCCGTTAATTGCCCGTTAAATGCTCCATTATCACTGGTAATAGTAGCGAGTTGACCAACACGGACTTTACCAATACTGTCTTCGGGAACTTCTGCAACGACAAACATCTGATCAGTTTGTCCAATTTCTGCAATGCCATTGCTACTCATGACTTCGCCTGATTTGGTATGAATTTTTAAAATTTCACCAGGGCTTGGGGCTTTGACATAGCTCAATTGGAGTTCGGCTTGCGCTTTTTTAATGAGAGCGATCGCATTGGTAATTTGGGCTTGTGCTATTTGCACATCAGTAGGACGCACATCTACCAACCGGTTAAATCTAGCCCTTTCTTCATCTATTTGCTTTTGCAAAGTGGCTATAGTTTTGTTGCGGTTAGCTGTGGCTTCGATTAGTTGCTGCTGCAAAGTGGCTATAGTTTTCACTTGAGTAGCTCTGGCTTCGGCAATTTGCTGTGACAGCGTTCCTAAAGCTTGTCTCAAACTAGCTTGGCTTTCACGCAGCTGCTGAGTAGCAGTAACCGCACTCAAACGCCTTCTATCTCTTTCTTGCTGAGAAATAGCACCTTGTTTGTATAAGAACTCATAGCGTCCAGCATCAACTTGAGCATTGCGCTGTTCAGCGCGAATTCGGTCAATCGTAGCTCTGAGACCATCTTTTTGCCCACTAAGTTCAGCTTCTAGACGTTGAATTGTTGCTTGTTGAGCAATTTTTTCACCACTTAACTCAGCAGCAAGACGAGCAATTGTCGCTTGTTGAGCATTTCTTTCTCCGACTAACTGAGCTTGTAAACGAGCAATTATTGCTCTTTGGGCTTGAATATCTCTTGGTGAAACTGCTGTGATTTGAGCTAAATTAGCACGAGACTCTTGCAGCTTGGCTTTTGCTTCTTCCACCGCTGCCATGTTAGTATCTCGGCTGTCTAAAATGGCTATGACTTGACCTTGCTGAACTCGCTGTCCTTCTCTAATCAAGAGTTGCTGCACTCGTGATCCTGCTGATAGTCCAGAGTTGGGAGCAGCGACTTTAATCACTTCTCCTCGCGGTTCCAAACGTCCCACAGCACTAATACTACTGACAGATGGTGCTATGTTTACAGAGGAAGTGAGTTTTTTTAATTGCTCCAGTCTAGCTGTAGCTATGAACCCAGCAGCGATCACTACGGGAAGTGCTACAGCAACTTTCAACCAAACTTTAGATTTTTCTAGTCCCTGTTCCGTTGACTTTGGCTTTTCAGTCACCCTTGACATGGTATGTTGCTCGGTTATCTGAATTGTGCTGATGGAAGTAAAAAAAACAAATTAGCCGCAACTGATAACTGTTAATAGCTTCTGAGTATGAGAGGTAATTGCACTAGAAGTTAAGGGAATTCAAACTCTTGAATTCACAAACTCCAGCACTCAGATACTCTTTATTTCTAAAAGCAACCTGGTATAAATTGGGTAGGTAAAAGTAGGTCGGCGTAAATAATTATCGTTGGCATCAGGCAGGAGTAAAGAGGGTTTCAGCCTTGTTTACCTTTGTTTACATACTTTGGTTTGATTGTGCCGACTAATATCATGTCCGGTTGAATACTTATCATTAGAGCCGACGCGGAGAGTTTTTTGATAAGCAATTAGCCCGACATGATCTTACATACTACATTCTTGAACAATCTTGATAGCTGTTAGCTGAATGCTGACGCTATAATAATGCAGACATCTTTTAGGTAGTAGAATATAACCAAGAGTTTCTACAACCGGGTAATGTGCCAAAAAATCTAAAATTGTCTTTTCTGAAATCTAAAATTGGCACGGTTCACGACCAACTGAAAAAAATCTGTCAAATAGAGCATTCCAAACATCAAACTTCCCTTAATTTGATTCTTAAGCTGTGAGCTTTCTTTGGTTATTTACACCTAAAAAAAGAACAAATTATCTCTGGGTATATATTCCAAAAAAGTAGCTGTGTTACTGTTCCCCCTAATGTTTTCTGACTCCATTGAACTCTGGCTTAAATGAATTCTACATTTATCAGTTATGGGAAAACGTAACGCAGCTTACAGATAAAGATATGAGAAGGTTGAGAGATGGGAAATGATTATTGTGGTAAGTCAAATAATACAGTGGTCATGTAATTTTCTGCCCAATCTTGACCAAAGGCTTTTTCTAGTACACGACGGGTTTTATCGTTTTGTTGTTGTTTGCTACAATAGTTATGTTGTCCAGCGAGAATTGAGGCTACTTTTTCTGGCGCAACAGGACTAGATAGGCTTGCTTGACGACAATGAATCTCTAAGAAATCCTGTACCCGCGCGAGAAACATGATTTCTTCTTCTGGGGAACTAGGACGAACAAAGAGACAAAAATCAGAGAAGATATTTCCCCACTCTGGTAACTCTCGCGGTTGGGAAAAATTGAGTGTGGTTAACTCGCTCAAGGCAGAATTATACTCTGCGGGTAAGATTCTCTCTAAGCTTACAGGAGAAAGGTCTGCGATCGCAGCACTAATTTGACCTCTACCCCCAACTAAGTCACAACCAAACATAGGAATGTCATATTCTGGACGGGGAAACATCACGCAATGCAAGATATCCAGCATATTTCCCACCTTTGCCAGTTCTAAGTGCATTTTGCGGAACTGCGGTGTTTGATAGCAGCGATTTTCTATAATCAGTTTTTCGCCTTCTAGTCTACCTTCTACATATCCCAACTCAGCAGGCAAATTGTAAGGTGATAAATCTAGATGTTTATGCCAGACTGTCTCAATACAATCAGCTAGTTGACGAATCAGGGGATGTTGTTGCTCACGCAATGAGGGAGTAGAGGTAGAAGACATATTATTGTTGGGCAATATCAATCTATTTCTGAGTTTACAGTCATTTTGACGTAAATGAACCGCATCTTGAGGAAACTTTCGCACAAGAGCGCAGTTAAAGCGCCGGTAGAAATGCGACACTTAGAGCTTTTCTGATTAGACAGTGTATAGCGTAGGGTGGGTTAGCGACAGCGTAACCCACCATTAATTTTCAACTATCTGAACTCGCTTTATTATTCAACCAAGTAACCAAATCAGCCGCACTTGTAAAATCTAACAACGCTAAACCTAAATTCTCCAAATCTTCCACAGACAACTTATTAATTTTTACCTGTAAATCCTGACTAATTCCACCTATACGCCGTTCAATTAGACGCATATTGTAATTTAACGCCTCTTCATAGCGGACTTCTTGATAATATCTGGTATTGCGTAAATCACTAATACTAAACATTCTTGCTAACTCCTACAGATGCAAAATCATAAATATCTGCTTCACTAGCAGGTAAATTGATCAATTCAAAAAAAGACGCAGGTAAAGTTTGAAAAATGCGATAAAAAATAGAGTCAGTTTTCATGATAGATGCTAATAGTGAAATTTGGTGATGATAAATTTAAAAATCGTCAACTAAAGATTTCTATTAAATATTTTGGAAATGTTGATTGGGTAAGAACTATGAAACATGATATAATAGTAGTTATGCAAAATATTATATTAATTTCAATACACTAAAATTTAAACTATGAATCCGCGATTGGTTGATTCCCTTGTGCAAGTAATTGAGGCGCTTTCCCCAGAAGAAAGAAAACTTTTAGAAAGTCGTCTTAAACTAAACGCAGTGCAGAAAACACCCGGAGTTTGTGGTGGCCATGCTTGTATTCATAATACCCGCATTCCTGTATGGGTCTTGGTTTCGTTGCGTCAGCAGGGAGCGAATAATAGAGAATTACTACAAAATTATCCCAATCTCACACCTGAAGATTTGATAGCAGCTTGGGAATATTACGAACAGCATACTTCAGAAATTGATTTGGCTATTGTCGCTCAAAATGAGGATGATTGATGGTGAGACTGTATGCTGATGAGAATTTTTTCATTTACCAAGAATATAATAGATAGCCAATTTTTTATAGAAAAGCGATGTTTTAATTGAGAATCGTGATATAATTAAGACTAACTTCTGGGTTTAAATAAATGATAACAACAGTTGCAAAAATCATTACCATAGAAGAATTTTTAAAGCTGGGTTTTATTGATGAGTCCCCAGCTTGGGAATATATTAACTCAGAAGCAATTCAAAAACCGATGGGTGGTGGTAAACACAGTTTATTACAAAAACGATTAGTTGCAGTTATTGACACAGCAACAAGTGATTATGAAGCATTTCCAGAACTGCGTTGTAGCTGTGGAAACCGTTCCGTAGTTCCTGATATTGCAGTTATTAATAATGATCAAATACCATTAGATGAAAGCGGTGATATTATTAGCAGTGGGATTAATTTTGCACCAGCTTGGGTAATTGAAATCCTGTCACCATCTCAAAGTCAAACCAAGGTAACTGGCAATATTTTACATTGTATTAAACATGGTACTAAACTTGGATGGTTGCTTGATCCAAATGAGCGTTCTATTTTAGTTTATCAGCCTCATAGTTTACCAGATTTGTTAACTGGAAAAGATATATTACCAATTTTAGAAGGAGTAAATTTAACAATCACAGTTGAGGAAATATTTGCTTGGTTACAAAGGAAGAAGTGAGGGATTTACGTGACCCAATTATTAAAATTGTTGTATATTTCTCAATGGAATATTGACTTAGCTATCTTAAAGTTGATAGAAATTGTAAAATCACCAGAACCTATTGATATTAATTCAGGAAATATTATAGGTTTAAATCCTTTTTACAATTTTGAAGTATGGGCTAATATTTCTAAGATAAGAGAGGTTGCTAAAAATAGTAAAAATGGCTTTGATTATAAGGCTCAAATAGAGGCTATTGAAGAACAGTTGAAAAATGAATATAGGACTAATATTTAAAATATTAAAAAAGACTGAGGTAAACTTTGAACAATGCGATAAAAAATAAAATCAGTTTTCATGGAAAATGTTGATAGTTATGAAGTCCACCTGTGTGGACTTCATTTTTATAGCCCCAGAATTATATTCTGAGGGATAGATTAAGCCGTGAAATACTTCGCTACAGGGTGATAAGTAATAATCGCCGTTGTAGACTGTTCAGGATATAATTGCTCACTTTCATCCATGTGCATCTTCATCCTATCAACCCCCAACAACTCCAACTGCTTAAACTGATCCTGAATATTCGGGCAAGCAGGATAGCCGAAACTATACCGAGAACCTTGATAACGCTGCGCCAAAATATCCCGAATATTATCCGGTTCAGCATCACCAAAACCCAAGTCCCTGCGGATTCTAGCGTGTGTCCATTCCGCCAAAGCTTCCGCAACCTGTACAGCCATTCCATGAAAATACAGATAATCAGTGTATTGATTATTTGCAAATAGCTTTTGTGCAAACTCCGTTGCCACTTCCCCCACAGTCACCGCTTGCATAGGGAAAACATCAATTATTCCTGACTCCTTTGGTGCAAAGAAATCAGCAATACATAACCTATTAGAAGACTTCTGACGAGGAAACTCAAAACTTGCCACCTGTTTTGATTGATTCTCCACATCATATATATGTAGAGAATTGCCCTCAGACTGACAAGGAAAATATCCATAAATTACTTGAGGATGCAATAAATTCTCCTCAATAATTCGCTGTTTCCAATCTTCTAAAACTGGATAAACCTTTTCAGCTAAAAACGCCTGATATTCCTCCTTAGATTGTTCCTTCGGTTTGCGGAATTGCCATTGTCCAGCCACCAAAGCTTGCAAATCTAAATACCAGAATAACTCCTCCAAAGAAATATCATCAGATTGTAAAAACTGTGTTCCCCAAAAAGGTGGTTTTGGACGTTCAATATCTACAGCTACTGCTTCCGAACGACGGGTATCTATTACTTTTGCTTCAGCAGGTACTTGAGCTTTAACAGTATTATCTACTGTTTCTTTATGTCCATTTTTTGACTCTTCAGATTCTCCTAATTCATCCAAAAATCCCTGCAAATCATCCCAGTTACCCGCAGATTTTGCAGGCATTAACTTATCCATGAAATGCAAATCAGAAAACGCATCTTTGCCATAAACAACTTTACCTTTGTAAGCATTTTGGCAATCTTGATTTACAAACTTAGGAGTTAAAGCTGCACCACCTAAAATTACAGGAACAGTAATTCCCTTTTCATTAAAAGCCTGTAAATTCTCCTTCATAAAAGCGGTAGATTTTACTAACAATCCACTCATGGCAATACAATCAGGTTTATACTGTTCGTAAGCTTGAATGATGTTTTCCACAGATTGCTTAATGCCCAGGTTAATCACCTTGTAGCCATTGTTAGATAAAATGATATCCACGAGGTTTTTACCAATATCGTGAACATCGCCTTTTACCGTTGCAATCACAAAAGTTCCCTTCCCATTATTACCAGATTCCGACTTTTCCATAAACGGTTCAAGATACGCAACCGCAGCTTTCATGGTTTCCGCTGATTGTAAAACAAAAGGTAATTGCATTTGTCCAGAACCGAACAATTCACCCACAACTTTCATCCCGTCTAACAAGAAAGTATTGATGATTTCCAAGGGAGGATATTGTTCTAAAGCCTTGGTTAGTTGTGTTTCTAAACCAATTCGTTCACCGTCAATAATATGGCGTTTCAAACGTTCTTCAATTGGTAAACTTTCATCAACACCTGTGTTACGTTTGGTTTTGACTCCTGCAAAAATTGTTGTTAATTCTCCCAAAGGATCATAAACGCAGACATTACCATCAAATTTGCGTTCATCATAAATTAACTGACGACAAACTTCTTGATGCTGGGGGTCAATTTTAGCCATCGGTAAAATTTTACTCGCGCTGACAATTGCTGCATCCATGCCCGCGTTCATTGCTTCATGCAAAAACATCGAGTTTAGCACCATCCGCGATGCTGGGTTTAACCCGAAAGATATATTAGAAACACCAAGGATTACATGACTTCCAGGCAATTCTTGACGAATGCGGCGAATTGATTCAATGGTAGCTTTCCCGTTTTCTCTATCTTCCTCAATCCCAGTAGAAATAGGTAGAGCCAACGTATCAAAGAATATTTCTGTAGGAGCAATACCATACTCTACAGCTTGACGGTAAGCACGTTGAGCAATTTGAAACTTCTTCTCAGCCGTTCGCGCCATGCCATCTTCGTCAATTGTCCCAATAATTACACCAGCACCATATTTTTTCGCCAATTCTAGCACTTTCAAAAATCGCGGTTCGCCATCTTCATAGTTGGTAGAATTGAGTAAACACTTACCACCAGCCACCTTTAAACCCGCTTCCATTTTTTCCCATTCGGTGGAATCAAGCATTAAAGGTAAAGTCACATTATTAACAATGCGGGAAACTAACTCGTGCATATCACGCACGCCGTCACGTCCCACATAATCAACGTTAACATCAAGAATGTGTGCGCCTTCTTTTACCTGACTCCGCGCCATTGATACTAAACCATCCCAGTCTTCTGCGTTCAGTAAATCACGGCATTTTTTAGAACCACTGGCGTTGAGACGTTCACCGACAATCAAGAAAGAGTTATCTTGGTCATAGGGCTGAGTAGAATAAATTGAAGCCGCTGCTGGTTCTAAACTCGGCTGTCTAACTTTCGGTTTTAACTCTTTGGCAATTTCTGCTAATTGTTGAATGTGTTCTGGACGTGTCCCACAGCAACCCCCAATCACTTGGACACCCAAATCTTCGATAAAGTGCATTAAAGACATCCGCAATTCAACGGGTGTCAACTTGTAATGCGCTTGACCACCGACGTTTTCTGGTAAACCCGCATTGGGAATACAGGAAACTACGAAAGGTGAATGTTCTGATAAATACTTGATGTGTGGTTTCATCAAGTCGGGACCAGTGGCGCAGTTCAAACCGAGAATATCAATGGGGTAAGGTGCGAGGATAGTAAGTACGGCGCTGATTTCTGTACCTACCAGCATTGTCCCCATGCTTTCCATGGTAACAGACACCATTAAGGGTCTTCTTTCCCCTTTTTTGGCAAAAACTTCCTCAATACCATTCAATGCGGCTTTGATTTGCAGCACATCTTGGCAAGTTTCCATGAGGAATAAATCGACACCACCATCAAACAGCGCTTCTGCTTGTTCAGCAAAAGAGGCTTTCATGGTGTCAAAGTCGATATGTCCCAAGGTGGGGAGTTTGGTTGTCGGACCAATAGAACCCGCTACAAAGCGGGGTTTTTCTGGTGTAGAAAATTCCGCAGCCACGCTTTTGGCGAGTTCGGCGGCTTTCTTGGTGAGATAATAAGCCTGGTCTGCTAAGTCGTATTCTGCTAAAACTATGGACATAGATCCAAAGGTGTCGGTTTCAATGACATCAGCACCAGCAGTCAGAAAGTCACGGTGAACTTTAATTATGGCTTCGGGTTTACTGTGGACTAGATATTCGTTACAACCTTCATACTGTGCGCCTCCAAAGTCCTCGGCGGTGAGGTTTTGGGTTTGTAGGTTTGTTCCCATTGCGCCGTCAAAGACGATTACGGGACGTTCTGGACTGTGTAGGTGTTTTAGAAAAGGATGGGTCATATTGTGTTAAAAAATAGAGTTGGTTTTGTGATACTAGTGCAGCACGACAGAAGGAAGGTTTTTGCATACTCCCTTCCTACTAAAAGAATACGGATTAAATGAACCGCAAAGACGCGTTCACGGAGTGTGCCGTAGGCATAGGACGCGAAGAAAGAAGATAGATAATTTTACTTTGGTCGGGGAGTCGGCTTTTTTAACTGGTATAGTTATTTCCGCTGTGCAGCACTAGATTTAGTTTATTATTTTCCAAAATTTTGATGGTTTTAGACAGGTTTTAAAGAAAATAAGTATTTTAATTCTGTAGTATGCTTATAACCAGCCGTTTTTGAGTGGCTGTGTTTTGTATCTACAATATTGTGAATGCTAAAATGATCCTCAAGACAGGTTGAAAAAGTTATTGGAACTACATTTAGTATACCAGTATCCTTTTTTCCTGAGCAGTAAAATCATAATATCAATGTTAGCCATATTACTAGTATTACATATATGAGATTTAGGGATTGGGCGACTAGAGTAATGTTAATCTTTTTCATGTTTGCAGCGCTGATTTTGGCAGTGTTTATCGGTGGTGCAAGACAGATGAAAAATCATAACGCTGCTTCAAATCCAGCAGTTACAACTTGGAGTCAATATCCACAGGCACAACTACAATCGACAATAACTACCGAAGAGAAAAAAGTAAATTTACCTAAATCCCCAGTCAAAACCAATAAAACCAATAAAACCAATAAAACCAATAAAACCAATAAAATTAATCTTAAATATGCAACTACGGCGGCTTTTGCCAAATATAGACCTAATCTTGCTAAGGCTGAAGTGCATTCTAGCAATTATGGCGATCGCTTTGCTAGAGATGTCAACGGTGTAGTTTTCAACAACCAACCGATTATCGTTATTCACGAAACTAGCAATTCTGCTTCTAGCGCGATTAATTTTTTTCAAACACCCCATGATGATGAAAATGTGCAAGCGAGTTATCACGCTTTAATTACCCTAGATGGAACGGTGGTTTATCTTGTTCCACCAGAAAAACGCGCTTTTGGTGCGGGTAATTCTGTGTTTGAGGGTGTTAATGGTTTGGAAACTGTGCAGACTAACTCCACTTTACCCCCATCTGTGAATAATTTTGCTTATCATGTGTCTTTAGAAACCCCTGCCGATGCTTGGGGTCAAAATGATATACAGGGTCATAGTGGTTATACAAAAGCTCAATATAACTCTTTGGCTTGGTTGATTGCTCAAAGTCAAGTTCCAGATGATAGAATTACCACTCATCGGGCTGTTGACCGTTCTGGACAAAGAGCAGATCCAAAGAGTTTTGATTTTGATAAGTTTTTTAATTTACTTCATAGCTATCGTCAGCTAAGAACAGTCGATACTGCAAGAACTAATTAGCATCCAAAAATTAAATATTACCAAGTAGACTAACTCCAACCCTTCTCTATTGGAAATCTTCTTTAATGTCAGCCGATTTCGCTCCAGAAACGCCTATGCTAACGATTGGGTTAGGACTAAACTGTAAAGTCTTAAACCTGAAACACCATAGAAACGAAGGACAAAACACGAATGACTAAATTTCTAGATACTGCGATTGAAGCAATTGTCGCCCGTGAAATTCTCGACTCACGGGGAAAACCCACAGTGGAAGCGGAAGTACATTTGGCCAATGGTGTTGTTGGACTAGCACAGGTTCCCAGTGGTGCGTCTACTGGCACATTTGAGGCTCATGAACTGCGAGATGATGATAAAAGCCGTTATGGAGGTAAAGGGGTACTCAAAGCGGTGCAGAACGTCAATGAGGTACTAGCACCAAAATTGTTAGGTTTGGATGCTCTCAACCAAGAAGCCTTAGACAGAACCATGATTGCTTTGGATGGTTCACCTAACAAAGCCAATGTGGGTGCAAATGCAATTTTGGCGGTTTCCCTGGCTGCGGCAAAAGCCAGTGGTGAGTCTTTGGATATTCCCCTATATCGCTATTTAGGCAGCCCCCTGTCGAATTTGCTTCCAGTTCCCTTGATGAATGTGATCAATGGTGGGGCGCACGCTTCCAATAACGTTGATTTTCAAGAGTTTATGATTGTACCTATTGGCGCTCCTTCCTTCAAGGAAGCTTTGCGCTGGGGTGCAGAAGTGTTTGCGACTCTGAGCAAAGTTTTGGATGAAAAAGGCTTGCTGACTGGTGTAGGTGATGAAGGTGGTTTTGCACCTAATCTCGAATCTAACCAAGTGGCTTTAGAATTGCTGGTAGCGGCAATTAAAAAAGCTGGTTATAAGCCAGGGGAAGAAGTGGCTTTGGCTTTAGATGTGGCTGCGAGTGAGTTTTACAAAAATGGGCAGTATGTCTATGATGGCAAACCCCATGCACCAAGCGAGTTTATTGATTATTTAGGACAATTGGTTGACGAATATCCCATTGTGTCAATTGAAGACGGCTTGCATGAGGAAGATTGGCAAAATTGGCAATTGCTGACTCAGAAATTAGGTGCAAAAGTGCAGTTAGTGGGTGATGATTTATTTGTTACAAATGCTACTCGCTTACAAAAAGGCATTGAGCAAAAAGCCGGTAACTCGATTTTGATTAAATTGAATCAAATCGGTTCATTGACTGAGACTTTGGAAACTATAGATTTGGCAAATCGCAACGGTTTCCGTTCAGTAATTAGCCATCGTTCCGGTGAAACTGAGGATACCACTATTGCTGATTTGGCTGTGGCTACTCGTGCCGGTCAAATTAAAACCGGTTCTCTCTGTCGTAGTGAACGGGTAGCAAAATACAACCGTTTACTCCGTATTGAGCATGAATTAGGCGATCGCGCTGTTTATGCTGGTACAGTCGGTTTGGGACCTAAATAGGTGATAGGTGACAGGTGACAGGTGACAGGTGACAGTAGAAGAAATGGAGCAGGGAGCAGGGAGCAAGGGGGAAAATACCTCTCCTCTGCACTCTGCCCCCCGCCCCTCTGCCTCTTTTGCCTGTTCCCTGTTCCCTGTTACGGATAAAATCCAACTTTGGGCAACCCCAAGGTTTCATCCCAGCCCAGCATCAGGTTCATACACTGGATTGCTTGCCCAGCTTGACCTTTAATTAAGTTATCAATGGCTGACATGACAATCACCCGGCCTGTGCGGGGGTCAACTTCTATGCCAATGTAACAATTGTTGCTACCGCAAGCCCATTTTGTTTGGGGGTATGTGCCGCTATTACAGATTTTCACCCAAGGGGAATTACGATAAAAAGCTGTAAAAATTGTGATTAAGTCGTCACGGACTAAACCAGGATCGCGCAGTGTGGCGTATACGGTCGCCAAAATCCCCCGCACCATAGGGATGAGATGAGGTGTAAATTGGATTGTGACTTCGTGTCCTGCCAATTCGCTGCAAATTTGCTCAATTTCTGGGGTGTGACGGTGACGGGCAACGTTATAGGCTCCCAGGGAGTTATCTGCTTCAGCTAATAAGAGATTAACTTTGGCTTGTCTGCCACCGCCAGATGTTCCAGATTTAGCATCAATAATGGCTGTTTCTGGAACTATTAAACCCTGTTTTAAAAGTGGGGAAAGTGCCAGGAGACTGGCTGTGGGATAGCAACCGGGACAACCGATGAGTTGAGCTTCGGAAATGCGATCGCGGTACAATTCCGGTAAACCATAAATTGCTGTAGCGGCAACTGTGCGATCGCTTCTTTGTGTACCATACCAATTTGTATAAGTTGTCAAGTCACTGAATCTATAATCTGCACTCAGATCCAGTACTTTACATCCTTTTTCTAGTAGTTGAGGTGTGATTTGGCAGGCTAGTCCGTTGGGTAAAGAAAGAAACACTACTTCACAACGACTGGCAATAATTTCTGGATCTACAGCCTCAATTGGTAAGTTAACTATATTACCTAGATGTGGATAAATATCAGCAAAGGATTTACCCGCGCTGCTTTCACCACCTAAATACACCAGTTCAACTTCTGGATGATCCATCAATAGTCTCACTAGTTGGACTCCGCCATAGCCTGACGCGCCAACAATCCCAACTGGTACGCGTCTGAAATTACCCATGTTATGAAATCCTTATCTACTTTTGTTAATTTGTTCTCAGCTATCCACAATATCAGCGACTAGATGGGAAACACACAAAACAGGTGATTGAGAAAATTATTTGCCCAACTCCCCATAGCCTCAGTCTCCATTCCGTTGCTGCATTTTCAGTAGCAGAAATTTTTGTCATTTTATCGAATGATTGCTAGTCTACTTCTGTATCCGATAAAGAAGCTACAATTTAAAATAAGAAATTGTTAAAAAAATTTACGTTGGTAGCTGGAAATTTTCTGTGTTACAGCCTAAGACTAGCCAAGCCTTTGAATTCGATTCCATAGATGCCGCTTTGGCAGATCTCAAAGCAGGTCGCTCCATTGTGGTAGTGGATGATGAAAATAGAGAAAATGAAGGCGATTTAATTTGTGCCGCCCAATTTGCCACCCCGGATATGATCAATTTTATGGCCGTGGAAGCCAGAGGACTGATTTGTCTGGCAATGACAGGCGATCGCTTGGATGAACTAGATTTACCATTGATGGTTAGTACTCTGACAGATACTAACCAAACTGCCTTCACTGTCAGCATTGACGCAGGACCTCATTTAGGTGTCTCTACGGGCATTTCCGCAGAAGACCGCGCCCGCACTATCCAAGTTACTCTCAACCCAGCCACAAAACCTGAAGAGTTACGCCGTCCTGGTCATATTTTCCCACTTCGGGCTAGGGCTGGAGGTGTACTTAAACGGGCTGGACATACGGAAGCAGCAGTGGATTTAGCTCGATTAGCTGGATTGTACCCAGCTGGGGTAATTTGTGAAATTCAAAACCCTGATGGTTCCATGGCGCGGTTAACCCAGTTAGTACAATATGCTCAAAATCATCAGCTAAAAATTATTAGCATCGCCGATTTAATCAGTTATCGTCTCCAAAATGATCGCTTGGTATATCGAGAAATCGTTACTAGGCTACCCAGCCAATTTGGTCAATTTGATATTTACGGCTATCGCCACACCCTAGATAATACAGAACACGTAGCAATTGTCAAGGGCGACCCTGCAAATTTTAAAGATGAGCCTGTAATGGTGCGAATGCACTCAGAATGTTTAACAGGTGATGCTTTGGGTTCTTTGCGGTGCGACTGTCGAATGCAGTTGGAAGCCGCATTGAAAATGATTGAGTCTGTCGGTCAAGGTGTCGTTGTTTACCTACGGCAAGAAGGACGGGGTATTGGCTTGATTAATAAACTCAAAGCCTACTCATTGCAGGATATGGGACTAGATACGGTGGAAGCAAATGAGCGTTTGGGATTCCCCGCTGACTTGCGAGACTACGGTATGGGGGCGCAAATGTTAATGGATTTGGGCATTAAAAAGATTCGCCTTGTTACCAATAATCCCCGTAAAATTGCTGGTGTTAAAGGCTATGGATTGGAAGTCGTTGATCGCGTGCCTTTGTTAATTGAGGCTAATGATTACAATTCCTATTACCTGGAAACAAAGGCGAAAAAGCTAGGGCATATGCTGTTACAAAGTTATCTTGTCACTGTGGCGATTCACTGGCAAGATGACCCGCAATTGGTGACACAACGCTATGAACGCTTAGAAAAATTACGGTATTTAGTCAAAAACCATGATTTGTTGTTACAGGAAGAAGCACGTCCGGTAGGAATTGCTCTGTTTGATAAGCCATCTTTAACTGTACATTTGGGTTTTGACCAAGCGAATGTGGCTGAATCTGATTGGTATCAACAAAGTGGTCATCCTTATCTGCAAGCAATTTGTAAAATTCTGGATGAATTAGTAAATTTACCTTATATCCAGAAATTGGAATTTCTAATTTCTTCAGGTAGTGATCCGCTGAGTAATTTGCAAGTGCAGTTAGATCGACAAGTATTTACTGCCGATGTCCTACCTTCGTCATTGAAGGGCAATTTAGAGACACAGCAAATATACAGTTTTAGTAAGTAACGTTTTGTTGACTAATTTTTAATCTATTTCGTGGGGACACAGAAATACTGTGTCTCTTTTACCAGACGCGGGGACGGGGAGATGGGGAGACACGGGGACGGGGAGATGGGGAGATTGAGGGATTGATTTGTAGCTTTAATGAAGTGAATTAATATTAGGAGGAAGAAAGTAGGAGAAGGAGGAGTTAGGGGTCAGAATAAATGCAATTTGCTTAATTTTTAATTCTCCTAAATTATCGTTAATTAATATAGTTTGATTATAAGTATTCAGGATAGAGGAGAATACTCCAAGTCAAGATAATAAAGACTTTCCGAGTCAGATTTAATGATTTTGATAAAATCTTACTTCTCTCTATTCTTCATTTCCTAAGCATTCTGAACCGAAGGTCTGCGTAGCGTCTCCTGACTCCTGACTCCTGAATTCTTACGTTTGATTTATTTCCGCCTACCTACTTAAAAATATCTAATACTAGGAAAAAAATCATGCAAACTAATTGGAAAATAGGCTCTTTGTTTGGTATTCCTCTGTTTTTAGACCCGTTGTGGTTTGTAATTTTGGGGTTAGCAACTCTGAATTTTGGAGTAGCTTATCAACAATGGGGTACTGTCACAGGTTGGAGTGCTGGACTAGTCATGGCACTGCTATTATTTACTTCTGTATTATTGCATGAGTTAGGACACAGCTTAGTAGCACAGTCTCAAGGGATTAAAGTTAATTCCATTACTTTGTTTTTTTTCGGTGGGATTGCAGCGATAGAGGAAGAATCGAAAACTCCAGGGAAAGCTTTTCAAGTAGCGATCGCAGGGCCTGCGGTAAGTATAGTCCTGTTTTTGCTGCTACGTCTAGCTTCTAACATAATTCCTGATACCACACCGCTGAATGTAATGGTGAGAGATTTAGCGAGAATTAACTTAGTTGTTGCTTTATTTAACTTGATTCCCGGTTTACCGTTGGATGGTGGACAGGTGTTAAAAGCAGCACTATGGAAAATAACAGGCGATCGCTTTCAAGCCGTACATTGGGCAGCAAGGTGTGGACAGCTTTTAGGTTATAGTGCGATCGCTTTAGGATTTGCTGTAGATTTCTTCAGCAGAGAATTACTCACAGGTTTATGGATTGTACTCTTGGGTTGGTTTGGAATTCGTAACGCCAACAGTTATGACCGTGTAACCACATTACAAGAAACCTTACTCAAACTAGTAGCTGCTGATGCCATGACCCGTGATTTTCGGGTAGTAGACGCTGACCAAACCTTAAGAGAGTTTGCTGATTTGTACCTTTTAGAAACAGCCTCCTCGCAAGTTTATTTTGCAGCTGCTGATGGACGTTACCGGGGAATGGTAACTGTTAATGATTTGCGGACAACAGAAAGAAGTCAGTGGGAAACCCAAACGCTGCAAAGCATTGTTCATCCCCTCACAACAATACCCACCGTTACAGAATCAACTTCCTTAGCCCAAGTAATTAACAAGCTAGAAAATGAACAGCTACCCCGAATTACTGTTCTCTCTCCCGCAGGTGCTGTAGCTGGCATAATTGACCGAGGAGATGTAGTCAAGTGTGCAGGGCAAAAGTTAAATTTGCCAATCACCGAAGCTGAAATCAAGCGAATTAAAGAAGAAGGTAGTTTTCCACCAGGATTACAACTGGGAATAATAGCGAAGTCAACCACAAATTAAAGGAGAAAGGAGAATTTACAAATGGACGAATTTATGCAAGCTGCCATTACAGAAGCAAAACAAGGTAGACAAGAAGGAGGAATTCCCATTGGTTCCATTCTAGTTAAGGATGGTAAAATTCTCGGCAGAGGACACAACAAACGTGTGCAAGATGGTGATCCTGTCACCCATGCCGAAATTGATTGTCTTCGCAATGCTGGGAGAATTGGCAGCTACAGAGGGACAACATTATATTCAACATTAATGCCGTGCTATTTGTGTGCTGGTGCTGTAGTGCAGTTTGGCATTAAAAAAGTAATTGCTGGAGAATCAAAGACTTTTCCAGGTGCGAAAGAATTTATGGTTTCTCATGGTGTGGAAGTAATAGATTTAAACTTGCATGAATGCGAACAAATGATGAGTGAATTTATTCAAGAGAAACCAGAATTATGGAATGAGGATATTGGTAAATAAACATATTTCATAAAATGCCTTTGTCTTGCAAGAAAGAATCAAAAGTCACCCGTTCAGGAAGTGATGCTTGTGCGCCTCTTTTTGTTGTTGCTAAAGCACCTGCTGCTGCACCCCAAACTACTGCTTTTCGTAAAGGGAGTTTTTGAAAAAGTGCTGCTGCTAAACCACCATTAAAAGCATCACCAGCGGCAACGGTATCAACTGCATGAACTGGGAAAGCAGGTGTAAAGAAAGCTTCTTCAGCATTGGCACAATAAACACCTTTTGCACCCAATTTTATCACTGCACATTTTACTCCTCGTTGCAATAAAATACCTGCGGCTTTTGCGGCTGTTTCCGCTCCATTTACAGGAAACCCCACCAACTGTTCTGCTTCTATTTCATTAGGTGTGATAATATCAATTAAGGGGTAAAGTTCATCTGGTAAATGGGTTTGTGCTGGTGCAGGATCAAGAATGACACTAATATTTGCATTTCTCGCCGCTTTGGCAGCAGCCACTACTGTATTAATGGGAATTTCCAATTGTAAAAGTATTGCGTTTGCTTCTGGTAATAAATGGGATAATCTTTCTACATCTTCATCATTTACGCGCCCATTTGCACCGGGAATAATAATAATTTGATTTTCTCCACTATCATCAACGGTGATGAGAGCAACTCCCGAATTAACGTTATTATCTATGAATAGATTTGCAGTTTTTACGCCTGATGATTGCAAATTTTCAATTAATTCTACACCGAAAGTATCCCCACCTACACGCCCAACTATATGGGTAGGAATTCCCAATTTTGCTAGTGCTACGGCTTGATTTGCACCTTTACCTCCAGGTGTTGTCAAAAAATCTTTCCCCGTTAGTGTTTCTCCAGGAACTGGTAAGCGAGTTGCTGTTACTACTAAGTCTAAATTAATACTGCCGAATACGATAATGTTCATAATAGTGGTTTAATTGGCAAAATTATTAGTACATAGTTACTAAGGTATGGTACTCTAGTATTAATGATAGATTGCTGTCAGTACGCGTTCTGTGAAATTTCCCTCAGTTGGTCGCTGGGGGATTTTTATTTTTCTAACTAAATTGTTATGTCAATAGTCGTGCAAAATAAATTATCTATACTAAAAACGGTTGTCAACTTTACTTTTAAACGCAGAGGTTCGCTGAGGTAAACGCAAAGTGACGCAGAGTTTTTATTGAAGTTTTCGCTTTGAATTTTGTTATCCTCATAAAGTCGAGATATTAACGGTAATTAGGACTATCTGAAATTCTGGAATCTTTGTCAAACAAGAATTTTAAAAAGCTGACCGAATAATGTGGCAAGGATTACCCGCAGCGATGACATTTGCTGGTATATCTTTAATGACTACACTACCTGCGCCAATGGTAGTATTATCACCAATGGTTACACCTGGACAAATAATTACACCACCACCTATCCAGACATTATTACCAATTTTAATTGGTGCGGCTAGTTCTCTACCTGTTAGCCGAGTTTCTGGGTCTGTGGGATGATAAGCTGTGTAAATCTGCACATAAGGAGCAATTAACACATTTTCACCAATATGAACGGTATTGCAATCTAAAATTACACAACCATAATTTATGTATAAGTTATTGCCAGCGTAAATATTACCACCATAGTCGCAGTGGAAAGGTGGGACAATTTTGATTTTTTCTCCTATTTCCGCAAACAAGTCTTGTAAAATTTGCTGTCGCTGCTGTTGCTGTTCTGCGGTTGTTGAGTTGTACATTTGCAGTAGACGACTAGCACGCTGACTTTCAGCAACTAATTCCGCATCTTCTGATAAATATAACTCCCCTGCCAGCATTTTTTGTTTTTCTGTTTTTTCCATGACAGGGTATTTAATTAGACTTGCTTCGTGTTAACTCAATGCTAATTTTGCCATTAAAGTCAGGAATAGGTGCAGCGGGTTTACTGAGAATGACTTGTACTTGATTAATACCATCGCTATCTTCTAAGATACCATCTGCGATCGCACCTGCTAATCTCTCTACCAATGCAAATTTTGAGGTTTTGACTAAATTTTGAATTAAACTAATTGTGCGACGATAATCTATTGTATCTTCAATATTATCTGTTTTAGCGGGTTGAGAAAGATCCAACCATAATTTGACATCTACCTCAAACCATTGTCCTAATACCTGTTCTTCTGGTAAAAACCCGGTATAGCCGTAGCAGCGAATTCCAGTTAAATGGATACAGTCCATAAGAAATGAGAGGTGACAGGTGAGAAGTGATAGGTGATAATTTTACCTAGTTACCCATTATCTAATAAATGCAACTTAGTTTTTATAATCTTAATCAACTTTGGTCTTATGTATTAACGGAAACCCTCAAACGCTTGGGTTTAAATTGTGCTGTTATTTGTCCTGGTTCTCGTTCTACACCCTTAACTTTAGCATTTGTCCAGCAAACGCCGGAAATTGAAGCTATTTCCATTTTAGATGAACGTTCTGCGGCTTTTTTTGCATTGGGACAAGCCAAAGCAACGGGAAAACCTGTAGTATTAGTTTGTACTTCGGGAACAGCAGGAGCAAATTTTTACCCTGCGGTAATTGAAGCTAGAGAAAGTCGTGTACCTTTATTAATTTTAACCACCGATAGACCAGCAGAATTACGAGATTGTCATTCTGGCCAAACTATCGACCAAGTAAAATTATACGGTAATTATCCCAATTGGCAAACCGAGTTAGCGACACCCGTTGCTGACATGGAAATGTTAAGTTATCTCAGACAAACGGCAATTTATGCTTGGGAACGTTGTCAATTTCCCAACGGGGGAGCAGTGCATTTAAATATACCATTTCGTGACCCGCTGGCACCAATTGCCGATGGTATAAATTTTACCTTAGATGTTGAATATTTTTTTTCAGGAATAGTCTCAACTCCATTACCAATTACCCATTACCAATTACCCATTACCCATGACCAAAAAGGTATTATTATTGCTGGTGTAGCCCAACCAAAAGCACCTGAAGAATATTGTAGAGCGATCGCACAACTTTCTCAAACTCTCCAATGGCCTGTTTTAGCTGAAGGACTTTCCCCAGTTAGAAATTACGCAGATTTAAATCCCTATCTAATTTCTACCTATGACATCATTTTACGTAATCGGCAACTTGCTGAAGAATTAACACCAGAAATGGTAATTCAAATCGGAGAAATGCCCACAAGTAAAGAACTGCGTAATTGGTTAATTGCTAATAAACCTCAACGTTGGATAATTGATAGTTGCGATCAAAATTTAGATCCTTTACATGGGAAAACAATACATTTAAGGACATCTATAGAGTATTTAAAGACTGAAATTTGGAAACTAGGAAATGGGAACTTAGAATATTTGCAAAAATGGTGTGATATAGAAGCAAAAGTTAGAAAAAATATTGATGTTAATTTTGAAAAGATGGAGGAATTAATTGAAAGTAAAGCAGCTTGGTTAATTTCCCAAATTCTCCCACCCGAAACACCGCTATTTATTGCTAATAGTATGCCAGTGCGAGATGTAGAATTCTTCTGGAAACCAAATAATTTAAGAATTAAACCTTATTTTAATCGAGGTGCAAATGGAATTGATGGGACACTTTCCACCGCTTTAGGAATAGCACATCATCAACAAAGTAGTGTAATGTTAACAGGAGATTTATCTCTATTACATGATACAAATGGGTTTTTAATTAGAAATAAATTTATTGGACACCTGACAATTATTTTAATTAATAATAATGGTGGCGGGATATTTGAGATGCTACCCGTTGCCAATTTTAATCCACCTTTTGAAGAATTTTTTGCCACTCCCCAAAATATTGATTTTGCTCAGTTATGCGCTACATATGGTGTGCAGCATGAGTTAATTACTTCTTGGGATGATTTGCAGGAAAGGTTGAATGTTTTACCAAAGACAGGAATTAGGGTTTTAGAAATCAGGACAAATCGGAAAAGGGATGCTATGTGGAGGAAGGAGAATTTAGGGAAGTTTAGTTTTGATATTGGGTTTAAATATTAGAGGATGTTTAAAAATTCATAAAGTTTACCCAATAACCTCTCTCCTTGTCGGAAATGGGGTCAGGGGGTTAGGTTTCTGGGCTTTTGATATTAATAACAATACTTCTCAAACCTGAGGGGAGGACTGACGCTAATCATCAATATTCCTCAGTTGTAACTTCAACAAATTTTTATCTTAAATTTTTTCAGTATTTTCTCTTAATGTATGTAGTACATTGAAGTAGTATGCATTCACAGGATTGTTGAAAATATGACAAATGAACTTCATCTTTATTTTGATGACTCTGGCAGCCGTAATCCAGATTCAGCGGCAATACCGCGCCGTGATGGTATTGATTGCTTTGCCCTAGGAGGAATCTTAGTGCAACAAGAGAATATAGAAACTATTATAATAAAGCATCAAGAATTTTGTAGTAAATGGAATGTTACCGAACCATTACATTCTACTAAAATTCGTTCTCAACAGAAAGCTTTTGCTTGGTTAGGTAAGGAAGATAATAAACAGAAATCTCAAGAGTTTTTAAGCGAATTAGAAATTCTTATGCTAGATTTACCGTTTACTATTATAGCCTGTGCTATTCATAGACAAGGTTACAAGGATCGTTATAAGAACAAGTACAATAACGATATTTGGATGATGTGTAAAACTGCTTTCACTATTTTAGCTGAACGGTCAGTAAAATATGCTATTTACAAAGAACGCAAGTTACGGATATTTTTTGAAGAAAGTGGAAAAGATGCAGATAGAGCCATTCTAAAGTATGCGAAAGAACTTAAAACACAAGGAATGTATTTTGATCCACATAACTCGGCTGCTTATATGGGACTGACAGCAGAGAAATTTAAAATAAATTGGTTAGGAGAACCACAGCGTCTAACTAAGAAATCACCCATGATACAGCTTGCAGATCTAGTCTTGTATCCAATAATTAAGGGAGGTTATGATCCCAACTACCGAACTTATGACTCCCTTAAAACTAAGTTGAAACTTATTGATTGTATTTTAGAACCGGACAAAATACCTCAGATGGGTATCAAGTATAGCTGTTTCGACGATTTATAAAACTAAAGACTCGGAATTTATCCGAGTCTTTAAAATTTCGGCTTTCATACGAAAACCCCGGGGCGTTGCCCAATAGATCCAGAATAAGACCATTCAAGATTAAGTGCAAGCTAAAATAGCCTTGTTTATTAAAACTTTAAATTTTACTTCACTTTGTATTTGAATATACTCTAGCCCTCTTCTTTGCGCCTTTGTATCTTTATACAAAACTTACTCCCTTACTTCACTTTTTAACCACTCTTCCAAATCTGCAAGAGTAGAAAAATCTAGCAAAGCCTCACCTAATGCTTCCACCTGTTCCACTGACAAAGCCTGGATTTGAGACAGAAGTCCATCGGGAATAGTACCTAATCGTCGGTTTAATTGTCGCAGGACAAGAGATCTCTCTCCTTTTACTATTCCTTCTTCCTTCGCGTCCCGAATAGCTCGTGGTTCTTCCAGATTCAGTCCTAACATTGCTGCAATCTCCTCTCGACTCAGGTTAGAAAACTTGTAGACGATAATCGTCGTTACTAAATCTATTATCGCTTGTTCCGATTGTTGCTGTGCAAGTTCAAGCAAAAACCGCGCTGATTCCACAGCCTCTTCTTCAGGAATCGTAGTCAGCAACATCAAACCTAAACCCAAAGGTTGTTGTCGCAAATCTCCCAACTCATCCAGATATACCCGTCGGACTTGACCATTTTCTAACAAACCCCTGTGAATCATTGAGTTTGAAGGTTCCATACTGCGAGAACCAAAAATTATCACCCCAAACCAGTCTTCATAACGAATAGAGTGACGATAGAGAAACAAAAACAACTCAGAAAAAAAGCGGTGATATAAGTCTTCATCCTTCTGAAACTGCACCTCAGCAAAAAATACTATTTTAGAGACTGCATTATCAGGTGGTAGAAACACACCATCAATGCGGAATGCTGTTTCTTTCACCTCCACGGATTCAAATTGGTAGTCCTTTGCTTCTGGTGGTGGCTCGTCTATCAATTCAAACAATAAACCCGGAAATTGCTTGAATAACTTATAAAATATAGTGTCGCGTCGCATTTTTATTACACCACTGCGAGATAATTACCAGATTGTAAAGGCTGGAGATACTATAGCGATCGCATCACCCCAAGTCCGCGATAAAATTTTCAAGCACCACAAACCCACTGTATAACCATGCAAATCGACTGGAAAACCGTTAAAACCTACGAAGACATCCTTTATCAAAAAGCCGACGGTATCGCCAAAATCACCATCAACCGTCCCCACAAACGTAATGCTTTCCGTCCTAAAACCGTATTTGAACTATACGAAGCCTTTTGGGATGCCCGTGAAGATACAAGTATTGGTGTAGTCCTATTTACGGGTGCTGGCCCCCACACAGACGGTAAATACGCCTTCTGTTCAGGTGGTGATCAAAGTGTACGCGGACAAGCAGGTTATGTAGATGACTCAGGAATTCCCCGCTTAAACGTTTTAGACTTACAGCGTCTTATTCGTTCCATGCCTAAAGTAGTCATTGCCCTAGTAGCTGGTTATGCTATTGGAGGGGGTCATGTTTTACATTTAATCTGTGACTTGACTATTGCTGCGGATAACGCCATTTTTGGACAAACAGGCCCCAAAGTTGGCAGTTTTGACGGTGGTTTTGGTGCAAGTTATCTAGCCAGAATCGTCGGACAAAAAAAAGCCAGAGAAATATGGTTCCTCTGTCGTCAATATAATGCCGAACAAGCCTTAGAAATGGGTTTAGTTAATACCGTCGTCCCTGTAGAACAACTAGAAACAGAAGGTATACAATGGGCGCAAGAAATTTTAGAAAAAAGCCCCATTGCTATTCGTTGTCTCAAATCAGCATTTAACGCTGACTGTGACGGACAAGCTGGTTTACAAGAACTTGCCGGTAACGCTACCCTTCTCTATTACATGACAGAAGAAGGAGCAGAGGGAAAACAAGCATTTTTAGAAAAACGTCCTCCGAATTTTCGGGATTTTCCTTGGTTGCCTTAAATATTGTTTAAAATCGCACCTTACTACAAGGTGCGACATTTGTTGATATTAACTTTGACAGAATGAAAATTTTAAAATCAAATATTATGTTAAGTGAACAAAAAATTTATTACAGTAATGATGGGTAATTAAATGAAGATTACATTGGCTGTCACCTCTTGTGTTGAACAAGTAGGTGCTACTTCTACGGGAGGAAGTGCAAGATTGTCTAAATCTGAATTTATAGTGTGAGAAGCCGATACAAGCGGTTGTGCTACCGGTAAACTCCAAGCATCTTCTAAAGTTTCCCAGGAAGGAGCAAAAGCAGGTAGAGCCAAAGGACACGCTTTCCAACTTGCTTGCACCGGTGCGCCTAACTGCTGACACATTCCACCGCGACGACCCTCTGGCTGGTAATGACGGCAATATCGACAGGCAGATGTTAAATGTTTAGTAGGTTTCATTTGGGTTCATCTTTAGTGTCATTTAGGGCTAACTTTCACACTTAATATTTTCCTTCTATTACAAAACGGGGATCAAAGCCGACAAGTGATTATTTTATCTGGGTTCCAGCCATTTTTGTAGGTAAATAAACTTTAGGATGTCTTTAGAATCTTGTTATATTTGTAAATGATTGTGGGAGTGTTCACATACAAAGGTTTAACTAAAACTGATTGGGGATCAAGCCTAAAACTCTAATTTTACATTTCGCTAGGATTTTCAACTCATCCTTGAGACAGACTAAAATCACTTTATATGACCTTAATTAGTCTGTATCCTTGAACAGGGATGGATATAGTAGCAGATAATTTTAGTCTGTTGAAAAAAAAACTGGATGAATTTGTTCTAAAACGTATTTGACGACTGCTTGGCAGCACAGGGAGAACAAACACCCCAGCGCTGGAGTTCACCTGGTGGCGTGGGACATTGACAATGAGGACAAAGGGGTAAACCAAGCGATCGCTCTTGCCTGACCCTAGCCCAATCATCAAAAGCAGCACTAGCATTGTTAACAGCGGGTTTAACCTCAAAATTACTGATTCTCGTCCCTAAATAACTGGGATGTTCTTGTGGTGTAACAATCTGTGGTTTTGGCGTGATCGGCGAGATCTTCCACTCAGCAGTAGAGAAGCGGATATCAATCAAAGGCGTAGATAGCTTTTGATTTAATTTCAAAAGTATGGTTTTGCGTCCAAAAGTCAAATTCTGCGCCCAAGCAGCACTAGCAGTTGCTACCCACAAAACATCACGTTGAATTGACAAAGGGCGAGTTTGGGCAGCAACCACAGTACCAACAACTTCTCCCCAACATTTGAGCAAAAGTTGAAACGGTTGCTGTTGCCATTTGGCTTCTTGTTCCAGAATGCCTAAAATACTATTAACTGATTTCAACGACATTGTTCAACAGAGCAAAAATTTAGCTTAATTCTCAAATCAACTAAAATTCATCCAGCAGTCTTCGTTTCAGGCACAGTGGCAATGAGTCAAAATCCCATCATCGATTCCGGCACTCAATCGTCTAAAACACCAGGCTTAAAGCCTGCACTAGCTTTATCACTGGCTAGTTTAGAAGTGCAGCTAGATCAAGAATTAACCAGATACCGACGCGCACGTAATGTATTGAGGCAGTCGAAACAGTTCAGTACAGAAACTTATAGTACTAACCAATCCTCACCGTTAAAGGGCATGACTGCCACAGTGGGAAACACTCAGCCATCTGTAGCCGAAGTCAACACTAGCGCAATTTCTTGGGAAAAACCAGCAGAGGAAGACACCCCAGAGCAAAATCATCTCCAGATGTCCTCCACTCCAGAGTCTATCAAACCACCAACTCCACCAGCGCCAAAATCCCTCAGCAGTAGTAGTCTAGTTCCCACCAAAATTCAGGCTGCTGAAAGCGAAAATATCCTACTCACAGAAGATCCTCCCCAACACCCAGATGACTATTTAGAATCCAGTGAAGCGCTGCTGCGGAGTCTGAAAGAAAAACCACCACAACCCAAAAAATCTAGTCCTGCCAGTGACAGTCTGCTGTCACCCTTGGGTATTGGTTCTATGTTGCTGCTATTATTAGCCAGCCTGATGTTAGGCTATGTAGTCCTGAATCCCAAAACTTGGCCATTGAATAAAGGTAAATTTACTAATAACAGTTCTTTACCATCTGCTCAAAACCCTCAAGAAATTAATAATGCCCAACCCGTAGCAGTTCCAGAAATCACCCCCATACCTAAATATCCCGATTTAGCTGCCCGTGAGTTTCCCAAGGTGAGAGATCCCAATGATGTTGTGGCTTTAAAACCTAAAGTTCAATTAACTCCGACAATAATACCTAAACCTATCACTATCCAACCATCCCTAAAACCAGTTCCGCCCCTCACTTCAGTTCCTCTTGTCACACCCATACCTGAGATTCAGAAACCAGAAACCTTACCAACGCCAAATGGAGAAATTAAACCGTCAGCCGATGGATTCTATTATGTAGTAATTGATAATAAAGGAGATGGTGCTTTAGCTAAGGCGCGGCAAGTTGTTTCTGATGCTTATTTATCTCCTAACCAAAAGTACATTTATCTAGCTGCATTGAAGACCAAAGATGAAGTAAAACTCAGGTTGCAGCAGCTACAGGCAAAAGGAATTCAAGCCCGCATACAGCAATGAGACAGGGGGCAGCAGCTGGCACAAAGTGAATGGAGCAAAGCCAAGATGGAAGTGATGAAGCGTATCCTGCGGGTGATTAGTGCTAATTTCAATAGTTTGGTAAGCAGTACAGAAGATCCGGAAAAAATTCTGGAACAAACCTTTCTGAAGATGCAGGAAAATTTGGTGCAATTACGGCAAGGTGTAGCAGGGGCGATCGCTACCCAAAAACGCACCGAACGCCAAGCCGCAGCCGCCCAATCCCAAGCCGAAGAATGGTATCGCCGCGCCCAACTAGCGCTACAACAGGGTAGTGAACATCTAGCACGGCAAGCTCTCACGAAACGCCAAGCTTACCAAGAAACTGCTACAGCCCTGTTTAAGCAAATAGAGCAGCAAAAAGATGTGGTAGGCAAGCTCAAACAAGATATGCGGACGATGGAGTTGAAAATTGTGGAGGTAAAAACCAAAAAAGATATGTACATTGCTCGCGCTCGTTCTGCTGAGGCATCGTATAAACTTCAGGAAATGCTCAAGGGAGTTTCTGCTACAACAAGTTTGAATGCATGGGAACGAATGGAAGAAAAAGTTATACAGATGGAAGCGCAATCTGAAGCAATTTCTCAACTCAGTAGTGACGATCTGGAAACAAGATTTGCTAAGTTGAAATCTATGAATAACATTGATGCTGAACTGGTAGTGATGAAAACTCAGATTTTAGGTGAGGTAAACCACACAGAAGCAGAAACCAGTCAGGTGCTGAAACACGAACAGGAGTTACCCAAAAGTCCAGAATTATAAATTTGAAAGTTAATGTGGCTGATTCATCGCATCATGATTCAGAATGGAGAGAGAATACCAAGCCAAACAGAAAAGATTAAATTGAAATAGGTAGCTATTAAACAGTAAAAAAGCTAATTGTCCAACAAAGCGCGTAAACCTCAAAAGGAAAAAAAGTTATGGGATTATTTGATCGCCTTAAACGAGTAGTTGGTGCTAATGTTAACGATTTGATCAGTAAAGCCGAAGATCCAGAAAAAATGCTGGAACAAGCCCTCCTGGAAATGCAGGAAGACTTGGTGCAGTTGCGTCAGGGCGTTGCTCAAACGATCGCAGCCCAAAAACGCACGGAGAAACAGTACAATGATGCCCTAAATGAAATCAATAAATGGCAACGCAACGCCCAACTAGCTCTCCAAAAAGGTGATGAAAATCTAGCACGCCAAGCTTTGGAGCGCAAAAAGACTTACACAGAAACTAGTACCGCGCTCAAAACCAGCCTTGATCAGCAAGTTACTCAAGTAGATACCCTCAAACGCAATTTAATCCAGTTAGAGAGCAAAATTTCGGAAGCTAAGACCAAGAAAGAAATGCTCAAGGCCCGGATTACAACCGCTAAAGCCCAAGAGCAACTCCAAGGCATGGTCAGTGGTATGAATACCAGCAGTGCTATGTCTGCCTTTGAGCGGATGGAAGAAAAGGTGTTGATCCAGGAAGCCCGCGCTCAGTCTATGGGAGAGTTGGCAAGTGCAGATTTAGAAACCCAATTTGCTCGTTTAGAATCTGGTAGTGATGTAGATGATGAATTGGCAGCGTTAAAAGCATCCTTAGCACCTGCCCCTGAGCCAAAATTACTAACCCCAGAACAACCAAGTACCGCATCCCCAGCACAACCCACAACTACAGCTAAACCTGCTGAACCTGTTGATCGTGATTTGGAAGCCCTTCGCAAGCAATTAGATCAACTGTAACCTTTGCAGAAACATCATTGGAGAGAATCCCACACCTCTTGGTTGTGGGATTTTACATTAGTATTTAGAGAACTCCAAAAAATAAATTATCCCATTTCACAGAATCAAAACAACTTTTCCTCTCCCTACAAGATCAGCCCCCTGCCTTAGCCCAACGACAAATATTTACGCCGACCTGACTTGAAAATAAGACCCCACCCCTAACCCCCGCTGTTTCGTGGAGAGGAATAAGAAGTTTTTTTTCATGTGTTCTGGTGTACGCAGTTCATGATGGCTACTTATTAGTTAGTAGGAAAAAACAATATAGACGCTGATTTCTAACAACTCAGGACTCGGAACTCAGCACTTTTTGGGATAGAGTATTCTGTGTGTCAACTTTGATCAATGCCGCCTAATGGAGACTGTCATGAGTAAGGGTGTAATCACTATCACTGATGCCGAATTTGAAACCGAAGTGTTGAAAGCCGAGCAGCCTGTATTAGTTTACTTTTGGGCTTCTTGGTGTGGTCCTTGTCAATTGATGTCACCAGTAATTAACGTAGCTGCTACTCAATACAGCGATCGCTTGAAAATCGTAAAAATGGAAATTGACCCTAATCCCTTAACTGTCAAACAGTTCCAGGTGGAAGGTGTCCCGGCTCTCAGACTAGTGAAAGGAGATCAACTATTAGAATCTATTGAGGGAGTGGTTAGTAAAGTAAAATTACTCAGTATTCTAGATCAGCATTTAAATAAAAACTAGTCGATGGTCAGGGGTCACTCGATTTAGGATTTACGTTAGCGAAGCGTACGCAGCGCAGCGAGTATTTTGGATTTTGGATTGACTCCACCAAACAAGTGTAGAGCTTGAAAATTTTGGATTTAGGATTTACGTTAGCGAAGCGTACGCAGCGCAGCGAGTATTTTGCCGTCCTGAAGGACGGGGAACCTATACCAAATTTTTTTTAATCTAAAATCTAAAATCTAAAATCTAAAATTCCTGGTCAGTAATCTTTAGGGAAGACAAAAAATTGACCGTCCCTTAGCAACTGACTAATGACCAATGACTAATGACCAATGACTAATGACCAATGACTAATAACTAAAATGCAATTTGCAAAGCGTTTACAACCTCTACAATCTAATGTATTTGCCGATATGGACAGGGCCAAGGCTGTGGCTGTGGCTGCTGGAAAAGAATTAATTGATTTGTCTTTGGGATCTTCGGATTTGCCAGCCCAGAATCATGTAATTGAAGCGATCGCTAAATCTCTCTATGATCCCAGTACTCACGGCTATTTGCTGTTTCGCGGTACGCAAGGATTTCGCCAAGCCGCAGCCCAATGGTATGAACAAAAATTTGGTGTCAAAGTAGATCCCGAAACTGAGGTTTTACCCCTAATTGGTTCTCAGGAAGGAACTGCTCATTTACCTTTAGCAATCCTCAATCCCGGCGATTTTGCTCTATTATTAGATCCTGGCTATCCTTCCCATATGGGCGGAGTTTATTTAGCTAGTGGGCAAATTTACCCAATGCCATTAAAGGCAGAAAATAATTTTTTACCCGTGTTGGCTGATATCCCCGCTTCAGTTTTGGCTCAGTCGCGGTTGATGGTGTTGAGTTATCCCCACAATCCTACCAGTGCGATCGCTCCTTTATCGTTCTTTCAAGAAGCTGTGGCTTTTTGTCAACAACATAATATTGTTCTTGTTCACGATTTCCCCTACGTCGATTTAGTTTTTGCTGAGAATGGGCAAAGTTCTTACCAATCACCAATTACCAATTACCAATTACCAATTACCAATTCCCCAGTTCCTTCAATTTTGCAAGCTGACCCAGAGAAAAGCGTCTCAATTGAATTTTTCACCCTGTCCAAGTCTTACAATATGGGTGGTTTCCGTATTGGTTATGCAATTGGTAATGCAGAACTAATTCAAGCTTTAAGGCAAGTAAAAGCTGCTGTTGACTTTAATCAGTATTTAGGAATATTAAACGGTGCGATCGCAGCACTGACAGGAAATCAAGATAGTGTCAAAGCTGCCGTTGATACATTCCGTCAACGTCGAGATGCTTTCATTAATGCCTTACACCGCATTGGTTGGAAAGTCCCCACACCCACAGCCACAATGTACATTTGGGCAAAATTACCTACACAATGGAGTAATAATTCAATTGAATTTTGTACAGAATTAGTTAAACAGACTGGTGTTGCTGCTTCCCCTGGTGCCGGCTTTGGTAAAGCTGGAGAAGGCTATGTTCGCTTTGCGTTGGTGCAGGAACCCAAAGTCTTAGAAACTGCTGTCGAGAGAATAGCTGAATTTCTTAATTCATAAGTACTTCAGCCTTAGTAGGGGCTAGGTTTCCCCACCCTCAATCAATTGTATTGCATCTGATATCATGTCCGCCTAACGGGACTTAGGCAAAAAAATATCATGATAAGTATTCAACCAGACATGATATGACCTAACCCAATTCCCAGTTCCAACGGCTGTCACGCAAGAGTAATTCCACGTGGTTGAGTCATTTAAGTAATTAGACGTAGAAGTTTTCAGCAATATTCTTCATCTTTTTATTGAAAAAATACAGTATCTTTATCGAATAAGCTGCCAAATATTCGTAAGATAGACTTGTGTGTTCAACTACTAAATCGAGAACAGCAGTGCTACTTTCTCGCAGCCCTATTAATAAAACACCAATATATCAATATATTAGGTTAACTCGGCTCAAACATAGACACAGTAATAAACACGACTCTAAAAAAATGAAGAACACTTTTGGGAAATTGTTAGTTGGTGCCTCAATGGCTATTGGTATGGGTGCTTTAGCAGCTAACCCAGCACAAGCAGGAACTCTTACTGGTGCTACTATCGGTGGAACAGCCGCAAGTGATTATTACGTCTACGGTGTTTCGGGTAACAATACAGTTAAGATCAACAACCCCACAACAACAGATTTAAAAAATGCCCTAACCGGCGATGCTACAAGCCCTACTGGTAACGTAGAGTTAAGAGCTACCAGCGAGCAAGTCGGTTTTGATTTCAGTAAGAATACGACATTATCAGGAAAAATCGGTGGTAAAGACATTATCCTCAGTAGCTTAACTGCATCTGATTGGAATAGTATCTACAAACCTGGAAAGACTTTTGGTCAATATTGGTTTGATTCAGCTTTAACAGCTAATGGCTTTGGCAGTTTAGTAGGAAGCACAATAGGAACAGGGTTTTTTAATGTTTTCGCCAATAATGGTGGTTTTCAACGCTTTAGTGATCCTAATATTTCCTATGTCAACCAAAATGATACCACTGGCCTAATTAGTATTGGTTTGGCAGGACATTTGAATGCAACACCTCTATTACTACCCTACTTTACTCAATACGTTAATAGTTTACCAAACTCTCCTTTGAAGGCGACTGCGAATAATTTAAAAAATCTGCTGGCAGTAACACCCACACAAGCCAGTGAAATCATTAAGTACACATATAACGGAGTAACTGACTACAAGTTCAGTTTTACAGCTACCAATTCTGGGCTAGTTTCCAACGATGGTACTAACTCCCACAATGGTAATTATGAAGTTACCATCGATGGTGTACCTCCAACAACAGTACCCGAACCTTCTGTAATGCTGGGTTTATTTGGTGTCGCTGGTATTGTAGCTGCACAACGTAAGCTAAAAAAAGTTTCTGTTTAACTCAATACCTTGTCCATTTTCTGCTTTGTTGGGTTAAGCGACAGCGCAACCCAACGGATTTGTTGGGTTTCATGCTTCAACCCAACCTACAAATCAAGGCTTTTTCCAATTTGGACAAGGTATTGTTAACTAAGACTGATTATTATAAGTCCAGCAAGTAGGGGTAAAGCGCATTGTGCTTTACCCCTACAAATTTTATGTATTCTAAACAACTCCTTGACGTTCTACATTGGGTTAGCCAATTTCCCAGAAAAATTTCTTAAAATAGAGTTGGGGTATATTTGTAAAATTACCTAATTCTAACCGTGACTTTATCTGCTCAAACACTACCACTAGTTAAAAATCCCGAAAGACTGGAAAACCGTCTTGGAGAAATTCCCCCAGAACCGGGGGTGTATATGATGCGAGATGGGAGCGATCGCATAATCTATATAGGTAAATCTCGTAAATTGCGATCGCGTGTCCGTTCCTATTTCCGTGACTCCACCAACAAGACGGAACGCATCAACACAATGGTGAAGTTGGTGACAGAGATTGAATTTATCGTCACGGACACCGAAGTAGAAGCTTTAGCACTAGAAGCAAACTTAATTAAACAGCATCAGCCATATTTTAACGTCCTACTCAAGGATGATAAAAAATATCCCTATCTCTGCATTACTTGGTCAGAAGAATATCCACGTATTTTCATTACCCGTAAACGTCAATTAGGTAAAGCCAAAGATAAATATTACGGGCCTTATACAGATTCTGGTTTATTACGGGAAGTTGTTCATTTGTGTAAACGCATTTTTCCCCTCAGACAAAGACCCCAACCTCTATTTAAAGACCGTCCTTGTTTAAATTATGATATTGGTCGCTGTCCTGGTGTTTGTCAAAAATTAGTTTCTCCCGAAGAATATGGAAAAATTGTCCAAAAAGTGGCGATGGTTTTTCAAGGAAGAACTCAGGAACTAATTGATATTTTGACAGCACAAATGGAAACTGCTGCGGAAGAATTGAATTTTGAAAATGCAGCGCGAATTCGTGATCAAATTACGGGTTTAAAATCCTTGAATGCACAGCAAAAAGTGTCTTTACCAGATGATACTGTATCGCGGGATGCGATTGCTTTAGCTACAGATGACCAACACGCCCATATTCAATTATTCCAAATTCGTGCAGGTCAGTTAGTAGGAAGATTAGCATTTATGGCTGATGCTCATCCTGAACCTGGAGCTATTTTACAACGAGTTTTAGAAGAACATTACCAAACTGCGGAAAGTGTAGAAATTCCTAGCGAAATTTTGGTACAACATGATTTACCAGATGGGGAAATTTTAGCGGATGTTTTGACTGAACGCAAAGGTAGAAAAGTGACGATTTTAGCTCCTTTGCGACAAACGAAGGCAGAATTAATAGAGATGGTGGAAAGAAACGCCCAATATGAATTACAGAGAAGCCAAAAATTGGGTGCAATTAATCAACAATCTCTAGAAGATTTAGCTGCTATTCTTGATTTACCAGATTTACCCCATCGCATCGAAGGTTATGATATTTCTCATATTCAAGGTTCTAATGCGGTAGCGTCTCAAGTTGTGTTTATTGATGGTTTACCTGCTAAACAATATTACCGTCATTACAAAATCAAAAATCCCGATATTACTATCGGACATTCAGATGATTTTGCCAGTTTAGCGGAAGTTATTAATAGGCGTTTTCGTAAATATACTGAAAATCCCCAATTATCACGGGTGGGGAATGCTGACTGGCCTGATTTAATTATGATTGATGGTGGTAAAGGTCAGTTGTCTGCGGTGGTTGGTATTTTGCAAGAAATGAATTTATTAGAAGATTTGCGGGTTGTGAGTTTAGCGAAAAAACGTGAAGAAATCTTTTTACCAGACTCATCGCTACCTTTAAAAACAGACGTAGAACAACCGGGAGTACAGTTATTGCGAAGGTTGCGAGATGAAGCACATAGGTTTGCTGTGAGTTTCCATCGTCAGCAAAGAAGTGATAAATTAAAGCGATCGCGTTTAGATGAAATTCCCGGTTTAGGAAATCATCGTCAAAAGTTGCTTTTAGCTCATTTTCGCTCTGTTGATTATATCCGTCAAGCGACACCGGCACAACTCGCTGAAGTTTCGGGAATTGGTTCACGGTTAGCACAAGATATTTATGATTATTTTCATCCCAGTTGAAAAAATTTAGGTAAGAATTCAGGAGTCAGGAGTCAGGAGACGCTACGCAGACCTATGGCTTACGCCACGCTGCGCTATCGGTTCAGAATGCTTATGAAATCATGAATAGAGACAAGTGATATTTTCTAAAAATCATCAGAACTTACTTGAAAAGCCTTTATTCTCCTGAATTAGAGTATTTTCTATCCTGAATCCTTACAAATTTAGTTTATCATCATATTTTTTACATATTTAGACCACACTCTTAATTTTTTAGGACTTACGCAAGATATGCTTGAAACCCCCATTTTCCGTAGGGGTAATTCATGAATTACCCCTACTTTCGTTGTGTTTTGCGTAAGTCCTGTTTTTTTAGAAAGTGAGACAACAAAATGTCGTTCATTTATCCGAAAATTGCTGTAACTCAACTAATTACTTCAACGCTTTCTCTACACAGTTACTATAGTCCCAAAAAAAGTAGCAAGCTTGAGGATCTGTCGTCTACCAAATATTAATTAAATATAAAAATACACATTTTGTAACTTGGGCTACAGTTTTTCCTATCTGGTAGCGCTTGAATACAAAAACAACTAATTTTTCCAAGAGCAAAAACAAGACTATCTCAAGGATAAAGTGATAGGGATCACTATAAAACTAAGAGAAAGTTACAATCAAGTAAATTTATATATCTGAAGTGTGATGACAAAAACTATAAAATTTATGATAGTAAATGTAAATATCAATTTTTTTCACTGTTAAAGTTTCTTAAAAAGAATTAGCCGATATTACGGCTGAAATATTGACCGACGAAAGATTCTTTTTTTTTCAAATTTTCTAAAGTTTTATTAAATCCAGGGGTTTTAAAATGCAAGTATCACAAAAAATTCACTGCCCAAATTGCGGCAGTGCAGCTGAACGTCACTACATTGCTGAGAGTCAAGTTACAAGAACACAATGCCCAAGCTGTGATTATTTGATGATCACCTGCACTCGCACTGGTAAAGTAATTGAGGCTTATGCCCCAGGCATTTACGCCAAAAGATAAGAAACTGGAAAGAATTAAGATATTACCTCCTACCTTTTTACTTCTTACTTCTGTCACCTGTCACCTGTCACCTGTCACCTCTTTCTTGTTCTCAATTGTCCACAAGCTGCATCAGCTTCTAAACCGCGAGAATAACGGACACTAACCGCAGTATTTTGTTGTTGGAGAACGTTCACAAAAGCTTGAATGCGATCGCGGTTTGGTCTTTTGTAATCTACTTCTTCAATGGGATTGTAGGGAATCAAGTTGACATGACTTTGAAAACCTCGCAGGCGTTTTGATAGTTCTAAAGCGTGTTCTGGTAAATCGTTCACCCCAGCTAAAAGGATGTATTCAAAGGTAACTCTGCGTCCAGTGATTTCTACATATTCTCGACATTCGTCCAGTAAATCTTCTATGGGGTAGGGTTTAGCGCTGGGGATGAGTTGTTCTCGTAATCCTTGGTTTGGTGCGTGGAGACTGACAGCGAGAGTAACTTGTAATTGGTGTTCAGCTAGTTGACGAATGCGATCGCGGATGCCTACAGTAGAAACAGTCAGCGATCGCGCACCTATGCCCACATCTTTATTAATAGATTTTAGTGCAGAGATGACATTTTCCGTATTCAGCAACGGTTCACCCATCCCCATAAACACCACATTACTTACCCGTTCCTGAAAATCTTCTTGTACAGTCAAAACTTGATCGACAATTTCTGCACAGCTAAGATTGCGCTTATAACCACCTTTACCAGTAGCGCAAAAATCACAAGCCATCGGACAACCGACTTGAGTAGAAACACAGACTGTTAAACGCTTTTCGCTGGGTATACCAACAGTTTCCACAATTTCCCCATCTGCAAGCTTGAGCAAATATTTTACCGTATCATCAGGGGCAACAGAACGGTAATGTAGAGTTGAGCGGCCAATGGGGATATCTGCAACTTGTGTGCGCCAATTTTTCGGGAAGACAGAAATATCAGCAAGCGATCGCACCCCCTGATTATAAATCCAATCATGCAATTGCTTTCCCCGATAAGCGGGCTGTCCCTGCTGCTGTACCCAAGCAGTTAACTCCGCTACCGAAGCACCGAGAAGGGGGGGAATAAGTTCAGATTTTTCGGAATTGGGTGAATCTACGGGAGATACAAACGGTGTAGCAGACATAAAAAATCACGGATTGATGCTGGATCTCTATCCTACACCTGCCATCTCAACTTGTCTTGGCTTTTTGACTCAAATTAATAGGAATTTCAATTAAGAATTCTGTTCCCTTTTCAGGTTCAGAGATGCACTCTATCTTACCACCATGCTTGTCTACCACAATTTGATAACTAATCGACAATCCTAAACCTGTACCTTCACCAACAGGTTTTGTCGTGAAAAAAGGATCAAATATACGTTGCTTAACGTCCAAACTCATTCCTATTGCATTATCTTTAATCGCAATTCTTACCCAATCCTTGTTAATGACTTGGGTATGAATAATAATTTGACTAGAATTACTTTTTTGTTTTTCTGATGATAAATTCTGCTCACGTTTATATAATGCATCAATAGCATTGCTAATAATATTCATAAACACCTGATTTAGTTGAGAAGGATAACAATTAACTAAAGGTAGTTCAGCATAATCCTTAATCACTATATTTTGTGAATATCCTAACTTATCCTTAAAACGAGGCTGTAAAAGCATTAATGTACTTTCAATACCCTCATGAATATCTACAGGCTTCATCTCAGATTCATCAAGTCGTGAAAAATTCCGTAAGCCAAGAACAATCTTGCGAATCCGTTCTGATCCTAACCTCATTGAATCTAGAATTTTTGGCAAGTCTTGAATCAGAAAATCAAAATCAATAGATACTTTATTTTCCTGAACAATATGAGGAGGATTGGGATATTCTTGTTGGTAGAGATTGAGTAAATTTATTAAAGCCTGAATATCATTACTCGCGTGTTCAATATTTGCATAAATAAAATTTACAGGATTATTAATTTCATGGGCAATACCTGCAACCATTTGCCCCAAACTTGACATTTTTTCTGTTTGAATAAGTTGGGATTGTGTCAATTTTAATTCACGTAACGTTTTTTCTAGAAAAAGATTTTTTTCATTTAATTCTTGGGTTCGGTAAGCCACATTTTCTTCTAATTTACTATATAATTGAGCATTTTCTAAGGAAATAGCTGCTTGAGAAGATAGAAGTTGTAAGATTTTTAATCTTTCCGGATTAAATGCACCTGTAATTAAATTATTTTCTAAATAAATAATTCCAGCAATTTTTCCATGACTAAGAATAGGACTACATAATATAGACTTGGGTTGATATTTTATAATATACGGGTCAGCAATAAAATCTTCTTCAGCATTAGCATTATTAATCAATAAAGATTCCCGCCTATTATAAACATAATTAATTATACTTAAAGGTATATTTTGACTATTGTTAATAGGGATAGATTGTAATCCAATTTCCTCATCATCGATAGATTGTGCTACCAGGATTAAATTTCCCGCTTGTTGCAAAATCAAAGCCGCTTTTTTTGCTCCTACATTTTCAATAATTACTTGCAAGAGCGTATACAATAGTTTATCTATCTGAATTTCTGAAGAAATAGCCAGAGATGCTTTAGTAACAGTTTCTAAGTCCAAAATAGCTGAAGCGCCTGTATTATTAGGCTCAGATATAATCTTGCTGACAAAAGCAGGTGCTTCACTTTGGTGAAGCATAATTTCTTTCTGCTTAAGGATGGGATCTAGTAATTGAGGATAGGATTTTTCTAAATCTTCAATTTTAGCTTTAGCACCCCAATTAACGTAACAGTAATAAGCATCTATTAAATATGCTTGAGCAATTTTTTCTTTATCCAAATTAATAAAAAATTGAGCAGCTAATTCATTCGCTAGTGCTTCTTCTTGAATGTATCCAGTTTCCTTAGCCCCTCTAACTGCTTGTTCATAGAGTTCTACAGCTTCCCAATTATTACCTAAAACTCTAGCTTTTTCAGCTTCCACTAAATCATATTTATGTTTGAAATTACAGGGAGAATAATTAGTCCAAAGTTGCATTTGGTTTTGATTCGCTAAAACTTGCTGTAAATATTGTTCTTGCTCATCAATAGTTTGGTAAGGATATTCAGCTAAAAGAGCCAAAGAATAGTAGAAATTATGTTCACAGACAAGAATTTGTCCATTTACAGCCGCTGTATATTGTTTGCCTAAAATGGCGCTATTAACAGCCTGGTTATTTTCTCTAAACAAATAAAATAGGATAGTTTTAGCTAGATAAAATGCAAATAGACAATTATAATTTTTAGTCTCAACAAATGATAAATATAATTCTTCATTGACAAAATCACCATTTAATTGGTATTGATCATTAGTGATTTCCATGATATTAAATATCATCTGCTTCCAAATCTTTTGATTACTAATACTCCATTGTTGTTTGAGATTAATCATTAAAGCAATATGCTGATCTATGGATTGGGATATATCTATTAAATTTTGACCTGCAAATACTAACTTAAAGACATGATTAGCAGAACAGTAACCGACATATTCAATTTCGCCCATTTCCAAACCGTAACGGACATTTTCTTGTAAAGGAAGCACCGATTCTCGAAAATTATGTTTCCAATATCTGATATTTGCATACCAAAAAAGTATGACTCTAAATTTGATATTGCTGGCATTAAATTTGTCTGATAAATTCAATGCCAGTTCACCGTAGCGATAGCCAGTCTCTATCTCTGAAAAAGCCCCGCACAGGAGGAAACCATAGACAACATATCCGTAAGCAGAAGTTGAAGAGTTGCCATATTTAACAGATAGATGTATCATAGTAAATATGATCGGTAGCAACAATTCTGGATTCACAAAATAAACCGCCGCACTAATACTCATTAATATCCGCATGGCTGCAAGTTTATCGGCAGCCGTCATGATTGGTAAATTGATTAAATCCTCAATGTTTACTATTTGCGGAGGGGCTTGTTCTAAACTAACTCCAAGTATATCCAGTAAATTTAGCCCTGTATCAATTGCTAATTGCATTTGTACTTGAGCCATATACATTTGTATTTGAACTTCATATACTTTTACTTGATCAAGTATATTAGTAGCATTTTGCTTGACTATTTCTACATAAGTGCCGGATTGTTCAAAGTTGACATTTAAATATTCTGCTTCTACAGCTTCTACGTAAAGATTTAATGTCAATTGATACTCAGTTTGCCAGCTATCTTTTGCTAACAGTCCTAAACCCACATTCAAATATCTAACAGCAGCATCATAAGCTGTAGCAGATTTTGCTTTACGAGCAGCAATTAAATTAAGTTTAGCTAATTCATATTTTTCTGAATCAGTGGTAATTAAATCAATCCCCAGATTTAGCTGATTAACTATCGTAAATATATTTTCTTCTAGTTCAACAGCATTTGTATTTTGTAAAATGAGTTGACCAATTTTTAGATGAGTTGCTTGTTTATCCATTTCGGGAATGAGATAATAAGCAGCTTGTTGAACTGTGTCATGGAGAAATTTGTATTTAACTATAATTTCTTCAGAGTTATTAATTTCTACATCTGCGGTAGATACATAAACATTATCTGTAAAAAACTTATAAACTTGATTTTGTGGTAAGATTAGTCCTTCTTGTAACGCTTGCCACAAGTCAGCAGCCGTTTCTGTATCGGATTTTTTACAAACTATAGATAAAGTATGTAAATCAAATTGGTTGCCAATACAAGCCGCTATTTTTAATATATCCTGAGCATTATTTGATAATTTTTGTAACTGTAGGGCTAAAAATTGCAGTACATCATCATTTTGATGTAAAGCCTTAGCTTCATTAATATCACATTGCCAATAACCAAGATGACAATTAAAACTAATTAACCCATCTTCATAAAGAGATTTTAGTAATTGATAGCTAAAAAATGGATTACCTTGGGTTTTTGTTAAAAGTAATTCAGTTAAAGGTGTGGCTTCTGCCTTTGAGCAACCTAGAGTATCTGTAATCAGCAGATTAAGGTGAGATTCATCTAAAGGTTTGAGAGTGATTTGATTGACTATGGCTTGAGTTTGACGAATCTCATCTAATGTCAGAATGAAAGGATGTCCAGGATTAACTTCATTATCTCGATATGCGCCAATTAACAACAAATATTGTACATCTGGTTCATTTATTAATGATTGTATTAACTTCAAAGAAGCAGCATCTGCCCATTGTAAATCATCCAAGAAAATTACCAATGGATGTTCTTTCCTAGCAAATACTTGAATAAATTTACCAAATAGCAAATTGAAACGATTTTGAGAAGCAGTACCGATAAGTTCGGGAACATTAGGTTGTTTGCCAATGATGTTTTCTAATTCAGGAATAACATCAATTATTACTTTTCCTTGTTCTCCCAAGGCTAATAAAATCTTATCTTTCCATTCTTGCAAATTACCTGTACTTTCAGTTAACAGTTGATTTAATAAACTATCTAATGATTGTAATAAGGCAGAAAAAGGAATATTACGCTGAAATTGGTCATATTTGCCAGAAATGAAATAACCTTGTTTACGGATAATAGGTTTATGAACTTCATTAATAACAGCCGTTTTACCAATTCCAGAAAAGCCTGCAACTAACATTAATTCTTTAGTGCCATGACTGACTCTTTCAAAGGCATTTAACAAGTTTGTAATTTCCTTGTCTCTACCATAAATTTTCTCAGAAATCAGAAAGCGTTCTGATGTATCACCTGCGCCTAATTTAAAATTAAAAATTTCTCCATGATTTAATAACATTTGTTGACAAATTTCTAAATCATGTCTAATTCCTTTCGCTGTTTGATATCTATCTTCGGGCATTTTTGCCATTAACTTAGTAATGATATCTGCAACAATTTCAGGAATGTGATCATTAATTTCTCTCGGACTATTAGGTTCTTTAGCAAGATGACAATGCAACAATTCTAAAGGATTAGTAGTATCAAAAGGTAATTTTGCTGTGAGTAGTTGATAAAAAGTAACGCCGAGAGAGTAAAAGTCGGTACGGTAGTCTATCGCTCGATTCATTCTTCCTGTTTGTTCAGGTGACATATAAGCAAATGTCCCTTCCAATACATTCGGGCTTTTTATTTCGGTGTTTTCTTTAGGCAATAGACAAGAAATACTAAAATCTATCAGCTTAATTTGCTTATTCTCTGGATTGATAATAATATTTTTAGGCTTGATATCTTTATGAATAATATTTTGTTGATAAAGAAACTCTAATGCTTTAATGATGGGAATAGCAATAGTAAAAAAAATATCGAGGCTCAATGGTTGAGAATTAGCATACTGATTCAGGGATATTCCACCAATATCTTCTAGAATTAGCGCATAACTATTACCATATGGTTCTAGACCATAACATTTAATAATATGGGGATTGTCTATTTTTTGGGCAATGGCAAATTGATTTTTTAACGAAATCAACTCGCGCAATTGCGGATATTGTGCATTCAATGTTTTGATAACTACAGGAGTCTGTGTCTTCTCTTGCTCACCACGATAAACAGTAGTTCTAGAACTAACATGAATGACTTCCGTAATTCGATAACCAGGAATGGTGATAGCAGAAATATGGCTTTTGCTCATAAAGCTGGGGACAAATCAATACGCAATACAAAATCCTGGAAAGAAATCAATTCAAAATTTTAGAAAAATACTGGTAATTTAATTAGTGGGTAAGAGTTTTGAGCAATTACCCATTACCAGTCTCAACCAGATAGCAGCTTGGATGATCATGAAAATATTACCCAAAGGTTGTACTGTTCCAACCCCACATTGCACCTTTGGCATCTGCAAACTCTATGTAAATTCGATTTTTTGGTATACCCAAAATTTGGTTAATTTGCTGGCAAAAATCCTGGCTCATAGCTGCGGTTTGCTCAGGCTTCATTGTGCCAACACTTTTAATTTCAATATAGCAAACTGGGTCAGTAGTTCCGCCAAAAGTCATAGGGATGGCTGGCTCAAAAGCCGTCATCACATAAGATTCTGGTTTGCCTGTGTGTTGAGCTAATTTGGCTGATAGACTTTTGAGCATTGATTGAATTACAGTTGCTTCTGGAGCAGCTACAGAAGTTTGGACTTTAATTAATGGCATAATAGGCAATTGAAAATTCAAAATTAAACATTAAAAATCTAAAATTGCTAACCCAAATGGTAGCAATCATGCTATTAATTTTACCTTCCTATTTCTTATTTAGTGATGAGATGATCGAAATAAATGATTATGTTCAGGGTGGTATAAACGAGAGCGACCAGTTGCTGCTAAGAGCGCAGGACTAATTATATAAAGTGTAGTCCGTAGTAATTGTTCTTCATGAGTACAACTAGCCATTTCCTGAAGTGGGACAACTCGGATTTTTTCATCAGGCCACCCGACACGAAAGCAAATCGCTACTTGAGTTTGTGCTGGGTAATGTTCTAGTAGTTTAGCTTGAGCATCGACAACATGACGCGCACTCAGATACAAACAGAGACTAGCTTGATGTGCTGCTAGGCTGGCTAATTCTTCTGTAGCGGGAACCTCTGTGCGTCCACTAATGCGAGTCAGGATGATAGTTTGTACTAACCCAGGGATAGTTAACTCGATTTTCAATTTAGCAGCTGCGGCTTGAAAGGCACTGATGCCAGGGATGACTTCAAAAGGAATATTAGCTGCTGCTAAAAGCTGCATTTGTTCGTGGATAGCACTGTAGAGACTAGGATCTCCCGAATGAAGACGAACCACAGATTTATGCGATCGCACTGCCTCAATCATAATCGGCAAAATCTCTTCTAAAGTCTTATTCGCCGTCTGAATTATCTCGGCATCTTGACGACAAATATCTAAAATTTGTGTTGGTACTAAGGAATCAGCAAATAAAATCACATCCGCTATAGCCAGCAGTTTGTGAGCCTTAACCGTTAATAAATCAGGATCTCCGGGTCCTGCACCCACAATATAGACGGCTGATTCTAGGCAATCTAACTTAGTTTTATCACTCAACTTACTCATACAGCAGGGAATAGGGAATAGGGAATAGGGAATAGAGAACTCTTAACTCTCTTTGAAAGTCTCTTAGCATAAGGCTTTGTTCTAAAATTTCGTACCTCCTGCAACCTGAAATCTGCTGTATATCCATTAGATATACAACTACACAGTAATTCCGCAAAAAAATTCTTTTGGCATTTCTTCAGCACCTTTCCGGATTACCCCCTTTGGCGTTGTAGAAAGAAATGGTAGATGCACCCTGGTTAAGCCCTAGAGAAAACTCTGGGGCATTTTTTATTTTTGGGGATAGGGAGCGATCTTACAGAGAGGAAAAATCGTTTTGATTGCAGAGCTTGGATAATTTATTTTTTTGAGTTCCCTCAGCTGATCATCATTGACAGTGTATCACTGTGTTTCATTCCGTGTCTGAGCGTCTTGGTAACATTGCGAATTATACAACTTAAAGCCACATTAGCTAATCACGTCCCCATCTTCCCGCATCCGAGCGTCACAAGTAATTCGTAATTGATAATAGTGCTTACAGTCGGCATTATTACGAATTACGAATTATTCGGTCAGCCTTAATAATCAGTATTTAACCAGACACAATATCACTCTTCGAGGGGGGAACTACATCAGGTAAAGGACGTTTCAGCAAATAAAGCCAAGCTAAACCAGTTAATCCGAAAATAATTCCGCTTAAACTGACTATTTGTGCAATCCGCAGTGGACCTAGCATCAAGCTATCTGTGCGTAAGCCTTCAATCCAAAAGCGTCCTAAGCTGTAGGCTACCCAGTAAACTAGAAACAGCGTCCCTAGCTTCAGCCGTGGCTTATGAGATAAAGCGCGAAAAAATAAAGTCAATAGCAGGGTAAACACCATTAAATCCCACAGAGATTCATAGAGAAAGGTGGGATGGAAATATTCAAAACTAGCCAAGCTTGGGGGACGACGCTCTGGGGGAATATACAATTTCCAAGGTAAACTTGTCGGTCCGCCAAAAGCTTCAGAGTTGAAAAAATTTCCCCAACGTCCGATCGCTTGCCCTAAAATCAGCGAAGGCGCTACCAAATCCGTTAATTGCCAGAAAGATATGTTTTTAAGTTTGGCAAAAATTAACGCCGCCGTCACACCACCGATAATTGCACCATGAATGGCAATACCTCCTTGCCAAATGGCAATTATTCGCTCTGGGTGTTGGGAGTATTCTGACCATTGAAATAAAACATAATATATCCTGGCTGCTGGAATAGCGCCAATTACCAGCCAAATTGACAAATCACTCAGCAACTCTGGATTAACGTGACGACGCTTGGCCAAGTACTGGGAAAGACTCACACCAATTAACACGGCTGAGGCAATCAACAAGCCATACCAGCGGATAACTATGGGCCCTATTTCTACCAGAATTGGTCCTGGAGAAGTAAATTGAAACGCTAAGGGCAAAGTGGAAAAATCCAGTTCCATACAAAATTACCTAAAAGATTTGATTACGGGAGGATTTTAAAATTCTTAGGCGCTACCCACCCTAAAAATCATAAGCTGTCGTGATTTGAATTTGTACATTTTGGGGAGATGGGGACAAATCAATTCAAAATTCAAAAGCACTCCTACCGGGGAGCATCCTGCTTCTTCCCTTCTGCCGTAAATGTGAGATTTAAGTAAGTTAAATTAGATTATGTCGATATAATCACCTAAAGTACATTGATGCATCTACGATTGTGATTGCGATTTATCCTGGTAGTTTTGACCCCATCACCTTGGGACACCTTGACATAATTCGGCGCAGTAGTCGGCTGTTTGAGCAGGTGATAGTCGCCGTATTGGGAAATCCTAACAAAATGCCACTGTTTACAGTGCAGCAAAGGCTAGAACAGATTCGTCTAACTACAAAACATTTAGCAAATGTGGAAGTAGATAGCTTTAATGGTTTGACTGTCAACTATGCCAGCGTGCGACAAGCACAAGTTTTAATCAGGGGTTTAAGAGCAGTTTCTGACTTTGAGATCGAGCTACAAATGGCCCACACCAATAAAACACTTTCTACTCAGATAGAGACAGTTTTTCTGGCTACCTCCAATGAGTATAGTTTTTTAAGTAGTAGTGTGGTAAAAGAGATTGCAAAGTTTGGTGGCTCTGTTGATCATCTTGTTCCCCCACACATTGCCCTGGATATATACCAATGCTACAACCAAAACTCTCCAGCCCTGAGTCCAATCACAACGGAAACAATCCTCTCCCCCAAGAGCATCCCAATGGACAGCCAGGGGTAGATATTCAGCAGGAACTAAACCGTCTAGAGGATATGGTTCTCTCTAGTTTACGAATTCCGCTGACGGGACGTACCCTCATAGATGAAGAAAAACTACTAGAACAGCTGGATTTTGTCCGTCTTTCCTTACCATCGGTGTTTCAAGAATCAGCAGAGCTACTCCAACAAAAGGAGGAAATCATGCTGGAAGCTGAGGAATATGGACAGCAGATTGTGGAAGCAGCGCAAGCTAAAAGAGCGCAAATTTTGGCTGAAAGCGATATTATCAGACAGGCCGAACGGGAAGCTGAACAACTGCGGCGAAAAGTGCAGCAAGAGTGTGACGCAATGATGCAAGACACGGAGGCGGAAATTGAGCGCAAGCGGCGTGCTTGTATGCAAGAATTGGAAGAAATGCGTCAAAGTGCGATCGCACAAGCTCAAGAAATTGAAGATGGTGCTGATCAATATGCCGATAATGTCCTGGAAAATATCGAACAGGATCTTCAAGAAATGTTGCGAATTATTACTAATGGCCGTTTACAACTGCGAGGAGATATTCCCAAGCAGCGTAATTCACCCAATCCTAAAAAGAGATAATCATTCGTAATTCATAATTGTGGCGAAGTTGAAAATCATATTGATGCCTTACCTTTCTTGGTATTGCATCCAATTTGTATTACATTTATGATGATATATTATAAACATTAAAATGTCAGAATCAGGATACCCAGGATTAAAGGATTGACAGGATAAAAGTCATATCTTCCTTATCAATTAACGAAAAGATTCTCAATCTTTAGTCCAGTAATTCCTTTAAAATCACCGATATTTCTTGTTACTAAAAATGCGTCTTGATTTATTGCTGTAGCGGCGATAATTGCATCAGGAAGCTTAATTTTATATTGTCGTTTGATTTGGATTGTCTGATTTTCAATTTCTCGCAATAATGGAACTGTGTTAAACTGAGATAGTACATCTTCAATAGATTGTTCCTCTTCTTTTGATAAGCCGGCAAAACTCAGTAATTCAATGCGGATAATCGGTGAAACTAGAATTTCGTGCAAATTCAAAAACTCTTCTGTAAACCATGAATTAACTGTTATATCATCGGCTAGATAGTAAATAAAAATATTGGTATCATAAAAATATTTCATTCTTCCCATTCCTGACGCAGAGTATCTAAATGAGCTAAAATTGCTGCTTTTTTATGCTTTAAAATTCCTTTTGCTTGAATAACTTTTTCATAGTCTTTTTTCCAATGTGATAGCATTGATTCTGGTACATCTACTGTAATTGAATCTTCATCTTGAGATACAAGATAATGTCTTGGTATTTTGATTAATGGCATAGTTTTATGCTCCTGTTTCTCTCAATTCAGATTGAGACATAATGTCTGATAGCGTAGCGTGGCGTAAGCCATATCAGGATACCCAGGATTATAGGATTTACAGGATTTTATTCTCTACATCAAATAGAGCATCAATCAATAATTTACTTGATCAATATCAGTGTGAATAAAATCATTACCTTTGAATAATAAAGGTTGATTTGTAGATTTTGCTAAAGCATAAGAAAAGCAATCTCCCATATTCAGTTTTGCAGGATGACGGCCTTTACCAAATTTCAAGAATGCTGCACTTGCTAATTGTGCCTGTTCTACAGTAAAAGGTACAATTGTTATAGATAATGCTGCAATTAATAAATTCAAATTTTCTACACCTTGCTGACCATGTTTAGTACCTAAAACGATAGATGCTTCCACATAACCTGGAGAAGAAAGTAAACAATTTACACTTTCGTTAATAAGTTCAATAAATATCAATTCTTCAGGTTCAGCATAAATAATTGCCATAATAGCAGAAGTATCAATAACCATTATTCTGGGATTCCAAATTCGTTATAACCAATAATTTCATCAGGAGTTCTGCTATCAAGAACTGGTAAATTTCTAATCTGATGACAAATACTCCGAACAAGATTAATATCAATTTTGTTCTCTTTGCGATTTGGTAAGGAAATAGGATGAGCTTGATATAAAAGTTTTCCTGTTATTTCCATCCCGGCAAAATTTGGGGGAAGTTTCAGATATAAACAACCATTTTCATCTACACGAGCATCAAAATTAATTTGTTGCATTGTCTTTTCTGATCAATTTAATTACGGAATTTTTGATTTTACCTCTATTGTGATTGTAACATATTGTCTGATAGCGTAGCGTGGCGTAAGCCATATCAGGATACCCAGGATTAAAGGATTTACAGGATGATTATTTGATAATTACTAGACGTGAATGATGTATTGATTATTACACTAATTTGATAACAATTAACCTTTTGTCTGAATCAGGATAACCAGGATTAAAGGATTTACAGGATGATTATTTGATAATTACTAGACGTGAATAATGTATTGATTATTACAGTAATTTGATAAAAATTAACCTTTTTCTATACTAATCATCAACACCTAACCAATAATTAAACAATCACATCCTGTACATCCTGAAATCCTGGACATCCTGATTCAGACAACAATATGCTATTTTTAATACAGCATACATGAAACCAATCATTAACCAATCATGAATAATCCACAACAACCGCGAGAATACGATGCTGTGCTTGGTGGTAATAGTCCATCAATGGAAGGTGCAGCCGTTTTAGGTGGTATTGAAGGGGTAAAATTACGGTTTAAAAATCCAGATGCAAAGGTGAGAATTGCTGCACTTGAGCAAGCATTGAATTATGGAGAACAGGGTTTAGATTTAGTAATTGCAGGTTTAAAGGATGAATCTGTAGAAGTTCAGATCCAAACTTATCATATATTAAATTCTCGAATAGAACCAAAGGCAAAACAAGCAGCTTTGAATTTTAATCCTCAAGGGTTAAAACTAGAACAAATTCAAGTAGTAACAGTCAACAAATTTGGAGAAATCATTCAGCGTCAGCAACGTATAGCCAGATATTTTATAGAAGATTTGGGTAATGGTGTCAAATTAGAAATGGCTGCAATTCCAGGTGGTACTTTTATGATGGGTTCACCGAAAAACGAAGAGGGAAGAAGTGATAATGAAATTCCTCAACATCAAGTTACAGTTCCTAGTTTCTTTATGGGAAAATATCCAATAACACAGGCACAATATCAAGCTATCACGGGAAATAACCCTTCTTGTTTCAAAGGTAGTAATCGCCCTGTTGAAAGAGTTAATTGGAATAATGCCGTGGTTTTCTGTGAAAAGTTAAGCCAAAAAATCGGAAAAACCTACAGGCTCCCAAGTGAAGCCGAATGGGAATATGCCTGTAGAGCGGGAACTACCACACCATTTCACTTTGGAGAGACGATTACAACGGATTTAGCTAACTATCATGGTAACTATACTTATGCCGATGTAGTTAAAGGAATTTACAGACAAGAAACAACAGAAGTAGGCCGCTTTGGAGTAACTAACAATTTTGGTTTGTATGATATGCACGGCAATATATCGGAATGGTGTCAAGATAATTGGCATACTAACTATGAAGGTGCGCCTACAGATGAAAGTGCATGGTTAAATAATACACAAGGTAGTGATAGAAAGCTGCTGCGTGGTGGTTCGTGGACTTACATTCCTGACGGTTGCCGTTCTGCTGATCGCTACCACCTCAACCTCTACCATTACGACAGCTATTTTGGTTTTCGGGTTGTATGTAGTGGTGCGGCGAGGACTTAGTAGCACTATGTACTTTTGCCCTCTTATTCTTTTCTTGTTTTACTTATTTCGCCTAGCGAGAAAATTTTTTGTCTGAATCAGGATAACCAGGATTATAGGATTTACAGGATTGTAATTTGATGGTTAATAGATGAGATTCATATATTTATTCTTCCATCTCACTTCATGAATATTCACTTTTCTCTATAAGAATCATCAACAACTAACAAATAATCAAACAATCACATCCTGTACATCCTCAAATCCTGGATATCCTGATTCTGACAATAATATGCTATTTTCAATACAGCATACATGAAACGAACAATTAACGAATCATGAATAATCCACAACAACCGCGAGAATACGATGCTGTGCTTGCTGGTAATAGTCCATCACTAGAAGGTGCAGCCGTTTTAGGTGGTATTGAAGGGGTAAAATTACGGTTGCAAAATCCAGATGCAAAGGTGAGAATTGCTGCACTTGAGCAAGCTTTGAATTATGGAGAACAGGGTTTAGATTTAGTAATTGCAGGTTTAAAAGATGAATCTTGGGATATTCAAAATACGGCTTATTTAATATTAAATTCTAGAACAGAACCAAGAATTAAGCAAATATTACAAAAGCCTAATCATGAAGGGTTAAAACTAGAACAAATAGAAGTAGTTACAGTTGACAAATTTGGGGAAATCATTCAACGTCAGCCGCGTGTAGCTAGATATTTTATAGAAGATTTAGGTAATGGTGTAAAATTAGAAATGGCGGCAATTCCTGGTGGTACTTTTATGATGGGTTCACCGGAAAATGAATTAAAAAGACGTGATAATGAAAGTCCTCAGCATCAAGTTACAGTTCCTAGTTTCTTCATAGGAAAATATCCGGTAACACAGGCACAATATCAAGCTATTATGGGAACTAACCCTTCTCGTTTCAAAGGTAGTAATCACCCTGTTGAAGTCGTTAAGTGGCATGATGCAGTTAATTTCTGTGAAAAGTTAAGCCAAAAAATCGGAAACTCCTACAGACTGCCAAGTGAAGCTGAATGGGAATATGCTTGTAGAGCGGGAACTACCACACCATTTCACTTTGGAGAGATGATTACAACGGATTTAGCTAACTATAATGGTAATTATACTTATGGACAAGGACGCAAAGGAATTTACAGAAAAGAACATGAAACAACAGAAGTAGGTAGCTTTGGAGTAGCTAACAATTTTGGGTTGTATGATATGCACGGCAACGTATGGGAATGGTGTCAAGATAATGGGCATAGTAACTATGAAGGTGCGCCTACAGATGGAAGCGCATGGCTAGATACTGAAAAGAATACTAACAGAAGGCTGCTGCGCGGTGGTTCGTGTTACTTATATCCTGATAATTGCCGTTCTGCTTATCGCCACTTCAACATCCTCGATTACTATTACGCCGATTTTGGTTTTCGGGTTGTATGTAGTGGTGCGGCGAGGACTTAGCAGCACTATGCGCTTTTGTCCTCTTGCTCTTTTTTTTCTTACCTACTTCGCATAGCGAAAAAAATTTTTGTCAGCATCAGGATATCCATTTTATCCTAATTTAAGATTATATAAATCTGTCCTGTCATTTATTGTTAATTCTTCAATTGCCTGAATATTCAATTCTTCTATTTGAAATACATACTCGGTAAATTGAACTATGATTTCGATAAATTCACACCAGAGAATATTCGACCATAATTCACCTTTTGACATCCAATCCTTAAATTTTTGTACCTTTTCTTCACGGTTTTGATGAACTAATTCACCGTTAATAAATGTGTCAAATATATCTCTGTTTATTAATTTATTAGGCAACAAATCTGTACTATCACTTTGATCATAAAATATAGGTGACGAATATGTAAAATATTTAATATCATCATTATCAGGTGACGGGTATATACTTTTACCATAAAGCAAATTATGAATTTCTTGACGAGTTATTTCACGTTCATCATTTCCGCAATAACCAAGTTTTGATTCGGAATCTAAGAAAGTATTAAGTTTAGAATTTATAATTTTATAGCGTTCCTTCAATTCTTCTGATAATGGTAGTTTGTAATAAATAGTATCTATTTTCTTCTTCTTCTTTAACAAACTAGTGTCTTCATTAGTTACAAAGAAAAATCTAAGTAGTGAAACAAATCCATCTATAAGTTCTCTATCTGGTCCTTCCATTTCAGTTTTATCAACTAACCCATCTGAGTTCAAACTAATTTTAAGCTTCAAGTCAGATAATGCGTTTATAAATCTTTCTTTTCTTTTGAATTTATCTGCTAGTTCATTAAACTTATTTAATAATTCTATGTCTTTATTGAATTCTTGTATGGCTGCCATATTTTTACCTTTTTTATTTCTAGAATCTATTTGGTATCTAGGCGATTGCGAAATTTGATTAGGGAGGATTTTTATATTATAGCAACCGTAGACACAGAAACAAAAACTTGATATATTTAATAATTAAGCTTTTATATATACTAATAAATAAACATAAGTTATGAATAACCCAAAAATCAACCCCCATCAACAACTACTCCAACAAATAGACTTAATGCTTCGCGCCCGCTATCCCCTACTATATATAGTCGGAGTCGAAGAAGAACCAATAGAACAAGTCCTCCAACAACTCACCCAAATATCCCAGACACCACGACAACTATTATTATGGGATATCGTCACCGGTTGGGATGACAACGGAACTGATAAAGGTTCAGTCATGGGTGCATTATCAAGAATTACCAAAACCCCAGAAAATACAACCACAATTTTTGTATTGCGAGACATACATTTTATCCTCAAAAACCACGAAATAGAAAAAAATGCTCCCGTAATTCGTGCCATCAAAAACCTCACCCGTCAACTCAAACGCACACGCCAAACCCTCATCCTCACCAGTCATACTTTAACCATTCCCCCAGAACTACAAGAAGAAATTACAGTAATTGATTTTCCTTTACCCAACATCCAAGAAATAGATTATTTAATTCATCAATTAATAGTCCCCGAAAAACTTAACTTAAATGGACTAGGAAAAGAACAATTAATCAAAGCCTGTCAAGGATTAAGTCGCGCCAGAATTAGAAGAGTTTTAGCCGCCGCTTTAGCAGCAAAAGGACAAGTCAACGAATCAGATATTGATAGAGTTTTAGAAGAGAAAAAACAAGCAGTTCGCCAAACAGGAATATTAGAATTTTACACAGCCAATGAATCATTAAAAAACGTCGGAGGTTTAGAAAATCTTAAACAGTGGGTGCGAATGCGTCAAGATGCTTTTACCGAAGAAGCACGACGTTATGGAATACCCAACCCCAAAGGCGTTTTATTAGTAGGAATCCAAGGAACAGGTAAATCATTATCAGCCAAAACTATCGCCCATGAATGGCGTTTACCATTGTTACGTTTAGACGTGGGGAGATTATTTGGGGGAATAGTTGGAGAAAGTGAAAATCGCATTCGCCAAATGATTCAATTAGCAGAAGCAATATCACCCTGTGTATTATGGATGGATGAAATAGATAAAGCATTTGGTAATATTAATAGTGGTGTAGATGGTGACTCTGGAACATCGCGCCGGGTATTTGGTACACTCATTACCTGGATGCAAGAAAAAACCAGTCCGGTGTTTATGGTGGCTACTGCTAATAATGTGCAAATATTACCAGCCGAGTTATTAAGAAAAGGGCGATTTGATGAAATATTCTTTTTAAATTTACCCACAGAAAAAGAACGCCATGATATTTTTAAAGTCCACATTCAAAAAATCCGTCCTTCCCGACTGCGAGAATTTGATTTACAGAAACTTGCCAAAAATAGCGAAAACTTTAGCGGTGCAGAAATTCAACAAGTAATTATTGATGGAATGCACCGCGCTTTTGGTAGTTTAATTGATGGTAATAGGAGGGATTTTCATACGGAAGATATTTTAGCTGCAATATCGGAAACTGTTCCTTTGGCGGCTATTGCTAAGGAACAAATTGCTAATTTAAAACGCTGGGCTGCGGAAGCTGGCGCAAGAACGGCTTCTATTGATACACTATTAATTGAGGAGTTAAAGGTTTATTCTCAGCAGCAAGGTTTGGGTCCTTTGGAGGTGGATTAATAATTCGTAATTCGTAATTAACTCGTTCCTTGTCTCTGGCAAGGAATGCAAAAAAGAGGCTCTGCCTCGATATAAAATAGAGGTAGAACCTCTAAAACTGCATTCCCAGTCTGGAGACTGGGAACGAGGAAAAGGAAGCGTTTGCGTAGCGTCCTGTAGGGATAGGGAAGAGAGTTTAAGAGAGTTTTTATTAGGAGTTGATTTTTTATGTCTCATTTTACAACTATTAAGGTGCAAATTAAACAGGGTGAAGTGCTGTATCAAGTATTAAAGGAGTTGGGTTATCAAGTTGAACAAAATACTCAAGTTCGGGGTTATAGGGGTGATACAACAAATGCTGAATATGTGATTAAGCAATCTAATGGTTATGATTTGGGTTTTCGTAAAAATGGAGAAAGTTATGAATTAGTGGCAGATTTTTGGGGTGCGAAAATTAATCAACAGGAGTTTATTAATAGTATTAGTCAAAAGTACGCCCATAAAACTTTGATGGAAACGATACAAACTGAGGGTTTTAATGTGGAGGAAGAGGAAGTATTAGCAGATGGTACGGTGCGGGTTGTTGTTGGTAAATGGGTTTAGAGAATATTATATTTAGTCCACGAAGGTGGACTTTGTTTGTGTAGCCGCGTTCGCCCTTGGCGTTGCAAAGCAATATTATATTCGCCCGGATTTATTAACCTTATTAAAAAAGAAAAATCATTATGGCTGAATATCAAAAAGTTGAATATCGCATTGGTAAAGATGGTAAAATTGTGGAAAAGGTTTTAAATGCAACTGGTTCTAGTTGTGTGGAAACAACAAAAGGGTTAGAAAAATCCTTGGGAGAAATAGAATCTCAGAAATTGTTATCAGAATATTATCAAGATGATGAGTTAATTACCACTTCAGAAAATCAATCTTTACAACAACAATAATTCCTCGTTCCTTGTCTCTGAGAAGGAATGCAATATAGAGGCTCTGCCTCTTCTGATAAAATAGAGGTAGAACCTCTAGAATTGCATTCCCAGTCTGGAGACTGGGAACAAGAAAACGAGAAAATAAACTATAAATACTCGTTCCTTGTTTCTGACAAGGAATGCAATATAGAGGCTCTGCCTCTTCTGATAAAATAGAGGTAGAACCTCTAGGATTGCATTCCCAGTCTGGAGACTGGGAACGAGAATAAAAAGTCGGGGATTTGCAGACAAACTACATAAACAAATAATATGCTAGAACAAATTAATAATATTGCTTTTGCTGTAATTCTCGTAATCATCGTTTATATTATTCTGCGGATATTATTCCCAGAAAATAATCAAGATACATCTAATAATAATGAATCTGTAACCTCTCCAGACACAGAACAGAAGATTAAAGAGTTAGAAATTCAATGTCAACGACTAAGGGAGGAATTAAAACAACAATCTCAACAACTACAAAGCGATTTTCAAAATGAAACCTTTACCCAATTACAAACCTTACTCAGCAACTATCCTACAGTCAAAAAAATGGCTTTAGCTAAACCTGAATTACCAGCTAAAAACCTAATTTCCCTATTTACATCTTTAGATAATTTAATTACAAGTTGGGGTTATAATGCTATTGGTGAAACTTGGGAACAGGTTAATTATAATCCCCAATTACATCAAGCTGATAGTGATGATATTCAAGAAGAGGAATTAGTCTATATTCGTTTTATTGGTTATCAAAATGGTGATAAAATTCTCTATCCTGCTAAGGTTAGTCGCACTCTACCCGCAGGATTTGATAATAATTAAATGATAATATCGTAGGTTGGGTTAAGCAAAGCGCAACCCAACATCATATATTTTGTTCGCGCAAAGATGCAAAGAATTTATCTATTCTGTTTAAACTCAGCATGATGATATTATTTATTGTTTTTGTTGGGTTTCGTTCCTCAACCCAACCTACTATTAATTATGACTATTGTTGCAATTGATTTTGGTACAAGTAATACTGTAATTAGTATTTTAGAAGCTGATACTCAATTACCTAAAAGTTTACGTTTTCCTAATTTATCCCGTGTATTTGTGGGTGTGACTTCTCAAGGTGAAAGATTAGAACTTCCGGTTATTCCTAGTTTATTATTTATTAAATCAACTGATAATATTATATTGGGTGAAGGTGTGAAAAGTCAACGTTTAGGACTTTCTCAAAATTACCCTCCTGAAAGGTTATTTAAAAAGTTTAAACGTGATTTGGCTGGAGATTATCAACCACCACCACGTCAAATAGAGGGAATTAATTATAATTCTGTTTCCGTTTCTGAGTTGTTTATCCAAACTATTTGGACAGAAATTAAAAAACAAAATATTGAACCTAGTCATTTAGTTTTTACTGTTCCTGTTGGTGCTTTTGAACGTTATTTAGATTGGTTTCGAGAGTTAGGTAATAAGTTAAATGTTCCCCAAGTCTCAGTTATAGATGAATCTACAGCAGCAGCTTTGGGATATGCTGTGAAATCTCCTGGTAAGTTAATTTTAGTTGTAGATTTTGGTGGGGGAACTCTGGATTTAAGCTTAGTGAGAACTGTTGCAAATTCTCATCAGAATCATAATTTACGTGCTGAGGTTTTAGCTAAGTCGGAAGCTTATGTTGGTGGTGAAGATATTGATGTTTGGATAGTTGATGATTATTTGCGTTCTCAAAATCTCACACCTGAACAAATTGGTAAAATCAGTTATCAAAACCTCCTAGAAATTGCAGAACGTTTAAAAATTCAATTATCAAAAAATCAATCTGTAGCTGAAAGTTGGTTTGATGATGAATATTTTATGTCTTATGAATTAAAAATTAATCGAGAAAAGTTAGAAGAGATTTTAGAATATAGACAGTTTTTACAACAGTTACGAGATGCGTTAGATGAAGTTTTAACCTTTGCACTCAGAAAAGGTATTTCTAAAAACGATATTGAACAAGTTTTATTAGTGGGAGGAAGTTGTTTAATTCCCGCAGTTCAACAATTAATAATCTCTTATTTTGGTAAAAATAAAGTAAAATTAGATAAGCCTTTTGATGCTGTATGTCATGGTGCGTTAGCAATAACGCAGATTACTGAAATAGATGATTTTCTCCGTCATAGTTACGCAATTAGATTATGGGAAAGTTATAGCAAAAGTTATATTTATCATCGGTTATTTACCAAAGGTGACAAATATCCTTGTCAACGTCAAGAATGGTTAAATCTGCAAGTTGCTAATCATGGACAAAAAGAGATTCGTTTAGATATTGGTGAATTAGGTGATATGTCACAAACAGAAATTGCTTTTGATGCTTCAGGAAAAATGACTTGCAGCACTCTTCAACATCAAGAAAGTTACCGTTCTTTAGATACTCAAAATCAACAGGTTTGTGTCGCTAAACTTAACCCACCTGGCGAAGCGGGAATTGATAGAATATCGGTGTTATTTGAGGTTGATTCTCGACGGACTTTATTAGCCACTGTGAAGGATTTATTAACAGGAGAGGTGTTGGTGAATAGGAGTGCAATTTATAATTTAAACTAATTTGTAATTAATCATAAATCTTCATTAAATATGATAGCAAATATGAGTTTATTCACACCAATTTACAAACAAATTATTTATGAAAAAACCATCCATATTTAGATTTAAAAGTATTACCCATCGGTTGATATTTAGTTGTGTTGTCGCCGCGATCGCTATTTATGGAGTTTCCTATTGGCAAGCCCGCAAACTGTCGCAGAAAATTGTGGGTGCTTGGATGATCGATTTAGCCCAGTCTCGCATCGATACTGCGGCCAATGAGATTGAAAGAAAACTGCAAGCCATTGAGCGGATTGTTCTGCTGTCGATTCAGACTCTTCAAAGAGCAGAGCAAAATGCCAATTCTGTTCAAACAAATGAATTCTTCCCACTGCTAAAAACCCTAGTCAAACAACAGCCTCAAGTACAGGCAATGGCGCTAATTGATGCCAGCAATATTTCTGTCACTGGATGGTACTATGATCGACAGGCAAAATATACGAGTCTTAATCCAGAAGCAAGCAAAATTTGGCTAACACGCTGTCAAATCAAGGGCAATACCCCATCACCGTTTTGGACGCAACCCCATCCCCTTCATCCATCAGGTAATGCGTTAGGCATCACCTATTGCGTTCCTTTAGCTGCTAATCGTAATTCAGCAACCAGGCGTTTGTTGGCGATTGAGATGAACCTGGATTGGGTAGCTCCTGCTTTAGCAGAAAAGTTAGCCCAGTCAGACGAAGTGCATTATCTCGAACTGGGTGATCCGTTTGTGTTGTCACCAGCAAATACACAGTGGATTGTCAAACCAGCAAACCCCCAATTGGATAATTCGTGGTTATCTCAGATAAATAATCCTAGGAATGACCGCCAACAAAGTCGGGGGTTGATTAATACCAGAACCAATTCTCAAGGGATGATGATCACGACTGCTGTAACCTCTACAGATTGGATTGTCGGCATCACATTTCCTGCTGCCAAGTTAGAGCAGTTTCAGCAGCAATACCTCTGGTTGATCATTGCCTCCATGTCAAAAGATATGCTGTTGATGTGTGTAGTGATTGCCTTCATTTCTCAATTGACTACGCGCCCTCTACGTGAACTCAACACCAGCACACAAGAAATGGCTATGGGCAACCTTGATACCAAGCTCCCCGCAGTTACTTCCGATGATGAAGTGGGGCGGTTAACCCAATCTTTTCGCCAAATGCGCGACTCTCTGCAACTCTATATCAGCAACCTCCAAGAGACAACTGCTGCTAAACAAAAACTAGAAAGCGAACTTTCTATTGCTGCCCAAATTCAGCGCACGATGGTTCCCCGAACTACTGTAGATAGCAGTCCTAATTCGCCATATCAGATATCTGCCTTATTGAAACCTGCGCGGATTGTGGGTGGTGATCTCTACGACTTTTTTCTCTTAGGAAGCGATCGCTTGTGCATAATTATTGGCGATGTCGCTGACAAAGGATTTCCAGCAGCACTGCTAATGGCACGCACAGTCACCTTAATTCGCACTCTCACCAAACCCTTCAATACCCCTAGCGAAATCCTGCACACCGTTAATCAGGAACTATGTGCCGAAAATGAAGAATGTTTATTTGTAACTGTATTTTGCGGTGTGATTGATTTACGCAGTGGCAAATTTACTTACGCCAGTGGCGGTCATGATGCCCCTTTATTGATACACAATCGACAAGTTCAGTATCTAGATTTGGAAACTAGTTCACCCCTAGGGTTATATGAAGATTCCGTATTTGCCGAAAGTGAATGTATACTTGCACCTAATGATTTAATCCTACTTTATACTGATGGCATCACAGAAGCTATGAACTGCGAGGGTGAGATATTTTCTGAAGCCCGGTTAATTGAGATTATTACCTCTTATCCACCCACCAATCCAGCCCGTGCAGTGCGAACAGTTGTACATTTTTGCCAACAGTTTGTGGGGGATGCACCGCAATCAGATGATATTACTTTGTTAGCTGTGCAGTATCTACCATCAAGTCCTTTTTCTCAAGCCACAAATGTTATGGAATGGAACCTGACTCTCAACAGCGAGTTAACCGAGTTGGAGGAAGTGAAACAAAGCTTAGGCAAGATTTTGCAAGCAGCTAGTCTGACTGTGCAATTAATTGAAGATGCCCAGTTAATTGTGGAAGAGGTTTTGGTCAATATTATTCAATATGGTTATGAGAATCGCAGCAACGGTTATATCGATTTGCGGATTGAAATCAATAATCAACAGTTGACGATGACTTTTAAAGATAGTGGTAAGCCTTTTAATCCCTTAACTGAAATTGCCTCACCAGATATGATGATGGATGATGAAGATCGCTCGCTGGGAGGATTTGGCTTTTTCTTGGTGCAAGAACTCGCAGAGCAAGTAGACTATGTTTATCTCAATGGTAAGAACATTTTGACAGTCCGGCAAGCGATCGCTCAATTAGCTTAGTAAAGCTTTGGGTAACATGGTGGCGAATTAACTATGAAAATTTAAACGCAAAGTGGCGCAGAGGTACACGCAGAGTTACGCTGAGAATCTGCTATGAATTAATGAAATATTATACTTAGAATCACCCAATTTTAGCTAAACTACAAATAAATACTTAATTGCCAGATAAAATCTATGCCATTGCAAATCCACATAGAAAATACTAACTCCAGTACCTTGTGTTTAGCTTTGGATGGTCAGCTTGATACGCTGACAGCTACTGATTTGGATACATCTATTCAAAAAAGCTTGACACCGAACACCCAAACTCTGATTTTAAATCTCCAGAACTTGAGTTTTATCTCTAGTGCTGGACTGAGAGTGTTGGCCAAAGCGCGAAAAACTATGACATCAAGAAAAGGCAAAGTATTTTTCACCCATCCTACCCCTCAAGTCAAGAAAGTATTTGATATTGTTAAAGCTGTGCCTCTCTCTGAGGTGTTTGCCAATACTCAGGAGTTAGATGCCTACTTAACAGCCATGCAAGCTAGTGTAGATGAGGAAAATAATTCGTAATACAGCCTACGGTTCCGTTAGGGATACGTAATTAAGTTTTGTAACGGAGATTTAGACCGCAAAAATTAGTTAAAAACACAACCGAATAATGCAGCAAAAATCTAGTTCACCCAACTGATTAAGCTGGCAATAAAAATGATGAATTTAATGTCGATGTTGGTAGTTACGGTTGGGTGAAGACAGCGCAACTACAAACTATATTTTTACAAAGTGTAAGTGAAGTCTTCCACCAACATCCCCGGAACTAAACTACCTCCTAATTGCCGATTTTCGTAAGTTCCGACTTCGGGAATAAATTCTTGAAAGTTGGTTAAATCAACTAAATTTTCTTCACCCCAAAAGCGGTAGAGACTTTCATCAAAACGCAGATTTTCAATGGGGGCGACTATTTCGCCATTTTCTACCCAAAAGCAAGCATAACGAGTCATGCCTGTAATTCTACCAGAAGGGCGATCGCTCCAATTTAAATAATGTAAATTAGAAACATATAATCCTGTATCTAAACTTGATAAAATATCCTCAAATGCTAAATTACCTCGACTTATTTCTGGTGCGCGTAAAGTTTCTGAACTATTAGCATGATTCGCAGATTTATTATATTCTTTTGCAGTGCGAGAATTAACCAGAGTATTTATTAAATTACCTTGTTCAATTAATATTAACTCTGATGCTGCCATTTCTCCTAACTCATTAAATCTAGGAACCAAACCTAGTTGGAAGTTTTCTTGCAAATTAAACTTTCGTGAAAGTTGTTTCTCTTGACGTGATAAAACACCTAAAGCACTATTACCTTGTTGAATATCAGCTTCACTAATAGCACCCCAAGAAAGCATATTCAATAAATCTGCAACCGCAGCGGGTGCGAAATAAGTTTTGTATTTTCCTCTTGGTAATTCTTTGACTGGACGAGATAGCATTGGTAATTGCTTTTTACCATCATTTATTTTGGCTAGATAAGCAGATTCATCCCAATTGCTGCCAGCAAAAGTTCCTTTAACAGCTTGTCCTGATTCCATAAACAAAGAATAGTCTAAAGTAAAAGAATCAGTAGCAAACCAGTGTTTTTGTCCGCTAGAATCGCCATAAGCTCGAATAATGACACCACCAGCATAGAGTCCTGTAAAATCTAAATCAGCTACTGATTCTAAGATATTAGTAACAACTATTTCTGGGGTTAATAATTTTCCTATATGTACTTCTCGACTAGTATTAGTTCCTGAGGGTAAAACCAAATAAGGGTCGATAGGTAATAAAGGCAATTCATCACGTAATTCTTGTAAAGCGGAGTAGGCTATTTGCCAATCTATTTCCCAATTTCCACTAAAGGGAAAATGACGAAAACTCCTGCGCTTATCTGCCATTAGAGTCAGTTCAATAGAGGCATCAGCCACAAAACCAGTTTGTCTAACCTTGGCATGATTGAAGCGAGTAAATTGACTGCCTTCACTATTCAACCTAACAGTAAAATGTTCACCTTCCGATTTTTTAATCAGCAGAGTTTCTATTAATTGATTAAAATTACTTTCTAAAATTGATAATTCTTCAACTTTCATAAATTACCCTAAAATCACAACAAGCAAATAGACAAAAACCCTCAGCGCACCTCCGCGCTAACCTCAGCGTACCTCTGCGTTTCAAAACTCCCCTCAACCTCCCCCAAAAACCTCCACATTAGCAAATACACAAACAGGAGAACCATGTCCAACCCAAATAGCCTGATTAGGTTCTCCCTTACCACAAAAAGGAGTCCCATACATTTGCCAATTAGAATCATTACCAACTTGAATTAAACTGTGCCAAAATTCTGGTGTTGTCGCCCGATAGTTGGGATTACGTAAAGTTTTGGTCAATTTACCGTTTTCAATTAACTTAGCGTATTCGCAACCAAATTGAAATTTGTAACGTTGATCATCTATTGACCAAGAACGGTTAGATTCCATGTAAACGCCATGTTCTATTCCTGATATAATTTCCTCAAATGTGGCATTTCCTGGTTCTAAATTTAAGTTAGCCATTCTATCTATTGCCGGTCGATTCCAGGAAGAAGCACGAGCGCAAGCAACACCTGGTAAATCTGCTCTGGCTTGACTTTCTAAACTGCCTAAACCGCGTTGTAGAATGCCTTCTTTAATGACATATTCTTTGGTAGCTACTGCACCAGTATCATCAAAACCATAACTAGCAAATTCACCTTCTACTGTGGGGTCAAAGGTAATATTCATTAAGGGCGAACCATATTCTAGTTTGCCAAAATCATCTTTTTTGACAAAGCTACCGCCAGCATAGTTGCGTTCATCTCCTAAAATGCGGTCAATTTCTAATGGATGACCGATACTTTCATGGATTTGCAGCATCATTTGGTCTGGTGCTAAAACTAAATTAGTGCGGATATTTGGGCATTCTTCGGCAGTTAATAATTCTAATGCCTGTTCGCCAACTTGCTGTACTTTATGCCATAAGATATCGGGTTTTAAAAGCTCCCATCCACCTTGATAAGAGTTTGCATGAGCGCCGTTATTGGTGCGTGGCTGGACGATTGCACCATCTTGAGCGATCGCACCAAAATGCGTATTGAGGGCGATAATTTTCTGATATACTTCTGAGCCGTTGCTGCTGACAAACCAAGTTTCTTTATCGCTAGTAGCCACCGTGGCGGTGGTTTGAACTATTTTATCGTTGATTTTTAGCTTTTGGCAAATGCGAATTAGTAAATCGTTGATTTCTCCTGGACTAACAGCATCTAATGGTTCAAGGAAGGGTGATTTATATTCACCGACAACTTTGGGACGTGTACTTTCACTAACGGGATATATCCACCATTCACTAGCTGCTAATGCTTGTTTATAGGCTATTTCGGCGGCAGTTTGCAGGGATGGTAATGCTAAGGAGTTGGTAGCAGCATAACCTAAACAGCCGTTTACCATCACTTCTAGCATGGCTCCCATCGTTAAGGATTGGCCGTTGCTTTGGGGTAATCCGTCACGAACATTATGGGATCTCGATGTCTCTTTTACGGCTCTAATTCCAATCCAATCGGCAGGAATGTTGAGTTGAGAAATTGCTTTTGTAAGTTCAGATAACATAGTTACAATTCAAAATTCTGAATTATTTTTTTCACGCAGAGACGCGGAGGCACAGAGAGGAATTTTTTAATTGATTATCTGTGCCAACGTGTACCTTCTTTGCTATCTATTAAGGTAACGCCTTTTGCTAATAGTTCATCACGAATGCGATCGCTTTCTGTAAAATTCTTGGCTTGACGCGCTGCTTGTCTTTCTTGAATTAAATCCTCAATTTCCCCATCACTAAAACTATCTTGGGGATGAGTTTCGGCTTCTGGCTGTGCGGTTAAACCTAAAACATCTGCTAAAGTGACTAGGGTTTGCCATTTTTGGAGTAATTCATTAGCTGGGGTTTCTGTTTTGCCTTGATGTACAATGATATTTCCCTCACGAATTAGTTCTTTGGCTAATTCAAAAATTACTGCTAACCCACCTGGGAAATTAAAGTCATCGTCAACGGCTTCTTTAAATCTCTCAATCTCCGAATTTTGGATTTTAAATTTTGGATTTTGGATGAGGTTAGATTCGTCCCAGCCTAGTTTTTTACTATGTTGATAACCGAAGAGTAAACCTTCTTTGATAGTATGCCAGCCGTTGGTTGCTGCTAATATAGCATCATCGGTAAAATCTATAGGCTTCCGATATTGTGCCATCATCACAAACAACCGCACCGCCATTGGATCTACACCTCGATCTAGCAACTGGCGAATCGTGATAAAATTACCCAAAGACTTGGACATTTTTTCACCATCTACCTTCACCATGCCGTTGTGTAACCAATAATTAGCAAGAGGTTTTCCAGTTACTGCTTCTGATTGGGCAATTTCGTTTTCATGGTGTGGGAAAATTAAGTCAGCACCACCAGCGTGGATGTCTATGGTATCACCCAAGCGATCGCGCACCATTGCCGAGCATTCAATATGCCATCCTGGGCGGCCTTTTCCCCAGGGAGACTCCCACGCGGGTTCGCCGGGTTTTGCAGCCTTCCACAGGGCAAAATCAAAGGGGTATTTCTTCTTTTGATATTCTGGATCTTCGACATTTACCCGTTCACTCGCACCTGCTTGCATATCTTCTAATTTGCGTCCTGAAAGTTTGCCATATTCCGCAAAACTTTGTACCGCATAATACACATCACCATCAGATGGATAAGCAAAACCTTTAGTTTCTAAATCGTGAATTAATCTTTGAATACCATTCATGGTATGTGTCGCACGGGGATATTCATCAGCTTCCTTAATTCCCAACCGGGACATATCCTCAAAATATGCTTGAATATAGCGTTCTGCAACAACTTCCATCGAAGAATTTTCTTCTCGTGCGCGTCTGAGAATTTTATCATCAATATCCGTAAAATTTTGGATATAGCGCACATCATAGCCGATAAACTGAAGATAGCGACGCACTACATCCCAGACAATGCACGCTCTAGCATGACCCAAATGGCAGTAATCATAAACCGTCACGCCGCAATAGTACATCTTAACCTTGCCAGGTTCGACGGTGGTAAACGGTTCTTGACGACGGGTGAGAGTATTGTAGAGAGTTAGGGTCATAACAGAGTAATGGGACAATCAGACGATAAACAATAATAACGCAAGTTGCTGGCGAGGGAGCAGACGAAAATTTTGTAACCTAATAATGGTTGTGAACATCTTGTAGGTTGGGTTAGAGACGGTAATTAATTTATAACGCTCACAGATAAATCATAAAACTGCGTCGTAACCCAACCCAACATTTGTGTTCACGATTCTTCATTTACGATCACTATAGTAATATTGTCAACACCCGGAGGTAAGGTATGATTCAAGCGTTACCCAAAACTAAACCAGTCACTTTTGAGGAATTTGTGCAATGGAAACCAGAAGAATGTCAGTACAAACTGGCGTGTTGATTATTTGAGTAAGGTTAAAGATTATGAGGAAATTGGGATTCCTGAATATTGGATTATTGATTACTTAGCTTTAGGTGGAACTCCCTATATAGGAAATCCCAAACAAGCAACTATTTCTATTTATAATTTAATCAATGGGGAATATCAAGTTAGTCAATTTAGAGAAAATGAAACTATAGTATCACCAACTTTCCCAGAATTGAGCTTAACTGCTAACCAGATTTTTCAAGCTGGTATATAAATATGTTACCTTAATGCCAACTAGCTAAAATCAAGATAAAATTTCAAATATACCACAATACACCAAAAGCCTACTTCATGACTATGCAAACAACAGTTAGTTCAGAATCTCACGCAATGGACGCTCCCAAACAAGGATTACCAGTAACCATTATTACGGGTTTTCTTGGTAGCGGTAAGACCACTTTACTCAACCATATTCTCACAAATCAGCAAGGTGTGAAAACTGCTGTTTTAGTGAATGAATTTGGCGAAATAGGTATTGACAACGAATTAGTTGTTTCCACTGATGAAAATATGGTGGAATTAAGTAATGGCTGTATTTGTTGCACCATTAATAATGACTTAGTTGATGCTGTTTACAAAGTTTTGGAAAGGGAAGAAAAGCTAGATTATTTAGTTGTAGAAACAACTGGTTTAGCAGATCCTTTACCTGTAGCTATGACATTTCTGGGTTCAGAATTACGAGATTTAACCCGGTTAGATTCTATTATTACTGTAGTTGATGCGGCAAATTATAGCTTGGATTTATTTAATTCTCAAGCCGCTTTAAGTCAAATTACCTATGGTGATGTAATCATTCTTAATAAGACAGATTTGGTTGATGAAACCACTTTGCAGGAATTGGAAAGAAAAATCAATGATGTCAAGGAAGGATCAAGAATTATTAGGACTACAAAATCCCAAGTTCCACTTCCTTTAATTCTCAGTGTGGGTTTGTTTGAGTCTGATAAATATTTTGATTCAGAGGAAGACAAACACGAAGAACATCACGACCATGATCATGATCATTCTACCTGTGGACATGACCATCATGAAGAACATGACGATCACGATCATTCTAACTGTGAACATGACCATCATAATCATGAACATCATCACCATCATTCCAACCACTTAGAAAATGATGGTTTTATTTCCATATCTTTCCAAAGTGAAAAACCTTTTTCTATTCGCAAGTTTCAATATTTTCTAGATAACCAATTACCCACAAATGTCTTTCGCGCTAAGGGGATTATGTGGTTTGATGAAAGTCCCCAACGTCATATTTTCCACCTTTGCGGTAAACGCTTCACCATTGATGATGATGAGTGGAAAGGTGAAAAGAAAAATCAGTTAGTGCTAATTGGTCAAAATCTAGATAGTGAAACTTTGCTCAAGCAAATAGAAAACTGTGTTTGTCTTCCTTCTACCAGTAGAGGTAAAGGATTTGGGAAATAGTAAATAGACAGTAGGTTGGGGAGCCATCGCTGTGGACGGGTTCCCCGGCTTGTGGCGAATGGCGTTTGACGCAAGGAAACCCAACATTTAAAAACTTTATTTAATCGCTGCAAGTTGAGTTTGATAAATGTGGATTTGATCTACCAAACCATTAATCCCAGGAACATCAAAACCATAACTTTTAAAACCCTTACCGACAGAATTAGTTAAAACCGCCGCACCTTTACCCTGATAGTAAACAGGAACAGGACGGTTTGCATGATTTCCCCAACCATATTTAACTTGAGGATCTGAACCCCAAAAATGACCAGCTTTTATAGGTTCAGATTCAGCAGTTAAAGCTTCTGCACCTTGGTTTTTTAGAAGTTCCCCAAAGTTGGGATTTAAATTTAGGTAATGGTCATGATCTGCGGTGACAATGAGGAGGTTATTTTCCCAACCACCGTTATTTTTAATCCAGTCAATTGTGGTTTTAACGGCTTTATCAAAATCCAATACTGTCCCAATTAAATTATCTAAGTTATCATCATGAGCAGCCCAATCAATATCACCACCTTCTACCATTAACCAAAATCCATCTTTGTCTTTAGATAAAACTTCTAAAGCGGCTTTAGTTAAATCCTGGAGAGTGGGATTTTCATTAATTTCTCTAGCAATAGACATCTCCGAAAAAGAATTAAATTATGGTATAAGAATATAAAAGTGTATTTTTTGGTAAGACGTTATGGGCAGTATATTTGAATATATTCAGAGCAATCCTCAC
>NZ_JACJTQ010000003.1 GCF_014698735.1 Anabaena catenula FACHB-362
ACCAATGACCAATGACCAATGACCAATGACCAATGACCAATGACCAATGACCAATGACCAATGACCAATGACCAATGACCAATGACCAATGACCAATGACCAATGACTAATGACCAATGACCAATTTTTCCTTTGAATCTCTAGCTACCTGTAGCCATACCAAAGCCAGAGCCGGAGTATTTTACACACCTCACGGGGAAGTCGAAACTCCCAGATTTATGCCTGTAGGAACACTGGCAAATGTCAAAACCATCACCCCCGCTCAACTTAAAGATACAGGGGCGCAGATGGTTTTATCTAATACTTATCATTTGCACCTCCAACCAGGGGAAGCAATTGTTGCTGGAGGCGGTGGACTACATAAGTTCATGGGCTGGCATGGTCCCATGCTCACAGATTCCGGTGGTTTCCAGGTCTTCAGCTTGAGTGAGATGCGAAAAATTACAGAAGAAGGCGTAACTTTTCGCTCACCTCATGACGGGCAGATGATTAAATTAACCCCAGAACGCTCCATTGAAATACAGAATATTTTAGGGGCGGATGTGATCATGGCTTTTGATGAATGTCCTCCCTATCCCGCAACTCGTCAAGAGGTAGAAGCCGCCACAGACCGTACTTATCGTTGGCTAGAACGCTGTATAACCGCCCATAAACGCAGCGATCAAGCATTGTTTCCCATCGTCCAGGGGGGTGTGTATTTGGATTTGCGCGTCCAGGCTGCGGAAGCTTTAGCAAAACTAGATATGCCAGGATATGCCATTGGTGGGGTAAGTGTGGGTGAACCAACGGAACTGATGGCGCAAATTGTCCAAACTACAGCGCCCTTGTTACCAGTTGATAAGCCGCGTTATTTGATGGGTGTGGGTACTTATCGAGAAATGGCCATTGCGATCGCTAGTGGTGTCGATTTATTCGACTGTGTAATTCCCACCAGATGGGCGCGACATGGAACAGCTATAGTATCCAGTGAACGTTGGAATTTAAAAAATGCTAAGTTTCGTGAAGACTTTACGCCTTTAGATGAAACTTGCCCTTGTTATGCTTGTGTAAATTTTAGTCGTGCATACATATCACATTTAGTGCGATCGCAAGAAATATTAGCCTATACCTTGTTGAGTATTCACAACATCACCGAACTGATTCGCTTTACCCAAAAGATTCGGGAATCAATTTTGAGCGATCGCTTCCTGGAGGACTTTGGTCACTGGCTTAAAACTCCAGAAGTAGGGGAGACAGAAGCTTAAGGAAGATGGGAAGATAGGAAGTTAGGAAATTGGAAAGAATAATTAATTAGCAATCACCAATTCCCAATTGCCAATCACCAAACCATGTTAAGATACATCTCAAATATGAAAGCTGTGTTGGATTAGGTGGATTTAAACAAACATGGAAGCAGCACTTTTATTAGCAAAACTGCCTGAAGCTTACCAAATCTTCGACCCCTTGGTGGATGTTCTCCCAGTAATTCCTGTCTTCTTCTTGTTGCTCGCTTTTGTTTGGCAAGCAGCTGTAGGTTTCAGGTAGACCAATCTATTCTTAATTTTCTGGACAGGAAACATACACCTGTCCTATTTTTTTGCCCTATTATCTTAGCAAAAATTGATATTTATTAATATTTTGCAATAAATTACTATAATTAACTAGGATCATAGACAAATTACAGAAGTCGGGAAAAAGGGTAAGAATTTCCCTTTCCCCTTTAACCTTTCCCCAACTCTTGCAAAAGTACCTTTTGCAATTTGTCTAATGTATCAAGCTTGATCAACACAAAGCCACAAGCCACACTTACACTCAGCGAGGAATCAGCTATGGGAAACATCAAATTTGTCAAAGAAAATAAAGAAATAGTGGCGGCCGATGGTGCTAATCTCCGGATCAAAGCAATGGAAAATGGCATTGATATCTATAAATTCTTTGCTAAGGTGACGAATTGTAACGGTAATGGGCAGTGTGCTACTTGCGTAGTTGAGGTAGTCGAAGGACTGGAGAACCTCTCACCGCGCACCGATGTAGAAAACCGCAAATTCAAGAAAAAGCCCGATAATTACCGTCTTGCTTGTCAAACCCTAGTCAATGGCCCTGTCAGTGTTGTTACTAAGCCTTAAGTAAGGAGTTGATGAGTTCAGGATTTTACTCAATGACTAATAACCAATAACTACTGACCAAAACAGAAAATTTGAGCAAACCCTGTCATCGATGATGCTATTCTAAAATTGTTGACTGGAAATCAAAGAGAGGCTATCTTGCCATGCAAGTTAATGAGTTGGGGTTCGTAGCGAGCATTTTGTTCGTTCTAGTTCCTGCCGTGTTTTTAATCATACTTTACATCCAAACTGCCAGCCGTGAAGGTGGAAAAGATAGTTAATACTTGAGTAATAAAAGAAAAAACCCTGACACTTTTAGTGCTGGGGTTTTTATTTATCAACCACCGATATGAATTTTGGCTCGTGAATTGGTAATAGGAGAAAGTATTACCAATCAGAACTTAAGAATGAATGGTTAAGACTCTCCTCAGGGATACAGGATTAATCTTCATCATTCTCAAATCCATCCTGTTCATCCTTTGATCGGAGAATCTTGCTCCCAATTACCTATTTATGCAACCGTCCGCGCTAACAATACAGGACAAGCCGCATTAACTCGAACATAGTCAGACAAAGAAGCACCAATAAGTCTGTCTAGATCCACAAAACTCTTAGCAATAGATGGACGACGATCTGGAGAACCCAGCAATAATAAATCTACATTCAGTTCTTCAGCTAAACGGCAAATTTCTTCTCCAGGTTTGCCACTACTGCTTACACAACGAACCGCAACATTTTGTCTCTCAGCTTCTGCAACGGCAAGTCCCAAAACTGAATTTTTCTCTGGCTTGATATCAGTGATTCCTGATAATTTGCCACCCAAATCTGTATTAACATTAGCCAAAACTAACTGACCACCTGTAACACCACGCAACAAAAACAAAGCTAAATTCAAGCAATTTGTAGCTGCTTCAGAATTATCTATAGCCACCATAGCGCGCTTAATTCTCTTGACATAAATGTCATCCTTAACCAGCAACATGGGACGAGAAGACAATTGAAAAACATACTGGCTAACTGAGTTCGATAAAATCGATTGTAGTCGCTTGAGTCCTCGTGAACCCATGATAATCAAGTCAGCATCCATTTCTTCAGCTACTTGACAAACTACATCTTTGGGATCACCTTGTCGCAAAATCGAAGAAACCTGACTCGGATCTAAGTTCAAAGACTGAATTGCATTAGCGAGAATCTTGCCACCTTCTTCCCATTTATCTGTCATTGCCGCAGCAGTGCTTTGTGGGGGTACAACGTGCAGAACGGTAACTTTTGCAGATTGGATCGAAGGCATTTCTTTCAATGTCTTGAGCATTTCTTCTGCGTGTCCCAGTCCAGAGACAGCCAGCAAAATTTTTTCTATCATCTTCCGTAATTGTTCTTAAGGTTTCTTGGGGTTTCGCTGCTAGTACTGAGCATCAGAACGGATGTTCTCCACTTTGCTCTACAACCTAGTCAGTAAATAGGCACAAATTAACTTGCGATCTTAGTGATTAGTTATGAGTCTTTAGTTAGTACTACTAAAACTAACCAATGAGCCAAAAACTAATGAATCTTTAAGTTTGTTTGCACTTAGTTACTTAAAATTGCAACTAGGCTTTTGTTAGATTAAGCATACTCTCAATCTAGCCTAATAAACTTTACGAAATATGATGTTAGTTATTATTTTTAATCTATGTTCATCTTTTTTAATTAGAACTTCGTTAAGTAATGCTAAGAAAAATAAAGGATAGATCATATCAGTTATCCAATCAATACAAGATTTTTAATGGAATGTCTACAATCACCCATGAACTTAGTTTGAGGTTAACTCAGAAATTTCATTAACTAATGGTACAATTTGCCAAGCTTTTAAAATTTCTGCTTTACCTTTGAGTGCGATCGCTTCCCGTGGCTTAACAGTTAACTCATAGCCTAACTTTTGATAAACAGCATCAGAAATGGTAATCTCTCCAGCTGGTGTTGCACCTTCTAGACGTTTAGCAGTATTAACTACATCCCCAATCACAGTATAGGTGCGGGCTTCCTCTCCACCAAATAATCCTTCTACCACTGTGCCACAGTGAACTGCACAACCAGCCCCAATTCCGTAAGGTGAGAGAATTTCCACTGCGGCTTTTTGCATGACTTGGGCGGCTGAAACTGCTTGTTCTGGAGTGGCATAAATGGCCATGATTTCATCAGCAGTTAGGGTAATGCGTAGGGGTTGAGAATGGGCAGCAGCGGGTTCTACGTGACGATAATAGCTATTGAGAACACTGGCAACAATATCTGGTTCAGTTTGCTCACACCAAGAGGTAAATCCGCGAATATCCATAAACAGAATCGCGCGATCACACTGTTGAAATTCCAAGCCTTCTGGGTTATTAACTACCGTATTCACGGCATAGCTACCCATTCCCCATTTTGCCAAATTTCGCAATAATCCAGCAGTTTCTTTAAGTTGTCGTTGCTGAATAATAATTTGCAACCGCTGAAACCCAAGTAATAAACCAACTAAAACTAAACTAGCAACTAAGTATTTATGGGTAGCTGCGGCTGAAAACTTTTGGATTTGAAAATTCCCTTGCTGATTGGGAGTCACACCGATGCTAACAACTAGATAAAACCCCAGTAGCATTAGCATTCGCACTACACTTTCTAAGGGAATTATCCAACGTTCCAGAATGGGTTTCCAATGGTAGCGAATACTTTGCAGTGTAGCGATCGCTATAGAAAATGCCCAAAGGACAAAATGACTGGGATTTTGCAGAAATTCAGCCCCATCTACTGGTAAATCGATTAAAGTGTAAATACTCACACCAATCAGATTACCAAAAAACCGAGATGAGCCTGATTTGGATAAATAAAATGTTTGTACCACCATCGCCCCAATCAGTAAATATTCGGTTGGATCAGTGATATATTTTTGCCAACCGTAGAGTGCAACATCAGAAATATTTTTCAGAATCAGAAAATGTCCGCTATTACTCAAAAACTCACTGATGAAGGCGGTTAAACGAGTTCCCTCCAACTTAGATTCAATGGTGTTATTGGATTGGTGTTTTAATAGTCTTAGCATTTGTAGATATTTTTATCCTCAACCAAAGTGAATATACCCCAGTATCGGCAAACACATCCACTTGGATGACTTAAAAACCAGAAAGTTGTAAATTCTTAATCATCTATTTGTTCACTTTCTCGAACTTGGGAACGACGTTGACGAAAAATTCCTGTCATACTGATACCTGTAAATAGCATAGCAATCAGTCCTAACCCAACCAGCAAAACGTAAATAGGTTTACCAACACTACCGAAATAGCTACCTTGATGAATTGTCATTAAAAATTCAATTTGTTCTTCTGGTAATCCCAACCAGCTTTCACCCACTCGGTAAGCAATACCCGTAATCGCACTAGCGAACAAGGGTAGAAAAATAATAGGTGCAATAATGCTGTGAATACTGCGGACAGTCAGTTTAGATTTTGCTTTACTTGAGCGAGACTGCTGGGATTTTTTGATCATTACCAATCCAGTAATCACCAGCCCAATTAGTCCCAATCCTACCAAAGATACATAAACAGGTTCTAGTGGTTTACCCAAAAAAGTACCCTGGTGAATGTTCATGAAAATCTTGCCAGTGTCTTTCGATATCCCAAACCAACTTCTTCCCAAGCGATAACCAATACCAGTTAACGCACTCAGCAGTAGAGGAATGAATAAAATTGGTGCTACTTGACGATGAATTTTGCGGAATTCACGGGACTGATTGTTATTAACCATGAGAACCTCGAAGAATGAATACAACTATTCTGTATTTAGATAAATATGCTGTTTAAGCTCATATTCCTTTTGAGCTTAAGACCGTAAAGGTAAAGAACTCGGAAAGATGTATCACCAAGCTAAAAATCCTGGAATGTTTCTAAATTGATACAGATTTAAAACCGAGATAAGTAGAAAGGCACAAAAAAACCGTAGACGCGCAGCGGCTTCTCGAAGAGTACTATGTAACGAAAAGTAAAGTTGCCCAAAAACCTCCTGCCTTGTCATAACGACAATTTTTAACGCCAACCTACTTATCACCCACTAAATTTAAAAATGCGTTAAACTATCTGCAAGACTTTGAAGATAGAGAGATATTAAGATGTCCGGTGAGCCTAGTTACTTCAAGGCAGACTTTTTCAAGGTTCTGTCCAACCCTGTGCGGATTCAAATCCTGGATACTCTGCGACAGGGAGAACAAAACGTGAATTGTATTGCCGAGTGGCTAGAAGCAGATGCTTCCTCAATATCTCAGCAGTTGGGAGTGCTGCGTCGGCTTAATCTGGTAACGAGTCGCAAACAAGGCAACTTCGTCTTTTACTCGATTCGTGATCCAGCTATTTTCAAAGTGCTGGATGCCGCGCTGGAGGTGTTTAATAACCATCTTGTTGAGGTGCGTAACACCTTAGAAAAGATGAAATAACACACACTGCGTGCATCAACCAATTGTGTATAAGAGTTGAAAATGACAATATGGCAATCTCTGATACCCTCCAAAAACCAAAGTTTTTCTCTCTGGGGCGCTTATTTAGTAATCTACGTGGCGATTTGACAGGAGGATTAACAGCAGCAGTAGTAGCATTACCTCTGGCTTTAGCTTTTGCTGTAGCCAGTGGAGTTGAACCAAAAGCAGGACTTTACACCGCTATTGTCGCGGGAATAGTGGCGGCCATCTTTGGCGGTTCACCAGTCCAGATTACAGGCCCCACAGGGGCAATGGCTGTGGTTTTGGTGGGAATTGTCGCCAAATACGGGATTGAGAAAGTTTGGATTGCTGGGGTAATGGCTGGAATTATCCAGATTGCTTTGGGGGTGGCCAAACTGGGACAACTAGTAAAGTTTATTCCCTATCCCGTAACGGCAGGTTTTACGAATGGTATTGCTGTCATTATTTTTTGTGGGCAGTTAAATAATTTCTTTGGGCTAAAACTACCCCGTAGTGAACATTTTCTGCCGGGAGTTTGGCAAAGTTTAAGTCATGTAGAAGCTTTAAATTGGGCAGCAGTTGGGCTGGCAGTTGTGGTGATTGCAACTACAGTTTTGTGGCCAAGGATAAATACTACAATTCCAGGTTCTTTAGTGGGGCTGGTGTTAGCGACAGGAATAGCTGGTTATTTTCATCTGAATGTACCCACAATTGGGGCGATTCCGCAATCTTTACCAATGCCCCAAGGTATTCCCCATTGGAATGATTTTAGTGTAATTCGAGAATTGATTAATCCGGCTTTGGCTTTAGCCGCACTGGGGAGTATTGAATCCTTGTTATCAGCGGTTGTGGCTGATGGGATGACAGTTAGTGAGAAACATAATAGCGATCGCGAATTAATCGGTCAAGGATTAGCAAATATCATTGTCCCATTTTTTGGTGGTATTCCTGCCACAGGAGCGATCGCACGGACGGCTGTTAATGTCCGTTCTGGTGGCAAAACCCGACTATCTGGAGTAATTCACGGCGTTGCTTTAGCCATGATTGTTCTCACTTTAGCACCCCTAGCAGCCCAAGTTCCCCTAGCCGCACTAGCGGGAATTCTCATGGTAGTTAGTGTGCGGATGATTGAGTGGGAAGCCATTGGTTTGTTAATGCGTGCTACCTATTCCGACTTTGCGGTGATGATTCTTACCTGGTTGGTGACAATCTTGTTTGACTTAGTTCTCGCTGTCGAAGTAGGATTAATTGCAGCCGGAGCTTTGTTCATCAAACGCATGAGTGATTTGAGCTTGGTGAAGATTCCTGAAACTGAAGTGTTTCCCCCCGGTACTGCGCTGGAATTAGGCAAAGAAATTGCTGTTTATCGAGTAGATGGTCCCGTATTTTTTGGTGCCGCTGAGAGGTTTGCTACCTTTCTGAGAGATGAACCCGAAGTAAAATATTTAATTCTGCGATTGCGGTTTGTACCAAACATGGATACCACTGGGTTAGTAGCTTTAGAGGATATTTACCATGACTTAGAACGCCATAATTGCCGCTTAATTCTCACAGGTTTGCAACCTCAAGTTAAACAACTACTAGAACGTTCAGGATTATTGAAAACAATTGGATTATCAAATTGTTTTGAAACCACCACAGATGCTATTTGCTCTATTAGTCCCCAAATTGCAGGATGTTCTCAAACTGGAGTCACTGATTTAAAATCAAAAGAATTGCAGGAATTAAATAACTAAAACTACTGTTAGATATTGAGTATAGGAACGAGAGAAGGCCATCTTCGTGGGTTTTAAACTTTTTATCTCGTTCCCAGTCTCCAGACTGGGAATGCTATCACAGAGGCTCTGACTCTACTGTTACGAGGAACTTTGTTTGTGTAGCTGCGACTTCCCATCGCCAAGGCTTAATTTCACTAATTCCTAAATAACATTATTAATAGAACATGAACAAAACTATCAATCAATGTCTTTGTTGCCATCCCTTGGCAAGTCGTCGTCATTTTCTCAAATCTCTCCTTCCCGGAGCAGTAGCATTTAGTATTTTACAATCAGCAGCACCCGCTAGAGCCGAAACTCCTCAAACAAAAGCTTTAGTTCTTAGTTGTATTGACTTTCGGTTTATGACAGCAGAACGCTATTTTTTAAGCAGAAAAAATTTATGGGGTGAGTATGATTGGACAGCTTTAGCAGGTGCTTCCCTAGCTATAACAGGTTTTCCCCACCCATCTGATGCTGAAGCATTTTGGGATCAGCTAGATATATCCTATCGACTACATCATATTCAGAAAGTGATTGTGATTGATCATCAAGATTGCGGAGCTTATGCAATGATGATTGACTCTAATTTAAGCAAAGATCCAGAGCGAGAGTTGCAAGTACATACAGATTATTTAAATCGAGCTTATTGGTTAATTCGCAATCGCTATCCTGATATTGATGTTGAACTTTATTTGGCAACTCTCAACAAAGCTGAATTCCAACCTATTTTACCAACAGTTGAAAATCAGATATAGGAATAATATTTGATTTTTGAAAAATTAAGTTTGGTGGGCAATGCCCACCCTATGAGACTGAGAATTTTATGGCTACGCCACGCAAGCTATCAGATATCATTTATGATTCCTGTATCAGGTTTCAGGCTGAGATTGCAAGAATAATTAACCGCAGATAAAGATGGATGAATTAATAACAGTCATGATTTAAATCACTTATCAAAAAAAACTCCGCGTCAGAGCGTCTCCCTGTCTCCGTGTCAGTCTAAATGATAAGTATATCTCTGACGAGACGCTACGCGAACAACCGGACATGATATTATTCTGGTGATAGCTTTATGAAAGTTTTATTAGTAGAAGACGATGAACGAATTGCTTCATCTCTTACAGAAGCATTAACTGATAATAATTACGCGGTTGATGTAGCAGGTGATGGGGAAGAAGGATGGGACTTTATAACGGCTTTTAGCTATGATTTAATCCTTCTGGATGTGATGTTACCAAAATTAAATGGGATAGAATTATGTCAAAGATTAAGACAGCGTGGTCATGAAATACCAGTATTGATGTTGACAGCAAAAGATAGCAGCACAGATAAAGTAGAAGGCTTAGATGCAGGTGCTGATGATTACGTCATTAAACCTTTTGATTTAAAGGAATTACTAGCACGAATTCGGGCTTTACTACGTCGGGGAAATAGTACATTATTAACTTTTTTAGAGTGGGGTGAACTCCAACTTGACCCAGCAAATTGTACTGTTAATTATAAAAATAAATTATTGTCAATGACACCTAAAGAATACCAATTACTAGAATTATTTCTTCGTAATCATGGTCATGTTCTTAGTCGTCACCAAATACTTGATCACTTGTGGTCATCTATTGACGCACCAGGAGAAGATACAGTCAAAGTCCATATCCGAGCAATACGTCAAAAACTCCAAGCCGCAGGAGCAAAACATGATTTTATCGAAACTGTTTATGGACTTGGGTATAGACTTAACCAGAGCTTCTAGAAATAAAAACAGGTTTATTATACCTTGGCGGCGGGAAAATATTTTATCTAATCCTCAGTTTCGCGCTACCAGTTCGCGGTTACTGTTATCTTATTTGATAGCGATGATGGTAGTAATGGGACTGTCATCAATGGGAGTTTATCATTTTTTTGCTTACAGTCTCAATCAGCAATTATACCGTCAATTATTAACTTTAGCAGATGCAGCGGCTCATAATTTATCAGCTATTCAAGCAGATAGAACGGCTGTAAATCGGAAAATGCCGCGAATTTTAGATCATGATGGGGATTTAGATATTCCTTGGCAAGATTTGCAACTATATCATCAAAGTGTGGAATGGTTTGATGCCAAAAAGCAATTATTAGGAAAAGCAGGAAAGCAATTTCCGCAAACACAATTTGTGAATAGTTTTCATACATGGCAACAAAATGGCATCAGAACATTAACTATTCCCGTTCATGTTTCCGAAAACAATCAACAACTTTTAGGTTATGTGCGGGTAAGTGCATCAACTGTAGAAGTAGAAAAAGAACTAAATAGACTGTTGATGGGTTTGGGGTTTGGTGGTGTCTTAGGAATGGTGTTAATTGGTGGTACAGGTTGGTGGTTAACGAGTAAAGCCTTGCAACCTATTGAGCAAAGTTTCCAGCAATTACAACAATTTACAGCAGATGCATCCCATGAATTACGCAGTCCCCTGACAGCGATTAAAACAACAGTGGAAGTAATCCAAAGTCATCCAGAACGTATTCATCCCAGTGATGTCAAAAAAATAACGGTGATAGAGGGCGCAACACAGCAGATGACTCACTTGGTAGAGGATTTACTATTGTTAGCAAGAAGCGATTCTGCTTCTTTAAGTTTGCCCAAAACCGCAATTCCCATACCTATAGATGAAATTTTATTTGATTTAGTTGATAGCTTACAGCCACAAGCACAAGAAAAAGAAATTACTTTAGAGGCTGATTTGATTAATGAGGTATGGGTAAAAGGAGATGCAAATCAGTTACAACGACTATTTGGGAATTTGCTAGAAAATGCCCTGCAATATACGCCTAATGGCGGTTTTGTAAGGGTAAAAATCGTTAAATGGGATGATTTTGTGATTATTTCAGTGGCAGATACTGGTATTGGTATTGCACCTGAAGATTTATCCTTAGTATTTAACCGCTTTTGGCGGGCCCAAAAAGCCCGTTCTCGTCGTCAAGGTGGTTCTGGTTTAGGTTTAGCTATTGTTCAAGCTATTACTCATGCTCATGGTGGTGAGATTTCTGTGACGAGTCAAATCGGAGCGGGAAGTTGTTTTCGGGTGAAGTTACCAGTATTTGAATTGGGAAATTAGTGCTAACTGTAGTTTCTTTCCTAGTTCAATGTTAAAGCAGCTGGCGTAATTAAAATCACCTCCTCAAAACTTTTCAGACATCCTCTAAGATACAAGACTGGGTTAAGCAACAGTGCAACCCAACAAAAACTTCGTCAATGTTGGGTTTCCTTAGGTCAACTTTAAACCACAGCCAATAAACCATTATGCTTTAGCAGCGCAGTAGTACTTGGTTCCCTACCCCGGAAGGATTGAAAAACTTCCATTGGGTGCTTACTACCGCCCAGTGCTAACACTGTATCCCGGTAGCGTCTACCAGTAATGTGTATTGCTTCTTCGTCTTCTAGCCCAGCTTCTTCAAAAGCAGCAAAAGCATCAGCACTGAGAACTTCCGCCCATTTGTAGCTGTAATAACCGGCTGCATAACCACCTTCAAAAATGTGACCAAATGCACATAAAAAGGCATCTTCCGGTAATGGTTGTAAAATAGTAGTCGTTTTAGCAATGCGTTGGCGTACATCTATGGGAGTTTCGTTACCATCAGGGCGATAGTGGTAGTGTAATTCCAAGTCAACGCTACTGAGGTGAATTTGTCGCAACATCGCCGAACCACTCATGTAATTACGTGCTGCTAACAGCTTTTGGTAATAATGCTCTGGTAGTGGTTCACCGGTTTGGTAGTGTTTAGCCATACCAAATAAGGTGGGGCGGTCATAACACCAGTTTTCCATAAACTGACTAGGTAATTCCACAGCATCCCACTCCACATTATTAATGCCTGCGGCTCCCGTATAGTCAACCTTGGTCAGCATATGATGTAAGCCATGTCCAAACTCGTGGAACAATGTTTCCACTTCATCAAAAGTCATTAAACTGGGCTTGTCATCGATTGGGGGAGTTTGGTTACAAATCAAATAAGCCACAGGTAAGCGGATGCTAGTTACACCATTTTCTTTGATTTTGCGGCGATGAATACAAGCATCCATCCAAGCACCACCTCGCTTTTCAGCGGGACGGCTATAGGGGTCTAGATAAAAGTAAGCAATGGGAGAGCCATTTTTATCAGCAATTTGGAAATAACGTACATCCTCATGCCAAACTGGGGCTTGACCATCAGCGGGAGTAACAGTCACACCAAACAACCGCTTCACTAGTCCAAATAACCCATCTAACACTTGGGGGAGAGGGAAGTAAGGACGCAATTCTTCCTCAGTAAAAGCAAATTTTGCTTCTCTTTGGCGTTCTGCCCAAAAGCTGATATCCCAATGTTGTAAATTCTCGGCTTCTGCTGCTCCTTTGGATTTGGCAAAGGCTTTGAGTTCTTCTAAGTCTTTGACAGCCGCATGATAACTGGCTTGGCGTAGTTCTTCTAACAGCTTTTCTACTGCTGGGACATTCTTGGCCATCTTACTAGCTAAACTGAGTTCGGCAAAATTTTCAAAGCCTATTAACTCTGCCAGTTCTTGCCGCAACTCTAAAATACTTTCAATTAAAGGGTTGTTATTCAACTCCCCAAAAGAAGCACGAGTAATATAAGCTTTGTAAACCTTTTCACGCAAATCCCGACGGGTGCTGTGTTGCATGAAGGGGAAATAGCTAGGAAAATCCAAACTAATGTGCCAGGGTCCATTTTCTGGAGTAGCGTTTTCTTCTCCTGCCGCACGAGCAGCTTGGGCAGCCAAACTAAGTAAGCTACTAGGTAAACCCTCTATTTCGGCTTTGGTTGTGAGAATTAAGCTAAAAGCTGTAGTAGCATCCAGAAGATGATTAGAAAACTTTGTGGACAAATCTGCTAACTGCATCTGAATAGCATTGAAACGTTTTCGTGCTGCTCCTTCTAAGCCCACACCAGACAATTTTGCATCCCGAATAGCTGCTTCAACAATACGCTGCTGGGCTGATTCTAAGGTTTCCCAGGTATCACTAGCCCGTAGGGCTTTAAAAGCCTTGTAAATAGGTTTGCTTTGACCAAGGGTGTTAATAAACTGCACTACTTGCGGCTGAACCTTTTCATAGGCTATACGTAGTTCTGGGCTATTTTTAACACCCATCAAATGGTTCAGTATCCCCCAACTCCAGTGCAGCCTTTCTGTCAACTTTTCTAGAGGTTCTACTAAACCGCTCCAGGTAGGTTTGACATTAGCTTCTAAGATAGCTAGTTGCTGCTCCAGGTCTGCTAACAGATGCCTGAAGGCTGGTTCTACTTGCTCCGGTGTAATCTCTGCAAACGGAGGTAAACCACAGCCTTGAATTAGGGAACTTTGAGAAATAGTAGCAGTTGCACTCATGGTTTTGTGTTAGTAGCCGATAAATAGACGGAACAATGATTTTTATTTATATAACTAATAATGTACCGTCACTACACAATTTGGCCTTGCTGGAATGGCAGTCTTATGAATTCATGAAAATCTACCAGCAAGCTGAAGCATAATTTTTGCATTAAGAGTGAGACATTGTTGCTGTTTTTGTCAGTTTTGTAGGGATAATCAACCATGATGAGTATTTTAGTATTTACAGGGTCATGAAAATTTTGCTTTCTGTTTTTTTTACACCTGTGGTTATGTTGTTGACTGCTGGGGATGTACTGGCAGTAATTATAACTAAGAATATCCAATATAAACAAGGTAATACCATTTTAGAAGGTTATTTAGCTTATGATGACGCTATCAAGGTAAAGCGTCCTGGGGTTTTAGTAGTTCATGATTGGACTGGCTTACAGTCTTTTACCAAAAAACAGACTGAGCAATTAGCCAAGCTGGGATATGTTGCTTTTGCAGCTGATATCTATGGCAAGGGTATAAGACCACAAAATCAACAGGAGTCGGGAACCCAAGCGACAATTTATCGCCAGGATAGAAAATTATTGCGTCAAAGAGCAACAGCTGGGTTACAAGTTCTACAAAACTATCGGTTAACTGACCCTAAACGTATCGCTGCTATTGGTTACTGCTTCGGTGGTGGCACAGTATTAGAATTAGCCCGTAGCGGTGCAAATATTCAGGGTGTAGTCAGTTTTCACGGCAACCTGGATACCCCTAACCCCAGTGATGCCAAAAATATTCAATCTAAGGTATTAGTTTTACATGGTGCTGATGATCCCTTTGTGCCTGAAGAGCAACTCAAAGGCTTTGAAAACGAAATGCGTCAGGCAAATGTGGACTGGCAATTAATCTCTTACGGTGGTGCAGTTCATTCTTTCACCAACCCTGAAGCCAAAAATGATCCCAAAGGCGCACTTTATAATCCAATTGCAGAACAACGTTCTTGGAAGGCTATGCGGCAGTTTTTTGCTGAAATCTTTCGCTAAAAATCTTTAAAACCCCAAATATAGACGTTGCTGAATTGAGGTATGAATTCGGTTGTAGAGACGTTTCCGGAAACGTCTCTACCAGGATTTTGGTATGAGATAAAATCATATTCATACATGGAATCAGCAACGCCAAAATATCTAAATACCCCATCAACCCGGTTTCCACAAGCAGCCGGGTTAGTTCCGTTATTGCAACTGGTAATAAGTAATATCAATTCACGTAGATTAAAACTACAGAATAATCTCCGCGTCTGTGCGTCTGTGCTGCTTGGTAGTGGTAGGGAATTTTGGATAAACTGGTCTAGTATTCAAGATTTGCAGTTTACCTATATAATAATTCTTGTGGAAGTATAAAAACCACAATATTTTAATCAATCTTACAAACTAAACATAACAGAAAAAAGGCTTAGTAAAAACTCATACAAGGATAAACAATAATGCAGAAAAATTTATCAGATTGTGAAAAAGTATTACTTAAAAACTTTGAAGTTCGCCAGTATCTGGTAAAAATGTCGGAAATTGTCAAAAAATATTTCCCAGACAATAACACCGAGGCGGAAATATGGTGTAGTAAAATGTTTGAAGGTTTTAAAATTTTAATACCTCAAGCAGATGGATTGATTGACGCAGTGCTGAATGTATGCTTTTGGCAACAATCCTCGGAAGATGGTAGTTTTAGCTTTACTGCCCCTTACAAGTTGGATCATATAGAGTTTCATTCCATATGGGACAAAGTATCTCAAGTAGATGCCTATTACAACTATTGTGGGAATTGGGTTTATAGCGGATGGGTTACAGAGGATAAAATAGCTCCTGATCAAGTAACCTCTCTTTGCGTAGAACTTTTTACTTTATTCAAAGACTTAACAATTACTTTATAGCGTTTCCTCATAGAGTAAAGTAAAAATTAATCTGCGTACTCTTCTCTTCTCCTGTCGGAGACGCTGCGCGAACGAGAAGCCACCCTACAGGTGTCTATATCTGCGGTAAAATCTTTCTTGCTGTGCTTCACGAATGTGGAAACGGCTATATAGGTGAGAGGATTGAAAGTGAGAACATCGGAAAGTTGTAGCAGATAAATCTTTCAGCCGATTGACAACAAGATAAAATTATTCCTGTGTTGAAGAATATATCCAGGTAGTGAAAAATAATTTTTCACTACAATTCACTAGTACACAGCGGAGTAAGTCAACCAACCATTAAAAATTATGGAAAAACTTTTTTAATCTGCTTTTTGGAATTTTCAATTTTTAATTTTTAATTCCCAGAAAGCGGTACTAGTAGTTATTTCGCAGACGACAACTGATAAATCGTAATTGGCTTATGTCTAACCTACCAGAACTTAACACAGAAACAATTTGGGCAATCATCAACGATACAATTGATGATGCTACCGTCAACCAATTAGTATGGTATCACTTAGGTTATCGCTACGACTCTGCAACTGAAAAATGGAACACCAGTCAAGTAGCACCAGCATGGCGAGATGAGTATTCAGAACCAATAGATTTTCTGGAGTCTCGCCCTGCAACCATGAAATTGACTCGTTCCATTCCCCAAGAAAACAAACAACTACTCAAAGAAAAACTAGGTTTCAAAGGTTACAAAATTGGTGAATTTGGACCACGACAAACTCGTAGGGCGACAGCGGCAAATTGGTTATTAAGTTATATGCTCATTACTACAGGAAAAATCGAGTAAGTAGGCGAAAAAAAATCAAACTATAGCAATCCGGTTTGATTAATGAAATTACTTGTAGAGACAGGGAATAGGGAATAGGGAATAGGGAAGAAGGGAGGTAGAAGTATACGGAGTTTGTAAGCGCAGGCTATGGCTAACGCCACGTTCCGCGCGAATGCCAACAAAAATCAAATAGGAGTCCTACATACAGCAGAATTCAGGAGTCAGGAGTCAGCACTTCTCTTCTCCTGTCGGAGACACTACGTGAACGAGACGCTTCGCGAACGACTACGCTCAGTGACCGGAGTCAGGAGTAAAACTGGCTTGGTGTCTAGGTTTCAATTTAGATTCTGTACCATATGGCTACGCCACGCAAGCTATCGGCTGACGCTCACGGCGAAGCCTCATTGATCTGCAATCTGCTGTATTAAGTAAAGTAACAAATGTTGAAATTGGCTCGTAGTTAGGTCTAAAGCACTCACTACAAAGCTTCAATTATTGACGTTGCTCCACTTAATTGCTAATAGCAGATATGAAGCAATAAATAAGATATTTTTGACTAAATATCTGCTGTTTGATTGATTTTTACAAATATTGAATATGGTATTAATAAATAACGGTTGATTGGTGATAGCTGCGTAGCTATACTTATTCTCTGGGAGACGCTATACCGTTTCACTTTAAGGTTGATACAAATGGAAAAACGCTCTTACGCGGAAGGAGATTCATTTATAGCTTTAATTAAGTGAATTGATACTACACTTTTCTTTATCTAGTGTTTCCCAGAGAGCATGAAAGTAGGCAATAGGCAACATATTTTCTCACATATCATTTCCGATTGCTATATGGCTTGAGCTTGTTTTTTTTATTAAAAATGTGTATAGTAATCGTTTACAGATTAAATAGCATTAAACAAATCAAGAGATTTGAGTCATGATCAACAAATTAATTAACACTAACATTAAAAGTTCTCACGTCTTATTAACTCCGAATGAAGTTAAGGCAAAATCACCTTTAACTAAGTCTGCTGAACAGACAATTTTGAAGTTTCGACAGGAAATAGAAAATATTCTAGATTTCCAAGATAGCCGGAAATTTATCGTAGTTGGGCCTTGTTCAATTCATGATCCAAAAGCGGCAATTGAATATGCTGAGAGGTTGAAAATTTTAGCAGAAAAGGTTCAAGATAAACTGCTGTTAATCATGCGTGTTTATTTTGAAAAACCCCGAACTACTGTAGGCTGGAAAGGATTAATTAATGATCCAGATATGGATGATTCTTTTCATGTTGAACATGGTATATTAATTGCCCGTAACTTGTTATTGAAAATTGCCGAATTAGGATTACCAACTGCTACAGAAGCGCTTGATCCTATTATCCCTCAATATATTAGTGAACTGGTTGCTTGGTCAGCAATTGGCGCACGCACAACTGAATCACAAACCCACAGAGAAATGGCTAGTGGTCTGTCTATGCCTGTAGGCTTTAAAAATGGTACTGATGGTAATATTCACGTAGCTTTAAATGCTTTAAAATCAGCTAAAGAACCACATAATTTCTTAGGAATTAATCAAAAAGGACAGGTGAGCGTATTTCAAACTAGAGGGAATGCTCATGGTCATGTAATTTTGCGTGGCGGAAGTCAGCCTAATTTTGATGTAGAAAATATCAGGCTAGTGGAAGAAGAATTAACAGCGGCAAATTTACCATCCAGAATCGTGATTGATTGTAGTCATGGGAATACAAATAAAGATTACAGATTACAACCTGTGGTCTTAGAAAATGTGATTCAGCAAATCGTGGATGGTAATACCTCCATAGTCGGGATGATGCTAGAGTCCAATTTATATGAAGGTAATCAACCGATTACTGGCAAACGCGAAGAATTACAATATGGAGTTTCAGTAACTGACAAATGTATTAATTGGGAAGAAACAGAAAAAATCATTTTGGCTGCTCACGCCAAACTGTAGTCAACGAAATATAGCAGAGACGCAGGTTAATTTCTCTGCGTACCTCTGCGATTTACTCAGCGTACCTCAGCGTTTAAAAATTACAAAATCGACCTAATTTCCTTCAAATAAACTCTGCTAAAAGCTTCCTCAACGCCCAAAGTGTAATCCTCAATTAACCCCTGTCGCTGAATAGAAACCTCCTTTTCTTTCTTAATCACGACAATAGAACCATCTAAGACATCTCTTACCAACATCATTTCAGTTTCAGTGGGATTATCTAAAACAACAATATTACTTCCTTGGTAAAACATTCCCTCTGGTTCCAGAATTGCTTCTGGGTATTCAGCAATGAGTAAGTCAAGTTTGGGATGACGCAACAAACTCTGGACATTGTGATTGTAATCTTGACTCAAGACTTTTTCGGAACGATTGACAAAAATGCCTTGACGACAAACAGCACCAATTGTCCATTCAGGATGCTGTAAAAGAATGTGATCAATTGTTACTTGCAAGTCAGTAAGGTTGATTTGATTAAAAGTAATAATTGGTATTCTGGCATCAATGCTAGATTGAAAAAAGGTTGCCAAAATATGAGCAGGGACATCAACACTACTACCCACTGCTGGGTTAAGGTGCATCAAAATCCCAGGTGCAGAATTAATTTCTAGAATAGCAAAGTTGCCAGATTTCCAAGATTCGGAAAGATTTTTAGCAATGATATCAATACCCAGACAAGTGAGCCGAAAATGTTGGGCGATATCTTGTGCCAAGATAATATTGTCATGGTGAATTGGGTTTGTAGCATTAATGCTCATTCCCCCAGCAGAGAGATTCGCCACTTTACGCAGATAAACAGTGCGATCGCTCTCAACAATACTATCCAATTCTAAACCCTGTTCCTCTAAAGACAATTCCATCGCTTCATCAATCTGGATCTTACTCATGGGAGAGGTTGGTGTATCCCTCCTTTCCTGTTTACGATTTTCTCGCCTGATTAATTCTTTAATAGTTGAGTCTCCATCACCCACAACCGATGCTGGGCGACGTTCTGTAGCGGCGACAAATTTACCATCAACGCACAGTAACCGAAAATCCGTACCTGATATGCTTTTCTCGACAATAATCCTGGTTGGCTGTTCATCTGGAATCGCTAACAACGCTCTATTATAAGCAGATTCCAACTCTCTAACATTTTGCACCTCAGCAGTAACACCAATTCCTTTGTGACCTACCACAGGCTTAACTGCAACTGGATAGCCAATCTCTTTCGCTACCGCCACAGCTTCTTTTTCGGAGTGGACGATATCACCTTTGGGAACTGGGAAACCCAAGTTTTGTAAAAAGTCTTTACAGTCATCTTTGCGGGTACTGAATTCTGAATCAAGATGGCTATCACAGTCAAAAGTCGTTGCGACTCCCCGCACCTGTTTTTTACCAAAGCCATATTGCATTAGTCCTTCTTCCCACAAGTAAAAAGCAGGAATACCCTGTTGGTATGCAGTTCGCAATAAAGCGTAAACAGTAGGACCCCCATAGACAGAGGCACGAAATGTATTTTGCAAACTTACTAATCTTTCATCGATTGAAAATTCCTCACCTTGAGTAATAGTTTCAAACCAATCCCAAACTAAGTAAACTACTGATCTAGTTGTCCGTTCATGAAGTGATTGAATGCTAATTCTGGCAAAATTGGGATATTGCTTGATGCTCCAAAGATGGAAGTGCAAACCCATGTCTAATTTACCCACTTCAGAGACGACATGAGCAAATAAATCAGCGTAGGAATTATAGGTTTGCTCTGCTAAGTGGGGATAGCGTTGGCGATGACCACTGGAGGTATCGCTAATAATTGAAACATACTCCTCAATTGCTAGGGGCTGTCGATATTCAGTCAAAGAAAAATCAAAAACTAGCGCCCCTGTATCTAAATAAGGATTTGGTCCAATATAATACTTTAAATTGAAAATATCGAAAACATCACTTCTTCTAGCATTGATGCGAATGACATCGGTGCTTTGCTGTTGAACCATTGATTATTAACCTTTAACTAAATACCCTGAATCTGATTTCTGATATCAATTCACTTCATTAAAGCTACAAATGAATCTCCGCATCAGAGCGTCTGTCTATTTGTATAAACCTTAAAGTGAAACAGTATGAGTTAAGTACCCCTGTAAAATTAATTGAACATTTGTTAATTCTGCATCCTAGATTAGCTCAGGCAAAGAGGCAAAAAAGACCTGTGAATAATTTAGACTAACTACTTATGTTTAGCCAAACTGATTAAGTATTAAGTCCGAATTCAATAACTCAGCATATCCCAATGATCTAAAATTTGCTCCTATCTCAGGACATAACTTCGACTGAATTACTGATTCCGTCGGAGACAGGTGAAGCTTGAGTGTGATCGCATTCAACGTCTTTTGGATAAAATAAATAAAAAATCTAACCTAGGAAAGGTGCAATATGTTCGCCAGATATCTATAACTCTAAAAGGGCGTTTAGGGTACAGTCAAGCATGAATAACACACAAGCTAGTCTGAGAGATGAAGTTCGGCAACTTGCGGAGGAAGCATTTCACAACAAGTTGATTTCAGGATATGGAGATGGACCGGATATCAATGAGTACCAAATTGTCTACCAAGGGAAACCCAGGCATATCTCACTTGCACAAGCACGTCTTTTCTTAATTGACTTACTTTATAGGAGTAGAGTTCAGTAGAGATTGAATAAGCTGCGAGAAATAATAGCATCCACCAACTATTTTGCAGAATGGAAAATTGCTATTGATTTATTAACGGTTATGACTAACAACTAAATACATTTTTATGGCTCTGCAATCTATCAAATGGATGATTCCTTACTTGTAATGTCATGTTTTAGTGAAAATAAATAACAAAAACAAGGAACCATCATGACTGACATTCATAGCAAAAGGCAGCTAGTAATTATTGGCGGAGCCGAAGAAAAAGATGGAGATACCCCAATCTTGCGTGAGTTTGTGCGCCGTTCTGGTGGGACAAAGGCACACATAGTAATTATGACGGCGGCAACAGAACTACCACGAGAAGCCGGAGAAAATTATATTAGAGTTTTTGAGCGTCTGGGAGCCGAACACGTTCGCATTCTTGATACAGAAACTCGTGAAGATGCATCTTCATCTACAGCATTAGAAGCAATTAGTAACGCCACAGGTGTATTTTTTACTGGCGGAGATCAAGCTCGCATCACCAGTATTCTCAAAGACACAGAAATTGATGCAGCGATTCACAAACGTTACTCTGAAGGCATAGTCATAGGTGGAACCAGTGCAGGTGCTGCTGTCATGCCAGATCAAATGATAGTCGAAGGTGATTCTCAGACTAATGCCCGGATTGAAGTGGTGGAAATGGGGCCTGGTCTTGGTTTTTTACCAGGGGTAGTGATTGATCAGCATTTTTCTCAGCGCGGACGGTTAGGACGCTTAATTTCTGCTTTAGTGCAACAGCCTGTGGCCTTGGGATTTGGCATTGATGAAAATACAGCTATGGTAGTAACTGATACCCAGATTGAAGTTATTGGCGAAGGTGCAGTTACGATTGTAGATGAATCAGAAGCTACGTATAATAATCTGGATCAAATTTTGAAGGATGAGCCTTTGGCAATTGTCGGCGCGAAGCTACATATTTTGCCACATGGATATAAATTTGACCTAAAAACACGTCAACCTATCATAGATCATCCCTCAGCGGCAAATGTGTCTGTACCAGTGGCTACAACCGGAAGCTAACTTTTTGGGAAATTAGAAATTATAGTTTCATTAGATCACAAAATTATTTGTTTAGGGAACTCCAAAAAATAAATTATCCAAGTTCTGCAATCAAAACGACCTTTCCTCCCCTTGCTCCCTGCAACAAATCCCTCCTGCCTCTTGGTTGACAAGGCGACAATGCTAATTCGCCGCACAGCTTAGAGGTTGTGATATCATGGGAGACTGCTGAAGACATTAGAAAAAATAGAAATTGAATTAATCATGGCTCTGACGCAACAGCGCAAACAAGAACTAATTTCTGGCTTCCAAGTTCACGAAACCGATACTGGTTCAGCCGATGTCCAAATCGCTATGTTAACTGACCGCATTAACCGCCTCAGTGAACACCTCCAAGCTAATAAAAAAGACCATTCTTCCCGTCGGGGTTTATTAAAGATGATTGGTCAACGTAAGCGCCTTCTATCCTATATCCAACAGGACAGTCGGGAAAAGTATCAAGCATTGATTGGTCGCCTTGGTATTCGTGGTTAGGAACTACTGCTTATGCCTGGTGAAGAATCAGAACGCAGTCGTTTACCCTTTGAGCCAAACAAAAAGCGTCAAAAACCCGCTAAAGCTACCGCTAAAACTCCTCCAAAAACTGCCCCTAAAACTAACAGTCAACCCATAGTCAAGTCACAAGAATCTAGTAAACAGCCGCAAAAGCCCCAAACCTTCACTAAAGAAGAAATGGCGATTCCTGAAGTCGTCAGCCAGCGGATGATTCGCCGAGTTGCTGCTTTTTGCGGTATACCCACAGCATTGGGTATTACCACTCTAGTTGTCAGCTATCTGCTGATCACATTTGCTGATATCCAACTTCCTCCTATTGCCGTGTTATTGGTGAACATGGGATTATTTGGTTTAGGGGTGCTGGGAATAACCTATGGTGTTCTTTCCGCTTCTTGGGATGAAGAAAGACCTGGAACTTTACTAGGATTGGGTGAGTTGGGCATTAATTGGGGACGGATGACCGAAGTTTGGCGCGAAACTCGAAACAAGAACGTCTGATCATTAGCGCTCAGGTATTTATATAGCAGGTGACAGGGAAGAGGTGACAGGTGACAGTCTGAAAAGTCTTTTGATCTCTAGGTTTTATAATCAGTTGGTGTCCTAACCGCCCTGTCTGTTGCTATATAACTGCGATATTGGGTAGATTTTTAAGCTTGAATGTTGAAGTTGAAATTTTATCTCTTCAACATCAATTTTCAAAAAATTATAATTTCTTATTTATACCCAATATTCAGAAAAAGTACTGGGCGCTACATTTTTTTTGATATTTGATCTGTTAATTAATAAGTATTAAATCCTAGGTAAGGTGATAGCTTTTTTCAGATGAAGCTGCATAGAATCAGATTTCCAGGACACCAACCGCAGATGTAGACTCGCTTTGGGTGGCTTCTTAAATAGTATAATTCTTTGCAACCTCACATTAAATCGCTATTACACCCCGATCTGTTTAAGATCAGAAACAATAAAAGTTACTCACATAGACAGGAATTTTAACATGATTGTTGTGATGAAAGTGGGTTCCCCACAGGAAGAGATAGACCGCCTGAGCGAGGAACTAAGTAGCTGGGGATTAACACCAGAAAAAATCATTGGACAGCATAAAGTAGTAATTGGTCTAGTCGGTGAGACAGCTAACTTAGACCCTTTACAAATTCAGGAAGCCAGTCCATGGATTGAGCAAGTGTTGCGGGTGGAAGTACCCTACAAACGAGTTAGCCGCCAATTCCGTCACGGTCAAGCTTCTGAGGTAGTGGTTAACACTCCTGATGGGGCTGTTGTGTTTAGCGAACATCATCCATTGGTGGTAGTCGCTGGGCCATGTTCGGTGGAAAATGAGGAAATGATTGTCGAGACAGCGCGGCGTGTAAAAGCTGCTGGGGCTAAGTTTTTACGTGGTGGTGCATACAAACCCCGAACTTCACCTTACGCTTTTCAAGGTCATGGTGAAAGTGCTTTGGAATTGTTGGCTAAAGCGCGGGAAGTGAGTGGACTCGGCATTATTACCGAAGTTATGGATACAGAAGACTTAGAGAAAATTGGGGAAGTTGCGGATGTGATTCAAGTCGGGGCGAGAAATATGCAAAATTTCTCGATGCTGAAAAAAGTTGGGGCGCAACCAAAACCAGTTCTTTTAAAACGAGGTATGGCGGCGACGATTGAAGACTGGTTAATGGCGGCTGAGTATATTTTGGCTGCGGGTAATCCTAATGTGATTTTGTGTGAACGGGGAATTAGAACTTTTGACCGTCAGTACACTCGCAATACTTTGGATTTGTCAGTTGTGCCTGTGTTGCGGAAACTGACCCATTTACCGATGATGATTGACCCTAGTCATGGTGTGGGTTGGTCTGAGTTTGTACCTTCTATGGCAATGGCGGCGATCGCAGCTGGTACCGATTCCCTGATGATAGAAGTTCATCCCAACCCCGCCAAAGCTTTATCTGATGGCCCCCAATCTTTAACACCAGACCGTTTTGATAAGTTGATGTCAGAATTGGCAGTCATTGGTAAAGCTGTGGGTCGTTGGCAACAACCGGCACCTGTAGCAGTATAAAACTATAGCAGGTGACAGGTGGCAGGTGACAGGGTTGAAAGAAAACTAATTCGTAATTTGTAACCATCATCCGAATTAAGTTGGCGGTAGCCTGCCGTAGGAATGATTACAAATTCGTATCACTAGCCAGACCGGAGGCATTATTACGAATAATATAGGAACTATAAATGATATCTGATAGCTTGCGTGGCGTAGCCATAAAATTTTAAGTCTCGTAGGGTGGGCATTGCCCACCGCAGCAATGGTTTGTAAGGCATAGCCCTACCTACGTATATTTCAAAAATCAAATATTATTCCTATATCAAGTCCGGCTAATTACTTATGAAAAAAAACTCTCCGCGTAAGAGCGTCTCACCATCTCCGCGTCAGTCCTAATGATAAGTCTTTAACCGGACACGATATTACCTTCTTCTGCTACCAAATCCAGAAGAACGGCGACTCGAAGAACGTCCACCACTACCAAAACCACTACCAGAATTGCGTCGAGTAGAGCTAGAGTTACCAGAAGGACGGAGGGTACTGCCACCAAAACCAGAACCAGTAGCTCTACCTGTAGTTGTGCGTGGTGTCGTGCGAGTAGAGTTTCCAGATGACCTTCTAATTGACCCTGTGGTGCGGAAAGCAGTGCGATTTCTTACGGCTGCGGGTGGTTGATTGTAGCGAGTACGGTAGCTGGAAACTGCTTGGTCATAAGTAGAACCATATCCACCATAGCCATTCATAATCCCACCTGACTGATAAACGGGAGGTACATAGTACTGAGGTCTAAATAATAGACTACCAATGGCTTGACCTGCCACGTTACCAGCCAAAGAAGCGGCAAAAGGTGTCCAGAAGTTAGATTCTTGACGAACAACAACTGTTTCTTTTTGTCCAGTTTGGGGATTAGTTTTGGTTTCAGTAACGTTATGGACGTACTCAATTTTAAAATCTTCTGTCAGGTATAAAGCTGGCTGTCCATTTTCTACCTTCAAGTAAGTTTTTTTACCCGCTTTGATTTCTTCATCTGTCAGCCGTGCCATTTGTAACTTTTCGGTGGCAAATGTTGGAGGCTGACTATTGAGTAAAAACAGCGTATACTCGCCATTACCATCGTTGTAGGTGGCTTGCTGTACTGGATACTGTCCATCACTTATTTTTGTGGGGGTAGCAGTTTGGCTCACATTGTTATTGGAAGATGTAGTTTCGTTTCCTCCCCCACAGGCGACAGTTGTCAAGCACAAACTCAAGGCTAGAAAAACGACTGTAAATTTACGTGCTATGGTCATGATCATTGTGTGATTTTCCTAAAGTGATCGATGCGGGTGGTAATTATAGACTAACTAACAAATTACAAAGGAATCAATTCCGGAAAATACTGCAACAACTGATCGTTAGTCAGTTCGTCACCTAACTGGGCTGGTGAAAAATGCACTTGGATGGCTCGGAGTTTATGTTTGTAGTGCAGATTGATTAAAGCTTTAAAGCCTTCCTTCAGCGCCTGGATGTTAGAAAGATCTGCTTCTAATTCTGGTACTTCTCCTTCATAAGCCACTGTCAGCATGACTACTACGTTGCGGGTGACAGGGATAGATAAAGGTTCATCGAAACGGGAAGCTGTACTAAAATCTGGTTCACTGAGATATCTTTGGGCGGAGTCAGTAAATAATTCATTGACATAATCTCCCGCTTCGCCTTCACTCCAAAATACATCGCCTTCATTAGCGGCTGAAGTCCAGTATTCATCATATTGGAGTAGGCTTTGACAGATTGAGACTAATTCTTCTCCCAAAACTTCCAAATCACCATCAGCATCAATTGCTGCTCGTGCAGCGCGATTGAGGACACCCAATATCGGCGCTACTTCGCCCCCGTTTAAATGCAGGAATAGACGACAGACGACATAGCGTGTTTTACCCATCATCCGATTAAAGCCATCGCGCATTGTTTGACTCCCACAATGTATTATTTATACTAATTTAGCCTGAAGATTATAGAATCCATGAATGCATCTGTATTTATCTGCGTTTATCTGAAAACAGGTATTACTGGATTATCGACTCATGAAATAAAATCCTTGCACAAAATCTAAGGTCATCTTGAGTGAAGGCATAATATATTCTGATTCAATTGATATATCATCAACAGAACTACTCATCGGACGATTCATCAATCGTTTGCCAAAGTTAGGATGATCATAAATAGTTAAAGATTGAGCGTTAGAATTTGTTAATATTGTTTGGGTTGGGGCTTTAAAAAATCTTAATTTTGCTGCTACTTCTAGATTTTTTTTCGTCTGTTTAATTGTCTTCGATTTATTCAGAGCTTCCTCTACCAGGAAGATTATTTTTTTGACAAGTTGTGGTGATTTGAAACTTTGGTTAGTCATCGTTTCTTTACGAATCATCTCTACCATTGTGTAGATATTTTTTTGGGTAGCGGCGGCATCTTTAAAGGGAAGAATAGCCATAAAAGCTGTTGGTAATAAAGCTTCGTCGCTATCGACTCGAAAGGTAAAAATAGTTCTACGGCTTCCGTTTTCTACACTGGGTATTTGTATCAATCCCGCATATTCTTGAGCAATTTGGTAATAAGTCCCAGCGAGAACAAAGTTGGCTTCGTGTTCTAAAGGTAAGTCAACAATAATACGAATTGTCGGCGGAGTAGCATTAAAAAAGTCCCGTGATTCTTCCTCATTAAAATTTTGAATGATGGTGCGATCGCCTGTAGGAGAAAGGTCAACCCAGTCGCATTTGATGCCTTCAATTTTTAAACCAAAACGGGGAGTAGCGTAAAGTTTTGTGCCAGTTAATGTAGCTCCAGTTAAGTCCGCACCAATCCATTCGACTTTAATTAATTTTGTCTGAGTTAAGTTAGCGTGTACTAAACTTGCATTGGTTAAATTGGCATTACTCAAATCTGCTCCAGTTAAGTTGGCTCCACTCAGTTTGGCATTGCTCAAATCTGCCCAAATTAGATTTGCTCCTCTCAAATCTGCCCAACGAAGATTTGCCCCACTTAAGTCTGCTCCACTAAGATTGGCCATGCAAAGTTGGGATTGTCTCAACTCACTGTCACGTAAATTTGCCCCACTGAGATCGGAAGAAGTCAAATCAGTGGCGTTTAAATTAGCCATTTCTAAGTTGGCTTCCCGCAAACAAGAGCCTCTTAAATTGGCTTCGCTCAAGTTAGCGTGACGGAGATTGGCCTGACGCAGTGTAGCTTCTCGTAAATCGGCACTGTTGAGGTTAGCTTCACTCATGTCAGCGCGAGTGAAATCAGTGCGAATTAACTCAGCGCGAACTAAGGAAGCGTGACGGAGTTGAGTGCGACTAAAATCTGCTCTAATCAAATTAGCGACATTGAGACTGGAGTTGTTAAGAATTGCCCCAGCCAGATTTGCGCCACTGAGTCTGGCTACATTCAGCTTGGCATAACTCAAATTAGCTTCGGAGAGATTGATTCCACTGAGATTAGCTACGCTGAGATTAGCTTGGCTGAGATTGACACCATTAAGTTTAGTGCCGCTCAAGTTGACTTCAGCTAGTTCAGCGCCACTAAAATCTAAGACTCCCGTTGCATATTTTTCTAGTAATTCCTCTATAGTCATGAACCTACCTCTCAGATGCCAACTTTAATAGTTGGTAAAGTTATGCAGAGAATATGTAAAAGTTTAGTTGTCAATTGAAAAAATGAAAATTGGTATTTTAGGACTGGGACTGATAGGCGGCTCTTTGGGTTTTGATTTACAGTCGCAAGGACATCATGTTTTAGGAGTTAGCCGTCGTGAATCAACCTGTAAAAAAGCTGTTGATTTGGGAAGTGTGAATGAAGCCTCAGTTGACTTGAGCCTGTTGGCATCAGCCGATGTTGTATTTATTTGCACCCCTATAGGACTTATTGTGCCTCAAGTTGAACAGCTAATTGCTCATTTACCTGCGACTACTATCGTGACTGATGTAGGTTCAGTAAAAACACCAATTGTAGAGGCGATTGCCCCCATTTGGGAAAATTTTATTGGTGGTCATCCAATGGCTGGAAATACGGATGTAGGCATAGAAGCTGCACAGCGAAATTTGTTTGTTAATCGTCCTTATGTACTCACACCTGTAGCGACAACGCCAATTAGTGCCATTACAGTATTAGAGGAAATTGTGCGATCGCTTGGTTCTATTATCTATCATTGTCAGCCAGAAAAACACGACCGTGCGGTTAGTTGGATTTCTCATTTACCTGTGATGGTTAGTGCCTCCTTGATAGCTGCTTGTTTGAGTGAAACAGACCTAGAAATTGCCCACCTTGCTCAAAATCTTGCTAGTTCAGGTTTTCGAGATACCAGCCGTGTTGGTGGTGGGAATCCAGAATTAGGGGTGATGATGGCACAATATAATCGTCAAGCCTTGCTACACTCACTACATCAGTATCGTCAAAACCTCGACGAATTTATTTACCTGATTGAACAAGAAAAGTGGGAACAGCTAAACGAACAAATGAATTTAAATCAACAGACTCGACCTAAGTTTGTTAAAGATTAATAATATAGCGTTTTCTAGTCAGTTGAGGTACAAATTTATCGCAGAAGGGAACAGCGAATAGGGAAGTTTTAACAGTTTTTCCTATTTCCTGTTCCCAAGCCGTGGGAGTAAGACCGTTTTATAGCAGGAGTCAGGAGTCAGGAGTCAGGAGTCAGGAGTAAAACCCTCTTGTAGTGAGAGTTTCATTATCAATTGATGTCCTAACCACCCTGTCCACGGCTATACTTTCAGGTTGATACAAATGGACAGATGCGGAAGGGGACGCACAGACGCGGAGATTCATTTTAGCTTTAATTAAGTGAATTGATATAACTTGTTGAGGCTTTTAACTATTAACAAATTTGTTTATAACTCATATCATGTTCGCTTAATTACTTATTTAAAAAGTCACTGCGTCCCCCCTTCACCGCGCGGTTCCCTAACTATAAGTCTTTAACCGAACACGATATCAGTGGGGATTAAAACAGCTAATCTCGCCACAAAGCAATACCACCTAATAACCCGGTGATATTGGGAATGAGTTTCACGTTTAAGGGCAAATTCATATTCACTCGCACAGCTTCACCGCCGCCGATGTAAAGACAGTCATAGTTAAACAGACTTTGCAAAGATGCGATCGCTTTTTGTAACCGCCGATTCCATTTTTTATCCCCAATTTTTTCCAAGGCTGCACGTCCTAGCTGTTCTTCATAAGTCTTCCCTTGACGAAACAGATGATGTCCCATCTCCATATTTGGCACTAACTTACCATCAACAAACAAAGCGGAACCAAAACCAGTCCCCAGGGTAATCACCAATTCCACGCCTTTACCTGCAATTGCACCTAGTCCTTGCATATCTGCATCATTAATTACCTTCACTGGTTTATTTAGTCGCTCAGATAGTGCTGTTGCTAAATCAAACCCAATCCAATTTTGATCTAGGTTGGCGGCTGTTTCCGTGACTCCACAACGCACAACACCGGGAAAACCAACGGAAACTCGATGATACTCACCTTGAGATGAGGCTAACGTGGCAATGGCATTAATTACTACTTCTGGTGTCGCGGGTTGGGGTGTTTCTAACCGCGCCCTTTCTGTTAATGGTTTACCTGTAATATCCAAAACCATGACTTTGACACCACTACCGCCAATATCCACCGACAGGGTGCGAATTGATCCGTTATCTTCAAGCATTGGTTTTCTATCTCCTGCTGCAACTTCTTTGGTTATTATGCGCTGCTAAATTCTCGTCAGCAGCAGATTTTTTGAGAGTCTTCAGCTTTGCTTGCAGTTAGAAATCTCTATCGCCACCCTAATCTAGATTTGCTAGTGTAGGAATAGCGCGAAGATGGGTGATACTGGCTCTCTATTATTAAAATTCCTTTCAGAGAAAGCATTATGACGGCGTTTGAATCTAACAGCCTGCGTTCTTATAGCCAAGAAGAGGTGCAGCAAATTCTGCAATTAGCGATCGCTCGTCAAACTGACGATTTTGATCAAGAATTTTCATATCAGCAGATCCTAGAAATTGCTGCTGAGTTACAAATATCACCTGATTTGGTCAAAGTTGCAGAACAGGACTGGTTAGGACAAAAAAGTGAAGTCCAACAGCGCCAAGCTTTTGAGGTTTACCGCTGGGGTAAATTTAAAAAACGTCTTGGTAATTATACCATTGTCAACGGTTTTTTGCTGCTGATGGACTTGATTGGGGGCAATACTCTTTCTTGGTCACTTTATATTTTACTATTTTGCGGTTTAGCCATAGGACTTGATATCTGGAATACTTTTCAAACTAAAGGGGAAGAATACGAAGTTGCTTTCCAAAAATGGAATCGTAAGCATCAAATCAAACAGACTATCAATACAGTCTTGAATAAGTGGTTTAAAACATGGCAAGCTTAATTACCCAATGTACTAGTACCGCTTTCTCGGAATTAAAAATTAATAATTAAAAATTAAAAAAGCAGATTTAACAGGCTTTTCAGGTATTTTTAATGGTTGGTTAACTTACGCCGTGTTGTACTAGTAGTCTGTCAAATAAATTTTGACGGATAGAGTAATGAACCGCGTATCCCTTACGGGACCGTAGGGATAGACGCAAAGAGCGCGTTCGCGTTAGCGTTGCGTAGCAAAGGAAGAAGGAAGAAGGAAGAAGAAAAATTGAAAGATTTATTTACCCGTCAATTAGCTCTTGACAGACTACTAGTTATTGGTTGTAATTAATGAAATGAATGGGTAATTTTCGGGAATTTTGATAACTTGTTAATTTAATACATAAATTTAGTAACTTATTTTACAAATAAACAGAGATAATCTGTGATTAGATAAAGATATATTTACCGAATAGCTAATTGCCGATTTGATAGCAAAATATACATCAAATCATAGTGGCATTTTGACCAGTTTTTAATTTTTGAATATTATATAATCTGAAAATAATCAGAAAATAAATAATTAATTATATAGCTCTAGTAATTTTCCCATATTCAGGAAAACAGAGTACGATTACGGATTATTTATCATGCATTCACGCATCTCAGATCATGATTTGCTGCTTAAATCCAGATTGTTCAAATCCCCAAAATCCAGAGGGAAATCAGCTTTGTCAAACTTGTAAAACTCCCCTAGTACCACTTTTGAGAAATCGCTTCCGTGTCATTCGGGTGCTTTCAGATGAAGGGGGATTTGGTAGAACCTATCTATCAGAAGATACAGATAAATTAAATGACTACTGTGTAGTTAAACAATTAGCACCAAAATTCCAAGGAACTTGGTCACAAAAGAAAGCAATGGAGTTGTTTAGTGAAGAAGCAAAGCGACTTCGTGAACTTGGAGAACATCCACAAATTCCCACTCTATTAGCTTACTTTGAGCAAGATAACTGTTTGTATTTAGTTCAGCAATTTATTGATGGACATAATTTATTAACAGAGTTGCAATTAAGAAAGACCTATAGAGATTGGGATATTCAATCTATTTTGCTGGATTTGTTGCCGATTATCCAGTTTATTCATGAGCGGGGAGTTATTCATCGAGATATCAAGCCAGAAAATATTATTCGCAGGAAAAGTGATGGAAGATTAATTTTAATTGATTTTGGTTCTTCTAAACAATTAACAGCCAAAGGTCAAAAAAAGCATGGGACTTCAATTGGTTCACATGGTTATTCTTCCATTGAACAAATTAGAGATGGAAAAGCTTATCCCGCTAGTGATTTATTTAGTTTAGGGGCTACTTGCTTTCATTTATTAACAGGAATTTCTCCTTTCCAATTGTGGATGGAACATGGATACAGTTGGGTAAAAACTTGGCAGAATTATTTGCGAACTCCTGTGAGTAATGAAGTAGCACAAGCTATAGATAAGCTGTTACAAATAGATATTAAGAATCGCTACCAATCAGCTAATGAAGTTATCAGAGATTTGAGTAAACAGTATACACATATATTACCACCAGCTAGTAATTCATTTGTCCAATTACCAAAAAATTATTCAACTACTTATCCAAAAAAATATATTTTACTGAGAAATGTACTTTTGGTAGCTGGAGTGATTTTATCTTTGGGGTTGGGAGAATCTGGTTATAGACATTTTCGCCAGTTAAAAACTGGTCTTTCCTCTAGTTTCAGTCCACCACCAATTAGTACAGTCAAGAGTGATGCTATTGTCCATCAGTCTCAAGAGGAATCTTTGGGGAAAATGTCTTTGGTGAAAACTCTCCCAGGAGAGGAAGATTTGGTTTTGTCTGTGGCGATTAGTCCAGATGGTAAGATTATTGCTAGTAGTGGTGATTGCACGAAGGGCTGCGAGGACAAAAATAGCATCATTAATTTATGGGATCTTAGCACAGATCAGGAAATTACAGCCCTGAAAGGACACACAAAAAAGGTAAATGTGGTAGCTATTAGCCCTGATGGTAAAAGTTTGATTAGTGGTAGTGATGATTCCACAATTAAAGTTTGGAATTTAAGTACGAAAAAGCTGATTCATACTTTAATAAGTCATGCTGACGCAGTTCATGCTTTGGCGATTAGCGCTGATGGAAAAACTTTAGTGAGTGCTAGTGATGATAAAACAATTAAAGTTTGGAATTTAGCAGAGGGAAAGCTAATTCGTACTTTTAAAGGTCATTCTTACTGGGTGCGAACTGTAGCGATGAGTCCTAATGGTGTCACCTTAGCCAGTGGTAGTTTTGACAAGACTATTAAACTCTGGAATATTGCTCAAGAAAAGCCAATTCGTACAATTACACCAAATTTACAAACGGTGACTACTGTCGCTTTTAGCCCTGATGGTAAAATTCTAGCAAGTGTTAGCCGCGATAGCTACGCTCACCCCAAGTATCGCAAAATTAAACTGTGGAATATCGAAACTGGGACGGAAATTCCTACTCTGATGGGACAAGATAATAATGTGACGACTATTGCTTTTAGCCCAGATGGTAAGATTTTAGCTAGTGCTAACCGCGATAGCACGATTAAATTATGGGATGTGTCCACAGGTAAGGAAATTAGCACCTTACAGGGAGATACTAGTACAGTCACATCTTTGGCTTTTAATGCTGATGGTAAGACTTTGGTTAGTGGTGGGGAAGATAACAAAATTAAGATTTGGCGGTTGTCTGAGTAGGCTGATATTCCTGGTTTTTCAGCGAATAAGGGGATATTTTTGGAGTTTAAGGGCGATCGCTTTCCCAATCATCAATCACTTTTTGTAAATACCACTCTTCCGACATCCCCGGATACACAAATTTCTTTTGCTGAATCAGTCTTTGGGCGATTTCCCAATATCCCCCCACTAGACGTAACAGTTTTTGACGTAATAGATTATATGTGGTTTTGTTTGTTTCTGGGACAAATGACTGGATTTTTTGCAGGCTATTTAATACTTGGCGGTAATTTTCCCAGTCTTCTTGTTCACAAAATATACTGGCTGCTTTTTGATAATCTGCGATCGCTTTTGACATTTCTTCTAAAAAGGTGTAAGCCAGTCCGCGATTGTAGTAAGCTTGTGGATCATGGGGATTAATTTGTAAGGCTTGAGCGTAGTCTTGAATAGCAGCCAGATAGTTACCCATTGATCGATAAACATTACCTCTAGCAATATAGACTAAACCATTTTCTGGTTCTATCTTGATTGCTTGGTTAAAATCCAATAACGCCCCTTGATGATCTCCTAACTGCGAACGAGCCTTTCCCCGGTTGCGATAGACAATAGCAGCTTGAAAATTTAGTTGTAGTGCTTGATTAAAATCTGCGATCGCTTCTCGATAATTTCCCATTTTACAACGCACCACCCCACGACAGCAATAAGCTTGTGCATCTTGGGAATCAGCTTTTAAGATCCAATTTAAATCAGCAATTGCTTCTCCTGTGTCTCCCTTTTCCGCCTTATCTAATAATTGCGTGAAATAATCTTTAGTGGATATGACAGGAGTCGGTTTAGAACTGGGTGGATTTACGGTAGTGTGTTCTTTAGGTTGTATTTGTTTAATCTTCTCCAAACAGAGACGACAATTTTCTGCATCCTTTTGTTCTAGATATAATTCGGCGGCTTTTTTAAAATTAGCGATCGCATCTTGAATATATCCTTGTTTGCGTCGTACTATCCCCCGCAAATCATAACCAGCTGCAAAATTAAGATTCAGCTGAATCGCTTTTTCCACATCTTCTAAACAACCAGGTAGATTTTTCAGCGTTAACCTGGCTAAAGCGCGACAATAATAAGCTTGGAAACTTTTGTTATCTAGTTTGATAGCTTCGGTATAATCAGAAACAGCTTGGAGAATTGCACCTGAATCATAATATGCTAAACCCCGTTTTACGTAAGCGGCGCTAAAATAAGGATCTACCTGTATGGCTTGGTTAAATTCTGCAATCGCACCAGCATAATCTTTTTGTTGAGCTTTTTCTAATCCCCGATTGTAAAATTGCTCATTCATAATCTTTTATTCTTAACAAGACTTTTATAGCATTTCCTAGTCTAATGAAGTACTAAATTATCTGCGTTTATCTGCGTTCATCTGCGTTTAATTATTACTGCTTGTACCTCACTTGAATGGGAATTGCTATATAGCGTTTCCTAATCACATGAGGTACATCATAGCCCCCTACCCCGCAAGCGAGCGATCAGGGGGTTGGGGGTGGGGTGATTGTATCTCACTCAACCGATAAACGTTATATAACCATCCTATATATAATAACGTCAATCAATTTTGGATTTTCAGAAGATGTTTGAAAAGTCGTAAAGTTTACCAGAGTAGTTTAATAGTATATAGCAATCCTTGCGGAGGTTGTGAACATCTTGTAGGTTGGTTTAGACGCAGTATATACATGATATCAAAGCCTCTCCTCCCTTGGGGGACTCGGTACCCCCTTTGGGGATTGGGGGAAAGAGGTTTGGAGAGGGGTTATTCTGTCAACTTTACGACTTTTTCAACATCCTCTAGAAAAAATACTCAATCTAGAATTAAACTAGGAGAAGTCAGCACAAAAACATCCCTAGTTCCTGTAGTTGGATTTTGAGGTTTAATCGGAGTAGTAAAGTGAAAAAATTCATGATCATTAACTAAAAGCAGTTCTCCTGGTTGGAGAATCTTGTTAAAAACTGGTTTCTCTTTTTTAGCATTGTACAAATGCGTTTCTCCACCTTGAATATTGTCCCTACTCACAGCAAATATCCCAATAAAATCAGTACCATCTTGATGGATACCTTCCGGTGCTGGATTTCCTAAATGTCCAGGAGAACAAGTAGTTCTAATTTGATGAACACCAATTTCTGCTTCTGGGTGGAGTTGACAAGAATCACAAAATGCTAAAACAACCTTCTTAAAAATATCCAGTTCTACCAACCCATCATCTAATTCTGCAAACTCTCTTTTGATATCACCCAATAAAGGATTATATTCTCCGCTTTGGAATAGATGTCCATGAGGAAGTTTAATCAACTTATCCCCTGAAACTATCAGCCGCGATAACCTTCTGGAGCGATATTCTCCCTTAATGTAAGGATCAATTGGTAAATTATGAAAAAATGGCTGTAAATCTTCAGTATTAATTGAATTTACTTTTCTGAGAGTAAACAGAAAAGCATATTCTAATTCCGTCGCACGTGAGACTTCTTGCATAGGATGTTTCTCCTTGCATTTTTTAACCCTCCCAGTTTTTTTACATAGGAGGTATGTGATCTCTATTATATGCCACTACGATTTAAATATCGTAAATTTGACTACAAAAGTTACCCATTTATGATATTAATAAGACAATTTACAAAAAAAGGGAACAGGGAATAGAAAGTGTCTTAAAAACGTCCAAGTTTTCAATCTCACTCTTTTAAGGGTGGGTTTCACTGTTCCCCCTTCCCTGTTCCTCCGCAGTCTCTCCACTTGGGGAGACCCCAAGACCGCGCTGCTCTCTGTTCCCTTTGAACTATTACAATGACTGATTGGCTTTATCGCTATCCAACACTATATTCTGGTATTTTGCTCAAACGCTACAAGCGTTTTTTTGCTGATGTTCAACTAGCTTCTGGGGAATTAGTGACAGCACACTGTGCTAATACAGGGCCAATGACTGGAGTCTCAACTATTGGTAGTGCGGTACAGCTTTCTAAAAGTGATAATCCTAATCGCAAATTAGCTTATACCTTAGAGTTAATTCAAGTACAAGATATAGAACCGACTTGGGTAGGTGTGAATACAGCTTTACCAAATCGGGTAGTGAAATTAGCTTTAGAAAAACATCTTTTTCCAGAATTAGGTGACTATAGCCAAGTTAAAGGTGAAGTGGTTTATGGCCAAGATAAAAAAAGTCGAGTAGATTTCTACTTAACAGGAAGTGATGAACAACTTCCGATTTATTTAGAAGTTAAAAATACGACTTGGACACAAGGTAATTTAGCACTATTTCCCGACACAGAAACCACAAGAGGACAAAAGCATTTACGGGAATTAATGGCACTTTTACCCCAAAACAGGGGAGTGATGCTGTATTTTATCAATCGGGGTGATTGTCCAGAGTTTGCCCCCGGTGACAGCACCGACCCTGTATATGGTAAGTTATTACGGGAAGCTATAAACCTGGGTTTAGAAGTCCTACCCTGTCGTTTTGACGTTTCTCCAGAAGGTATTCGTTATTTGGGTTTAGCAAAACTAAAAATTTAGGTTCTTCCGTACTTACTATGCTAAATTCATGGTAAATTATTTTTTTAAATTCTGAAACTATTGCCATATAAAGATTGTAGGTGAATTCATCGCTTGATATGAATTTGACATCAAAAGCAATGAAACCCTTTATTTATAGCCGTGGACAGGGTGGTTAGGACATCAATTGATAATGAAACTCTCACTACAAGAGGGTTTAACTCCTGACTCCTGACTCCTGACTCCTGACTCCTGACTCCTGACTCCTGACTCCTGACTCCTGCTATATATAGGTGTAGGCGTAACTAAACTCATATTTGACCTAATAAAATAGGAACTGAAGAACCTTTTTGTTTAAGTCCCATTAGTGCCATTTGACTCAGAGTTATTGAGTAAAGACAGAAACGAATTGGCAAAAATAGCAGCTTGAGTGCGATCGCGTAAGTTCAGTCGAGTCAGAATATTAGTAATATGATTTCTCACGGTTCCTTCAGAAAGGTGGAGATGTTGAGCAATTTCTCGATTACTGAAGCCAGTTGCAATCAAATGTAAAACTTCTCGCTCTCTAGATGTGAGTTCTGCCAGTTCAGGTGGTGGCTGCTTTGGGGCTTCTGTCCCAGAAGTGGGTACAACACTCAGCATCTTTTCCAAAATTCCGGGGCCAAAGTGAGTATAGCCTTTGTAAATTGAACGAATTGCTGCTGCCAGTTCTTGTGCTGGCGTATCCTTTAGTAAGTAGCCCTTAGCGCCAAAACGTAATGCCTCAGAAATGTATTGGATATCGTCAAATGTTGTTAAAATCAGAATTTTCGTGTCTGGAAACTGCTGACATAACTTTTGGGTAGTTACTACCCCATCCATTACAGGCATACGGATGTCCATCAATACAATATCAGGTGCAGCATCCGCTGCATACAGGCTTTCCATCTGATCAATTGCTTGTTGACCGTTTTCTGCTTCTGCCACTACTTGTAAATCGGATTGAATCTCTAGTAAAGTCTTCAAACCACGACGCACAATTTCTTGGTCTTCGACAAGCAACATCCGAATCATAAATTACATTATTCAGTAGGTTAAATATTTATTCACTTTCAGCATTGAAAAATCATCATATCAGTCACCAAAGAAGCCGTAAAATTACTAAGAATAAATTTACATTGTGGAAGAGAATTTTTGACACTCCCCGACAAGACAGGCACGGAGATTCTGAAGTAGGGTAAAAACCGACTCTTAAATACATAGTCCCAATCAAGCTATAAGTCGTTTAAGGGAGTAACAACAGAAATTTGGGTAAATCACGTCGCTTGAGGGAAAAAGGCAGTAATCCTACAGCCTGCATTTGGCTCACTGTTAATCTCTAAGTAACCTCCTAATGCAGTGACTCGTTCCTGCATTCCCCTCAACCCAAATCCCTGAGTGTTTTCGGTTACTTGAAAGCCTTTACCATTATCTTCAAGCATAAGTATTGTATGAGAATCAGTACTCCGAATCTGAATCTCCACTGCTGTTGCTTTCGCATACTTGCATATATTAGTCAAGCCCTCTTGTAAAATCCGATAAATAGTTGTGTTTATGGCATGGGGTAAGTTGGGTGGGATATGAATATTGCTTTCTGGTAAGATGCCAGTGAGTCGATAAAATTCTTCTGTAAGGTTAGCGATCGCTGCTGCCAAAAGTTGACTTTGTAGAGGTTCTGACCTGATTAACCCCACAGATTCACGTACCGCTTTTAAAGTTTCTGACCCCAGTTGTTTCGCTTCTAACAAACATTCATAAGCTTTGGTAGAGTTATCTTGCCACAAAGCCATAGCCGCTTCAAGTTGAATGTTCAGCGCCACCAACGAATGGCCTAAAGAATCATGAATATCACGGGCAATGCGATTGCGTTCTTCTATAGTTGCCATTTCCTGAAGTCGCAGATTGAGTTCTCGTTCTTGTTCTAAAGCTTTGAGTAAGTCTGCTTCCGCTTGCTGCAACCGGAAATTTTGCACCTGAAGTTGAGCTTGCAATCTCCGACTAGTCAGTTGCGTTTCAATCCGAACAAATACCTCCTCCAACTGAAAAGGCTTGCTAATATAATCTACACCTCCAACTGAGAAGGCTTTGACTTTATCAAATGTTTCATTTAAAGCACTGATAAAAATTACCGGAATTTCACAGGTGCGAGAGTCTGCTTTCAATTGCTGGCAAACTTCATAGCCATTCAATCCTGGCATGGTGATATCTAATAGAATTAAATCTGGCGGTTGAGCCTGAGATCCTGTCAATGCTGTCGTGCCATTTGTTACACACCGCACCTCATACCCTTGAGCAGTAAGCATTTTCGATAAAAGGCGCAGGTTATCCAAGGTGTCATCAACAATAAGAATATCTCCCTTGTGTAAGTGACTGCCATCCATAAAATTTAGCTTGAATGAAACTCAAGAAATCAACATTTTTAATAATGCGTGTGTGAAAATATCCAAAAAAAACTATAACAGTTTTTGATGCAATAAATAAAGATTGACAAAAAATTTAAAAATGAGGGATGAATACAGGAGTGCAGTAGTTGCAGAACATTTTCAGCTATAGGATTTAAAATCCATCGGAAACAAAAACCAGCAAATTGGAAATTTTGGTGAGAGATGTAAATTCTTGCTCTCTATTGGTCGCTAGAACTTCAGATTGTCAAAAGTAAGGCTAATCGCTGTACTCCTGATAGCGCAGCATGGCATTAGCCATACTCCTGTACCCCTCCTTTAAGTAAACGAGGAGGCGCGTTCGGTGCAGGTTACTGCTGACCTTCTGTATTCTTGTTAAACAAATTTGCGTAAATTGAGATATAAAGACTGTATATAATTTTAAATTATTATTTGTTTGTCAACCAATACCATTTAAACATCAAAGCCTAGTCATGAAAAATTTCCACCAAATGCAGTTAGAGACTGAACTTCCAGTGATTATTACTGACAAAGAAGGATTTATTACTTATATAAACGAGGCTTTCAAGGCTGTTTATGGTTGGACTTCAGAGGAAATCATTGGGTTGCCTTTAGAAGTAATTATTCCCCAGAGCCTGCATGATTCTCACCGACTGAGTTTTTCCCGCTTTGTGATGACTGAAAAAGCCAAAATTCTTAATCATCCGCTTTTATTAAAAACTGTAACTAAGGATGGTGTAGAAGTAGAAAGCGAACATTTTATCACGGCAGAAAAACAAGGTGAAAATTGGTTTTTTGCCGCAACTATATCTCCTTTATAAAAATTAACAGTCATTTTTCAATCAGGTTATTTTTATGGATAAAGATCTTACCCTTCAGTTAAACCGACTGCGTTCAACTCTAGGAAAAATGGAAGTAGCATTAGGGGCTATTGATGATGCAATTGTTTGGACTGGTGAGGATACCAAGGTGCAATGGTGTAACACAGCCTTTGATCGCTTAGTTGGTAGACCTCATATTACAATTTTGGGTAGACCACTAATTCAGCTACTACAAATAACACAGCAGGGACAAGTAATTACACACGAGGCATATCCAGTGCTGATCGCGATGCAAGACCAACTGAAAGCAACTGAATATGAGTTTAAACAATCTCAGAAAACAATAATTCTGGAAATTTCAGGAAACTGTATTGAACTAGTTGGAGGGGAAAAATGTGCTGTTTTGGTAATTCGTGATGTCACGGCTCGTAAACAAACAGAAGCAGCACTCCAGCAGGCCAAAGAAGCAGCAGATGTGGCAAATGTTGCTAAAAGTCAGTTCTTAGCAAACATGAGCCATGAACTACGAACTCCCCTGAATATTATTTTGGGTTTTACCCAATTACTCACTAGATATGGTTCTATTGATACCCAACGGCAGGAGTATTTAGATACAATTGCTCGCAGTGGTGAACATCTGTTGAAATTAATCGACGATGTTCTAGAAATGTCCAAAATAGAAGCTGGTAAAACCACATTTAATCAAACTGGTTTTGATTTAAAACATCTTTTGGACACAATCTCCCAGATGTTACGTTTAAAATCTCAATCGAAGGGATTACAGTTAATATTTAAACTTGCCCCCGATTTACCTCAATATATCTGTACTGATGAAAGTAAACTGCGCCAAGTTTTAATTAATTTATTAGGCAATGCCATCAAATTTACCCAAGCAGGTAGTGTCATTCTGCGAGTTCGACGAGACACAGAAGAAATAGACACAGGGATACGCCTATTATTTGAGGTTGAAGATACTGGACCCGGTATTGAATTAATGGAACTGGAAAGGTTATTTGAACCTTTTTCACAAACTCAAACAGGTAAAAATTCCCAAGAAGGAACTGGACTAGGTTTACCCATTAGTCAAAAATTTGTTCGGCTCATGGGGGGAGAAATGACTGTTAACAGTCAGGTAGGGGTGGGAACAATTTTTAGGTTCGATATCCACAGCCAAGAAGTTCGAGCTGATGAAGTGCAGATGGCAAAATCTAGCCAGCAAGTCATTGCTTTGGCCCCTGGACAGCCAAAATATCGGATTTTGGTAGCAGAAGATAAACCAGAAATTCGCCAGATCATGATTAAGCTGCTGCAACCAGTCGGCTTTGATGTGCGGGAAGCAAATAATGGAGAGGAAGCGATCGCTTTATCTAAAAGTTGGTGTCCTGACTTAGTATGGATGGATATGCGGATGCCAGTCATGGATGGGTATGAAGCCACTAAACGTATTAAAACAGCAAGTACTTCGCCACCCATTGTTATTGCTCTAACTGGTAGTGCTTTTGAAGAAGACCGGATTGTTGCTTTATCTACAGGTTGTGATGACTTTGTACGTAAGCCATTTCGAGTTGAAGTGATTTTTGAGAAGATGGCAGAATACTTGGGCGTGAAATATATATATGCAACTCAAGAAACTCAACTGCCGATACAGATGCAATCTTCAGTCATGTTTGCGAATGAATTAGGAGATGCAATGCCTGCGGCGGGTGTAGCCATCGCTCAAATGCCTGCAAATTGGTTAGAACGATTGCACCAAGCAGCCATCAGAGTTAATGCCAAGCATATTCTGCAATTGATTGAAGAGATTCCGCCAAATCAGGCTGCTTTGGCTAAGACGCTGACTAATCTAGTTAATGATTTTTTGTTTGAAGAAATTCTTGCTCTAACCCAGTCTGCAACTTCTTAAGATTAGGAAAGGCTTGACAACGTTTCTGTAGTATGCGCGCACGCTACGCTAACGTTGCCCCAATAGGTATCATGAATTGTGTGATCAATTCACTTCTGGTTATCTCTTTGATTTTTTCCTCATCTGGCAGATATAGGAATCATAAATGATATCTGATAGCTTGCGTGACTTAGCCATAAAATTTTAAGTCTCGTAGGGTGGGCAATGCCCACCGCAGCAATGGTTTGTAAGGCATAGCCCTACCTACGTATATTTCAAAAATCAAATATTATTCCTATATAAAATGTAGTGTCTAGATATTATGGTTTCCAGGCATTAAGTTGATCTTGGAATTTTTCCAGATTTTTAGGTTTATACTTGAGCGAAGAATCCTGCCAACGCTTCTTTACAGTGACATCCAAATCTGAAAACTCACCATCAACTTCGCGCAATATCCTTGGTAAAAGAATATCGAATACTTTTGAATTCTTCTGAAAAAGAGTTTGAGCATTTGGTTTAATCCCATATTCAACACAGCTTTTATCTAAGTCTAGTCCAATTGCAGATACTTGAGCCATCATCCAATCGAGTGCCGCATCTGATAAACCTCTCGTTGATTCTGTTCCTCCTCCCACACAACCGTGATCACCAGGAAACCATATTTGTGTCACTTGGTCTTTAATATCAGCATTAGGAGTCATAGGAGTTACATCAAATGCTTTGCGAGTTTCGTCAATCGCAACCGCATGGAATGCTTTCTTAATAAGGTGGTTGAGCTTAGTATCAAAAAACTTATATTTCTTATTAATCCAGTTGTCTATAGGAATATAAGGAATCAGATCTGGAATACCTAATGAACCTACAGTATCCCAACATCCTAAGACTTCAATAGGTACATTTTCACCATATTTTTGGCGAAATTCAACTGATTTTTTACCACTAGGATGAGTATCTTTATCTCTATTTCGGTAAAGCTCGTAAGCTTGTGGAATCTTCCGAATGTATTGTCTTTTCAATAATCCTGAACAATAAATTAATCCAGCCAAGCAGCGTGCAGTATAAGCACCACGACTGAAACCAAATAGATAAATTTCATCTCCATCTTCATAATTGAGGCATAAAAAACGGTAGGCTTTTTGAATTGCTTGGTCAATTCCCACGCCAAAAGCACCTCCTCCGATTTTATCGATTAAGTTTCCAGTTCCCAGACCTTCGTCGTAAAATAATATTTGATAAATGTGATCATCAGAGAGTGGTTTAATAGCTTCAGCCAGTTTTACCACATTCGTTGGATATGGAGCTTCTAATGTTTGCCAGGTTCCATCACAGCAGACAATAATCCGTTTCATTTACATTCACTCCTCTAGAGAAAATTCTGAATTTTGATAGTAAAAATTTTGACAAGGCTATAATTTTGTGTATATTAACCTCTAATAGGGTAAATAAGCTCAAAAAAGTAATGATATTTAAATATTTCTCAAGCAATCTCATCTCACTAATTAAGTACAAAATATCTCGTTCCCAGTTTCCGACTCTTAATGCAATCACAGAGACTGTGACTCTAACTCTACGCTCCCCTAGAGCCATAGGCAGAGCCTTATAGAATTCATTCCCATACTCTGTATGGGAACGAGAAAACGAGAAAGTATTGATCTAGCTACACCTGAATAGGTTAAGCAGAAGTGGGTATCATTGCCGGGTCAATCACGATACCCAATCCTTCAGCTATGCGACGACCATAATTCACATCAGCCCTAAAGAAATGGCAGATTTGGCGCTTTTGAATATCAGTCCCTGCTTGACTCAAACTCCCGACAATATTTTGAATCAGTTGCTCTTGTTGATCAGGTGTCATGATGCGATAAAGATCCCCAGCTTGGCTGTAATCATCATTCCCTTCACGATGGTTGTAGCGATCGCATTTCACATTGCCTAAATCCAAAGCTGGCTCTGCATAAGCTGGATTTTGCTGAGGACTACCCTCATGGCTATTCGGTTCATAGTTGGGTGCATTACCACCATTATTCCCCAATGCCATCGCCCCATCCCGCTGGTGATGCGCTACTGGGCATTTTGGTTGGTTAACTGGCAATTGCTGATAGTTAGCACCAATCCGATAGCGTTGAGCATCTGGATAGGACATGATGCGAGCTTGTAGCACTTTGTCGGGAGAAAAGCTGATACCAGGAACCACATTAGATGGAGAAAATGCTGACTGTTCAACTTCAGCAAAATAGTTTTCAGGATTGCGATTGAGTTCTAGAATCCCAACTTCAATTAAGGGATATTCGGAAAATTTCCAAACCTTGGTTAAATCAAAGGGATTATCTGGGTGTTGGGCTGCTTGTTCCTCAGTCATTACCTGAATACTCACATCCCACTGCGGATAATCTTTTTGTTCTATGGCTTCAAACAAATCGCGGGTAGCATGATCTGGATCTTCTCCTTTCACTCTGACGGCTTCTTCTGAGGTCAGATTTTGAATACCTTGTTTGGTTTTCAGGTGGAACTTGCACCAAACTCTTTGTCCTTGCTCATTAATTAAGCTGAAGGTATGACTACCAAAACCGTGCATATAACGATAGCTTTTAGGAACTCCCCGATCTGAAAAGAGAATTGTTACCTGATGCAAAGCCTCTGGATTCAATGACCAATAATCCCAAATGGCGTTAGCATCTTTGCAGTTTGTTTGCGGATTGCGCTTTTGTGTGTGAACAAAGTCAGGGAACTTCAGGGGGTCACGAATGAAAAAAACAGGCGTGTTGTTGCCTGCTAAATCCCAATTACCTTCTTCTGTATAAAACTTAACTGCAAAACCTCTAGGGTCACGTTCCGCATCAGCTGACCCTTTTTCACCCCCGACAGTGGAGAAACGCACGAGAACTTGGGTTTGTTTACCAATTTCAGCAAAAACTTTAGCTTTGCTATAACGAGTAATATCTTGGGTGACGGTAAATGTTCCAAAAGCCGCTGCTCCTTTTGCATGGACTACTCGCTCAGGAATGCGTTCCCGATTGAAGTGAGCCAATTTTTCAATTAAGTAAAAATCTTGCATCAGTACAGGGCCACGAGAGCCAGCAGTCAAGGAGTTTTGGTTATCTGCAACTGGGATTCCCTCGGCAGTTGTTAAGGCTTTATTGTCAGTCATAATTTTGAAGATGGACTATATTTTTTGTTAGATACGAACTCATAAACTTTTCTTAAACGTAGTCGTTATGAGTTGTTTTAACCATATTCGATACGACTGCAACTGAAAAGCCATATATATAAATCGAAATGAAATGTAATATTGGGGTTACATGATCATCAAATTCTGTAACAAATAGGTGAAAAAGTAGCTGATAACCTGATGATTATTCTTTTAATGGGTGTCTCTGGTTCTGGTAAAACTAGCATTGGTAAACTTTTAGCAGAATCACTAAACTGGGAATTTAGCGACGCTGATACATTTCACCCACCAGCTAACATCGAAAAAATGCAGGGTGGTATTCCCCTCAATAATGACGATAGAATGCCTTGGTTAGAAGATTTACAAACCCAGATCAAAATTTGGCAACAAGAAAATAAAAATGTGATTTTAGCCTGTTCTGCCCTTAAAGCTAGTTATCGGCAAATGCTGATCATTAATAACTGTGTTCAGCTAGTTTATCTCAAAGGTGCGTTTGATGTGATTGAAAAACGGCTAAAAACAAGACAAAATCACTTTATGACCGAAAAGCTCCTCAAAAGCCAGTTTTATGACCTTGAAGAGCCAAATAATTGTATCTGCGTTGATGTTTCTGAATCGCCTGAAGTGATTGTAGAGAAGATTATCACTGCTTTAGAGATTTAGGCCAGTTGATGAGAAGCTAGAAAAGCATCGACTTCAGCCGCAGTAGGTTGGGAAGCGATCGCACCTGGTTTAAGAGTAGTCAGCGCCCCCACAGCACTGGCATAGGTTATAACTCGTTTTGCGGTTTCTCCATCCCTCAAATTTTGAATACCAGATTGATGTAATTGATGGATAAACCCAGCCAAAAAGCTATCTCCCGCACCCGTAGTATCAACAACAGGTATAGAAAATGCAGGTAATTTGCCCTCATTCTCACCTAAACAATAAGCGCAACCATTTTCACCATCTGTCACCAAAACCCCTTCTAATGTATTCAAGCGATAAGTAATCGCTCCAGGGTCTGTAGTATTAAATAACCATTCTGCTTCTTCTTTTGTCAATTTAAGAAAATCAAATCTCTTTAATAATGCGTGAATTTTTGCCTTGGCTGTATTTTCATCTTGCCAAAATACTGGTCGCCAATTTACATCAAGAATAATTTTCAGGTCATATTGTTCTGCTAACTCTAAGGCTCGCAAAACAGCTTGCTCACTTTCAGGATAGGCCAGTTCTAAAGTTCCTACTACCAAAAAGTCGGCTTCATCAAACAGGGAATGTGGTAATTGCTTGGCTTGAAGACGGGTATCGGCAAATTCTGAAGTCTCATATTCGCCAAATCCGGCAAAAGTGCGATCGCCTGCCAAATCCCTAGTAACATAAACTTGTCGCGTTGGTGCTGTAGGATGACGTTGCACACCTGTTATATCTACACCTACATCTTGCAATAGCTTCACCAGAGTATTACCAGGTTCATCCTCTCCTACTGCGCCAATAAACCCTGCTGGCGTTCCCAACTTCACTAAAGCACAAGCGACATTAGCAGGCGCTCCCCCTGGGTAGGGAGTCCAAGACTGCACTTCTTCTAGCTTTAGCCCCAATTGATCAGCTAAACAATCAAACAAAACTTCGCCAAGGCACAAAACACGGGGATTACTCATCTCATTTTTGATTTACGACTTGGGATTATGAATATGTATAAAATCTATAACAAACTTTATTCATTTGTCTCCAGTTATTCATAGAATACAATAGCAATTTTTGTGACTAAATAGAGCGTATCTGCTTTTAAATTTCCAAATTTTTTACCTCAGTAGATAAGAAAATTTTGATGACAAAACGTACTATTTAATACAAAATATTTAATGGACTACATTAACCTCCAGATCAAATCCAAAGAAAATATGGACTTTGGTATTACTGGGAACATTTGTAATGCCTACCTCTGAGAGAATCTTTTAGAATTAGGAATAGTGATTGAGTACATATACCAAGGGAGGAATAAATAAGTCATGGCTGCTAGTGAGTCTGGGACCCCTGTTAGTCTGTCAGACAGAGAACTGCAAATTATCGACTTAGTGGCCGCTGGCTTAACTAACCAAGAGATTGCAGCCAAACTGGAGATCAGCAAACGTACAGTTGATAACCATATCAGCAATATTCTCACCAAAACCAAGACCGATAACCGCGTCGCTTTGGTTCGTTGGGCTTTACAATGGGGAAAAGTATGCTTAAACGATGTCAATTGCTGTACTCTTCCCAAGCATAACGATGAAACCGTTAGTTAGTCGATAGCTATTATTCCTGTCTGGTGTGCTGAAAAGTCAATTTTGAGGTTTACTGATTGTTCTCCTCCTCACTCCTCTTTTTCAGTGTGAACCTCTACCACAAGTTCCGCAACTTTCACTTAGCGGGAGTTGACGCTAAGGAATCAACTTTCTTTTCAGTATCGGAACCTGTATATCATAATTCCTCTTACAATTGGGCAAATCAGATAACCGAGGAAAGGCTCAAGGAATCAATAGACTTTTAGAAGAAGTCAGGGAAGGCATAAGGGGAAAAGGGTATAATTTGTATTTACTCTTTTCCCCACACCTTTATCTTTTTCAAAAAATTTCAAAAAATTATCCACAAAAATTAGCAATAATCTAGTTGTACAAGCGCTACATTGGAAAGAAATCTATGTTGCTTTATCCGCTTGGGGGAAAATGAATACTACTGCTTCTTTTCCAGATGGCTCATCTCCCTTTAACTTTTTGAACCTTGACTTTATAGCACCATCACCCAAGCAAGATGCTGAATTACTCAAACAGCTATCTTTTCTTCCTGGGTTGCAAGAAATTCTCATGCTGCGTCAGGTTCACGCCCTAGAACACGCTACTGTTTGGGTTCTCAGTGAAACTAAACACGCTTATTCCCCTTCAGGAAAGCCAACAAATGTGCAATTGGATAACGAATTATTAGGCGGTTTGTCTACAGAAGATGGATTTTACCTTTACGGTAATGTGAATATCAGTCATTTGCGACGTGCGGTAACACTAGCCCAACATCGTCTCACCAGTGGAGAATGGGATTTAGCCGTGCATCCCCGTTGCGGTACAAATTTATCGGTAGCAATGCTATTAACTGCTGGATTATCTGTAGGTGTGCATTTATTGCTACCATTTCGACCAATTGAACAACTCATAGGTTTAGGTTTAGCAGCGACAACAGCATCTGAACTTGCACCCTATTTAGGTTCTATCGCTCAACGTTATTTAACAACAGCTATCCCCTTTAACCTTGAGACTGAAAATATTATTCGGACACGTGATGATTGGGGACGTGAATCACATTTTGTCAAAGTGAAGTGGTGTGGATAAATACTATGGCAGAATGCAGGATTCAGGATTCAGGATTCAGGATTCAGGATTCAGGATTCAGGAGTCAGGAGTCAGGATTCAGGAGTCAGGAGTCAGGAGTCAGGATTCAGGAGTCAGGAGTCAGGATTCAGGATTCAGGATTCAGGATTCAGGATTCAGGATTCAGGAGTAAAAGTCTTTTTCTGTATGGTTTTTACCGTAAATTTTGTATCTTCTTCAAGTGAATACCGCTTATATTAATTGTGTTATGAGAAAACTTTACTTTTTAGTTCCTGGTACAGATGGAAAATTTGCCTGTGGTGGTCTTTGGGCAGAGTTAAAAACAGTTAATTTGGCTCAACAGATTTGTAATGCGGAAGTTGTCACTTATCGTCAACGCGAAAAAGGTCAGATTTTTCTGGATGATCTGCTCAAAGAAAACAACTTAAATGATGTTATTTTTGTGATTAGCTGGGGATTTGATATTGCTAAACTAGCGCCTAAACTGCAAAAGTATAATGTAATTTATCATGCTCACACTGCGGGTTATAATTTCAATCTACCGTCAGATATTCCCATCATTACAGTTAGCCGTAACACGATGGGATATTGGGGACAAAAATCACCGAATTCTTTAATTTATTATTTACCTAATCAAATCGCTGATGAATTTACAAATTTGCATCTTGAGCGAGATATTGATGTTTTAGTTCAAACTCGAAAATCTTCTGAATATTTAATCAAAGAATTAATTCCCGCATTGCAGCAAAAATGCAAAGTATTTGTCGTTGACTCTTATATCGAAGATTTACCGGGATTATTCAACCGAGCGAAAATTTATCTTTACGACTCCGCTGAATATTGGGCGCAACAAGGCGTTAGTGAAGGTTTTGGTTTACAACCAATGGAAGCCCTCGCTTGTGGTTGTCAAGTTTTTTCTAGTGTTAACGGTGGACTTTCTGATTACTTAGATCCTGGATTTAATTGCTATAAAATTGCTGGCTATTCTTTAGAATATGATGTAAAAAGAATTTTAAAATCTTTAACATCTCCAGTTTCTTTAACGTTATCAACAGAGGTTTTATCAGAGTACCGGGCTGAGAATATTATTCAGCGATTTACAGTAATTTTGGTGGAAATAAATGAGTTTTTTGACAACAAAAGCCATTACTCAACAAAGATTCAAAATTTAACAAGATTGCGTTTAACAAAACTATTTATCCAAAGAGTATATAGTAAAGTGAAAAAGAAATTTTTTCAAAAATAATTCAACCAATATATATAAAATCCAAAATCCAAAATCTAATCCAAAATCTAATCCAAAATCCAAAATCTAAAATTTCTATTTCTATGAGTCGTCGTTTACTAGTGACTGGGGGTGCGGGGTTTATTGGTGCGAATTTTGTACATCACTGGTGTCGGGTTTATCCAAATGACCGCGTGGTTGTTTTGGATGCTCTAACTTATGCTGGAAATCTCCTCAACTTGGAGTTAGTTCAGGAACACGAGAATTTTCGATTTGTCCAGGGAGATATATGCGATGGTTCTATTGTTGATAAAATTCTAGTAGAAGAAAATATTGATACAATAGCTCATTTTGCTGCTGAATCTCATGTAGATCGTTCAATTCTTGCTCCTGGGGCTTTTGTACAAACTAATGTAGTGGGAACTTTTACCCTTTTAGAATCCTTCCGTCAACATTGGGAAACAAAAGCAAAACCAGATAATTATCTTTTTCTTCATGTTTCTACTGATGAAGTCTATGGTAGTTTATCCCCAAATGAACCGGCTTTCTCGGAAACTACAGCTTATGCTCCTAATAGTCCTTATTCAGCTTCAAAAGCTGGAAGTGATCACTTAGTTCGTGCTTATTACCATACTTATAAATTACCTGCAATTATCACCAATTGCTCTAATAATTATGGGGCTTTTCAATTTCCAGAAAAGCTGATTCCCTTAATGTGCATCAATATTTTAATGGGTAAGCCATTACCAGTTTATGGAGATGGTAAAAATGTCCGAGATTGGCTTTATGTTGATGATCATTGTCATGCTTTAGATGTGATAATTCATCAAGGAAAACCGGGGAAGAATTACAATATTGGCGGTAATAATGAAGTAGAAAATATCAGTCTGGTAAAAACTTTATGCCAAATTATGGACGAGTTAGCACCTGATTTACCAGTGCGTCCATCAGAAAAATTGATTACTTTTGTCAAAGATAGACCCGGACATGACCGACGATATGCAATTAATGCTCATAAGTTGAAAACTGAGCTTGGTTGGAGTCCTTCTGTGACAATTACCGAGGGTTTACGCCTCACAGTGCAATGGTATCTCGAAAATCATGATTGGTGGAAACCGCTGCTGTCTGAGGAATATCAAGACTATTATCGGCAAAATTACAGCAGCAGTGTATGAGTATCAATTAATCAATCAGATTCTCGACTTCTTTGAAAAATCGGGAATCTCAGGGCTAAAAACTCAAATGTCATGGAATCTTGATATAAATACCCCATCTAAAACTCTTTATGTCAGAGTTTCCTGACATAGTGATCCCCGAATGGCTAATAAATACGTCAAACAGACCAAAAACCGTCTTTAGACCCCTTGCTCACTAGGCATGATTACCGGTTAATATCTATTTAACGAAAGCAAACCGCTGATCCCGAAGAAATGCTAATGATGGCAGGACGAGGAATCAAAAGTTTGTAAATCTCAATTTAAAAACAAACTAAAACACTTATAAACTGGGCAAAACCAGAAGTCAGGAATAAGAAATTCATCTGGGATAGGTGACATTTTAATAACCATTCTATAACCCGGGGAAATCATTTACCTTTAAAACTACTGGAGGCCAAATTAATGGCAAAAGAACGCCCCCCGCTAGAGGAGATGACATTACGGCAACTTCGTAAAGTTGCAAGTGAATTCGGTGTTTCTCGCTATAGCCGAATGCGTAAATCTCAATTGCTGGCATCGATTCAAGAAATCCAGCGCAACAAAGTTTCGCTTAGTCCATCTCGTTCACTGGAGGCACAGGAAACCGTGGAAGCAGCAAAGTTTGAATTAGGTCAGGAAGATCGTACTGGTGGCTCTCTAGCTGATGTGGATGAGGCACTTGCCGATTTACCAGCAGGTTATGGTGAAAGCCGCATTGTTTTATTACCTCGTGATCCTCAATGGGCTTACACATACTGGGATATTCCCAATGATCACAAAGAAGAACTTCGTCGTCAAGGCGGACAGACCCTAGCACTGCGGATTTATGATGTTACTGATATTAATATCGAACATCAAAGCCCCCACAGTATTCAGGAATATCCTGCTGATGAACTAGCAAGAGAATGGTATTTACCAATTCCGGTGAGCGATCGCGATTATGTTATCGATATCGGTTATCGTACCGCAGATGGTCGTTGGTTGGTATTAGCTCGTTCTGCAAGAGTTCACATTCCTCCCGTCTATCCTTCCGACTGGATTGAAGATGTCTTCATCACCGTAGACTTTGAAGAAGACTTGCGTGGTAAGACGAAGTATGAATTGGTTCCCCCCGCGAAGAAAATTGCCGCTACTGCTGCTCCTGGAACTGCAAATGGCAACCCCATTTATGACCAAATCTTTGGTTTAGCAGAATCTGCCGAAGCACAACGGGTAGCCGGTTCTATATTCGGTTCCATGCAACACGTAGCCGGTTCTGTACGTCCAGAACAAGCTATCAGTTCCTATGTTTTCCCATCTGGTGTGGGTATGTGGGCAGTTCCTACCGTATCTGGTTTAACCATGTCCGGTGTAGGTATGTCTGGTGTTGGTTTCTCTGCTTCCGCAGTACCTGTACGTCCTCGTCAGTTCTGGTTAATTGCTGACGCTGAATTGATTGTATACGGTGCAACTGAACCAGATGCGAATGTAACTATTGGTGGTCGTCCCATTAAACTCAATCCAGATGGTACATTCCGTTTCCAAATGTCCTTCCAAGATGGTTTAATTGATTACCCAATTTTAGCTGTTGCTGCTGATGGTGAACAAAGCCGTTCAATTCACATGAAGTTTGAGCGTGAAACACCTTCTCGCAATACCAATACCAAAGAAGAAGCTGTTCTGGAATGGCTTTCGTAATTTTTGGATTTCACATTGAATTTTACATTACGCCATAACTGCAATTTTTAATAATCCCCGCTATAGTCATCCTGTAGCGGTTTTTTTCATGATATGTACTTAAAAACCTGCTTTGCGAGCCGCAACAGCTGTTGACACCAATATTTATGAGGGGATTAGTGAGCGATCGCTGACAGATACTTGTCTGATTGGCTTATCTGTTGTTATATTATCTATAACTTCTGAAGTTATCTATAGCTTCTAAGAGCTTCTAAAATATTTGGTTTTTGACTGAGCGAGAATGTAACCTTAAGGTATCTATACTTTCTGAAGCTATGGGTCAAACTAAAAAGGCAAAAATTACATTTACTTGCTCACATGAACTACGAGAAGAGTTAGAAAGTATTGCAAATGCTGAAGATCGTACATTATCCAATCTTGTAGAACGGATGATTACACGAGCAATTCAGAGCTACAAACCTCAAGACCAGAAAGCCAGTTAGCCGCACGCACAGCCAGCAAAAATCGGCATGACCAACCCACAGCCAGTAGACACCAACACCCGTCTAACCAACATCGACTCACACCTACAGCAGTTAGATGATGAGTTTGAGACTGTCAAACAGCTTTTGATATCAGCCGCTTCCTATGCTGAATCAGCCAATAATCGCATTGACAGGCTATCAGAAAGGCAAGATATCACCCAAAGACAGCTTGACGGGTTATCCGTAACAGTTCAAGTCATGGGTGAAAAAGTTCAAGTCATGGGTGAAAAAGTTGACAACTTTATTGTCAAAGTAGATGAGCAGTTTGACCGCTTAAGCCACAAAATTGATGATTTTGTGGATACAACCAAAGCGCGTAATGCTGTAGTAAATAATGTAGTTCTCGAATTACGAGATAGCCAACAATCAACAAATGCTGCTATAGAGAGGCTGGAGAGGATTTTAGAGCAATTACTGAGGCAAAAAGATTAAAGCGGATTGTGAATTCATTTACTGTGATTTGTTTTGTATCGGACAGTTAGCAGATAAAATATTGCAGAGGATGATCAGGCAAGAAATTCAATGATTGATTTGTTAGATCCAGTAATAATCCCCGCTATAGTAATTCTGTAGCGGTTTTTTTATGTGATCATAACCGCAGATAAACACAGATGAACGCAAATAAATTATTTTTGATATCTATTCCAATAATTAGCGCCGGTTTATTATTAGGTTGTCAGGATATGGCAGCTAATTCAGCACCAAAACCATCTGCTCAGTGTCCTGGTAATAATTCTCAGTTTAGTATTGAATTTTTGAAGACTAATAATCAAGGTGAAAGATACAGTAAAGGTATCAATCATGTGATTCTTTTTAATCCTAAATCAGCAGAACTAGATTTTAAAGTTAATGTGGGTTTAGCTCATAAAATATATGCTAAAGATAGTAGAGGCAACTTTCGCAAAGAATTCATACCCAAACAGTTTGGTCAATTGATTGCGGATGAAAACTCTAAATTAAATGGTAAATCACCAATTGCAGCTATTAATGCTGACTATATAGATACTGTGAATAAACCCCAAGGTTTAAATATTTCTCGTGGGGTAGAGTATTCAGGTGCGTTTAAAAATAAACGTTCTTCCTTTGGGATATCAGGTGGAAACCCAAGGGAACGTAGAGCTACTATTGATACTGGGAGAAGAGGAGCGAATTCTCTTAATTACAATTTAGTGGGTGGTAATGGTAGATTTTATAGTCAAGGTAAGTTTAAAGATATTTGTAAAGCCTTGGGAGAATTTGCTTGTAAAGGTGCAACTAATCGCTCTATGGCTGCGATTACAAGTAAAGGTTATGTAATTCTGTTAGTCAATGATGCAAAAGCTAATTCTAGTCTGGAAATTTCTGCAAATAATAAAGAGTTGCTACCCAGTCAGTTTGATGATGTATTAGAAGGAATTGCTAGAAATAACTGTTTAGGGAGAATTCAAGAAGGGATTTTATTTGATGGAGGAATGTCTCCGGGATTGTATTACAACAAGAAAATCTATTTGGAAAACTTTGGGCCAATTGGATCGGCGTTTTTGATTTATAAAAAGTGAGGGCTTTAAAGTTAGGGTATAAAATCTGCATTGAGAATATCAACTAAAGAGAAGGGTGACTCTTCGGGGAATAATTCTGAGTCAAGTTGATATTTTCTGAGGGTATCATTTCTAGCATCTGTATAACAGTCTATAAATACATCATTCAAGACAGATTTCAAACTGGGACTATCTGCCAGGGTATAAGCTATTTGTCGTCTTTGCTCAACAACCGTATTGCGCCAACCTCTGGCATTATCATCTTTCTCTTCTGTCCAATATTGCAGTTTTAATAAATGTTCAATTAAGACTATTAAGCGAGTTTTTAATTCTTTCTTTTCACTCCGCCCCATACTGTCGATTTCTTCAATCAAATTATCAATATCTAATTGTTCTAGTTTACCTTCCTGCAATAGTTTAACCGTGGTTTGTATCCATAAGTAAAAATCTTGTTCATATAATGTTTTGTTAGTATCAGTAGTCAGCATAATAATTTCTCCTGACTCGATAGGATGATGATTACATTATATAATGGATTAAGTATTCAGCCAAGACGATTCCCAGACCTAACGGTTCAGCAGTTGCGCTATCGCACTCTCATCTACAAGCAACGAAACCTACCGTAAGTTAATCTTCGCTTTCCAACATTTTCTTAGCTTCCAAAAGTCGCTGTTTATGCTCTTCACTAAGAGTTGGATATTGTAAATTTAATTCTTGTAATTTTTTACAGATAATATCAGCAACTATCAACCTTGTAAACCATTTACGATCAGCAGGAATAATATACCAAGGTGCAAATTCAGTGCTAGTGTGATTAAAAACTTCTTCATAAGCGAGCATATAATCATCCCAAAAAGCACGTTCTTTTACATCACTAGCTGAGAATTTCCAATGCTTTTCTGGTGATTGAATTCTATCTAGAAATCGTTTTTTCTGTTCTTTTTTTGAGACATTAAGAAAAAATTTGAGAACAATAATTCCATTATTTACTAAATATTTTTCAAAATTATTAATTTCCTCAAAACGCTGTTGCCATATATGTTTACCTTGAGGAATACAGTGAAGTTGTTGTTTTTCTAGAATTTCTCGATGTACGCGCACTACTAGTACTTCTTCATAGTATGAACGGTTAAATATCCCAATTCGTCCCCGTTCTGGTAAAGCCTTCATTGTTCGCCATAAATAATCATGGTCTAATTCTTCTGCACTTGGTGCTTTGAAACTAAAAACCTGACATCCTTGGGGATTAATACCAGACATTACGTGTTTAATGGTGCTATCTTTACCAGCAGCATCCATTGCTTGAAAAATAATCAGCAAGGCATAGGTGTTTTGAGCATAAAGAATATCTTGATAATTAGCTAATTGTTGAATACCTGCTGTTAATTTTATGTTGGCATCGACTTTTTCTTCAGAGGATGTTTGATAACTTGGGTTATAGTCATTTTTTAAAGAAATCTTTGTACCTGGTGGAACTATAAAAGGATCTTGATTCATTGGAAATATTACCTGAATGGGGAGTTGGGGATAGGGGGACGCGGTGACACGGTGACAAGGGGACGCGGAGAGAATGAAGAATTATCAATTATTCATAAAAAAGAGGTGATCACTTCAGGGTAAATAGAGAACAAATAGAGAATACAGAGGAGAGAAATGTTGATACAGCAGGTTGCGTAGTTAGGAAGTACAAAATCTAAATTGAAACCTATACACAAAGCCAGTTTTACTCCTGACTCCTGAACCGAAGGTCTGCGAAGCGTCTCCTGACTCCTGACTCCTGAATTCTGCTGTAAATTCAACTAACTTTTAATCCCTCTGTGTTTTAACTTTTTGAAATTTGAATTAAGAAGCGGCTGACTGTAGTTTTTCCAGTCGCGCTAAAACTTCTGCACTGTGAATATTTGGGTTGACTTTAACAAAAGTATCACGGAGAACACCCTGAGGATCAATGATAAAACTGTGGCGCATAGATACATAGCCTATCCAAGAACCGTAAGTTTTACTGACTGCGCCGTTAGTATCAGCTAATAAAGGGAATTTTAACCCTTCTGAGTCACAAAATTCGGCGTGGGAATCAATGTCATCTGCACTAACACCGATAATTTCCGCATTTTTTTCTATGTATTTGGGCAAATCTTGCTGAAAACGACGTGCTTCGATTGTGCAGCCAGATGTGAAATCTTTGGGATAAAAATACAGAACTACCCATTTACCACGCAAGTCAGAGAGGGAAATTTTGCCCTCTCCTGTATTGGTGGGTAATGTAAACTCTGGTGCTGGTTGGTTAATTGTCGGTAGTTTACCACCTAAAGCATGAGCAGTGGGGGTGAAGTTTAACCAACTAATCAGGGACAAACAAGTGGCAAATAAGATGCTGATAAAAGTGCGGCGGGAAATCATTGTGTAAACCTGAATAATAACTTATGTTAAGTTATCATTCTTGGTGGCTGCTATTCTGATTCGGGTTGAGATTCAGGAAGTTTTTCAGTGCTTTCAATGTATTGGCTCTCTATGAGAAAGGCTCCCTGTCCAAAACGCACGCCCCAGTATCCTCCGGGACGACGGTCAAGGACTATACCTTCCTCGCCAATGCTAATTACGTTAGGAGGGCGTAGCATGGGCATGGGGTCAGCGGTTTTGACGTAGGGTGGTAGTTCTACGACACGGACTTTACTACCGATAGGAAATTCTTGGGACATTTTAAGATGGTTGGGAATGTGCAGGAACTCTTAATTTTTAGCAGGGATTTGCCCAATTAGGTTTTTTAAATGCGTCGGTTAACTAAGGTTGCACTAGCTTGGTCAACGGGCATGAGAATGACTTCGTTAATATTAACGTGAGGCGATCGCGTGGCACAGAAAAATATGACATCAGCTACATCATCGGGGGTAAGGGGAGTAAGTCCCTGATAAACTTTTTTGGCGCGTTCTGTATCACCATGAAAACGGACTTCACTAAATTCTGTTTCCACCATCCCAGGGTCAACAGATGTTACACGGATGGGAGTTCCTAATAAATCTTGTTTCAAACCTTCAGAAATGGCTTTAACTGCGGCTTTGGTTCCACAATAGACGTTACCACCGGGGTAAGTTTGATGTCCGGCAATGGAACCAAGGTTAATTACATGACCACGATTACGGGCAACCATACCGGGAACTACGTAGCGGGTGAGGTAAAGCAAACCTTTGATATTAGTATCAATCATTTCTTCCCAGTCTTGGATATCGCCTTCATGGAGTTTATCTAATCCGCGACTTAATCCGGCGTTGTTGATTAAGATGTCAATATTTGACCAATCTGGGGGTAAATTAGAGATGGTGGATTCGACGGCAGTGCGATCGCACACATCAAGTTGCAATAAATAGATTTTGTCAGCTGGTAAATTTAAGGTTTTAGCAAATTCTTGCAAGCGATCGTACCGTCGAGCGGCTAATATCAGTTTTGCACCAGCCTGAGCGAAAATTTTAGCGCAAGCTGCACCAATTCCACTACTTGCACCGGTGATTAAGACGATTTGGTTTTCTAGAGAGAGCATTTTCAATAGTGTTGTTGTATATGTTTTTTGTATCACGCAGAGGCGCAGAGGCACAGAGAGGGAGAGCGCGAAGGTGATGGAGGTTAAGTTAGTTTATGAGGTATTGAGGTTATCGCGCAATGATTGGAGATTTTCATGGTAAATTATTGTATTAGGATGATCTGCGCCTAACTTATGTTCAGCGATTTCTAACGCTTCCAGATAAAAGTATTCAGCTTCTTCATACCGCCCTTGAGAACGGTAGAGTAATCCTAGATTGTTAAGGCAATCAGCTACATGGAGGTTTTCTTCTCCTAAACGGGATTTTATGACTAATACACATTGTTTACACCAAATTTCTGCCTGTCCATATAAACCTTGTGCATTATAAAATCCTCCTAAACCAGAAAAAACATAATACAAATTGTCCTCTCTCACTGCGTCAAGCAAATTTTCTGCTACTTCTTCTAAATGCGGAATAGCATCTTGGACTGATTTAATTAACTCTAAAGTTGCTATTTCAGAGATTTGCTTACTAATTGCTGCAAAAATATCTACAAAAACTCGTTTTACTTCCTGTGCTTGTGATGATACCTTGAGTTTCGCCTTTAAAAACTCCCTAATTAAAAGGTGAATCTTAAACCCATCTTCCCTATCTTCTACCCATTGGATTAAATGACACTCATAAAGTTGCTGGTTGGCTGTTTCCACATCCACAGAATGCCAATTTAACTCACTAGCCGCAACTTCTACCCACTCCCAAGCAAACATAGAAGGGGCAAATAAGCTTAAAAATTCGGCGATTTGTTGGGTTTGGGGTTCTAGTTCTTGCCAACTTAACTCAAAAGCGGCTTTTACTCCACGCTGGGCTGTACTTAGGGTTTGGTAAAGTTGGGGGTTGAGGGCTTCATCTTCAATACTCTGGGTTTTTAGCCGTTCTAACATCTTGGCTAATGTCCATTGTGGAGGTTTTTTCACTAAATACCGCCCCACTAAATCTATCCCCAAAGGTAAATATCCCAACCATTTACACAACTCCTGGGCTGTTTCCGGTTCACGTTGTACCCGCTTGGGTTCTAAAACTGTCAGCAGTTGCAATGCTTCCTCTGGTGACAGCACATCTAAAGGTATTTCTCGAATATTGGTGTCGAGGTGGCGTAATCTGGTGGTGATGAGGACACGAAAGCGGTTTGAGGTGGGGAAAAAGTCTCGACAGTGCGCTAAATCTGTTACATCATCTAAAATTACCAGCACTAATCCCTCTGGTGGTTGCCAGTTTTGCCAGCACCAAACTACCTGTTGAGTCAGATTTAATGGTTTTCCTTGAAAGTCTTTTTGGGGAACTTCCAATTTCAGATCAAGTTGAGCAAATTGGACAACAGCAGCAGCGAGATTTTCCCCTCTTGCGTCTAACCAACAAATACCACCAGGGTATTCTGATTCATGTTTGTGGCTGTAGCGGCTGGCTAACTCGGTTTTCCCCACTCCACTCATACCCGCAACAGCTGTAATGGCGACGATTTCCGATTGGTGTAATTGTTGGTGTATTTCTTTTAGCTGTGCTTCCCGTCCGACAAAGTTGGGGTTGTCTCGATAGGGGAAGTTTTTGACTGGTTGAATGGGGGAAGGTGAGGAATTATAGAATTTAGGGTTGTTAATGTTGACATTTCCGCCTTTGGTGTTGATTCCTTGCCAGTTTTCTGAGTTCATTTGAGTTTTTATCAGTGTAGCGGCTTGCAGTTGAGTCCAAGAAAAACCTAACCCCCAGCCCCTTCCCTACAAGGGAAAGGGAGTAAATTTCAAAGCCTCTCCAATAATAAAAGCTTTTCCTTTCCCCTCTCCTAAGAGGAGAGGGTTAGGGAGAGGTTATTTTTGCCCAAAGTTGAATTGAGGACTACTAATGTTAACTGTTCCGCCTTTGGTATTTATCCCTTGCCAATTTTCAACTGGGGTTGTTTGGCATTGAGTTTTAACAATCTCTATAAGTTCTTGAATAGCTTTTTCTAATTCAGGGTTGGCTGTCTTTGCGTTAGCAGCTAAGTCTTCCAAAGCGACTTTAATTTCTTCATCTGCTGCGGCTGCTTCTATATCTGCGGCTGTTTCCGGTGATTTGCGTTTTAGCAGTTTCAACACATAATCAAATGCTTTTCCAATGGAGATTTCAACAGTTTTTTCTAAGGTTTTCTCTCCCAAGAGGGCTAAAAATGCGATAGCGAAGCGCTCCGTAGGAATCGCACCAGCAGTTAAGGGTTCCATCTGCTACTTACAGGATATTGTTATGTATTAATCAATAACATTATGTCTAGCTAATTACCCATAATCAACTTTTCCCTATTCCCTATTCCCTTCTATATCAATCAGTGGTAGTTATAGCAACGGACAGGGCGGTTAGGACACCAACTGATTATAAAACCTAGACACCAAAAGACTCTTCAGACTGTCACCTGTCACCTGTCACCTGTCACCTGCTATATATTACCACTGACTAAGTTATTACTTTTTCACTACTTGTAAACGCTGAGTAATCATTGTCATGCCATCATTACGCAGAATTACTGCCGAAATCCATTGATTACCGGGAGTAGATGGTGCGCGTCCGATTTTAAACAGTCCACCAGCGCTCAGTAATTCTAAATTTATAGCTGTGGGGTTGAGATATTTGTTTGGTTGGATAGTTTCTTCTAGCGCACTTCCGAGGAGAAAATTATTACCCAATGGTTCTTGGACAATAGCATCAAAGTTATATTGCTGTCCAACTTTTACCTGTTGTGGTAGATTAATTTCTATTTGGGGTGGTTTGCTACCAGAGGTCAATTGAGTGCGTTCTGATAAAATGTCTTGGCGCAGGATTTTTGTACCAGTAAGACGCTGACGTGAAGTAATCGTAGCGTTGAGAGCTAAATTACTACTATTAGAAGAGGGTAAACCTGTGATGTTGGTGACAGTTTCTGCAATGATGCTATTGCCTTCAGATTTCCAAGATTGCAGACGTGTGCTGTAGCGTAATTGGGGATACCGCTTCCAGAAAGATGTTAAGGCTTGTTCCATCGTTTGGCGGTTTAAACCATCGCCATGAGTGAAATTAGGGCTGTAAAATTGCATTACTCCTTTAATATCACCCCGACTAGCCGCTGTATCAATTTGTGTCAACAGGTTTTTCAGTGATGCGGGTGCATTATCGGGTGTAGCCGCTTGAGCAAATTGCCCAGTACTGCTGAAACCCAGTGTTAGTAGGAACGAAAGCAGAGAAATGCTGCTAGGAACTTTTTTGTTGCGTTTCATTAATAAGGCAATATAGTTAGTCATTAGTAATAGTTTACTGATTTGATTAGAGAATGTAAGGAATTTGTTTTATCTTAGTTAAGCTAGGCGCTAAATGGTATGGCTTGAATGGCAAACGCACCCATAAAATTATTAATAGCTGCTAGTGGGACTGGTGGACATTTGTTTCCAGCGATCGCACTGGCACAAAAACTGCCAAACTATGATATTGAATGGCTGGGTGTACCCAACCGACTAGAAACTCAGCTTGTCCCAGACCAATATCCTTTGAATACGATCGCAGTTGAAGGGTTTCAGCAAGGTTTTGGCTTTTCCTCACTGCGAATTTTGGTTAAGCTTCTCAGTTCAATTCTCCAAGTCAGACGCATTCTCAAACAGGGTAATTTTCAAGGATTGTTTACCACAGGTGGTTATATTGCTGGCCCTGCGGTAATTGCGGCTCGTTCTTTGGGTTTACCCGTCGTTTTCCATGAATCTAACGCTTTACCGGGTAAAGTCACTCGCTTTTTTGGCCCTTGGTGTAGTGCAGTAGCGGTGGGATTTGATGTTGCTACAAAGTATTTACCCCGTTCCCAAAATGTCTGTGTGGGTACTCCTGTTCGTTCTCAATTCCTAGAAGAGGAAATAGATAATACTCTAGATTTACCAATCCCTGACGGTGTACCTCTAATTGTCGTTTTTGGCGGTAGTCAGGGTGCGGTAGCTGTGAATAAATTGGTGCGTCAGTCGGCTCAAGCTTGGTTTGAGGCTGGGGCTTATGTAGTCCACTTAACAGGTGATCAAGATCCAGAAGCGGCAACTCTGCAACATCCCCAGTATATAGAGTTACCTTTTTATGACAATATGGCTCCCTTATTGCGCCGTGCTAATTTAGCTATTAGTCGCTCTGGTGCAGGGAGTTTAACAGAATTAGCAGTCTGTGGTACACCAGCAATTTTGATACCTTATCCCTTTGCAGCAGAAGATCATCAATCTTATAATGCTGCGGTTTTTACGGATGTTGGTGCAGCTTTAACCTTTAAACAGTCAGAGTTGACACCGGAGATATTACAAAAACGAGTTTTGGAGTTATTGCAGTCACCGACAGAGTTAGGGAAGATGGGAGAGAGGGCAAAAGCGATCGCATCCCCCGATAGTGCTGATAAGTTAGCGGCTTTAGTGCGGGAAATTGTGGAAAGCTAAACAACTTTACGAATTTCCTGCCGGATAGGAATCTGAATTACAAACTCAGTTCCTTTACCAACAGTGGAAAATAACTCTAGTTTGCCACCATGCCTTTCTGTAATAATTTGATAGCTAATAGACATTCCCATACCTGTTCCTTTACCTATAGGTTTTGTGGTAAAGAACGGGTCGAAGATGCGCTGTTGAATTGTTTCAGAAATGCCAGAACCATTGTCTGCGATCGCAATTTTCACCCAGTCTTCATCCACCAACTCAGTCCGAATCATAATCTGATTTTGATGACTAACTTCCAGTGCATCAATGGCATTAGCGAGAATATTCATAAACACCTGATTAAGTTGTCCCACGTAGCATTCTACTAAAGGTAGATGACTATAATCTTTGCTCACCTTGATTTGGGGTCGTTCCCCTTGAGCTTTGAGCCGATGTTGCAGAATCATCAGAGTGCTGTCGATGCCCTCATGAATATCCACCAGTTTTAGCTCGGCTTCGTCTAGGCGCGAAAAATTCCTTAAAGACAGTACAATTTGACGAATTCGTTCAGTCCCTACTTTCATAGAAGCCAACATCTTGGGAAAATCTTCCTGCAAAAATTCTAAGTCAATTTCCTCTGCTTCTCTTTCAATTTCTGGAACAGGATGGGGATAGTACTTCTGGAACAATTGAATAAAGTTGAGCAAATCTTGAGTACAGTTCTCCATATGTAATAGGTTGCCATGAATGAAGTTGACCGGGTTGTTAATTTCATGAGCCACCCCCGCGACTAACTGCCCCAAACTAGACATTTTCTCATATTGAATCAGTTCACTCTGTTGTTGATTTAGGGTTTTTAAAGCTTGCTGAAGATCGACATTTTTCTGATTTAGTTTTTGGAGGAGTTGCTTGACCTGTTGAATCAGTTGATTCATCGTATTAGCTAATATCCCTACTTCATCATTACTAGTAATGGGTGCTTGCAGGTCAAAGTTTGATTCTTTTGTAACCTGTTGGGCAATATTGGTAACAGTTTGAATAGGAGCGGCAATAGCGTTGCTGGTATAAATAGTCAGAACAATAGCGATGATGATAGACAGCATTAGCCCTGTCACAATAATTTTAGTTCGCAACGTTTCCGCCTTAGACAGAGCAACTTCGGCGGCTTGTTCTTGTTTTTCAGCCAAATTATAAAATCCCTGAATTTGGTCTGGAAGTTCAATAAAGGTAATGAATTCTGGACTTTGAACCAACTGCACGATTAATTTTCGCGCTTTTTCTTTGTCTGCTGGGGAAGTCGTCAGTTTATCCACTTGTTGAACCACATTTTTGGCTTGTTCCAAAAAGATTGCTACCTTAACTTCATACTGATCAAGTAAAGACTGCAAATCTGTAACATTACTCCCTTGCTGTGATGTATGTTGAGTTGCCAGGAGTTTTTGAATTTGTTGAATCTGCTGCAAAAATTTAGCACTTTCACGTCGAAATCCTTGGGCATCTCCGATATAGGGAGATAACTGCTTGGCGGGTCGATTATACAAAATCCGAAGTTGCAAATTACTCAAAAATTTGAGTTTTTTAGCAGCATTCTGGCGATCATGCAACGCTTTTTGTTGGTAGTAATTGCCGACCATCAAACCTGAGACGCTACCTGTGAGAGCAATACCCAATACCAAGGCATACCCGTAAATAATTTTGTTCCTGATCATGATTTGCTCATTTGCTGTTGGTGCTTCCTAACGTTAGGCGTTAGCTGACGGCTCACGGCTGAATGCTGACAAAAAAATGGCACTTTCTTATTATGATGCCCATTTCAGTCAAGAAAATTCAGATTGCACGAAGCAAACTCAAGCGAAAATCATCAATCATCACTAGGATAGTAAGAGGTGGGGATCGCTATTGTCTATCCGGGTTTTTGGCTTAAGCCGGTTACAAAAATTTTCGCCAAATCTAACCCATCTCAGTACAACAACATCTACACTCTTGTCAAGACTGGACATAGGGGGTCTAACCCCTGGTATCCTAGTTACACAGGGATAAAAGTTAAATGATTACGGAGGTGCATCACTATGCTTAGGCGTAGCATCAATAAACAATTCAACTATTACCCTCTAATTGCGTCATTCATTCTAGGAGTTGTAGGAGGATATTCAAGCATTGTCAGCATTAACCATCATCAGGAAAACCAGACTCATAAGAGATTGGCTTATTTACCAACTGTGGCTAAAACAAATAAAGCTACCAAAACAATAGATGCAACAAAAGCCTACAATTTAGTCTGGAATCTCCCACAAGTGCAACGCAAAGCACGAGAAATTGAAAACCTTTCTAAAGGGAGCATCCGTGTTGCAGCGGTTGTTGATAGTTCTCCTACTGTCAATGCGTCTTTCTATGTAGTTAGAGTGTTTGAGAATCACCCAGATAAAATTACTCATCCAGTTTATTGGTTTCGTGTATCCAGTTCTGGTAATGTGATTGAGCCTTTGGATTTGGTGGAGAATGAATACATAGCTTTGGAAAAATGGAACCCTGATGGACGCTAAATGTGATCAGGTTGTAGTAGATTAAATTTCTACTACCAATGGTTTTCCTTTTATTTCTACTCCTTGCATTTGGTTTTTTTGATAACAAACTTTTTTTAAGTACAAACAATGTCTGAACAAAAGCTTATAAGTCCTTGGAATTATAAACCTTGGTGGTGTCAGCCTTGGTCAATAGTTCTCACAGGTGTAACATTAATTAGCGGTAGCTGGTTAATATTTAAAATTATCTGGCTAACAATTCTTGTTGCTATTCCTTTATTAATTTGGATGGGTTTCTTTTTGTTAATCTGGCCAAAACTGATGATTCGCAGCGGTGTTTTGGAAGATAAAAATTAGGTAATGAGCAATTAATTACTCATTACCCATTACAAAATTACGAATTACGTTGGCGGTAGCCTGCCGGAGGCATTATTACGAATTACGAATTACGAATTACGAATTATGTACGAATTAATTTACAACCTGGCTACCATGACTACGGGGATCATCTTGACTACTTTCTGCTGATACTGGGGCTGAGAATTTGGAAACCTGTCCGCTGGCTTGGGCATAAGGAAGGGCAGAACCAGCTACTAAAGCTTCTAAATTGCTGGACATGACGGAACGGGGTATATCGCCAATTGTTTCAGCTATACCTTCTCCTTGCTTGCCCAAAAACACAAAATGGGGAATGCCATCTACCCGATATTTAAGCATTTCTGGCAACCATTTGGTATTATCTACATTCAGCATGACAAAATTCAGCTTGTCAGCATACTGCTGTTTGAGTTGAGCCATATCTGGAGCCATTTTTTGGCAGACAGTACACCAATCAGCATAGAATTCTACTAGACTGGGTTTATTATTGCTAACTGCTACCTCTAAGGGTGTGGATGCTTGGTCTAATTGGGTGAGAGAAACTGAATTTGTCTGGGTTCGCAGTCCTAAAAATAGCGCTGCACTCAGTGCGATCGCTACAATGACTATGATGAAGTTTTTCAAGCGCCCGCCAACAGTAGATTCTGGCTTTACAGGTGTATCTGTATTCATAATTGATTTATTACAACTTATTAAGCATTTTCATTATCTAGTGTAACGTCTTCCTGATTTGCTTCTCTGTGGTAAGTTTAACTAATTCTGGAGGTTTAAGTCCCCCATTTCTAAAAGCAACAAGTTTTGTAGCAAGGTCTCTCTTACAAAGTTCAGATCACCGGAAATCGGCACTCCGACTTGGCGCTAAATCTCCGTTACCAAACTTAATTACGTATCCCTAGCGGGACAGTCGGCATTATTACGAATTACGAATTACGAATTACGAATTACGAATTATGAATTATGAATTATTTTAATATGCCCTGTCAGCGTTACAACAGAAATAAAACCTATTATTTATTTCCCTATCTATGAAAAAACGTGTTACCCTTACCTTTCCTAAACGTGCTATTCAAATGCCTGTCACCTATCGACTAGCAAAAGATTTTAACGTTGCTGCTAATATTATCCGCGCTCAAGTTGCTCCTAATCAAATTGGTAAACTGGTAGTAGAACTATTGGGGGATATTGATCAGTTAGATGCAGCGATTGAGTGGATGCGATCGCAACATATCAGTGTTTCCCATAATTTAGGTGAAATTGTGATTGATGAAGATGTATGTGTTGACTGTGGTTTGTGTACTGGGGTTTGCCCAACTGAAGCCCTATCCCTCAACCCAGAGACTTATAAACTCACCTTCACGCGATCGCGTTGCATTGTCTGCGAACAGTGTATTCCCACCTGCCCGGTACAGGCTATCTCTACTAATCTTTAAAACTGCTCAAATCTCCTGATTTAACTTGATAGTTATGAGATGAACATCCAGCAGATCACATTATCTCAATACACAAGAAATAGTTAGCAAATAATGCACATTTATCCTTGATAATCAAGTATCTGTAGATATAAAATATCAATTTTTATCAAGTATCAAATGTTGTTAAAAAGACGATAAAAGGATAGATGTTAATTTTTGAGTAGTGCTATCATGCAAAAATATGTTAGATAGTTAATTGTAATTAATTATGAATCCAGACACCACAACAACAATCAAAACTCTAGGAGATTGTGCGTACCAAGCAATTGACAAACACTTTAAGAAAACCGTAAAGTGGGAAAAATCAGTCAAGAAAGATGAAGATCCAGAAGCACTACACCAAATGCGTGTAGGAATGCGTCGTCTACGCACAGCCGTTAGTCGGTTTGGGCTATCTTTAAATTTACCTAAGTCAGTCAGCGACAAAAATATTGGTAAAATTGCCCGCATTCTGGGCAAGCTCCGAGATTTAGACGTGCTAAAAGAGATACTGGAAAACAATTACAAACCACATTTGCTTCATAAAGAACAAGAATCTCTAAAAATAGCTTTCTCTACTTTAGATAAACAGCGAGAAATAGAAGTTTCTCATGTTCAGAAAATATTCAAAGATGAAATTTACAAAGATTTTAAAAAAGACTTGCAGGATTGGTTAGAAAAACCTAGTTATCAACCATTAGCATCTTTGCAAATTCAGCAAGTGCTACCAGATTTATTATTACCAGAAGTGAGTGGATTTTTCTTACATCCAGGGTGGCTGATTGGTACTGAAGTTGTAGATTCAGAAGTTGTAGTTCAAACTAACTGGACACCGGAACAACTAGAACAACATCTGAAAACTGAAGGTGAAACTCTGCATAGTTTGCGAAAACAAGCCAAACGTATTCGCTACCAAATGGAGTTATTTACTGATTTATATGGTGAATCTTTCACGGACAAGATTACAGATGTAAAACATATCCAAGAAAGTTTGGGTATGATGCAAGATAGCGTGGTTTTAAATGAGTGGCTGGCGGATATTTTCAAATCAGAACTCAACAGTCAACTACGGGGTTTAACCACATTATTAGCAGCAAATCGTTACCAATTGTGGCAGCAATGGCAACCACTACAAGAGCAATATCTGAAAGCTGAAACTAGCAATAAATTCCATTTAACAATTTTGCAACCTTTGTAATTCAAATGTAATTCAAAGATTTAGAATTGCTATAAACTTGACTAAGGGATAGATACGCTAATTGGAGCATCAAGAGACAACACAAAAACACTGCTCTGGGCAATTTGGACAATGCGGGTATTTTCAGCAGAACGTAAGCCGGAAACCAATCCTACAGCGCTTCCTAACATTGCCCCCCGGTCAAATTGCTCTGGATCACCTTGTCCTAAAAAGCCTAAAGTACTACCACCAATTCTCCCCCAAATGGAACCATTTTCCACAGCTTTATCATTAGCTCGCTTATGGGTAATAGTAGTACCAGGAATTATTTGACTAGATGCTTTAATGGCAACAATGCGTCCATTAATAACCAACGACTGAGCCACAATTTTAGCACCTCCCTCAGCAGGTTTGAGAACAATAGTAACAGGTGTATTTTCTGGTGCAATCACATTACCTTGACCATCTTTAATTGGACTAGATAAAGGAACTGTGAGCGGATAATCCTTTTTTTGTCCTACATCGACAGTGACAGGTGCAGGAAAAGAGACAATAATTGCTGTATCCTGGGGAATGGTAATCTCTTGACTGACTACTGGGGGTTGGGAGGGAACTGGTTGAGCATTAGCTGGAACTGTGAGAGAAGTCAACAGAGATAAAGAACAAGCAAGACTCAAAAGCATTTGTGTTTTCATAACCGTTTTCCTGTGGTGTGAGTGTTTTTGAGGTTTTAACCCTTCACTCAATCAATAGGTTTGGGGTGATGAGTTTATGCAGTCAGCTGAGAAAAAATCAGAAAAGAGGATTGTCTGCGCTGAAATACTGTAAACGTAAGTATTCAGGATAGAGAATCCAGAAGACGCTACGCAGACCTGCGGTTCAGGAGAATAAAGGCTTTTTTAGTCAACTTTGATGATTTTGATACAATCTCACTTCTCTCTATTCTTCATTTCATAAGCATTCTGAACCGATAGCGCAGCGTGGCGTAAGCCATAGGTCTGCGTAGCGTCTCCTGACTCCTGACTCCTGACTCCTGAATTCTTACCTGTGAACACCGTACCTCTAAGTATAAATTAACGATAACGATTATGTAGCAACCAATTCCAACCAGAACCTTCACGAATTAGCCAGTCGTCGTTAAAGTCAGAGGGATTTAAAAAATCTGTAGTTTCTGGGGTAATTATTCTCACACCTCGACAATTCCCTTCTATTTCTATGGTGACAGTGTGAGGATTTGGTTGCAGTAGACTATCTCTAATAATGCGTCTTCGTCTATCTATTTCCCGTCGCTGAGTAGGTACACAACGTACTCGCACCGATGAATTTTGATCGGGATTATCTAGCAAATAGGGGAGAATTTGCGAATCACGAATATGCCGAGAAGGGGTTTGAGCATGAACAACAGATGTGATAGATAAGAATAAGATTGTACTGAGGGTAATAGTTATCCCTCGATTTGAGCTTTTCATGGTGAATTTTTCCTCAAGCTAAATAGGGTGATAGGAGAACAGTTTTCCCAATCACCCAACACCAATTACTAATGATCAATTACCTTATTTATCCTCTAGCAGTTGATTTACTTGCTGTCCCCGACGACCAGATTTGATTTCATAACGACGGGTGAGGTTGTCTTCAAAGTTCATATCTCTAGCAGCGGCAGAGTTAACAAAAGCATCACAATTCTTGCCTTGAGCTACTGTTGAGGAACTGCTGCTATTTTCTTCTGTGCGGTTGTTGCGTTGGTCGCGGGAGTCACTCTTATTTGTGCTACCTTGACTAGAACCACTACCGCTAACACCAATACCTAAGAAGCTGACACCACCACCACCGCCATCATTATGGCTACCAGCAGAACTGGAACGAGTGCTGGTAGAGGTAGCTAGGGCAAGTTTAGTGGAACTGTTGCGGGTATTGTTACCCAAGCCAACATCACTACATAGGGCGCGGGGGTCTTTGGCGAGAGTTTTGGGATCTACCCAAGATTGATGATCTCCTAATCCTTGAACTTCACTAGTACCAATTGGGTTACTAGGAGTAGAGGTGCTGGGAGTTCCATTTCCTATAGATGTTCCGGGGGTGATAACTGCGGGAGCAAAAACACCAGCAGGCTTGATTTCAAAGGGACCGGCGAAAGCGGGTAATGTAGTGGTTATTAGTGCGGTAGCTGTTAACAAAGAGCTAGTTAAGTGACGGAATTTCATGGTCATACTCCTAAGAAGTCGTTGTTTTGCTGGGGTTTCATCCCCTTCACTGACTTATAGGTTGACCTTTTTCGGTTTATGCACTCTGTTTTCAGAATTTTAGCTGGGTGATGGGGAAAAGGTTAATTGGTAATACCATTTCTTTTTGAGCCTGCGCCAAATTTTTTGAGCTTTTATTTCTTTCTTTGCTACGCAACGCTACCGCGAACGCGTCCTTTGCTTCGCAACGCTACCGCGAACGCGCCTTCTCTTCGAGACGCTTCGCGAACGCGGTTCGTTTCCTATCTAAATTTGGCGCATCTTCATAGAGAATTGGTAAGAGTTCTTTCCCAGTCCCCAGTCCCCAGCAATTCCTCAATCTAACCTATTAATTTCTGCCAAGTCATTGCTCCGACAATGCCATCAGCAGTTAAACCATTCTGCTGTTGAAATTTCTTAATTGCTCCTTGTGTCTGTGGCCCGTAGATACCATCAGGTACAGCACCTACACGATATTGCAAGTATCTAACAATCGCTCCGGTAGCTTTGGTTCCGGCGACGGGTCGTTTAGATAATATCTGATTTATGGCATCCCATGTGGTCTTGCTTGCCATTCCTGTGGGGATAATCCCTGCAATCTTCTGAAACTTTTCGACAGCAGAGGCTGTTGCTGGTCCTATGGAGTTATCTTCATCCAAAGGCTTACCATTTTTATCAGTTATTTTGAGTTGATTTAAGGCTTTTTGTAGTTTGAGAATACTAGTATCTGTGTTGTCTTCCTCATCTTTGATGATATTTACAGGAGCAGATGCGACTTTACCAGTTAAGCCTTTGACGATCGCACTGGCCATTGCTTCACCATCATATAGTTGCATATCTTTGGCGGAATCAATGAAGCAACATTCTATGAGAATCGCCGACATATTTGTATTTCTGAGAACATACAGGTGCGACCCACTTTTAACACCTCGATTAAAAAAGCCTAACTTAATTATTTCATCCAATACAGATTTGGCGGTCTTTTTGCCAGCATCGCTAATAGCAAATATTTCTGTACCATTAGCTTTTCCATTAAAGGCATTAAAATGAATAGAAACATAAAGATCAACTTTATTTCTATTAGCAATATCACAGCGTCTGCCGAGAGATTGACTTACTGTACTAGCACTACTTGGGTTACAGGATATTGCTTCATGACCTAAGCTTTTTAACTTAGCTATAACTTTAGTACCAATTTCTACAGTTAAATTATCTTCAAATTTAATGCCGCTGGCTCCAGTATCAGGAGGGCAATTATGCCCCATATCAATTCCAAATTTCATGGGTGTATCCTCAATTTACTTTTTAGTAGTTCTCAACTGCTGCTATTTTTAAATATACATTTTTACTTCCAACCATGCCAATTGAGGATTTTTTTGGAGAAATTAACTACTGTCAAACAGATTATAAATCCCAAATTGCACAAATTCTGTATGCTGTTGTATTTTCAACAGATGGGGAAACAGACTTGCTGATTATAATCTCTAGGTAGATATTCCCCCCAATAATCCCCAACAATGTTTAAGATCAAGGTAAAGAAATATTTCGTAGCAAAAGCGCATGAAACGCATTGTCTTGATTGCTGGGTTTGAATCGTTTAACGCGGACTTATACCGGAAAGCGGCTTTTTTGGCTAATTCTCGGTGTCCAGAGTTGGATATTCGAGTATTTAGCGATCGCAATATTACCACCAATAGCACGGAAGTTGAAGCAGCACTTAAAGACGCAGATGTGTTCTTTGGCAGTTTACTGTTCGATTATGACCAAGTTGTGTGGTTGCGGGAGCGTGTCGCTAACATCCCTATTCGTCTCATTTTCGAGTCAGCACTAGAATTGATGAGTTTAACAAAAATCGGTGCATTTGCGATCGGTGACAAACCCAAAGGAATGCCCAAACCCGTTAAATTCATCCTTGACAAATTCAGCAACGGTAAAGAAGAAGACAAACTTGCTGGTTATATCAGTTTCCTAAAAATTGGCCCCAAGTTATTAAAATTCGTGCCAGTGCAAAAAGTCCAAGACTTACGCAACTGGTTAATTATCTATGGTTACTGGAACGCCGGCGGTTCAGAAAACGTCGCTTCCCTATTTTGGATAATTGCGGAAAAATACTTAGATTTAAAAGTCGGAGATATACCGCCACCCATCGAAACCCCCAACATGGGGTTATTACATCCTGACTATCAAGGGTTTTTTACATCACCTCGTGAGTATTTACAATGGTATCGGAAAAGGGAGCAGGGAACAGGGAACAGGGAACAGAAAAGAGAAAAGCCCTCAGTTATTGGAATTCTACTTTACCGAAAGCACGTCATCACCAAACTGCCCTATATTCCCCAACTGATAAGCTATTTTGAAAAAGCGGGTTTAACTCCCTTACCAATCTTTATCAACGGTGTAGAAGGTCACGTAGCCGTCAGAGATTGGATGACAAGCGACTACGAAACCCAACAACGTCAAATAGGTAATATTGAAACCCCTTCCCTTTCCTCAGAAGCTGTAAAAGTTGATGCCGTAGTTTCTACTATCGGTTTTCCCTTAGTTGGTGGCCCCGCTGGTTCAATGGAAGCAGGAAGACAAATAGAAGTTGCTAAACGCATTCTCACCGCTAAAAATGTCCCTTATATCGTCGCTGCACCTTTATTAATTCAAGATATTTATTCTTGGACAAGGCAAGGTATCGGCGGTTTGCAAAGTGTTGTATTGTATTCTTTACCTGAATTAGATGGGGCAATTGATACAATTCCCCTGGGTGGATTAGTTGGTGAACAAATTTATTTAGTTCCTGAACGAGTACAGCGATTAACTAATAGAGTCAAAAGCTGGGTTTCCCTCCGACAAAAACCTATTTCCAAACGGAAAATTGCCATTATTTTATATGGTTTTCCTCCTGGCTATGGTGCAGTGGGAACTGCTGCATTATTAAACGTTCCCCGCAGTTTAATTAAATTACTAAACGCACTGAAAGCACAGGGTTATACAGTTGGTGATATTCCTGAAGATGGAGAAGAATTAATTCGCCAAATTAAAGAAGCAGATGAAATTAATCCCCTCAATATAGAGACGTTTCATGAAACGTCTCTACAACAAACAAATACAGTCAATGCTAGAATATTAGAAAAATGGTTAGGCTATCTGTTTACATCTCGCATTGAAAAACAATGGAAATACCTCACAGGTAGCGGCATAAAAACTTATGGTGATGAGTTTAATATTGGTGGTGTGCAATTAGGAAATGTGTGGATAGGTGTCCAGCCACCTTTGGGAATTCAAGGCGATCCAATGCGGTTAATGTTTGAAAGAGATTTAACCCCACATCCTCAATATGCAGCTTTTTATAAATGGTTACAAAATGATTTTCAAGCTGATGCTGTAGTTCATTTTGGAATGCATGGAACTGTGGAATGGTTGCCGGGTTCACCTTTAGGAAATACTGGTTATTCTTGGTCTGATATTCTGTTAGGAAATCTCCCTAATTTATATATCTATGCCGCAAATAATCCTTCAGAATCAATTTTAGCTAAACGTCGTGGTTATGGTGTGTTGATTTCTCATAATGTACCGCCTTATGGACGCGCTGGTTTATATAAGGAATTAGTAAATTTACGAGATTTAATTGCTGAATATCGGGAAGATCCAGAAAAGAATTATCTGTTAAAGGAAGGGATTTGTAAGAAGATTGTTGATACTGGTTTGGAGGTAGATTGTCCTTTTGATGATGCGAAACGGTTGGGTATTCCATTCACACCGGAAAATGTGAGGATGTTTAGTGGTCATGCTTTTGATCATTATTTGGTGAAGTTGTATGAATATCTACAAGTTCTCGAAAATCGTCTTTTTTCTTCGGGTTTACACGTTTTAGGTGAAGCGCCGAATCAGGAGGAGTTAACGGGTTATTTGGATGCTTATTTTGGGGGAGAAAATGAACCGCGAAGGCGCGTTCACGAAGTGTCTCGAAGAGAAGGACGCGAAGAAGGAAGAGAAGAAGAAAGAAAGGAAATTACAAGGTTATTAAATCAGTCAACTGATGAGTTGACGAATCTTTTGCGGGGTTTAAATGGTGAGTTTATTCCTCCTGCACCTGGTGGGGATTTGTTGCGAGATGGTGCTGGTGTTTTACCAACTGGGAGGAATATTCACGCTTTAGATCCTTATCGTATGCCTTCTCCTGCTGCTTTTGAACGAGGTAAGGAAATTGCTAAGAAAATTATTTCTCAGTCTTTGGATGAAAATAAGAAGTATCCGGAAACTGTGGCGGTTTTGTTATGGGGTTTGGATGCTATTAAAACTAAGGGTGAATCTTTGGGAATTCTCTTGGAATTGGTGGGTGCTGAACCTGTGAAGGAGGGAACGGGACGAATTGTTAGATATGATTTGAAGCCTCTTGCTGAGGTTGGACATCCGCGTATTGATGTGTTAGCAAATCTATCGGGTATTTTTCGAGATAGTTTTGTGAATATCATTGAATTGTTGGATGATTTATTTCAACGGGCTGCGGAAATTGATGAACCGGAGGAAATGAATTTTATTAGAAAACACGCTTTGGTTTTAAAAGCCCAAGGTGTGGAAAATTCTTCAGCGAGATTGTTTTCTAATCCTTCTGGGGATTTTGGTTCTTTGGTTAATGATAGGGTGGTTGATGGTAATTGGGAATCTGGGGAAGAGTTGGGGAATACTTGGGAAAGCCGCAATGTGTTTAGTTATGGTAGAAATGATAAAGGACAAGCAAGGCCGGAAGTATTGCAGACTTTATTGAAAACTAGCGATCGCATTGTTCAGGAAATAGATTCGGTAGAATATGGTTTAACTGATATTCAGGAATACTATGCGAATACAGGCGGTTTGAAGAAAGCCGCAGAAAAGCAAAGTGGTAAAAAGGTGACAGCGAGTTTTGTGGAAAGTTTTTCTAAGGACACCACACCCCGCAATTTAGATGATTTATTGCGAATGGAATACAGAACCAAGTTATTAAATCCTAAATGGGCTGACGCAATGGCTAATCAAGGTTCTGGTGGTGCTTTTGAAATCTCTCAACGCATGACGGCGTTAATAGGTTGGGGTGGTACGGCTGATTTTCAAGATGATTGGGTTTATGATCAAGCCGCAGATACCTATGCTTTAGATCCAGAAATGGCGGAAAAATTACGCAAAGCCAATCCTGAAGCTTTTAGAAATATCGTGGGGAGAATGTTGGAAGCATCGGGACGCGGTTTATGGCAAGCTGATGGAGATAAGTTAGATAAGTTGCGGAAATTATATGATTTGACTGATGAAGAATTAGAAGGAGTCACAGTTTAATCGTAGGGTGGGTATAGCCCTGCGGGCATGGCTTCGCTAGAGCGACAGCGTAACCCACCACATCTAAAGTAAAATTTGATCGATAATTATGAATATTATCAACCCAAATCATTAAATAAAAATATGAATGAAAAACAACAATATATCAAAGAATTTGTAGACGATGCCCAAGAACACCTTGATATTATTGAACAAGGTATATTAAAGTTAACATCCCATCAACAACCAGAATTAGTATATGAAATTCTCCGTTCTATACATACCATTGAATTAAATTCGGAAATTTTAGGTACAAATATAATCACCACAACAGCTAAGGATTTAAAATACGAATTTGAAATCTTGCGAGATTATCCAATAAAATTTGACTTAAAACTTGAATCTTTATTTTTACAATGTTTTGATGTTTTATCAATTTGTGTCAACCAATTAATAGAACCATTTGGTATAGATCCAAAACATGAAGAGAAAATATTACCCCAAATCGAAGCTACTTTTAAATCTCTCAATTCTTACCTCAAAAATATTACTAATGAATGTGTAATATTTTCGGAAATAGAACAAATATTTCCCCTCGAAAATGCTGTTAAAATAGCTGCATCTGAATATAATAAACAGGTGGAAATAAATATTTCAGGTAGGGGAACTATTATATCTAAATTTATCCTCAAGAAACTACCGATTTTGTTAACACACTTAATTAATAATTCGATTACTCACGGTATTGAAACACCAGAAACACGTGTAAATCAAGGTAAATCTCCTGTGGGTAAAATTACCATTCGTGCTTGCCAACAAGCTAACCAAACTTTAGTTTCTTTTGCTGATGATGGTGCAGGAATTGATGTAGAAAGAGTTAAAAATAAAGCATTAGATAAAGGTTTAATTAACTATTCTCAATTACCTAATCTTTCAAAAAAAGATATCTATGAACTCATCTTTCATCCTGGTTTTAGTACCAAAGACACCAAAGATTTACGAGCAGGTTTAGGGTATGGAATGGATGTAATTCGTTCGGAAATAAATAAACTTGGTGGTAAAATAACTATAGATTCTATTCCTCAACAAGGAACAAATTTTACAATCTATTTTTATTAGTTTCGTAAAATAAACAACAACGCACCATTAATCAAGTTTAATGTGCGTTAGGCAAAGCCATAACGCACCCTACAAATACTTGGATTTTTTCAAAATTAAAATACTATATCTATATACGTAAATCGTGAGGTTATCCACTTCCTTAAATCAACCTTAACCCAAAAGCACCAGCGTATAACTTAAATCTTTGGTACACTAAACTTAGCATTTTTCATAATCATAGATTACAATCAATCATCATCTATGTTTTCAGTCAATACACCCCCTAAACCTAGACAAAATTCTGCATTTAAGCATCTAATGTCTATCCATTGGTGGATGTCAATTGGTTATTTAATAATATTTGTGACTGGAACATTTATGTCCAGATTACCAAGAGAGGTTTCGATTCGTCCCTCTCTTTATGATTTTCATAAATCAATGGCTATTTTATTGATGGCTGTACTCACTTGGCGAATTTTAGTATTGTTGCGTGTTTGGTGGCGCAAGTATACAAAAAAATTTCCTAAATTTACTACCGAATGGTTAAAAACTGTTGCCCTACATACCAGTTTGTATATCTTTATGTGGGCTGTTCCTATCGCTGGTTTCTTGCTTTCTAACTCGTATAAAAGTAATAATGTCAGTTTTTTTGGTATTCTTTTACCTGATATTTTCCCGCAAAATTCAGCAATGGTTGATATCGGTAGAAGTTTGCATTTTTGGTTAGCCTATACATTTTTGGCTTTTATTATTCTACACAGTATTCAACAAAGAAAAGTAGTGCGATCGCTATGGCGCAAATTTGCAAAATTTATCAATTTCCAAAACAGTTTATCACGTGATTAAAGGAGAAGAAAATCAACATTTATGAATGTAAGTATTAGGAATTCAGGATATCCTGACTCCTGAATTCTGACTCCTGACTCCTGACTCCTGACAATTTATTGTTGATGATTATTTGTGTTATTCTCGGTTTCCACTAACCGTGACATAAACACATCTGTTTTTCTACTCATAACAGATATAACTTTATCAATAGCAACTACTTCACTGATTTTGACAACCCTTTCCCACAAAGTATCTTCTTCTGTCTCTTTGTTGTGAGTTCTATGCTTAAACCACAACAATTCATCAGAAACCCCGATAATTGTCCCGAAATACCATTTATCTCTGATTAGTAACCATATTTCTTGCTCTACGTAGGTTTGTAGAATAGATTTCATAATAGGTTAGATAATGAAAAGTTATTGCGCTACATAGTATGCTGCTATTAAAGATTAATACAATTGTAAATATACTGAATATTAAAACTTGATCTTATGTTTTACATATTACTCAATACCAAAATAGCTGCTTGCATATAAACTTTAGCATTCCTAAACTAAGTACTAATTTTAGCCACTTGGGCAACAGCCGCTGCTAAAGCATCTGGTTCTACTGGTTTGGATATGTGCATTTGAAAACCTGCGGTCATTGCCTGTTGTTGGTCAAATTCTCCCGCAAATGCTGTGAGAGCGATTCCTGGAATTTGTCTACCTGTATCTGACGAACAAGCCCTAATTTTTCTTACCAATTCATAACCATCCATTTTCGGCATCCCAATATCACTAACTAAAACATCTGGTTGAGACTGTATAAAAACTTCTAGTGCTTCAAATCCTGATGCAACTGTGGTAACTTCAGCCCCATACAATTTCAACACAAAAGTAATAAAATCCCGTGAATCAGCATCATCATCCACAAATAAAATTTTAATGCCACTTAAATTACAAGATACATCTTGTGGCTTTTTTTCTGTTAGCATCTCTGGCCCAGAAGATATTAATGGAATTCTGACAATAAAGATTGCTCCCTGTCCTTCACCTGGACTATCAGCCTCAACAGTTCCACCGTGTAACTCTACTAACTGCCGGACAATTGCTAGTCCCAACCCCAGTCCGCCAAATTTTCTGGTGATTGAACTATCTTCTTGACGGAAATGCTCAAATATATGTGGTAAAAAATCTGAGTTAATACCTTTGCCCATATCACTGACTGTGATTTGAGCTATTGAACCAAATTGCTGTAGCCAGACTTCCACTCGCCCGCCCTGGGGTGTGAACTTAACAGCATTAGATAGGAGATTCCAGACAATTTGTTGCAAGCGTGCCGGATCACCTGCTACTTGCCCTATATTCGCTTCTAGGTGGGTTTGAATAGCAATTTCTTTAGCAGAAGCCGCTAAACTCACAGTATCTAATGCAGCGGAAATTACAGTTGCTAGATTAACTGTAGAAACATTGAGAGTGAGTTTACCTCGGAGAATGCGGGACACATCCAGTAAATCTTCAATCAGATCTACCTGCAATTTGGCATTACGCTCAATACTGTTCAAGGCTTCATCAGTGTTAGCTTTGTCAAGTTTGCCAGTTTTCAAAAGCCTAGCCCAACCCAAGATCGGATTGAGTGGGGTACGCAGTTCGTGGGAGAGGACTGCAAGAAATTCATCTTTAATCAGATTTGCTTTTTCTGCTGCTTCACAAACTGCTTGCTGTTGTTGTAGGGCATTCCGCATAGCTTCCCTAGCTTGGATATGGTCTGTAATGTCAGTATTAGTACCGTACCATTTAACAATTTGTCCCTGTTGATCTCGCAAAGGACGTGCCTGTCCCAAAATCCACCGATACTCCCCACTTCCAGAGAGCATCCGAGTCTCTACCTCATATTCGCTGCCATTTTGCACCGCTTTAGCCCACACTTCTTTTACTTTTGGTAAGTCTTCTGGGTGAATAATTTGCTCCCAACCCTGAGATTGAAGTTGTTCTTGCGTCTTGCCTGTGAAATCGCACCACCGCTGGTTAAAATAATCAACCTGACCATTAGGTAGTGCTGTCCACACTTGTTGCGGTATAGTTTCTGTCATCAACCGCAATTGATATTTACGTTTTTGCAATGCCTGTTGCGATCGCTCACGCTCAATTGCTACACCCGCTAAATGAGATGCTCTCTCAATCAGTTGCTGCTCTGATTCTTCAGGAGAGCGAACTGTGGGATAATACAGCGCAAAGGTTCCCAATACCTCACCGTGACTGTCCAAAATAGGCGTAGACCAACAAGCTTTCAGGTGGTTAGCCAGTGCCAAATCGCGGTATTCTACCCATTTTATATCGTTGGCGATGTCTGAGACAATTACTGTTTGTTTGGTATAAGCCGATGTGCCACAACTGCCTACTTCTGCACCCACGGGAACACCATCTCTTATTGCTTGAGTATAGTTTTCTGGTAGGCTAGAACTTACGGCAGGATATAACTTTGTTCCTGAATCATCTAATAGCATAATCGAACAAAAAACTTCAGCTAACTGCATCTCTATGGACTGAGTTAAGGTTGTTAACACTTCGGAAAGAGAAGTACCAGTAGCAATCAGTTCCAAAATATGGTTTTGCATCGACAAGAAGGCTTTGCTGCGATTGTCAGATATAGTTTCTGCAACTCGCTGCTCTAGCCTTTGCTTATCAATTGGATTTTGGTTAGGGGTTGTTAATAGTTTTTTATTGCTTTTAATATCAACATCACTATTAGATTGCCAGAGTTTAATTTTTGTAATATCGGTAAATGTAGTAACAACTGCGTAGGGAGTAGTTTTGTTAGCTTGAAATAAAGGTTGGCAGTTGAGCAATAACCAAACTAGCTCACCAGTTGGCTGATAAAGTCCCATGACAATATTTTTGCATGGTTTACCTGTTTGTAAACTAACTTGAGATGGATAAGTTTCCGCTGTAAAAATTGACCCGTCTTCATGAACAGTTTGCCAAGGAGGTTTAAAGGGAGTTGTTCCCAGTATCTGCTCATTTGTGTATCCAAGTATTCTCTCGGCAGCAGCATTACACGCCTGTATAGTGGTATCAGCAAGCTGGAAAAGCATACCCTCTTCAGTAGAATTAATTTCCTGTTCCTGTTGGGGTAATACTGACAATTTGACCTCAATTTGCTCTGGGTAATTATATTTTTTTTGCATTGTGTAATTTTCCAGGTTTTAAATGTGCATTTTCGCAAAATAATGATTTTTTATATACAGCAACGCACAGGGCGGTTAGGACACCAACTGATTATAAAACCTAGACACCAAAAGACTCTTCAGACTGTCAAGAGTCACCTGTCCCCTGTCACCTGCTATAAATTACCCACGCTCAATCCTATTTAATCCAATTTGCTATAGAAATCATAAATAATATCTGATAGCTTGCGTGGCGTAGCCATAAAATTTTCAGTCTTGTACGGTAGGCAATGCCTACTCTACGTATATTTCAAAAATCAAATATTATTCCTATAGTTATCAAAGTAAGTGAGTTCACCATTTTTTTATCCAGGCAATAGACTTTTAACTCCCTGTTATATCACTATCATAGTTAATAGAAATTTCTTTTTTCTTTTGATTTGAAAATCTTCATTACGGGAAGGCAATTAAGCATACACAAATTAACCCTCAACAAACTGCTTTGCCAACTCTATTGCTGCTTCTGGCGTTGAAACTTTCCCCTCCGCTTGGGCTACAGCAATTTCACTCAATATTTTTCCCACAAGTGGTGAAGCTGGAACATTTAGTGCTATAATCACCTCTTTACCACTCACTAACGGTGAGGGGTGAGCTACCAAATCATCAGGGTTCAGGTAACGGTTGATTAAGGGTGCATAGACCCATAGCGGATTATCGCCAGACATCGCCTCTACTCGCATATCATCTGCTAAGGCTAAGGTAGTTGTAGCAATAAATACAACTCCCACGTCCTGAAATAAAAAATACTGTTCTCGTAGGGACAGATTAACTACTTTGAACTGTGGGAACAGTCTCAGGGCGATAATTACAGCCCGTATTTCTGCACGGCTATAGGTTAGTTTCTGTAGTTCTATTTCTGCAACTTCTGGATTTTTGTGAACTAGACAAGCTAGTTTGGCAATACCTAACCAAGTAGTTTTGACGGTATCACGGACATATTGTTGCAATTCGTCCCCTAATTGTGGCCAGGTTTGAGAAATTAAAGTTGCAGCTTTGTCAACTGCGGCTAATTTAATTAAGCTTTCACGGGTAGTGTTGGTAAAGAAAGTAGCTAATAAACCATCTTCCCACGCAGCGGTTAGCCAAGGTGTACCCTGAGAACTGCCTAAAAGATAACCAATTTCCACTCTAATTCGTTCGGCTGCAACTTTACTAATATCTGCTGCTAAGGTACGAATAGTTGCTTGGGTAGCTGGTTCAATTGTAAAACCTAGTTGGGCGGCTTGACGATAAGCCCGCATTAACCGCAAAGGATCATCTTGCAAATTAGCCGGTGATATCATCCGTAAGATACCAGATTCTATGTCTGCACAGCCTTGGAGGGGGTCAATAATTTCTTGAGTATGGGGATTATAAGCGATCGCATTAATTGTAAAATCCCTTCTATGCAAATCCGTGATTAAACTATCTCCTTCCTGTTGGGCAAAATCTGCCGTAGCATGGGGAAACACCACACGGGCAATTTTCCTTTCTGCGTCTAGTAACACAAAACCAGCTTGGTAATGATGAGCGATCGCACTCGCTACTTTTACAGCATTATCTGGGATAATAAAATCTAAATCTAAATATTCCCGACTTCTACCCAAAATCGCATCTCGTACCGCCCCACCAACCATGTAAGCTGGTTTTGGCAACCATTCCAGGCTAAAAGGCCAATTTTCAGCAGCTAGACGAGAAATAACTGAGTTACTCATTGTAATAAAAATCAACCTACTAACTCATGCTTAATAGTTTGGCTTAAGCTACATTAACTATAAAGGTTTCTGGAGTTGGTTCTATTATGTGTATTTGCGTAAATTGCCACTATGTAGACCGTTGTGTAACCTACAACGCAGTAGAAGCACAGCACCAACAGCCTCACTTGACTGAAACCCCCGATTTTGACCCCAATGAACCTTCTATCAATGTCAATATTCGCACAAAAGACGAAATAATTGAAATGGAATGGGATGTGGTCGGTTGTCTCAGCTTTAAGAAAGAAATGGGTAAATGGGCTAAATTACGTCCCGGTGAATTAGTCCCGACTTGAATTGTAGATTTTGGATTTTGAATTTTGGATTTGAGATTTTTGGTTTGGGCAGCTGGCAACTTTGTAGAGATATTTTATAAAAATGTCTCTACAATATATAGGGTTACTATTTGATTTTTGAACATATACGTAGGGTGGGCATTGCCCACAATATGCGGGTTTTGGTGGGCATTGCCCACCCTACAATACTCGGATATTTTATGGCTACGCCACGCAAGCTATCAGACATCATTTAGGATTCCTATATTTAAAATTATATTTAAAATTATATTTAAAAAATTCTGTATTTTATCTATCTCATCCTGCTACAATTATAAATTGTTAATTTCGCCAAAGTTAACTTTTTCATATTCTCAAAATCTATATTTACTTTGACAACTCAACTAGAACATCTCCCAACCACAAAATACGCTTTAGGAATGCATACAACTACACCAGAATTGGGTCTGGTAATTAGTAATTGTGCAGAAGATACCCGCGCCCATGTTTGGAATTTAGGGCGTGATTTATCCAGTCTCATCCATCAATATATAATTGATTTAATTGCACCCCAAAATTGGACAGACTTGGCTTTTCTGGCTGTTGCTAAAGGTCCCGGTGGGTTTACAGGCAGTCGGATTGGTGTAGTCACAGCCCGGACTTTAGGACAACAATTAGAAATTCCAGTATTTGCGATTTCCACTTTAGCCGCTGTCGCTTGGCATGAAAACAGCAAAAACCCAAAACCACAAGCAATTATTGCCGTAGAAATGCCAGCACAAAGAGGGCAAGTTTTTGGTGCTATTTATCAAATAGCCGCTGATAATTCTGGCATCATCGCATTATTACCAGATACAGTCTTTACACCAGAAACATGGCAGGAAACTTTAGCTAATTGGCATACAGAATATCAACTAATTAAAGCCACATCTGGATTAGCTGCAACTGTGACGAGTATTTTAGAATTAGCTTATTTAGATTGGCAACAAGGTAAACGTCCTGATTGGTCAGATGCTTTACCATATTATGGGCAGCATCCTGTGGATATGTGATCAACAAGGGTAGGCTAAATTCATCAAAAGTAATTTTTATCAAGTAAGCTACAATGAACAATAAGAGCCATGACTTTTTAAAGAAATCGGGAATCTGAAAATTTTTTACAAAAAACTATGACACTGGAAGAAATTGCAGCTACATTGATAGAGTTATTTGGTGCGGAAGTCGTGCAAACCCTAGCACCTGGTTCTTGGCAAATTGAAACTTCCGCTTTTCGTTTATTAGTGCTACTTTCAGAAGATAATAGTTGGCTACGGGTGTTGTTGCCAATTATGCCTCTACAAGAAGCCGAACCATTTTTAACACAGTTCCTCGAAGCCAACTTTGATGATACTCAAGAAACACGCTACGCTGTGTATGATGGGGTAGTGTGGGGAGTATTTCAGCACAATAGCGGGACTTTAACTAGTGCAGACTTTGCTAGTGCGATCGCTCGACTTAAATCTTTATATCAAGCAGGTGTCAATGATGTCTTCAATCAACTGATAGAAACTCGTATCCGGCAAATTGTTCAAGCAGCAAAACAACAAGGACAATCTCTGCAAGCAACAATGCAAAATTTAGACCGTTTTTATGCAGAAGGATTATTAGGAGAAATAGACCAAAATGCAGCAGCGAGAGAACAAGTTTTAACCGCTTGGAGAAGTCAGTTAGAAAAGCTTTGGGATGAGCAATATTAGTTGGAGATATGTAAGAATTCAGGAGTCAGGAGTCAGGAGTCAGAATGCTTATGAAATGAAGAATACAGAGAAGTAAGATTTTATCAAAATCATCAAAATTGACTAAAAAAGCCTTTATTCTCCTGAACCGCAGGTCTGCGTAGCGTCTTCTGTATTCTCTATCCTGAATACTTACGGAGATAATTAATATTTTATTCCCAAATTACCAACTACCAATTATCATTTTAGCTGATAACGCTTGTGATTTCTGGTTTCACTTCTGTTGGTTTGACACTGACAGGAAAATGTATAATATGCACTGAACAAGGAGCATGGTGTAAAACGTAGTTACTCACGCTACCGAGTACTAGTTCAGTTAGTCCAGAACGACCCCTTCGTCCCATCATAATCAGGTCAGCATTCCACGATGTAGCTAATTGACAAATCATGCGACCAGGATTGCCAGTATTTTGAGTAAATTCCGCATTTATCCCAGCTGTGTTTGCTTGGGCGCATAAAGACTGTAACATCTGCAAACTTTCGTTTTTAAAGGTTTCCCATTGTTGTTGATATAATTTAAAACTTTGCTCATTCCAACCCGGATAATAGTCGATGTTGGGAGCAATCATCAAATCAGGACTGCCCTCTTCTTCTGGAGATAGGACGTGCAGTAGCATTAAGTTAGCCGATGTTAGCTTTGCTAATGCCAAGGATTGCTCAAAAACAGACTGTCCAATTTCTGAGCGATCTAATGCAGCTATAATCTTGTTGAACATAGATGCCTCCATTCCTGCTTACTGATTTGTTTATAAATCAAAAATTTGAGGAACTTGTGAGGATGGATTTTTCTCCTCATTAGAAAGGCACAAATTAAAGATCACCATCTCATACCATTTCATTTTAGGGAACACCAAAAAATAAATTACCCAAAACAAAAACATAAATTGTAGGGTGGGTTACGCTGCGCTAACCCACCCTACAAATAAATTAGAGAATTCTTTATTTGGAAGTCCCTTAAGCTGGATATAAAGCAACCGCCAAGGTAGTTAGGACATGAACTAATGATAAAACCTAGACACAAACAGACTTTCAACTCTGTCACCTGTCACCTGTCACCTGTCACCTGCTATAAATGGACTATCGACATAATTTCTATTATTTCTCAAAATTATCGGGATTAATCTATATCTTAAGCTTGATATTTTTTTAGAAAAATTAACTTAAATTAATACTTAGGGCTTGCTGAATAAATGTAAAACCTAGATAAATCAAGGGATTCAGGGGTAAAAAAGGTTAAGTTGGTGCAAGGAATAGACATTTTACCCATCAAAAACTTATCACTTTTCCGCCAAAGCAACTATTCAAAAGCTGCTTCTAATTCTTCCTCCTGACTCCTGACTCCTGACTCCTGACTCCTGACTCCTAACCCCTAACGGAAAGACTTTTATGCCTACGGCACGCTACGCGAACAGCAAACCCTACTTAAGATATACTCTTAAAATTATTTGAGTTCTGACCAAGTTAATCATAAGATATTCTCATATAAAACTGTTGCCTTATATCCAACTTTTAAAACCATTACATCAGATCAGGAAAGCATTTAAGATGAAGATTTTAATTGTGGAAGATGATGAGTTAAATGCCTATGCACTCACAGCCGTTCTCACTGACCAAAATTATGCAGTTGAAGTAGCGACAGATGGTGATGCGGCTTGGGATTTAATCACAACTTACGATTATGATTTAATTCTTTTAGATGTAATGCTGCCCAAGCTAGATGGTATTAGTCTGTGTCGGAAAATTAGGTCTAGTGGTCGGACAGTACCAATTTTATTATTAACCGGATGCGATCGCTCTCACGAAAAAGCCATCGGTTTAGATGCAGGTGCAGATGACTATGTCGTGAAACCATTTGACCAAGAAGAATTAGTAGCCCGTGTACGGGCATTATTGCGCCGAGGTAGTATAACCTCACAGCCCGTACTAGAATGGGGCAATTTAAAACTAGATCCTAGTAGCTGTGAAGTCACGTATGGCCAAAATTTACTCGCACTCACTCCTAAAGAATATGCCCTATTAGAATTATTTTTGCGAAATCATCGCCGGGTGTTTAGCTGTGGCATGATTTTGGAGCATCTTTGGTCCTATGAAGACACACCAGGAGAAGAAGCCGTTCGTACCCATATCAAAGGACTGCGAATGAAACTAAGAAGTGTAGGCGCTAACAGTGATTTAATAGAAACAGTATATGGAATTGGCTATCGCCTGAAAGCACCTGAAGAAGAAGGGGTGCAAGAAGCAGGAGAGGAAGATGCTAATTTCAAATCCCAGCGAACTTTTAGAGCCATTGCAGATATTTGGCAGCGTTTTCGGGGGCGGGTTGATGAACAGGTGAGCATCATAGAACAAGCAGCACAGCCCGGTTTAAAGCCAGAATTACGTTCACAAGCTGCCCAAGAAGCACACACCTTAGCAGGTTCTTTAGGAACTTTTGGTCTACCCTTTGGTTCAGAGTTAGCCAGAAAAATTGAGAAGTTACTGAAATCTGGTAAAAGCTTAAATGCAACTGATACGACCAACCTACAAAATTTAGTCAAGCTACTGCGTCAAGAAATCCAAAGTAAAGATCAGCAAAACCTATCACCAGCAGCAGCGAAGAGTAATAAAAAGTCCGTAGTTGTGGAGGAAGAATTAGCCCCAGAAGCAGCTAAAGCCAATATCTTGGTTGTAGACGACGACCCGCAAATTCTAGCATTATTACAAACCTTACTCACTCCCTGGGGTCTTAGAGTTATTCCTCTGAGTGACCCCCGTCAGTGCTCGGAAACTCTAGAAACTGAAAAGCCAGATATGCTGATTCTAGATGTGGAAATGCCCTATAAAAACGGGATTGAACTTTGCCAAATAATACGCAGTCATCCCCAATGGAGTGAGTTACCCATCCTCTTTCTCACCGTTCATAACGACGCAGAAATGGTGAATCAGGTGTTTAGCGCGGGTGCTGATGACTTTGTCAGCAAACCTATCATTGGACCAGAACTGGTAACGAGAATTCTCAACCGCTTAGAACGGGTAAAACTGCTGCGGCGCATGGCGCAAACCCACCACACTGCATTACAGCAGAGTCAGGAAAACTACGAACAGTTAGTAGAACTCTGTCCAGAAGCAATTTTTATTGAAAGTGAAGATAATTTAGTCTTTTTCAACAGTGCCGCCCTGAAGCTATTTGGTGCAACAAAATCGACAGAATTATTAGGCAAATCATTACTTGACTTTGTACATCCAAATTCCCAAGTTGAGATTGGTGAACACATCAAACATCTGAGAACAATTAAAAAATCAATTCCCTTACAGGAAAAACAGTTTTTACGGTTTGATGGCAAAGTGATTGATTTGGAAATTGTTGCAGCTACTGTTAGTTATCAGGGCAAACCAGCATTACAATTTTTAGCTCGTGACATTACTCAACGCAAGCAGGCAGAGTTAGCTCTGCACAAAGCTAATAACGAACTGGAATTAAGAGTAGCAGAGCGCACAGCGGAGTTAATGGCTGTCAATCACTATTTACGGACAGAACTAGATGAGCGACTACGCACACAGGAAGCTCTGCGGATTTCCCAAACTCGCTTTGAAGGAATTTTAGGTATTGCTGATGATGCGATTATTTCTATTGATGGCAATCAGGAAATTACTTTATTTAACCAAGGTGCAGAAAAGATTTTTGGTTATTTGTCTCCAGAAGTTTTAGGCAAAAAGCTGGATTTACTATTACCAATGCGCTTTGCTGAAAAACATCGTCATCATGTGGTGGACTTTGGTAAATCTCCCAATCCTGCCCGCAGAATGGGCGAAAGGCGCGAACTATTTGGTCGCCGCAAAGATGGGACTGAGTTTCCGGCCGAGGCTTCTATATCTAAATTAGATGTCGATGAAAAATGTGTGTATACAGTAATTTTGCGCGATATAACTGAGCGCAAGCAAGTGGAACGAATGAAAGATGAGTTTGTGTCTGTGGTGAGTCATGAACTTCGTACTCCTCTGACTTCGATTCACGGTTCTTTAGGAATGTTAACCAGTGGTTTGCTACCAACAGACTCAGAGCAGGGTAAACGCTTGCTACAAATTGCTACTGATAGTACTGAGCGCTTGGTGAGGCTAATTAACGATATCCTCGACATTGAGCGAATTGAGTCGGGTAAAGTGAAGATGGAGCAAGAAACCTGCAATCTGGAGGAGTTAATTGCTTCAGCGGTGAATGTTATGCAGCCTCTAGCGGCTAAAGCTGAGGTGAGTTTGTCCATTTCCAGCTTATCTGTTCAAGTCTGGGCTGATCCAGATCGCATTGTCCAAACTTTGACGAATTTGTTGAGTAATGCGATTAAATTTTCTCCTGCTGGTGGTACGGTTTGGTTAATAGCGCAACAACAGGAAGATCAAGTGCTGTTGACAATTAAGGATCAGGGAAGGGGAATACCCAGCGACAAACTCCACAGTATTTTTGAGCGCTTTCAACAGGTTGATTCTTCGGATTCACGCAACCATGAGGGGACTGGTTTAGGTTTGGCAATTTGCAAAAGTATTGTGCAGCAACATGGTGGCAGTATCTGGGTGGAAAGTGTCTTAAATGAAGGTAGTAGTTTTTACGTGACCCTGCCGATTTTAGTCACTCCCTACAGTGCAGAATCGGAACAGTCTGCTACCTCAGAAGCAATTATTATCAATAAACACTATCCTCTCGTCTTGGTTTGTGATGACGATGCTGTGATTCGGGCAGAGTTACAAACCTTGTTGGTACAAGGAGGATATCGGGTGATTACAGCTGCTACGGGTGAGGATGCGATCGCTCTGGCAGTTGTCGAACACCCTGATGTGATTTTACTAGATTTGCTCATGCCAGGGATGAATGGTTGGGAAACAATGGCAGTATTGAAAGAACGCTCAGATACTCACGATATACCTATTGTGATTTGTAGTGTCTACAAACCTAATAAAAGTAATCCCAGCACTGATTTTGTGGATTGGTTAAGTAAGCCAGTAGAAGAAATATCTCTGTTACATTCCTTGAGACAAGTAGTCGCTGAATCTTCCCGAAAAGTCAGAATTTTAATTGTTGAGGACGATAATGATCTGGCCGATTTGTTAGCAACTTTATTTGAGAGACATGATATTGAAACTTTCCTCGCTAAAACTGGTAGAGAAGCTATTCATCTCAGCCAAGAAGTTAATCCTGATTTACTAATTCTGGATTTAATTTTGCCGGAAATAGATGGATTTACAGTAGTAGATTGGCTCAAGCAGCACAATCAACTTTGTCAGATCCCAGTCGTTGTTTATTCAGCTAAGGATTTGGATGAGTCTGAACGTCATCGACTCAAATTAGGACATACAGAATTTTTGACTAAAGGACGAGTTACAACTCATGAATTTGAACAACGGGTGATGTATTTGTTGCAAAGAATGACAGAATAATTCGTAATAATGCCTACGGCAGGCTACCGCCAACGTAATTCGTAATTAATAAAATGACAACAAAGAGAATTCTAGTAGTTGATAATGAGCTATACATTCAAGAAGTAGCGAAGATTTGTTTGGAAACAGTCGCAGCTTGGGAAGTGGTAACTGCAAGTTCTGGGAAAGAGGGAATAATACAAGCTGAGGTTTACCAACCAGATGCAATTTTACTAGATGTGATGATGCCAGATATGGATGGACTGGCTGCTTTTGAAAATTTACAAGCAAATCCAGCAACAAAGCAGATTCCAGTAATTTTGTTAACTGCGAAAATCCAAGCTACTGATCGTCGTCGCTATGCTCAATTGGGAATCAAGAGTGCGATCGCTAAACCGTTTAATCCGCTAGAATTAGCAGGGCAAGTAGCAGCGGCTTTGGGCTGGAGTTTGGAGAAGTAGATGAAACGAGAGCCTTTAAGCAATGCTTCAGTGAATATTTTACTACCTCTGGCATTGATTTTCGGTCTGGTTCTGTTGTTAAGCCTCAATGTTGAACCAAGTCACACAGAAGCAATATCGAGGAGTCCGTTGGAGTCATGGCTGAAGCTGATTGTCGGCTATTTAGCAGCAGGGACAGAAATAGCCGCCGCAGTAGTGATTGGTAGTGCGGTGATTCAGAGTATTTTTGCTTATGTCCGCCAGTTATTTTCCCGTTCTCGACAGAGTTTTGATGCCACTGAATCAATTCGCCTCAAATTGGGACGGGTATTAGTTTTAGGATTAGAATTTACTGTTGCTAGTGACATACTCAGAACAGCAGTTGCGCCTACTCGTCAGGATATTTTAAACTTGGGAGCGATCGTGCTTTTAAGAACTCTACTCAATTATTTTTTAGAAGCTGAAATTAAACAAGCAGAGCAAAGTCGTTTACAACAGAGAGAATGTGATGATAAATGACTCTAAAAACTTTTGATTTGTTCACGGAGTTTCTCCTAGAGAAGAGGCTGACTGCTTTGCTAATAGTTCGCGTACTTCATCATCAGTGGTTTGGGAAAAATCTTCATACCAAATACCAATTGCAGACAAGTCCGCTGGAATTTGTAAACAAACTATTTCGTCTACTTCCAAGCGTAAATCTTCATAAGTGCTTGGCGGTGCAACTGGCACTGCAACAACAATTTTTGCAGGCTGCTGTTGTTTAATAATAGCAATGGCAGCACGTATGCTAGAGCCAGTAGCAATACCGTCATCTATCAAAATTACTGTTTTATTTTTGACATTCATAGGTGGAGCATTGCCCCGATAAGTGCGATCGCGCCGCTGTAATTCTTGCAATTCTTCAGCAGCAACTGACCTAATTCTTTCCCAGTCGATTCCCAAACTACTAATAACATCGTAATTCAGTACTTTAATTCCCCCAGAGGCTAAAGCACCCATCGCCAATTCTTCATGTCCGGGTACACCGAGTTTTCTGACTATACACACATCTAAAGGCGCATTCAAGGCTTTGGCTACTTCAAACGCCACCGGCACACCCCCACGAGCTAAACCTAAAACCAACAAGTCTTTGCTGTTAGCATATGTTCTTAGATGTGATGCTAACATCTGTCCTGCTTCAGTGCGGTTACGGAATCTTTTGATCATTGCTCTCATCTCCTGTGTTCCATTCCTGAAAATGAACAATGCTTGCAGGTTTTTGGGTGATGATTCGCACAAAATATCTAGGGGATAGATGCGTAAATATTCAGAATACAGTGTTCAGAAATCAGAAATCAGAGTGAAGAAGGCTATTAGAGTCAGTGTGAACTTTGAATTTTTCAGATTTTCCCAAACACCCGACTCTACTTATATGATAGCTCTCACACAATATCTATGTAGCTGTGAAACTGAGGCAAGATTTGACTAAAATGGCAAATATAGGTCAAGCTTTGCTATTTACAAATCAGTACAAGTATAAATTAAGGACTATTAAATTATGTTTCACAAAATTTTAGTTGCCTTAGACAAATCAGAAACTAGCGAGTACATCTTTGAGCAAGCCTTATTTATGGCCAAAGCCAGTGATGCAGCAATGATGTTGCTTCATGTTCTCTCACCTTTAGAAGATCCTTACCTCAATCCTATATTTTTGCAACCAGAGACTATCTATCCCTCTTTGCAAACCGAAGCTATCAAGAGATATATGCAAGCCTGGGATGAATTGAAGAATGAGAGACTGACTTGGATGCAATCTCTCACTCAAACAGCAATTAATGCTGGAGTCAAAACTGAGTTTACACAAAGTGTAGGTAGTGCAGGTCGTCTCATTTGTGAATTAGCCAGCAGTTGGCAAGCTGATTTAATTATTGTCGGCCGTCGGGGGCATAGTGGTATGACTGAGCTTTTCTTAGGAAGTGTCAGCAATTATGTGCTGCATCATGCGCCTTGCTCTGTTATGACCATGCAAGGCTTAATTCCCAGCATTTCCACAAATACAGCCACAACAAAACCAGCTTCCACTTAAAATTGTGACAATTTTTTCACTGCGCTAAGTTTATTTGCAACTAGTGTCTGAAGACAATTTCTTGCTACGTTTACTACTACTGTGATTAAGTTATTAAGTTAGCACAGACTATACTAGTATTAGCAATTTATCAAATATCATCCTCAATTTAACATCTAGAGGTATCAATGAGTTTTACTAATCTTAGCAAAAAAACAAACGAATATAAAGAACTTAAGGAAAAACCTCATTGGCAAGGGCCACCACCGCTGAAACCTGGTGTCAAAGGTCGAGAAATCAAAGCACAAGAAACTGTTATTGACATCACTGACAGTGATGACCTCAATCGTGGTCGAGTGGCGATTTTTATTGATGGCTTAAACCTATTCCATGCCGCTTTGCAACTGGGCATTGAAATTGACTATGTTAAATTGCTTTGTCGTTTAACTAAAAGTTCTCGGTTGCTGCGTGCTTTCTTTTATACAGGAATCGATAGTAGCAAAGAAAAGCAACAGGGCTTTCTGTTGTGGATGCGCCGTAATGGTTATCGTGTAGTCACTAAAGACATAGTTGCAGTAGCAGAGAATTGCAAAAAACCCAATTTGAATGTAGAAATTGCTGTCGATATGATTACTTTAGCCCCGTACTATGATACTGCTGTCTTAGTCAGTGGGGATGGAGATTTAGCCTATGCTGTCAGTACTGTTAGCAGCTTGGGATCTAGGGTAGAAGTCATCGGTCTGCAAACAATGACTAGCGATAGCCTGATTGATGTAGCTGATTGCTTCACTGATTTTGACAGTATTAAACAACACATTCAAAAGGATTCTCATATCGGCTATAGTTACCGATCTTCGTCCAATGCTCACCTGTAAATTACCATCTCAAATCAATCTCAGCAGATACTGAATCACAGATCAACAAATTAAACCGGGCATTCCTCCCAACACCAAATCAAAAATTATGGTGTGGGACTCCTGCCTGGTCTAGTTAAAAAAAGTAATTTCCCCTGGATTTGGTCTTTTAAAACTACTAAGTGATACTAAATCGATTTACTAGGTAGCAAATATTTCATTTTATTTGCAACTTTTTTTAGATGTGTGCTATACCGGGGTGAGAAAAGCTAATTTACATTGATATGTATAATTGCTATCTTATTCATCTGAGTTGTAAATTCAGTGGGAGTACTGATTAAGGAGTTTTTAGTATTCGATTAACATTCATTTTATGGGGAAATGTATAGTTAGCATCAAAGTTATTAAATGTGAAAGCATCTTTGCCAACAGATACATTTCGTTTACACCAAATATACTAATACCTTTAATACAGACAATGTTGCTAGATTTCACCTAATTGAAGGAGTGCCAGAAGTGAATCAGATCCAATTGACTCTATTAATTAGTTACGTACTAATGACTTGCTATTTTTTTACCAATTGGTTAAAGTTTTCCTTGCGTCAACCTGCATCTTCTCCAGAAGATAAATTTTTATCTTTTGTCATGTTTCTGATAACTACTATTTTCTGGCCTCTAATTATTCCTATTTCTTGCTCAAAAATACTTAAAAATGGCAAATTGGAATTTAGCAATGTAATTCCAGTTCTTTTAACAATGTTTGCTTTTAGTATTTCCTATTATCTCAGTTCTGTTCATGGGCATTGGTTTTGCCATTATAATTTATTATGCCCTTATTCTTCATAATTAGGTATTAGGTTAATTTAAACTATCATAATCTAGTAATTTAGACTAGGTAGCTTTGGCAACTTTACCAAAAAACCAAAAATATTTGCATAACTTTAAGGAGATTAAATCTGGGGATCGTTTGAATTTGATAATTGCTCCTTAAGTGCAATTTAAAAAAGGGATAGGTAATTGCAAACAGATTTGTGGAATAACCTCTTAGTGAGGAGGTTGAATTCCAAATCTAAAATCCAAAATTGGTATAACTTACCTACCCCACAAAATTACTGAACTGGGGTGGGGAATGTGCCTGGTTTGACAGCTATGTTCAGACTCTGGCCATTGCGACGCAACTCTAGCTGCAAATTTCCGCCAACTTGGCTATTATCTACTGCCTTTTGTACACCAGATGCATCTGTTACTAATTGACCATTGAGTTTTTGGATAACATCACCAGCACGTATTCCGGCTTGAGCAGCGGGTGAATTAACCATCACTTTTACGACTAACACGCCTTTATCTTCATTCACACTTAACCCACTGTTGGGGTCTGAGTTGATGCTTTGCTTTACTTCAGGTGTTAAACCTACCATCTGAATTCCCAGATAAGGATGTTGTGCTTTACCTGTAGCTATGAGTTGATTAGAAATACGTTGTGCTGTTTTGATGGGAATGGAAAATCCTAATCCCTGCGCTCCCTGAATGATAGCTGTATTCATGCCAATTACTTCGCCACGAGCATTAAGCAAGGGGCCACCAGAGTTACCGGGGTTAATTGCGGCATCGGTTTGAATAAATTCAACTCGCTTATCGGGAACGCCAACTTGATTACTAGAGCGTCCGGTGGCGCTAACAATGCCTGTAGTGACGCTATTATCTAAACCAAGGGGATTGCCAATTGCGATCGCCCATTGTCCCGGTTGCAGTTGGTCAGAATTACCTATGGTGACTGTTGGCAAATTATCTGCTTGAATCTTCACAACTGCAACATCTGTTAATTCATCTTTCCCCACTACTTTACCTTTAAAGTTGCGCCCATCTTTAAGGGTGACAGTCACTGTATCAGCACCATCAACTACATGAGCATTGGTGAGAATGCGACCATCCGCACTGAGGATAAAACCTGAACCGGTACCCCTTTCTACACGCCTGCCTCCCTGTGTTGGCAGCTGTGAGCCAAAGAAGCGACGGAACAATGGATCATTAAATTCATCAGGTAGCCGGCTTTGAACAGTACGGGAAGAGTTAATTCGCACTACCGCAGGCCCTACTTTCTGCACAACTTGAGTAATAAAATTAGGATCTGTAGTTCCTGATATTGGAGGTGCAGCATTAACTGGACTTACGGCTAGGTTAGATGCTGTTTTAGTTACATCCTGCTGGTGACCAGCTAGATAGCCACCGCCTAGGGTCATACCCGATCCCAGCAGCACCAAAGATAGAGAAGCCGCTGCTTTTTTCCAGGGTGCATCATGATGGCTTGTGGTGTTAGCAGTGTTTGAGGAAACGCTGTTAGATAGGTTATCTCTGTCTTGTGGCTGGTTTTGCATTTGCTGTCTGGAAGGATATTGAGGGTTATTACTAATGTAGATATTTTTTTTGAAGATTATGTTGCAGACTTCTAGGGGAGTTGTGACAATAGAGACATAGCCTCTTTGCACATCAGTATTAACAATTATAAGTTATCAATCTCATGACTCTCATGACTGAGTTTAGGCGTTTAAGTTCCTCACAAAGAATCTCTGTCCGGTTAAAGACTTATCATTAGGGAACCGCGCGAAGACGAACAGACGCGAACAATTGCTTATTCTACCATATTAAGCGAATATGATATCACTTGTGACAGGTGATTATTCTGGACTTGATATGATAACTAATCAGCCAGCATTATCTATTGACAAACTTGTAAATAATGTTTAAGTTAATAAATAACGAGCGTTTGATATAGATAAACCGAGTTATGCCGAAAATTGTTGATCATGAACAATACCGCAAAGAATTACTCGGTGAGTGTTTCGATTTATTTGCCGAAAAAGGTTATGGTTCCATCACCATGCGGCAAATTGCTCAGAGGTTAAAGGTTTCTACAGGTACGCTGTATCATTACTTCCCCAACAAACAAGCTTTGTTTGAGCAATTGGTGGAAGAAATTACTCAGCAAGATATAATTACAGCTTTAACAGAATTTAGAGGAAAGAATAACATATCTGAGTTGATGGAAGCCTTGGGTCAATACCTCGTTAAAAATGAGGAATACTTAATTAAGTGGACTTATGTCTGGATTGATTTTTGTCAACATCAAGACTCAAAAACAATGCTGACTAATAGTACTGTTTTTAAACACGCTACTCAACGATGTCAGCAAGTAGCCTGTGATGTATTAGGTATTCAAGATGTGGTGTTAGCATCCTTTGTTTTGAGCTTTGTGAACGGTGTAATTTTAGAAAAATTATGGGGTAATGAAAATATTGATTTTCCAGAACAATGTGAGATTTTAGGCATAATGTTGACGGCATATTTACAGCAAAAACCCAAACTTGAAATAATTAACTGCCGCTAACAACAGATAAAGTTCTTATTTTATTTGGGAGACTTAGATGACTCAAAAGCTATTATTTAAAGCGAGAAATCCAGGTGTAATTTCTTTAGTAATAGGTGCTACTGCTATTACAGCCGGGATTGCTATCTATGGGATTTCTAATTTTGGACAAGTTGGGAAACAGCCTACACCAGAATTAGGAGAAACTGCTTCTATTTCGCAAAAAGTGACGGCTTTGGGAAGACTAGAACCGGAAACGGAGGTAATTAGCTTATCTGCACCTTTAGATTTGGATGGCGATCGCGTGGCGCAAGTGTTAGTTAAAGAAGGGGATAGTGTAAAAGCGGGACAAGTCGTTGCAGTTTTAGATTCACGTGATAAATTACAAAATGCTGTTCTCCAAGCTGAGAAACAAGTTAGAGTTTCCCAAGCCAAACTTGAGCAAATCAAAGCTGGAGCAAAATCAGGAGATATTCAAGCACAGTTTGCGAGTGTTGAACGGATAAAAGCCCAATCTCAAGGAGATAAAAAACAACAACAAGAAAATATTGCTCGTATAGAAGCACAATGGCAAGGTGATAGAATAGCTCAAGAAGCAACTATTAATAAATTAGCCGCAGAACTTAACAACGCCGAAGTAGAATCTCAACGTTATCAAAAGTTATATTCTGAAGGGGCTATTTCTAATTCTGTGATTGATAGCAAACGCCTAAATTTTGAAACTGCTAAACAGCAATTAGGTGAAGCTAAAGCAGTTCTGAACCGAATTAACGCTACTGCTAAAAAGCAACTATCAGAAGCTAGAGTTGCACTAAACAGAATTAATACCACTGGAAATAAACAAGTTACCGAAGCTAAAGCCACACTTAACAGTATTGCCGAAGTTCGTCCTGTAGATGTGAAATTAGCACAAACAGAAGTCGAAAGTGCGATCGCTATCCTCAAACGCGCCCAAATTGACCTAGAAGCGACTTATATTCGCGCCCCGATGACAGGTCAAATTCTGAAAATTCATACCCGTGCAGGCGAAAAAATTGATAACTCTGGTATTGCAGACTTCGCCCAAACAGACCAAATGTTGGCAATTGCAGAAGTTTATCAAACTGATATTAACAAAATCAAACTCGGACAAAAAGCCGTAGTTACCAGTCAAGCATTTACAGGTGAATTGCAGGGAACAGTTGCACAAATTGGCTTACAAGTCAGCCGCCAAAACGTTTTTAGCAATCAGCCAGGGGAAAATTTAGATAGCCGGGTGGTGGAAGTTAAAATTCGCCTCAACCCAGAAGATAGTAAGCGAGTTGGAGGTTTAACTAACTTGCAAGTACAAACAGCAATTGAATTGTAAAGTTTGTTTGCTGTTAAAAATAACGAATGTTCGTTATTAATTAGCTGAAATTGCAACCTAATAACTACTTTGTGGTGAATTAAATCATGCTGACATCTATATACATATCGCTTGCTATTCTCGGCTTAATTCTTCCATATTCTCAGTTTATTCCCTTTATATTAGAGCATGGATTTGATATAAAACTGTTTTTTGAACAACTTTTTGCTAATAAAATATCTGGTTTTTTTGGAATGGATGTAATTGTTTCTTCTCTCGTATTTTGGGTATTTGTATTTGGAGAAGGAACAAGGCTAAAAATGCAAAATCTGTGGATTTACATTGCTTGTAATCTTACGGTTGGCGTTTCCTTTGGTCTGCCCTTATTTTTGTTGATGCGACAACGGCAGATAGAACAACAGAGTGAGCAACTTAGTTATTAAAAGGCGCTTACAAAATGTTATTTCAACTATTTCGCAAAACGCCTCTAGCTTGGCGACAGTTAATGAAAGAAAAAACGCGGCTGGCTATCGCAGTCGCTGGGATTACTTTTGCAGATATGCTGATGTTTATTCAGATGGGTTTTGAAAGTGCGTTATTTGATGCAGCTATTCAACCACATCGAAATTTACAAGCAGATTTAGTTTTAATTAACCCCCAATTTGAAACTCTGTTTTCAGTTAAAAGCTTTTCTAGAGAAAGACTATATCAAGCATTGAGTTATGATGGTGTTAAGTCTGTAAGTTCGATTTATATTAGTACCGGACAATGGCGAAATCCACAAACACGAATTGATCGAGCTATCTTAATTTGGGGTGTAGATCCAGATCAACCTGGATTGAGATTTCCTGAAGTCCAAAAAAATAAAGATTATCTCAAGCCACTAAATCAAGTTATGTTTGATCAAGCCAGTCGTCCTGAATATGGTGCTGTGGGTGATATCTTTAAAAACACGGGTAATTTTCAAACAGAACTAAATAGTAAATTTGTTAGTGTCAAAGGTTTATTTAGTAATGGTGCTTCCTTTGCGGCTGATGGTAATGTTATCACTAGTGATTCGACGTTTTTACAATTATTTCCTACCCGCAAAGCTGATCAAATTGAAGTTGGGTTAATTACTCTCCAACCAGGTGCTGATATTGAAAAAGTCAAAGCACAACTGAGAACAGGATTAAACCCAGATCAAAAAAATCCCTTTGTTCAAGTTGATACTCCTGAAGGATTTGCTCAAAAAGAAAAAAATTACTGGGCTAATGGGACTGGAATTGGTTTTATTTTCGGTTTGGGTGTAGGAGTTGGGTTTATTGTCGGTATCGTGATTGTTTATCAAATTCTTTATTCTGATGTTGCCGATCATTTACCAGAATACGCCACTCTCAAAGCAATGGGTTACAGCGATAGTTATTTTTTGGTAGTTTTGCTGCAAGAGGCATTGTTTTTAGCTGTCTTGGGTTATTTACCTGCATTTTTTCTATCTTTTGGGCTGTATCAACTCACTTATTCTGCTACATTGCTGCCCATTTTTATGAAAACAGATCGAGCAATTAATGTTTTTATTTTAACGGTGATTATGTGTAGTGTTTCTGGGGCAATTGCTATTAGAAAATTACGTTCTGCTGATCCGGCTGATGTTTTTTAAGCTTTAGAACCCTACCTCCAACCGCTCCCCGCTGTTTCGTGGAGGGGAGTGAAAAAGCAATCTTGACTAATTTTAATACCAAAAAAATCCTATGTTGCAAGTGTCTGCTAAATCTAATATTGCTTCAGAAACGGTAATTAATGTTTCTAACCTCAATCATTATTTTGGTGATGGAGGGCTGCGTAAACAAGCCTTATTTGATATTAATTTGGAGATTAAAGCTGGCGAAATTGTGATTATGACGGGGCCTTCCGGTTCAGGGAAAACTACCCTGTTGTCACTGATGGGGGGCTTGCGTTCTGCCCAAGAAGGGAGTTTGCAAATTTTAGGACAAGAAATGTGCAGTGCGAGTAAAGGACAATTAACTAAGTTGCGTCGCCAAATTGGTTATATTTTTCAGGCGCATAACCTGATGACTTTTTTAACCGCCAAAGAAAATGTACGGATGTCTTTAGAGTTGCATGAAGATTATTTGCAAGGAGATATTAACGCCAAAGCTATAGCTATGTTGGAAACTGTTGGTTTGGGAAATCGTGTCGATTACTATCCAGAGAGTTTATCAGGGGGACAAAAGCAACGGGTTGCTATTGCCCGCGCTTTAGTTAGTCATCCTCAAATAGTATTAGCTGACGAACCCACAGCAGCACTTGATAAAAAATCTGGACGTGATGTGGTGGAATTAATGCAAAAATTAGCTAAAGAACAAAATTGTACCATTTTGCTAGTCACCCACGATAACCGGATTCTCGATATAGCTGATCGCATCGTTTACATGGAAGATGGTCAATTGAAGAATGATGGAGTAGATATTGGAGTCAAAGTAAATTAATACTCTTTTATTTAAAGATAATTTCCTCCCGGATTTCCAGATTAAGAGTGTTTTGAATTTTCAAAAGTTTTGTCAAACTAGCACTAGCATATCCATTTGCTTCATCACGTTGTACCTGTTGAGGTTTAACTCCTAAAAGTTTGGCAAAACTCTCTTGAGTGTGTCCGCGAATAATCCGCGCTTTGATTAGTGCTTCTGGTAATTTATCTAAACTATCATATTGCAAGCGCTCAATTTTATCTTGATTATTTTTGAGATTTTCGTACTCTTTTATGTCTTGAGTAAACTCCTCAATTTGGCTTTGTAAAGATTCTAAATAAGCTTCGTAGCATATCTGTTCATTTTCATCTTCTGGCACTAGGTTACTTTTAAGTTGAGCTATTGCCAACTCAAATTTTTTCATTTGTGCCTTAGTAATACTGTACTGCCATTCATTTAAAATCATAGTGTTTAACCTATAAATCATTTGTTTAGTTGTGGCATTACCTAACAATTAAAATTAATTAGGTAATGCTAATTCATTACTTTATTGCTGATTTTGAATGATCAGTAATCAACCTCAGCAAAAAATATTTCGCCTCCTATTCTTACAGATTAACTGCAACTATACCTTTGATATTGCTATTTTTATCTCGCTGAAAAAAATCCAAATACGTAGTAAAAGGATCAATCTGAAAGTCTGCCATGAAAAATTCACCGCGATACTTATTTTTCTGTTCAAACCTTCCATTGCTAGACTTTAAGAGAATAGGGTCTAGTTTTTGCAAGAGTTTAAAATCTACGTGATTTTTTTCGTAACAAACATCGAAGTCATTAGGAAGTCTTTTAGTAGTTACAAAACTTCCACCTATATAAATTCTCTGACAACCACATTGCTTTAATATCTCACACCCTTGTTTGAGTCCAAATAAAAGATTTTTTCGGCGTTTGTTGTAAGCTAGATACTCTTCAATTTCCTCCCAAGTGGCCAAATGAATACCTGGTAATAAATTGCCATTTTGGTCGAATGTAAAAGTCATAATTAATTTTGATTCCAGAATTTTGCATTATTCCTCCAATAAATTCAATAAATTCACCGATTAGACTTAAATAGAATTAGACATCAGCTTGTGATTTACAAAGCTTTGATACTTATTTCTAGATTAATTTGTCGGTGTTAATAGAAGAATTTACGGCTTATGTGAATTAGTATTGAAACTCTTGTGATTTCGTTGATAATTCCAAAATTATCGTGTTGGGAAACCCTGGAAAAACTTATAAAACAACAAGATTTTTCAACTCACGTAAAGGCGTAATTGGCGTTGCATATTTGTGGGCTGATAGGGGCTGGAAACATTAAAATTCTGTTCCGCAGTCAATAAAATCATTCCATTATTCAGCAACGGCGCGTAATTTTGTAGTTGAATACAATGAAATTCTTCTATATCTAATAATAGTACAACAAAATTGTTGTGTCAATATATGAGCTAACAAGAAATTCAAAATTAATCTCTACCAAAAAACTCGCAGCCATTAAGCAATGCAGACACGATTGTAAAATAACGCACTCTCCTCCCAGACATCCCCTACTTATAGTTGTCTCTAAGCAACAATCTGTTAATCTAGCATTGTTGAGAATTGGCAAAATAGTGAATGGAAATTAATAATCTGTTTAAATCGGGTGGGGTGGTCATGTGGCCACTGCTGTTTTTTTCAGTATTAGCAGTGGCGCTAATTATTGAACGTATCACCTTTTGGGTAAGGCTAAGTGGTCGTCAAAATCGAGTAGTCCGGGAGGTGCTAAAGTTTTATCGTCAAGGTAATGTAGTTAGTGCTTTAGATCATTTGCACAACAATGCTGATTTACCCGTCGCCCGGATTTTTTTAGCAGCTTTAGAATTAGAAGAACCAACCCCAGAGGAATTCCGCTTGGCTTTAGAAAGTGAAGCACAGGGAGAAATTCCTTTACTCAAAAGGTTCCAAAACATTTTTGATACAATTATTGGTCTTGCTCCCCTGTTGGGACTTCTCGGCACAGTTTTGGGGTTAATTGCTTCTTTTGCTTCTTTAAATATTGGCGATGTCGGTGGTACACAAACCGCTGGTGTCACGTCTGGGATTAGTGAAGCCTTGGTATCCACAGCTTCAGGTTTAGTTGTTGCTATCATTACTCTTTTCTTTGCCAATACCTTTCGGGGACTCTATATAAGGCAGATTGCTTGGATTCAAGAATATGGTGGACAGTTAGAATTACTTTACCGCCGTAGCTATGAAAGAGGGGATAAATAACGCTCTGACGCTATGATGCGGAGATTTTTTTTGATCAGCAATTAGCCAGACTTGATATTAGATAGTATTCTGAAATTATCAATAACTGTTTTGGCTACTTGATTTTGAGGAGATAATCTATGACTATTTGGGTAAATGAGCAAATTGATCCATCGGGTATGATTTATGCCTGCATTGCCTGTTGCAATGAATCTCAGGCTCAAGATTGTCATGAGTCCTTTAAGAAAGGTTTAACTGAGAAACAAAAATCTGATGGTTGGGTGGCACAATTAAGGTTAGTCGATTCTTGGGATCAAGTCCCAGTCAATGCGTTAAAACTCAATTAATCTTTTTTTACACACCTGTCAGCACTACATTTACCAAGTCGAAGGATTTTGGATCAATCCCATTAGCAAGTAACCTTGGTGTTCAAAATTAAAAATTAAAAATTAAAAACAGTTGCAGTAGGGGACACTTACCCCAACTCAACTGAGACTACTTGTAGAGGTATGGGTCTCAAACCCTTGAATTTATGATGAGGATTTGAGATTTTTTAGATTTATGATGGAAAATGCACAAGATTTACACACATAGTTTTGAGAAACCTTAAATATCAGAAAAAATTGCTGATTTTTTGGAACTTTTCAGAGTTATGATCTTGAAATAACAAACTTGCAAAACCCGAATAAATGTGGTGAATTATTCCAGCGTTTGCACTTCGGAGCAAGGCTGTCCCATGAATTTAGTTGGCAAAACGGGACAAGCGGTTCAAATTTCCATTCATAATCCTAGCCAATATATCTGTGCCAACTGCGAACAGATATTGCCAGATTGGAAACAGCAGCAGTTTTTATGGGTTGTGGTTGTCTTGCAGCAATCACGATATCCATTGGTGGAAAAAACAGCGCAAGTAGAGACAGAGAAAGAACGATTGCGAGAAAAGTTTATGCGGTTTGGTTGCGATTTGTCTTTTAATTTGCGCGATCGCGGTTATTTGACAGACCTCATCGATCCTCGTACTGGCTATCCTTTACTTTCCCATCCTGGTGCAGTTCCCCACGACGACACAGCTGTGGCTACAGCTTTACTCAATTATCCTGTCATCAAAAATAAATGCCGTGTGCTAGTTCATCCTCAATGGGGTACTGCTGTTTATCCTAGCGTTTTGCTTTCCGAAGCTCCCCCAGAGATGATTGAATTGGTAACGAGAGCGATCGCTCCTCTACACGGTTGGACGGAGTTACCACATTAGTATAAGGGATTTCCAAATCAAAACATATCCTATAGACAATAATCGTGAATGCACAATTATGAGATGAGAAAAAACCTAACAATAAAGACTGAGTTTTAAGTTTGCCGCAGACATCGCTCACAATAGATATGTGCCACGCGATCGCCTGGATTTTTCTGCAAACAATATGCAAATAAACGGGCTGCATCTTCTAATTTGCTTTGATTATAAAGTGATAAAGCCTCTGTAAATATGGGCAAAGTAGCTAATTTTTGGTTTTTGATTTCTGCTAAATCGGCATCGAATACTTCATAAACTGTTACTGCTTGAGATTTACCTTTTACTTTGACTGTATCAATAATTCTCATATCATAGTTACTGGGATTTTTTAATCTTGAATAAGTTTGTTCGGTAATTAATAGGGATACTCCATAATTTTTAGTTAAATTTTCCACACGAGAAGCTAAATTCACTGCATCACTAATTACTGTACCATCCATACGATTTTGTCCGCCCACAGTTCCTAACATTAAAGAACCTGTATTAATGCCAATACCAATTTTTAATTCAGGACGGTTAGGTCTACCCCTGATAGTATTATATTCGATCAGTAGTTGCAACATTGCAATAGCTGCTTTAACTGCATTATCAGCTTCCCCACTAAATAAAGCCATAATTGCATCACCAATATATTTATCAATAAAGCCATTATTTTCAGTAATCATAGGCTCCATACGCGAAAGATAGGAATTGATAAACTTGAAATTATCTTCTGGTGTCATACTTTCTGAAAGTTGAGTGAAGTCGCGGATATCAGAAAATAGTACCGACATTTCTAACTGTACTTGATCACCTAATTTAACATCAACTATGCTGGACTTATTTAAAAACTGAAGAAATTGACGCGGTACAAACCGTTCGTAAGCTTGGTTGAGTTTTGCCATTTCATTGTAGAGTCTAGCATTCTCTATAGAAATAGCTGCTTCCGCTGAAAGTAAATTTAAAACTTCTACTCTTTCAGATGTAAAAGCTCCTGTAGTCAGATTATTTTCTAGATAAACAATACTAATTAGTTTGCTTTGATTAATTAAGGGTACACACAAAATCGATTTAGGTTTAACGGTTTGGATATAGTGATCACTAGTAAAATTTCCGCTACAAGTCGCATCATTTAAAACCACAGTTTCTTTTGTGCGAGCAACATAATTAACAATTGCTTCGGAAAGAATTTTACAATTATTTACAGGTAGGGACTGCAAGAAAGTAACATCCTCAGAGTTAATACTTCCTTCTGCCTCAATTAGTAGCTTTTCTTGATAAAATAAAATTAGATAACCTGTTTGTGCGCCCACATTTTCAATAAGAATTTTCATCAAACTAGATAGTAATTTATCTAGCATTATTTCACCGGAAATAGCTTGAGTAGCTTTCATCACTGTAGCAATATCCAGGGTTGCTGCCGAGTCAGTAGTAGTTATATTCGTAGAAGTTTTAATGTCTTTAATTCCACCTGTAATTGTAGTTAATAACTGAGAGTAATTTTTATCTAAATGTTTAACTTTAGCTTTTGCTCCCCATATTTGATAACAATAACGAGCTTCCTGCATATAGGCTTTTGCTGTTAATTCTTTTCCTTGAGATAGATAAAATTTAGCAGCTAATTCATAAGCAAGAGCAGCTTCGTGAATATATTCGTTTTCTTTAGCAAGTGATATAGCTTGGTCATAATAATCTATAGCTTGAGAATTTTTGCCTTGAATTCGGCAAAGTTCAGCCTCTACCAGTAAATATTTGTGTAAATAATTAATCGGGGCATAATGCGCCCATTTTTTCATTTTTTTATGATAAGTTAGTACTTTATTGATTAACTTTTTATGTTCAGATAACGGAGAGTAAGTCAGGTAAGCTAAACAAGCTAGGGCATCATAAAAATAAAAATAAGTAATAGTATAAGAACTTGTTATTCCTTCTAAATGCTCTTGAGCAAATTCTCCATTAGTCAATGCTTTTTCAATCTCACCAAATAAGTAAAAAAGCATTAATTTATTAACATAATAGTTAGCTAGAGCATGATGATCATTTTGGTTTTTAATAATAGGAAGATTTAACTCTTCATTATAAACACTACCAATAAGGTTACAAGGATTTTTTTGTTTGTCAAGCAAATTAATAACTATTTGATGATATAGTTTTTGTCCATCGATCACTCTTTCTTGTTTCATTTTTATCATTTGCTGAGTATAAAAATTCATTTCTTCTGCTAATACTGTTAAAGATAAACCACTAAAAAAAGCATAAGAACAATAAAAGTAAGCAGAATAAACAGCATATTCTATATCTCCATTTTCTAATCCAATATGATAAACCTCTTTGATAGATGGCAAAATTTCTTTGATAGAATCTTTCCAAGGTCTAATAAAAAGTTCGACAATCATTTTTGTTCTAGCTGTTACTTTCTGATATTGAATTTGAGAAAGTAATTTAAGAGCAAGTTGTCCAAACTGAAAACCGCCTTCAATATCTTCGATTAGTCCACAAAGAAATAATCCATAGCAACTATAAGCAAAAGCAGATTGAGCCGTATTTCCCAGTTTAATAGATAGTCTAACTTGTTGGAAAACCATTAGTAAAAATACTAATAAGTCAGTTGAATAAGAAGTAGAAATAATTGTACTACTAATACCCATCACTGTTTGAGCATGGATATCACCCATCTGTGGTAAATTTTCTAAACTAGAAATAGATTTATTGGCTGTAATGAGTTTTGTTTGTAAAAATTCCCAGAAAATAGTTAGTTTATTTAGTTGTTTTGGTAATTTTATTCCTAAAAGTTTAATGACTGCCAAGCCTTGATTATTTGCTTCATTTAAGTTATATTGTGCAATATAAGCGAGTATTTTTATCTCATAAAATTTTACTTGATCTAATACATTTGTCACTTGTAAAAGTGCTTCGTTTATTAACTGATCCATTAATATAAAATTGGTATTAAAATAAGCAGATTCCACTGCTTCTTGATAAAGTGATAAACTTAATTCATATTGTTTTTGCCACCTATCATCTCCCAAAAGCTGTATTCCTATTTGTAAATAAGTTAAAGCAGATTGATAAGCTACTGATGCTTTGGCTTTTTTACCTGCTTTTAAATTTAATTTAACTAATTCATTTTTTTCTGATTGATTAACTAACAAGGATAGAGTAAAGTTTAATTGATTAACAATATCAAAAATTTTTTCTTCCTGTTGTTCATTGAAACTATTCTGTAAAAGAATTTTACCAATTTTTTGATGAATAATTGGTTTTTCTGCTTCAGAAATTAATGAATAAGTGGCTTGTTGGATTCTATCATGAGTAAATTTATACTCTGGTAATGGATATTTGTTAGATTCAGGATTGAGAAGTGCTAATTCTATTTCTTCATTACTGTCAAAAGATACAATTAAATTGTAATTAATTGCAGGTTGTAAATTATCAACTATTTCTCTAAAAGATTGTTTGGTAAGTAACGCCAATTTAATAATATCAAACTGATTACCAATACAAGCAGAAAATTTTAATAATTCTTGAGTATTTTCTGGTAGGTTTTTAATTTTACCTGCCATTAATTCCACTACGTTATCAGTAAAATTTCTTTGTTGAATTTGTTTTAAATCCCATTGCCAAGTTAAAGATTTAATGTCAAATTTTAATAATTGTTCTGTGGCTAAAGATTTCAAAAACTCATTAATAAAAAATGGATTTCCTTCTGTTTTAATTTGCACTAGTTTAGCTAAATCTTTGACATTCTCTGGTTGATTTTTAAGGGTATCAGCAATGATTTCTGTAACGGTATTTAAGTTTAAAGGTGATAGAAAAATTCGATTAATAATGACTCCTGTTTTACCGATTTCTTCTAAAGTCAACATTAATGGATGCACCGCAGAAACTTCATTATCTCGATAAGCACCAATTAGAAATAATCCCGGTGAACCTGCACTCATTAGCAATTGCATTAATTTTAAAGATGCTCCATCTGCCCATTGTAAATCATCTAAAAATATGGCTAGAGGATGTTTAGGTTTAGTAAAAACTTTGATAAAGTTCTGAAATACTAAATTAAATCGATTTTGAGTTTCAGTAAGTCCGAGTTCTATTACTGTGGGTTGCTTACCAATAATTAATTCTACTTCAGGAATTACTTCTATAATAATTTGCCCATTTATGCCTAAGGCTGCCAAGAGTTTTTCTCGCCATTCCTTCAGCTTTTCTTCCCTTTCTGTCAACAGTTGTTTGACTAATGCTTGAAAGGCTATCACAACAGCACTATAGGGGATATTCCGTTGATATTGATCAAATTTACCGGAAATAAAATAACCACGTTTTTGAGTAATTGGTTTATATATTTCCTGTACTAAAGCAGTTTTACCAATACCAGAATAGCCAGCAATTAAAATCATTTCATTTTGAAATGTAACTCGCTCAAAAGCTGTTATTAAACTATCAATTTCTCGCTCTCTACCATAAAGTTTTTGTGGTAATTGAAATTTGTCAGAAATATCTTGATTCGCTATGACAAAATTTGAGATACTGCCATGACTTTGTAATTGCTTTAAACATTCTTCTAGGTCTGTTTTTATTCCTAAAGCACTTTGATATCTTTCCTCTGCTGTTTTTGCCATTAATTTCATCACAATATTGGCAATAACTGGAGGGATATCTGGATTTATTTCACTGATATGTACAGGCTGTTTTGCGATATGACAATGCACTAGTTCTAGAGCATCATTTGTTACAAATGGTAGTTGATTTGTTAACAATTCATAAAGGGTAACACCAAGAGAATAAAAATCGGTACGATAATCTAAACTGCGGTTCATTCTTCCCGTTTGTTCGGGAGACATATAGGCAAGAGTACCTTCTAAAACGTGAGGATTTTTAATAGTTGGATTTTCTCTATTCAGTTTAGTAGAAATGCTAAAATCAATAATTTTTATCTTACTAGTTTCTGGATTTAAAACAATATTTGATGGGTTAATATCTTTGTGAATAATATTAGCTGCATGAATTTGTCCCAAGGTTTCAGTAGTAGTAATAGCAATTTTCAGAAATTCCTCTAATGTAAAGGATTTCTGTTGCATCCAAATTCTTAATGATTCTCCGCCAAAATCTTCGATTGACATGACGAGAGTATTTTGATATTTTTGTAAGTTATAGACTTTAACAACTCCTGTTAAATTTAAAGATTTAGTAATTTCATATTCGGTCTGATAGCGGGCAAGTTCTTGGGGTGTGGGATAGTTATTTTTCAGAACTTTCAGGATGATAGGTAGGTTGTCTTTTTTTGTTTTTCCTCGATAAACTAGGGAACTGTTACTTTCATAGATTTGAGTTTGAATAGAAATGCCAGGAACGGTAAACATATGGAGATTGCGCGGGGAAAACTATTTACGAATTAAATTATAATAATTTTACATTGCTTAACATGGTTTGATTTATTTCCGTCAGCTTACTGATTTTTCGGTCGTCGCAGTTGTTGAGAATTAATCGGTCCGAGAATTTGGTTTAAACTCCGTAATTGTTCGGCTGTCCCCATGCAAATCAGCGTATCTCCTGACATTAAAACTGTATCTCCAGTTGGTCCACCGATCAAATTGCCTTCAGTACGCCGAATAGCCAGAACTAATGCTCCAGATTGCGATCGCAATTTAGCTTTATGTAAACTTTGACCCACAAACGGACACTGAGACGAATCAAGTAAAAATTCTTCCATATATAACTGGCGGTCTGCACCAGTAAGAATCCCATCGACAAAGTCCAAAACTTGCGGTCTGAGGGCTGCGGCAGCCATCCGCTTACCTCCCGTAATATAAGGGGAAATCACAGCATCTGCACCGCCTCGTTGTAGCTTCTGCAAAGCTTCTTCTGTACTTGCCCGTGCGATCGCGCGAATTTCTGGATTCAGAGTTTTTGCTGATAAAACTATATATAAATTTTCCGCATCAGAAGGTAAAGCAGCCACAATACAAGTCGCTCTTTCAATGCCAACCTTCAACAGCGTATCATCTAAAGTCGCATCACCCTGGTATCCTGTGTAACCCTCGATCTGCGCCTTTTGTACAGATTCAACCTCCGCATCAATCACGACAAAAGTCACCCCTTCAGCCTGAAATTCCCTAGCTATCTGCCGCCCGGTTCGGCTAAATCCACAAATGATATAATGACCAGATAAGGATTCCATTAAGCGCCTTTGTTGTCGTAGTCTAATTCCTTCTTGAAAATAGCCTTCAATCACTGCTGCTGTAAATCTATTGACTATGTAACCGATATTGATTACACCCATCAAAATCAGGGCAATGGTAAACAATCTTCCTCGACTACCTAGTGGGTTGGTTTCTCCATAACCCACAGTAGCTAAGGTAATCACGGTCATGTAAGCTGCATCTTCCCATGACCAACCCTCCACTAGCCAGTACCATAAAGTACCAATTAGAAACACAAAACCCAGAGCAAACGCCCCAGCCATTAACTCTTTTTGAATAAGTTTATATTTTTGCTCAAGGGTAGAGTACACAGGCAATTAAAAATTAAAAATCAAGAATGAAAAATCAAAAATTACAAATGACAAATTCAAAATTACAAAACTTCTACTTCTGTCTATTTCACTCCCTAAATAAAAATAAATTTTGAAAGATTTCCAAGAACCTAGTAAAGTATTACGATAAAGGATTTTCAGGAGGTGCGGTAGTGAAATTCCCAAGTCTAGTTGAACAAGCCACGATCCTTAAAGAGTCAGGTTTTATGTCATCCACACCCTTTGATGCAGATAGTTTCAACCAGGCGGTTATGTCCACTTATGGACGGTTTCCCTTGGCCTTAGAACGGGGTGCTGGTTGTCGTGTTTGGGATACCCAAGGCAAGGAATATCTAGATTTTGTTGCGGGTATTGCAACTTGTACTCTAGGACACGCCCACCCAGCAATGGTAGAGGCAGTGACACGCCAAATCCAGAAATTGCATCATGTCTCTAATTTGTACTATATTCCCGAACAGGGTGAATTAGCCAAATGGATTGTTGATCATTCTTGTGCAGATCGGGTATTTTTCTGTAACTCTGGTGCTGAAGCTAACGAAGCAGCAATTAAACTAGCGCGGAAATATGCCCACACTGTCCTAGACATTGCCCACCCCATAATTTTAACTGCCCATGCCAGTTTCCACGGTCGGACTTTAGCCACCGTTACCGCTACAGGCCAAGCAAAGTATCAAAAATATTTTGATCCTTTAGTTCCTGGTTTCCACTATATAAATTACAACGACATTAGAGCAGTGGAAGCTGCTGTTACTGAGTTAGATGAAGGTAATTATCGCGTCGGGGCGATTTTAATTGAACCTTTGCAAGGTGAAGGTGGTGTTCGTCCTGGTGATGTGGCATATTTTAAAAGGCTGCGGCAGATTTGTGATGAAACTGGCATTTTGTTAATTTTCGACGAAGTGCAAGTGGGAATGGGACGCAGTGGTAAATTATGGGGTTATGAACATCTGGGCGTAGAACCTGATATTTTCACCAGTGCGAAAGGTTTGGGAGGTGGTATTCCCATCGGTGCAATGATGAGTAAGAAATTCTGCGATATTTTCCAGCCAGGAGAACACGCTAGTACATTTGGCGGTAATCCTTTTGTCTGTGGTGTGGCGCTGAGTGTGTGTCAGACTTTGGAAAAAGAGAATATTTTGCAGAATGTTGAGGAACAGGGCGCACATTTGCGAGAGGGTTTAAGAGCGATCGCTCTCAAATATCCTCACCATATCTCAGAAGTGCGCGGTTGGGGTTTAATCAACGGTTTGGAACTCAAAGCCGATATTCCCTTAACAGCAGCTGAAGTTGTCAACGCTGCCATTAATGAGGGTTTATTACTCGTCCCCGCAGGCCCCAAAGTCATCCGATTTGTTCCTCCTCTCATTGTCACAGAAGCCGAAATCAATCAAGCATTGCACGCTGTAGAAAAGGCATTAGCTAAAGTCACAGCTTAGATAATTGATAATTCGTAATTCGTAATTCGTAATTTAAGAATTATCAATTACGAATTATTTTATCTAAAAATAGGAAAAATATGTCAGTGACAGTAATTATTTGTTGTCTAAGTATTTTCATTCTTGGCTTAATAGTAGATAGTCATTCCAAAACTGGAAATTTATCTCCTAGAAAAAATTCTAGAAAAAGTTCTCAAAAAAATTATATTTCTAACAAAAAGCCCAGCAAAAATTCCAACTCTAGCGACTATTCCCATAACAGTGATAATTGGTCTAGTGGCGATGCTTGGAGTTCTCATCATGATAGTAGCTATCACAGTGGAGACAGTTGTGATGGTGGTGGATCTGATGGTGGTGGATCTGATGGGGGCTGTGATAGTGGTGGAGATTAAATTCCTAACTTCAATTTATTCAAGTATTAACCAATCACTAATACCAATTCTGTGTAAAGTTGCGCCAAATAAATACCGTAGAGACGAGAATCCCTACCCATGGAACGTCTCTAAATCCGCGAATAAAGAGCATCCTCATAAAGAAATGGTATAACAAATAATTTCAGGTGAATTATCATGAAATGCAATAAGAAATTTGTTTGGTCTTTCAACGATAGAACTTCTATTTATCTAGATGACTGTAATGTTCTAGATGGAGGGGAGCTTTTCCAATTTTCTTCGGAATTAGAAGCAGAAGCTTTTTTTGACCAATGTGTTAAAGAATTACTAGCAGATGGTTGGCGTGAACAATCTATTGACAACGACGAAGAAAACAAAGATTTTACACTATATCAAGTAGATCAAATCTATTTAGCATTGGAATCACGACTAGATGAATTTGCTAATGCAACCGCCAAACCTTATATAGAAATAACTGCACATTCAACTCCAGAAACTACTTTATGGCAAAGTAAATTTGGCGGTTTACCTTATTTCCCTAAACATCTGGAATATCCCACAACTCCAGACGGTATTCCACTTAATCTTTTAGCACAAATCAATTTTGCAGAAACTCCGAAAATAGAAGATTTTCCCGAAAAAGGCATTCTTCAGTTTTATATTGACACAGCAGGAGAAATGACAACCTATGGACTAGAGGATAATCCGCAATTAGCACAAACTACTTTTCGAGTTTTGTATTTTCCTGAAATAGATTTAAATATTGATCATTTACTGAATAATTTCGATTTTGTGCCGGAGTTTCTAGGCCCATTAGAAGAAGAACAATGTTTAGCTTTGACTTTTGCCGTCAAATCTCATCCGATAAGTATTACAGATTACCAGTTTAAGGACTTTTATAAAAGATATTTTTCTATTTTTCAACAGACTAATTTAACAGAAGCCATGAAGATGTCTTTGGAAGAAATAGCTGATGATTTTATATATGAGTATAGAGAAAAATATGAACATTTATTAGAAGGACACCGTTTAGGAGGATACCCAGGATTTGCACAGGACGATAGGCGTTATTCTTTTATGCAAGAAGAAGGTTATGACTTTCTATTATTCCAAATGGACTCTGAGCATGAGCACTCAATCATGTGGGGAGATATGGGTGTAGGTCACTTTTTTATTCAGCCTTCTGCAATCAAACGTTTAGATTTTTCTAAGGTTCTTTACACCTATGCTTGTAGTTGAGGGTAGGTGCGTTATATTTACCGAAAAAGAGTATCTTCATCATGAAATTTTCTGAAAATATACAGTGCTACTATTGATGGAGAAAAAGACCAAGAATTAGGATTAACTAAAAAAGGGTTACACCCAGATGTATTTTACTACCTATTCTTTAAGTCTGAGGACAATAACTTTATTGTTAGAATAGTATTTTATGGTGACTTTACATTTTTAGCTTTTCGGCAAAATAAACAAACTAGTCCGAGTTCTATAATTTTTGCGGTATAACAACCGTGGTACGGCGGAAGTTTGATCCCACTCTTGTTTCTCTATTTCTTTGCGTCTGGAGCGTCTGGAGTGTGAGAGAAAAAAGATGTAGTTCATTTACCTCAAAATCACTGTAAACAGTATTTCTTAACCCATAAATAACAATATAAAATTTAGGAGCAGTCATGCAACAATCTCTCAAACCGACCAGCGACCGCGCTTATGATATCTTACAAACAGAGAGAATTAATCCCCTAGATGCTATCTTCACACCTCAGACAGTAGCTGTAATTGGAGCCAGTGAAAAAGCTGGAAGCGTAGGAAGAACTCTCCTTTGGAACTTAATTAGTAATCCCTTTGGGGGAACAGTTTTTCCTATTAATCCCCAAAGGCATAGTGTTCTAGGAATTAAAGCCTATGCTAGTATTTTTGATGTTCCCGAAAAGATAGATTTAGCAGTCATAGCTACACCAGCAGCCACCGTCCCCAAGATCATATCTGATTGTGTGGATATAGGTGTAAAAGGAGCAATTATTATTTCCGCTGGTTTTAAAGAAGCTGGGGAAAAAGGTATAGCTTTAGAACAAGAAATCCTCCAACAAGCACACCGAGGAAAAATTAGAATTATCGGTCCTAATTGTTTAGGTGTAATGAGTCCGCGCACAGGTTTAAATGCTACCTTTGCAAGTACAATGGCGCGTCCTGGAAATGTTGGTTTTATCAGCCAAAGTGGGGCTTTATGTACATCAATTCTGGACTGGAGTTTACAGGAAAACGTTGGTTTTAGTGCCTTCGTTTCCATCGGTTCAATGTTAGATATAAATTGGGGTGATTTGATTTATTATCTTGGGGATGATCCCCATACTAAAAGTATTGTAATTTATATGGAATCCATTGGGGATGCGCGTTCATTCCTATCAGCAGCGCGAGAAGTGGCTTTAACAAAACCGATAATTGTGATTAAAGCCGGTCGTACCGCAGCCGCAGCCAAAGCAGCCGCTTCTCACACAGGTGCATTAGCAGGAAGTGATGCTGTATTAGATGCAGCTTTTCATCGTTGTGGGGTATTACGAGTTAATAGTATTTCTGATTTATTTGATATGTCGGAAGTATTAGCAAAACAACCCCGTCCCAAAGGTTCACGGTTGACGATTTTAACTAATGCTGGAGGTCCGGGAGTATTAGCAACAGATACATTAATTGAAAGCGGAGGAGAACTTGCATCTATTTCTCCGGAAATAATGACTTCTTTGAATGAGATTTTACCAGCACAATGGAGTCATAATAACCCAATTGATATTTTAGGAGATGCTGATCCCCAACGTTATACAAAAGCCTTAGAAATTGCAGCAAAAGATCCCAATAGTGATGGTTTGTTAGTGATTTTAACACCCCAAGCAATGACAGATCCTACCCAAACAGCGGAACAATTGAAACCCTACGCGCAAATGTCGAATAAACCGATTTTAGCAAGTTGGATGGGTGGTGCTGATGTAGCTGAGGGAGAACAAATTCTGAACAGTCAAGGTATTCCCACATACTCTTATCCCGATACAGCAGCGCGGATATTTAGTTATATGTGGAAGTCGAGTTATAACCTGCGCGGTATTTATGAAACTCCGGTTTTACCTACATTAACTTGTGATGCTAATACTCGAAATTGTGCCATAGTCGAGAATATTATTCAAGCTGCAAGAACAGCAGGAAGAACAATTCTCACCGAATTTGAATCTAAGGAAATTTTAGCCGCTTATGGTATTCCTGTGGTTGCTGGTTGCATTGCTGAAAGTGCAGATAAAGCAGTTGAATGTGCAGAAAATATTGGTTATCCGGTTGTTTTAAAACTTTATTCTCAGACAATTACTCATAAAACTGATGTGGGTGGTGTTCAGTTAAATATACAAAATGCAGAAGCTGTAAAACTTGCTTATCAAAAGATTGAAACATCGGTAAAAGAGAAAGCCAACGCCGACGATTTTCTGGGTGTAACTGTACAGCCAATGGTAAAAACCGATGGTTATGAATTGATTATTGGGAGTAGTTTAGATCCGCAATTTGGACCAGTGTTGTTGTTTGGGGCTGGGGGACAATTGGTAGAAATTTTTCAAGATAGTGCGATCGCACTTCCTCCTCTCAATACTACCCTAGCACGGCGCATGATGGAACAAACCAAAATTTACAAAGCCTTGCAAGGAGTCAGAGGACGTAAAAGTATTGACATCGCTGCCCTGGAAGAATTAATGGTAGAATTTAGTCAATTAGTTGTGGAACAACCTGGGATTAAAGAAATTGATATTAATCCATTGTTAGCTATTCCCCCCACTCCTGTAAATCCTGGGGGATTAATTGCTTTAGATGCGCGGATAGTTTTGCATTCTGCTAATGTTGAAAAAAATCAATTACCCAAATTAGCAATTCGTCCCTATCCTAGTCAATATATTAGTAATTGGAAATTGGAAAATGGGACACCAATTACTATTCGTCCCATTCGTCCTGAAGACGAACCATTAATGATACAATTTCACAAAACTCTATCGGAAGAAAGTGTTTATTTCCGCTATTTCCACCTGATTAAATTGAGTCAACGCATCACCCATGAACGACTGACTCGGATATGCTTTATTGACTATGACAGAGAAATGGCTTTAGTCGCAGAATACCAAAATCCCGAAACAGAAAACAGGGAAATATTAGCAGTAGGAAGATTAAGTAAATTACATGGGAGTGATGCAGCGGAGTTTGCTATGCTGGTGAGCGATCGCTTTCAGTGTCAAGGTTTAGGGACAGAATTAGTCCGCCGATTACTAGAAGTTGGTAAAAATGAGAAAATCTGCTGTATCTATGCTGATATTTTGGCTGATAATTTAGGTATGCAGCGAATCTGTGAAAAACTCGGTTTCCGAATCGAAACCACAACCGATGCCACAGTATTAAGAGCGGAAATTCAACTGAGGAACAAATGACTATGGATGCTCAATTAGCAACTAAAGAAATCCAAGAAATGCGGGAATTAATGCAAGATTACGCCCCCGCACAAGCAGCAATGGATAAATTGATCATCCACAATGGCAATATAGAAACCACTTTCGAGGATTTATGGGTAGAAAAAAATGGACAGTCACGAACCTTGGTTGAGGATAAATCCCTCTGGCAAGTAACATTAAAAGTATTGCGGAGAGAACTTTGTGGTGATGAAGGTTTTCGCAGTCAAATCAAAGAATACAGTAAAAATCCAGGAAGTGCGCCTTTACTAACAGGATTGATTGTTTCCCTCGTTGGTTTAGCAGGTTTACCAATTGATCCAGCTATTGCAACAGTGGTTGTTTTGTATATCCTAAAAATAGGCTTAAATATCTTTTGCGAATACACAGAACCCCCTGCTGATAGTGCGCTAACTCTCCCCCCAGCAAAGTAATTATTTCTGTTGTAGGGCTGGGGTTAATCAACAGTAAGCTAAAAGCTAACAATTATTAACAATTGCTTACATTAAGTTTGTTGATACTCAAGTCATATTTTCTGTGAATAGTAGGCATGAGGCTGTAAAATAGAATCATGCTACTAGGATTCAAGACAGCACTGAAGGTAAGCAAACAACAAAGACTACTACTGGCACAACACGCAGGAGTAGCCAGACACGCTTGGAATCAAGGATTAGCACTTTGTCAACAGGTAATAATACATAATCGGACAAACCCTGACGATAAAATTAAATTTCCCACAGCCATAGACTTACATAAATGGTTAGTAGCAGCAGTTAAATCTACCCATCCTTGGTATTATGAAGTATCTAAGTGCGCTCCTCAATACGCATTAAGACATTTATCAGATGCCTTTAAATCTTTTTTCAAAAAAGTTAAAGGGTTTCCCAACTTCAAGAAAAAAGGTAGAAATGATTCTTTTACATTAGATGGTGCAATTCATATTGACCATAAAAAGGTAAGAGTTCCTATAATTGGATGGATAAAGACCTATGAACTTTTACCGTTTGGATATCAACCGAAATCAGTCACAATTAGCAAACAAGCTGACAGATGGTTTATCTCCTGGAAAATAGAAGTAGAAACAAGTCAAACCATTAAAAAGCAAGAGTTTGTCGGAGTTGACTTAGGAATAAATCATTTAGCAATATTATCAACAACAGAAGTATTTGATGGAGCAAAAAGCTATAAAAAGTATGAATCCTTACTAACAAGAATGCAATATTTGAATCGGCATAAAAAAGTCGGTTCTAATAATCATAGAAAAGCCCAAATCAAGATAGCGAGACTACATCAAAAAATAGCCAACATCAGAAAAGATACATTACATAAAATCACTACTTATGTCAGCAAAAACCACGCAGTCATAGGGATAGAAGATTTGAATGTATCAGGAATGTTAGCTAATGGTAAGTTGTCTAAAGCTATAGCTGATATGGGTTTTTATGAGTTTCGTAGGCAGCTAGAATACAAGACTCAACTATATGGTAGTAAGTTAGTCATTGTGGATAGATTTTATCCCAGTAGTAAAACTTGCTCTCGTTGTGGTGAGAAAAAATCATCTCTGTCACTGTCTCAAAGAGTGTTTCAATGTGAGAAATGTAGCTTTGAGTGTGATAGAGATTTAAATGCTGCGCTTAATATAAGTAATGAAGCGGTCAGATTGACCGTGTTAGCCTGTGGACTAGATAGTGCCGACACGAATAGGATGAAGCAGGAAGAAAAAGCGGACAATTGTTAGCATTTGTTAGCTTTTTTGTATCGGAAACCCTGTCCTTATATATGATTGGGGAATTTCAGCGGTTTTTTAAGTAGGCGAAAAAAATCAAACTATGTTAAGTAAGGTAACAAATTTGGAAATTTGCTGGTAGTCAAGGCTACAGCCTTACTTTCAGGTCTAAAGACCTCATTCCAAACCTATAAAATTCTTCCACAAAAATTATTTCCTCACAACTTCCTCAAATTGTTGCTCTAAGTTAAGAGCAGAGCTAATAGTTAGCCTAAAGTACAACTAGGTAATAAATCCTAATACCTTTTTTTCAGATGAAGCTGCATAGAATAAAATTTCCAGGACAACTACCGCAGATATAGACTCCCGTTGAGTTGCTTCTCGTATCGCCAAAAGCGAAGCTAACGCCAACGCGCAGCGTCTCCGACAGGAGAAGAGAAAAGAATACAGATAAATACCAGATGAATTCATGGATTCTATGAGTCTGTGATACCTCAGATTAAATTGGTATAAATTAAAAATTGATGAAAAATTGATTAATTTATATTTTCCCTACACCTAGACTTATTTTTAGCCTTGTTGTCACACTTCCAAACATTTAACACATTAGCCAGGATTAAAAATGTGCCGATACATGAATATTGTTAGAAAGATTAATCAGGAATTAGCAATCAGTGGGCAAATTACCCAATATCAGTTAAACCAAATTGCTGAAGAGGGTTACAAATCTGTCCTTAATTTGTGTTTTGCAGATGAAAAATGTTGGTGGGAAGATGAACAGAAAAATACTGAATTTTTAGGATTGTGCTATGTGAATGTACCCACAAAACTTGAAAGTCTCAATCATCAAGCTGCACTCCGGGTATTTCAAATTATTAGAGAATTACCTAAACCAATGCTGATACATTGTGATATTTCTATCCGTTCAGCAGCTATAGTATTGTTATATATTGCCACTAAACAAGGAATTGATTTTGAACAAGCATGGCAACAAACTATCAAATTATGTTTACTACAAAAATAATTTAGAGCGTTTTTTAGTAGAGAAAGGTACAAATTTACAGCAGGGAACTCTTAACAGGTAATAGGGTTGTCTCCTGTCATATAGCTGTAGCCAGGATAATTAGGACATTATTAATCCTTGAAACTTAGATATAATAAGGCTTTCCCTCCTGCCTCCTGCCCTCTGCCTCCTGCCTCCTGCTATAGTAACCATTCCAAGTTGACGAAAAGCTTATATGGGAATCATAAATGATATTTGATAGCTTGCGTGGCGTAGCCATAAAATTTTAAGTCTCGTAGGGTGGCATTGCCTCTCAAACCCTTGCTAAGGTGGGCATTGCCCACCCTACGTATATTTCCATAATCAAACTTTATTTCTATATAAGTACTTATGCAAAAATATTTATACATTTTTCAAAAAAACAGAAATCTCTGTATTCCTTTACTGTTGCCCGTTAAGAGTTCCCTGTTCCTTTGCCCAACTATATAATTTATTTTGCAAGAGTACTTAATAAGCTTTTCGATGTTTGAATTTTGACTTTTGTGCAGCAGTACTAATTTGTGCTGAAAATCTGAGATGCAGCCACGCAATTAGGGCTTTTTACCGAAGATGTGATATTGGCTGGGATTTTCTGTGAAGTTGTGGTTGATGTTGTTACAAATTCGCTGTTTTCTTTCATTAAACGACTGTAAGTACGCTGGGGGATGTAATGAAGTGGATTGTAGCCAATAAAACGTAAAATCAGTACACAAGCCCAGGAATATTTACCATCAGCAATGGTTTCAATGATCTGATTTAATTCTTCAGGAGTAATAGCAGTCTGAAAATTTGTCTGAGAAGAAGAAACTTGGTAGTTCATAACTAACCCTGATGTTTTTTGTATCAATGGAGGTTTAGCGTTGCATATGTGCGGGATATTGTTGTCTGTTACAGATGTCCAAAACCCCAACAAAACCGAGTCATAAAGATTTGGCGATCGCTTGTCATGATCTCAAGAATTATCAGTGATTTTACCGTATAAACTGATCGTGTTCCTAGCAATTACTGACAAAAAAGCATCCTTATTCTCATCACCTAACTTTAGTTATAGGATTTTACTCAGGACTTAGCACTACTTAACTTACCCATTTTCCCTTACCTGTACGCAAATTCTAAACCTATGCCCTGACTTTAGCGCCCAAGTCAATCTTGTGATTAGAAAATAGGGAACACAGACACTCACATGATATGCAGGATACTATTTTTTTGTAGTCTATTTAGCCAAATTGGCAAATTTTTCTCTAAAAAAATTATAGTTTACAGTAGTTGACAAAACTGTGTTCAGCATATATGAACCTCCGAAAGTGTCATTAATTAGTGATGTTATAAGACTCCTATTTGATTTTTGTGTCTTCCTGACGGGGGCGTATGACTAATATCAAGTCCGGCTAATTGCTGATCAAAAAACTCGACCCGTCAGCCCTAACATCAGCCCTAACAATAAATCTATCTCTAAGGATATGCTGAAGTGAAGAACCGGACACGATATAATGCCACATCAACTATAGGAATCCGGTTTGATTACTAAATTTACTTATGTGGGTTCTTAATAGGGAATAGGGAACAGGAGAGGTAAATATGTACTGATTTTTATTAAGCGCAAAGCGCAGGACACTTTCACAAAAATCAAATAGGAGTCATATATAGCAAAAATGGCCGGTTCTCTGGCTTAAAAAATCAGTATTTCCGCCATTTCCCTTAGTTCTATATCTGAGGAATGATAGAGGGTTTCATACTTGAGCTAGATGCGATAAATATTACAAATTGTTTATCTTCAAAGAGAAAATGCACCTCACAAAAACCATCATCTAGAACTACAGTTTTTGAGGAGAGAAAAAATGAGGGTGTAGCCTAGCTAGAATTTGGGAATTTGCTATGTATGAATTAGTGCAAACTGTTTTAAATAGTGAGGAAAAAACCGCACTCCAGCAGTTTATCTTGACTTTAGGTACTACTGATAAATCTTACTTTCTGAGAAATGAAATTTTGCAAGCCTTTGCAAATTACTGTCATCAATCCCAAAAACCTACTTATTTTTATCACTCTTCCTCGATCGGCACACTCATACACTACACCCATGAAATAATTCTCGACCATGAAAGTACTTGGTTTGTGGTCAGACCGAAGATAGCAAGCCAAGAAGTGTGGCGACTAACCGCAGATTGCAGTGGGTTTGATCTGATGACATCCAAAGAATTATTAGATGTGCGCGATCGCTTAGTCAACCGCTACCAACCCGACATTTTAGAAATCGACCTTCGCCCCTTTTACCAAACATCCCCCAGTATCAGCGACCCCAGAAACATTGGTCAAGGTCTAGCCTTCCTCAACCATTACCTATGCAATCAAGTTGTCAATGACCCTGAATACTGGCTAGAGCTTTTGTTTCAAGCATTACAAAGATTGCAATACAATGGCATCCGGCTACTAATCGGCCTACGCATTCACTCAGGAATCGAACTAGCCAAACAAATTAAGCCAGCGATCGCTTTTTTGAGTGCAAGACCCCCTGAGGAACCCTACCCAGAATTCCGCTTTCACCTCCAAGAACTCGGTTTAGAAGCCGGCTGGGGTAACAATGCAGGGCGAGTTCGAGAAACCCTAGAACTTTTACAAAGACTCATCGACACCCCCCAACCCTCAATCCTTGAAGCCTTTGTAGCGCGTATCCCCGCCGTCTTTCGCGTCGTCCTCATTTCCATACATGGCTGGGTGGCTCAAGAAGATGTTTTAGGAAGAGATGAAACATTAGGTCAAGTTATCTATGTCCTCGAACAAGCACGCAGCTTAGAAAACAAATTGCGAGAGGAAATCAAACTTGCAGGTCTTGACATATTAGGTATTAAACCTCATGTAATTATTCTCACCCGCCTCATCCCCAATTGCGAAGAGACATTTTGCGACTTGCGTTTAGAAAAAGTTCACAATACAGAAAACGCCTGGATTTTGCGGATTCCCTTTGCAGAATTTAATCCAGAAGTGACCAATAACTGGATTTCTAAATTTGAAATTTGGCCTTATCTAGAAACATTCGCCCACGATGCCGAAAAAGAACTATTAGCCCAATTTAAAGGTACACCCAATCTAATTATTGGCAACTACAGTGATGGTAACTTAGTCGCCTTTCTCCTCTCCCGCCGACTGAAAGTCACCCAATGCAACATTGCTCATTCTCTAGAAAAACCTAAATATCTATTTAGTAACTTATATTGGCAAGACTTAGAAGAAAAATATCATTTCTCTGCCCAATTCACTGCTGACTTAATCAGCATGAATTCAGCGGATTTTATTATAGCATCATCCTATCAAGAAATTCTCGGTACACCAGACACCATCGGGCAGTACGAATCTTACAATTGTTTTACCATGCCCCAGTTATATCATGTAATTAATGGGATTGATTTATTTAGTCCTAAATTCAACATGGTAGCACCGGGAGTAAGTGAAACTTTCTTTTTTCCATACAGCCAAACAGAAAAACGAAATTCACTCCTGTGCCAAGATATTCAAGACTTACTTTTTAGCCGTGAGGATGACAACATTATTGGTCACTTAGATGACCTAACAAAAAGACCAATTTTTGCGGTTACTCCCGTCACATCAATTAAAAATCTCACTGGTTTAGCTGAATGTTTTGGTCAAAGTCAGGAATTACAAGAGCGCTGTAACTTAATTTTGTTAACTAGTAAAGTACATCCTGATCAATCGACTAACTCAGAAGACGCAAGAGAAATAGAAAAACTTCACGATATTATTAATCAATATAATATCCAAGGTAAAATCCGTTGGCTAGGGATGCGCTTTCCTAGCCGTAACATGGGTGAAGCTTACCGCATAATTGCCGATCATCAAGGTATTTATGTCCACTTTGCTCTTTATGAGTCTTTCGGGCGGAGCATTTTAGAAGCGATGATTTCTGGCTTACCAACCTTTGCAACTAAATTTGGTGGAGCATTAGAAATTATTGATAATCAGGACGGAAAATTTCATCTTAACCCAACGGATTTAGCAGGAACAGCGAAAACAATTTTAGACTTTCTAGAGCAATGTGATAAATCCCCCGAATATTGGCAAACAATTTCCCAATGGATGATCCAAAGAATTCGCCATAAATACAATTGGAATTTACACACCGAACAATTGCTATTACTAGCGAAAATGTTTAGTTTTTGGAATTTTGTAGCTCCAGAAGATCACGAAGCCAGAGATCGCTATATGGAAACTTTATTCCATCTCATCTATAAACCCAGAGCCGAAAAAATTCTGGCTCAACATATGGAGCGTCATGCTCTCATTGAACATTAACAAACTATAGCAGGAATCATAAATGATAACTGAAAAATTTTAAGTCTCGTAGGGTGGGCATTGCCCACCTTAGCAAGGGTTTGGATTACCCACCCTACGTATCAAAAATCAAATATTATTCCTATAGTAGGAAACTCTTACTCCCTTCCCACTAAAAGAATACCGATTAAATGAACAGCAAAGACGCATAGACACCCGAAGGGTGGCTTCCCGCAGGGTAGAACGCGAAGTAAAGAAGGAAGAAGATAGCTAATCTTACACTCGGAAGGGAGTAACAGGCTGAAAACTCTTTTGGTCAGTTCATGTCCTCACCGAATATAAACCCCAAGAACACCAAGGGAACTATGCAAAAAAAATTCCCAGTCTCCAATCCTCAAAAATAGAAGTTTTCTGTAATTTAGAATTTAGAATTTATCCCAATTCAAAAAAAAGATTGTGAAAGATGAATAGCACAAAACCATTACCTGTCTATCTTTAACAATCTAAAATCTAAAATCCAAAATGGTATGAGAATTTATTTGTTCTAAATATGAATATCACAGGCATTTATCACGATTTTATCTACACAGACTGGATATTAAATGAAAACCAGTTTAACCCTGAGCTATTGCAACCTAGAGAAACAATTTTTACCATCGGTAATGGCTACTTAGGGACAAGGGGAAGTTTTGAAGAAGGCTATCCTCGCGCTTTATCAGCGACTTTTATTCATGGTGTTTATGATGATGTGCCGGTAGTTTATACCGAACTCGCCAATTGTCCAGATTGGCTACCATTGGTAGTAATAATTGATGGGGAACGCTTCCGCCTTGACCAAGGTGAAATACTAGCATATAACAGACAACTTGACCTGCGTCAGGGTGTTCTCAGCCGTTCTGTGCGTTGGCGTAGTCCCAAAGGCAAGACCATAGATATCGATTTTGAACGCTTCGCCAGCCTAGCAGATCACCATGTCTTAGGGCAACGCTGCCAGTTAACACCAGTAAATTTTCATGGGTTAATCGAAATAGAAGCTAGTATTAATGGCTACCCAGAAAATCAAGGTTTCAATCATTGGGAAGGACTAGACCAAGGTAAGATTGACAAAGGGTTCTGGTTACACAGTCGCACCCGCAACACGCAGATAGATATCGGCATGGCGGCGCGGATGACCATATCAGGAACTGAAGCGGTGCTGCAAGTTAATACTGCACCGGGCTATCCTACCGTCAGCGCAACTTTTTTCGCTGAACCAGAACAGACTGTGACGTTAGAGAAAATTGTGACAGTTTTTACCTCGCGGGATGTTGAGGAACCAGTCACAACAGCACCAGCAAAACTCGCCCAACTACCAGACTATATCACCCTTCGCAATGCCAATGAAAAAGCCTGGGCTGAGGTTTGGCAACAAAGTGATATTGTGATTGAGGGTGATATTACCGCAGCTTTTGCAGTTCGCTACAACATATTTCAATTACTAATTGCTGCGAAACGTGATGATGACAAGGTGAGTATTCCCGCTAAAACTCTGTCTGGATTTGGCTATCATGGTCATGTTTTTTGGGATACAGAAATCTTTATCCTGCCATTTTTTACTTTCACCCAACCAGCCATAGCTCGAAATCTGCTCAGTTACCGCTATCACACTTTAAATGGAGCGCGACGCAAGGCGCTTCATTATGGATATCAAGGGGCGATGTTTGCTTGGGAAAGTGCTGTGACAGGAGATGAAGTCACACCTAGATGGTCACTACCGAATGATTTTTATGCTGAAGATGTGCGGATTTGGTGTCGTGATCGGGAAATTCATATTAGTGCAGATATTACCTATGGGGCTTGGAACTACTGGCAGGTAACTGGGGACGACGAGTGGATGCGAGATTATGGCGCAGAGATGATCTTGGATACTGCTATTTTCTGGAATAGCCGCGTTGAGTTTAATTCTCAAGCTCAACGGTATGAAATTCGCGGGGTGATAGGTGCAGATGAATATCACGAGTTGGTACATAACAATAGTTTTACTAACCGCATGGTGCAATGGCATTTAGAAAAAGCTTGTCTAGTTGATGATTGGTTACATCGTCAGTTCCCAGAAAAAGCAGCAGAATTAGCGGAAAAATTGCAACTTACAACCAAAATCAGAACTAATTGGCAAGAAATCATTAACAAAATTTGGATTTCCTACAACCCAGAAACGGAATTAATTGAGCAATGTGAGGGATTTTTCCAATTAGAAGATATCAATTTAGCCGACTACGAACCACGCCAAAAGTCAATGCAAACCATCTTGGGAATTGAAGGAGCCAACAAACGCCAAGTCCTCAAGCAGCCAGATGTGTTAATGCTAATTTATCTAATGCGAGAATTTGCTGAATTTCCCTACAACCAGAAAACATTACAAGCAAATTGGGACTACTACGCACCTCGCACAGATATCACCTATGGTTCTTCTCTGGGACCGGCAATTCACGCGATTTTAGCCGCCGATTTAGGCAAATCACAGGAAGCATATAATCTGTTTATGCAAGCGGCTATGGTGGATTTGCAAGATAAACGCGGTAACACTCAAGATGGGATTCACGGTGCTAGTGCTGGGGGAATTTGGCAGGTTATAGTTTTCGGATTTGGCGGTATCCAATTTCAGGACAATCTCCCCGTAGCCAATCCTCATCTACCAGCAGGTTGGACACGTCTCCAATTTAAGTTACACTGGCGCGGTAAATGGCACGATTTTGATTTACGTCCCTCCGCTCCATCTCCCCAAGTTCCCAACATCCGAGGAATTATCTTTGATTTAGATGGTGTGTTGACAGATACCGCAGACTATCACTACCAAGCTTGGCAGAAGTTAGCAGATGAAGAGGGTATACCTTTTAACCGCCAAGCTAATGAAGCATTGCGGGGTGTTTCTCGTCGCGCTTCTCTGATGTTGATTATTGGTGATAGACGATATTCAGAAGTGCAAATTCAGGAAATGATGGAACGCAAGAACGACTATTATGTGAAATTGATTCACAATATCACGTCGAAGGATTTGTTACCTGGGGCGGTTTCTCTGTTGGATGAATTGCGCCAAGCTGGAATCAAAATAGCCCTTGGTTCAGCGAGTAAAAATGCTCGTGTAGTCATTGAACGATTAGGAATTGCGGATAAATTTGATGCTGTCGCTGATGGTTATAGTGTCCAAGAACCCAAACCAGCCCCGGATTTATTTCTTTATGCCGCCAAACAGCTAGGAATCCCACCTAGTCAATGTGTAGTTTTTGAAGATGCAGCGGCAGGTATTCAGGCAGCTAAAGCGGCAGGAATGTTGGCGGTAGGACTGGGGCCTGTTGAGAGAGTCGGGGCTGCTGATATTGTTTTACCTAGCCTAGCAGGTGTCAAGTGGGAAAATTTGTTCAGGAGTGGTGTGTGCTGAGTTTTGATAAATCTCTTGATCCCTGCTACCTATTTGTATCAACTTTTTTTCCTGACCCGGTAGAGCAGGGGAAACGCATCTAAATTATCTTGACAAAATATCATTTAGGTGTATGAATTTTTTATAACTATATTATTTTAGCAATACCGTATCGTCAGCTAACTAGAACACCAAATTACCAAGACTTAAAAACCTAGCAATTTCATCTAACATTGATTGCGGTTCATCAACACGAATCAAATGTCCGCTGTTCTCAAATATTTTCAACTGAGCATTAGGAATAGCTTCAGCAATTTCTTCAGAAAACTCTGGAGCGCAGATCCAGTCATGCCGTCCTCCAATTACGAGAGTTGGTGAGGTAATCTTATGTAATTCGTTGAGGATATTGTAGTCATTTAAGAAGCCACTAAAGGCAACATTAATGGCATCAACTGAGAGGATTGTTTCGTCTGAGTCTGGGGAATTTAATTTTCGGTCATTGCTTTGGGAATACATTGAACCCATCACCCGAAAGAATTGGCGTAGCTGCTCTTCATTCTCAAAATTACCAGACCAAAGTTGAAGAGCGATCGCTTTTTGTTCTTCGTTTCCCCGTTCTGCCAAAATCTCCTGAGCGCGTTCTAGAAACCGGGAATTAGCTGCTGTGGCAATGACAATCAGGTGTGAAACATTTTGGGGATACTTCACAGCATAAGAAAGAGCAACCATACCTCCATAGGAAGAACCAATTAAAACGATTTTATCCAACCCCAGATATTGGCGTAGAGCTTCCATATCGTCAACATTATTATCCAGGGTATAGGTTTCTTTCGCTCCACGGGCTGACCTTCCCTGCCCCCGATGGTCAAAATAGACTAACTGGAGGTGATGCACCAGCGGAGAAAAGCACGGTTTATAACTGGTATGATCAACTCCAGGTCCTCCATGAATTATAAAAGCAACAGGGTTCTCTCGTATTCCTTGTTCTTCAACCACCAAACCACAGCCGTCAACATCAAAATAGATTTCTGTATCCCGTATTTTAGCTCGCATTCTTGAGTTTTATCTCCAGCAGTTGATGTTCAATTCTGTTGTCATGATAACCATTTTGAACTATAAATTGACCAAGTAATTACTAATTCGTAATTCGTAATTCGTAATTAAAGAGGGTACAAGCCCCCATTGATTGTAACTACGAATTACGTTGGCGGTAGCCTGCGGTCGGCATTATTATCAATTACGAATTATGTTGACCTTCGTATAGATATGCTCTCATTGCTACTACGGATTTGACCACTGGTTACTGATTTGGTAGAACTACTTAAAAACCTCAACCAATCGACTAATACCTTCTTGAATCTGCATTTCATCCAGTTCAGCATAGCCCAAAATAAATTCACCTTGACCGGAAGAAGCAGGGGGAAAGGTAGCAGGGAGCGGGGGGAACAAGCCCTTTCCCTCTGGGTGGAGCGGAGCGGAACATGGGTACAAGCCCCGTCCTTCTAGGACGCTTATACGGGGCAGAGTCCAAGCTCCATCCCGGTCTTCCCCCTTGCCCCCTGCCCCCTGCCCCTTTTCCTCTTTGTGGCTCCATGAATTAAGATAAGAAGAACGAGCAGACATCAAGCCCACTCCCACCGTTTCCGCACGCTCAATTATGGTTTCATCACTCAAATGAGTGTCAAATTTCACCATGATATGAATACCTGCATTCTCACCAAAAATAGTAACTTGTTCGCCAAAGTGTGTATTTAATGCTTGCACCAAAACTTGCCGGCGTTGGTCATATAGAGAGCGCATTTTCCGAATATGACTTTCCAAATATCCATCAGCTATAAACTCTGCTAATACCTTTTGTTCTAGAGTTGGTAGCTGTCTGTCACTCAACCACTTCACCTGGGCAAACAGCGATACTAAATGTGGTGGTACAACCAAATAACCTATTCGCAGCGAAGGGAACAAAACCTTAGAAAAAGTACCAATATAAATTACACAATTGCTCTGGTCTAATCCCTGAAGAGCAGGAATAGGGCGATCGCCATAACGATACTCACTATCGTAATCATCTTCCAAAATCAAAGCATCATGCTGTTGCGCCCATAAGAGCAACTCCAAACGCCGGGGTAGAGATAGAGTAGATCCAGTAGGAAACTGATGGGAAGGAGTGACATAGACCATGCGAATTCTTTCTCCATCGCTGTTTGCCAGTTTTTCGACCATCAAACCAGAGTCATCTATAGGCACAGGTAACAAATTTACACCATGACTGAGAAATACCCGACGGGCGCTCAAATATCCAGGGTCTTCCATCGCTATACTATCACCCGGATCAACCAACAACCGCATCACTAAATCCAAAGCTTGTTGAGTCCCATTGGTGATGATGATTTGTTCGCGATCGCATTTTATAGCCCTAGCTCGTGCTAAGTAATGAGCGATCGCTTGACGTAGGGGCAGATATCCTTGAAAATCCGTCGCATAGTCCAACCAGTCTAAATCTGCCTTGCAGTGACGTGACAACAACTTAGACCAAAGTTTTCTCGGAAAATCCTTCAGCGCAGGTCTTCCATAGCGAAAACTGATGGCAGTGTTCACTTCTGTTTGTAATGAGAAGAGTGTCTTGGTTAAGCGAGTTCCTTGCTGTGAAAGCTGAATAGGGGAAGCATTTTGTTTGTCATCGGTAATCACAGGCACAGAATGCAGCAGGTCATCAGGTAGTTGAGCGCAGATATAAGTACCAGAACCAATAATTGTTTGCAAATAGCCTTCACTCAAAAGTTGTTCATAACTCTGTGTTACCGTTGTCCGAGAAATACCCAGAGATTTAGCCAGCGATCGCGTGGAAGGAATTTTTTGGCGTGGTAGTAACCGCCCAGTCAAAATTGCCCGTCGTAATTCTTCGTAGATTTGTTGATGAAGTGGCTGTGGTAGATGACTATCTAGAGCGATCGCTAAATCCATACTCAATTCCCAAGTGGACTTATATAAAAGTATAAAATTGGCTCTTGTTAAAGTCCACTTAAATGACTAACTTAGTCATAACGAAGGCAGGAGACAGAGGGCAGAAGAAACAAGTCACAAGGGGATTCAGACCCCTCCTGACTTGGAAGCACTGAATCAAGGTTCAGTGGGGGTCTTTAACCCTTTTTCCCTCCGGTCACTGGCAGAGAAATCCGAATCAGTATTCCCTTCTGCCTCCTGCCCTCTGCCCTCTGCCTTTCTTGATAACAGGATTTCAACAACTCAATGATGCTAACCCAACAGAAGATTCAGATTAGGGCAGAAACTCCCCAGGAAGATGCCCTGATTGCAGAACACTTTTATCAGATGTGGCTAGATATCGGCATTTCTCCTGAAGCAATTACAGCCGATTGGTTGGACACAGTGTTGCACTTTATTGATCATGCCCGTCGAGAACTAAAATATCAGGCATTTGTCGCAGAAATAGACGGTCTCATTGTCGGTTCTGTCGGTTGTCAACGATTTGCTGGATTGTATCCAAATATCATGAAAGCGAGAGAACGCTGTGATGGATATATCTGGGGCGTTTATGTGCAACCAGCTTACCGTCGTCAGGGAATTGCCACCCAATTGACAAAACAGGCGATGGACTATCTGAAAACAATTGGTTGTACCCATGCCGTTCTCAATGCCTCGCCATCTGGTGAATCTGTTTATTCACAATTGGGATTTACAAACAGCAATCTGAGGCGGCTAGATTTGCATTCTTTTGCTGGATTCCCAGATTAAGTGAACAGGCACAAACACGTAAAAATTCCCTACACAAGAAGTTCCATTCTTGCCTATTCCCTATTCCTTGCCCTAACCAGTAATTTTACCAATCAAACCGGATTGCTATATGAATTCATTACCAACTGAAACCCAGTCTGATTTATTAACTATTACCCAACGTAATCAAATCAAACGATTACCGCAACGAGGAAAGTACGAGCGCCAAGTGATTGACCCAATCTTAGATGAAGGCTTGGTCTGTCATGTCGGATTTGTAGTTGATTCTCAACCATTTGTGATTCCTACTGCCTACGGCAGAATAGATGAGTGTTTGTATATCCACGGTTCCCCAGCTAGTCGAATGTTGCGAAACCTGAAACAGGGTATCGAAGTTTGCATCACCATCACTTTGTTAGATGGGTTAGTGTTAGCGCGTTCAGCTTTTCATCATTCAATGAATTTTCGCTCTGTTGTCATCTTTGGAACTGCAACCGTTGTCGAAGATGAAGCCGAAAAATTAGCAGCATTGAAAGCATTCACTGAACACGTTGTTTCTGGTCGCTGGGACGAGGTGCGTCCTCCCACCCGTCAGGAACTTGCCGGAACACTGGTGTTATCACTACCCATAACAGAAGCCTCTGCCAAAGTGAGAACAGGTCCGCCAATCGATGATGAGGAGGATTATGCTTTACCAGTGTGGGCGGGAGAATTGCCATTACGATTAACAACGACAATGCCTATACCAGATCCCCGTCTATCACCGGAGATTGAATTACCAGCTAACGTGCAGAATTATACTAGAAATTCGGCAAAGTCTGTGTAAGGTGAATGCACCACAACAGAATCCTGTAGAAGATATTTGGCTGCAAGCAAAACGATTAATTAGGGCTTGCTGTTCGCGGAGCGTGCCGTTAGGCATATAAATGTAAAACCTAGATACATCAAAGGATTCAGGGGTAAAAAAGGTTAAGAAGGTGCAAGGAATAGACATTAAACCCATCAAAAACTGATCACTTTTCCCCCAAAGCAACTATTCAAAAGCTGCTTCTAATTCTTCCTCTGGTCACTGAGCGTAGTCGTTCGCGAAGCGTCTCGTTCACGTAGTGTCTCCGACAGGAGAAGAGAAGTGCTGACTCCTGACTCCTAACGAAAAGACTTTTTCAGCAAACCCTAATTAGAGAGTTTTATTTTTTCTGTCATTCTTTTACCGTAGTCAAGGCGTTATTTGATCTATCGATATCAACACTTATAGAACGTGGCAAGATTTTGATTTTATCAAAAATCTGTGATTTTCGAGTAAATGAACCACAGTTTAACCAGAAAATCGCTGGTAAAACTCTGTAAAAGTCTCTTGTTGTTTGCTGTTGTCAAGAACCGAAAAAATTACACTTTTAAATCTGCCCCAAAATTGACCACCCGGTAATAAAAAGTCTGCAAAGATTTGGGCAACTACCTCTGGGTCATTTTTAAAGACTCCACATCCCCAAGCGCCTAATATCAAAGCATCACAACCGCCCTCGACTGCCAAACTCAAAACTTTTGATGTACGATTAATAAGAGTGGAAAGTATTTTTTCACTTAAATGCTGTTGATTTTTTTGAATCATTCCAGCATTTGGTGCTGGACTGGTAATGAAATCTACAAGATATGGTTTTTCTAGCAACTCTCCATCATCGGTTTTAAAAACTGGGCAATTCGGAGAATAAATCATCCAATTTGAGTACAAAAGTGAACTCTCATGGCGATGAAAATCATAATATTGACGGCATTTCAACTGGCTTTTGTAGAGTGCTGAACTTCTTGCTAAACTCTCTTCTTGCGCTTGTGATCCTTTAAGAAATCCACCCCCTGGGTTTTTCGCGGAAGCAAAATTTAGAACACCAATTTGTTGAAATTGCCCAGTTCTTGCTATGCGTTCTGCTCCCATCAGGGTTGTCTCATTCCTGACTTCAAACCCAGTCCCTGAGAAACGAGGAATGCTATTGAGTACCCCAGATTCAATCTCAGCTAAATTGTCAGGACTATAGCATTTTGTCGAATCAAAACAATATTTTAATTCGCGAGCGATATCAACTTGATTGCCATTAGGAGAGATATAGCTACCGACATCAAGAATTTCTAGGGTATTTTGGGCTATGGCAATTCGTCTCATTACTGTTCTCTTTACTACTTCTGGCTTATGTGCATTTTAGAAAGATTTTAACAGAGATATAGGAATAATATTTGATTTTTGAAAAAAAATCAGAGATAATAGAGAACATACAAGTCTAATATAAAACAATAATAAAGCAGTATTTATAGCTATAGCCATAAAGATTAGGACGTAAACTATAAGAGTTACCACATAGCATTTACCCCATTTAAATGGCTAAACCCTATAGTGATGATTTCCGGCAAAAGGTAATGCAAGCGATAGAGTTGGACGGTCTCAAGAAGTGTGAGGCAAGCCTTGTGTTCAATATTAGTCGCAACACAATTAACTTGTGGTGTCAGCGCAAAGCCGAAACGGGAGATGTCAAACCCAAACAGAGGAAAGCATCGCCGCAGAAGGGCAAAATCAGGGATTGGGAAAAGTTTCGCACCTTTGTCAAAGAGCAAGGGGATAAAACCCAAAGTGAAATGGCACAGCTATGGGACGGACAGATTAGCCAACGCACAATTTCCAGGGCATTGAAAAACATAATCAACCAAATTAAACGGGTAAGATTGGTAAAACGGGCGGACGGTTACTACGCTCAATTTTGTATAGCTGTAGATCGTTGTGAGGCGATTCAATCATCAGGAAATACAATTGGGTTGGATGTAGGATTAAAAGAATACTACACCGACTCTGAAGGCGTGAATGCTGTCCTCAGAAGAGACGCATTGATTAATGTAGGACTGCAATATTTTGCCGATGAATTTATTAAAGATGAAAAACGATTAGATGAATTTGAATTAATTGGTGGTGTATCCAGTAATAGTATTACAGAAGATATAGCTGTAGCCAGGATAATTAGGACATTATTAATCCTTGAAACTTAGATATAATAAGGCTTTCCCTCCTGCCTCCTGCCCTCTGCCTCCTGCCTCCTGCTATATGAGCAAATCTTACTGAGATTGCTTTCTTTTGGTTAAAAAGGCTTGAATCCCCTGAAGCGATGCTTCTAAATCAGCTACTAATTTATCTGCACCAGTAAGATCCTGACTACGAATCATTTGTTCTAGTTTCTCTGCTGTGTGCTGGATGATTGTAGCTCCTATATTACCACTAGATCCTTTAAGATGATGGGCTTCTTGCCCCAGTTTTCGATAGTCATTAATTGCTATTGCGGCTTTGATTGTCTCTACATGAAACGGGATATCTTCCACGAACATTTCTAATAGCTCAAACTCAAATTCTGTATTATTTTCTGAGAGTTGATGTAGATGATCCCAATTAATTGCTAAATCATCGAGCAAACTGCTATCTGTGCCAGAAATTGTTGGCGTTGTTGCCACTGAAATCATTGTTTTTTGTTGAGTAACTATCACCTGACTCCAACGTTCTAGTACCATTGCTAACTTATCTTTAACTACTGGCTTACTCAGATAGTCATCCATGCCAGCATCTAGACAGCTTTGTTGGTCTTCTTTCATGGCGTTAGCAGTGATAGCAATTACTACAGGTTGCTGACCGCTAGCAAATGAGCTTGCTTGCCGACGACGAATTTGTCGTGCAGTCTCCAAACCATCTAGAATTGGCATTTGGCAGTCCAAGAGAATTAAGTCATAGGGAATTTTATCCAATAACTGCAAAACTTCTTGACCATTAGCTACAGTATCGGCATCATAGCCTAGTTGCTGAAGCTGTTTGAGGAGAACTTTTTGATTGATCAAATTATCTTCTGCTATTAGTAATTTTAGCTTTGATTTAGCAGAACTAGCTATCTGTTTACCCGCCTTATTCGCAGACGGTTGCTCAATTTTAAGAACCTCCACATAATCTAGTTTTGCTTGGTTGCCCAAAATATTCATGATTGTATCCAACAACCGGGATGGCTTGACCGGCTTGACCAAATAACTAGCAAATCCTATGTTTAAAGCTTTTTGTACTTCATCTCTTTGATCAGTAGAGGTCAACATAATTAAAGGAATATTATTAATAGCTGCATTTGCCTTAATTTGCACTCCCAAAGTCAAGCCATCTATGTGGGGCATTTGCATATCAATCACAGCAATATCATAGGGCTTCCCTTGTTCGGCAGCTATCTCTAAAGCCTTTAAGGCAGTAGTCGCATCGCTAGCCTCCTCCACTTGCATTCCCCAAGAAGTAGCTTGGTGGTAGATAATTTTACGATTAGTAGCATTGTCATCGACTACTAATAAGCGGCGCTCAGTGAGTAGCTCACAGTTTTGAAGCTGGGAAATAGGCTGTGGCTGTTTGGTAAAAGGTAGCTCAAACCAGAATTTAGATCCTTTACCTATCTGACTTTTTACTCCGATTTCTCCTGCCATCAAATTCACTAAATATTGACAGATGGCTAATCCCAAACCTGTACCACCATACTGGCGGGTAATGGAAGCATCTACTTGGGTAAATGGTTGAAACAGTTTGTTTTGATCTTCTGGGCTAATGCCAATCCCAGTATCTGTAACGGCAAAATGGATAGTAGCTGTATTATGGTTTTCTGATTTCAGTTCTACTCGCACCACTACCTCTCCGACGCTGGTAAACTTGAGAGCATTGCTGATCAAATTCATCAAAATTTGCCGCAGGCGACTAGCATCTCCTTGAAGGTGAGTGGGGACGTTGCGATCGATCAAGGCCGCAATTTCCAATCCTTTTTTATGGGCTTGGGGAGCGAGTAATTCCAAAACTTCCTCAATACAAGTGGATAATTCAAAATCTAGGGTTTCGAGCATCATTTCCCCGGCTTCAAGCTTGGATAAATCCAAAATCTCGTTGATCAGGGATAAGAGAGCATCTCCACTCACACGAATTGTTTCCACAAAATCTTGCTGCTCTGCATTGAGAGGAGTTTCTAACAATAAGCCGGTCATTCCCAAAACGGCATTCATAGGGGTGCGGATTTCATGACTCATGTTAGCCAAAAAGCTACTTTTGGCAAGAGAAGCTAACTCAGCTTGGTGACGAGCAACTTCGAGTTCTTGTCTTTGCAAAGTTTCTGCTTGGAGCAATTTGGCTTGAGTTAAGGCAATACCAATTTGGTCAGCGAGCGATTTTAAAAGTTCAATTTCCCAGGTAGTCCAATTACGGGAATTGTGGCATTGATGGGTAATTAGCAGCCCCCAAAATTTATCTTTGAGGAAAATGGGAATGACAAGGTTGGCTTTGACATGAAATCGTTGCAGCAATTCCAAATGGCAAGGCTGGATTTTAGCTTGATTGATATCATTAATACTGCTAATCCTTCCTTGACGATATTTTTGGATGTACTGTTCTGTAAAACAAGGATCAACAATATTCTGTCCCAGAATCGCAGGTATGCTGGGAATCAACGCTTCTTTTAGTGCTGTTAATGAGCTATTTGCCTGTAACTCTAGGATGAGTACACGGTCTGCTTGCAGTAACTTCTGCACTTCTGTGACACTGGTTTGGAGAATTTCATCGATTTGTAGAGAATGGCGAATTTTCAGGGTGATATCGGCTAACAATTGCGATCGCCAATTCTGGCGTTGAACTTCCTCTTCTGCCTGCTTGCGTTCTATAAACTGACCTATCTGCTTACCAATGGACATCATATTCTTGAGCAAATCTGCATCTTCTTGCTGATTTTTTTTGTTAAAGAAAGTTATGACTCCAAAAGTTTCGTTTCCACTGCATATAGGAAAACCAAAAGCTGATTGCAGTCCTACTTGAGCCGCAGCTTTTGCTCTCAAAAAGTGAGCATCATCAATAACATTAGTCAGCCAAACAGGTTCAGAACTAGCCCAGACACGACCAGGCAAACCCATTTCTGGGGCAAAGTTTGTTTGTTTGGTTATTGCTTCAAACTCTTGTAGTTCTGGGGTTTCTCCATACCAACAATCAAGACAACGTAAAACATTTACTTGTTGATCTACTAGCCAAATTTCACCCCCATCCCAACCTAAATTCTCGCAGATTCCTCGTAATATCCGGTGAGTAGCCTCACTAATAGTCATCGACTCTGCCAAGGCGCTGGTTGCTGCGTATTGTGCCGCTAGATGCTGTTGAGTTAGTTTGCGAATGGTAATATCAATACCCGTACTGATAATGTATTCTACTGTCCCTTCTTCGTCTTCTAGGGTGGTGTTTGTCCATTTAATCAATCGCAAACTTCCATCTTTCCTTACCCAGTAGTTTTCAACTTCCTTGGGACTTTTATGATCTCGTAACTGCGCTAAGTATACTTTGACGGACTCTACTGCTTCAGGAAGGATGAACAAATTCCAAAGATACCTACCCCTCACCTCATCGAATGAGTAACCCGTTACTTGCTCACAGGCTTGATTGAAGCGAACAATTTGCCCTTGTGAGTCGAGAACAATAACTAAGGTGCTGGCTGTGTCTAGGACTGCTGAAATAAAGTTGCGTTCTTTTTTCAGTGTTGCCTCTGTTCGTGTCCGTTCGGTAAATTCTTGATAAATGAAGTAGTAGACTAACGCCAGAATAATAGAACATAAACAGATGGCGATTGCCACATTAACAATTGTCTTTTTTCCATTAGTTTTTGCTGTAGCAGACTCTTTCCTCAGCAGTTTGTTTCCCTCATTTTCCATATCAATGATCAGCTTGCGGATATCATCCATAACATACTGTCCTTGATTTGTCAGCACTAGCTGCACGGTTGCTTCCAAATTGTTCTGTTGGCGGAAGTCTATAGTCTGCTTGAGTTCTGAAAGTTTAGTTGCTATTAAACGTTCCAGAATGACGATTTGCTGCTGTTGATATGGTTGTGCTACTGTTAAAGACTTCAAAGTTTGAAGTTCTTGATTAATTTTGCCAACAGATTCTTCATATGGTTTTAAATAAGACTGTTTTCCTGTAAGCAAGTAACCACGTTGTCCAGTTTCAGCATCTTTAATTAAAGATAGTAATCTTTCTTGCTTGTTTATTTGCTCTTGGATTTTTATGACTTGATTACTAGTTTTAATAAATAGTTTCGTATTTTGATAAGAAACAACACCAATCATCACTAAAATTGCTGATGCTAATCCAAATCCTGCTGCAACTCTTTTGAAAAATTGAATGCGTATTTCCTGTGGTTGTTTGCGTTCCTGGCTTACAAGTACCAAACTAGCTAAATTGCGTCGAATTTCTAGTTGCTTGATAACTTGACGACCTAAAATTCTTAATGCTTCTACCTGTTCGGGAGTGAGTTCCCGTGGTATATGATCAATTACACAGAGCGTTCCCAGCCCGTATCCCTCAGATGTAGTTAAAGGCACTCCAGCATAAAACCGGACATGAGGATCAGATACCACTAGGGGGTTAGTGGCAAATCTTTCGTCAATTGTGGCATCAGGAACGATAAAAACATCCTTTTGTTGGATGGCATGAGTACAAAATGCAATATCACGAGATGTTTCTAATGCCTCCAAACCTACTTTGGATTTGAACCATTGGCGATTTTTATCGACTAGGCTAACCAAGGCAATAGGAGTTCCACAAATATATGAAGCTAGTTGAGTAAGATCGTCAAACGCTTCTTCGGGTGGGGTGTCTAGAATCTTATATTCTAAAAGTGCTTCTAATCTTTGTGATTCATGATCAGGTAATGGTCTTTTCATACAAAAATGTGTAATTTATACTTAGATAATTGTGGACATAAACATATTTTGTATCCCCTCAATATTTCGGGGAAAGAGTTATTTGGGCATCTATAAGCAACCAAAGGGATTAAGAGCGTTTTTACATTTAATTGGTAGTTGGAAATGCTCCAGCAAGTCACTTGTGAGTTGATTCACTGACTCTACGCTTTTTACTTTTGATTGTAATTGCTCTATTAAGTTGAGTAATAGCTTAATTCCTTTTGATTTGGCATAGTCAGATAGTTTCATTTCTGAAAAATACCACATATGTTAGTGTCTGACTATATTTTTGTTATTGAAACCCGATACCTCTACTGTATGACGCATCGATTCATCTACAATCCCTTTTGGCTCGATGGTTTGCAGCAAATCTAGTTCTGAAAAGTCATTTGAAATAAGCTTTTGCGTCATGTGTCCTATTTTATGACACTGTGTGTACCTTGCTTCCCTTATTTTCCTCTGCTACCCCTACTTATTGAGCCGATACGCATAAACATTCCTCCAGCCTACGCACCCGTGTTTCAGTCCCCTTGCGGGGATTAAGTATGCAGAAACATTTATAAATTTTAACCAATGCAACTTAGATTTAACAACAGCCCCCCATAGTCCTGAAGGGCTTTCTGAGAATTAATATTGATTTTGTTAAATTTTTTTGATTGTATCTATGCTGCAAAAACTTCATTAACTTTAATATTCAATTCCGGGAAAGTTGGAGATATAATTTTATCTGTACCTCGATAAGCATTTGGTTGATAAATGCCTTGTTCATTGAGAATATATACAAAAATTGTTGGTTCTTTGGGATTACCTAAATAATTACGACTACCAATTGCTAAATAATCAACTATCCAATATTCAGAAATACCCAAAAGTTGATATTCTTCTAACTTATCTATATAGTCATCTTCCCAATTAGTGGAAACTATTTCTACTGCTAATTGTAATGGTTCAATAAAAGCAGTATAAGCGGATAAATTAGCATCCCACAAGTTTTTATCTACTACGCTAACATCAGGAACACGACCTTGTTCTTTACCACTTGCTGTTAAAGTTCTAATGGAAATTCTTCCAGAGACTCTATAATTGAGATTCAGACGTTTGACCTCTAATTTAAAAGTATCAGCGATAAATTCTGCTAAGTTATCATGTTTTCTTGTTGCTTGTATCCGCATGATTTCACCATTTACAAGTTCATAGCGCCCTTCTTCGGGAAAGTCGTGGTTGAGGAATTGCTCAAATGTGAGTCGGTTTTTAGTTAGAGTCATAGTTGTAAAATGGGAGGGGTTACATCTCTAAGTTAATCTATTAAGTTTTTTTATAGTTTTAATCCCCTTGCGGGGAAGTGGTTAAAACTGAGGTAACAGTTTAGCCATGTTACAGAGACCTGTTTCAATCCCCTTGCGGGGTAATTTAAAGCTTGTTTGGATTTCTCAAGCACAGGTCTCTATATAATAATATTATCTAAAAAGTCTCATAAGGTCAAATAAAACTGTAAATTTATATCTTCAATTTTTTCAAATATATGTGTCTAAAGTCCAGTGAGAAACAATAACCTGACAAAATAGATTTCTGAAGTAAATTTAAAATTTACTCCAGACAACCTAATGCTGAGTTTTCTTTTTAACCTATAGTAGTTTCTATGTTCCTACCAGCTGTAATGATTGCCGCAGCTATATTCATTATAGGCTTCCAGACTACCTGGATCTGTTGAGATACCTAACCTATTTAAATTGGCTGAACAATGTCCCATCTGGATTTTGAATGATTCTTGTTCTTTTTTTAAATCTTTAAACTGCTTTTGTAATTGCTCAAACTGTTGCTGTAGTTGAGTAATATATCTACTATGAGAGCAGCTTCCATAAAGTGTGCAGGAAATGTTACCTGCGTTGCTATCAGATGGTAAACAGTCTTTTTGCATACTTGCCTCTATTTTCTAAAATCGGTTCTGTACAATGTGTGAACGGTTACTTCAGTTAAACTTTTTCTATCAGGCTGGATACTACCTGACAAAATTGGCTACATCAATTGGTGTATTTCAAGCCTGTCATTACTCACTCATACTTATATCCCTGATTTTCCAGTATTTGAATTTACGGTTAAATCTGGCTTGTAAAAGCCATATATCCATATTACTATCACTAAAAGGTCAGTGCCAAATCATCAGATTATTTAATCAATACTCCTAACCTTGCGGATACTACCGTCTTCCTTGATGTCTAAAACCTCTACTTTGAGGGTTTGTCCTTCTGAAAGTAATTCTGCTTTTTTAGGTTCCTTCTCAGTCAACTTAATCGTTCCAAAAATTTCATAAGTTACTTTATTCCCTTTTTTTGCAGTTACCATAGCTTCTAGAATTTGCCCAACCGTGAATTTCTGACTACTAATAACTTCCGCAATTTCCGCTTGACGTTCAGAAATTTCTTCAACCTCAGCAACAGAAATTTCCTCAATCGGAATAAACTTGTAATAGCGCATCAAACGCATAGCCCAGCCTAATATTTTTAACATAGCCTGGGCGTTTGTTTGTTGATTTTGCAGATATTGATTACAGGCACTTTCTATACTACGGTAGTAGCCTGCGGTGCGTCCACTGTGTCCAATTTGTCTACCATGAGTAACAAGAGTTTTCAGGTAGTTAAAAAATCGCCGTCCTGCGTCGGGTTGGGTAACAATACTCCGCAGATATGCAATAACTTTTCCTACTTCGTTAACATCAGTTTCCTCTTTAACCAAAGTTATGGCTAAATTATGTGCAAGTTGGGATTCCGTTTCTGTTAAAGATTCTGTAGTTAACATCAATACATTCCTTCAGGTGGTTTGCGGTCAGTTGGGTAGCGTAGAACTTCTGCAAGTTGTTGGAGTTGGGGAAGTTGCACGAGTTGGGAATGTGCAGTTTTAATTTTAGTTTCGATAAATTTTTGCAGTGCTTCTCCTGTAAGAAGATGATCTTTATTAGGGGTATAGCTGCAATAGTGCGATCGCAAATCCTCAAAATTTTGTAATATCTTAGCTTGGGTAAGTTCTACAGTCATTGTCCCCATTCCAATGGGTTTACCACCACCAATTTTTAAAGCTATGGGGTAATTAGAATCTTGTCCCAGAATAATAAATAATGTTCCTAGTTCTTCAGGTTTAAGATTTTTAAATTGCAATTGAGTTGTAAAACTATATTCTCTAGCAGCTTGTTGAACTGGAATTCCTTGATTTTGTCCTTTTTCAATTGCGCGAATTGTATGATAATAAAACTTACGCCCAGCAACTTTTCCCCTGGTGTTAAAATATGCGCTTCCGGGTTCAGGACGAGGACGATACAAGGATGGCATAAATCCCGTATTAAAACCCATACTTTCGCATTTAGCATCATTAAATTCTATTAATCCTTGCCAATTTAAAGCCCCAAATACTTGACTAGCAGGACATAATTGTTCTTTATTTGGACAAGGTAATCTTTCGTTGGATATTTTATCCCGATATCTTGAAGTAACTACTGCAAGGGTGCTATTTGTGATTGCTTCATACACAGAACGAATACAACCTTTAAGAGAACTTCCTTGAATAATCAGATATTTATCAACTCCTTGCACCATTGTTTTAATCAAAGGTACGCGAGTTGAAATATCACTACCAGGAACTACTACACCAGTAGAAACATGAAGTGAGGTTTTAACTGTCAGCTTTAAAAATAAAGTTCCATGCAGACGATTTTTATCAAATTTATCATGTCCAGCAGGATGTTCTAAACGCGGTCTTTCTTGTGGAAAAGCAACGAATTTATATGGTTTTTCTATGTTATTTACCGTCGAATCATCACGGGATACTGGCTGAGAAGATACGGCTTTTCGTGGCTTAGGTTTGGGTATATCTGTCATTTTAGTTAACCGTTAAAGCGATAAAATGAATAGTTGCTGTATCAGCATCTTGGAAATATCTTTGCTTGATTGGTATTTTTTTTGTTATTTCTTCATGTTTGATAAGTTGATGATTTTCATCTTTAAAAATGAAACCTTTGGGAAACCTTGTTTCTTCTGGGTTGTGCCAAAAGGCATCTCTATCACAAATTTCCCAATTACCTGTTAATTCTTCAAATCCTTCTAATTTAAATTGCTGTTCTTCTAATTTAAATTGCTGGTTACTAAGAATTAAAACTTCATAGCCAGTTTTATATTTTTTCCATCGCATTTCACAGAGAGAATTAAAAACCTGTCCTTCTATTTCTCGTCTCTCAGCAGGTAAATATTGACAAATTCCACTCACACCATGAGAATAGCGTAAAAAGTAATAATTCTTTGGTAATTTAGCAATTTGGGTAATTAAATTATTGAGTTCATCCAATAATACAAATTGCCTGTGATATACATATCCTTTGATCATGTTGTCGTACATCCTAAAACCTCACCCCAAGAACGAACCGCACGCATAAATAAATCTTTCACACCTGCTTCTGTATCACCTTTCCATTTCATCTGTACACCAAAACCTAAATCCATAGGTTCTGCACGGACTGGAGAATCTTGTCTATCGAATGTGAGAAAACCATAATTTTGTTCTAGTTGTAATTTTTCAGATGTATAAGATAAAAACTCACCAGCACCTAGTAAAAAAGTCCAATCCCATTCTTTATTGTTTCCTAATTGACGAATTTTTTTATTTTCATCATCTAATATACATCCCGGATACTGTACTACAGCAGAATTATATTTAACTTGCACAGTTCCTAAACCGCGAGATTTAGCAAAACCTAAACCAAACCAACCATCATTTAAATCTCGTAATACTAAACCAATTAAACCTAACTGTGCAAGGGTAAAGTTTTTTAAATGTATTTTGGTTTTAAATTCTCCAGCAGTACACACTTGATAATTGAAGGGTCCGACAGCAACAGAACCAAAAACTCTGTCAATAGCTACACCATTCCGTTCTTCTAATCTCAATTGTTTGATATCAACTGGATGTGCGTCTTCAATACGAATGCGACTAGCGATAGAGGTATTACCAAAGATTTGGTCAGTAAATGAAGATTGTTTATAGATTTCGTGACTTGCTAAATCTTTAGGTAAATAATCACCTTTTATGGGGTCACTTGCCCATAATTTTTTTGTATTAGTATCACTTCCAACCGTGCGGACAATTCTTTCAGCATGAGCGCGAATAGCACCTTTTAAACTGCTTCCTGGTAAGTAAATTGACCATCCACCCTCATGAAATGTTCTAACAAATTCCATATCAGGATTTGTAGGGTCTGCACCTTCTTTTCCAGATTTGATGAGAATTGGTCCATCGGGAATGATGGTTAAATCTATGGTGCAGTGATTAACAAATTTCTTGTGCATAATTTTCAGTTGAGAATGTCAAGTTTATAGCCCACCTCAGAATGAATTCTGAGGCTAATAGCGGAAGTCGTCTCAAGACGACTATTGTCTATAGATTCAGTCCGTTTTAACGGACTTTTGCTATTAGCCCGGAACTTCAGTTCTGGGCGGGTGATTGGGTATATTTTCCCTTAAACGTTTGATAAGTGCTTTAGTCCAAACATCTTTAAAATCGTTAGCATCTTGATAAATAGGTAATTTATCTCCTATTTTACTATTAACTAATTCTGTCAAATAAGTTAATAATTTTTCTGGATTATTATTAACATCAAGCCAATCCATTTTCTCTATATCTAGTTTAACAACTCCCAAACCGCGAGAACGTCCACCACCAAGGGGAATTTGTTCTGTTTCAAATTGATGTAACCCAATCATTAATAATCCCAATTCCCAAGGTTCTGCGTTTTCCACCACTGCACGAAATTCAAACTGTGTACTAGCTGGTACTACTTGAAAATCATAAAGTTTACCATCTGCTGCGGTTTCGGTGTCTCGGTCAATTGATACTCCGTCTCGTTCTTGATATTGTCCAAACCAGGTGTCAGGTAGTACGATTAAATCGCGGACTTGAAATTTACTTGCTATCCAGGGAGAACCGAATAAACGAGATATTAAATCTGTTTTTTTAATGATTTCTTCAGTTAAAAGCTGGTCATTATCAAAACTTTCTTTTAATTCTTTCATCTGTTGAGATGTAATTGACCACTCTTCTTGAATTGCTGGGTTAGCTGCAAATTTATCATCAATTCCTCTGAGGAAACTTTCAAGACGGGATCTTAATGCACCTTTGAAGCTTGAACCTGGTATTAATGGTTGTCCTAATGCGTCTTTGATGACGGGTAAATCTGTTCCTATGGGTTCGGTGGAACGTCCTGCACTAATGCGTAATGCGGTGATTGTGGTGAGTTTACCTGTGATTTCTAGGCGGTTTTTGAATGTGTCGAACATAATTTAATTATCCTATTAGTTTAATTAGTCTCTTTTGTTTCAACATAATCATGTGTTCCATAATGTCGCAATTTTAATCTTCCATTTACAACTTTACAGCTAATACGAAATTGTATTCCCACATAAAAATGATCAATACCTTCCTTATCTTTTGCACCCTGATAAGCATAATAACTAACAGTCTTTCCTAAAACTCTTGTATCTCCATTTGATTCTTCAAATTGATATGAGACTTTAGCTAGAGTTTCTTGCAGCTTTACTCTGTGTTGTGGATCATTAATAGATTTATAATCTTTGCGAAATGTGTCGTCATAATCTATTTTTGGAAAATCTAATAAGTCTGATGATAAAAATTTATCTTTGCACTGATGCCAAATTAGTTGTCCCCAATTAGAAATTGTAATCTTTCCATCAATTTCTGCGACTAATGCTTCTTCAATTTTTTCAGTTAGCGAAGGAGATAAACTTGCACCTGCATTTAACAAAGCCAAATTGACTTGGTGTTTTTTCACTCGTTCATAATCTACAGTAATTGGCAATCTAGGAATAGTAATTAGACTAGATGATGAACCCTCAAATACATATATAATTTTATCAGCATAAAACATACCGATAGTATTCATACATCCTTGAATTGCTTTAAAACCACCAACTAAATTAAAGTAGATATCATAACCATCTTTTTTAGCTTCTTTATATTTCTTTGAAAGCCAATCTATTAAATCATCAATTCCTGGTTTGAATTTTGAAGTATTTTTTACAGAAAGCTCATAAGGTGTATATATCTCAATACAATTAATTTTTTTATTTAAAAAACCTTGAATTATTTTTGCTGTAATTTGACCTTGTGCAGTATCCGTAGTTATTAACCAGTGATAATCTAGTTTACCATTATCAACGTTATCTTCATAGAGGCTATAGATGCCATTTAATTCTGCGCTTGCTTCTTTTATCTCTAAAGTATTACCACTTTTCAGTTGTTCTTCTGCTCTACTTGTGAGTTCTGAAAGAATATCTATAATTTCTGGAGATGATTGTTTAATTTGCTCGTCTGTTAAATGAGCAGTTTTATCTAACAATTCTTTCCAATTCTTTGGGTCTGCTTTTTGGCGAATTTGATTAGTAAGTAAACTTGTTCCGACTGTTGATACCACAAAACGATACATATTTAAAATCCTCTTACTTGTATGTAAATAGTTTACTTGTTTAAATTGAGTTCACCAACTGAGGCTGTATGTTCTCTTGCTAAATAGCCTAGATATAGCTGCACAAGTTTCATATGAATATGTTTTATCAATTGATGCTGGTTATTCTTATCCTCTATATACGGCTCTAAATTATGACCTTTGGGAATACATTTTTGTACATTTTTTACTATTAATTCTGCATCTTGCTTCAGATCATCTAGTTCTTTAACTAAAGCTACTGCAAATATTTCTTGATCTTTAGGAGTCGTCCAAATAGGACTTGAACCACTTCTACCAATTTGGTAACGAATATAATTTTTGATGACTTCTAGAGAAGAACTAGAATCAACAGAAACACCAAGTACATTTCTAAATGGTGATTTTTTATCTTTTCCTGCTATTGCAAATTTTTTTGATAGTTCTCCCATTTTTCGGATAATCTCATCCATCTGATTGGTGATACCTTTTTCAACTCTTAAAGCAAGTTGTTCTTTTAATACATTAGTTAACTCAATCATTTTTAAACAGCTTCCTCTCTTAATACATTATGAAATTCATTGCAAATTTGTACTTGTCCAAAACCTTCGGAAGTGCGATCGCCTATTCCATAAATTTCCAAGTCTTCCCAAGCCTTTAACCACAACTCTTTATTATCTGTACTAAATAAATACACACCTCCTCTATTTGTTACTAACTCTACATCTTTCATTAAACCCCAAGCGGTATTCCAACCAGAACGGTAATCATAACTGCTATAAGCAGAATGAAGTTCTAAAGATGAATCATTCACCCCTGTAAGCTGTTGTAGCATTGCTTCAGAAATGACCGTTGTATGTTGCCAATTTTCTGTTAAAATCGCATCTGCCTGTAAATCAATTGTGAAATGAATTCTATCGTTTTGTATTTCTGATATCGTACCAAATATATTACCCCATTCATTCCATCTTGTACGTAATCCCACATTAAATTTATTAATACGTTCATCTAAATTTAAATGAATATCACTTGCTTTTTTAGCTGTTATTTTTACTTTTCCTAAACCTCTTGAATTTGCACCCCCTAAACGAAAGTTATCTTGATGATTATGAAGAAATGTGTAAAGAGAATCTGCTAAATCATTGGGTACTAAAATTTTACTTGTATATGTTACAGGTTGGTTTTTTTGTTCTTTTGATTCGTTCAACACTTCAATACTGTAAAGTACCCGTTCTTCAGAAGCAGCACGACGGCGATTGATACCGACTCTGGTTAATAAACGAGTTTTTGCAGATGCACTATAGTATTCATCATTATGTTCAGCATAAAAGCCACTAAAACTATCTACTCTTTCACCATAAGTAGTTTTTTCTGTTGGACAATTTGGATCATAGATTTGATTATAATTTTCAGCACAAAATCTGTCTATTAAAGTATCAAAGACACCATTTTTATCTGTTTCTTCTGATTTAAACCCTGAGTCTCGTTTAGAACTGAGTACAGTAGCGGGTAACACTCCAACATTATTTTTAATGATATGAAAATCATCAATTTTTAAATTCCCTGGATAAGCATTTTGAAAAATTGCTGGATTTTCACTCAAAAATAATTTATAAAAATCATCACCTTCTTCAATTTCTTGATTTGCTTCTTTTAATATCTGACTAGCAACAGCACCACGAATTGCTGAACCAGGAATAAAAGTTTCAGCTTCACTTATATTTCCTCCTGGTTTTTTACGTCCAATTGCTAAAGGAGATAAAGCTTTAATTTCTAATTCAATTTCTTTCATTATTTTCCACTCCTTTAGCTAAAAATTCCCATGCTTTTGCTTCTATTGGTAAATTAGGTAATTCCCAAGTTAACCAACCTAAACCAGCTGATTTACTCCCACCTAAAGCGTTAATATGTCGTAATCCTGCTAAAATTAGTGGACTTGCATAATTTGGAACATTTGATAAATAAATATTTCCTGTAAATCTCAGTTTTGTATTTGCAGGTGATGTTTCTAAAAAGTAAAGTTTACTTTCTTCCGCAGTGCGACGACGACGGTTAATAGTGACACCAGGACGAATAATTTCTGGTAAATTTTCTGCATCTTCTTCGCAAATTAAATCATCAAACATAATGCGAGAAGGTAAAACAGGATTTCCAAATATTTGACAAACTAAACAATGATGGTTTTTATCATCTTCTGATATTTGATATTCTTCTCTGGCAAAATTACCATCTAAACCTGCTCTTTGTGGACACATACTTTGCGGGTTGGGAGAACAGCAAATATCCCATTTTAAACCTCTGGCAATTTTCTCACATTCATGGCGTAAACGTCCTTTTAATTGTGAAGCGGGAATGAGTAAATTTCTTTCTGCGTTGCGAACAATGGGTTTATCTGCGAGTGAACCAGAAGAACCACCAGCACCAATACATAAAGCTGTATCAATGATAGCTGTAATGGGATAGGTTTGAATTGAGTTAGATAGTTGTTCTAATTTAATCATGACTCAACCTCCGCAGTTAAAATTGCTGATTCTTCATCTTCTGATGATTTTACAAACTCATAGATATCAACCATATCTCGCCAAATTGTTTCATAAGTTTTTTCTTCTTTATCATACATCCAAGGTGCTAAATTACCTTTATTCGTATCATCTTTAGGTAAACACCAAACATCTTCAAAATTGGTTTTTAGTTCTTTTTGTCCTTGCTTCAGTCTCACGCGAAAATAACGATAATTAAGAATTGCTGTATGTTTACCACGTTCCAATAAACTACGAATTTGGTAAAGTTGTGATTTAGGAAATTTGGCTTTCTTCAATGCTGAAATTGATTTAAGTAATCCCCCTAATTCATGTAGAGTATAAGGTGCAGCGTATAGTTTTAATTTGGGGGAAGTTTCTATAGTTAAAGCTTCAGTGCGAAAATCTTTTACATTGGATGCAATCATTGTCACAGATTTTAGTGTTAAAAAGTCTACTGTTCCCCCGTAATAACCTACTTTCTTCAATTTTTTAGCTCGTTCTTTGGCAGTTTTTAGTAACTGTTCTGTTAAGTCTTGGGCGTAGTAAATGGGTGTATTAACAGCAGTAATCAAAACACCGATGGATGTACTAAGTTCACATTCTGATCGTTTGGCTGTTGCTGGTTGGTAGCGGTGAATTTTGTGTGGTTCAAATGGTTTATCAAATTTGAGTTGATAATTACCTAAAATGCGCTTTTCTCTTTCTTGAATTTGAATTTCCGCTAATTCAATTTTCTTGATTAAAATTTCTTCAAATCTCTCAGCTATCATTTGAGAAATTTCTAAGGCTTTATTTGCAGGTACAACAATTAAAATGTCATCACCACCAATAGTAATTATTTCAAAAGGATGAATTATATCACCATTTTCTAGTTCTGATTCTTCATCATTTAAATTTTTGAGTGTGTGGGGGTGCAAGTTTTCAGCTAATGCTTGATAAACAGCATATCGTGTCGCTAAGTCCACATCTCGACTAAATTCTTTGTGTTTCTCTGGTTTCCGAATTTTTTGGATATATCCACCCATGTTATTACCGTCAGCATAGATATAACCGATAAAACCTTTACTAGCATTACTAACATGAGTCAGAGTTTGAGCTATTTTTACATCACTGGGTTTTACACCTGCTTCTAAATTTGCATAGTATTTAGTTTTATAAGTAGGATTTTCACTGAGAAATTCATTAAATCTATCTACCCAACTTTCAACTATGCCTCTACGCCATTCCAACTGGGAATTAATATACCATTGTGGTTCTTTTGGATCACCATCTTTAGCCCTATCACCAAAAAGATATTTTCTAACTGATGCTTCGGAAAAGTTTACTTCTCTACCTTCTTTGTTTATTTGTAAAATAGCAGAACGGTTTTCTACTCCATCTCTGACTAAATAAGGATGGGTTTCAAGCATAGGTGGATAACGGCGGGTGGTTTTACGTCCAGGAATATCATTACCGCTACGACGTTGATTAAATAAAACCGCTAATTTGGTAGTTATTTCATTAAAGCTTTTACGGGTTTTAAATACTTCTAACTGTTCCTGGTCATTTTTGGGATATCCAAAATAAGCCTGAACTATTGGTTTCTTGTAATTCTGATGATACCAATCTAACCAAGGTGTCTCTTCTATCTTTTCTTTGAGTAGACCAAACCGAATTTCTAATAATCTAAATCTATCACCAACTGCACAGGAATTAGCTGTTAATGTTTCTGTAGTATAGCGTTTCTCAATAGCATCAGCTAATTCATGAATATAAGCAGCAGGACAAAAAGCAAGAATATTTCCACCTGTTGAATATATGATGAGTTCGGGAATGAGAACTTCTGATAATTTATAATCTTGATTAAAGTTTTCGTTCAACCATTGTTTAACTTCGTTACATTGAATACTGTACTTGTTTTTTTCGTCCTTTTTATCTGATTCTGATTGGTATGTTTTATTAAAAAATGCTGGTAAATCAATTATATTAATTCTATCTAACAAACCTGATGCACCACGAATTTCTTGAATTTTTGATGATTCAAAAACATACTGTTTAACTTTAGTTACACCACCATAAACCAAACCAATTTTAGTATTTGGATTCCATAAATTAGAATATTTCTGCTTTAACTCGTCCAGAGTTGGCGGAAAATAATCATCTGGAATACCTTGAAATTCCCTAACCTGTTCAACAATTTCTCTAACCGCTTCTGGTACATCTCTCCCATTATTCAAAGCCTCCCGCATTTCCTGTAAAACAGAAATATCAAACTGCGGTTGACGTTCATTACCCCAAGCTAGACACCAAGCGATCGCAATACTAATAGAATTCATCTTATCCATTTTTAGATTCTCCTGAAACTAACCCCACTAAAACCCCAGCCAAAGCCTGAACGATCGCACGACTAGAAACATCTTCCCCACGTTTTAACCGATGCACACTACCTTTCAGAATCGGCGTTTCCTGAGAAATCACATCCTCCACACCGTCATAATCACTGTAAATAATCGCCACCACCGACAAACCCAGCGACTGACACAACTCTTCCCAAGGTGCAATTTCACCCTCATCCTTCACCAAGATCACTGCATGAGTCGCTGCACCCATAATCAAACGGTTAGCATTAGAAATTTTCCCCCCCACATCAAACACAAATATTGGTGTATTAATCCCCCTGACTTCCTGTGCTTTGCGTTCTGCAAACTCTGGTGTAAATCTCGCTTTGTACTCTGCTTTTAACTTCTTGGCTAAATCCAAATCACGTCGTGCAGTTTCCCCAAACCATGAACCATCTCCATCTGGACATCCAGAAAACACATAGGATTCTGGTGCATTAGGAATCTGCAACAACGCTTGTTTTAAACCTTCCCGGAAGCAAGTCTTTCCTGTATTTGCAAAGCCACAAATTACCAATTTGATACTTGATGACTGCTTTGTTCGCACCACATCCAAAGTATCCCCAACTTGATAATCAGCGTTTTTACTAATCGTGATTACATATCTATCTATTCCTGGTTCACCAATCTTCGGGTCAAACACAGCGATCGCATCATACAATTTTGATAACTTATCTGCTAATACCTGACTCACTAATACTGTGATTCTGCCATTGATTTTAATTAAAGAACCACCTGGTAACTCCCCAGCAGCAATCATCTCGTCTAACTTAGCTGCTACATCACGGACAATTTTGTCACCTGTGGTCAGGGTAGCGCCAAATCCTACTTTTAAAACGTCACCGTCTAAACTGATATGGTAAGTGTTCATTAAATGGCGCTGAATTAGAAAATCATTAAGACAAGACCCTTGTAATTTCGTTAATTACAACTTCAATCAATTAAGTCTCCCAGTTTATAGGCCGGATTGTGTGTGATGCAAATCACGTATTTACGTAATTTTGGGTCAAAAAAACCAATTGCACCGTAAATATGAGCTAATTTATGTGCCAACACAAAAGCTACAGGTATAGAAACGGGGCCATTAATCTTCAGCAGTTGTCCTCCAGTCAGTTCCCCCGACCGTGACATTTCCTCCAACCGCATAGCAGCATCTTTGACAATCTGGTCATTTTGGGCAGGTTCAGCAAAACTAACCCGTAAAATATCGTCTTTTAACTCAATGTTGTAAGTAGTCATTACCTTTAGTGATTCAGTAACAATCACATCATACATGGCACTGGAAGCAGCCTATTCCAGATTGGTCTATGCTGGACTTATACCCAAAATCCTAGATAAGTGTCTGAGCAAATTTTTTCTGATGTTCCCCAAGTAGAACTGTTGCAATGGTTAGCACGCGGTTCTCTCAAACAAAACCTACTGCGTGCAGTTCGTTTGTGGGTGTGGTTATGTTCTTTATACGGAGAAGGTCAAGACCAGATATTCTTAGAGGATGGTTTTACCTTGGCAGACTGGAAAAACGCTTTCTTCAGTTCCACACACCCCAAAGGAGAAGCGATTCCTCAATTCCATGACCCTAACTGTAATTGTGCAAAAACTACCGCTGACTGGTTGTTTGATGCCAAAACTGGATTGAATCCAGAAGATTGGAAACACTGTTTATTATCTCATGTTCATATCTCTAATTTAGATGAAATCCTCGATAAACGATTATTTGGCGTAACTCGTCGTTCCTTACAAGCAGATTTACAAATCTTAGAAGAATTAGGTTGGCTAGAAATTCGAGAACAAAAATATCATCGAGTCAAATATTTACCTTCTCGTCCCATCACCATAAAACACAATTATAATGAATTACATTTTCTCAATCAAGAAGATTTAGCAGAAATTGCTCAGAATCTCTCTCAAAAAATCGGTGGTGTCCAGCGGTTCTTTTTTAAACTAGACTATGTTGTGACTGCTATAGACCAGGTTGAAAATTGGCAGGATGAACTCCGAAAACTCTGGTCACAAACTCCAGTACCACCAATCAGTTTAATTTATAATAGTGCCAGATTAAAAGACTCTGTAGAATGTTTGGTTTATCCAGTCTGTATTTACTATGTGCAACGTGCAGTTTATTTGTGCGCTTTTGGCGAAAGTCCTGATAAAAAAACAGATTGGTATAACTTTCGTTTAGATAGAATTGAAAATATTACACCAATTGAATGGACAAATCCTGGCATTCCCAAGACTTTACAACAGCGTTATCACCAGAGGAATTTACCAAACTCAGAAGAAATAGAATTGCAAATGGATAAAGCATTAGGATTTGATTTTTATTTGGAATCTCGACTGATGCTGTTACGATTTGAGCGAGATTATCATGACCGCTACATTCAGGATACATCTCGGCATAACACTTTTAAATTGATTGGCTACCAAAAAGCGAAAAGTTTGATTCAAAGTTCTGTAATTAATTCAGAACAAAAGGCAGAATTATTAAAAGTTATGGAGAATCGTTCACCAAAGGATGCTTATTATAGTCTTCAATATCGACATGGAGATAATAATGTAATTATGCGTTTACGAGCATGGCGACCGAAGGTAGAAATTCTATTACCTTATGATTTAAGACAAAGAATTGCGGCTGATATTACCAAAGAAATAGGTTTTTATCATATATAATTAGTCAATAATGAATGCTTCACTATTTGTAAACAAATAAATCTTGACAAGTAACTTGCTAAATTTTACTTTTACAGCGATTTTCGGGTAAATGAACCACATTTTTTTGTCTCACGCAGAGGCGCAGAGGCGCAAAGAGGAATCAAGAGTCAAGAGGAATCAAGAGTCAAGAGGAATCAAGAGTGTGGTCTAATTACATGAAAAATGCTGTAATATAAGGATAAATTTGGCAGACCGAAGCGAGGTCAAAAACCCCAGGGATTCGCCAAATCGCCAGAACCTAGATAATTAAATACTTTCAGCGTTTCATTAGTTTCAGTTGGCAGTTAACCCAAAGCCTGAAATGAGGTTTTTTGAGAGGTCTGCCAAAATCACTCCTGGATTCCGCCCGCAGATTATGTTTCAGATGACGGGGTTTCCACATAACTAATCCCCGCAAGGGGACTGAAACACAATTAGATGCCTATGGAATTATTGAAAGGGCTATGTTTCCACATAACTAATCCCCGCAAGGGGACTGAAACTTTATACTGACTATGCTGCATTCAGGATGTGTTTGGAGTTGTTTCCACATAACTAATCCCCGCAAGGGGACTGAAACTACAATTAGTGGAAGTAATCCGGCAATGGGATTAGCAAGTTTCCACATAACTAATCCCCGCAAGGGGACTGAAACGCTCCTACCTTACGAGCTAGACCTAAAGATAAGTCAGGTTTCCACATAACTAATCCCCGCAAGGGGACTGAAACAGCTAACTCCCACGATTGGATCTAAATCTCTTGATGTTTCCACATAACTAATCCCCGCAAGGGGACTGAAACTTTATTGACAACTTGGAACCACCAGAACTGACAGAAAGTTTCCACATAACTAATCCCCGCAAGGGGACTGAAACTTCCATTGAATCTTTCCTTTAACCAATCAAAACTGAAAGTTTCCACATAACTAATCCCCGCAAGGGGACTGAAACACTGTTTGCTCGACCCTGACCAGTTGATCTGATTGTTTCCACATAACTAATCCCCGCAAGGGGACTGAAACCATCCAAGGCATCATGAGTACAAGGTAAATCATTTTGTTTCCACATAACTAATCCCCGCAAGGGGACTGAAACTTTACTTTTTCAGGTGCAGATCAGCGTAATCCCTTTGTTTCCACATAACTAATCCCCGCAAGGGGACTGAAACTAGAATTGTTGGAGTAGCAGTTGAAGTACTAATAGGTTTCCACATAACTAATCCCCGCAAGGGGACTGAAACCGGCTACAGCTTCGGCAACGCTAGAAACAGCAACGGTAGTTTCCACATAACTAATCCCCGCAAGGGGACTGAAACATCTCTAATACCTCCTGCTGTATTATATTCAACTCGTTTCCACATAACTAATCCCCGCAAGGGGACTGAAACTGTCCTTGGATATCTAGCACTTGTTCTACTACCTTCCTGTTTCCACATAACTAATCCCCGCAAGGGGACTGAAACAAAATTTCGTAAGATTGAATATAATATTTGCTTGATGTTTCCACATAACTAATCCCCGCAAGGGGACTGAAACAAATTGATGTAATAAAGTGTGCGAGAATCAAGCATTTTTGGTTTCCACATAACTAATCCCCGCAAGGGGACTGAAACATTGCAAAGGGAACGATAACGATGCCAACAGCAGTATCTGCAATAGTTTCCACATAACTAATCCCCGCAAGGGGACTGAAACATTGCAATGTTCTTGTAAAGATTCTTTTTGCCCCTCCAAGTTTCCACATAAATAATCCCCGCAAGGGGACTGAAACAGAGTAAAATACTGAGCATAAGATCATGTAGCATCAAAAAAAATGCCAAGAGCAGCTACATCTAGCAAACGCAAAACCCCATCAAAAAATACCCCTTTGGTATGGGCTGATGATACTGAATTAGTTGGTTTAGTCTTTGACCTGGAAGTCACCAATTCCACATTCCTATACTCGCAATATACCATTGGACTTCATGCTTGGTTTCTAGACCAGGTGCGGCAAATTAACCCAACCCTTTCAGCATATCTGCATGATGGCGAATCAGAAAAACCTTTTAACATTTCTGCCCTCGAAGGTCAACTACTGCCCACCGGAAAACAACTACAACTACAAGCAAATCATATATATCGTTGGCAGATTAACGCCATTTCTCAACCATTAGTTCAGTTCTTGAGTCAGTGGTTAAACCAACCTCCAACTACTTTGAAATTAAGGGATGCTTCCTTACAAGTAAAACAGATAAGTATTGTCAATTCACCAACTACTTATAGCCAACTACTACAATCATCTATGGGAAACCACAGAAACATTAATCTGAGTTTTATTTCCCCTACCAGTTTTCGCCGCAAAGGGCATCATTTCCCCCTTCCTGTTCCCTTCAATCTTTTCCATAGTTACCTCAGACGCTGGAATGATTTTTCAGGAATGTCCATAGAACAAGACGCTTTTCTAAACTGGATAGATGAAAACGTCATCATTCATCAACACCGCTTAGAATCAGTCAAAGTCGCAGCTGGTAAACGTGGTTCAGTGACTGGTTTTACAGGGGCAATTTCCTTGGGTTTGAGTAAAAGTGCTTTAACTAACATTGAGTTTACCCAGTTATTTTATGCCTTAGTCCAACTTGCTCCCTACTGTGGAACAGGCCACAAAACTACTTTTGGACTCGGACAAACCTGCTTAGAATGGATAGAACCAGAATTAAAGACATCCTCCGGAATAATAACAAACTTGCTCCCAGAACGCATTGAGGAATTAACAACAATATTTACAGCGCAACGCAAACGAACTGGGGGAGAACGCACCGAAAAAATCGCTACAACATGGGCAACAATTTTAGCACGGCGAGAAATGGGGGAATCATTACAAGTAATAGCTGAGGATTTAGAAATACCTTACACCACAGTGAAAACCTACGTTAAATTAGCTCGTCGGGCGCTTAAAGATAGGCATTGAGCCGAGATCCCTACGAAAACGGAAATAGAAGCTGAAAAGCCTTGTCAATTCTAGGTTTCAAATATTTCGGGAGAGAGAGGAATAGCAACTTCAACCAATGTTAAACAGGGAACGATGCAATGCAAGTGAGTGTCAGAGTAATTCTTAGAATAACACTTTATATAGGGTACATGAGAAGCAGTTGATTTAATACAGCAGATTGCAGATCAATGAGGTACAGAATCAAAATTGAAACCTAGACACCAAGCCAGTTTTACTCCTGACTCCTGACTCCTGAATTCTGCTATATTACTGTAAATCATTTACCTGCAATCTGCTGTAAGTTTGGAACCGAACACGATATGAAATGGATTAGACCTGGAAATGGCTAACCATTCTGCATTCTGAATATGTCGTTTAAGTTTTGCAATAATTGATTGGCAGTATAGGGTTTTAATAAAACTCCTTGCACTTCCATTTCATCAGCTTGAGGCAATACATCTGTGGTACTTAATCCACTAGAAGCAATAACTTGTACCTTTGGGTCTATTTTTTGCAAGGTGCGGATAGCAGTGATACCATCCATTTCTGGCATCATCATATCCATCAAAACTGCACTGATTTCCTGTTTGTGTTGGGCATAGAGAGCGATCGCTTCAATTCCATTACTTGCAGTCATAGTTTGGTAATTGTGGTTTTCCAGGATGATTGTAGCTACGTCTCGAATTTGGGCTTCATCATCCACCACTAAAATCAACTCTCCTTGTCCTAGCGGCATTTCCAATTGATCTTGAGGCTGATTTTGAGGGGCTTCTACAGCTGGCAAGAAGATCTTAAATTTGCTTCCTTGACCAACTTGGCTAGAAACTGTAATAAACCCATCGTGGCTTTTAATAATCCCACGCACCGTTGATAAACCCAATCCTGTACCAGCACCTACCTCTTTGGTAGTGAAAAATGGCTCAAAAATTCTCTCTAGTATACTTGGAGACATTCCAATTCCCGTATCCATGACAGTAATGACAATGTAACTGCCGACTTTGCCCTCAAGATGCATCCGGGTATAAGCTTCATCAAGGTACATATTTTGCGCCGAAATATTGAGAATACCCCCCTCTGGCATAGCATCACGGGCATTAACTACTAAGTTAATAATCACTTGATGTAGTTGGGTGACATCTCCACAAACAACCGAAAGGTCTTCCGATATTTGTGTCACAAATTCGATGGATTTGGGAAATGTATGCCTAGCAATTTGAATAATTTCCCCAATTAAGTGCCTAACTTGTACAATCGTGCGTTCTCCTTTAAATCCTCGTGCAAAGGACAACACTTGCTTGACTAGATCAGCACCGCGTTTGGCATTGTTTTCAATGATTGTCAGCATTTGCTGGTGGAGTTCTGGGTTTTTGTTGAATTTACCTTTGAGTATTTGCGCGGCTCCTAAAATGGGTGTCAATATATTGTTAATGTCGTGGGCAATGCCACCTGCTAAAGTACCAATACTTTCCAGTCGCTGGGTACGGAAAAACTGTTCTTGGAGTTGTTTTTTGTCTGTAATGTCAGTATCTACAATGAGGATGGATTTGGGATGCCCTTCACCATCAAACATCAATGTCCAGCGACTTTCAACAATAATTTCCTGACCGAATTTAGTCACTTTACATAACTCACCCAGCCAAGAGCCATATTTAATTACAGCTTTCAGTGCAGCTGCCTCTTGTGGGTAAGAACTGGTGGAGTAAAAAAGATCCTTCAGGTTTTTACCCAAAGCTTCATGAATCTGCCAACCATATATCCGCTCTGCACCTTGATTCCAAAATAAGATATCCATCTGGAAATCTCGCACGAAAATCGCGTCGGTAGCGATATCCAATAGGGCAGCTTGTTCATAGATTTGCTGTGCCGTCTGCTTGCGCTCGGATATATCTCTAGTTGTCCCAATCATTCGCGTCGGCTGACCTGTTTCGTCATAGCAGACTTTTCCGCTATTGTTTAACCAATGTAGGCTACCGTTAGGCCAAACCGCCCGATATTCGATGCCAAATTCGCTTCCTTGCTCAATGGTGCGAGTTACAGCTTGTGTAAAAGATTCACGGTCTTCAGGATGGATTAAATTCAGAAAGTTTTCAATGCTAGGACATAAGGTGTCGCTGGGTAGTCCATATAGTGGCCCCATATTGGGAGACCACAGATAGTTATTATTTGTTATGTCCCAATCCCATATACCCATTTTGGCGGCTTCTAAAGCTAACGTCAGTCGCTCTTCACTCTCTCTGAGTGCTGCTTCTGCTTGTTTGCGCTCATTGATTTCTTGTTGCAGAGATTGATTAGCAGTTACCAATTCTACTGTGCGCTCTGCCACCCGTTGTTCTAACTCATCGGTAAGTCCACGCAAAACTGATTCTGTTTGTTTGCTCCCGCAAAGCTCGTCTTCAATTACACCTAATATTTTGACTAAATCCAACTCTTGTAACAAACCTGATTCAGTTACTATTCCAACTAATTTTTCTTCATCATCGACAATCGGTAAATGGTGAATTTGATACTGCTTCAAAAGTAACAAAACTGTAAATATATCCCGAAAATCTGATTGTTTCAATGTGATGATTTGCTGCGTCATCACTTCAGCTATTTTTACCCTGGATAAATCCATGCCCAAGGCTGTTAATCGGAGTACATCCCTAATAGTAAATATTCCTAGTAACTGCGTTCCCTCTACCACCAAAACATAGCTAGTTACTTTTTTACTCAATTTGCTGGATGGAAATGATGTTGGGTAATTGGCAAGTTGACAGCAATCACTTTGTTCTTGATTCATCAAAATAATAGCATCGACTACATGACTATTAGGACTAATCATTAAGGGATAATGATCAATCAGTTTATGTAAAGAAGGCAAATCAATCAGCGGATTCTTGAATTGCATAATTAATGGTCGATTTTAATTATCTTGTTGATTAACAGGTGGCTAGTACCAGTTCTGGAAATTAAAAATCAAAACATCCTCTAAAAAAGCTTTGAAGTTGAACCTCACTGGATAGTGATTTTTGCCAAGCTGCACTAGGCTATTGACAATGAGGCAAGATGTCACCCAAGCCGTTAGTCCCTAGCAAGTTTATTGATGAATATCAATCCGAAATTTTACAGAGTTGGTAAATAATAGGGGATAAATTAATCACTGAACTAGGAAGCTGATTTATTTTTTTAGCTATCAAAATTATTCTATTCTTAAATAAGGGTTAAATGATCTCTTATTTTACAGACATTAATTAATTTAATAATTTTGGTAATATACAGCAGAATTCAGGAGTCAGGAGTCAGGAGTCAGGAGTAAAACTGGCTTTGTATATAGGTTTCAATTTAGATTTTGTACCTCCTAACTATGCAAACTGCTGTAAGTAGGCTGCCGCTGCGCGTCTACGGTTTTTTTGTGCCTTTCTACTTATCAGTTCTATTTTATTTTTGAAAAAATACGTTGCACCAGTCAATTCACCAATCAAACCGGATGGACGTGACAGGTGACAGGTGACAGGTGACAGGGGGCAGTGCTAGAAGTTTCTGATTGTCTAAGTTTTATCATTCGTTGATATCCTAACCGCCTTGTCCGTTGCTATATCAAAAAAACTCCCCGCGTCACCGCGTCCCCGTGTCTTCCCATCACCGCGTCCCCGTGTCAACCCTAATGATAAGTATTCAACTGGACATGATATTGCCTTCCGCTGCGGCAATTTCTAACTGAGTCTTGAGTACAGAGTCAGGGTTGAGACTAATCGAATCTATGCCTTCTTCAACTAGGAAACGGGCAAATTCAGGATAATCGCTGGGTGCTTGGCCGCAGATACCGATTTTGCGTTTAAACTGTCTTGCAGTTGCGATCGCTTTGGCAATTGTTCTCTTGACAGCTTGATTGCGTTCATCAAATAGATGTGCCACTAACTCAGAATCCCGATCTAGTCCTAAAGTTAATTGTGTCAAGTCATTGGAACCTATCGAAAAGCCGTCAAAGACTTGGCTAAATTCATCAGCTAAAATGACGTTACTGGGTAACTCGCACATCACATAAACTTCCAAGCCATTTTCGCCTTTTACCAAGCCATTGGCTGCCATTTCTGCCAGTACACGTTTTCCTTCTTCGGGAGTTCGACAAAAGGGAACCATCAAAATCATGTTGGTTAAACCCATTTCATTCCTTACCCGCTTCATGGCTTCACATTCTAAGGCAAAACCTTCGCGGTAACGGGGATCGTAGTAACGAGAAGCACCACGCCAACCAAGCATCGGGTTTTCTTCTTTGGGTTCAAATTGTCTCCCACCCAAGAGGTTTGCATATTCGTTACTCTTAAAATCCGACAACCGGACAATTACAGGTTTAGGATAAAAAGCGGCGGCAATTGTCCCAATACCTTGTGCTAGTTTATCAATAAAGAATTCGGCTTTATTTTCGTATTGGGCAGTTAATTCAGCAATTTTGTATTTAGCAAGTTCATCTTCTAAATCATTAAAATGTAGTAATGCTAAAGGATGGGCTTTGATATGGTTAGCAATAATAAATTCCATCCTTGCCAAACCTACACCATCATTAGGAATTGCGGTTAAACCTAGTGCTTCTTCTGGGTTGCCCACATTCATCATAATTTTGGTGCGGGTGCGTGGCAAGTTATCTAATGTTAATTCTTGAATTTCAAAGTTCAATAAACCTGCATAAACTTTGCCTGTTTCACCTTCAGCACAACTCACAGTAATTTCTTGTCCAGTTTGTAATAATGTCGTCGCATTACCACAGCCAACAATGGCAGGAATTCCCATTTCTCTGGCAATTATGGATGCATGACAGGTTCTCCCACCAGAGTTAGTAACAATAGCACTGGCTTTTTTCATGATTGGTTCCCAGTCTGGGTCAGTGCGGTTTGTAACTAGCACATCTCCGGCTTGAAATTGTTGAATTTGATTCGCGTCGAGAATAACTTTGGCTTTACCTTGACCAATCATTTCACCGACGCTACGACCTGTTAATAAAACTGCACTTTTTTCTTGGAGGTGATAACTTTTAAGGACGGTTTTCGATTTTTGTGATTGTACTGTTTCTGGTCTAGCTTGGACTATAAATAATTCTCCTGTCACCCCATCTTTTGCCCATTCAATATCCATTGGCGTATCCATACCACGGACTTGGGAATAGTGGTCTTCAATAATGCAAGCCCAATTTGCAAGTTGTAGAATCTCGTCATTATTCAGGGCAAATTGATTGCGTTCTGATGGTAAAACGGAGACATTTTTGGTTAATTTCATCCCGCCCAAGTCATAAACCATTTTAATTTCTTTTGTTCCCAAACGTTTTTGGAGTATTGGTTTAAAGCCTTGTTGGAGAGTTGGTTTAAATACTAAATATTCGTCTGGGTTAACTGCACCTTGAACAACGGTTTCACCCAAACCATAAGCAGCGGTAATTAAGGCTGCATCTTTAAAACCTGTTTCTGTGTCAATGGAGAACATCACACCAGAACAAGCCAAATCAGAACGTACCATTTTTTGTACCCCGACTGATAAGGCTACTTCAAAGTGGTCGAAGCCTTTTTTTTGTCGGTAGGAAATAGCACGGTCAGTAAAAATGGAAGCAAAGCATTTATGGCAAGATTCTAATAGGCTTTTAAGTCCGTGAACGTTGAGATAGGTTTCTTGCTGTCCGGCAAAACTAGCATCTGGGAGGTCTTCGGCTGTGGCGCTAGAACGAACTGCAACGTCGGTATCTTCACCGTATTCTTGACACAGACTTTGATAGGATTGTGCGATCGCTTCTTGTAATTCTAGCGGAAATGGCGTGTTGAGCATCAGCGACCGAGCTTGTTGACCACATTGTCGCAAATTATCTATATCCTCTACATCTAAAGAAGCAAATATCTTTCTCAATTTAGCTTCTAAACCTGCCCCAGTAATGAAAAATCTATAAGCATAAGCGGTGGTAGCAAACCCAGTGGGAACTTTTACTCCTTTGGGACTCAGTTGCTGAATCATCTCTCCTAATGAAGCATTTTTTCCACCCACGAAGGGAATATCTGCAATCCCCACGGCATTAAAAGGTAAAACTAGTGCTTGTTCTTTGGATAATAGGCGATCATTTTCTTGATTTTTTCGTATTTCTAGCATATTGTCGAGTCCTTTAAAAGCTACAACTATTTTATTAAGAAGTTTTTAGTAAATAAATTGATCTACTTTTGAATTCCACCATTCTTTTTATATACGTCAAATATGAGGAACTTGTGAGGATATAACGAGTACGTAGAGACAAACTGATACCGTTTCTCTATGATGGCTTGCGTGGCGTAGCCATATATGCGCTTTATATATCACCTGCCATTTTTTGGTAGGTTGGGTTGAGCGTAGCAAAACCCAACAAATGCGTTGCGTTATGGCTGATGCCTCCGGCACGCTACCGCTAACGCCACGGTGCCTCAACCCAACCTACGAATCAAGGCTTTTTCAATTTGGCAAAGGTATTGTTGACATAACATACTTGCTTTTTACTTAAATCCCCAGAATTAGTGAAAAATTCTTAAAAAATATATTGTTATTTAAAGTTACCTCACAACTTCCTCATATTTGTAAATTATAGTTTAGAACTATAAACACTTGCTTGTTCATATCTCTGGGTTGTTTTCATGGCTACCCTAAATAGATCAACACATTTTAAAACCGGATTTGAGAAATAGATGAATTATTGTCCCTGTTGTTCTAATTTACTTTTACAACATATACGCAGAGATGAAACCTACTGGTTTTGCCGTACTTGTTGGCAAGAAATGCCAGTATTTACTCAGAGTCTTTACTGTTCCTTGTCAGAGATAATTTTAGGTAAAACCCCCATAGCAATTCAATAACAAAAATAGGTACGTCAGTATACTTGCGTGAACGATATTCTATTCATGAGTAGATAGGAGTCAATAATTTGTCTATACTAAATTTTTTACCCTCAAGATCCCATATAAGAATATGTATTGCGCCCTTGGTTTTTAGCAGCATATAGTGAAATATCGGCATTTTTAATTAAGTATTCTAGTGAATAATCTGGAACTGGAATAATACTAGCGATGCCCATACTTAATGTGACATAATCGTTAACTGAAGAATGATGGTGAGGAATAGATAAGCTGGCTATTTGCTGTTGAATCTGTTGAGCAAAATAAACTGCTCCTTCTAAAGGGGTGTTAGGAAGCAAAACAGCAAACTCTTCACCACCATAACGAGCTACCAAATCAGCCGGACGTTTGCAAGTGCGTGCGATCGCTTGAGCAATTTGTCGCAAACACTCATCACCTGCCGGATGACCATAACAGTCGTTGTAGCTTTTAAAATAATCTATATCACAGAGAATTAATGATAAAGGCATTTTTTCCCGTTGCAGTCGCTGCCATTCTAAATTGATTACGGCATCAAAACATCGTCGATTGGCAATTTGCGTTAATCCATCCATATTGACTAAACGTCGTAATTCAGAATTAGCTTGCCGAAGAGTTGCCTCTACCTGCAAACGCTCTGTCAAATCAGAAATAATACAGTAGAGTAGATTCTGTCTATCGATATTAATCCGACTGGAATAAATTTCAACTTGACGAATTTCACCAGATGCCAACTGATGAAAATATAAAAAATTCCCCGGATAAGCCAGCTGTTTTAAAGCTTTGTTGGGAATAGGAGAACCATCTACTAAAACAATTAAATCTGAGAGCTTTTTCTGTTGCAAAACTTCGCGGCTATAGCCGTAAAATTGACTTGCGGCTGGATTAGCGTCAAAGATGCCTAGGGTAAGAGGATCGATTAATATTTGTACCGCTCGGTTGTTTTCAAACATCTGCGGGTAAGTTACTTGGCTTGGTTGTAACTTTTGATTAGTCAGACACTGATGGACAAGATCCAATGAGTTAGTCAGATCTTGCATACACAGCAAGGCATCAAAACCTGTAGTTTTTGTGGTCGCAATTGGCGTTGCTGTCACTTGTAGCGAACGGAACCTTCCATCTTTAGTTATACCAGTCAAAAAATGCGGGTACAACTGGGGTGAAAAAACAGTCACTTTTCCAGCTTGGAAAGTTTGGTTCAATTGTTCGACATAATCTTGACAATTGAGATGAGAGAAATATAAAAACAGATTTTTACCAATAATTTCTTCTCTGGAAATATTTGTCCAATCTTCCAGGCATGAGTTCCAAAAACTGACTATGCCATCACGCTGCAAATAACACACTCCAACAGGAAGACATTCCATCAATTGCAATGATTCAAATGATATTTGCGTAACTTCTGTCTTGATGCGTTGGAATGTCTTCATATAAGCTTTTGCCTCGTAATTCTAATATGGCTGACCTGCAATGGCACTACCTGCAATGGCACTAATCCAAACAATTATAATAAAATGAAATATGAAGATCATACCTCGACAGGAAGATATTTTGTGAGTTGCATACAATGACGCAAATGAAAAGCGGCTTATTTATGACAACAACTCCAGTCACTCCCTGGCCTCATCACGTCAGCAAGAATGGTTACAGAAGAACCTACCCCAATTCTGTGGAATGGGAGAGGATTGGTCTGATATCAAGAAAGAAAAATGATGCCGACAGTTTTAATAGTTTAATTTGACTTACTTAGGGCTTGCTGTTCGCGGAGCGTGCCGTTAGGCATATAAATGTAAAACCTAAATAAATCAAGGGATTCAGGGGTGAAAAAGGTTAAGAAGGTGCAAGGAATAGACATTTTACCCATCAAAAACTGAACTGACAAGTCAGCGCTTACGCTATCACTTTTCCCCCAAAGCAACTATTCAAAAGCTGCTTCTAATTCTTCCTCCTGACTCCTGACTCCTGACTCCTGACTCCTAACCCCTAACGAAAAGACTTTTATGCCTACGGCACGCTACGCGAACAGCAAACCCTACTTATTTTGCATAATTTTCGAGTGGAAAACCCTCGAATTAATTCAAGGGTTGTATGTTTTGAGAGTTTATATCTAAATTTGAAATTGATTGCGGATGTTGTTTATTTGTTATTGATTCTAAGTATGGTTTTAATCTTCTTGCCAATCTTCACAACCGAGCAGGTCAATAATCCTGTCTCTGAGTAAATATTCATTTTTTTCTAGCTCATGCTCAAAATAAGTCCATTCACGGTCAGGAAGATATTTACAAAGAGTATAAATTGGCTGTTGACGGTTAAGAAGTCCCTTTTTCACAAGTTGATGTGCTTCTTCCTTTATCATTCCAATGTCATATTTAATAGCGGTATCCATACCTTGTAACCTCATTTTCAAGCAAGGAATTAAAAGACAACTTTATAAATTATTGTCTCTACTTTAAATTTATCAAAAAATTGGTGAATTTTGTGAACCATGACAAGATTAATTTTTACTAGTACACAACGGCAGCCGTCAACAAACCATTAAAAATTCCTGCAAAGCTTGTTTAATCAACTTTTTAAATTGTTGATTTTTAATTTTTAATTCCGAGAAAGCGGTACTAGACTTTGTTTTATCGGTTTTGATTGCTGCTGAAGGCATAAGTTAATGTGCCTTTAAGTCGCATCATCTGCAGTCTCAGAAAGACGCAAAGACGCTCTGATACAGTTTAAATACTGATCAGCTTACCCTTAAATTCAGAGGTTTTTTCATCTTCAGAAATGAAGATACCGCTGTATTCCTTGTTGCCTGTTAAGAGTTTCCTGTTCTCTTGCCCAACGGGAGCAATTTATTTTGCCCGAGTACTGACAACATTCTCTTAATATCCTCTATAGCTTAGAGAAGTCGGATATCTTGTAGATTACTATAGAATGAGAATTGTTGTGATGTTTCCTATTAGCTAAAGTGTCAGACTCCGTACCTTTGCGCGATCATTACCTCGCATTAATTGATCAAATTGTTGAAACCACTCTCAAGGGTAAAATTAGCTCTGTAGAGCAGGTATATCAAATATTACTCAAAGGTATCACGAACGGTACAGGGGAAGTGTTTGAGTTAGCTTTGAGCGATCGCTTGAATACTATTCAAGCCCAAGTGGACAACGAACCAGACGAACTCAAAAAATCTAAGGCCACGCGCAGTTTAAGAGCCATTAAAACTATTCAAACACAATGGCAACGCTGGCAAGAACAAAATAAAGCTACAGAAGTTATAATTTTGGCAGTCCGCGAAATCACTATTGCCAGCAATGATGAGCGTTTAGGCGTATTCTTGCGTTTGACCGATCCTAATCAAAAACATACCTTAAATTTATCCCAATTACAGCAGTTAGCCAAATCCTTACAGCAATTTGGTGCAGCTAATTCCGATTTAGCGGAAATATCTACAGGAATTACGCGTGGTGTTGCTTCTTGGCAGCGAATTCAAGAAAACCTACTGAGTTGGATGTATGAACAAAAAGGTTCTCTAGGATTTGGTGGTGTACCGGGAGAACGTGGCCCTTGGGCAAGTTGGGCAAAGTTAGTCAAAAGCGAATTTCCCGCAGCATTTTTCCGCACCTTAGCACTTGAGCAATCTGCAATTGAATTTACTCAACAGCAACAGCAAATCACCCTTAGCAATTGGGTAGAACTAGCAATAGTTTTACAGTTCCTACAACGTGGGTTAATTAGCTGGTTTGATCAACAAGCTTATGATATCCAAGCTGGCCCCAAATTATCCATTTCTACATTTTTGACCTTTGCAGTCATTTGGAGTCAATTAGCGATCGCTTTTCAAACCCAAGCAGTAGCATACAGCAATGGAGCTTCACAAATAATGCTCCAAATTCTGAGAACCTTTGCCCAGCGTCCTTATTTCCCTCTCTACGGTGGGATTTTTGCTTCCTTTTCTGGTAGTTCTTTGCGAGATGCTCTCGATTATTTAGATGAACCCTTGCGTTCTGTAGCAGGAACACAGGAAAAAGCCCGCATTTTGACCCTTTTAGGTTATTCTCAACGAGCTTTAGGCAAATATCCCCGCTCGATTAATTTTCATCAGCAAGCTTTGGAAATAGCCAGAAATGCCAAAGATAGCTCTTGTGAAATTGCCAATCTCAACCACCTCAGTCGTACCTACGTCCAAGAAAAAAATTATGCCGAAGCAATTAACTATAGTCAAAGAGCATTAATCTTAAGTAGGCAAGCAGGTGACAAAACTGGAGAAGCCAACGCCCTGGTAAATCTAGGTTACAGCGAAGTTATGCAAGCCCAACAGTTGGAAAACATCGAACCAGAAGTATATGAATCGGCAATTAATTATCTAGAACAAGGTTTAAAGTTAGCAGAAAAATTAGGCGATATTCAAAGTCAAGCTTTATGTTTTAGCAGTTTAGGAATTGCCTATTTAGTAATAGCACAACATGAAGCGGCTATTAAATATTTAGAAGTAGGTTTTAAAACGGCACAAGTTTCTGGTGATTTATATCTCCAAGGGCGCAATTTAGCTTATTTAGCAGAAGCTTATTATCATCTGCAAAATTCCGATAAAGCTATTTATACTGGTAGTTTAGGAATGTATCTACTAGAGCAAATTTCTTCCCACGAGTGGCGACAAGCCGCAGGTTTATTAACAATAATCAAAGGACAAATTGGGGCTGATAAATTCCAAGTTATATTTCAACAAAATCGCCCGAAGATGATTTCTGTGATTGGTGTAGATGGCTATGATCATCTTCCCCAATTGTTAGAAAAATACAAGGAAAATATGTAATACCGTGAAAATGCGCCTAATTATTGGGGAACATAGCGAATTATCTTGAGAAAACCTCCGCGTACCTTTGCGTTAACCTCCGCGTACCTTTGCGTTGAAAAAAAATAGTATTTGGTGCATCTATGGCTACGCCACGCAAGCTATCACACAGAATTGGTAGAGAACCCATTGGGGATTTTTGATAATGTGGGAGTAACAAGATTTAACGGAGAATGACATACTCAAGTAGTTTGAGTGATTCCGACCGTTGCCAAAGGCTACGTAATGCGTAATTAAAAATTTATGTGACACAAAATCTTCACTTAATTGTATTATGCCATACAATACCCAAAAAATTGTGTATCTAAGTTTTCATAGATACCAGATTTTTGTCCAGTTTTTACACATTGTCTAATGTATAATTTATGCGATTATCACAAAAACATATGAATATCTTCAAAATCCTTTCTTGTGCCTTGCTAACTATTGCCTTTCCCAGTGTATGTTATGCATCTGAAGAAGCACCGATAGTTTCTAATACCCAAACTGCACCAAAGGAAGTTGCAGAAAAACCTAGCGTTGTGATTTTACCTGTTAGTAATCCTGTTAGTAATCAAGCCAAAGATTTACAGCCGGAGGTTCCCTTAGTATTTTCTGCGGAAACAGTCGCACAGACAGAGCAAGAACAGCCATCATCGGCTCCCAATCCCACCAAAGATGTACAGAGAGTAGCTCCCCGTTCTCCATTGCAAGAACAGCCCACCAAATTGCATAACTTGGAAACAGCCAACCAGCTGAAAAAGGGAGCAGTTCAGGGAGAAGCGGGTTTTCTGCAAGTTTTACCAACCGATGATTCTTTGTCGGGTACGGGTTTGCAAACCTATCAAGTTGATATCGATTGGGGAGTGACAGATAACTTCCAAATAGGTTTTACAGGTGATATTTTTGATGATTATGCAAAATGCGAAACTAGAGGCAATTGCGGTGATTTGACAACCGTAAGTTATGGAACAAAGTTAAAATATCGATTAATCACCTCAGAACGTTTGGCTGTCGGTGTGATGGGTACGGCTCAGTTATTGAACTTAACTGCGAGTTCAGAGCTTTTTGACAATCCTTCACCAAACAGTTCGAGGGGAAACTTTTCTGTTACCAGACCAGTGGGAGCTTTGCAGTTTCCCGCTACTTATAACGTATCTCGAAATCTGCAACTGCATCTGACTCCGGGAGTGGTTTTCTTCCCGGAAACAATTAGGGGAGCGAATTTTTTTGGGACGTTTTTCAACATTGGGACGGGATTTAGCTGGCAAACTTCAGAAAGGCTGAATTTGTTTGGCAATATTCAAGCGCCTTTTGGTTCTGGAGGCAATACTTTTAATTCCAAAGACCGTTCTATCTCTCGGCAGTTACTGTGGACTCTAGGTGTAGATTATGCTGTTAATCCCAGAATGGGAGCAGAGGTTTATGCAACTAACAGTTATGGGTCAACACCGACGACAGGCTTGCTGGCCTTTTTTCCTGATGGTGATGAATTCCAGGTGGGGATTCGCTTCAAGCACGTGATTGATTTTGGACAAGGATACGCAGCTAATTTTGACAATCGCCCCCAAGCACCGCTTTCCTACCGGGATCAGACGCTTCTGTTTGATGGTTTCACACTTGCCAGCGCTAACACTTTACCAACTGGGAAGTTTCAAGTTAGAGGAGGGCTGGGTACTCATGGTAGTGCCAGTTTTGCCCTGGCCTATGGCTTGACAAATGATGCACAGTTAGAACTTATGGTTGATCAATTTGGGGCAAGCGATCGCATTTCTGCTCAAGATGTATCTGGTTCGGGTGTCAAAATTGGCGGTGCAATGAAACTACGGTTTTTGAATCAAGCACAAGGCGATTCCCTGTCTCTGGGTTTTAAACTTGCAGGCATCAGTGAGACGACTTTCAAAGGTCAATCTTTAACCGGCAGTTTGTATACAGAGTTGCCCATTAGTTATCAACTCAGTCCCCAAACTTCCATATCCATTAATCCCAAAGGTGGATTTTTTGGGAAAGTTTCCCGCATTGGCGTGGGTTTTGGGGTTAACCAGGCTCTTTCCGATAAATTGCAATTGATTGGAGAATATACGCCCATCTTGAGTGAAGGAAGAGATGTTTGGAGTACTGGCTTACGCTTTTTACCACAAGCAGGATTGGCATTTGACGTTTTTGCCAGTAACGCCATTGGACAAGGTGGTTTGGGAACGGTGACAGCCGAACCAGATACTAATTTTGGTGTCAGCATCAATTGGGGAATTTGATGTCCCATCCTTTTTAGGGCAGGGGGCAGGGAGCAGGGAGCAGGGAGCAGGGAGCAGGGGGCAGGACTCAGCACTCAGCACTCAGGACTCAGCACTCAGGACTCAGCACTCAGGACTCAGGACTTTGCTATAGTCAACTTTTTCAGCAATTCAGGAATCTGAGCCGGACTTTCGGCAACTGGAATTTGTGCTGCTTGAAAAGCTGCTAATTTACTTTTGGTTGTCCCAAAATTAGTATCGCGTCTCACAACAGTTGTTCCCGTTCCCATCTGTCGCCAATTCTTGGTTAGTGGTGCGTGTCTACCTGCTATGTAGGCAATTACTGGTTTATCAATAGCTTCAGTTATGTACTGCGCTGCGGCTTCTTCACTTCTACCTCCTGGTTGACCGACTAAAACGATCGCTTCGGTGGTTTCATCTTCATCCAGAATTTGCAGCCATTGGAGGAACGATGAACCAACTATCGCATCACTACCAATGCTGACACTAATCGATTGACCTAAACCAGCTTTGGTTAATTCCCAAGCTACTTCATAGGTAAGAGTACTGCTGCGACTTACAATCCCCACTCCTCCAGGGGTATAAAATTCACTTGGTTGCGTACCTAAGAGAATTTTGCCGGGGACGATAATTCCCGGACTGTTGGGGCCTACCACTAAGATCTCACGAGTCTCAGTTTTGCGGAGTAGTTGCACCATATCTAAAGGTGGGACACCAGCGGAGATAATAATTATCTGCACAATATTAGAAGCGATCGCTTCTAATGCTGCATCTAGCACTTGGTAAGGGTGTACACAAATAATTGTGGTGTCAATTGTCCCGAATTTGGCTGTCACCTCCTCTACTAAGTCAAAGACTGGGAGATCGTACATTTGCTGTCCCCCACATCCAGGATTGACACCAGCTACCAAATTAGTGCCATATGCTTTCATTTGAGCAATATCAGTTGCTGATATAAATTCAGAGAACCCTTGGATTAAAACTTTGCTGTCTGGCGTTAAGTTCATAAAATTTAGTCATTAGTCATTGGTCATTGGTGATTGGTCATTGGTCATTGGTGATTGGTCATTGGTCATTAGTCATTAGTCATTGGTGATTGGTGATTGGTGATTGGTGATTGGTGATTGGTGATTGGTCATTGGTGATTGGTCATTGGTCATTGGTGATTGGTGATTGGTGATTGGTGATTGGTGATTGGTCATTGGTCATTGGTGATTGGTCATTGGTCATTGGTGATTGGTGATTGGTCATTGGTGATTGGTCATTGGTGATTGGTGATTGGTCATTGGTGATTGGTCATTGGTGATTGGTCATTGGTCATTGGTCATTGGTGATTGGTCATTGGTGATTGGTCATATCATGTTCGCTTAATTACTTATCCAAAAAAACTCTCCGCGTCACCGCGTCTCCCTATCTCCGCGTCGGCCTTAATTATCAGTCTTTAACCGAACACGATATCATTGGTCATCAGAAACGAAAGCGTACTATTTTCTGTGAGCAGGTAACTTGACTAGACGGACTGCTTGGGCCACAGCTTCATCTAAATTTTCTACTAATATCAGAGTGTCACTCTGGGTTTTGAGTGCGGCTAAATATGTTCTGGCGCTATGGAAATCACTACCACCAAGACGGACAACCAAGCGTGGGATGTGTAACGGCTTACTTTTACTGCCATTGGCGCTTAATACCTGAGATTGGAGTTCCCTTGGGTCTAGTTGTAGGAAGTTGGCAATGATTTCTGGCATTTGGGACACTTGAGGAATAGTACCCAGAAAGTTAATCAGAATCACTTGAATGCTTTTATCAGCAGCTAAAATTTTCAGCCCTGTTTCTAAGCGATCGCTAAAGGTCGTTGGTGAGGTATCAGTTAGAAAAGAATGTCGTAAATTTAAAGAAATTCCAGGTTTACCACCAGCATTGGCGACTGCATCTAAGGTTGTCAATACTGAACCAGTACCATTGCCTAAGATACCGATTTTACCGTGCATTTCTACGCTATCCCAGTCACCCAAAATACTGTTATTTTTATTTCTACTATTACGACTCAACATCTTGGCCGCCATTTGGGCTATTTCTGGATGACGGTTAATCGCCCGTTGGTTGACTCGGACTTTACCATTGAGCGCCATAACTTGTCCAGATGCGCTGACTGCTAGAGGATTTATCTCTACCAAGTCTAGGTCTTTCTGCACAAATAACTGGTACATTTTTTCGACAATGTCGCTGATTGACTGCATTAGCGACCCCTGCAAGCCCATTTTTAACCCCAATCTTCGGGCATAAAATGGCGAGAATTCTTGTTCTACAACCACATATTGCATTTTATCCCCTGGGGATTCCCAATCGATATCCGGTTCTTTGCAACCTAAAAGCACTGGACGACAGAGGGCTGTGTCTAAAACAACGGCAAGATAAAATTCTTCTTTGGCATCATACTTTGATTCTGCCAGTAAAACTTCTGGCAATTCTCCCCAAATTGGTAAATTAAAGATATTTTGGGCAGCTGCGATCGCATCAATTGTGGTTTCTACAATCCTCACTCCACCTGCTTTGACCCTTTCATCTGCGTGTACTTGCGATTTTAGTACAATCGGATAGCGAATTTTTAAGCGTTTTAAATCTGTAGGATGGTCAATTCGTTGGGATGGTAATACAGGAATGCCCATCTTTCCAAACCATTCTTTAACTTGGTATTCCAATAAATCCATTGACACACACCTTGTATTAACAATTCCAAAGTAGGTATCTGGTGCTGTCTTATATGTTATACAGCACCTAGATTACATAAACACACTTTGGTTGACTAGAAAAACTTATTTAGCACCAATCAATTTTATCGAATTCGGCAGAAGTGGTAAATTCATTTCCCAGAGCAATGACTTCTACTATTTGGTTGATTAGACTTGATCTACCTCCTGCTGTCAACTTGCCCGTCTCTAAAATTACTGAACTATTCTTGTATATTTTTCCTTAGATAATTTATACTCGCATTTGGATTGTTTAATTTATCATCTAGCGGTATAAAAAACTAGAAGGATAAAGAATCACTCCTCTGGTGCTTTCTGGTAACATATTGAACTTTGTGTTAAAAAGTTGTTCTATGAGATGTGAAACTGGGGATGGTGGGACTATGCATCTGTATGTAACAAACGCAAGTACTTTATCTGATCTGGTCAAAGGATTTTGGATTTTAGATTGGGGATTTGGGATTGACCCCGACCACTTTTGTTACTGGGCTTGGGGATTTTGGATTTTATGAAATCTAAAATAGCAGGGTCAAAGATAATAAAAACTTTGAAGAAGGAGTCAGGAGTCAGTAGCCAGGAGTCAGAATCAATCAGTCGGGGATTGGGTACCCACAACTGAATTGTTGCACCACCAAATCTACGATTTGGTGGGGGTCTTAAACCCGGTTATTCATCCGCCACTCGCATAGAATTAATTCTGTTAGCGGTAGCGGGGCGTTGAGCAGCCTTCTGAATTCTGACTTCTGAATTCTGTTCGATAAAACTATATAGAAAATTAGCCGTACCGCTCTATGAAAATAGCATTCCTACAAGAAGATATACAGCTTTTAGCAAGTATTTTGCAGGAACAATTACTACTAGAAGTTCCATCTGGCAAGGCTTTCCAGGTTAGATGCGCTGTCCAAAATGACGAATTGATGGTTTTGACTCAACATCCTCCAGGTGTGACAGTTGATACCCAAAAAATATTTGCGGTACTAGAGGAAGCATTCCAGTGGCAATCCCAATACCACGGTCAAAGGGTACAGTTTTATGTCAGGGTTTCTGGAGAAAAGCTACCCTATGCCAAACAATCCCTCACGGTGAAGGCTAAGGAGATACAGTCAAGTGAGGAGATGAAGAGAACAGAAGAAAGCGATACTCTCAAACCGAGTGCTGAAGCCAATATCCTCATTTTTCCACCTCCGGATTCTCCCAAAACCGCATCTCTGGGAACGGACGACTACATCTCCAAGAATCCCTTTTCTTTAACCACGGACGACTATATCTCCGAGACTTCATTTTCCTCCATTAAGGATGACCACATCTCCGAGAATCCCTTTTCTTTAACCACGGACGACCACATCTCCGAGACTTCATTTTCCTCCATTAAGGATGACCACATCTCCGAGAATCCCTTTTCTTTAACCACGGACGACTATATCTCCGAGAATTCATTTTCCTCAATTAAGGACGACTATATCTCCGAGAATTCATTTTCCTCAATTAAGAACGACTATATCTCCGAGAATTCATTTTCCGAGACTCCAATTATTGATGAGAATTATTTGGAGGACCAAGATAAGTTTGACCCCTTTGCAGGTGGGCAAAATTTATCAAAGAGCAAAAAGTTATCACTTCCACCTTTACCTATTCTCTTAGGTGCTGTATTGGGTGTGGCTGTCATCTGCGGTGGTGGTGCTTTCTTTCTGACTCGCTCTTGTGTGATTGGTGGATGTCCAGAATTACAAATTGCCAAACAATTCCAAAGCGAGTCTCAGCAACTAATGCGGCAAGCTAAGTCAGAAAAACAATTGTTAGCAGTGCAACAACAACTAGAAACCACTATCTCTAGTCTAAAAGTAATTCCTCAATGGTCTCCTCGCTACCAGCAAGCTCAGGAACTGGCTTCAAGTTTTTCTGAACAGTCAGGAAAAATTAGTTTGGTGGTAAAAGCTTTACAGGCAGCAGCTGCGGCAGAGCAAAAAACTAAAACTCCTGCCAATAGCCTCGAAGAATTACGCACTCGACAAAGTTTATGGCGGCAAGCGATCGCTCCACTAGAGTCTATCAAATTTGGTCAAGAACTCTACGGGCTGGTGCAGGGAAATTTGCCCAGTTATCAACGCAATTTACAATCTTTAAATCAGCAGTTGCTCAAAGAAGAAACATGGCTGAAAAAACTAGCCACAACAAAAGTTTTAGCTGATGCCAATATCCAGCGCGAAGCTACTGCTAAATCCGGGAATGACTGGCAAAAGTTGAAGTCGGCTTGGCTGAAGGTGGTTAATACTTTAAAAAGTATTCCCCAGGGTAGTACAGGATACCAAGAAGCACAAAACTTGCTCACAGATTATCAACAGAAATTCAACTTTGCAAGCGATCGCGCCACAAAAGAAACTGATGCCTCTACAATCTACCAACGAGCTTTAAACATAGCTAATCAAGCTAAAGTCCAAGGACAAAAAAATCAATGGCAGGAATCTGTAGATTCTTGGAAGGAAGCTTTGGATATGGCTAACAAGATTCCCCAAGATAGCTTTTATTACAATCAAGCACAATCCCTCATTCCACCCTATAGGACTGCGCTGGCACAGGCAGAAGAAAAATTCCAACTCTATGGTAATTTGACAAAAACTCGCGCTGATCTCAACACCACTTGCGTTAATGGAATACGGTTTTGCGTTTTTAACATCGAAAACAAAGGCATTATCGTCCGCTTAACCCCGGAATATGACAAACAACTAGAAAGTGACAACCCTAATATCCAAAGTCACTTCCAAGCCTTGCGAGACGCTCTAGGAGTAGTTGGTGAAAATGCCCAATTACCTCTATTCATCTACAATTCCCAAGGACAAGAAAGGTATATGAAGATGCCGCAATAGGGTGCAGGGTGCAGGGGGCAGGGTGCAGGGGGCAGGGTGCAGGGGGCAGGGGGCAGGGTGCAGGTAGAAAAAGGGTTTTACTCTACTGAATTTCTGATCAAATCAAACAAACTCACCGCGTCTCCGCGTCTCCCCATCTCCCCATCTCCCCATCTGGAGCGTCACCCCATCTGGAGCGTCCCTACATCTCTCTATAAACCCAAATGATTTTGTAGTGCTTGGCGCATTTCGCTCACAGGTACTTTTTCCTGTTGCAACCAAATTTTTAAGGCTGCTGCACCTTGTTGGACTAGCATTTCTAAACCATCAATGGGAATTGCTTTTTGTTTTTCTGCTAGTTGGAGAAACCGAGTCGGTTTAGGAATATAAATCAAATCATAAGCAATAACATTGGGTGATAAATACTCCATTTCATCTACACTTAAAGGCGAATTTTCTATATGGGGATGCATCCCTACAGGAGTTGTATTTACTAGCAAGTTAGCTTGGGGAATTAGCTTTGGTAATTCTTCCCAATAATGCACTTGAAATTTATCTGCAAAGATTGAATTCTGCCAACTTTGCCGAAATTGTGATAACTTCTGCAAATTTCGCCCCACCACATGAATTTCTGCCAAACCTAGCTGAATACAACCTGCAACAACTGCTCTCGCTGCACCACCATTACCTACAATAACTGCGGTTTTCTGACTCCAATCTTGGTGATACGTTGTTTGTAAAGGGGCAATAAATCCTTCTACATCTGTGTTTGTTCCCACCCACCCGTTTCCTTGACGAGTCACGGTATTGACTGCACCGATAGCTTGAGCGATGGGTGAAATTTCTGATAAAAAAGGTAATATCGCCTGTTTGTGGGGAATTGTGACACTAAAACCGACAACACCAATCGCTGCAAAACCTGCCATAGCAGTTTCTAAATTTTCTGGTGCTATGGGAAAAGGCAAATACACATAATCTAATCCCAATTTAGCCAATGCTGCATTGTGCATGACTGGAGAAAGGGAATGTTCTACAGGATGTCCAATTACTCCTAACAGTTTTGTTTTACCTGTAATATTTAGACAATAATTATGATCTTGGTTTTCCATGATTTAGTATTTTCCTAAATTATTAATTTCACTGCTATCGTAAGAATATTAACAACTATTAACATTTCTTCGTAATATGCAGACAAATATAGCACCCTCTACAACCCCAATATCTGGTCAATACTGGGAATGGCGCGGACACAATGTTTACTATGTACAGGTGGGAGAGAAACAACCTCAGCGTCCCCCCTTGCTTTTAGTACATGGATTTGGTGCTTCCACAGACCACTGGCGAAAGAATATTACAGGACTGTGTGCAGATTTTCAAGTTTTTGCCGTAGACCTTTTGGGATTTGGACGTTCAGCAAAACCCAAGTTACAGTATAGTGGCGACTTGTGGCGTGACCAACTGCGAGATTTTATTAGTGAAGTTATTGGTGAAAAAGCAGTATTAGCCGGTAATTCCCTTGGTGGTTACGCTTGCTTATGTGTTGCGTCTCAATATCCTGATAGTGTCGCTGGTGTAGTCTTGCTCAATAGCGCAGGCCCCTTTTCTGAACCAGAAGCAATACAAAGCCAAATTCAGCCTTCTCAAAACCCTGTACAGCGATTATTTGGTAAATCTATCAAATGGGCTTTTAAACAACGTTTATTCCAGTCTTTATTATTTCAATACGTGCGTCAACGTTGGGTAATCCGACGCACTTTAGAAAAAGTTTATTTAGACAAAACTACAATTACTCATCAATTAGTAGAAGAAATTCAGCGTCCTGCTTTTGATAAAGGTGCTTTAGATGTGTTTGTTTCTGTTTTTAGCACTCCCCAAGGAGAAAAAGTCGATGTTTTGCTAAAGCAATTAACTTGTCCTTTGCTGTTATTATGGGGTGAAGCTGATCCTTGGATGAAAGCGCGGGAACGTTCCCAAAAGTTTCATCAATATTATCCCCAATTAACAGAATATTTCTTGACGGCTGGTCATTGTCCCCATGATGAAGCACCTGAACAAGTAAATCCACTTCTACGTGATTGGGCTTTATCTCTTACTAAATAAAATCAAATCTGTTGTGTTCAAATATCAATTTTCATGAATTGTTTTCCATGAAGATCAACAATTATTTCATTCAAAAACATAAGTTTTAATCTCTTTCTCTACTTGTTCACTAATAATCTCTGTTCCCATACTAGGTTGATCTAGATTAACCCTGATAAAGTTTGTTTGATCTACTTCTGTAAATTGTTTATCTTGATTGGAATCTTTAATAATTTTCAGAAAAATTGCGTTTTGACTAGCAACCACTACCGAATTAACAATTTTGGTATTATTAGGGGTAATTTGCTGCAAATTTTTACCTGATAAATCAGAAATATAGCCAATAATGGCATCTTGATTGTTGATTTGGTCATCTTTATTTGTATCTTGGTCAATAATTTGATATAACCAAAATCTTGTTGTTGGTTTTCCTGCTGATTTGATTTCCAATAAATCAAAAGAATTGATAATTGCTTTTTTATTTAATAAAAGATGATTTTCACCAGTTTTTTTATGATAAAAAATCATATTGTACAATCTATTACCTCTTTGATAAGAACGAGAAAGATTTAAATCAATTTCTTTCTCTTTATCCTGCTCAACGAGATTAACTGGAATCAGAATATAATCTGATGCTTCTTTAATAATGAAATCACCGTAAATAATGTTTGTTTTTGGGTACAATTTTTCGGCTGCTTTTGCTGGTTGCGCTTTTCTATCAATTTTGGCTTCACAGGAAAAAGAAAATGTAGCTAGAATCATAGCTGTTGTCATCTTCCACAACAAACGAGATTTTCTCATTCAAAGCTCCAGCATGGTAATAACTTGGATATGTTCCAACAACAAATAAAATTATTTTAGAAAAAATACTATAAAAATCTAAAAACCTGGTCGAGGTTGACCAGGTTCTAGCGAATTCAGAAGTTTCAAATTGTTAAGGTTAAGTGAGTAATTGAAAGTCAATAACTAGGGTGGATGTTAAAACTGGCAAGTTCAGCATTTTATCCGTTTTTCCGCCTAGGGATTTGGCTCTACCTTGAGAAAAGGTGTTTTGGCCACTTTATTGTATCTGCTAAAACTTGCTTGGGCTGCTGACAGGGGACACTAAGTCATTGCCCGGTGGGTTGGTTGTGATTAGTTCTGTGTCCTTATGAATATAATTTAGCATTGGCTATTTGAGATGGAATCCTTTGTTTACTAAACTTGATGTTTTGTTTCATTTAGCAACATAAATAAAAAAATACCCTATCGTTTTTAGGGCAGGGGGTAGGGAGCAAGGAGAGGAAAAGGAGTTTTGATTCGGTGAAATTGGATAATTTATTTTTTGGAGTTCCCTAATCTGAGAATCTTAATCCTAATCACCAATTCCACATAACTGATTGTTCATCAAGATGGTCGGTGACAATGCGTCCAATCTTATCTATTTCTGCCAGTGCCTCAGCAGAAAGTTTAATTTCTAATGCTTGGGCGTTGGCTATTGCTTGCTCAGGATAACGCGCTCCAACGATCGCATTTGTTTGGGGTTGGGCAATTAACCACGCCAGTGCTAACTGAGCTAAACTACAATTATGGTCTTCGGCTATGGGGCTAAGTTCGTTTAAGGCTTGTTGAGCGCGTTCAAAGTTTTCGTCTTGAAATAATTTATTTTTAGCTCGGTTATCAGCTGGATCAAATTTATGCCCAGACAGAAATTTACCGGTTAACAATCCCTGGGCTAAAGGTGAATAAGCTAATATTGAAATGTTGTTTTCAACACAATAGGGCATAGCATCTTTTTCTACTTGCCGCCAAAATAAAGAATAGGCTGGTTGTAAACTATCAATCCGTCCATATTGGGCTGCTGCTGCTAATTGGTCACGAGAAAAGTTAGAAACTCCAATGGCTCGAATCTTACCTTGTTCTTTGAGGTGATTGAAGGCGCTCATGGTTTCTGCAATTGGGACAATTTCACTATTGAATGCACCGGCAGGCCAATGAATTTGATAAAGGTCGATGTAGTCTGTTTTCAGATTTGTTAGGGAACGTTCACAAGCTTCTATTACTTGTTGATATTTGAGATGATTTGCAAAAACTTTTGTGGCATATTCCACATTATCTCGCACATCAGCTAGAGCTTCAGCTACAATCTTTTCAGAATGTCCATCACCATAAACTTCAGCGGTATCGATGGTGGTGATTCCGGCTTCGTAGGCGGCACGGATGGTTTGAATGGAGTCGGTATCTTCAATTCCCACCCACATTTTTTTTCCGGCTTGCCAAGTTCCCATGAGGATGGGTGTGATTTGTACGGTTGATGTACCCAGTGTGCGTTTTTTCATGGTTTTTCTCGAATTTATTTCCCTGACTAGTTTTATACTTTAACCGTCTTAGACTGAAATTAAATCAGAGTCAAAGTAGATGCTCATGGAATTGACTACCACTTTTTATGCTCTTAAAGAATGGGCTGTAGCCGTAAATGCTTTGGAATACGGCCAAACGATTATGCTGCTTCGTAAAGGCGGTATTCATGAACGGAAGGGACGCTTTCAAGTTGCCCATGAGCAGGTTTTGCTCTACCCTACTTACGAGCATCAACAATCTTTCATGCTCAAAGCTGAATATGCGAATCTTGTCTATCCAGTCACTTCAGGTTGGCATCCAGACACAATTCGCATCGGTAGTTGGGCAGAAATTACGGATATTTTACCAGTTGAGGATGAGTCTATTGTTGCTAATTTACTTCCCTTTCATATTTGGAATGAGTCTTTTATTAGCGATCGCTTAAAATGGAAACCACGTCAGCCGTTATATATTCTCTTGTTACGTACTTACAAGCTACCCCAAGCGCAGGATATTCCTTATCTGGCTGAATACGGTGGTTGTAAATCCTGGATTGATTTAGATCAACAGGTGCGGTTACAAGGCTCTCAACCAGTTTTATCAGATTCTGTCTACACTCAACTAGTTGAGACTATTCGCGGGATTATTGGTGATAAGTTGTACGCTGCATCTTTTTAAGCAGCCATCATGAACTGCGTACACCAGAACACATGAAAAAAAACTTCTTATTCCCCTCCTCGCTTGCGGGGAGGGGTTAGGGGTGGGGTCTTATTTTCAAGTCAGGTGTTGGGGTAAAGCAAATGCGGAGAAAAGTTTGATAGTATCGTATTTGCTCAGACGCTTTTTGCAAACTCAATCAAGTTTTTGGATGTTGTTCTGATTGTTTTATTAAAGAATTCAATAATCAAGATTGCATCATCATCAATTCGATAAATGATCCTCCAGTTTTTATCTGCATCTCGAATACTTAATTCATGACAGTGAGTCCTATACTTGGCATAGGGCGTGAATGTGGCAACCCAAGGGATTCACTTTCCTGCAATTGCCTGAGCAGAACACCCGCTTCTATTCGCGCTTCTTGACTGAAAGGTGGGGTTTTATTAAATTCTATTTAACCACTGTTTTAGATTTTGATATGATATATCATCAAGGCTACACGAGATAGCTAACAACTTATCAGTCTGCATTTACCACAACTAGGGAATCAGTGACTATGAAAACATCTAAAAGTTTTACTACTAAGCCTTGGTGGAAGATATATAGTCGTATTAAAGGTAGGGGAATAGAACAAACAAAGGAACAAACCATAAATAACTTAGTAGTATTTTATTTGTTCTGTATTGGTCTTACTGTTTTCTTAGCAGCAATTAATGTTTGGGATTTCCCAATTAAACAGGGTCTTCTAGGGCTACTTTCTGGTATCCCATTCTTCATCTTGGGTTATGACTTCATCAAAGATGTAATAGCGACCGAATTTGATGCTGCCATTAAAAACATTGAGAAACGCTTAAAAAATGAATTTCAGCAGGAAATAAAAGAACTTCAGAACCAACATCAATCATTTTTTGACAGAAAATATATGTCCTATATAAAGCAATCTCTGCAAGAGGATACGCTAAAACTTAAACGCGTTACCTTAGAATTGAAAGAAGAATTTGCTGAAAATCCAGATGAATTTCATAAAAATTTAGATGAGGAATTTCAAAATAGTAAAGATTCAATAAAAGTAAGAAGCATTATCCACGATTTAAATAATAATGACGAATTTTTACAGAACCTAGCCGTAAGAGGCATCATAGATGGGCTTGCCTTAAAAGATGAAGAGATTAAAAAAAGAGTTAATATAGAAGGTGATCTCTATCAACTGAGACTCGATATATATGTATATCTAAGTGCTTGGTTAATTTGCAGCATTGATAATGATCTTGGCTCATTTATGCCAATAGATCCCATTGGCATGGGATACAAGAATGAAAATGATAAACCTGATAAAAAAAGTTATGAAAAAGTTATTACCGCAATTGTGAAGCTTATTGAATCTGAAAAATTCACAGAACTCACATATTACCCAGATAGTGATCCTTTATCTTGTAGTCTTACAAGGACTAGAATCGTCAATTATTTAACAAAATTAATTGATCTAATTGATAAATATTATGATAGTACGTATATCTAATAAATTTTAGAGAATATTGTAAAAGTTGTTGATGATGTATCAAAATTTTTTTTATCCCCCCTATCTTCGGGATGTTAGGGGGGATATAGATACAATCAGAGATTTTACAAATGTCCTCTTAGTATAGCAATGGACAGGGTGATTAGGACATCAATTAATGATAAAACTCAGGTTACAAAAAGGGTTTTACTCCGGAATTATGACTCCTGCTATATGCTACAAGATTGGGGATAATGCCGAATAATTCATTCTGCTTTGGCAAGTCAAATGAACAAAGTAACTCTGGAGATTTTTAACAATTAAGTTTTTGGTTTTTTGTTTACATTATCAGAGTCAAAATTTATTTGTTGACTTGCCAAAGCCTTATTTATGCTTTCCTTGTATTCATCCAACTTCTCCGCAACCATGTCAATTGTCTTCTTATCATCTGTAACTTTTGACGCTAAATGGCTAAGGTTTTTAATGTCTTGAGGTTTAGGGTTTAGACTCTGGATACTCTCGTCTACAATTTTAAAAACTGTAACAATGAAATTCTTAGCCTTTGTCTTCTTATCATCGGAAGCCATACAATTATTATCCTGAAATAAGACATTTAATCCTTCAAAGGAGGGTTTTAAACATCAGGATAATTTATATTGATTTATCAAAATTTAAATAAACACAGCAGATAGGTGTAATAATTAAGTGCGATAGAGCAAGGGGTGATTTGTCAGTTCGCTAATCTTGTAGGTTGGGTTGCGTTCCTTAACCCAACATTAACATTATCGCTGTTGTTTGTTGATAAATTTGTTGGGTTTCATTTTATTCAACCCAACCTACAGTGCTTGTAAAATTTAAACAGCAAAAAATTCCGCCATTCTTATGAATGAAAAACCCCAAACTGACAAAGACAAGCTACAGGCAATTGATATTATAAAAAATAAAGAAACAGAAAACGAAAAAGTTCTATGTTCTCATTGTCAGCGCACTGCTACGAACGGTATTAAATGTAAAGGTATTTGTGTAGCTGATAATGACTATTAGGGTATGAATTCTATCGCTCTTGAAGATTAAACCTATCGGAAACTTTAAGTTTTTTTGAGAAAAAGCAAAAGGGTAAAGGTTTACCCCTTACCCTCTGAACCAATTAGTTTTGAGATGGTATTTAGAATTAACCCGCGTTAGCTCACAGTCAGCAATTCGCGTGTTTCTGTTTTTCTGACTACCACCTGACCATCATCATCAATATCAACAATGGCTGTATCTCCATCTACAATTTGACCAGATAGAAGTGCTTCAGCCAGGGAATCTTCTAACAGGCGCATAATTGCTCGGCGTAACGGTCTAGCGCCATAGCTGGGGTCATATCCTTCGGTTACTACCCGGTCTTTAAAGCTTTCGGTGACTTCGAGTTTAATTCCTCTATCCGTCAAGCGACTAGCAACATCGAGAAGCATAATATCAGCAATTTGCTTGACTTCAGCTTTGTTAAGTTGAGTGAAGACGATAATATCATCAACACGGTTGAGGAATTCTGGACGGAAGTAAGCTTTCAGTTCTTCATTGACCAAGTTGCGAATGCGGTGATAACTAGCGTCGGCTTGATTATCAAATTCAAAGCCTAAACTCATACCGCCTTTCTCGATTACCTTAGAACCAATATTAGAAGTCAAGATAATCAATGTATTCTTGAAGTCCACTTTCCGACCTTTTGCATCGGTGAGGTGTCCGTCATCTAAGATTTGCAGCAGCATATTGAATACATCGGGGTGCGCTTTTTCGATTTCGTCGAATAGCAGCACTGTGTATGGTTTGCGCCGGACGGCTTCGGTTAGTTGTCCACCTTCGTCGTAGCCAACATAACCTGGAGGTGAACCAATCAACTTAGAAACGTTGTGGCTTTCCATGTATTCGGACATATCCAAGCGAATCATCGCCTCTTCGGAACCGAAGAAGTAAGCGGCTAATGATTTCGCTAATTCAGTTTTACCAACACCTGTGGGACCGGAGAAGATAAAGCTGGCTATGGGGCGGTTAGGACTCTTTAAGCCAACACGGGCGCGACGAATAGCGCGAGAAACAGCGGTGACGGCTTGTTCTTGACCAATTAGGCGTTTATGTAGGGTGTCTTCTAGGTGTAACAGTAACTCTGATTCTGATTCTGTCAGTTTGTTAACTGGTACGCCTGTCCAAGAAGCTACAATTTGGGCGATATCTTCTTCGTCTACAATGGGGGCTTTAGCGTTTTGCTGAGTGTCCTCGGTGTAGAGTCTACCTTGAATTTCTACTTCTTGGTCACGCAGTTTACCAGCCTTGTCAAAGTTTTGAAGTCTAACTGCTTCTTCTTTGGCTTTGGTGACACCAACTAATTCGCGTTTGAGTTCTTTGTTGGTGGAAGTGCGAGAGTTACGCAAGCGGACGCGGGAACCAGCTTCGTCAATTAAGTCTATGGCTTTATCTGGTAAGAAGCGATCGCTAATATAACGATCTGACAACTCAGCAGCAGCTACTACCGCAGCATCAGAAATATGTACTTTATGGTGCTGTTCATAAGCTCCACGCAAACCATAGAGAATTTGGATAGTTTCTGCTACCGATGGTTCTCCGACCAAAATTGGTTGAAAACGACGCTCTAAGGCTGCATCACGTTCGATGTGTTGACGGTATTCATCCAAGGTGGTAGCGCCGATACATTGGAGTTCACCTCGTGCTAAAGCTGGTTTGAGGATGTTAGCTGCATCTAAACCACCTTCTGTACCACCCGCACCGACTAAGGTGTGAATTTCGTCTATGACGAGGATGATATTGCCTTCTGTGCGAACTTCCTCCATGATTTTTTTGAGACGTTCCTCAAAATCCCCACGAAAGCGAGTTCCCGCAACGACAGAACCCATATCCAGACTGATGACTTGCTTGTTGAGCAAAACTTCAGGCACATCTTGGTTGATGATACGTTGAGCTAGACCTTCTGCGATCGCAGTTTTACCAACGCCTGGTTCCCCAATCAAGACTGGGTTATTTTTGGTGCGGCGACCAAGAATTTGCACAGTTCGTTCAATTTCTTTTTGACGACCAACTACAGGGTCAAGCTTGCCTTCCTGAGCCAGTTTGGTGAGGTTTCTGCCAAACTCTTCTATGGTTAAGTTTTGAGTACGCTTGGAACTCTTCCCTCCGCCCGCAAAAACGGTCACATCTTCACCCAAACGGCTAATTACAGCCGAGCGGATAGCGTGTAAATCAACTCCCAGATTTTGTAGTACTTTGGCGGCGACTCCTTCCCCAGCCTCTGTTAAACCTAACAATAAGTGTTCAGTGTTTATGTAGTTGTGTCCCAGGCTATGAGCTTCTCTAAATGATTGCTCAAAAAGGCTTTTTACTTTGGGTGTAAATGGGATTTCTGGTGGGACAAAACCAGAACCTCGGCCAATAATTTTTTCTACTTCTCGACGTGCATCTTTGAGGTTAACGCCCAACTCAGCCAGCACTTTAGCAGCAACCCCAGTTCCTTCTCCCATCAAACCCAGGAGAATTTGTTCCGTTCCTACAAAGTTGTGTCCCAGACGGCGTGCTTCCTCCTGAGCTAACATAATTACCCTAATGGCTTCGGAAGTGAAGTGTTCAAACATAGCGGGTTCTTGCTCCCTTGCTGCTTGTACTGTGGGTGAGATAAATTCACCCTCATGTAAAGTTTCTTGTATTTTCTTAAAGATAATGTATCTTTATTTAAGATTGAATGGCAGTGGTGAGAGCCGTATGAGCTAGGGTGTGGTTGCCGTCACTCACCAATCAAGGCGCAATTGGGATAATCTGAAGCCTTTGATCTTGATGACTCCTAAATCCTAACAGTTGTAAGAATTATGACAGAATCTTCAGGAAATAAAGATCAACAACATCCCTTATACAATCGGGATCGCCCCTTTATTGATATTTTACTCTCTCAAGAGGCAACGGACTACAATTTGGCCGAATTGGCTAGGCTGAAAATTCGCTATCAAGGCTTTCCAGGCGCACGGGACATCCAAAAAGACCTAGATAAAGTTTTGCAACGCTGGGGTTTAACGGAAACTGAACTGTTGGAAAAAACTCGCCAGTTGCACGAAGTGGGCGGAATTTATAAAAGTCGCGGCAAAAAAGAAGAGCAAGATTGGAATTAGTCATTGGTGATTGGTGATTGGTGATTGGTGATTGGTGATTGGTGATTGGTGATTGGTGATTGGTGATTGGTGATTGGTGATTGGTGATTGGTGATTGGTGATTGGTGATTGGTCATTGGTGATTGGTGTTGGCGGTAGCCTGCCGTTAGGCATATGGTCATTGGTGATTGGTCATTGGAAACTCTTAATTTTCTCCGCGTCCCCGCGTCTCCCTATCTCCCTATCTCCGCGTCCCCGCGTCCCCGTGTCTCCCTATCTCCCTATCTCCGCGTCCTCTGCACCCTGCTCCCCTGCAACCTGCTCCTTTTCCTGGGGGGTTGGTGTAGGAATTACAACTTGCGGTGGCTCTACAAATGCTTTCGGGCTGGGAGTGGGAGTGACGACTTGGGGTGGCTCTATAAATGCTTTCGGGGTGGGAGTGGGAGTGACGACTTGGGGTGGTTCTACAAATGCTTTCGGGGTGGGAGTGGGAGTGACAACTTGGGGTGGCTCTATAAATGCTTTCGGGGTGGGAGTGGGAGTGACAAATTTGGGTTTATCTTCTACAAATGCTTTCAGAGTTGGTGTAGGAGTTAGGGTTTCTGGTTGATTCAAAGATGTTTTAATAGAGTCTAAGGTGACAGCTACTTTTGCTTGTTGCTGCATATCTTGTGTAGAAGAAACCAATTTACTGAGACCATTCACAAGTTGCAGAAGATTTTGCCGGAATTTGGGATCTCCCGTTAATTCATCTAAGTCAGATGTAATTTTTTGTGTATTTTCAAATGTCACCCTGGCTGAGTCTAGGGTTTGTTGCAAAAGAACAATATTTTTAGGATCATTTAAATTTTTGGAAGCATCTTTTAAATTAGCTGAAGCTTCGGCGGCGTTAGCAGACAAAAGTTCTAAATTTTTCAATAATTCCCCTTCTGTGAGACGATTAACCGCCGGGGATAGACTGGTAACTGTCTGACGTAATTGATTGCTAGTTTGGGTAATGTTATTTAAAGCGCCAACCAGAGAAGAACGGTTTGTTGTCAATAACTCATCTAAGTTATTCAGCAAACGACTGGCTTGTTTTGCAGTTACACTAAAGTCGCTGGCTGTTACACCTAATTGATTTGCGGTTTTTGTGCTAGTCGCCGTCAGTTGATTTGTTGCCTGTTGTACTGTAGCAGCAGTGCTAGAAAATGTACCTATTTGTCCTTTAAAGCTTTTGCTGACAGTTTGGAGTTCTCGACTCAGATTAGCAACACTAGTAGCAGCATCAGCAGAGGTGACTAAAAGTCGATTAACGTTGTTAAAAAATTTCTCGTCACCGTATTGAGCCGCAAAATCAGATGATTGGCGAATCAGTTCATCAACGCTGATACCAATTTGACCTTTTAAGTTAGTAGCGCCATTGCAAATAATCAGGCTGGCATTACAATCTTTTTCTAGAGGTTTAGAAATAACTGTTTCAGTGGGTAAGCTGGCTTTTGGTGTGATATCAATAATACTTTCGCTAATTAATCCGCTTTGATTTGCCTCAATCGATGAGTTGTATGGAATTAGTAAGTTAGGATCAGTAATTTCAATTTCCACTGCAACGGCATTTACTCCCGTTTTAATATTGGAAATACTACCCACTTTTACACCACGATAACGAACTGGTGCGCCTTTTTGCATTCCCCCAGCGTTAACAAATTCGACTACAGCTTTATAAGAACTGCGTCCAGGAGTGATTCTATTCAACCACAGCAGAATTATCCCAAATGCGCCTAAACCCAGTAGAAGTAACAATCCCACTGAGCCTTCTCTTAATGTTCGTCTAGATGTGAAGCTGTTAATTAAATTCTGCATTTTTCCCTCCCCTGAAAAACTAGTCCTGATTAGCGACAACTGGAACTCTGAAAAGCTAAGAATAATATTTCACAATACCAAATCTAAAATCTAAAATCCCAGATTGTATTAACCTGCTATCTGAATTGGTCCATGTATACTCCCACTCATAAATTGTCTGATCAAAGGATGGTCAGTGTGATCTATTTCACTCACTTTACCTTGCCATTGCACTTTACCTTGATAAAGAAATACTAATTTGTCAGCTGTGCGCCGAATGGTACTTTCTTGGTGGGTAACAATGGCATAAGTACTACAGACACCTTGTGTACGTTGCAAATTGCGGATTAAATCCTCAATTACCGTTGAGGCGATGGGATCAAGTCCGGCTGTGGGTTCATCGTACAATAAAACTTCTGGACTGTCTGCGGGATTATGGGGATTAGACATAATTGCACGGGCAAAACTTACCCGTTTTCGCATCCCTCCGGAAAGTTCTGCTGGGTAAAGATGACCGATTCCTGGTAAACCCACCATCTCTAATTTTTCGTCTACTAGTTGGCGAATGTGCGATCGCTCTAATTTGGAATTTTGGTACAATGAAAATCCGACGTTTTCTTCCACTGTCAATGAGTCAAATAAGGCGGCTTGTTGAAATACCATCCCAATTCCTACAGCATCTGCCCCGTCTTCAATCAACCCATCTCGCTTTACTCCTTGGATATAAATTTCTCCCTCATCGGGTTGTAATAACCCGGCAATTATTCTTAAAATCGTCGATTTCCCAGTTCCTGATGGTCCAATAATTGCTAGTGCTTCCCCTCGCTCAATTGTCAAATCGACATTATCTAAAACCTGATTTTTACCAAAGGATTTAGAAATGCCTTTCAGTTCAATTAATGGTTTAGTTATTGATAATTTGTCATTTGTCATGGGTAATTGGTGATTGGTAATTGGTGATTGGTAATTAATAATATTTTTTGACAACTGACAACTGACAAATATGCAAGATATTGATATTTTAGTGATTGGTAGCGGTATCGGTGGCTTATGTGCGGCTGGGTTGCTTGCTCGTTATGGAAAACGGGTAATTGTCTGTGAAAGTCACACGATTCCCGGTGGTGCAGCCCACAGCTTTAAAAGACGAGGTTTTGAGTTTGATTCTGGCCCCTCTTTTTATTGTGGTCTCACCGAATCCCAGAGTTTAAATCCCCTTAAACAAGTTCTGGATGTTCTTGGTGAATCTCTCCAAGTTATACCTTATGATCCTTTAGGACATTATCACTTTCCTGAAGGCACTTTTGCAGTTTATAGCAATGGGGAACTTTACCGTCAAGAGTTGAAAAAAATCACGCCTCAAGGTGCTAAAGAATTTGAGCAGTTTGAACAACGTCTGCTAGGGCTTTACGACGCAATGAAAGGTATTCCCACCCTAGCACTGAGGGCTGATTGGCAAGTTATCCCAATATTGTTACAACGTTATTTACCATCTTTGGGGAAAATGTTGTTCAATTTGCCAATTGTACAAACTTCTGTTGGTAGTGTAATGGATGCTACTATCAAAGACCCTTGGGTCAGGCGACTAATTGACCTAGAATGCTTTCTTTTATCTGGTTTAAAGGCAGAAGGAACGATTGCCCCAGAGGTAGCTTTTATGTTAGGTGAACGTTGCCGTGCTGGGGTTGAGTATCCTTTAGGAGGTAGTAAAGCCATTGTCGATGCTTTGGTGCGGGGTTTGCAACGTTGGGGTGGTGAGTTGCGCTTGGGTTGTCATGTTGAAAAAATTATTGTAGAGACGTTTCATGAAACATCTCTAAAACGTGTTGTTGGTGTGAAGTTGAAATCTGGTGAGATTTTGAAAGCACCAATAGTAATTTCTAACGCTACACTTTGGGATACTTACAATCACCTGTTACATCCTGAAGATTTACCCGCAAGTTATCGTCAAGCTGCTTTAGATACACCCGCAGTTGAAAGCTTTATGCATTTACACTTAGGCGTTAAGGCAGAAGGCTTGGCGAATTTAACAGGACATCATGTGGTGGTTCATGATTCCCATCAAGATATTACTGTTCCTGGGAATACTTGCATGATTTCCATTCCCAGTGTGTGGGATGCTTCTTTAGCACCAGCAGGACATCATGTGGTTCATGCTTATACCTTGGAACCTTATGCAGGATGGGAACGCAATGATGATTATGAAAACCAGAAACGGGAAAAAGCACAAACTTTATACCGCGCCCTAGAGCGAATTATACCGGATATTCGGGAGCGTGTGGTATTGGAACTGATTGGTACACCTTTAACTCATGCTCATTATTTGCGACGCTATCAGGGAACCTATGGCCCAGCTATTGCTGCGGGTAAGGGGATGTTTCCTGGGACACATACGCCGATAAAGGGTTTATATCGGGTAGGAGATAGCACTTTACCAGGAATCGGTGTTCCTGCTGTCGCTGCGTCGGGTATTTTGTGTGCGAATACGTTGGTGAGTGTGTCGCAGATGTTGGAGTTACTTCTGTAAACTTGTAATTTGCTAAGATAAAACAGCCTGCCAGCAAAAAGAAAAATTATGAGTCCTATTAATTCTGAGGAGGAATTTCTGGCTACACAAAAGGTTATCAATTTCCTGATTGATAAAGGTGAATTAACACCTGATGAAGAAGATTATTTAGATGTTTTAGGTACTCTAGTTTATGAGTACGAAGAAAAGCACAATACCATACCAGATATTTATGGTGTGCAGTTACTGCAAGCGTTGATAGATGAATTTGGGTTGCAGCAAAAAGATTTAGTTCCTATTTTTGAAACCGAATCTATTCTATCTGAAGTTTTGAGTAAAGAACGACCTTTGACTGTTGATCATATTCACAAGCTTGCGGAGTTTTTTCATATTTCACCGGCTGTATTTTTTGAGGCAGTTCCTTAGAGGTATGACATTTAAGAAGGAGAAACTAGAGGAATATAATTGGTATACTCCCAAATTTTAGTTTTATTTTTAAACGCAAAGGAACGCTGAGGTTCACGCGGAGGAACGCTGAGGTTTAATGAAGATTTTGGGTTTTGTGGAGGGGAGTTAGAACATACTTGTAATTAACTGAAGTTGGTATTATAGCTGTAGCCAGGATAATTAGGACATTATTAATCCTTGAAACTTAGATATAATAAGGCTTTCCCTCCTGCCTCCTGCCCTCTGCCTCCTGCCTCCTGCTATATATTCTTGAATGCAAATAATAAATGCAGACAATTTTCACTAAACATCGCCTACTTTGGGCAATTTTACTTCTGGTTAGCGCCTTGGTAATAACGTTATTAGTTTCCCTTTCTCAAGGTGCGGTTCCTTTGAATTTATCGGAATTTTATCAAGCAATTCTACGCCAAGGCGACCCAATTAAGCAAACTATTCTTTGGGATTTACGGCTACCTCGCATTGTGGCGGCGTTAATTGTGGGTGCGGCTTTGGGAATGTCTGGCGCACTTTTGCAAGGAATGTTACGTAATAGTTTGGCTGACCCTTTTATATTGGGAATTTCTGCTGGTGCAGGACTAATTGTCATTATTATGATTGTTTTGCAAGTCTTCCCGATAGCGATTCCTTTAGCAGCTTGGTTAGGGGCAATTTTGACTTCTGCGATAGTTATTTTCCTCGGTCGCGCTGGTGGGGGAATTTCGGTAGAAAGATTGATTTTAGGAGGGGTTGCAGTTAGTGCTTTGTTTGGTTCTGTACAAAGTACGTTGTTATTAATGGCGGAAGATGGACAGGTGCAAATTGCGTTAAGTTGGTTGGTGGGTAGTTTAAATGGTCGGGGTTGGACGGAAATTTCTACAGCTAGTCCTTATATTATTGTGGCTTTATTGTGCGGATGTTTGTTGGCGCGATCGCTCAATGTCTTGGCTTTGGGTGATGATTTGACTGTAGGGTTGGGGGTTTCGTTACTGCGATCGCGTTTATTAATTGGTGGTATTGCTACTTTATTAGCCGCAGGTGCTGTTAGTATCGGTGGTTTAATCGGTTTTGTGGGGTTGGTTGTTCCTCACGGTGTACGTTTAATTGTGGGAACAGATCACCGTTTTGTTTTACCACTTTCAGCTTTAGCGGGTGCATGGTTACTGATGTTTGCAGATTTACTTTCTCGACTAGGTGCAGTAGAACTTCCTGTAGGTTCAGTGACTGCTTTGTTGGGTTCACCGTTGTTTATTTGGTTGCTGTATCGTCGTTCTGGTGATATTAACAAGTTTTAAGTATTCGTGCAAAATAAATTGCATATTTAGAGGAGGGAATAGGGAATAGGGAACTTGTACTGAGCGCAGTCGAAGTATAGGGAATAGGGAATAGGGAATAGAAGAAGATTATAGGGATTTCTATTTTTTTGCGAAATGTATAATTAATTTTGCTGAGGTACTTAACTAGTTCAGGGGGTTTAAATCTCCATTACAAAACTTAATTATGAATTACGAATTACGTTGGCGCAGCCTGCCGGAGGCACTATTACGAATTATTTTAATACTTATAATTAGGACGGACGCAGAGATTCTTTAATCAGCAATTAAGCCCAGATAATTACACAGTCAATCTGATGTAACTATTAGTAAGATGTATTTTCTCTGGGAGACATACGCCGTTGATTCATCATTTCTCGCTGTTCTGTATTAAGAACGGCTTGAATTTGTTTTCGTTGATTGCGTATAATTTTATTAACTGCCTTTTTTTGATTTGCTGACAGATTTAGCGATTGCAGTCTACTCATGGACAATTTATCACTACTATTATCAGCAGATTCAAATTCCTCTTGCTGTTCGGGAGATAGGAGTGCAACTACTTTCGCTTCATTTTGCGTTCTAATTCGTCTTATTTGTGCTTTTTGATTGTCAGTTAAGTTCAGTTCTGACATTTGCTCTGGATATCTATTTATATCTCTTTGGGATGAGCGATAATTTGTGCCATTGTCAGATGAGTTATTATTTGTGTCATTTTCAGATGAGTTATCATTTGTACCATTTTCAGATGAGTTATCATTTGTGCCATTTTCAGATGAGCGATAATTTCTGCCATTTCCCGTAGAATCATTAGGAAAAGAAGTTCGATTAGGAGAAGATAATTGACATCCTGTAGTCAAAATAGCGATGGCTAAAACCGCTGCGGGCATAGCAAAAATACTCAACATCCGTTTATAGTTCATGAATTGATACTCCATAAATACATCTCAATCTAATAGAGGCATAATATTTTTATATCAGTTATTTTGGGGTTAGCTCCAAAAATTATAGCTGCTTTTAACAACTTAAAAAAAGTACCATCTCTATCTACTTAAATAAAGTCGATGTGAGATGGTAATAACAATATTTATTAAAAATATTAGGAACGATAGTCTACCTTAATATCGACGTTCTCGACGAAATTCTGGTTGGTAGCGAAATTCTCTTTCTCTACGAGTTTCTTGTCTGTGATTATTGTCTCGTCTGCGGTTATTGTCTCGTCTGTAATTATTGTCTTGTCTGTAATTATTGTCTTGTCTGCGGTTATTGTCTCGTCTGTGGTTATTGTCTTGTCTGTAGTTATTGTCTCGTCTATGACGAATTTCTTGCCGATAATTTCTATAATTATTTGGATGATCAGCTAATGCTGGAGATATGCCTACACTACCTAGTGTGATTAAACCAAGTGTACCAAGCAAGATAAGAGATTTGTGTAAATTCATAGTCAGTTTTCTTGAGAATGAAATTAGTTTTAGGGTTGTTTGATTCCAACCTACTTAAAGCATAAAATTAGAGTTGCATGGCAATATAGGTAAAAAGTCACTAATCTGTTCATGACTTTAGTCATGTTTATCTAATATTCTGAACAAGTAATTATATTGCAAAAACTCGTGTATTCTGCTAGAAATAGAATAGCATATCAATTGTTTTTTTATATTTTAAAATAAATGCCTCTAGAATTACAAAATCTCACAGGTGGTTATACTGTTTCGCCAATTATTCAAGATATTAATCTTTCTTTGCAAACTGGAGAATGGTTAAGTTTAGTTGGTGCTAATGGTTCTGGTAAATCTACATTACTCAAATTAATTAGTCGAATTCTTTCACCACAGCAGGGAGTCATATTATTAGATGGGAAAGCAATTCATTCACAACCTCCCAATTTAATTGCTCAAAAATTGGCGCTTTTACCCCAACAACAAACAGTTCCTGTAGGTTTAACAGTACGTCAATTAGTGAGTTTAGGAAGAACACCTCATCAATCTTGGTGGCAATGGGAATTAAGTTCTGAAGATAGACAAAAGGTTGAAGCAGCAATTAAAAAAACCCAATTAGAAAAATTTAGCAATCGCTTAATTGAAGAATTATCAGGTGGTGAAAGACAACGGGCTTTTTTAGCTTTAGCTTTAGCTCAAGAACCAAAGGTGTTATTATTAGATGAACCCACCACTTATTTAGATATAAATTATCAATTGCAATTATTGGAATTATTAAAAAATCTCAATCAGCAGCAAAATTTAACCATCGTCACAGTTTTACATGAATTAAATTTAGCCGCGCGGTATAGTTCCCGAATTGCTTTATTAAAACAAGGTCGTCTTTGGGAAGTTGGTACACCAGAAGCAGTGCTAACACCAAATAATATTGCTCAAGTTTTTGGGGTAGAATCTATGATTATTAACACACCCGTTGGCTTACAAGTTTGTGCTATTTCTGCTGTTGTTTAGAAGATGTTTTAAAAGTCAATTGCGATTTATCATCGTCATTGCTAAAATAAATATAACTATACTTTTTTATTCAAATATGAAATTACCAGAACTTGAACAAGCAACAATAGACAGGATTGTAGAAATGGCATGGGAAGACAGAACTCCTTTTGATGCGATTGAAATTCAATTTGGGCTACTCGAAAAACAAGTGATTGCTATAATGCGTCGAGAGATGAAAGAATCTAGTTTTAGAATGTGGAGAGAGCGTGTAACTCAGCGGAAGACGAAGCATTTAAAAAAGCGAGATTTTATCGCGGGGACTTTTAAATCTGATAATCAAAAAACTTAATCTTAATCTTAATCTTATCTGAGTCAATTGATGAATACTAAATTAAACTTTCCTGTTCAAGTCACAGATACCAATGAATTTATATATCAACCACCGACTGCGGCTATTAATGCTAAACGGATCTTAGTCAAACCTAATTTGGGTTATCCAGTTGCACCTCCTGTAACTGTCAGCATGAAAGTCTTGTCTGCGGTACTTCAAGGTTTACGCTCCTGTAATCCTCATGCAGAAATTTTAATTGTTGAAGGTGTATGTTCACCAGTTTCTTTAGCAGAAATAGCCAGTCGTAATGGTTTATATGCATTGCTAGATGCAGGAATGCAATTATTAGATGCAGATGAATTAGCATTGAAAGAATATCCCAATCTTTCTCCTCAACCAGTTCGGTTTAAAACAATGCTGGCTCCCGCAATTTTAGAGGAAGTAGATTGTAGAATTTCTGTTGGTGCTTTCAAACGTACATATATTAATGACAAGCCTTTAATTTCGGCTTCTTTAAAAAACTTGTATGGGTTGTTTCCTCGCAGTCGTTATAAAGCCAGAAGTCCAAAATCACGAGGACAATTACACCGTCCTTCTGTTCCTTTAATTTTGCAAGATGTTTATTTCACGATTGGACATTTATTTAATGGTGCGGTTGTAGATGGTAATCTCAAATTTGTCAGTGCTGATTGGAAACCAGATAAAGGTAAATCTATAGAATTAGGTAAAGTATTTGCTGGTGAAGATATGCTTACAGTTGACCGTGTTGCTTGTGAAATTGGTGGAGAAACAATAGCAGATTATTTGGATGCTATTGAAAGTCTCCGAGGTTAAATAATTGCTTTTTACTATATTCATTCACATCTTGCATCTTCTCAATCATGGTTGGTGGGCAATGCCCACCCTACTAAATAATCAGGTTTTTAAACTTATATTTTCGCAGCGAAGATGATTGTACAAGGTAGGAGTATAGCAATTTCCTCATTGGTGAGCTACAGCAAAAAATATTTAACCGCAGATAAATTTGTACCTGACTCTATCAGGAAAAGCTATATTTACTCCATCAACATCAACTGTAAGGGATGTAAATGCACATACCAAGGAAAAGATTGGTCTTTAATTGTCACCCATTTTTCCTTATAAACTTCAGCTTGTAAGTGGTAATCATGAGCATCCTTAGCAGGTGAATGCAGCTTTAAAAATAAAGTCACCCGGTGAGGTGTTTCGCTGATTCTTGCTATCCAACAAGAAAAAGTATTTTCTTGATTAGGGTTGTTGCTAAAGGTAATTTGATGAGCGCGAATACCAATGTGAGATAATTTGTTAGGAATTGTTTCTGTAACTGTGAGAGTACAACCCCAATCAATTGCTTCTACTTTTTGTGGTGATATCGCCACAGCTTGAGAAAAGTTTTTACACCCAGTAATTTGGGCAACACTCATACTAGCAGGATGCTGAAAAATTTCATATTTAGAACCATGATGAGCTTCTTTTCCCTGTTCTAATACTAATAAATTAGGACAAAGTCGATAAGCTTCTTCCATGTTATGAGTGACAAATAAAGTCACACCCGAATAATCAGCTAAAGTTTCTGTCATTTGTTGCTCTAACTGACTACGTAAATGTGTATCTAAGGCAGAAAATGGCTCATCTAAAAGTAATGCTTCTGGTTGACTTGCTAAAGCTCTAGCTAAGGCTACTCGTTGTTGTTGTCCTCCAGAAAGTTGGTGCGGATAGCGATCGCCTAATCCTTGTAATCGCATTGCTGATAATTGCTTTTCTACCTCTAACCTTATATTTCCATTAGATAATCCCTTGGGTAAACCAAAAGCGATATTTTGCGCTACAGTCATGTGTGGAAAAAGGGCATAATTCTGGAATAAAAAACCAATATTGCGATCGCGGCTAGGAATATTAATACCTTTTTCCGAATCAAATAATACCCGATCATTCAACAATATCCGCCCTTTTGTTGGCGTTTCTATTCCGGTAACACAGCGCAAAATCATACTTTTCCCAGCACCAGAACCTCCCAATAATCCTAAAGGTTGATTATCGGTATTAAAGGCAATTTGGAGATGAAAACTTGGTAGTCTTTTTTCGATATCTAGAAATAAACCAGATGTGGAAGAATTGACAGGTGAAGATAAGGAGCGATTCTCTAATTCTCCTGTTTCTGCTTTTTCCTTGGATCTGCTTTTGTGCTGGAATTCTTGCCATAAGTTAGCCAAAATAATTCCTGATAAAGAAATTACCATAATAGCGAGCGCCCAAAACCAAGCTTCATTTATTGCACCGGCTTCTACAGCAAAATATATCGCCATTGGTATCGTCTGGGTTTGTCCAGGAATGTTACCCGCTAACATCAAAGTTGCACCAAATTCACCCAAAGCACGGGCAAAAGCTAAGGTAGTCGCGGCGACAATCCCAGGAAATGCTAAAGGTAAACTAATGCGCCAAAATATTGTTGATTCTTTAGCACCTAATGTCCTTGCTACCCGCAATAAATTAGCATCAATTTGTTGAAAAGCTCCCAATGCAGTTTTATACATTAATGGGAAAGAAACCACGGTTGCGGCAATGGCTGCACCATACCAAGTAAACACGATGGTGACATCAAATGGTTCCATCAATTTACCAACCGGTCCATTTTTACCAAAAAGTAGCAGCAGCAAAAAACCAACAACTGTAGGTGGTAAAATTAGCGGTGCGACGAATATACCCTCAATTACAGATTTCCCTTTACCGCGATATCCCAACATCCAGTAAGCAGCACCGATACCCAAAAAGAAGGTGATGAACGTTGCTAATAATGAGGTTTTCAATGATATCCAGAGGGGTGATAAATCCTGTGGCATAGTTTTTTAGCAAAAATTAATTAGTGTGGACAAAAATTTCTATATATAAAGTCAACGCTAAATAAAATTTTCCAACTTTGTTGGTATTATAACTTATAATCAAGAAATATCCCCAACTTCTTCAATAAATCGGGGATATGAAAGGGTATTTTTGTAAATTATGGCTTTCCTACAGTATTTTTAAATGCTGGTCTTGCTGCTATTTTATTGAGATAAGTAACAACGCTAGGATATTGACTATAATCGAGCGATAAAAGTAATTTTCCATAATGTAGATAAGAAGCAACTGCGATATCCCCAGCAGTCAGTTTTTCACCTAATACAAATGGTTGTTGTTGCAAAATTTTATTAAGTGCCGTTAGTAAAATTGGCATTTCTTTTTCGTGTTTATCTGCTGTAAATAAAGCCGGCGAGAGAGTAGCATTCGCAAAAATTACCCACTGTTCAATTTTGGCACGATCTCCTAATGAATTAGGTATTTGTTGATATTTTTCTGCTAAATATAGTAGAATTGCCCCAGATTCCCACAGTTTCAAATCACCATCCACCATAGCCGGAACTTTACCCATAGGATTAATAGCCAAAAATTCCGGTTTATGATGTTCACCAGCCATGATATTTAAGGAAATATAATCATAGGAAATTCCTAATTCTTCTAGATACCATTGGAGCATGGGAGTTCGTGTTTTCGGACTTCCATAAAGTTGCAACTTAGTTTGTTTTGTAGGTTTCTGATTAGATTCAGAAAGTTGTGTAAAATCGCTTTGTGGCAGTGGTAAAGCTAGAAGCGGTTTTATTGGCTGCAAAGTGAAGATAACGACACTAGTAGGCAGCAAAAATTTTCTCAACAAATTTTGATACATTTTTAATATCTCTTGACAATTGTTTACGTTATTTTCGAGAATTTAATTACTCTAAATTTAAAATATACACTATATAATACATACAAAAGTAAATCATTTTGTAAAAATATTAAGTAATGTATTATGCTGTTTTTGGTGGGCATTGCCCACCCTACAGATATTTGCCAAATGAACTATAAATCCTATATAATGTCCTGATTCTCAAATCATTTATCTAAAAATGAGAACCAAAAATACTATCAAAATCTCCATTAAGACTTTAATTATAGGTTTGTCTTTAGCTGCCGGCAATGTCATTGCTCAAACATTACCTCTGGCATCATCTAATTTAATTGGGTTTGATACTCCTGACGGTGAAAAATTGTTAATTGAAAGTAAATCGCGGGCTGATTTTTTCCCTTTAAGTATGCAGTTTGTCACTCAAGATAATCTTGCTTATTGTGGAGTTGCAAGTATTGTGATGGTGTTAAACAGTTTAAAAATTCCTGCACCGGAAACTCCAGAGTATAGAGAATTTAAAGTATTTACCCAAGATAACTTTTTTAGTAATGAAAAAACCCAACAAGTCATAGAACAAAAAAAAGTTGCCTGGAGTGGAATGAATTTACAACAGTTAGGAGGATTATTATCAAGTTATGATGGTGTAAAAGTCCAAGTTTATCATGGAAGTAATAGCAGTTTAGAAGAATTTCGGAAATTAGCAGCAGAGAACTTAAAGCAACCCGATAATTTTGTTTTAGTTAATTATTTACGTAAAGAAATCGGGCAAGAAAGAGGCGGTCATATTTCCCCTTTAGCCGCATATAATGAAGTAACAGATAGATTTTTAATTATGGATGTTTCTCGCTATAAATATCCACCTGTTTGGGTGAAAACAGCCGATTTGTGGAAGGCGATGAATACAGTTGATTTAGCTTCTGGGAAGACAAGAGGTTTTGTATTTGTGAGTAAGTAATTATGGTTATTCATAGATCAATACAGTTCAGATCAGCATCTTTCTTTCACCCTGCTTTCTCTGCTTCCCTAAACAGATAACTTTCCTTAACTGAACCGTATTGGTTGATAGGTGGTAAGAGAGCGCATATACTGAGCGCGTTCAAAAGCACTGGGATTTGGACAATGCTTTTGACTCATACTCCCCTGCATTTGTTGTACTGATTCGTATTCGTGTTCTTGCATCCATTGGCGCATTTCCTGTTCAATAACTCGAATATGGTTAATACCATGTCGTAGTAGTACCGAACAAAGCATCGTAATTTTAGCCCCTGCCATGAGCATTTTTAAGGCATCTTCCCCCCTGTGAATACCGCTTGTTGCTGCCAAATCAGCATGAATGTGACCATAGAGAATGGCAATCCAGCGCAGGGGTAATCGCATTGATTGGGGTGTACTTAACAGCACATTGGGTTCCACTTCCAGGAGATTAAGATTAATATCCGGTTGATAAAAACGGTTAAATAGAACCAAAGCATCCGCACCCGCTTCATCCAGACGTTTAGCCATATTTGCTGTATTGGTGAAGTACGGGCTGAGTTTGACGGCTACGGGGATAGTTACTGCTGCTTTGACTGCCCGCACAATGTCAAGATAAGTCTGCTCAATTTCATTACTCGTTAGTTCTATATCGGTAGGGACGTAGTAAATATTTAATTCTAGTGCGTCTGCTCCTGCTTGCTGAATTTGTTGAGCATAGTTGATCCATCCACCAACAGATGAGCCATTGAGACTGGCAATAATAGGAATGCTCACCTTTTGCTTGGCTTTTTGAATATGGGCCAAATATGTTTCTGGCCCGACTCGAAAGCTCATTGAGTCGGGAAAGTAAGTTAAGGCTTCAGGAAAACTTTCAGTACCTTGGGTGAGGTGATGATGGAGTTCATAACGTTCCAGAAGCAATTGTTCCTCAAATAGTGAATGCATGACTACCGCTGCTGCACCTGCTTCTTCCATCCGCTGAATGTTGTCAATGTCCTCAGACAGCGGGGATGCAGAGGGAACAAGAGGCGATCGCAATTTCATTCCCAAATAAGTTGTCGTCAAATCCATAACAACCTCATCTTATTAGGTGTTCTATGGTTGTCGTGCAGCTAAATATTGATACATCTGCCAACGGTTTTTCACATCTGCTTGAGCTTCTTTAAGTAACTGCTGTGCCGCTTCTTCGTTGCTTTTAGTTAACATTTTAAAGCGGTTTTCTAAATACATATATTGCTCTAGAGGTAACTTTGGTGTGCGCGAATCAAGTTGTAGTGGGTTTTCTCCTTGCTTGATGCGGTCTGGATTAAACCGATATAGTAACCATTGACCTGAATCAACAGCAGCTTTTTGATTCTGCATTGCTGTACTCATGTTGATACCGTGGGCAATACAATGGCTGTAGGCAATAATTAGCGATGGCCCTTGGTAGGCTTCAGCTTCTAGGAATGCCTTGAGAGTATGTTCGTCTCTTGCACCCATTGCCACGCTAGCAATATAGACATTGCCATAAGTCATTGCCATTAAACCCAAGTCTTTTTTAGGTGCAACTTTACCCCCAGCCGCAAATTTGGCTACAGCTGCTTTGGGGGTAGCTTTGGACATTTGTCCACCTGTATTGGAATAAACCTCAGTATCGAGAATGAGAATATTCACGTTGTGTCCACTGGCTAAAACATGATCTAGTCCCCCAAAGCCGATATCATAACCCCAGCCATCACCACCAATAATCCAGACGCTCTTTTTCACCAAGTAATCAGCAATACTCAGAAGTTGCTTGGCTTTATTTGTCAGTGGCGATTGATTAGTGATAATTGCTTCTAACTGTTGCTTCAGGATGACAATTCGTTCTCGTTGTTCCCAAATATCAGCTTCATCTTTTTGTTCAGCATTGAGGATACTATTTACCAGTTCCTCACCCACATCTGTTGCCAGTTGTTTGAGTAATTCAGCGGCAAATTCTGCTTGTTTATCAATGGAAACGCGAAAACCAAGACCAAATTCGGCGTTATCTTCAAATAACGAATTTGACCAAGCTGGGCCACGTCCTGCGGTGTTGTGTGTCCAAGGTGTGGTGGGTAAATTACCGCCATAGATAGAAGAACAACCAGTGGCGTTGGCAACAATCATGCGATCGCCAAATAACTGTGTTGCTAACTTAATATAAGGTGTCTCGCCACAACCAGCGCAAGCCCCAGAAAACTCAAACAACGGTTCTTGCATCTGCTGCTGGTTAATATGAGTCAGCTTCAAATGGCTTCTATCTGGATTGGGAATACTCAAAAAGAAATCCCAATTTTCCCGTTCTTGTTCCCGTAATGGTCTTTGCGGTTCCATGTTAATGGCTTTGCGGCGTAGTTCTGATTTATTCTTCGCCGGACATACATCTACGCAAATACCGCAGCCTGTACAATCTTCTGCTGCCACTTGGATAGTGTATTTCAACCCTTGCCAGTCATGGTCTTTAGCATCAGCACTCTTAAAGGTCGATGGTGCATTGTCTAACTGCTGCGGTTCATAAACCTTACTGCGGATCACACTGTGAGGGCACACCATCACGCACTTACCACACTGAATGCAGATATCTGTATCCCAAACAGGTATTTCTTGAGCAATGTTGCGCTTTTCCCATTTCGCTGTCCCAGTGGGATAAGTACCGTCTGCCGGTAAAGCACTAACTGGCAGTTCATCACCTTGACGGGTAATCATTTGACCTAAAACATCATGGACAAAAGCAGGTGCGTTATCAGGAATTGGGGATTGGTTGTCTTTCCCCTTACAAGTTCCCAATTCCCTATTCCCCACCTCAAACAAATTTTCTAATGTGGTATCCACTGCTTTGAGGTTCATTTGTACAATTTCATCGCCTTTTTTGCCGTAAGTCTTGCGAATGGAGTTTTGAATTTTGGTAATAGCTTCTTCTCGTGGCAATACACCCGATAAAGCAAAGAAACAGACCTGCATTACCGTGTTAATTCTGCCAGCCATCCCCGCTTGACGAGCGACTTTATAAGCGTTAATTACATAAAAATGCAGGTGCTTCTCGATAATTTGCTCTTGTACTGATGACGGTATATAATTCCAAACTTCATCTTTTTCATAAGGAGAATTTACCAAAAATATTCCCCCTGATACAATATATTTCAAAATAGGAAATTTTTCGACAAAATCCCATTGGTGACAGGCAACAAAGTTAGCTTTAGTAATTAAATAAGTTGAGTGAATTAATTGCGAACCAAAGCGTAAATGTGAAACTGTAACAGAACCTGATTTCTTGGAATCGTAGACAAAATAACCCTGAGCGTAATTATTTGTTTCTTCTCCAATAATTTTAATTGAGTTTTTATTAGCCCCCACCGTACCATCTGCACCCAAACCATAAAAAATTGCTCTGACTATATTGTCTGGTTCAATGCTAAAATCTGGGTCGTAATTCAAGCTGGTGTGGGTAACATCATCATTAATGCCGATAGTAAAATGATTTTTTGGTTCAGCCGCAGCCAAGTTATCAAAGACGGCTTTAATCATTGCTGGGGTGAATTCTTTAGAAGATAACCCGTAACGACCACCCACTATAAGTTTTAGATTTTGGATTTTAGATTTTAGATTGAATTCATGAATAGCTGCGACTACATCTAAATATAATGGTTCACCAGATGAGCCTGGTTCTTTGGTGCGGTCTAAAACTGCGATGCTGTGAGTAGTTTCTGGCAAAGCGGCGACCAATCGTACAGCATCATAAGGGCGATATAATCGTACTTTCAAAACGCCCACTTTCTCACCACAGGCATTGAGATAATCTACTGTTTCATGTACTGCTTCACAACCAGAACCCATCAGCACAATAACTCTTTCTGCTGCTGGGTCGCCGTGGTATTCAAATAATTGGTATTGTCGCCCAGTCATGGCGGCAAATTCATCCATGACTTTCTGGGTAATGTCTGGACAAGCTAAATAGAAAGGATTGACAGTTTCTCTGGCTTGAAAGTAGACATCAGGGTTTTGTGTTGTACCGCGCAAAACTGGTTTATCGGGAGTGAGAGAACGCGACCGATGGGCAAATACTAATTCATCAGGAATAAATTCTCGCAAATCATCTGCTGTTAAAGTTTCTATTTTGTTAATTTCGTGGGAAGTACGAAAGCCATCAAAAAAGTGTAGAAAGGGTATTCGTGATTGTAAAGTTACCCTGGTGGCTATCAAAGCAAAGTCTTGTGCTTCTTGCACTGATGCAGAACATAACATAGCAAAACCAGTACCACGGGCTGCCATGACATCGCTGTGATCACCGAAAATAGAGAGGGCTTGGGCGGCTAGCGATCGCGCGGCAATATGAAAAACTGTAGGTGTGAGTTCGCCGGCAATCTTGTACATATTGGGGATCATCAACAATAATCCCTGAGATGCTGTAAATGTGGTTGACAGTGAACCAGTTTGCAAAGCGCCATGTACAGCACCAGCCACACCTGCTTCACTCTGCATCTCTACCACCGAGGGAACAGTACCCCAAATATTGGGTTTGACTTCACTAGCCCAAGTATCTGCCCACTCAGCCATTGGTGAAGAAGGAGTAATGGGATAAATGGCAATAACTTCATTCAGTTGATAGACGACTTGGGCAACAGCCTCATTACCGTCTATGGTTGCAAAGCTTCTGTTGTTCATTTTCTTGCACCTATGTCTCTCAGGGCTAGCAATGACAAAGCTGAATCTACTTTCAATCTTAGGATAAGAACTTGAGAAACTTGTGAAGACTGGTAGGAAGTTAGAGGACTTTGAGATGGGGAATAAGACTGAAAGCGCGATCGCACGACCGAGTTGCAGATATAATGCGATCGCTATCAATGGAGAAAGTTGGCATATCTCTTGGCTAAAGCCGAATTAACTTTACAGACTCCGCAGCCGGTTGAAAATATCATCGATTCCTTGGTCGCTGGTGACACAAATAGCCTTGTCAAATTTGCTGAGGTTGTTGAGAATGCGATCGCTTAATTGTGGTGATTGTGAACCCATACCTTGATAAAAGACTAAAACCACAGGTTTGTCACTTTCTAGCAAATCCCAATAAGTTTGAAGTTCCGTCATTGTCTTTGGTGTGCCATCTTCGCACTTGGGACAGCCGGCTTTGACGATTTCAGTATAAATTTTAGATGCTGGGTTATTGGGGTCTATAAATTGGCTAGTGTCGATGCAGATGAGGTGGATGGATTGACTCAGTTGGCGATCGCTGTTAATGGCAGCTTGCAGGTTTTGGGGTGTAAAAGTCTGGCTTGGCAAATTTAAATTTTCTGAGTTCTCCCCAGCGTGCCATGCTTGATAAAAATCTGGGTAGGTTAGATTTTGGGCGCAGTCCCAGATGAGAGAGTAACATCTCTTGAAGTTGTCAAAATTATTTTTATAAATTTTATCTGATAAACAATTCTTCAACACAGTGACAACACTCGCCATGTGTTCTTTTGTCAAAATTCGCCCTAAGCTAGATGCCGCATAGTATTTGCTAGAGTCATCCACATTGGATCTGGCGAGCAAGTTCACCAAGGCATCAATGGCTGTTTTATTGCTAGAGCCAATTTCCCCTAAGCTAAATGCCGCTTCGCGTTTGGTAGAGTCATCCACATTGGAGTCGGCAATTAACTTCACCAAGGCATCAATGGCTGTTTTGTTGTCAGAGCCAATTTTCCCTAAGCTAAATAACGCTCGGTATTTGGTATCGTCATCCACATTGGAGTCGGCGATGAAGTTCACCAAGGCATCAATGGCTGTTTGGTTGCCTGGGTCAACTTGCCCTAACCTAGATGCCGCGAGGCGTTTGGTAGCGTTATTCACATTGGAGTCGGCGATGAAGTTAACCAAGGCATCAATGGCTGTTTGGTTGCCTGGGTCAACTTGCCCTAAGCTAAATGCCGCGAGGCGTTTGGTAGAGTTATTCACATTGGAGTCGGTAATTAACTTCACCAAGGCATCAATTGCTGTTTGGTTGCCTGGGTCAATTTCCCCTAAGCTAGATGCCGCGAGGCGTTTGGTAGAGTTATTCACATTGGAGTCGGTAATTAACTTCACCAAGGCATCAATTGCTGTTTGGTTGCCTGGGTCAATTTCCCCTAAGCTAAATGCCGCGAGGCGTTTGGTATGGTTATCCACATTGGAGTCGGCGATTAACTTCACCAAGGCATCAATGGCTGTTTGGTTGCCAGAGCCAATTTTCCCTAAGCTAGATGCCGCTAGGCATCTAGTATCGTAATCCACATTGGAGTCGGCGATTAACTTCACCAAGGCATCAATGGCTGTTTGGTTGCCTGGGTCAATTTCCCCTAAGCTAGATGCCGCGAGGCGTTTGGTAGAGTTATTCACATTGGAGTCGGCGATGAAGTTCACCAAGGCATCAATGGCTGTTTGGTTGCCAGAGCCAATTTGCCCTAAGCTAGATGCCGCTAGGCGTTCGGTATCGTTATCCACATTGGAGTCGGCGATGAAGTTCACCAAGGCATCAATGGCTGTTTGGTTGCCACAGCCAATTTGCCCTAAGCTAGATGCCGCAAGGCGTTTGGTAGAGTTATTCACATTGGAGTCGGCGATGAAGTTCACCAAGGCATCAATGGCTGTTTGATTGCCAGAGCCAATTTGCCCTAAGCTAGATGCCGCGAGGCGTTTGGTAAAGTCATCCACATTGGAGTCGGCGATGAAGTTCACCAAGGCATCAATGGCTGTTTGGTTGCCTGGGTCAATTTCCCCTAAGCTAGATGCCGCGAGGCATTTGGTAGAGTTATTCACATTGGAGTCGGCGATTAACTTCACCAAGGCATCAATGGCTGTTTGGTTGCCTGGGTCAATTTGCCCTAAGCTAGATGCCGCTAGGCGTTTGGTAAAGTCATCCACATTGGAGTCGGCGATTAACTTCACCAAGGCATCAATGGCTGTTGCGCGTTCTGTTTGTAGGAGTGCTGCTTTTGCTCCGTTTGCTATTGGGTCAAAAAATTTCACCCATTGCTGTTTCGCAATATCGAACTCACCAAAGCCCCATCTAAGGATTTGTTCAACTATTTCCTTTGCTTGGGAATATTTAAACTCTGTAATACCCGCAGCAGCAATAAAATAAGCTCTAAATTCATAATATCCATGTCTTACTTGATGGATATTGCTCCAATCTCCACATTGATCATCAAATTCCACCAACGCTTTAATAAATGCCTCTTTCTCTCTCGCCTCTACATTTTCTCTTCCCAACCACAGCAAAATTACTTCCTTCCACTGCGGTTCAAAAATGCGGTAAACACCTTGCGTAGGATTGTTGGGAATATGTTTAAAAAACTCGCGCCAATCATTAACCTCTAAAGCTGCAAAATATTCCTGAAAGTTGGGATGAAAGAAAGCATAAACTTCTTCATCTGTTCCTGCTAACCTGTCTACTAAATTCAACCAACCGACATCACAAGCTAATTTAAACAGCTTTTCACCCATTTTTTGCCGTGCTAAACTCCGCTTCAAGCGAAATCTAGCCGCGCTATTAATACCGGCAAAAGCCAATTTACTTAAAGCATTATGTAATTCATCCTTCAAATCATCAGAGTTAATTAGTTCATAAAACTGTTCAGGTTTCCACTCATAGAAATAGCGTCTAAATCTCTGATAAAGGGCGGCTTTAGTTTCTGGTAATTCTCCTTGCTCATCCAGATAGAATGTTTGACACAACAGCGCCAAACGCAAAGGATTTGTTACCAATTTACCGATTTTTTCATATTTAGTTGATTTTAATTTCGCCTTGAGTTCTTCACCTCGCTGTTGATTTTCAGCACAAGTAAACCATTGCTGAATGAAGTCGTCAATTTGCACTGGTTTAAACTCTTGGGTTTTATAGATGTCAAAACCTGTAAGTGTATTATTAACATTGGTATCCCAAACATTTAACCGACAAGTCAGCACCACCCGCACCTCTATGGGCAATTCTTTGAGTGCTTGATTAATTTTGGTTAATGCTTGGATGGGAGAAATTTCACCCATTTCATCTACACCATCTAACAGCAGCCAAACCCCTCCTTTGCGAAAACGTTCGATTAGCTGATGTTCAATTTCTAGAGTGACGACAACTTTAACTAATTTCATGGCTTGAGTCAGCCATATTTTGAGTAAATAGTCTTCAATAGTCTTTCCTTGCAAGTTAGCAAGAGATATAAAGATGGGTAAATCTTCAGATTTGTCTTTAATAAAAGAGGCGATATTAGTTAATAAAGTTGTCTTACCTGCACCTGGTTCTCCAATGATGGCAATATGCTTGTGATTTCCGGCTGGTTTTTGTCCAATCACTTCTTGAAGAAAGTTGTCATGTTCATAAGTTTTGACAATGACTTCTTTATCTAATGCATAGGGATTTTCTTGTTCTCGCTGTTCGTGTTCACCTCGGCGTTGCTGCTGTTTGCGTTCCACCAGTCCTAAAGGAACATAAACATTGACTTCAGATTCGTTCTCTGTGGCTTTGTGTCTGAGTTGTGCATCTTCTAAGCTTTTGTGGCAAATATCGCGCCAGTCAATGCTTGTATCTGTGGTTGGGGTAGAGAGAGAAGTTGCTTTTGTCTTGGGGTGTTCGTTCCACTTCTGCTTCACCACCTGCAAATTCTCTTGCTTTGGTGCGGTTTGATGTTTCAGCGTCAGCGTAAATTTCCAATAACCTTGATTTTTTCTGGTATTTTTGCCATCTTCCGTCAACAGTCCCAATTCTCTGAGACTGTCGATAAAATACTGCACTTCCTCCAATTCTTTTTCTGGCTGACTGCTACCAGATTCTTTTTGGCGCTGAGGCAGTTTTAAGGTTTTACCTACCGTTGTCACAAGCTTGAGTAAGTTTTCCTTCTTTGTACCAACTTCAACTGTTCTAGCTATTTTTCCGCTGGTGAGTTTGGTTTCGTATCCTGTAACGCGCAGTTTATCAGCTTCCCACTGAACATAAAGCGGGGGTTTTGGTTGTAAGTTTTCAGGTTGCTGTTCAGATAGTTGCATTAAAGCTTCCACCAAAATCAGCACATTCTCTAAAAGCGATTCATCCCAACGAATATTCCTTGGCATTTTATAAAGACAATCTTAAGAAACTAGCATTACCCAAACAAATAAATGTACCCAAGCTGCAAACCTAAGTGATACAACCATTATAGACATTGCATGGGTAACGTGTCTGGGGAAATACCCAAAAAAATAATTCACCTAGTCAAGCAAATAAGGTGAATCAAATGTCCGCGAAAAAATCTACTTCCCGCCGCAATCAAAAATTAATCGCTGTGTTGCTAAGTTTGAAAATTTTACTGGCTGGTATCCAAGCTACAGACCGCATTCAACAAGGTGACTCAGTGACAGAAACGCTGATTTGGCTAATTAATCAGTGCATCCCGGTACTGCAACACATTAGCCGCCGAGAGGAGGAAGAGAAAAAACGCGATGGGCTACGCCTCACTGGAAGCGATCGCAATTCTACCAAAAAATAAACTCAATTCCAAATAGCGATCGCTCACAATGTGCTGGAAAATTTTAAATATCTAAGCTGAAATTTTCCTCGATGATTTGAGTAATTTTGTGTAAAGCGATCGCAACTCCAGTTTCGGCAATGGGTGATAAGCTGTATCCTAATTCAAAGTTTACGCCTGGAACTTTGATCCACCAAGCTTGCGGACAACGATTATAAAGGGCTAGAGTCAGAGCAAGAAGCGATCGCGGATCGGCTGTATGTCCGGCTATGATGTTGAAAGATTCAGGTGAGATTGTTTCTACTTGCACCTGGGAATTTTCAGACGCTAAACAAGCATCAATAAAAATTGCCAAATCAGCATTTGCCAAAGTTTCGGCAAGTTCGGGAGTGAGTTGATGGACAGCAATAGATTTCACCTTTGATAGATGCAACGCTTGAGCTACTCGTTGCCCAATGCCATCATCACTACGTAATTCATTACCATAACCAATGGCTATTACATTGCAATTCATAGTTTTTGGCTGTCTAACACCAGTTTCAAGTTATACAAAAAAGTTGAAGAACTTGTGAAGAACTGTTCAATCCACAAATTCTCTGGTGGATAACCAAGCAAAATAAAACATAGTCTATTTTGGTTAGGAATTTAGCTGTGATAATTCAATTCTGACTTTCTCCAGCATTTCTTGATATAGAGGATCTTGGAGACCACTTCCGAAAGCTCCACTTAAATATTGCTGTAAAAGGTTTTCGGCTGCTTTATAATCTGCGATCGCACTTTGTTTATTTCCTAAATCCCGATACATATTCCCTCTCAAAGAGTATGCATCAGCAGAAGAAGCACTTTTACTAATTACTTGATTCAAATCTGAAATTGCTTTGTGCTTTTCGCCTAACTTTTCATAAGCCCTAGCCCTGTTCCAGTATGCGCCACTACTAAAACCGAATCTACCTGTATTTTGCCTAATTACTTCCGTATAGTCTGCTACTGCTGCTTTGTAATTCCCAACGTTATGGTAAGCATTGGCACGATGATAGTAGGGTTCTTCAGCTTTAGGATTTAGCCGAATTGCCTGCGTGAAAGAAGAAACCGCAGCGAGTGAGTCTTTTTGGCAGTCCTCTTGAAAGTGTCCCATGCCTATGAAATCGTCCATTGTATTAAGATATGGTGGCATAAGAGTTTGGCACTCAGTAGAGGCATTAGAAGCTGGTATTCGTGCAACTAATGGTAGCCAAAAACCTAATAGTAAAATAGATGATGCATAAGCTAATAAAGAAGTTCTAGAAAAAGCAAATTTCATAGTTATATAATCCAGAAGTATTTTCAGTTAAAGTAGAAATAGTGTTAACAGTTTGCAGCTTTCACAGAAGTGACCACATCATGTCAACAATAACATTACAATGGCACTACAATTGCCTAAAGGACGGTTAAGTTTTTTCGCCATGCTTTAAAACTTAACCTCAAGGGTTTTCAGCCTTTTCTCTGATCATATTCTCAAAATCATCTAAAGTACTGGCTTATTACTTACAGCCGTTTTCAACTATTTAAACCACACATTGATTCCTTTCTTCCTTTGCGCCTTTGTTCCTCTGCGCCTGGAGCGCGAAACAAAAACTGTGGTTCATTCACCTGAAAATAGCTGTAAGGTCAGGTTTAGACATTCGCTTTGAAACTGAGTCTGCGATGCCTAGGTTGGGCTACCAACTGCTCCCAAGTTAACTACCTCTACGAGTAAGTATGGCTACGCCACGCAAGCTATCACGAATCAAACCGGATTCCTATATCATTAATGGATGTGGTGGAAACCATCATTAATGAGTTTCGACTACGGTAATCATGAGACAAGCTGTGAGGCGGTTCTATGTCTGAAACAAATTCTCAACAGATCATTAATACTGCCGTGACTCTCGTAGAGAAGTATACAGAGGGAAAACGCAATTTTAGTGGAGCGAACTTGGGTAATGCCGATTTGCAAGGTGTTGATCTCAAAGGATGTGACTTCAGCTACGCTGACTTGAGTGAAGCTAATCTAAATAGTGCTAACCTGAGAGGCTGTGACCTCAGTTTTGCCAATCTCAGTCAAGCTAATTTGCAAAATGCTGATCTTCGGGGAGCCTTATTATTTTCTGCCGATCTCCGTCAAGCTAATCTTAAGGGAGCGAAACTGGAAAAAGCAGATTGCGATCGCACCACTCATTTTCCCCAAGATTTTGATCCAGCGCAAATGGGATTGCAGATTAAAGAGCGGTAAAAGCACGGCATTCTCACTTGGACTGTGAGAATATATTAAAATTTATACACCTACCCGTAATTTACAAGTAAAAAGAAACTATGAAAAAAATACTGTTGTGTTGCTGTGCAATGATTTTAGCAATGTGGGTAGCCATTAGCCCTGCACTTGCTGCTGATAGCACCAGCCCTGCACCGGCTACGGATAGCAACAGCACTGCACTGGCTGGCGAATGTATAGCTGAGGGATTCTTCCCCGATCCACAGGACTGTACCAAATTCTTCCGTTGCGTAGATTTTGGCAATGAATCCTTGACAAAATTCGACTTTGATTGTGGTCCGGGTACTGTTTTCGATGACCGATACGATACCTGTAACCATGCTTGGGCGCTCCCTTCCAATGATAAATGCTACAAGCCAATGGGAACGTCAACCTGAAGTTTACACGTCATTACTCTGCTATCAATCGGTAGTGAAAAATCACGAGACCATTCATTCCAAGAGCCAAAATAATTTCTAGCATAAATTCCTGCCTGTTCTAGGGCTATCAAAGTATTAGCAGCCCTTGAACCCTTAAAGCAGTAAATGTACACAATAGACTCTGAAGTAATACCTACCGACTGACAAATTTCTCGGATTTCATCTGGCGATCGAAACGTGGGGATTTCCGATTCAGAATTCATCAGATGATGCCATTCTAACCATACAGCGTTAGGGATTCTACCTTTGCGGGGACAAAAATCAGGATGGTAGGGAGAAGAACTCAACCCAAGCCATTCTGAACTGTCGCGCACATCTAATTTAATAATTGCTGGATTCTCAATTGCTTGCAACATCTCGGCAGTAGTCACCATTATGTCAGCCTTGGGATGCAATCTAAATATGCTGCTTTCACGTAATGGTAATTCATCGGTAGTAGGTAATCCAGCCTTGAGCCATGCTTTATATCCTCCATGTAAAATAGATACCTGAGCGCAACCCAAATACTTCAGTAAAAAAGCGGCTCGACAAGATTGACCATAACCTTTATTTAAAGCATCTTCATAAACAACTAACTGTTCTGCACCAGATATTCCTACCCCGCTCATAATTTCTGCAAAATACTCTTGCAATTGCTTTAATCCTGCTGGTGAGGAATTGTCTAAAAGATAGGTGAAAAAATCTCTAATATTGATTGATTGAGGAATATGAGAAATAGCATAATCTTCTTGACTTCGCGTATCGATAATGACAGTCTGTGATGACTTTTCTGCTAACAGTGACGTGAGTTCTTGAAGAGAAATGAGGAGTTTTGTATTCACGCTTTCATGCTTCAGTTCTTTTACCATTAGGCATTATCGCCCCCGGCAGATTTACGTTTTGAAATGCAAATCACAGAAGAATGAAGGTTAAATGTTACGAGATAACTTTTGTGGCTGCGTTATTTTTAAGCAAGAATTCAGAATAGATTACTCTCGCCAAACTTCATTAACAACACTCCCATCTTTGCCAACTAATTGAATATGCAAAGGCATTTGTCCTGCTGCATGGGTTGAACAACTCAAACAAGGGTCAAAAGCCCTAATTCCTGCCTCAACACGGTTTAACATCCCTTCAGGAATTTCAGAACCGTGAATAAAATGTCTTGCAATTTGCGCTACTGTGCGATTCATTGCTAAATTATTCTGACCTGTGGCAATTACTAAATTTACTTTCTCAAGTAAGCCATTTTCATCAACTTTATAATGGTGAAATAATGTACCGCGTGGTGCTTCACTCACACCCACTGCTTCTAATTGATTAATGCCAGCATCAGCACGCAATCGATTTGAGGCTTCGGCTACGCTCTGCCCAAGTAGTATATCAGGGTCATCTAGTAAAATTTCTATGCGTTCAATGCAAGCCATAATTTCAATTAAGCGGGCGTAGTGATAGAAAAATGATGAGGTGACAGTGCCTTTACCTCTGTCTCTAAATTCTCTCAATTCCGCATCAGCTAAAGGCGTACCAATGTGACTACAAATATTCAGACGTGCTAGGGGACCTACCCGATAAATACCACTATCTAAACGACAATGGTCGCTCTGGTCAGGATAACCCAAAGGACGATAATAAGGAGATTTTAAATATGAATCCGATTGAACTGCTTCACCGATAAATTCATGATAATGAGTGGGATCAAGTTTATCAGCAATGATATTTCCGGCACTATCTACAAAACGAAGATGTCCATCGTAGTTCTCCCACAAACCATCAGGAGTGACTAACCCCATAAATAAGCTAGGAAAATTCCCGAAGGTTTGCACTTCTTTTTGATAATCATTGAGTAAGCCTTTAAATTTACCCAGTGCATCTAATACTGTGGTGCGTGCTTCCGGGATGCGGTTCTGAATATGAGTACGTCCTTCTATCGATAAAGGTTCGCGCACACCACCAGGAACCGCCCATGATGGATGTATTTTTCGCCCTCCCAATTGTTCAATAATTTCTTGTCCAAATTGACGCAAGCGGATTCCCCCACGGGCTAGTTCTGGTTCAGCAGCAATTAAGCCAAAGACATTGCGTTTTTCGGGATCGCTATCCATTCCTAATAATAAATCTGGGGCGCTGAGGTGGAAGAAACTCAGGGCGTGGGATTGGATAATTTGTCCTAAGTTCATCAAACGACGCAGTTTTTCAGCAGCTTTAGGAATTGTCACCGCCAGAATGCGATCGCCTGCTTTTGCTGATGCTAACAAGTGACTTACCGGACAAATACCGCAAATTCTAGCAGTAATTCCCGGCATTTCTGGAAAAGGACGACCAACACAAAACTTTTCAAAACCGCGAAATTCAGTTACATGAAAACGTGCATCATGTACTTGACCTTCGTCATCTAAATAGATACTAATTTTAGCGTGTCCCTCAATGCGAGTTACGGGATCAATAACAATTTTTTTCATAGTTAATTGGTAATTAATAACTGTTAATTAGTGATTGGTAATTTTCAATGATTTTAAAAATATAACCAATCACCATTTTTGGGTGTTTAGTAATTCAGAATTACGAATTACAAATCATAAACTCTAGATTCTGCGACTTCTGGATATTCATCACAGTAATCTTCAAAGGCAGTTTTGAGAGGTTTTTCGGCGCGTTGGTGGGCAATTTCTGCTTGTATTTCTTCCACCACATCCCAAGCTGATGAACATTCTGTGGAATTGATGCCTTTTTCTGCACAAACAAGACGAGCTTTTTTAATTTCATCTTGTAATTCTTGTTCTAACAAAATTGAGCGAGGTCTTTCTAGACAATTACTCTGCGCTAAGATGTCAGTAAGTGAGATTATTCCTAATAGTTCGCCACTAATTACAGGCGCACAACGAAGATGATGATTAGCAAATAATCTAGCTACATATTCTAAACCTAATTCTGGATTAACAACAATGCAAGGTTTAGTCATAATTTCATAAACACGGACTTTGTTCGGGTCTTGACTGTAGGCAATTACCTGATAAACAATATCGCTTTCTGTGATAATTCCATAAGCATCTTGTTCGTGGCGACGATCTACAATTAATGCTCTCCAGTCTCTAGCTCGCATTAAATCAACAGCTTCTTTTACTGTTGCCGAACTGCGAATCATTGCCACATCTTTAGTCATCATATCTGCTGCTGTTAACATAAGTCACCTCTAAAATAATTAAAAATTGAAAATTGAACATTAAAAATTGAAAATGGTATTAGCCAAATTTAATCATTTCTCGTCCTTCTAAATGTGGTTTTTCTCCCTTTAATAAAGGTTCAAGTGCAGCACGAATGCGATGTGCTGAAGGCGGACAACCAGGTAAATAAATATCAACAGGTACTACTTGATGTACAGGTACAACTTTATCTAGTAAAGGTGGAACAATACCTGGTGAATGGGGAATTTGTTGATTAGCATCAGCACCTTGTATATAAGCTAATTGTAAAGCAGTTTCCGCACCTCCAGAGATATTAAGTAAAGCGGTAACATTACCAGTAACAGCACAATCACCAAAGGAAATTATTGTTTTAGTCCGCTCTCTTACTCTCTGAATCATTTGCAGATGATCTTCATTAGCAATTGCACCTTCTACTAACACCACATCCACTCCTTGGGGATATTCTTTAACATCAGCAAAGGGACTAAAAACTAAATCTACTTGTTCAGCTAAATCAATCAGCCATTCATCCAAATCGAGAAAAGACATATGACAGCCAGAACAGCCTCCGAGCCAAACCGTTGCTAATTTTAACCGAGTCATATTTTTGCCTTTTCAGTTGTTATTAATGATTGCCATTCTGTAACTACAAAATCAGGAACTGAGATATTAATGAAGTTTGCACCGGGAAGAGGTATTGACAAAGTTAAAGATTCTTGAGGTAATTGGGGCAATATCTGAGTCAAATCATATTGACCAATACTTGGTGCTGGGGCTTCATCTAAAAATAGATCAACAGCATTCCAAACTTTACCTGTAGTCGAGGTAATTTTTAAAGGTTGGGGATGAATTAACTCAGCAGAACCAGGAAAACCAATCAAGCGAAGATTTGTCTGAGATGGTTGATCAGAATAAACTTGTTTAAATAAAACAACTTGCCAAACTTTTCCTGATTGATCATCTAATTTTACTTGTGAGCGATAAATAACTTCTCCTGGTGGGTTTCCTAACTGAGTAACAGCAGCAATTACTTTTTCAGTTGATAAGTTTACTAAACCAAGTAATATCAATGTTGTCAGTATTACCACTATGATAATTTGCCAAAATAAATGTCGAATATGGTGTAACATAAGAGTTGTTTTTTGGTAATTTATTTATAGTGTTAGATATTGGTTGAGAATGACTAAAAAATCCATTGTTTTTTATTGCGTGCAGTTACTAAAAAGTCAATTTTGCCGCGATCATGTTTCATTTCGCCAACACTTGAACCTTTATCAAACAGCGCACCTGTGGGACAAGCATTAACACATTTACCGCAAGAAGTACAAGTATCTGAGGTTCCCCAAGGCTGATTTAAATCAGTGATTACATGAGAATTTGTCCCCCTACCTGCCATATCCCAAGTATGTGCGCCTTCGATTTCATCACATACCCGCACACAGCGAGTACAAAGAACACAACGATTATGATCAATCCCAAAACGATCATGAGAAGTATCAACAGTACGGTGAGGAAATTGATATTCTAACCGGACATGATCCATACCCATTTCTATTGCCAAATCTTGTAATTCACAATTACCATTAGCTACGCAAACGGAACAAATGTGATTACCTTCGGCAAACAGCATTTCTATAATTGTGCGACGATATTTTTGTAAGCGATCGCTATTCGTCTGCACTTCCATACCCTCCGAAACCTTTGTCACACAAGCAGGCTGGAGTTTACTACTACCAGAAATTTCTACCAAACAAAGCCGACAAGCCCCAACATCCGTCACCCCTTCTAAATGGCACAAAGTCGGAATGTGAATTCCTGCATCCTGCGCTGCTTGGAGAATAGTTTCCTCCTCACGGGCGCTGATTAACTGCTCATTGATTGTTAACGTTTTTACTGCCATTTATTATTTATTCCTTGTGACACTAATGTGCTTTCAAATTACACATTTTTTTCAGTACTTTGTAAATACAAATGACCAATAACTAATGACCAATGACCAATGACTAATAACTAATGGCCAATGACCAATGACTAATGACTAATCAACTCCAAATACTCATCACGGAAATAACGCAAAGTACTAAATACCGGATTCGGTGCAGACTGACCAAGACCGCACAAGCTAGTGTTTTTCACCATGTCACATAATTCTTCTAGCAGTTCTAAATCCGCAAAAGATGCTTTACCTTCACTAATCTTTGTCAGCAATTTATATAACTGCACCGTCCCCACCCGACAAGGAATGCATTTACCGCAAGATTCATCCATACAAAACTCCATGAAGAAGCGGGCAACATCCACCATGTTGGTAGTTTCATCCATGACAATCATCCCCCCAGAACCCATCATCGAACCAAGTTGAGTGAGTGATTCATAATCTACCGGACTATCAAAAGCTGATGCGGGAATACATCCACCGGAAGGGCCACCAGTTTGCACTGCTTTGACTACACCGCCATTTGGGACACCACCGCCCATTGCTTCTACAATTTGCTTTAAAGAAGTTCCCATTGGCACTTCTATCAAACCAGTGTTACGGATTTTCCCTGCCAAGGCAAAAACTTTTGTGCCTTTGCTCTTTTGGGTGCCAATGCTGGCAAACCAGTCAGCACCTTTACGGATAATGGGTGCAATATTGGCGTAGGTTTCGACGTTATTAATTAAGGTTGGATAGCCCCACAAACCAGACTCGGCGGGGTAGGGCGGACGGGGATTAGGAAGACCGCGTTTACCCTCAATAGAAGCCATTAAAGCAGTTTCTTCACCACAGACATAAGCTCCTGCACCGATACGAATATCAATTTTAAAATCAAAGCGAGAGTCAAAGATTTGACTGCCCAAGATGCCAAAGCGTTGTGCTTGACGGATTGCAGTTTGCAGACGATTGATAGCCACGGGATATTCTGCCCGGATGTAAATGTAGCCTTGAGTTGCCCCGACAGCATAGGCTGCGATCGCCATTCCTTCTAAAACCCGATGGGGATCGCTTTCGAGAACACTGCGATCCATAAACGCCCCCGGATCACCTTCATCAGCATTGCAGATGACAAATTTGCGTTCCCCTTTTGCTTTAGCAACTGTTGCCCATTTCAAACCTGTAGGATAGCCAGCACCACCCCGTCCCCGTAAACCACTGCGAGTAATACTATCTACTACTTCGTAGGGTTTCATCTCTCGCAAGACATGGTAGAGGGCTTGATAACCTTCGGCAGCAATATAAGATTGAATGCGTTCTGGATCGATTTTGCCACTATTTTCTAAAACAATCGGCATCTGGGATGTAAAAAATGGATGATTTAAATCACCCCGTTGGACTGTTGTCTCTCCCCCATTCAGAGCGGCAATAATTGAGGGTGCATCATCAGCTGTGACTTTCTCATACAGCGTACCCAGACTTTCTGGTTCGGTGTTTTTCTCAACCTCTACTAATGGCCCTTGACAGCACAAACGCATACAGCCAACGCCACGAACTTCTACTGTTTGTGTTAAATTCTCTGCTGTAACAGCCGCTTCTAAACGTTGTTTGACGGCTTGTGAATTCGCAGATAGACAACCAGCAGCAACACAACAGCGAATTTGCACAGGTTTCTCTAAAGCACGTTCTTTTTGGGAAATTTCCCTTAATTCAGTTAGATCCATCTCGCAACCATCCTTTGATGTGATTACTAACTGATTCAGGGGTTTGATTGCCTAAAACAGTGCCATCAAATACTACAGCGGGTGCAATTCCACAAGCACCCAAACACCTGGCTGTTAGCAGTGAAATTTGACCATCTGCTGAGGTTTCACCAGCGTGGATGTGGGCAGATTTTTCTACATTTGCCAGGATAGCTTCAGCGCCTTTGACGTAACAAGCTGTACCCGTACACACCACACAGGTATGCACGCCACTAGGTGCAAGTGAAAACAAATGGTAGAATGTGGCAACACCATAAACTCGACTAGGTGGTAGTTTGAGATTATGAGCAACGTAAATTAAGACATCGTTTTCTAAATAGCCAAAAAGTTCCTGGGCTTTATGTAATATCTCAATCAGTGCATCCTGTTGATATTGGTAGCGTTTTATAGTCGCTTCCAGTATTTTAAAGCGCTTATCCCCTTGAGTTGCTGTGTTGTTAGTTTTAACAGCAGATGCTGAATTCATCGTTTGAGCCTCTTGTCTCTTCAGGATGTTCTGCGTCTCACAATTAGGATCATAGGAGAACAATTTGAGAAACTTGTGAGGACAGTTAGGTATTATTTATTCACGCAGAGGCGCTCCAGGCGCAGAGAGAAGATTTATATTTCGGTGAAATGTCTAATTTTTAGGGCGTTATCAATGGAATACCGCACTTCCTCACAACTTCCTCAGATTTTTAACTTAACTTCGACATATGGCCAAAACAGGTTTTAAAAGTCGCGGCGCAATTATTTAGCTTTTTACAAGCAGATTTAGCAATTTATTGATTAGAGCAAAGTTTTGATGGCGCGGATAGAAATGTTTGAGGTTGAGGTGTGATGACCATGCAAAAACGACTTGGTATTCTTACCAGTGGGGGCGACTGTCCCGGACTCAATGCTGTAATTCGGGCAGTTGTTAACCACGCTACTCTTACCTATAACTGGCAGGTATTGGGTATTCCTTATGCAACTAGAGGGCTTTTAGAAAGAAAGGCAATTCCTCTGAGCATACATGGTTTAGACCTACGTGGTATTGACCCATTGCTAAATATGGGAGGCACGATTCTGGGTAGCATTAATAAAGGCGATACTCTAGCTCATGTTGACGAGATTATTGCAGGCTATCACGCTTTAGAATTAGATGCTTTGATTGGTATTGGTGGCGATGGCAGTTTAGCAATTCTCAACCAACTGCAAAGTCAAGGAAACTGGCAGTTCATCGCTATTCCGAAAACAATTGATAATGATGTAGGCAAGACAGAAAGAGTCGTTGGGTTTGATACTGCGGTCAACACGATTGTTGATGCTCTAAATCGTTTGACATTCACTGCTGCTAGTCACGATCGCGTGATGATTGTCGAAGTCATGGGACGCAAAGCAGGTCATTTAGCACTACACTCTGGTATTGCAGGGGGTGCAGATGTAATTTTGATTCCCGAAATTCCTTATTCAATTAAAGGTGTGTGCGAACATTTAGCAGAATTACGCGATAGCTTCGCTCGCCGTAGGCATCGCTGGGAACGTAGATTTGCAATTATAGTTGTGGCGGAAGGGGCGCAAATAGCCGCCGATTCATCTAGCCATCCATCCTGTGAACAGCCATCCTGCGGTATAGGTCAATATATCGCCGATGAGATTCGCCGTTGCAGTAACCATCAAATAGAGATTCGGGTTTCCGTTTTAGGACACATCCAACGAGGTGGTATTCCCTCAGCCTTAGACCGTTTGATCGCCACAGCTTTTGGCAAAGCTGCCGTGGATTTGTTAGCTAATGGGCAATCTGCACAGATGGTAGCTTGGCAAAATGGGCAAGTTGTAGCAGTTCCTTTAGAAACAGTCTTGGCTTGCAGTCCCTGTCTTGTAGATCCCCATAATTTTTTAGTGCAAACTGCGCGATCGCTCAGTACCTACATTGGCAACTAACATCATGTTCGGCTGCTGATCAAAAAAACTCTCCGCGCGGTTCCCTAATTAGGACTTGCTGATAGCGTAGCTTGGCTTATGACTCCTAAGTCGTCACGCAAGCTATAGCCATATAAGCCTGAAACCCCTATTAATCAAGACTTGAAGGGATATTAGAGGTGAAAAAAGTGGAAGTAATTTTGTCTAAGTCCCGCTATTTATTTGATTTTATAAGGCTTTAATAGTGCTATTTTATTTATTGCCTTAAAAGTAATTCGGAACTAGAAACACTAGCAAAACAACCTAGAATGGAAATGCGATAGCTACGCTCACCGAAGGTATCGCAGTTCCAGAAAATGGTACTCTAGAAGGCACAGCTGATCCCCGTAGTTATGGCTACCCCAGCGGCTATTAATTCTGCACTATTGACTCTGTATTGCTGCTGCTGAACTCGTTAGCCCGTGCGCTATGCACCAATGTCCAGCCTGCTTTTAACAATTTTTGATAAGTTGCCCAACCTTTAGAACCACCGGGTATTTGATAATCTGGAACTGAAAATTGCCCAAATGCTGTGTAAGGCCGCCAAGGTTGTCCAGGTGAAGTCTGCAAATGCAATATTTTTTCTCCATCACTGCCAGACTTAGATAACCAGCACATTTGTCGATGCATGGTAAACTCCTTTGCGTTTAGCTTATATGGCATAATAACAGGGTTTTGTCAATACCTGTCTCAATCTTGTGGGGTAATTTATAGCCTAAAAGATCAGGCCAGAAGAATTTAAGACTATTAAACTCAGGTAAATTTCTGAAGAAGATAGACTCCTATATGCGGTTTTCCGCAAGATATGAAGATAAACAGAGAACAAAAATGGTTGTCTCAAATGTTTTCTTCTAGTGCGATATTTTTCTAATGTTATCTACGGTTTCTACGATTGTATGTAGCAATAACTACGATTTTGGCAAATAACTGCAAATCAAGCTATTAGTTTTTCTAGTGATATATATAAGCAAAAGAATATCCGTTAATTAGATGCCAACCTCACCAGATACCGCATCTATCGTGTTTTTGATGACACCCGCCACAGGTACAGCAATTAACAAACCTAAAACTTCAGCAATATAAGTTCCGAACAGTAAAGAAATCAACACTCCGATTAATCTAATACTTATAAATTTATTTAAACACTACTTTGGTGGCAAATTAAGGCTGTATGTTTTTTTCAGGAGACATTCAAACCTCTAATCCCTACAAGCTAACCTTTGACTCTATTTTTTATAACTTTTGTCAGATGTTAATGTTTTGAGAGTGATGAAAATATAAGTAATTACAATCGTTCACAACAAGTAATTATACTTACTGCTGCGGACATAATAATAGATAGAAAACATCAGACGACTGTTGTAGTTGCAAAAATGTAGTTGTAAAAAAGTTATTTCACAGTTTTGTAAATAAATTGTCTCATATCTTGCACCATGATCTTAGTGCAAAAATCAAGGTCTATAACCCTGATTATTTTGTAGGGTTGGCAATGCCCACCAACCCTTATTGAGAAGATGTGAGTTGTCTAATTATCGTTGTCTTGACAAGTAAAGAAATGCAATTACTATAGGACTCCTATTTTATTTTTGTTGGCGCAGCCTGCCCTTTGCGCTTAAAAAATCAGTACACCTAAATCTTATCGAATCCTATTCCCTATTCTCTACCCCAACGAAAAATTCATAAATCAAATCGGATTGCTATATGTCTTCATCAGAAACTTTTAAACAGGAACAGCCAGAATTTCAGACTTCACCTAATTTCGAGTTTTGGAGAAGAGTAGGTCTGATCACAGGTGGTACTTTATTTTCAATCGGTATGCTGGCAACTTCTGTTATTGCTGGAGGACTGGTTGGTTTATTATTGAGTTCTCGCAATTTACCAAATGTCAAACAATTACAAAATTATTTACCAGCAGAAACAACTTACATTTATGACATCGAAGGCAAGCTATTAGTAGGTATACACGGGGAAGCTAATAGAAAAGTTGTACCGCTAGATAAAATTTCTCCAAATTTAAAACGAGCAGTATTAGCCAGTGAAGATAGTTATTTCTACAACCACCACGGTATTGACCCCGGAGGTATCGGACGTGCTGCATTAGTCAACTGGGTAGCAGGTGGTGTCAAAGAAGGAGGTTCTACAATCACCATGCAGCTGGTGAAAAATATCTTTTTATCTAGGGAGCGTGCTTTAAGTCGCAAAATTGCAGAAGCGATCTTAGCAATTCGCTTAGAGCAAATTATCAATAAAGACCGGATTTTAGAAATGTATCTCAATCAAGTTTATTGGGGACATAACAACTATGGTATAGAAACAGCAGCACAGACATACTTTGATAAATCATCAGAGAATTTGACTTTGAGTGAGTCAGCAATGATGGCAGGTTTAATTCAGGCTCCAGAACAATTTAGCCCTTTTGTAAACATGAATTTGGCCAAACAAAAACAAAGGCAAGTATTGGGACGAATGCGTTCATTAAAATGGATTAGCCCGCAAGAATATGATGATGCTCTCCAACAAAAAATTCAACTTGGTCAAATCAAGTCATTTCAAGCTAGTGTCTTTCCTGATGTCACCAATAGTGTAACGCAGGAATTAATTAAAAAGTTTGGGCATGATGCCGTTCTTAAAGGTGGAATGCGTGTGCAAACCACAGTATCATCCGACTTGCAAATAAAGGCAGAAGAAACTATTAATAAATGGCATAAAACTCTTGAAGATCAAGGGTTAAGAAAAAATCAAATGGCTTTAGTTGCAATTGATCCACGCACTCAATTTATCAAAGCATTGGTAGGTGGTGTAGACTCAAAATCTAGCGAATTTAACCGAGTAACTCAAGCACTGCGTCAGCCTGGTTCTGCTTTTAAACCATTTGTTTACTACACTGCTTTTGCTAGTGGTAAATTTACACCAGATACAACGATACTCGATTCCCCAATCAGCTACCCTGATGTTGAAGGAGGTGTCTATTCTCCACGCAACTACGATAATACTTTTAAGGGTGCAATACCAATTCGTAATGCTTTAGCACTGTCTCGTAATGTCCCTGCGGTTAAACTTGGCAAAGAGATAGGAATCAATAAAGTTATCGAAACTTGCCGTACATTGGGAATCCACAGTCCAATAGAACCTGTAACTTCTTTACCATTAGGTGCAATTGGTGTCACACCACTGGAAATGGCTAGTGCTTATGCTACTTTTGCTAACTATGGCTGGAAATCGCCTCCCACGCTCATCGCCCGTGTCAGTGATAGTACTGGCAATATTTTACTCGATAATACCCCAAAGCCTCAGCTAGTTCTTAATCCTTGGGCATCCGCTGCAATTTTAGATGTGTTGCAATCGGCAGTTAAAGAAGGAACTGGTACAGGCGCTATTATCAACCGCCCATCTGCGGGAAAAACTGGCACAACTTCTTCAGAAAAGGACATTTGGTTTATTGGTACAGTACCCCAGTTAACAACTGCAATTTGGGTAGGAAGAGATGATAATAAACAGTTAGCTCGCCGTGCTACGGGTGGAGGTATGGTTGCTCCCATTTGGCGAGATTTTATGGAAAAGGCACTTCAAAATGTACCAGTAGAAAAGTTCCAGCCAGTTTCTAAGTTTTCTCGCCCTCAGCCAATTAAAAATAATAAACCACGTCGATTAAGAAAGCGGCTGTCTGCTCCGAAAAACTGACCTAAACTTCATCAAACCTAGTTATACTAAAAACGGTTAATATCTCGACATTAGGATAACAAAATTCAAAGCGAAAACTTCAATAAAAACTCTGCGTCACTTTGTCTTGAAAAGTTGAGCCACTTGCTTGCGGGGGTTCCCCCCGTTGTGCAAAGTGGCGTTCCTACGCCGGGAAACCCGGCTTTTACGAGGAACTTTTCGCTGCGTTTAAAAGTAAAGTTTCCAACCATTTTTAGGATAATTTGGTTTGGCATTTTCTTACTGCTTCATTAATACTCACTTTCCCTAAAAGCTAACAATTGCTGATCATTTATCCTTCCAGCTAGGTGCAGAGTAGAAACAATTTCCGAAATAGTTAAAACCGAATGACTACAATAACCATTTTCTGTTAACCTATCTTTTACACCTTGCTCATGATCAATAAAAACCACAATATCATTAATCTTTAATCCCGCTGATTTTAACTTTTCTGCACCTTCCATTACACTTTTACCACTGATGAGAATATCATCAACAACTGCAACTGTTTCCCCAGGATGAAAGTTACCTTCAATTACTCTCCGTGTACCATGCGCTTTCACCTCTTTACGGGGAAAAATCATCGGACAATGCAGCCGTAAAGATAAACCAGTTGCTGTTGGTAAAGAACCATAGGGAATACCAGCTATTCTATCAAAAGTGAGATTTTTTAAAATTTCTTCATAAGCACTAAGAACTTGATTAAAAACTTGAGGATTAGAAATGATTTTGCGTAAGTCAATGTAATAAGGGAAAGTCGCCCCTGAAGCTTGAACAAATTCCCCAAACATAATACAGCCAATATCAAAAAGTTGTAAAATCAAATCTTGATGAGGATGTTTATCTTGCACAGAAATATCAGGTAGCCACACATCACAAGTAGAAGCATCTTGGATAAATTCACTTCTAAATTGATTAATTTCTGTCCGTAAATATTGAACTTCCTGCGATAAATTTTCACTACCCAACATATCTTGAGGAACAGGAATCAACAAACCATCACCGTTAACATTTAAACCCGCTGCTAAAATTTGTTTCAAATTCCCATCCTCAGCCCAAATACTACGCGCCATAATTATTCTTTCGGGAGCAATTGAGCGAATAGATTTTAAAATTTCAGCATCTGTAGTTCCTACTTCCAAGCCTAATTGTTCAGGAGTTCCCCAGTTTTTTGATTCCTGCACTACCTGCAAATAAAGAGGTGATTTATTGTGAGGATATTGTTGTAAAGTTGCTGCACCTGGGTTAGAAGTACAACATAAAATAAACACAGCTTTATCAGGATAAACCAAAAATGGTGCGACATGATCCTGTCCAGTATAAGGAGTGAGAGTAATAGCATCTACCTGCCATTTTGTAAATACTGTATTGGCAAAAATACTACTAGTATTTAAATCACTATGTTTAGCATCTAAAATAATAGGAATGTGGGCGGGTATAGAGGCTAAAGTTTTGATTAATAATTCTAAACCAGGAACACCCAAAGCTTCATAAAAACCCAAAGTTGGTTTATAAGCACAGACAAAATCAGCCGTTTCTGCAATTATAAATTGCAACCAATTCTCTAAACCTGCAATAATATCCAGTGATTGATAACGCTCAGGGAGCATTTCTGGATTGGGATCAAGTCCTACAAATAGTAAGCTTTGATTTTCGCAAATATTCCTATTTAATTTATCAACAAAAAACATTTTAAATTGCCTAATAAATTTTATTTTGCGTTAGAGAATGGTAGAATGAATTGAGTTTACAGCTATTTTCTGGTAAATAAACCAAATTTTTTTGTCTCACGCAGAGGCGCAAAGAAAGAAAATCGTAGGGTGGCTTAGGACGGTAGTCCGTAACCCACCATAAATTTAGGGGATAATGGTAGGTTACGGGCTCGCTCTAGCCAAGCCCGGCCCGCAGGGCTACACCCACCCTACAAATAAATTGGGGATTTTTTTATTTGGAAGTCCCTTATTGCTCGTACTTTCATATTAACGCCTATCTGTATAGGTGAAATTCCTGGTTTAAGTAGCCTAGCCAAATAGTTATAATCCGGCAAACCATTCATAACCCTGATCTTCCCAATAACCTTTAAAAGCTGATAAATGGCTAGTTAAAGTAATTCGCGTTACCCATTTACTTTGTTTATAACCTAGTTTAATTGGAGAAGCTAGACGCAAAGGCGCACCATTTTCTACAGGTAATGTTTCACCATTTTTTTGATATGCTAACAAAGTTTGAGGATGTGTAGTTGAAGCTATATCCCAGCTTTCATAATAACCATCGGCTGATTCAAAAAAAGCATATTTAACATTTGCCTGAGGTTGAGCTAAGGTAATAAGATCACGTAAGCGTATACCTCCCCATTGTACGATCGCAGCCCAACCTTCGACACAAACATGACGAATAATCATAGAAGTCAAAGGTAAAGCCTGAATTTCAGCCATACTGAGGTTGAGAGGATTATTCACCTCACCGTCAATAATTAAACGAAATTTGTCTAAATCAATAATTGGCGTATTGCGGAAACTATTAATTATTAAAGCTTCTGGTTCAATTTGACTGGCTGAAAATTCTGGTACAAGTTTTTGCGGCTGAAAGATTAATTTTTCAACTTTCTGATTTATCGGTTCTGAAAGCTTACCCACTAAATCTTCAAGTGCTGGTGTACCACAGCCACCAAGGAACAAGCCCATACTAGAAATTCCGGAAACCTGTAAAAATTTCCGGCGTGATAATTGAGGTTTAACTACATGAATTAAATTTTTGTTGTTCTCATTAGTCATGCTATTTTTTCCTAAAGATATAGGGTTACTATTTAATTTTTGAAAATATATGTAGGGTGGACATTGCCCACAATATGCGGGTTTTGGAGGGCAATGTCTACAATACTTAGATATTTTATGGCTACGCCACGCAAGCTAACAGAAATCAAATAGGAGTCCTATATTATTTACCAAAACATAGATTCAGTGAGCTTTTCTCCTCCGGCTTTTTGTCCTAAACGCCAATGAATAATTACAAATATTATCACCAATGGCACGGAAGCAAAATGAACAATTCTTAATGCTTGCCAATCGCCGAACATATCAACTATCCAAGGAAATTGAGCAGGTTTATACATTCCAATTCCTGTCAATATTGCTAACAATAATATGGGAATAATGGATGTGTAAATAATCCGATGCCAAGCATAAGTTAGACGTTGAGGATTTTGAGTTTTTTGTAAGGCTTTAATATCATTAATTCCCACAAATCTATGTTGCCAACGTCGGGTAATTAAAATGTAAATTCCATACCATAAAAGATTGAGTGAAAATATCCACATAGCCGCAAAATGCCAGTGTCTACCTCCTGCTAACCAAGCGCCTAAAGTGAAAATAGGCGGAATCTGTAAACCTGCACGTCCACCAAATACGGGGTTAGCATTGTAAATTTGCAAGCCACTGGTAAGCATGAGGAAGAGACTAATAATATTAACAGAGTGAAATATTTTAGCGCCTATGGCTTGAATTGGTAATTTTCGAGGTTTTGCAGGAGAATTCATATCAGATATGTTTCGCTCTTTTGAGAATGATTTACTTAAGAAATTTAAAATTTAAAAAAAAAAACTACAATATTTAGTAATATTACTATAATCGTCGGTGCATTAACAACCTTATTCACTAAAGAAAAAACCGCTTCCAGTGCAATTATTATCCATTTTTGGGAATACTAAAAATAGTCTTGATTTGGGAAAAATGTAATGTATAAAAAAATACTTCACATTTAACTTACACAACTTACCTCGACAACCACAATTTACAGCCACGAAAAATGCACAAAATCAATACATTGCTGTTTGGAGTCACCTTTTTAACCAGCTTTTTATCAAATCTGACCATTGGACTAAACATTCAACAACCCAGTCCCTCAGCCATCGCACAAACAAATAACCCTAAAATGCAACCTTTAGAGGTTATGGACGAGAATACTAAATTTACCTTACTAGCACCTCAAGGAGCAAAGGTAATGAAAGGATCTTGGGGTAATATAAAAATTCAAGCAGGTAATAAATTTGATATTGAATTATCTATATCAGATGAAAGCATATTTAATCTTAACTCAGTTGCCGAATTGAAAAAAGAGGTCAGGGCTAATGATGTTAACGTCTTAAAAAGAGTTCTCATCGAAACACCCACAAGTATTTTATATGAGAGTAGTGTGATATCTACTAGTCCTGAATTTCATCTATATGTATACAAACAGTTGGATAAAACTAGGCTCATTTGTGAAAATAGCAAGAGTCAAATTTTCTCTGAATCTGAAGCTGAATTAATGTGGAAATCTTGTAATTCAGTGGCCAAGAAAAGCTAAGAGTCCTCAATTTTCTGCATAAAAACGTGCCATCTATCCTGCCTCATTACGCTCAATTGCCAATTCGATTTTATCGGTATGAGCTTCTGCATATACCCAAGCATTAGCTAAATCTGTAGCAGAAATGGTTGGATAGCTAGTTAAAATATCAACATCACTATATCCAAGTCGTCGAGCTTCCACAAGTACCCAGATAGAAATACGAGTATTAGCAATGCAAGCTTCTCCACCACAGACTCTAGGGGTTTTCTCAATTCCTTGCCAATTGCGACCAAAACTTTGAGCAAGTAACTGTATAGCCTGGACTTTTTCACTAGGTTTAAGGACAAGAAGTTGTTCTTCTAACTCTTTGAGTGTCATGGATGTAAATCCTTTAATGCCTTGTTAGGCTGCATTTACAATTTTAATATGCCACAGTGCTTTGTGATATGACCTAGTTTCATTCTTTCACCTATGTGAATCGCCTTTTCTAGACACCATTAATTCTGCCTCTCTGCTACTTTACTTTTGAGTACCAATGCCGTCGCACAAGTGCCTGTCACTCTCGCTGACATAAATATTATTCTCTAAATAACCTCGTACCCAATCACAATTACGCTTTATTAAAGCGTCTAAATCCATATCCCAGAATTTGATAGTCTTGTCATCACTGCCAGTATTATTTGTGATTAAATTTACAACTGAAACGAAGCTGTCAACGCCACCGCTAAAGCATCCGCCGCATCATCTGGCCGAGGAATCTCATCTAAATCCAACTCCCGCATTACAGCATCTTGCACTTCCGCCTTATCAGCATTGCCATAATTTGTTAAAGCTTGCTTAATTTGAGCAGGGGTAAATTCCACATAAGGAAGCTTGCGCTGTCCCAAAACTAACATCAGGACACCCCTAGCCTGTGCAACAACGATAGTATTTGCCATACGATAGAAGAATAATTTTTCAATTGCTACTAAATCAGGTTGCAACTCCTCCATCAAGGTGTGTAAATCGTCAAATAAAGTACATAGGCGCTCTACCATCTCCGTATCTGCCGAAGTCCGAATCACGCCAAAATCAAGCATCTTTACCGTTGTGTCTTGTACTTTACCTTGACTTTGTGTCCAAGTAATTGCCCCAAATCCTAAAATTGCCAGTCCGGGATCTAATCCTAAAATTCGCTTTTCCATAAAATTCACTTTCTGCCAACCAGGGTGTTGTTTAATACGTGATACCCAAAAATGGTATTGTTGCTTATAGATGGAATATTGCCACAATGAGTATTATCAAGCCAAAATCTCAAATCTCACATTGGTATAACGGGGAATACTGATAACTTTAATAACTTGCTCCAAATATAAAGGAATTGAAAAATCTCATGCTTCCACCCTTGGTCTTCAAACCAGGTGGTGTAGAGTTTCTGTTAAACATTGTTTGTCCTACTGTTCCCTATTAGGTATGTCAATCGGTTTTCTTAGACAAGCCCTCAACGCCCTACAACAACAGTCGCATAGCCGCACTTCCCATCGGGTTAACCAGTGGTTCAAATGGTTATCCCCCGGACTATCGGTAAAACGCTGGTTACTAATCAGTGTTGGGGGGGTTTTCTTGGCGAGTTTGGGGTTGGCTATTTGGATTAAGCTAACCCCCATTTTTTGGGCGATAGAATTGCTGAGGGGTTTTCTGGGATTCCTCGCCAACATTTTACCCAACTACATCAGCGGACCTTTAGTCTTGCTGTGCGGCGTGTTGTTAGTGCTTTGGGGACAATCCCGCACTGTAAGTTCAATTACTCAAGTCTTAAGACCAGAAGGTGATGAAGAAGAACTCATAGATGTACTGTTAGCCCATCGCCGCTTGTACCGGGGGCCAAAAATCGTGGTAATTGGTGGTGGTACTGGACTTTCGACTTTACTCAGAGGTTTAAAAACTTACAGTGCTAATATTACAGCTATTGTGACTGTAGCTGATGACGGTGGTTCTTCTGGGCGTTTGCGTCAGGAATTTGGCGTTTTACCTCCTGGGGATATTCGTAACTGTTTGGCTGCATTAGCAGATGAAGAAAAGTTATTAACAGAATTGTTTCAATATCGCTTTCGGGCGGGGGACGGGTTGACAGGTCACAGTTTTGGTAATTTGTTTTTAACTGCCATGACTGATATTACTGGAGATTTAGAAAGGGCCGTTGCTGCGAGTTCCAAAGTCCTGGCTGTGAGAGGACAAGTTTTACCTGCAACCCTCAGCGATGTCCGCCTCTGGGCAGAATTAACAGATGGCCGCCGCATTGAGGGTGAGTCTAGCATTCCCAAAGCAGGGGGAAAAATTGTGAAAATTGGCTGCATTCCTGAAAATCCTCCAGCTTTACCCTCAGCGATTAAGGCAATTAAAGAAGCTGATTATATTATTATTGGGCCGGGTAGTCTTTACACTAGCTTAATACCAAATATGTTAGTTCCAGAAATTGCCGATGCGATCGCAGCCACAAAAGTACCTCGGATCTATATCTGCAATATCATGACCCAACCGGGAGAAACAGATGGCTACACCGTTGGTGAACATATTCAAGCCATCGATGCCGCTTGTGGTAACAGAAGGCTTTTTGATGCTGTACTAGTTCATAAAAAAACACCTTCTGCCCAAGCCCTGATTCGCTATGCCCAACAAAATTCCCATCCCGTCTTCTTAGATAGAGAAGTTGTCACCCAACTAGGACGTAGGATTGTACCAGCTAATATATTGTATGAAGATGAAACTGGTTTTGTCCGCCACGACCCGCAAAGACTAGCTAAGGTTTTATTGAAGTGGTACAGTGGGGCGCAGCATGGGAAGTGATGGAGATGGGGTGACACGGGGACGCGGGGACATGGGGACGCGGGGACACGGGGAAGCGTGGACGCGGAGACACGGGGACACGTGGACGTGGAGATGACTAATGACTAATGACTAATGACTAATGACTAATGACTAATGACTAATGACTAATGACTAATGACTAATGACTAATGACCAATGACCAATGACCAATGACCAATGACTAAAATTTTTCTTGCTGATACAGAGGCCACACAGCAGTTAGGTATTACCCTGGGGGAAACCCTAGCTGCTGGAAGTGTGATCTTACTAGAAGGTGATTTAGGTGCTGGCAAAACTACCTTGGTGCAAGGTATTGGCAAGGGTTTGGGTATCAGTGACTCTATTGTCAGTCCTACTTTTACCCTGATTAATGAATACACAGAAGGACGCATCCCCCTTTATCATCTGGATTTATATCGTCTAGAACCTCAAGAAGTGACAGGTTTGAACTTGGAAAGCTACTGGGAAGGGATGGAAGTCACACCAGGAATTGTCGCTATTGAGTGGGCAGAACGAATGCCCTACAAGCCCGATAGTTATCTGATTGTGCGTTTGATGTATGGGCAAGAAGGCACTCGTCAAGCAGAAATTACTACAGTTAATTGTCAGATAAATTTCTTTTGACACTCCCCTGGCTGAATAAATTTCGCTATGCTCATTTATTCGGAAAGCCAGGGGATTCTAAGAAGTTGTTCCGAATGGGGCTAAAGCCACCATTCTCCACTT
>NZ_JACJTQ010000030.1 GCF_014698735.1 Anabaena catenula FACHB-362
TTACAGCCAAATCCCAAGATAGTCACTCATAGCAGATGACTTAGCATGGAAGCATAAGTGAGTAATTGGTAGTAATTGTTAGTTTTTTAGCTACTGTTAATTAACCCTCAGCGTAGCATTGAGAAAAGCTGATGTGATGTGCATTTGTGCTGAACTTAGCATTACCGCACGTTCAAGTGCTTCAGTACCATTTTCAGCCAGTAATCGTGGCTTCTCCCCCCTTTCGGTAAACTTTACGAATTTTCAAACATCCTCTGAGGCTTTGCTGACTAGAAGTCCTGATTTTTCAACTTGATTCTTCATCAGCTTCTGCACAATTACCAAGGCGGGATTTAACTCATAATTCCGTATTTCTGGATTCTGCAAATAAGCTTGCTGTTCTTCTTCAATCATCTTCACATCTTGGATCACCAAACCATCAAGCAACTTTTGGGCTGCACCAAATAAGCTATCTTTGATAAACCGCCGAAACCATACAGGTAATTTATGCAGTCGCCAAAAGGCATTAAGTGAGGTAAAGTGAATTAAATAGGCTTTTGTTTGTGTCTCATTCACAGGACATAATAAACAATAAATTTTAAAATCTTTCCCCAATGTAGATACCCAATGGGGGTAAACATAACTTACATCCAAAGGTTCAGAATGTAAGCGTCGCAAAGCTGGGAAAAATAATTGTGATATAGACCAAATTTTATCTATTTTGTAATAACTTTGGGCTGTATAATGGGCATGAACACTATTTTCATCTTCATCAATATTTTGCAGTGATGCTTCAGACCAAGCTTGCAAATCCTGATGTAAATGTCCATGATACATATCCATCAAGTTTTCAATTAAATAGGAATAATGAGCCTGAGTATTAATTACGGAAACTGTGGCGATATAATTTAGATGTTCCCATTCTGGTAAACCCATTGGTTCTACAGATGGTTCCACGTCTGAGGGAAATAACCAAATAAAACCATCTTGTTCTTTGACTGGATAACGGCGAATTTGGCAATTAGGTAATTTTTGATTTGCGGCTAAGTAGGGAACTGCGGCACATTCACCACCACTATGAAAACGCCAACCATGATAAGCACATTCTAATTCATCGCCTATGACTTGCCCATGACTCAGTTTAACTTGACGATGGGGACAGCGGTCTTCCAAAGCGTGAACTTTTCCGGTACTATCTCGATAGAGTGCGATGCCTGCGGCGGGCGTAGCCATCACTTGATGCCAAATTGTTACACCCAAAGGCTGACTTGTCACTTCGCTACTGCGTGCAACAACATACCAGTGATTGGGATTGATACCTAATTGGCGGACAGAAATTGGTCTAACTGGAGAGATAGGGGAAGTAGGTTCGGGTATCTTTTGCAGCATGAAATTTGGAAATCCGTTGTACTCACAGATATATTACAGGTAATTTATTTGTTTGTGAAAAGTCTGATCTCCAAAGGCTAAAACTAACCTTGCCTACAAGCGATAAAGTAGGTGTAGATTAAAGCAGTAACTATATTGAGGAATAAGTCTGTATGGCAACCTACCAAGAAAACTTAACTTCTGATCAATCAATTGATGAACTCATTGCTGAAACTACTAATATCACCCATGTCGAAGTAATTGAAAGCGTCATTAGCACTCTCGAACAAGATAAAAGTGCAATGGTTAGCCACAGCGAAAACGGTGCTTATCTGTGGAAATTTAAATATGGCAGCGTCGAAGTATTCGTACAACTCACAGGTTCAAGTGATGAAGATACTATCACAGTGTGGTCTGCGGTGTTGAAGTTACCCGCCAAAGATGAACCCAAATTAATGCGCCATCTGTTAGAGTTGAATTGCACAAGTACCTTTGAAGCTCGTTTTGGAATTATTGAAAATGAGGTGGTTGTGATCTCGTCACGCACTTTAGCAGAGTTGTCACCTAGCGAAGTTTCCCGCATAATTACCATTGTTGCCACCATCGCTGATGATAATGATGAAGCTTTGGTTGCTGAGTTTGGTGCAGCTTAGGCAAATTTAGATTTTGGATTTGGGATTTTAGATTGGAATCTACAGCATTGCAAAATAAGCAGGTTTGGCGACTAATTCCGTTACTAGAAACTGCGGGTAATGTGCAAATGGCAATTGACTACTGGTTACTAGAACAGCACCAGTCAAGAAAGCATCCTCCAACTCTGCGGTTTTATACTTGGTCGCCACCTGCAATTTCCCTGGGCTATCATCAGAAAAAATATCCTGAATCTTGGCAAAATTTAATCTGGCAAGGTGAAAAACTCGATTTGGTACGCCGTCCTAGTGGTGGACGGGCAGTGCTGCACCAAGGCGATTTAACCTACGCTGTGGTGACATCTGGAATCATGGGCAGTCGTCTCCAAGCTTATGCAAAAATTTGTGAGTTTTTGATTCAAGGATGGCGATCGCTTGGCGTAGAGTTAAACTATGGTCAAGCTGGGCGCGGTTATATCCACAATCCTAACTGTTTTGGCACTGCGACTGGTGCAGATTTAGTTTTAGCAAATGGTTCTAAACTCATTGGTAGCGCCCAACTCCGACGAGGTGAAGCAATTTTACAACATGGTTCCATTCGCTTAAATCCAGATATAGATTTATTTGGTCAAGTATTTGCTCAAGAGTCTTTTACCCCTAGTCAACTTCCCCAAAATCTCAATAGAAAAGCAATTATAGAAGCTTTAATTATCGCCGCCTGTGATTGTTTTAATATGCAAATAGAAATACAACCACTTTCTGAAACTGAGTGGAAAGCAATTTCTGCACTATCTAATTTGATGAATTGAATTTATTATTCAAAATAAAAAGCGCCTGGGAGTGTTACCGTGTTTCCACCCCAAGCGCTTTTTATATTCAACATTGCTCCTCACACAAATAGACTATATCACTAGTTAAATAAAAGCGCAAGTATTTTCATAAACTTTTTTATATAGCTGTAGCCAGGATAATTAGGACATTATTAATCCTTGAAACTTAGATATAATAAGGCTTTCCCTCCTGCCTCCTGCCTCCTGCCCTCTGCCTCCTGCCTCCTGCTATATTAGTAATTTTAATATGTCGTTTAAGGGGAAAATAAAAAACGCCTGGGAGTGTTGCCGTGTTTCCACCCCAAGCGTTTTTCGTTTCAACTTACTCCTCACACAAGGGTCAAATTATCACTTTTGAATTAAATAATAAGTATCTTAAGTGCCACTTTCACAACTGCACCAGTCTGTCATACAACACAAAAAGCGTTGACGGGGATGGGAAGACGCGGTGAGGGGGGACGCGGGGACGCGGTGAGGGGAAGACGCGGGGAGGTGGAGAGGAGAAGATTCATTTGTGGGTTAAATTTAAGTGAGTTGATATAAGACCTCGACGGATATCTCTAATTCAGTAATTCAGGCGCTTATCTTTCAGGTGAGGTTTAACTCAATCTGAACGGTTCTTCGCGTCTCTTCCTCTCCCCTCATCTCTTCTTCCCCTCATCTCTTCTTCCCCGCGTCCCCGTGTCTTCCCCTCCCCCTGTCCCCGTGTCCCCGCGTCCCCGTGTCCCCGCGTCCCCGCGTCCCCGCGTCCCCGTGTCCCCGCGTCTCTTCCTCCCCTCACCTCGTCTTTTCGATCAAATTAGTGTAAAAAGTGACGAACACCAGTCAAAACCATTAATAAACCCAGTTCATTAGCAGCTTTGATGGAATCTTTATCACGTAAACTTCCACCTGGTTGAACAATGGCAGTAATTCCCGCTGCGGCAGCGGCTTTGACGGTATCATCAAAAGGGAAGAATCCATCACTAGCGAGAAATGCACCTTTAGCTTTTTCTCCTGCTTGTTCTAAAGCAATTTTTGTGGAACCGACACGGTTCATTTGTCCAGCGCCTACTCCCAAGGTAGTGCGATCGCTACTGATGACGATAGCATTTGATTTGACGTGTTTACAAACTTTCCACGCAAATAGTAATTCGGCCAATTCGCTAGAAGTGGGTTGACGTTCGCTGACAACTTGCCATTTACTGGGGTCAGCAATGATGTCATCAACTGTTTGAACAAGGAAACCACCAGCGATCGCTTTCACACTTTCTTTTAGTCCACTCAGCAAATCTGGTAAAATCAAAACCCTGACGTTACCTTTTTTAGTGAGAATTTCCTGCGCTTCCTCGTCACACCCAGGCGCAACTACGCATTCTAAAAATGTCTTCGTTAATTCTGTCGCTGTCGCCGCATCAATAGGACGGTTTAAAGCCACAATCCCACCAAAAGCCGAAGTAGAATCAGCATTAAAAGCTTTTTGATAAGCTGCAAAAATCGTATCTGCCTCAGCAGTACCACAGGGATTAGTATGTTTGATAATTGTCGCTGCGGGACTTTCCGTAAATTCAGTAATTATTCGCCGTGCAGCTTCCAAATCTACCAAATTATTGTAGCTGAGTTCCTTACCTTGGAGTTTAGTAGCCGCCGTCCAACCTGTGGGTGTAGTTCCCGTTTGATACCAAGCTGCGGGTTGGTGTGGGTTTTCACCATAGCGTAAGGGTTGAATTTGTTTTCCAGAAAGGGTATATTCCTGTGTTTGCTTGCCAGCGAGATAGGCAGCAATGGCATTATCATAACTAGAAGTATGCAAAAATCCCTTTAACGCACATTTTTGGCGAAACTCTAAAGACGCTTCCCCATTTTGGCGTAATTCTTGCAAATACTCATCATATTGAGCAGGGTCACATAATACCGTCAAGTGGGCAAAGTTTTTCGATGATGCCCTTAACATAGCTGGGCCACCGATATCAATTTGCTCAACCGCCTCAGCTAATGTTACACCCGGTTTAGCGATCGTTTGTTCAAAAGGATAAAGATTGACGACAACTAAATCAATGGGACGAATTTGATTATTTTCCAAATCAGTCACATCTTCTGCCACATCTCGTCTTGCTAAAATACCCCCATGAATCCGGGGATGTAGAGTTTTGACACGACCACCTAAAATTTCCGGTGAACCTGTATAGTCAGAAACCTTTGTTACTGGAATTCCGGCATCCTTCAGCGTTTTGGCTGTTCCGCCACTGCTGATGACATCAAAGCCAAATTCTTCAACCAAGCTACGGGCTAAGTCAATTATACCAGTTTTGTTAGATACACTCAGCAGGGCTAGACGCGCCATAATTCCCCAGTTTCCTTTGGACTACAAAATTGCCAGCAGAAAACCATTTTACCCAAAGGAGACAGGAGATATCGTGTCCAGTTGAATACTTATTATTAGGACTGACGCGGGGACGCGGTGAGGGGAAGAAGAGACGCGGGGACACGGGGACGCGGTGAGGGGAAGAAGAAGAGAGATGAGGGAAGGGGAAGAAGAGACGCGGTGACGCGGGGAAGAAGATATGAGGGGAAGGGAAGAAGAGACGCGGTGACGCGGGGAACCTTTCAACTGGAGTTAAACCTCGCTTGAAAGATAAGGGACTGAATTACTGAATTAGAGATATCAGTCGAGGTCTTTTATATCAACTCACTTAAATTTAACCCACAAATGAATCTTCTCCTCTCCACCTCACCGCGTCTCCCCATCTCCGCGTCCCCGCGTCCCAATCTCCTCGTCCCCCCATCTCCGCGTCCTCCCACCCCCCATCTCCGCTTCAACAAAAATTGGGGCGCTCCTTAGCACCCCACCTATGCAATCATATCAACCGTAAACTAATACTCCGAAGTTTTGGCAATTTGGCAGACAAAATTTTTCTGTTGCCGTTTTAATGGAAATATCAAGAAAGAGAAAGGGGCCTTTAAGATTGTTCCCAGGGACGGATTGGCGCCAACCCTTAGAACTCTTACCCATTCGCCAGTTGTTGATGGAGTACTGTACAACACCCCTAAATGTTGCAGCAGTCCAATAAAGAGCGCTTTCTCGCCGCTTCACTACAACTGGCTAAAAATCTCATCATCAACATACAACTGTTTAAGCAGTTCATCCAATGGACACCTCCAAGGATTGAGAAAAAAGCTGAATTATGTCCATGGTCGTTGATCTTGGCCTTTTTTGGTTTTGCTGAAAAATTCTTGAATAGCAGTGGTTAGTCATTAACTTTTAATCGCGCAACATTTGTGAGATGATTTTGTCGGCTTGCAATCTCTGATAAGTCAAGCGGATAATGCTGGCAGAATCGAACAAACCACGAACATAGCAAGCAAAACCCAAGGCATCCAACAACATTAAGGTACTAACGCCTTCTGCTGCTAGAGATGAGATATATTCTGTCACCCCCATAGCACTGTTATCTACTGGCATTGCGTCCAGCAAGAATTGAAGACAATCTACTGATACAATTGTTCCTTCTAGCTCTCTGGTATCCGACGCAAGACGAACAATACCAGCCATCATCTGATTTGGGGTTATACCTTCTTCCATGAGAAGGACAAATAAAGATGCCAGATTGTCTGGAGTGTGCTTATCGAGTTTAATATTCATAGTGCTGACATAATTACGTGTAACAATAAACGCAAAATTTTTTGCATATCCGGAAAAAATTTGGCAAATTTTTTTACTGTGCGGATGTGGGACTATGGTACTCGATCAAGCCGCAATTGCCGAGTCAATAGGGGCTGTGAACGTAAAAATATCTCTTTTGGAAGAGATTAAATGAAAGGGAAACTTATAGGCATAAATCTCCGTCTAGAAGGAATAGAAATTTGCCCAGCCGATAACTCTTAACTCTTAAGGGTAAACAGGTCGGGGAAACTAGCCTCGAAATCCAGGCTTTCAATCTCCTCCATCTACTACTTATGAAAAAAAATCCCCAATTTGTAGGGTGGGTGTAGCCCTGCGGGACAGGCTTCGCTAGAGCGATCGCGTAACCCACAATTATCCCCTAAATTTATGGTGGGTTACCGACTACCCTCCTAATACCGGTTCACTTTAAGATTGATACAAATGGAAAGACGCGGAGAGGCGGGGACGCGGGGACGCGGAGATTCATTTGTAGCTTTAATTAAGTGAATTGATATAACCCACCCTACGATTTTTGGGTAATTTATTTTTTGGTGTTCCCTAATTATTGACGTTACTCTACTGGGTTTCAGCAAAACTGACTATAGGAAGCATAACAGCAGCCTAAAATTGAAAAGAATTTAATCAGCCAAAAATAAGCCGAAAATGAACCAAAAATTACTTCATGGGAATATGCATCAACGTATTAAGTCAGGTTTGTTTGCGGCTATAGTTGTCCTGAGTATGATGACTGTGGTGATGCTATCGTTACCTTTAAAAGCTCAAATCGCTTCTTCCCAAGGGACAACATCGGAGTTAAGGGGGGTGTGGTTAACCAATATTGATAGCGATGTTTTATTTGAGAGCGATCGCTTGAAAAAGTCTTTGCAACGTCTAGATGATCTTAACTTCAATACTGTTTATCCGGCTGTTTGGAATTGGGGATATACACTTTATCCTAGCAGAGTTGCTGCTCAAGTCATTGGTAAATCTCTCGATCCGACACCGGGATTACAAGGACGGGATATGCTCCAAGAGATTGTCACTGAGGGACATAAACAAGGCTTAACGGTCATTCCCTGGTTTGAATTTGGCTTTATGGCTCCTGCTGATTCCCTTTTAGCCAAAAATCGCCCCCAATGGCTTACCAGCCGCAGCAACGGCAGTAAAATTATCAAAGAAGGTACACACGATCGCGTTTGGCTCAATCCTTTTCGCCCGGAAGTACAACAATTTATCCAAAATTTAATTGTCGAAATCGTTAAAAACTATGATATTGACGGAATTCAATTTGATGACCACTTCGGCTTACCATCAGAATTAGGCTATGATGCCTACACAGTAGCACTTTACAAAAAAGAACATCGTGGTAAAGCGCCCTCCAAAAACCCGAAAGATCCAGAATGGGTGCGCTGGAGAGCGAACAAAATCACAAACTTCATGAAGCAGGTATTCACAGCTATCAAAGCTAATAAAAAAGACTGTATAGTTTCTGTTGCACCTAATCCTCAGCGGTTTTCCTACGAATACTTTTTAGCAGACTGGCAGAAATGGGAACGCATGGGAATAGTTGAAGACTTGGTTTTGCAGATATACCGCAATGACTTAAATGTGTTTATCAGCGAATTAGAATACCCAGAAGTGAAAGCAGCAAAAAGACATATTCCTGTGAGTATTGGCATTTTGAGTGGGTTAAAAAATCGTTCTGTACCCATGTCACAGATTCAGACACAAGTACAGAAAGTGCGCGATCGCAATTTTGCCGGAGTTTCCTTCTTCTTCTACGAAACTCTCTGGAACATCAGCCAAGAAAAACCGGAACAACGTCAAGCTAGTTTTGGACAAATCTTCCCCAAGCCCACAACCTATCCTAATTTACTCGCAGGCTGGAAACCATAAGCAACAGGTGACAGCGAACAGGTGACAGGTGACAGGTGAAAGATAAATATTCCTCCCCTGCTCCCCTGCCCCCTGCCCCTTGCCTCCCCTGCCTCCTTAACCTATTCCCAAACGCCCAGCCAAAGCCGGAGTTAGGGGGAGGAGGGTACTAATCATCAAAAACAGAGCCAAAAGACCTAAAGCGGCTCTAGCGTCGTCTGGTTCAGTTACCTCATTCAAGCTGGGGCGTTCTAAATCTCGTTGTAAGAACACAATCACAATCGCCCAATACATAGCCAAAGGATTACCAAGAGACACCAAACCCAGCAAAATTAAAGTCGCAAATGTCGCTCTTCCTGCGGTTTTGCGTCCATAAATAGCCTGGACAATCCGCCCACCATCTAATTGTCCAGCTGGCATTAAATTTAATGCTGTAATCACCAAACCCAACCAACCAATAATAACTAGGGGATGGACATTAACTAAGGGCGCTTTGACAGATGCACCCAGCACAACCCGCGCTAAACTTCCCACTAAAATCGAACCTTGGAAAAACTGATTTGGTAATTGAAATAAACTACCTGGGTGGGAAAGCAGCAAACCTGTCACCAACATTACCAAAGAAACGATACCGCCAAAGGCAGGCCCAGCCAAAGCAATATCAAATAACGCCTTGCGATTAGGTAATAAAGACTCAAAGCGGGTAATTGCCCCAAAAGAGCCGATTTGCACAGCCGGGAGGAAAAAGGGTAAGCTGAGGCGGACTTGGTGTCGTCGCGCCAGTAACCAATGACCGATTTCATGAGCTATTAAAATCGTAAATATCCCCAAACCGATAGGTAAAGCTTCGGGAAACCGTGATGGGTTGGAGAATAAATCAAAATTCAGTAACAATCCCGCAGCTTCAAAATTGGTGGCAATAGTTGCTACCAAAAGAATCACCGCAAAGACTTTCTGTGGTAGCTGCATCGGACGTGGATCTGTGCGGCTGGGGAGAACAATCATCACGGGTTTATCGTCTGTATTCTCCACTAAAAACAGGCGATATTTATCACCTAAACGTTCTTGCAGACTTTTCGTCAGCCGGTTGTGAACTTCCTCTGGTTCTCCCCGCAAATTGCCTTTGAAAATTGCTCCTTCTTGATAGGGGATGGTTTCCGTGGCAAAAAATGTGTCAATCCCGAAAATACCCTTAATGGTACTCAAATCTTCTTCGGGTATTGTCATTGCGTCCAGTTTTAGTTCTGCAACTAGTACTTGACTGTTGGCATTTGATGGGGAATTGGCTTCCTGTGAAGCATTAGCAGTCAGTCTTTCCGTTGCCCGTTGCTTGAGAATGGCATCTTGCCCAGCGTTGCGTAACTGTCTACCTAAGAAGATGTAGATTGCAGTGGAAGCCAGGAGCAATAACAATATACCCGCTATATTGATGTAAATCCCTGCCGCAAACAAGCCAAAGAACAGCAGCCAAGGAGCCATTAATACGACCGACTGTAACCAGGCTAAGATTCCCAGTTTACCAAAAGGTCTGGCGCGATAAAAGCCCCAACCCAAAATGCCGAAAGCGACCAGCACTACTGCCGCAATTATAGGAGTTTCTGATGAATTCAACATCTGTAAACCTTCGCTATTGAGACTAAGCCAGAACGAGTCCGGTTTTTTAGATACATTAATTAATCTATAACGTAATACAGTTCAGTTAAGCCTAAAAATCAACATTCTTCTGTACTGGTAGCTGAGTAGTAGGAATTTCAATGATAAATTCAGTTCCTTCTCCCAGAGTAGAATGACAAGATAAGTTGCCCTGATGTTTATCTACTATGATTTGGTAACTAATGGAAAGTCCTAAACCTGTACCTTTTCCTACATCTTTGGTCGTAAAAAATGGGTCGAATAATTTGGAAATAATTTCTTCAGAAATTCCCACTCCATTATCAATGATCCGAATAGCTAATCTGTCACTATTAATCATTTCAGTAATAACATGAATTTCTTTGGGTTTATTATATTCTCCCTCTTCTAAAGCATCAATAGCGTTACTGAAAATGTTCATAAATACCTGATTTAATTGACCAGGATAACATTGAATTAATGGCAAATCTCCGTATTTTTTAATTATATGAATTTCGGCATTATTTGGCTTGGGCTTCAAACGATGGTGTAAAATCATTAAGGTGCTATCAATACCTTCATGAATATTGACTGTTTTAATTTCTGCTTCATCTAAGCGAGAAAAATTTCGCAATGAAAGCACAATTTCTCGAATCCGATCAGTTCCTAGACTCATAGAGTTAAGAATTTTTATTAAATCTGTTTTGAGAAAATCAAGTTCAATGTCGGCAATTTTTTCTTGAATTTCTGCTGGTGGTTCAGGAAAGTATTCTTGATATAATTGGATGAGACTTAAAAATTCATGAATGTATTCACTAGCTGGAAAAATATTGCCATGAATAAAGTTAACTGGATTGTTAATTTCATGAGCAATCCCAGCAACCATATTACCCAGTGAGGACATTTTCTCACTATGAATGAGTTGGATTTGTGCCTGCTTGAGATCCCTTAAGGTATTTTCTAGGTTTATGGCTTGCTGTTGTAAAATTATTTCTCCATTTTTACGTTCTGTAATATCTGTTGCTACTCCTAAGATTTGCTTGACTTGACCATTACTGTTACGATTGAAGATAGTATCTCGACTATAGAACCAGCACCATTCACCATTTGCTTGTCTCACCCGATATTCAATTTCTAAAATTTCTCCATCTTGAACATCGCTAAAGCGTTGCCAATGTGCTGTAATTTTTTCTAAATCTTCTGGATGAGTAATTGTATAAATCAAATTAGATTCTTGCTGTTTAATTTCTTGATTAGAGTAGCCAAGGGAATAAAGTATATTTTTATTTGCGTAAATGTTGCGTTTTTCTTCTAAATCAAAAATATAGAGAATATTGGGAGAAGAATCGGCAATGCGTTGGATAAAATGCTGACTTTCTTGAAGTGCTTCCTCAGCTTGTTTCCGCTCTGTAATCTTCATCGTTGTCCCCACTATACGATAAATTTTACCATCACTACTTTTCAAAGGATTGAGTGTAGTTAGCCACCAATGAGGCTCATTTTGAATAGGGACAAATTCTTCATAGCTCATGCTTTTACCAGATTCTACACAAGTTTTATAGCGTTGACGTGCTGCTGAACCTGGTATTTCTCCAAGTACATATTCTGGAGTTTTGCCAATAACATCTGCTTGACTTATACCTGTAAATTTTTCTCCTGAATAATTCCAGCCTCCAAAATAAAAATCACAACCATCCAGAACCTCAACCACAAATACGATTTGCTGAATGCCCTCATAAATACTACGCAAGAATTCTTCTTTTTCTTTTAATTCGGCTGTACTTTCTTGAATTTTAGTTTCTAAATCTTCATTGAGCTTTTTGAGTGATTCTTCTGTCTGCTTACGAGCAGTAATATCTAAAAGTACTCCACAAAAAATAATCTCTCCTTGTTGATTTTGTGTTGGTGTGGAGTCTCCTTGCCACCAAATTATTTCACCATTAGGTTTGATTAGTCTTCCTTCATAGTGCCAAGGGATAGAATTTTCTATAGCTTCAACGACAGAGCTAATATAACTATTAAAATCTTCTGGATGGACAAGAACAAAAAAGTTATTTAAATCTTGCATTATTTCATTGGCTGTAATTCCTGCCAGTTCCCAGATGAAGTCGCTCATATAGTCTACTTTCCAAACACCATTGCGGTTGGTGAATTGGAAAATTGCACCAGGGACATTAGTGGCAATATCTCTTAAGCGTTTTTCGCTTTCAGCTAAGGCTATTTCTGCTTGTTTGCGAGTGGTGATTACCTCAGTAAACATGATAATTCCACCAATTTCAGTAGAATTTTGATACCAAGGATGCATTTCCCATTTCACCCATTCAATTGTGCCATCGTCTCGTTTAAAAAGCTGTTCTTCACATTGCTCAATTGCACCGGCTAAACAACTTTGGTGAATTTCTCGGCACGAAGGAGAAATTTCTGGAAAAAATTCATAATGAGAGCGGCCGATAATTTCCTCATCTTCCAAGTTGTAATCTTGTCGCCAACGACGACTTGCCAATACATAACGCATTTGACGGTCAAAGATAGCGATCGCAGCGGGTGTATATTCTATAAATACACCCATATGTTCTTGGTTATACATCTGAGAGGTTGATAACTCAGCCTGACTTAAACGATCTACTAACTGACGTAGTTCTACTAGTTCCTGTTGTAGAGAGTCATAAGTATTTTTATTGACAGTAATGAGATCACAACTCATAGTCTTGTTGTTTGCCTATTCAGGTTCTGAAATTGACTCTAATCCCGCAGGGCAGAATTAAAAATTAAAAATTAAACTGTATAGTTATTTCCGCCCTGCTGTACTAGTGCAAGAAGCCAGGAGGCCGGAAGCAGTAGGTAGGAGGGAAAAATTTTTCCATAGTCAGCTTTTTAGGTTTTTTTAACTGGATAGTTATTTTCGCCCTGCTGTACTAGTACCTTTTTGGATTTTAGATTTTGAAAGATTTACTGCATAATCTTTTCAGCCCTCCAGCCAGACTGTCTAACGAGTTACTTCTATAGTTCCCAATCTTTATTAGCAAATAACATGAGTGGCATAATATTTCCTATACTCAAAATTGAAAATATGTATACTCGACTCTTAAATTGATTGAGATGGGTTAATGACAGCGAAAAAAGCTCTTTTCTCCTCATCTTCTGCCTAAATAGACGGGTACACCTACAAAAAGCTAATAATTAACCTTTAGGTAGATTGTCAAGTATTATAAATACTGTATATTGGATGAGCTAACACATAGTTTTTGTAAATACATCATACCAAATAAGTAATTTTAATATCAATATATATAATCCCAGCGCAATTTTAATTACTTGTTCTTTCCATTCGCCATAACCTATGACATCTCCTGAGCCTCAAGCAGATTTTAAAGAGATTCCACAACCTTCATTTGAGCCACCAAGCAAATCACAGCGGTGGCTACGTTTATTCTTAGCTCTAGTATTAATACTTGGGGGTGGAACGGCTATAGCGTGGAAATTGCTAACTCCTGAAAAACCAAGTCCAGCAGCGGCTAATGCTCCACCTCCAGGGGTAAGAGTTAAACTATCAGCAGTGCAAACAGGTACAGTCGAAGATAGTACAGAATATATAGCCAGTTTGGAATCTAGACGTTCAGTCAATCTCCAACCCAGAATTCAAGGTCAAGTTGCTCAAATATTCGTGAAGTCAGGAGATCCAGTTGCCTCTGGTGCGGCAATTTTACAAATAGATTCCAGACAGCAACAAGCCGCAGTTAGTAGTTTATCTGCTGCTGGTCAGGGTTCTCAAGCCCAACTAGAAAATGCTCGCGCTACTCTCAAATCTCTGCAAGCAGAACGGTTAGCAAATGTTGCGGATGTGCGTTTAAACCAATTAGAGTATAATCGCTATGCTACATTAGCTGATCAAGGAGCGGTATCTCGTCAAACTAAAGATTTATATGCTAACAGGCTGGCTACAGCTAAAGCCCAACTTGGGGCGATAGATTCCCGAATTCAAGCACAACTAGCGACTATATCCCAAGCTGAAAAGTCTTTAGAACAAGCTGATGCCAATATTAGACAACAACAAGTAGAACTTCAATATTACAAAATTACTGCTCCCTTTACTGGTACTGTCGGCGATATTCCTGTGAAAGTAGGCGATTTTGTCAATACTTCCACACCATTAGCTACTATCACACAAAACCGACCTTTAGAAGTTAAAATCCCTGTCCCACTGGAACGAGGTACGCAATTGCGTCAAGGGCTACCAGTGGAATTAATTAACGCCCAAGGTCAAACCATTGGTAATAGTAGTGTATTCTTTATTTCACCCAACATCACCAATAATTCCCAATCAATATTAGTTAAAGCTCTTTACGACAATTCTGAAGGACAGCTACGAGCAGATCAAATGATTCGGGCTAAAGTGATTTGGAATCAGCGTTCTGGAGTTCTGATTCCGTCCATAGCAGTATCTCGAATAGCTGCGGAAACCTTTGTATTTGTAGCCGAAACAGACAAATCTCCTAACGGTGTTTCCCAATTAATAGCCAAACAAAAACAGGTGAAGTTAGGCAATATCAAAGGTAATGATTACCAAGTGATTACAGGATTACAACCAGATGAAAAACTCATTGTTTCTGGCGTACAAAATCTCAGAGACGGACTCCCCATAATTCCTGAGTAATTGATTGGGAAGATGGGGAGATGAAGAAGATATTCTCTTCACTACTGAACTCCTAAACTCCTGACTCCTGACTCCTGACTCCTGACTCCTGACTACTTGCTTTCAATTACGAATTAATTATGGTTGATTTCTTTATTAAGCGACCTGTATTTACCAGTGTCTGCGCTATTATCATTTTGCTTGTTGGTGCAATCAGTATTCCGACATTGCCCACTGCCCAGTATCCAGAAATTAGTCCAACGCAGATTATTGTCAGTTCTAATTATATTGGTGCTACTGCGGAAATTGTTGAAAGTAACGTAACGACGATTTTAGAGCGTCAGATTAACGGTGTCGAAGGCATTAAATATATGACTTCGAGCAGTAGTAATGATGGCAGTAGCACAATTACTGTGACATTTGATGCCTCGCGGGATAAGGATATTGCAGCGGTTGATGTGCAGAACCGCGTGACTGCGGCTGAACCGCAATTACCAGATGCTTTGAAGCAAAACGGAGTGACTGTGAGCAAACAGTCTAACAATATTCTGTTAGGGATCGGTTTGTTCAGTGATAACAAAGCCCTAAATAATGTCTTTTTAAGTAATTATGCGGATTTATATTTAGCAGATGCCCTCAAACGGATTAAAGGTGTAAGTGAGGCGCGGATTTTTGGTGAACGCCGCTATGCGATGCGTTTATGGCTTGACCCGAATAAACTCGCTAGTCGGAATTTAACTACTGATGATGTCATTAATGCCCTCAACGAACAAAACTTACAGGTGGGTGTGGGGCAAATTGGACAGCAACCAGCTGCCGATGGTCAAATGTATCAAATTGACTTAAGGGCAGTTAGTAGGCTGACAGAAGCTGAGGAATTTGACAATTTAGTGATCAAAACTGCTGCTGACGGTAGTTTGATTAAGTTGAAAGATGTGGGTAGGGCAGAACTTGGCGCTCAAAACTATAGCTCATTTCTCCGTTTTAAGGCTAATGAAGGTGTAGGGATGGGGATATTTCCGACACCGGGAAGTAATGCCTTGAACGTTGCTAATTCAGTCAAAAAAGAAATGGCGCGATTGTCCCAAAGCTTTCCCCCAGGGATGAAATATGAAGTGGCATTTGATACCACTACGATTATAGAAGAGTCTCTGGCAGAAGTGGTAAAAACTCTCTTAGAAGCGATCGCTCTCGTTACTATCGTCATCTTTATTTTCTTACAAGATTGGCGCACTACTTTAATTCCTGTCATCACTATTCCTCTGTCCTTAATTGGCACTTTTGCCTTTGTGAAAGCCTTTGGGTTTTCTATCAACATTTTGACTATGTTTGGTTTGACCCTATCCACTGGTATGGGAGTTGATGATGCGATTATTGTGGTGGAAAATACCTCCCGCTTAATTCAAGAAAAAGGAATGTCACCCCGAAAAGCGGCTTCAATGTCGATGCAAGACCTATTTGGGGCTGTAATTGCTACTTCTCTCGTATTAATGGCCGTGTTTGTACCTGTAGCCTTTTTCCCTGGATCGACTGGAGAAATTTACAAACAATTTGCACTCACAATTGCCTTTTCTACGGCCATTTCCACATTTTTAGCTGTGACTCTCACACCTTCCCTCTCGGCTTTGTTGTTACGGCAAAGACCCGCACCTAAAGGGATTCTCGGCTGGGTATTTGGTGGAATTAACTGGTTGTTAGAAGCCACGGGACGCGGATATGAGCGTTCTTTAAGGTTTTTGACAAAAATCAAAGCGATCGTAGCGATCGCATTTATCGGTTTATTGGGTGTCACGGCTTGGCTTTACATGACTGTACCCACAGCATTTCTACCCGACGAAGACCAAGGTTATTTCATCACGATTATTCAGGGGCCTGAAGGTTCTTCACTCGAATACACTAGCAAAGTCATGAGTGAGGTGGAAACAGAAATCCTGAAATTGCCAGAAGTTACAGGTACTTTTGCCATCGGTGGCTTTAGTTTTAGTGGTAACACTGCTAACAGTGGCGTAATTTTCTCTACTCTCAAATCATGGGATGAACGAACCAAACCAAATCAGTCAGTACAAGCCATTATTGGTCAATTACGACAAACGTTTTCAGGAATTACCGAAGCCAGCGTTTTTCCTGTTAATCCCCCCGCAATTCGCGGTTTAGGCAGTTTTAGTGGTTTCCAGTTTCAATTACAAGACATAGCCGGCACTAACAGCTTAAATTCTATGCTGCAAACGGTTGGTCAGTTCATGATGAAGGGTAATCAGACTCCAGGATTACAAGCTGTATTTAGCACTTTTAAAGCCAATACACCCCAAATTTTAATTGAAGTTGATCGGAATAAAGCGAAATCTCTGCAAGTTTCCATTGACGATATCTTTAAAACCCTACAGACTTATTTGGGTTCACAATATGTCAATGATTTTAATTTCCTTTCCCGCACATATCGGGTATATATCCAAGCCGATGCTCAGTTTCGTTCCAATCCTGATGATATCGGATTATTAAATGTGCGTTCTGCAACTAATCAGATGATTCCTTTGAATAGTTTAGTGAAGTTAACTCCGACAACTGGAGCGCAAACTATTAATCACTACAACTTATTCCGTTCTATTGAAATTAACGGTTCTCCTGCTCCCGGTTTTAGTTCTGGACAAGCAACTCTGGCTATGGAACAACTAGCTAAGAAGATTTTACCGACGAGTATGGGATATGAATGGTCGGGTATTGCTGCTGAGGAAAAAGAATCTGGTGGACAAGCACCGATCATTTTTGGTTTAGGCTTAGTTTTCGTCTTTTTAGTGTTAGCTGCTCAGTATGAAAATTATGTTGATCCTTTGATTATTATGCTTTCAGTTCCTCTAGCTATTATGGGAGCTTTAGCATCACAATCATTACGGGGTTTAAGTAATGATATATTTTGCCAAGTAGGGTTAGTGATGTTAATTGGTTTAGCAAGTAAAAACGCAATTTTGATTGTGGAATTTGCTAATCAATTACAAGAACAACAAGGTTTATCAATTACGAAAGCAGCTGTTGAAGCAGCACAAGGTCGTTTACGTCCAATTTTGATGACTGCTTTTTCAACTTTGCTGGGTATTTTTCCCCTCGTAACTGCCACGGGTGCAGGTGCAGCGAGTCGTCAATCTCTGGGTACGGCTGTGTTTGGGGGAATGTTTGTGGCTACTTTTCTGAGTTTGTTTATTGTGCCAATTCTCTATATCATCATTGGTAAAATTCGTCAGCGTTTCCAACCTGTTCGTAAGTATCCGCATTTGGAAGGGAGTGAGGATAATCAGGTTTTATATAGATAAGATTTCTCACGCTCCAGACGCAAAGGCGCAAAGGAGGAGAGCGATCGCTAATCCTGATGTCTTAAGCTTTACAATCATGATTTGGACGCTGTAGAGTAATAACAATGCGCCGGGACTCGATATTTTACAAGTTATTTAAGCAATTTCCGGGTTTGCTGTTTGAATTGGTGGACGAACCACCCCCAGAAGCAAAGCAATACCAGTTTGAATCGGTGGAGGTGAAGGAAACAGCATTTAGGATTGATGGTGTATTTCTACCTCCTGCTGATGCAGTTTCTAAAACTGTATTTTTTGCTGAGGTGCAGTTTCAAAAGGATGATGATTTGTATCATCGCTTCTTTTCGGAGTTGTTTTTGTTTCTGTATCGGCATTCTATCCGTTATGATGATTGGTCTGGGGTGATAATTTTTGGTTCTCGGAGTTTGGAACCCTCTAACTCAACTATTCATCGTGCTTTGTTGGAAAGTAATCAAGTGCGACGGGTATATCTGGATGAGTTGGGGAAGGTACAACAGCAACCGCTGGGATTAGGTTTGATGTTGCTGACTACGGTTCCTGAAACGGAAGCAGTGGAAGCCGCGCAGTTTTTGCTAGAGCAAGCACAGCAACAATCGGAACAAGCGATAATAGAATTGGTGAGGCAGCGCGGTCTTGGGGGTTTCCCCCATGAGCGACTGCCGAACCCGAAGGGTGACGACGATAATTGTCTACAAGTTTTCTAACCTGAGTCGAGAGGAGATTGAAGCTATGTTGGGACTGAATCTGGAAGAACCGAGAGCTTTTCGGGATGCGAGGGAAGAAGGACGGATAGAAGAAGCGCGATCGCTCGTCCTCCGACTATTAAAACGGCGATTTGGTGAGTTTTCTGATGAACTTCAGCGTCAGGTTCAGGTTTTGTCGCTGGAACGGTTGGAAGCTTTAGGTGATGCTTTGTTGGATTTCTCTAGTTTGGTTGATTTGGAAGGGTGGTTACAAGGTGAAGTGAAAGGGTAAGTCTCACGCTTCAGACGCAGAGGCGCAAAGGAGGAAAGCGATCGCTAATCCCGATGTCTTATGAGTTAATGCTGAGTAATTTCAGTTCAATTCCAGGCAAAGGATTTAATACTCGAAATCAAATTTATACACTTCCAGTCATGAAATCACTTTTATCAATTACTTTAAGTACAGCAATTTCTCTCGCTCCTACATTAGCGATCGCTCAACCTAATTTCCAATATCCTCAACCAAACAGACAAGGTGACTACACATCAATTTTCAGTAAGTTTCAAAATGGGAAACAATCTCCACATTTGGTATGGGGGGTTGTAACTAACAAACTTAATTGCCGCGCTCAAGCTGGAGAAAATTACCGTGTAGTGCGATCGCTTTTAAAAGGCGACAATATCAATATTGTGGGAACGCCAAAAATTTATCGAGATAAACGAGGTAAACCCTGGCTATATGTTGCCAAGGAAGGTAGTGCAGAAGATGTAAAAATTCGATGTTTTGTGCGTGCAAATACTCAGTTTATTAAACCAATACCTTATTCGATTAGTTAGTCATTATAAGTTATTTTTATTCTTTTCTACCTTGTAGTCCACCTCTGCGACTAGCAAGTTCTTTTTCTATTTCCTCTTCATTTAATAAGGGCTTACCAGAAGCAACTATTTTAGAGCGAATTTGTCGCAAACTAACTAAAGAAGATCGAAGCAGACGAACAGGAGAAACCAAAAGAATGAAATATACAATAATTATTCAATGGTCTGAAGAAGATCAATGTTATGTAGTTTTACTGCCTGATTTTACTAATGTAATGCAGCCTTGTACTCATGGAGAAACTTACGAAGAAGCTTTAAAAAATGGTCAGGAAGTGTTAGAAATGCTGATTGAGTCATGTTTAGCAGATGGTGAACCGCTTCTCGAACCGCGAGTTTTAGGCACGTTTTTTAAAGTGGCGTAATTTTTACATTGATTAATTTTTTGTTGGGTTGCGCGTTGCTTAACCCAATTTACAAATACTTACGGTAGTTTTCCACTGAGTACAATATAAATTAATTTTTAGTCCGTTTTAACGGACTTTGGCTATTAGACCGGAACTTTAGTTCTGGGCGGGTATCTGGGTAAACTCAGCATAGTTAAATTTGGTGTTTCACGCAAAGCAGAAAGCAGGAGTTATAAAATCAAAGTTCAAGATATTTATTAAACCAACTTGTATGTCTTTATATGCTCGTGTATACTACACTAAATGTTATACTGACCTTAAACAATACTTATTTATATTTGTGAAATGGCATATACTTATTCAGATTTAGATAATAAAAATTCTAAGTGGTTTATTAACGATACCACTCGTGCAACTCTGCTCTCAATAAAACTTACAACAGGTCAAATACGCGGTCTTGAAAATGTAACAATTGACTTCCGTTATCCAATTACAGCAATAGCTGGTCGAAATGGTTCTGGAAAAACTACAGTTTTAGCTTTAGCTGCCTGTGCATTTCATAATAATGAAAAAGGCTTTAAGCTTCCTAGAAGGCAAAATTCTTACTATACTTTTTCAGATTTTTTTATCCAAACAAAAGAAGAAGCTGCACTTGGTGATATAGATATATACTACAAAATTCTTTATAATAGATGGAAACTTACAAAGAATAATACAGAAACAGCTAAAGCAGGTTGGCAGTTACGCTGTAAAAAATCTGGTGGTAAGTGGAATAATTATGCTTCACGAGTTAACCGGACTGTAATCTTTCTTGGTGTTGAGCGTATGGTTCCACAGGCTGAAAGAAGCGTATCTAAAAATTATCGAGGAAAATTCCAGCCAATAACAGAACATGGATGGGAAAATCATGTTCGTGACGTTGTAGGCAGAATTTTAGGTAATCAATATACTAACTTTAGCTATAGAGGACACACTACATACCGTTTACCCCTGGTAGCAAAAGGAGAACAGAATATATATTCTGGTTTTAATATGGGAGCAGGTGAACAGTCTTTATTTGAGTTATTTTCAACTCTCAATCAATGTCCTGAAGGCTCTCTTATCTTAATTGACGAAATAGAATTAGGTCTTCATGAGAAAGCACAAGAAAGTTTAATTAAAGAGTTAAAGAATATTTGTGAAAAACGCAAAGTTCAAATTATTTGTACAACTCATTCTTCCTCTATTCTGGAATCTTTGCCACCAGAAGGTAGGATTTTTATCGAAAGGATGGGCAGTAAGACTATTATCACATCAGAAATTTCCTCAGTTTATGCAACTGGAAAACTATCGGAGCGTCCAAATAGTGAATTAGATATTTTAGTTGAAGATCAGGCTGCTAAATTGATCTTGGAAACAGTATTAAATAAAGAACTTCGCTCACGTACTGAAATTTTACCTATTGGTTCTTCAGCAGCAGTTATGAAACATCTCGCTGCTAGATATAAAGAAGCCTTACATAAAACAAGTAAAGTAGTAGAAGTTGTAGTATTTCTTGATGGTGACAAATCATCAGAAGCAGAAAAGAATAATCATATAAGAATATTTCTTAATGCTCTTGAAAAGAAGACTTTGGAAGAAGGAGCAACAATTTGGGTAAAAAACCGTTTGATGTTTATACCAGGTAAGGAATGGCCTGAGTTATGGATCACTAAACCCACAGATAAAACCCCATATTATGAAAGGTTTTTGAGAGAATTAGAGATGTCAAATGAAGAAGTAGACTATTTATTAGATGTAGCTGTCATGGCAGGTAAGCATAATGAATTATATACAGCAGCAAAACATTTAAGTCTTGATGAAAAAGTTGTAGGCAGTCACTTAATTAAAAGCGCATTTCAATCAAATCCTGGAGAAGCACCAAAAATTATTGATTTTATTCAAGGGTTTTTATAATAAAATTTCAACGTTTTCCCTCTTCGCAAATTACCCATTAAAAAATTAAACAAATAATGCGCCATTTCCAAATACCAACACAGCCTACTCCTCAAAAACAAGATTTAATGGCTTTACAAGAAGCAGTACAAAAAATTAAACAATTGCTGGAAACAAGAGGTATTAGTGAAGATGAATTATTTACTGATTTCCAGAATGCTAAAGAAAGTACAATATAACGATGAGAAAGTTAATTGTTCTGGATACTAAGATACATCTGGTGAAAATTAAATGTACCTGGTTTGAAACCCTTGTAGAGACGTTCCATGGAACGTCTCTACTTTACCGGATATGTCTATTAAACAACAAAATCAAACAAATAATGCGCCATTTCTAATTTAGAACAAGCCGGAATTTCTATCTCTCTTCCTTCTTTATCTAAAAACACCGCTTGATTATTATCACTCCCAAAACCACTATCAACTTTATCAATAGGATTGGCTACAATTGCATCTAATTTCTTTCTTTGCAATTTCTCTTTTGCAGGTGTAATAATATCCCCGGTTTGTGCTGCAAAACCAATTAAATATTGATGGGGTTGTTTGCGATTTCCGATTTCAGCGACAATATCCGGTACAGCTGCTAGAGGTAGATTTTCAGGAAGCGATCGCTTGGGCAATTTTTCGGTACTATAATCTCTAGGCTTTACGTCTGCAACTGCGGCTGACATAACAATGATATCTGCATTGGCTAAATGCTTTAACATCACCTGCTGCATTTCGTCTGCACTAATTACCTCAATTGCTTCCACTCCCAAAGGTACATCCCAACTTGCTGGACAATGGACTAATATTACCTTTGCGCCTCTGTGTAGTGCAGCCTGTGCTAAAGCTAAACCCATTTTACCAGTTGAGGGATTGCCAATAAACCGCACCGGATCTAAATATTCTCGCGTTCCCCCAGCGCTGATTAAAACCTGTTTCCCGGCTAAATCTCTGATTCCTTGGGTGTGTAATAAAGATTGAATATAAACAAAAATTTCTGCGGGTTCTGCCATTCTCCCAGCACCGATGCGATCGCACGCCAACAATCCAGAACCCGTTCCCATACCATAAAATCTACTATCTGTCAATAACTGCCGCCAATTCCTTTTTACTGCTACCTGTTCCCACATATCCGTATTCATTGCCGGTGCTAACAACACAGGACAAGTAGAAGCGAGAACGGTATTTGTCAGCAAATTATCTGCCATTCCATAAGTTAACTTAGCCAAAGTATTAGCGGTTAAAGGCGCAATCACAATTAAATCAGCCCATTCACCCAACTCAATATGCAAAGGACGGGAATAAATTGGTTGCCAAAAATCATCATCGGTGTAGGCTTGATGACGGGATAAAGTTGCTAAAGTCAAAGGTGTGATAAATTCTTGAGCAGATTTAGTGAGAATAACTCGTACTTCTACCCCAGATTTAAATAGAGTGGAAACCAATTCACAGATTTTATAGGCAGCTATACCGCCACCTAAAGCAACAACAACTCGTTTGGATTTTAGATTTGCAGATGATAGCATTTTTTGATTTTAGGCATTTACAAATACTAAAATAGACCCACCTTCCGCACTTTATTTTGTAGCAATGTAGAAGTTATTTAAGGGATCATGGGGGAGTTGTTTAACCTCCACTTGTCTAAATCCTGCATCTTTGAGCATTTCCAAGGCTTTTTCTTCTCCCCACACTGTACCCAGTCCTGCACCATCAGCAGCTAAAGAAACAGACATACAGTGCATCAAAGAAACACTGTAAAGAAAAGGGCCTGCTAGATGATCCAGATTTTGGTGAAGGTGGCTGGAAGCACGAATATCTTGCATCAGGAATGTTCCCGTTGAACGCAACGCCTTGGCAATATTACTTAAGACTTTTGCTGGTTGTGCTTGATCGTGAATGGCATCAAAAGCGGTAATTAGATCATACTCATGCTCAAACTCTATTGCTGCATCCCGCACCTGAAAATTGATGTTGGTTAAACCCAGGTTTTGGGCTTCTTGTTGTGCGCGGGCGATCGCTTCTTCACTAAAATCATATCCGCTAAACTGACTCTGTGGAAATGCTTGCGCCATCTTGTTAATAGCACGACCACTGCCACATCCTGTATCTAGCACCTGAATCCCCGCGTTTAATGCCTCAATTAGACCAGGAACTAAGGGTAAAATTGCATCTGTCAGTACAGCCACAACTGTTTGACCACTATCTTCTGCCATTACTTCATGAAATCGAGTATATGCAGAATAGGGAACCCCACCACCGTGATTAAAGCATTCAATAATTTTGTCTTCAACGTTGGCTATGAGGGGGACTAGCTGCATGGTTACTGCGACATTATCTGGTGTAGCAGCACGAGTCAGTAACGCAGCGTGTTCTGGTGGTAAATGATAGGTGCGATTCAGGGGATCATAATCAATAATTCGACCTGTCACCACTGCACCTAACCACTCTCGTACATACCGTTCATTGAGTCCTGCTGCTTGAGCAATTTCTTCACTGGTTGCTGGTGGCAGTTCCGCCATTGTATCGAATAAACGAGTGCGATGACCAATTGAAATGGCCAGGGTTAGTGCGCCACTATTGAGAATATCAAAGAGTCTTTCTGCAAATGCTTCGGTTTTAGATTGTTCTATTAATTGCGTTGTCATCTTTCTTTCCTCCCCTGCTTTCTCTGCTTCCCCCGCTTCCTCTGCCTTCTGCCAATTACCCATTACCAAGAAACTTAGCTCTCATCTCCTCTAATTCTTTGTCTACAGCATCATTACTCGTAGGCACAGATGTAGGATTAGATGGTTGTTTGGGAACATTTGGCGGTTGTACGTTACCACCTGTAAATTGCGTTTTTAGTTCCAGTAATTCTTTCTCAATTTCAGGAGAAGTTTGAGAAACAAAGGTAGGTGGAGAAGTTGGTGATGCTTGGGTAACGGGTTTAGTGATAATTGTCGGTGGGATATTAACGGGTGACTGATGATGATTTAAAGCTTTAAGAACTTGATCGGCAGTTTGGTAGCGGCGATTGGGAATGCTTTCTACCATTTTGTCAATAATCTGACTTAATTCTTTACTTACCGGAGTTTTGAGATATTGTCCCCAAATCCAAGCAGCATTATGACTATCATAGCTATCAAAAGGCGATCGCTCTGTTAAAAGATTAATACAAGTTACGCCTAAACTATAAATATCACTGGCAAAAATCGCCCTCCCGCGCATTTGTTCCGGTGCGACATATTCGGGACTACCTATACTTGTACCTGTACGGTTCAGGGCTGTACCTGTGGTAGATTTCGCAGCCCCAAAATCTACAATTACCAATTTATGATCACTAACCCGACGAATAATATTTTCTGGCTTAATATCTCGATGTATGACTTGTCTAGCATGACAAAATTGTAGCACTGGTAATAAATCATTCAGTAATTGCCGAATCTGCGTTTCATTAAAAGCACCTTTAGTTGCTAATTCCTGGGCTAAGTTTAGCCCGTCAATAAATTCTTGTACAAGATACTGCCTGTCATCTTGGTTACAATATGCCAAAAGTGCAGGAATTTGGGGATGTTGTCCTAATTCGTCTAACTGTACTGCTTCTTGGTTAAATAACTCTACTGCTTTTTGTACCGTGTTTGTACCTTGGGCTTGGGGGTAAAATTGCTTAATGACACAGGGCGGTTTTGAGGGTTTATCCTCATCCACGGCTAAAAAAGTTCTGCCAAAACCACCTTGTCCTATCGGTTTGATAGCACGGTAGCGTTCTTTGAGGAATAATTTTGTACCACAAGTCAGGCAAAACTTGACATCATCAGGGTTTTCCGGTTTGGAACAATGGGGATTAAGGCAGTAACTCATAGAGAAATAACTCGTACTTATCTTTATTGTGCCTTGTCGCTGGGTTGTTTGAAACTTGCTCAGACTTTGGGGTGACTACTCGCAATTTAGGATAAGCGATCGCTCTACTGGCGTTTTGTTAGCAATCTTTACATTGATGATCGGCTTATTACCCTAAATTTACCCTAACTATCAATTCTGCCATAATTTAAATTATAGCTAACAGTATAAATATTCAAGTAAAGCGAATATAAACACGATGGCTGAAGAACAAAACACTAAAAATCATGATAATCATAAAAAGCTATTACCTTGGACATCTTGGCATTCAGGTTTAGATATTTTACTGGTATTTAGCATCGTTGCTATAGGACTATATATTATAGTTATGCCATCTTTCTTTGCTAGGGTAGATAATATTTGGAAAGGTAATTCGCAAGAGCAAGTTAGAGTAACTCTAAAAAGTCAAATTATCCACTATCGAAAAAATCGTATTTTTGCAAAAACACTAGCTGACTTACCAGCTTATGTATCAGGTGCAATAAATAATGATTATAAAAAAAGATACGATTTTTTAATGGATGTTAACAATCAGGCTGTATTGGTATATTCTCTGGGTAGGGAAAAAAGTTTAGGTGAAAAAATTGCAGGTAACAGATTTATTCGATACAGCCATATTGGAGGAATATTTATATTAGACAATAAACCTCATGGGGTAATTTGTTTAACAAGGGATTCTGTAACTCAACCTAGAACAATTCAGCCTTTTGTGCAGAATAATCAAGTTGTTTGTCCTTCAGGTGCGCGTGCATTGTTGGAGTTTAAAACGGATACAAATAATAAGTTGATTGAAGATTTGTTGTGAAATAATTTGTCAGAATCAGGATTTACAGGATTTAAGGATTTACAGGATGAAAGAAGATGATAGAATAGGTAATAATTGATTAATCAACCAATTAGCCTTTTTTCAAAATTGATGCAATAGGAGTAATTGTGATATATCAAAAAATGACTAATAGAGAAAAGCAAATTTTATACTATTATCTGAATCAGGATGTCCAGGATTTTAGGATTTACAGGATGGTTTTTATTCAATAAACAAACTTGCATCAACATGAAACAAATTACCTAACATTTCAGCTTGTTCCTGTGTGACTTCCATCTCACCATTAATCACCTGAGAAACTGACTCACTCGAACCCAAAATAGGAACTAAATCACTTATTCCTAAATCCTGCGCTTCTAATAAATGCAAAATTCTGGAACGAGGATTAGAAACATTTAGTTGATAATGTTTATTTTCAAATTCCTCAATTAATCTCACTAATAATTCTAATAATGTACTTTCTTCTGGTGTGAGATGAGGACGATAAAGAAAATATTCGACAATTGGTAAAAAATGATCGTTTTCTTCGTCGGTTTTGATGATTTCTGGTTGATAAGGATATCTTTCAGAATTAGTCATTGTTTTGAGATTTTGCTGCTTGTAAGACTTCTAACATAATATTGGCAGCGTCGAAAGAATCATAAGGCGACCAAACTGGATAAGATTGATCAGGTTCAATTATTTACACACCTCTACCACTGAGTTTACCGTAGTGGGTTAGGACAAGCTGTTTATTATCTAAAATTTATTCTCCTCCCTGCCATAATTTCATTCTGAATCTGCTGATAAAAGCTTTCGCAAAGTGATATGATGAATAAGAATCAATATTTTACCTGTTTTTATATTGTGGTTATGCCAATAACTTTATAAAATAAGTAATGATTAATCAATTTTAGGTTGTCATTAGTGTATCATAAATTACTCTTTGAGTTAAGGGCGGAAAAATGTCTATTAGTTTTTCATTATCAAATTTCAAAGGTTTTAAAGAACTTCAGTCAGTAAACCTTAAACCACTGACCGTTATTTGTGGTACTAATAACTCTGGAAAAAGTTCTTTGATTCAGAGTTTACTTTTGATGAAACAGTCTAATCCAACGAAAACTTTGCCAAATACTTATGGACAATTACCATTAACTTTTAATGATTCATACGTTCAATTAGGCAGTTTTTTAGATGTAGTTTATAACCATTCAAATGATGAAGAAATAGTATTAAAATGGAAAGTAGAAAATGAAAAAATAGAAATTAGACCTCATAAATATTACTCTATTAATTCAGAATTGACTGTAAAAATAAAAAATATAGAAATTGAAAACTCACTTACCCAACTTGAAATATTTAACTTTTTGTTTAAAGATTTAAATAGCGATTTTTCACTAGAATTGATTAGGAAAAATGATGGTAAATATAAAATAAAATTCAGAAATATTTCAATTAAAGATATTATAGCAAAATGGATATATCGCAATTACAAATATAGAGATTATAGAGACAACTGCATTAGTAAAATTCGAGAATTATTTAAATATTTGGATGATAAAAATATTAAATTATTTCAAGAAGGAATTATCGAAGAAGAATGTTTTGATAATGCTCAAGTAACTTTCCAGAGTATATTTCCTACCCAAACATTAATCAACAATTTTCCTCAACAAAGTTCTAGTATTCTCAAAAGAATAAGAGAAAAATTACCATCTATGGGCAGAGGTAAAGTATCAGGTTATTTGGAAAAACTTATTGATACGATTGTTACCCATTTAGAATCAATAATAATAATGATTAATCTTGATAAACAACAGCCACAAAAAGATAAATATATAACCATAGATTTATCAATAAGTAAAGAAGATGAAGATTTATCAAATTTATCAATAAGTAAAGAAGATGAAGATTTATCAAATTTATCAATAAGTAAGGGAGTATCTCTATTAGATTATTACTTTTCTTATAGAGCTACAGTTATTTTATTAAGAAAATTATGGTCAGGATTTAGATATATTGGACCAATACGTGAAGCACCAAAAAGATTCTATCCATTTAATAATTTAAGAATAATAGATATTGGTATAAATGGTGAAAATATGCCATTAGTTCTAGCTGTAGAAAAAGAAACAATTATTCCTAAATACTATAGATGTATTTGCGAACAAAAATCTATTAAAAAATATGAATTAAGAGATAAAGATAAATTAATTGATAGTGTAAACTGGTGGCTATCTGATTTTATGAAACTTCCTCCCATACATTCTATAAATGAGCTAAGTGGAGTTATAAACCAAGTAAAAGTTGATTCTTTAGGAATTAAATTAGATTTAACAGATGTAGGATTTGGTGTTAGTCAAATTTTACCAATCATTGTGGAATGTCTAAGAATGACTGAAGGAGAAACAATAATTTTAGAACAGCCTGAGATTCATCTACATCCATCTTTACAATCAAAGCTTGCTGATTTTTTTATTTGTATGGCTAAATCAGGTAAAAATCTTGTAGTTGAAACCCATAGTGAGCATTTCATATACAGGCTATGTTTAAGAATTGCTCAAGAAGAGTCTAATGATACCAGAAATTTAATTAACATACTTTTTGTAAGTTGTGACGAGGAAAATAAAAGTTCTATTGCTAAACCTATTGAAGTTAATAAATATGGAGAAATAGAAAACTGGCCAGTCGGATTCTTTGATGAAAATGATTCACGAGATTTAATATCAGCCACCTTAAAAAAACGGATGTCTAATTTGTAATAAGGATGAAAAACTATCTTGATCCAGTTTATTTAGTAGTTAATGAAGATACTTGGAAAACCAGAGTATATGCAGAAATTTTTGCATCACTTGTCGAAATTATTGATTATATTGAGGAAGTTGAAAAAGATTCAAATAGTTTATATAAATTGGTTAAATTTAAATTTAGTGAGGAATTATTTAGCAAAATCTATCATTATAATCCTTTCAAAAACGAACCTACAGTGGAAAATTTTTACGTAAAGTTATTCAGTGATGAATTGTCAAGATTAACTAGGAGAATTGATTGGTGTCCTAGTAATTGTGAGATACAAGATAGTGTAATTTCGGCTTTTTTATGTACTAACAGTCATGTTCCTGATGAAGTTTTATCTGCTTGGGAATCACTAATTAATCAATGTGTTTTATGTTCTCAGCAGGATTCATTACTTCGTATTATAAGTCCTTTGCCTTATCAAACTAAAATTACATTGGTATCAGAACAATTAATTAATGTAGATTTAAAACAAATTGCAACGGTATATGAACTATTTGATATCTGCCAACTATTACAAAAAGAAACTATCAATGATAAGGTGATGAGAAAGATAATAAATATTTGTTATCATCAAGCTGTTCTGACTGGTCGTATGAATCCTAATTTACCACAGCAAGACTATATTTTTCATGCAAATTTTTGGAGAACTATTAACAGCGCAAAAATAACTGAAGAAGATACAGAATACAAACTAAAATTTATTGACTCTCTAACTCAAGTTATTTATGCACAAGATATAGATGTTAGATTACATAAACATAAATCTGTAAAAATAACAATTGATCAAAAGAAATATACTAAAACTAGTGCAGATGTATTTCAAATGGGAAGAGGAACTATTGATAGAAGATGTTCACGAATTTTCTTCTGTACAGTAAATAATCAAATATGCTTCTATGAATTTGATCCTGATTTTCATGCAGGTGAATAGTGGGTTAAATAGTGGATTATGAATTTACTAAAGTAACATTTTACTTAGATTAAAAATACAAATTAATATAAATTATATTTCTAGTTACCCCTGATGCAACAGCAAATACTATCGCCCCTATCACAAAAACCCATCCACCCCAAACACCCAACAAGGGGTAAAATTAACATCCAACCCCAACTGCACCCCTTGATATGTATTGCGATTACCTGGTACAAATCCTCACCGCCCGCGTCTATGATGTAGCCCAGGAAACACCACTGGAAAATGCGCCGAACCTCTCCGCCAGACTGAATAACAAACTCCTACTGAAGCGGGAAGATATGCAATCTGTCTTCTCCTTCAAACTGCGGGGCGCATACAACAAAATGGTCAACCTGCCACCAGACTTACTTAAACAAGGTGTGATTGCCGCCTCTGCTGGTAATCATGCCCAAGGTGTAGCCTTAGCTGCCCGTCGCTTGGGAACAACAGCAATTATCGTGATGCCTGTCATCACACCCCAGGTAAAAATAAACGCAGTCAAAGCACGGGGAGGAGAAGTTGTACTACATGGCAATAACTATGATGATGCTTACGCCCACGCTCGGCAATTGGAAGCAGAAAAAGGGTTAACCTTTATACATCCATTTGATGATCCTGATGTCATCGCTGGACAGGGAACCATCGGCATGGAAATCCTGCGACAATATCAACAACCTATCCATGCAATATTTGTGGCTATTGGAGGCGGGGGTTTAATTTCCGGTATTGCAGCTTATGTGAAACGGTTGCGTCCAGAAATCAAAATTATCGGTGTCGAACCAGTAGATGCTGATGCTATGAGTCAATCTCTCAAAGCCGGTCATCGGGTGCGCTTGTCCCAAGTCGGTTTATTTGCTGATGGTGTAGCAGTGCGGGAAGTGGGGGAAGAAACCTTCCGTTTGTGTCAGCAATATGTGGATGAAATCATTTTGGTGGATACAGATGCTACCTGTGCAGCGATCAAAGATGTGTTTGAGGATACCCGTTCTATTTTAGAACCTGCCGGGGCATTAGCGATCGCAGCTGCCAAAGCCTACGTCGAACGAGAACAAATTCAAGGAAAAACCCTCATCGCCGTTGCTTGCGGTGCTAACATGAACTTTGACCGCTTGCGTTTTGTGGCAGAAAGAGCAGAATTTGGAGAACGTCGAGAAGCCATTTTTGCAGTGACTATTCCCGAAGAACCGGGAAGTCTGCATCAGTTTTGTGAATGTATAGGCAATCGCAATCTAACTGAATTTAATTATCGCATTGCTGATAATAAAGAAGCACATATTTTTGTCGGTGTGCAAATTGAAAACCGTGCTGACGCAGCCAAAATAGTTGCCAAATTTGAAACTAACGGCTTAAAAACTATTGATTTAACCGACGACGAATTAACAAAATTACACCTGCGTCATATGGTAGGTGGACATTCTTCCCTCGCCCACAATGAATTATTATACCGTTTTGAATTTCTCGAACGTCCCGGCGCATTAATGAAATTTGTGGGTTCTATGTCCCCCAATTGGAATATCAGCCTCTTTCACTATCGCAACAATGGTGCAGATTACGGGCGTATTGTTGTGGGAATGCAAGTACCACCCCATGAAATGGAAGAATGGCAAGCATTTCTAGATACTCTTGGTTATCACTATTGGGATGAAAGTCAAAATCCTGCATATCAGCTATTTTTAGGTTGAAGCATCATATTCCCACACATCGCCTTACAATTTAAAGTAAAAAGCAAGGTAAATTACTTTCGACAATGAACAAAATGATTAAACTCGATCAGTTCTTAAAGTTAGTAGGTATAGCCTCAACAGGAGGTCAAGCCAAATTGATGATTGTTGATGGTGAAGTTAAAGTCAATGGCACAGTTGAAACTCGACGTGGAAAGAAATTAGAACCAACAGACCAAGTAACAGTCAATGGTAGAATTTTCAAAGTTGGAGATGTGATTTAATGTTTTCTCTGTTACTATTCAACCCCAATAAACTAGCCAAAAAAATCCAAGAAGAGTTCTTAAAAGCTAACAAACAAGTAGCTAAATTAGAACAGGCGGAATGTGGGTTTAATTCTTACGATTAAGGGCGGGAAAACCCGCCCCTACAGTCAACCTTGCCCAAATCAACAGCAAGAACTAACTTTAAAGTTTAACCAGAAGTATCTTACTTCTTAGCTTCAGCAATGGGAACCCATTCAGTGTGAAAACTGCCTGGCTTATCAGTACGAAGATAAGTGTGAGCGCCGAAATAGTCGCGTTGTGCTTGAGTCAAGTTTTGTGGCAAGCGATCGCGGCGGTAGCTATCGAAGTAATCTAGAGAAGCACTGAAAGCTGGAACAGGAATACCCAATTTAGCAGCAGTAATAATGACTTCCCGCCAAGCAGCTTGTCTATCCAGAATTGTTTGCTTAAATTCAGGTGCTAATAGCAAGTTTGGTAAAGCTGGATTTTCGTCAAAAGCCTTCTTAATCTTATTCAAGAAGCCAGCCCGAATAATACAACCACCCTTCCAAATCCGAGCCATTTCACCCAGATTCAAATCCCAATTGTAAGTCTTGGAAGCTGTAGATAACAGCGCCATACCTTGAGCATAAGAACAAATTTTGGAACAATAGAGCGCATCACGCACCATGTTCACAAAAGCCTTGATTTCTCCGGTATACTTAGCAGTAGGCCCAGTGATTTGCTTAGAAGCCGCAATCCGTTCATCTCGAATAGAAGAGATAATCCGAGAATTTACCGCTGCTGTAATTGTAGGGATAGCAACGCCCAATTCCAAAGCAGTTTGTACTGTCCAACGTCCAGTTCCCTTTTGACCCGCAGCATCAACAATTAAGTCAACTAGGGGTTTCTTGGTTTCGGGATCAACGTAGGGGAAAATATTAGCTGTAATCTCAATCAAAAATGAATTGAGTTCATCAGTTGTATTCCACTGGGCAAACACTTCATGTAGCTGAGTAGCACTTAAACCAGCCACATTTTTCAGCAAATCGTAGGCTTCTGCAATTAACTGCATATCGCCGTACTCAATACCGTTGTGAACCATTTTCACATAGTGACCAGATCCACCGGGGCCAATGTAGGTTACACAAGGACCATCATCAACTTGAGCCGCAATCTTGTTGAAAATAGGGGAGAGGTACTCATAGGAACTTTTTGTACCACCAGGCATGAGTGAAGGTCCATTCAGCGCACCTTCTTCACCACCACTCACACCCATACCGATATAGCGTAAACCAGTGGGTTCTAATTCCTGAGTACGTCTTTCGGTATCTTCAAACCAAGAGTTACCACCGTCAATAATGATATCACCTTCTTGTAGCAAGGGTTTAAGCTGTTGAATTACCGCATCAACAGGCTTACCAGCTTGCACCATCACCAAAATTTTGCGGGGACGTTCTAGTGCGGCGACAAATTCTTCTAGGGTAAAGGCTGCAACAACATTCCGTCCTCCTGCGCGTTGCGCCATGAAGGCATCGGTTTTTTCGCGAGAGCGGTTGTAAACTGCAATTGGGAAGCCATTACGCTCAACGTTGAGAGCGATGTTCTCGCCCATAACGGCTAATCCAATCACACCAAAGCTTTGTAGGGTCATAAATTTGTTTGGCTAACTCTTGCAGATCCTTTCTCTTTAAGGGTAATCCGAGATTTTCGCTTCACTCCTAAAGAAGATATTAAGAGTTTTTCTATATTTAAAAAAATCACAACTAACATCAATATTTAGTTTTAATTTGTATCTAAGTCAACAATTCAGTAACAAAATTTGCAAAATTAAAATACTGGCACAAATGAAACAATCAGGAGTATTGAAAAATGCTGGCCTATTTCCTAGCCTTAGTAGTTGGACTTGGCAGCCTAGCCATTTACATAGCAGCTTTCTTCTTCCCGGAAATCCACCGTAAGAATGACTTTATTTGGAGTGGGGTTGGGTTGTTCTATGCCTTGGTCTTATGGATTTTTGCACCCCGAATTACTGGGGGTTTACTGCTGGGTCATGTAGCTAGTGTTGCTCTTTTGAGTTCTTTTGGCTGGCAAACTCTGTCATTACGTCGGCAACTCACACCAGAAAGACAACAAACGCCTATACCTAGTTTGGAGCTAGTGAAGATTAGTATACAAGACCAAGTATCTAATTTTTCTCTACAGGAAAAACTGGGACAATTACCAGCATTTATTGGTGGTGTGTTCAGTGGTGTCAAAGGTAAGGTAGAGCAAACAATGACTAAAAAGCCATCTACACCTACACCAAAACCTGTTGTTGAAGTAATTGATAAAACCGGTTCTATACCAGCACAACCTAGCGAAATAGAAGTACCTTCCCCAGAAGCTACGACGGAGGGACGCGGTGACGCGGTGACGGGGGGACGCGGTGACGCGGTGACGGAGAGTCAGGAAGTGGCAATAGAAGCAGTAACTGTTGCCGTAGCAGAACAACTAATAGAAGATAAAATCGTTAGTATACCAGAAGTAATTCCTCCCAACCCCCCATCACCGGAACTGGTGGAAGCAGCGCAAGGGGAAACAGAAGCAAAACCAGCAATTCCCATTGAGGAAGTCGCACCAGACGCGGTACTTGCTCCCCCAGCCGAAACACCAATAGAACAAACACCACAGGACTGATATCCTGTCCGGCTGAATACTAATCATTAAAGCTGACGCGGTGATACGCTCCGCGTCTTATTCATAAAATTATTAAGATTTATAAATCTCCTCTAGACTCTCTATCCCACTAGAGGGTTTAGGATGAATTTAACAGGACTCTCAGCCGAAAATTGGTAACACGGCAATACCATTTACTGATTTTTGGCGGAAATGCCCTCAACCTTCCTGAGGAAGCGAAAGGAGCAACAGTATGCTTAACAAATTAGTAAATTATGGGTTTGTCGGATTAATTGTCGCTTTATCGACAACCTACAGCGCCGTAGCACAACAGCACCACCAGTCACCATCTTCTCCTGCTGGGGTGACTACTACTATGACGCAGAAGTGGGAAGATCAGCGTTTCGTCGCCATGATGATTCATCATGACCAGAAAAGTATAGAAATGGCGGATTTAGCTGTACAAAAAGCTACAAATCCAGAAATTAAAACATTGGCTGGAACGATAAAAACTGATCAAACCAAAGAAATTGAGCAACTGAAAGCCTTGTACAAAAAGTTGTATGGCACAGAAGTTCCCGCTACTACTATGAATTGTATGGGAATGCAGCATGGCAAAGATCAGGGAATGGCTGGAATGATGAATATGGAATCTTTGCAAAATTCCCCCGACTTTGACAAAGCATTTCTACAGCGGATGACTCACCATCAGCAAATGTCTGTGATGATGGCACAGAAAGCCATGAACAGTGCTACTCACAAACAACTCCGCGATCTAGCTCAAGATATCATCAAAACGCAAACCGCTCAAATTCAGCAATTAGAGCAGTTGTCTAAAGCGTCATCTTAATTAGTTTTTCATCAGATTCAATAAACCTATGACACTCAAACTCACAGTTCCCGGAATGGCTTGTTCGACTTGTGCAACCAATATCACTAATGCCCTAAAGGCTGTAGATGCTAACGCTAACATAGATGCTGACCCAAAAACTAAGCTGGTCAGCGTAGATACTCAAGCTTCAGAAACAGCAATTAAGGAAGCTTTGGTGGCTGCTGGGTATCCTCCTGCTTAATACGGTGCTGAGTCAATTCTCTAAAAAAACCGCAGATACACGCAGACGAACACAGATAAATTGTCTGCATTTATCTGCGGCTGAAAAATTTAACTTACCAATATGGATAATCTCACTCTCAAACTTCGAGGTATGAGTTGCGCTGGTTGCGCTAATAATGTGGAACAGGCAATTTTGTCGGTTCCTGGGGTGATTGATTGTAATGTTAATTTTGGTGCAGAGCAAGCTAGTATAAATTATGATTCCAAACTGACAAATTTAGAGAAAATCCAAGCTGCTATTGAGGCTGCGGGTTATTCGTCTTTTTCGCTGTCAGAAGCACAAGGCGAAGATGATACAGAAACAGCGAGTAGGTTAGCAGAACAACAGGAACTGATTCTCAAGTTGAAGACGGGAGGTGTAATTAGCATTTTCCTGTTTTTCGGTTCTTTACCGATGATGACGGGGTTAAATTTGCCTTTTATTCCCAGCTTTTTACATCATCCTTGGTTGCAGTTGGTGTTGACGACACCTGTTGAATTTTGGTGTGGTTGGTCTTTTTTCCGCAATGGTTGGAAGTCTCTCAAACACCATACTGCAACGATGGATACTTTGATTGCTTTGGGGACGGGGACGGCTTATTTATATTCTCTGGTGGTGACGCTATTTCCTGGTTTGTTGATTAGCCAAGGTTTAGAACCTCATGTTTATTATGAAGTTGCAGCAATGGTTGTCACTTTAATTTTGTTAGGTCGATTTTTGGAAAGTCGCGCTAGGGGAAAAACTTCGGAAGCGATTCGCAAACTCATGGGACTACAAGCGAAAACTGCTAGAGTGATTCGCAATGATGTAGAAATGGATATCTCCATTGCTGAGGTCAGAATTAATGATGTGATTTTGGTACGTCCTGGAGAAAAGATTCCCGTAGATGGTGAAGTGATTGAAGGTGCTTCAACGGTAGATGAGGCAATGGTTACAGGTGAAAGTTTACCAAGAAAGAAGTTACCAGGAGATGAGGTGATTGGGGCGACTATTAATAAAACTGGTAGTTTTAAGTTTAGGGCAACAAGGGTAGGAAAAGATACTTTTTTGGCACAAATTGTCAAATGGGTGCAAGAAGCGCAGGGTTCAAAAGCACCTATTCAACGTTTAGCAGATCAGGTAACGGGTTGGTTTGTGCCGGCTGTGATTGCGATCGCAATTACAACTTTTGTGATTTGGTTTAATATCATGGGTAATCTCACCCTCGCGACGATGACAACTGTGGGTGTTCTGATTATCGCCTGTCCCTGTGCTTTGGGTTTAGCTACTCCTACTTCTGTGATGGTGGGAACAGGTATTGGTGCGGAAAATGGTATTTTAATTAAAGGTGCTGAAAGTTTGGAGTTAGCCCACAAAATCCAAATTATCGTCTTAGATAAAACCGGGACTTTAACTCAAGGTAAACCCACAGTTACTGATTTTGTCACTGTTCATGGCACAGCAAATAGTAATGAACTGGTATTGTTGCAGTTAGCCGCAACTGTAGAAAGAAATTCAGAGCATCCTTTGGCAGAAGCGGTGGTACAATATGCCAAATCCCAAGAAGTGAGTTTAGCAACGGTTAATAATTTTCTGGCTATTGCTGGTAGTGGTGTACAAGGGGTTGTCAATGACCATCTGGTGCAAATCGGTACACAACGCTGGTTAACAGAAATAGGAATTAATCCAGATTCTCTACAGCAGTATCAATTGGGTTGGGAATCGGCAGGGAAAACAGTGATTTTCATAGCTGTTGATGGTGCATTACAAGGAATAATGGCTATTAGTGATGCCCTCAAACCTTCATCAGCACAGGCAGTCAAAGCATTGCAAAATTTAGGTTTAGAAGTGGTAATGTTAACTGGAGACAATCAGCAAACTGCGGATGCGATCGCACTTCAAGTTGGTATCAACCAGGTTTTTGCCCAAGTCCGTCCAGACCAAAAAGCCGCTATTATTCAATCTTTGCAATCTAATGTAGAGACGTTGCATGCAACGTCTCTACCAAATAATCTCAATAAAACAAATAGAAAATCTCAAATTGTCGCTATGGTGGGGGATGGTATCAATGATGCCCCAGCTTTAGCACAAGCAGATGTAGGGATTGCCATTGGTACAGGAACAGATATTGCGATCGCTGCTAGTGATATTACCCTGATTTCTGGAGACTTGCAAGGCATTGTTACCGCCATACAACTCAGCCGCGCTACTATCAACAATATTCAGCAAAATCTCTTCTTTGCTTTTATTTATAACATTATTGGCATTCCTATTGCTGCGGGTATTCTCTACCCTATTTTTGGTTGGTTACTGAATCCCATTATTGCTGGTGCTGCAATGGCCTTTTCTTCCGTTTCTGTAGTCACTAATGCCTTAAGATTGCGTAACTTTCAACCAGGAGTTAAGTAAATGTTAAATCAAAAAACTATTTGGGGAAGTCTTATTGGTTTATTACTGCTAACATCAAGTGCAGTAGCAGAAATGCCAGCTAACCACTCCATGAAAACTAGCGAATTTCACAGAATTGAGCAACCATTCAGTTTGAAAGTTGCTGTTACAGTCGGTGGTTTAGCCTTAATTGGCATCGAGTTATGGTGGTTTATTTACAGTAAATCAAAAGTATCACCGACTCAGTTGACTAATAACGAATAGAAGTCGCCAAATTAAACTCTATTTTTGAATAATAGGACAAATACTTTTTTGTGGTTGTTTGTCCCTATTTTGCCAGCCTGAAAGTAACCCTTGAATCTCCCCACGTAAAGTTAACAACTGTTCAATTTGATCGTCTATTTTCAATAGTTTTTCTTGCAACTTGTCTTGAATTTCACCACAAGGTGGTTCTCCTTGATCATACACCTGAAGAATATCTCGAATTTCTTCCAGACTTAAACCCAGATGTTGCGCTCTTTTAATGAAATCTAAACGAGTCAAGACATCTAAGGAAAACTGACGAAAACCTCCTTCAGTGCGTGCTGATGCTTGAATTAAATCTAAACTTTCATAATAGCGAATTGTCCTGATGGAAATTCCACTTAGTTCTGTTACCTGACCAATTAAAAGCAGTTGTTTATCTTGAGTTAACATAACTGATTTCCCCCAATATTGTAATTATTAAGTAGGTTAATTTAATTAAACATCAAACATCTGTAGAGTGGATTATACCATTAGGGAAAATAATTGTGACAGATGGATAGCACCAACGTATTACCCGTCTATGTTTCACAACCTAAAATCCAAAATCCAAAATGGTATTAGCTTAGAAAGTACACCACCATTCAATACTTGTCGGTTAAGAGTTTTTGTAGGTTGGGTTAAGCGACAGCGCAACCCAACAAAAGTCCGTAAATGTTGGGTAACAAGAACGTCAAACGCCATTCGCCACAAGCCGGGAAACCCGTCCAAGGCGATGGCTCCCCAACCTACCTGATTTAATGTTTTTAGCTTAACCGAACAGTATTGCACCACCATTGTCCTAAGTTTACCGTGTTTTAAGGACTTTCCTCCTCACACACCCGACATCTTAGGTTTTAGCTTAGTACTGAAAATAACTGTTTTTATTAGCTTGCCATGATAGTTCTAGATTAACCGCTTCACGGCAAGTGAAACCATAAAAATGAACGTCAACGCTGAGAATGTTAGCTACCCCCGGAAACTTAAAACTTTCAATAACCCAGAACGTTTTATTGAGGGGTGGTATTGGGTAATACCCTCTCGAAAATTAAGGGTTTATGAAGTAAAACCTGTCACAGTTTTAGGGAGAGAATTAGTAATTTATCGTGGTCAAGATCAACGAGCAGTTATTTTTGATGCTTACTGTCCACATATGGGCGCTCATCTTGCTGAAGGGAAGGTTGAGGGTAATGAATTGCGATGTTTTTTTCATCATTGGAAATACGATGCAGAAGGATTCTGTGTTGATGTTCCCTGTTTAGATGAGCCGATTAATGTCAAAGCCAAAACTTGGCCTACCGCCGAAAAATATGGCATGATTTGGATTTGGACTGGAGAAACACCACAACAACCTTTACCGTTTATTCCAGAGTTAGAAATTGAGGAGTGTGATAGTAATTTTGGAGCGCGTTTTATCACAAATTGTCACCCGAATGTGGTGATGATTAATGCTATTGATACTCAACATTTTAATACAGTCCACAAGCTGGTATCAGAATTGATTTTTGAAAAACAGGAACTGAATGAGAATGCCATTACTTTCAGTAACATTGCACAGGATGGCGAAGATTATTTTTTGATTAAACTGATTCGTCCCTTCTATAAAAATCCTGTTACTTACAGTCTTTGTTATTGGTATGGTACGACTGGAATGGTGACATTTGGCCCAGACTTTTTGCATTTCTATATTATGTTTACTTTACGTCTTATAGAAGGTGGAAAAGCAGAAGGTCAGGCGATTTTTCTTACTAAGAAACGCACAAGTATTTTTGGTAAAATGTATAATCGATTTGTGCTGTGGCTAACTGAAATTTTAACTCACTACTTCATTAAGAATGACAGCAAAATTTTCCAAACAATTCAGTTTAATTTAAAAACACCTATTCAGGCTGACCAGTCGATAATACAATTTATCAACCACTTGGAAAGACAAAAAAGCCTCAAGTGGGAAAGTTGGGCAATGGGGAATTTAGAGCGAGCGCGTGATGGTGAGGTGCGAGATGTAGAAAAACGCGAAAACCGCGAAAAATGGCGTGATGAGCTAGTGAATGATTAAAAATTCCACATTCTGCCCATAAAAATGAAGTGGACAAGCCACTTCATCAATTCCCAGGTAGAACCTTAGCAATAAGTATAACCACTGTCAGAATTTAAAATCGTATAAATTAACACAGATTTTCATGCTGACTCAATTTTATTGAATCTCCCCGTCTCCGTGTCACCGCGTCACCGTGTCCCCCTTACTCCATGGACTCATTGACAGGAAACCGATCAATCAACTGCATCGCTCGTTGAGCATTGCGTCGCAAAGAGTCTGGAATATGGGGAACATGGGGAATTTGGGATAATAAATCCAATGTCCGGCGTAAAATTCTGACTACATCACCTTCATCCAAGGTGGTATTGGCACATAATTCTACCCACTCCACACCTAATGCCCACTGTTCTACCATCGCTATTAATTCAAATTCCAACCAGATAGGCAGGGCTACATTATAACGGCGTTGCAGTTGGAAAATTTGCCGACGAATCCCCCGTAATTTCGCCAAAGCATCGGCTACCTCTTCACTCAGATCAAAGCGTACCTTACTATCGGGACGTGGTGTTTCTGTCACCAAAGCCGCAGCCGCAGCCGCTAAATGATGAGGATCTAAATGATTTAATTCACCACTAGCGATGACTAAACCCAACCACAATTCATTTTCGCCCCGAATAGCGGCGGCCATTTGTCCTAATTGTGTGGGGACTAAGTTATCTAAACCGCCAAAGTGCTGCAAGATTTGAATTAAATTGAGAAACTCTTCCCAATGTCGTTGGGACTGTTGTTCTACTTGCCCTTGAACTTCTTCCAGTTCTGCTTCTAATTCTACACAACGCGCCCTGCGTTTAAATATTGTGGCTATGTTCCCTGATTGATGTAAGGGATGGTTTTCTAATTGCGATTGCACGGCGTTAACACGACTGAGTTGTTCTACCACTTCTTGTGGCATATACATAAATTCGCCAGGATCGGGTATGCTTTGTGCGATCGCTGCTGTTTCTTGATGACCACGGACACACTGCCCCCGTTTTAATGCCAGTTCTGAGGGTGGGATGATGTCAGGGGACACTTCAACTCTTGGCAATTCGGCATATAAATCAACGACATCTGCACTTGTGACTACATACCAGCGGTTATCCTGCCCTAAACATACGAAGTAAGAAGCTTGACCAGCATTTGGCGCTTTGTGAACTAATACCGCTGTCATCGGTAAAGTTGCTGTGATGTTTTTGTCTTTAAGACTCAACAATGTCCCAGACACGGCAAAATCCAGCATCATCACCAATTGTTCTTGTCTATCTTCCCGCGCTTGCTCTTGTAAGGTTTTTAATATATGGCGTTCTACTTTCAGGCGTTGGCGCAATTTTTCATATAACGCCAATTCATTTTCATCAATTGCAGCCAATTCATCTTGTATTTGCCTTAATTCGGCTTGTATTGCCGCAATTTCGTCGTACTCTGGTCTTAAATGCAAAGTCGCCATGTACTGACCAAAGCTGCGTTCGATCAGTTCTCTGGTTTGCTCTAAGGAGTGGGTTTGCAGTAAGTTGAGTACCATGCCATAGCTGGGCGTAAACTGGCTAACTAAAGGATCTGCTTCGGATGTGGCCAAATACGCTGCTTCTTTAGCTCCTTCAAAGGGAGTTTGGACTGTGACTACATAACCTTGGAGATCCATCCCCCGACGACCTGCCCGACCTGACATTTGCAGAAACTCGGAAGCTTTCAATAAACGATGTCCGTTGTCAGTTCGCTTAGAAAGGGTGGAAATAACTGTGGTGCGGGCGGGCATATTTATTCCCGCTGCCAAGGTTTCTGTGGCAAATACAACCTTAATCAGCCCCTGTTGAAATAGTTCTTCTACTAACACTTTCCATGCTGGCAATATTCCGGCATGGTGAGCGGCAATGCCTCGGTAGAGCGGTTTAATTTGTCCTGTCCGTCCAGCGTCGGGATTGCGGCTTAAAAAGTCATCAATCTGTCGCCGTAATATTTGGGATTCGTCGTTATTTACCAGCCATAAATCACCAACTTCGTCCACAGCTTTATCACATCCTCTGCGGCTGAAGATAAAGTAAATGGCTGGCAACATATCTCGTTGCTGGAGTTGACTGAGGGTATAAATGATGCCGGGGGCTTCTGGTCTGCCAGCTTTACCCCGCTCTCCTTGTCCTTTTTTACCACGCTTAATTAGGCGGGGGTTAATTTTGGTGTTGCTGTCATTGAGTAGGGGAAACAGCCCTTTGGGATTGCAATAGTGAAATTCTAAGGGAACTGGGCGAAAATCGGAGTATATCAGGTCTGTGGGCCCATGAACGCGATTTAGCCAGTCGGTGAGTTGGTCACTATTGGCAACTGTGGCGGAAAGGGCGACAAGTTGCACTTCACGGGGACAGTAAATAATGGATTCTTCCCAAACTGTACCTCGTTGGCGATCGTTCATGTAGTGGCATTCATCTAGTACCACTGCTTCAACGTCTACTAAGGAGATGCCAATTTGCCCTATGGGTGTTCCATAGAGCATATTGCGGAAGATTTCGGTGGTCATGACTAAAATGGGCGCATCTCTGTTAACAGAAGCGTCTCCAGTTAGTAGTCCAACCTGATCAAAGCCGAATTTTTCTCGAAAGTCTCGTAATTTTTGATTCGACAATGCCTTAAGAGGGGTGGTGTAAAATACACGTTTTCCCCGCGACAAGGCGCGATAAATGGCGTATTCCCCAATTAATGTTTTACCTGAACCGGTGGGCGCACAGACAACTACGGAGCGTCCAGCATTGAGGGAGGCGATCGCTTCTTGTTGGAATTGATCTAATTCAAAGGGAAATATTGACTCTAAGTCAATTTCTGAAGATGGGACAGGATAGTTCACTCAATCATCTTTTGCAACCAGACTGTCTACTATCATAACGTGATTCGTGATTTGCTACGTTGAGAGCTAAAGCACAAATTGTGGGGGTTAGTGGTTGCATGGTAGATTTCTGTCTCAGTAGTTGTATTCATATCGTCACTGCAACTTTACTAACTTTGGTGGATGGTTCGGGCGGGAGTATCTAAGAATTTATATAGCAAGTTTATGTATAATTAGTTAGTTATACCGTCTAATTTACTGATTGTACTACAGTCGAAAACTTGTCTGTTGGTTTTGATTCTTAAATTAATATCTGTAGCCTGATGCCGGTTCATTCTTACAAGTTAGGGTGTGAAGATCATGATTTTTCAAGTCTTTCCTTGGATGTATGCACTATTATTCGTCATCCTAATACTTGCATATCCTTTTTACCTTGTTGATAATCCTGGATTATTTGTACTGTGTCTGGTTGGTAATACCAGCCTTTTTCTTGCTGTAGCATGGTTTACCAATAGCCGAGAACTTAGTTTTTGGCGAGGCTTGAGACTCCTCTGTGCTTCATTCTCAAGTGGCTGTGCCAACATTACTATCTTTTACATTATTCCTGTTCTGCTTTTCTATTACGTAAGAATGATTGTAGCAACTTGCGTAGGTTTCAGACGGGGAAAAGTTTACACAGAAAATTGGTGGATGAAGACAATCTCAGAACGCTATCAAAGCCAGAACAGTTGGAATATTTTGGAGGAACGATCTGCAACTCATCCAGGAACTAGTATCGAGGCTGATGCTCTGGGTAATTTAAAGCTCAATCTTAATTTAGGATTTTATGAAGCCATTTTTGGATGTGAAAAGGAAATTCAATTCAATCATCTAGAGGCTAAACCTGATGGCAACGTGATGCCGGTGACTAGAACGCTACAGATCTCTGTCCCTGCTGGAGTTAAACCAGGAACACGGTTACTATTATCTGGAGAAGGAGATGTTAATGAAAATGGTGAAAAGCCTGGAGATTTATATGTCTATCTGGCCATGCCTTTAGAGGAAGAAAGCTTAAAACGTGATGGTATCAACATCGTTTCCGAGATTAGGATTACAGCAGCACAAGCACAAATAGGTACAGAGCTTAGTGTTAATACAATTGATGGGGAAACAAAGATGATGATTCCAGCAGGAATTAGAAATGGTAGTTATTTGACCTTGGCAGGGCATGGTGTACCAAAACTTGGTTCTCCTTCTGAAAGAGGTGATCATATGATTCGCGTTGTGTACTAGTGCGATAGCTTCACTGGCCATAGGCATCGCAAATCTTGTAGGATACGTTTACACCCTGAATAAATTGATTTCTTCTTTTGCGTCTTTGCTCCTTTGCATCTACTCTGCGAGATCGCCTAAGAGCGATTGCGCGCAACTTTCCTCAATTTGAATTTTAAATTGATTTATCACCCTTTCCCCAATTCCTGAGAACGTTCTTTAGCGGCTTTGACGGCTTCAATTAAAGCGGAACGAAATCCAGCCTTTTCTAATTCGCTCACACCAGCAATTGTGGTTCCACCAGGACTGGTAACTCTGTCTTTGAGTTCTGCAGGGTGTAATTTAGTTTCTTCTAAGAGTTTCGCTGTTCCTAGTACAGTGTGCAACGCTAGTTGTTTAGCAACTATTCTCGGTAAACCTGCGGCTACACCCCCATCAGCTAAGGCTTCTATCATCAGCGCTACATAAGCAGGGCCGCTACCAGATAAGCCTGTTACCGCATCCATTAGCGTTTCTGGAACTTCGACAACTTCTCCTACTGCGGAAAAAATTTGCTGTGCTGTTTGCTGGTGGATAGGGTGAGTATAAGCACCTAAACAAATCGCCGTTATTCCGGCTCCCACTGTAGCGGGGGTATTGGGCATAGCGCGAATCACTGGCAGTTGGGGAAAGGCGGCTTCTAGCTGCTTTAAAGTTACACCTGCCAAGATGGAAATAATCAGGGGTGAATGTTTTGTAGGGAGGATATCTGCTAATTCTTGAGCGATCGCACTAAATACCTGGGGCTTAACTGCCAACATGACAGCTTCCTGAGCCTCAGCTAAAACCAGGCAATTATCCGTCGTCACTCTTACATCATATTGCTGCTGTAAAAAACTTTGCCGAGAAGCTTGCGGTTCACTAACGATAACTTCTGAACCGTGATAAATTCCTCTAGCTATCAAGCGGGATAACAGTGCTTCACCCATTACCCCGCCACCAATTAAACCAAATTTAATAGTCATTTGTGAATAGATATTAGTCATTAGTCCACCTAATGACTAATTTAACTTTATTATTGTGCTGCTCGGTTAACTTCGCTTCCCCAAGCTGGAGTTGTACTTGCGGGACGACTGGGGCGTGCTGCTGGTTGGGGTACTTCATGTAAAAAGCCACCTTGAGTGCTAACTTGCACACAACTGGGGGTAAACAAAAAGATACTTTCACCAATCCGCTCTTGATGTCCATCTAGAGCATATGTACCACCAGCCACAAAATCTACTGCCCGTTGAGCCTGATCCGGGTCCATAATCGTCAAGTTTAATACTACGGATTTGCGCTCGCGTAATGCTTGAATTGCCTGAGGCATTTCTTCAAAAGTTCGTGGCTCAAGTACTAAAACTTCGGAAATTCCATTAATTGCACCTGGCATACCAATCACATTACTCATAGGCTTTGACCCTGCTGCGGCTACTTCTTCTCCCATTGTAGGCATGGGTTCGCGCCAACGTCGATTGGGTGTAGTGGTTTCTTGTGGAGCAGGTTGAGGATTTTCTTGCTGATACATATTTTGGTAGCTATCAGTTTCCGGCTCCTCTTCGTAGTACTCGTATTCTACTTGCTCATTCAGCCCTACAAAATCTCTAAGTTTGGAAAATATATTGTTCATTTTGTACGCTCCCGGTGGAAATTACCTTAATTGCTTTGGCTGTTAATTATTGACAACCAATTGTGATTGCTATAGTAGCCGCTGCCTGGGGCAGTTTTATTGCCCTTAGTAGCCTCTAGTACAGGTTTTCATAAGAAAAAGATGGTTCTAGAAAGGACTATACCTTAACTGGACACAACAATGAGTCAAAATTATATCCTAAGTTTTGGTCAAGGTAAAATCCTATCTACTTCATTTTGTCTTAGTAATTACATTTGTCAATATTATATCTTTAAGACACGCATCATACTGTAACGTACTGAATTGGTTTTCAGCAAGTTCGGTCTTTATTTTGATACTTAACCCCAAGCCAGAAGCAAAAAGATCAGGTTCTCTCCCCAAATAATATAGTTCCCAATCTAACCATCGTTGCACCTGCTGGCACTGCCAATTGATAATCCCCTGACATACCCATTGATAGATGCTGCATGGTAATATTTGGCCAGTTTTGTGATTCAATGGCTTTTGCTAGTTTATTAGTCCTATTAAATACATCTATAATCTCAGCATCAGCCAAACCACGGGGGAGAATTGTCATCAAACCTTGAATTTGTAAATTTTTGCATTGGTTAAGTGCCGCCAAATCAGCTAAAAGTTCCGGAACCATCCAACCAGATTTACTAGGATCTGGGAGAATTTTGACTTGTAAGCAAACCTGGGGACTCACACCTAGCTGTTGCGCCAGACTATCGAGACGTTGGGCAATCTGCAAATTATCGACTGAGTGAATCCAGTCAAATAGTTCCAAAGCTTTTTTAGCTTTATTACTTTGTAAATTTCCAATAAAGTGCCAGGTAATATCCGACAAATCTTGCAACTCGGATTGTTTGCTGGCAGCTTCTTGGATGCGATTTTCGCCAAAATCACGAATTCCGGCGGCATAAGCCTCCCTCATTAGTGCGGTTGGCACTTGCTTACTAATAGCAATCAACCGCACTGAATCAGGAAGTGAGGCACGAATGGCAGCAATACGTTCACTAATCGAACTACTCATTGGAAGGTGCGTTGGAAAACACTCTGAAGCTGATCGTACTCCTGGGATTTGCCATTGCGACGTAAAGTACGTAAGCGATTTTCCAGCATCATTCTGGCTTCAGTACGTCCAATTGACTGAAATTTAATCCCTTTAACGTCATTTGTTACCAAGAAAAATAAACGTTGGGCATAAAGTGTAGTGAACAGATCCTGGTTATCATCAACCATACAGATCCTATATAGCAAACCCCACGTAGGATGATTTATGTAAGTTTCTGAGTAGTCTGGATTCATTTAATAGTCAAGGTTGGAGTACATATATTCTGTTTTCGCAGTCAAAGACAAACATTCCGACGATAATAGATATTCTTTTGCCAGAATCTTTGCTGACAATGCGAAACTGACGACATTTTGCCAGGTAATGGCTTTCATGAAGACCTTGATCTAGTTTCTCATTTGCAGGTAAAGTATGAGTACCTATAGGAAAATTGGCAACAGAAGTTAAACCTTCTAGTCTGGATGACGCGCAATTCACAAATCATGGGGTACTACTAGACAGGGAGATTTACCAGCTGATTTGTTCACAGATTCCCAGGAGGAAAGCGCCTTTGAAGTTCCGAAGAGTGAAGAAAACCAGCTTTCGGACTTCTCGTTGCACAAGCTTCTTTCCATCCTGCCATAATTCTCGCTTTATGGCGCAAATAATAGTCAAAGTAATTGATAATAGTGCCTACGGTCCCGCTAGGGATACGTAATTCGTAATTCGTAATAGTGCCGAACGTTGGCGTAGCCTACGTAGTTGCAATCATTTGGGGCTTGTACCCTCTTAATTACGTTGCTTTAGCTTGCGCTCGGTAGAAGAATTGCTCAAACCTAGTTACCCACAAAAAACAGTTGCTACAACGGGACTAAACTTGTTGCAGCAACTGTTGTTTTAAAATTACTAAGTCTGGAAATTAATTTAACTTTGGGAATTACCTAGATTTGCTTTCAGAGAAGCAAAATTTTTACCACCTAGTTCAATTTGATCGGCCACACATCCATATTTTAACCTATCAACTAGATACTCTACATCATGAGCAATAAAATTTGTGCCATGATCTGGTTCTATTAAACTCACTAAATTGATATTTTTTATTTTTTGATTAGCTAAATTAGAGAAGCCTAAAAAATTCAATACTCCTGATTCATATGTGCCACAGGGTACTGACGGATTAGTTACACCAACGCAATATTCATGTTCTTGAAACCAATCAAATGCTGGATAGCCGTGAAAGTGAACAATTGGCGCACCATTTTCAATTAATTCCGGTGTATACAGAGCAGCAGAAAGACTAATTGCCAGCATGACATAGATATCATACGAAGGTTTGACATCTATTTTTTGCTGCTGCATTTCTATTGGTAATTGCAGATATAATTTATCTTGCAACCCAATCCGGATAATATCTTGTTCAAGATTTAAATCGGTTTTATTCGAGCCTGAACGAGAACTAACTAGCCAAATATCAGGAATTTGCTTAAATACATATTCTCCATCAATAATGATTTTAATATAACGTCTACTTGCTTCATTTTGCCGAACTTCATTACTACTAAATCCAGGAACTGGCAATAAATTCTCCCACTCATAATTAGTTATTTCTGGTTTTCCTACATAGTGAGGAGGTTCTGCATAAGCTACAAAACCATAAGAGACTCCTGTTCTACCATTGACGATGATGTTGACAATATCTCTGTGAGACTTTCTTTTCAGAACTTCAGCCAGCTTAAAACCAGCCGGAAATAAACCAGTTGAGGCTAATTCTCGTCCTAAATTTACTAAATTGGTAGCATATTTAGATATATGAGGATTATAGTTTCCTATTTCAAATCGACTCATTAATAGTGGGGCTATGGGAACGAAAACTTTAGGAATTAGGGATTTGGAGACAAAATTATCTAGTTCAGATTTAGAAAAAATAGAATCTGATAGATTCATGTTTAGAATAGAAATCTGATTAGTAGATACACCAATCACAATTTGTGAAAATGTTCTAATTAGTGTGTTTATGCCAATGCTAATTTTTTCTTTATATGGTGTGATTGGATTGACAAATTTATGATCTATTTCACTGAGGATAATCACTTGTGTATTTGTCGGATCTTCAACATACTTAGCTGCATGATCTTCAGCCCAACTACTCAATTTAGCAATTTGCACAACCGACATTTGGCGATTTTTTGCCAGCCAGCGAGAAGAAAATCTATATAGATTCTCCGCTATGAATATGCCTATTTTTCTGAGCCAAGAATTCGGTCTTTCGATATCTATAACTGCATTAATTTCTGCTTTCACTCCTCTCAGCTTGAAGGAGATTTTTTTGTTAAATATGGGAATTTTAATATCATAAAAGAAATCTGCTGTAGCTTCCTGCCAAGGCAGAACTTTCACGCCAAAGTTTTTGAGTTTAACTGCTAATTCTTGACGGAATTTAATAATTATTAGATTTTGATAACCATTAGGTAAAGGTCTAAATGTAACACTGAGGTTTTCAGCCATCAATTTAGGGTTAATAATTGGTGGTTGATATGCTAGAGGTGATTCTCCTGCAAAGCCACCAATTAATCTGCCAATAGTTTCTAAGCTAATTCCCTGACTTAGAGGCTCAGATTCACATTTCGGTGTGATATTCATTTCTTGTATTAGTGCCAGAATATCAGCTTTATAGGTGGCTATTTCAGCCTGTACTTCTGGTGTAATCACACCCTTAGGAGAGCGAATATTTAGTTTAGTATTTTCTACCCAAAATTGAACACCTTGTTGAGTCAGTTTCGCTAGAATTTCGGATGCGTTCATTACTAAATCTCCCAGTTTTTAAGGAAGTACAAAGAAGAGAAAAAAAGAAGACACTTCACTGGAACGGTTTTCCCCCAATCCTGCGAAGTGTCCGTCTTGTAGGAGGAAAAAACTTAAAATTCTTTATTGCTTTAGATGCATAGTAGTTGATCGTCTTGTAGCTAATTACGCACTACTATGAGAGTTTATATCTGCAAAATTTCGGTTTGGGAATTTTCCAATTCTTCGGCTAACCGTTGAGCAAGTTCTTCAATAGTAGGGTAGTACCAAAGATGGATAAGAGACAACTTAAATCCCATCATTTTCTCGGCTTTACTAGCAAGAGTCATTGCTTGTGCTGAATCTAAACCGTAACTATCCAAAGGTTCTCGAATATCTATTTCATCTGGATTGACTCCCAATAAAGAAGAAATTTGAGAAACTAGCCAAGCTTGAATCTCTAAAGTAGAGTAAGCTGGTTCTTTGTGGGAATTAGAAAGAGAATTACTCATTTATGTACCTCTCAGTTGTAAAGAATTAAACGTGACATCAGAGATGAAATTAATAACATTTGTGACAAGTGCTTCCATTGTTTTTTGGCTAATTGAAGGCTGAGAAAATACAAAATTTAATAGCATTTTTCCCTGAAACGTGGCAACATGAATAACAAAAATACCTGCATACAAACTATGGGAACCTGCAAAACTAATTTCTTCTAGTTCTAACTCCCCATAAGTTGCGGGAATATTTACTTTGCCAATATTAGATACTGAAACTGTAGCAGCTATTTGTTTGGGAAAAATCAAACTAAAGTCTATAAGTTGTTTAGCAATTAATATCATGTTAAAGATATCTTGACGCTTGATTCCAGCTTCTAGATTTTGCTTAACTTCCCGTGCTAAATCCCAGAAAGATGTATTGGGTTTTATGCTGTGAAATCCCATCATTGATGTGGCTAAAACAGCCAGATTTTCTTCATTAACTGTAGGTTGCAGTCGTTTTCGTAAATCAAGATATGATAAACTGTTTACTCGCACATTTTTTTGATTTTTATTGATGATTTTTCTGGCTACTGTAAACATGAGAATGGCAGACAAAGCACTATGTACTGTGGTATTTTCCTGCCGACAGCGCTGAACAAATTTTTGAGTTAATTCTGTGTCTATCTGCCTGTGAATAATAGCGGAACGACGCTGAGAGATGGAGACATATTTTTCAAATCCTAATGTTTGTGGTTGATTCCATATTTTATAAAATCCCAATTTTAACAAACATAAAAGTCCGCTAATCTTACCTGTAAACCCCTGTTTAGATTTAGGTATTAGGGTTTCAATAGGTGGCAAAGTTTCTAATCTTCTAACTGGTTCAATGGGTTCACAAGATGTCAGTCTTTGATAATAATTCAATATTTCTGAATGCAGTTTAATGCTAGATAAACCATCGGAAATTGCATGGTGTAGGGTAGTAATTAAGTAACTAATTTTTTGCTCATTGAGAATATGCACAAGCACTACTCGCAACAGACATTTACTACTATCAATTTCCTGGTTCATCTCTTCATTAACAACTTCTTGCCACTGCTCCTCATTGATGTGATTAACAATCCGTAAATCAATTTTTTCTGTACCTGCGGTTTTAAAATAGCAACATTTTCGGAAATGAATAATTCGTGAGTTGAGACGAGGATGACGATACTGAAGAATATCTAGAGATTGCCTGAGAACTGCTTCTTGGAAATTACCTTTGATGCGACTAATAGTGACTAAATTCCATGTTTTCGCACGTCTATTGAGTATTTCCATCGCTTGTTCTACATTGCCCAATTTTCTGTCGCTGGACATATTTATAAACCTTCTGGACGATATTGACTCAATACTGTTCGGTTAAGAGTTTTTGTAGGTTGGGTTAAGCGACAGCGCAACCCAACAAAAGTCCGTAAATGTTGGGTAACAAGAATGTCAACCCAACGGGAGCATCCCAATTTTGCAAAATCACCACACTCACCAGCAAAACCTTTTAAACTTTCTTGACCTTCGCGCTCTTCTCTTCAAGACACTTCGTGAACGCGTCTTTGCGGTTCGTTTCTTTCAAGCCTTAGGTCATCGGATAAAAACAAACTTACACATTTGGGATGCTCCCAACCCAACCTACCTAATTTAATGTTTTTAGCTTAACCGACAAGTATTGGATATTGACTGTATTCATCTGGAATTTTTAATCCTTGAATTTTTAAACTTTGAATGCGGTATAGAAATGCTGCTCCTGTCATAATATGGTCAGCAATATCCACCACTTTTCTATTTTTAGATTCAGATAAATAGGACCCTCTTACCCAATCATTAAAGCTGCCCATTGCTGGACCACACCAAATCTGATAATCAATTTCTCGACCTTTTTCACCAGTATTAGACCAGCGGGAAGATAATCCCAGATACCAGCGAAAAATTAAAGCCATTTTCAATTTGGAATTACTAAGTGCTTTGCTTAATTTTTCTGGGTTACGTTGAGATAAATAAGTAACAGTTTCTTGCCAAACTTCTTGTACTGTCTTTTTTAGAATTTGCTTTTCTAATTTTTCCAGTTCTGCTGGGGGAATCTCTTCAATTGAGTTATAGTTTTTGTATAATTCTAATAATTTTTGAGCGCGGAGAGGAAAGAGTGTTCCGCGTTTGAGAACTTGCAATTTGACTCCCATTTCAAACATATCTGCTGCGGGAGCCATCATCACATCAGCCATTTCTGATTGAGCTAGTAATTCTTTGGTATATTGAGAAGTTCCAGCTTCGATACAAGATTGATTAATAGAGCCGGTGACTACATAAGCTGCACCCATCATAAAGGCAGCTAATGCTGATTGCGGGGTAGAAATTCCACCTGCTACACCAATCCTGACTGGTTGTTGATAACAATATTTAGTTTGAATTTCATCTCGCAATTCCAAAATGGAAGGTAATAAACAAATGAGCGGACGATTATCTGTATGACCTCCAGAATCTGCTTCTACGGTAATATCATCAGCCATAGGAATTTTTTCGGCAAGAGTGGCTTGTAATTCACTAATAAGACCTTGTTGAACTAATTGTTTGAGAATTTTTAGGGGTGCAGGTTGAAGAAATTTAGTTGCAACTTCTCGACGTGAAACTTTGGCGATGACTTTATTTTTGATTTCGATTTCATTAGCTGAATTTAAACTTAGTCCTGCGGCTCGATAGTAAACGATGTTATCAGTCAAATCTAAAAATGCAGAAGCTTCAATTATTCTGACTTGATATTGGAGATATAAATCAACGCTACGGCGTTCAATGGCTGGTTCACTAGGACTATGGAGTAAGTTAAAAGCGTAAGGTTTTTGCTGTAAAGCTTGTTGAATGCGGTTAATGGCTGATTCGACACGGTGAGGAGATAAACCTCCTGCACCAAATGAACTTAAAATTCTTTCTTTTCCCAGCGCAATTACTAATTCTTCGGAAGCGATTCCCTGAGCCATTGCACCTGTAGCATAGGCATATTTTACTCCATAAAAATCAAGAAAGCTGGGATCACCTAATTGTTGAATTGATAAGGATGGGACAGCAATCAGGGTTTCTATTTTGTCTTTTTTACCATCGTTAATAGCAACTATATGTCCTTCATTGGTAACGCCAATCTGCTCTTCTTTCTTGACTATATAACATGGTTTTTCTAAATTCCTCAGTTTAGATTTAATTCCTTCTGCATCAAATGAAACAGTATTTATATTTCCTTGCCAAGGTTGGTGATAGTGGCTCAATAAAGGAGATATTTTTAGGGAATTATTGGGCTTTTCTAGGATAGTTTCTGTGTTGAACATGTTAGTAGACCTCTGTAAAATCTAATTGGTATTATTGATTTTTTTTGTCTCACCTAACAGTAGATATTTTCGTAAAGACGTTTTGGACTTTACTCTACTATGAATCTCTATAGGCATCCGATTTGATTCTTGAATAGATCTAAGTATTTGTAGGTAGGGCTATGCCTTACAAAACCATGATACGGTAGGCAATGCCCACCCTACGTATATTTCAAAAATCAAATATTAGTCCTATATATAGGAATCATCAATGCTATCTGATTTTAAGTTTACCATTGCGGCGGTGGGCAATGCCCACCCTACTATGACAATCATTGCGGAGGTTATGAATACCTTTAAAACGTCCGCTTATAAAAGTCTATTTGTTGCTGAATTAAGAGATTTATTTGCTGTAGTGATTCTTGGCGAGATTTTAATAAGAAACTGTGGGTTTTAGTCATTAGTGCATTGTTATCACTCAATTTTTGTTGGTGATGTTTGCGTAAATTGGGAATTGGGGAGGAAGTTGATTTCCAGATTTTATGGGGATGAAAATTTAAAGATTGATTTTGACACACCGAGTTTTTTTCTACTTTGATATTTGGCTGATTATCTGTTGCAGAAGGAACGTACAAAGGTGATAAATCTAATTCAACTCGATGACTGAGGATTTTACCTAAGGCTCTAATAATTGAGGTATGGTCATCTACGCCTCTTTTATTTATAGATACGGCAACGTGTTCTTTTTGCTTGAGGGTTTCACGAATCCATCTGGAGCAGTTACCACCAACGCCTACTTCAATAAATATTCTGTAGTTGTCTTGATAGACCCGGTTAATTAAGCGAGGAAAATCAAGTTCTTGACAAAGACATTTAGCTATGTTGTTGCCAATTGTTTGGCTATCGATGGTAATTGGTTCATATTCGGCGGCAGAATAAAAAGTCAAATTGGGGATGTTTTGAACGGGTAAAGTGTTGATTTTTTGCAGTTCTTTGTATTCAGAGCGCATGGGATCGCAATGAATTACATGATCGATAGAAGTGGGAAAAGCATCACAATTTAGTTGTTGAATTACTCTTTGACAAGCTTGTGTTTCTCCAGCAATTACAACTTCTTCTGGTGTGTTAATTAAAGGTATATAAACACGTTGCTCATGTTTGATAGCTTCCCTGACCTGGGATACTGGACACATGAGAATGTAGTTACTCCAGAATTCTGGATTTTGATCATCTAATGGTAATCCCCAAGATTGACGAACGGCATTTTTGGGGCCGGATAGCTGGGTTTTAAAAAGAGGGGATGAATTTAAGTAATCACTGGTTTCTTTAAAGCTAGTCCAGACACCTTGAGCTAACATCATGCTGGTTTCGCCGAGGCTGTAACCAAAGGCGCATTGGTTTTGGATTTGGAAATAATTTTTGAGAATTGCGGTTATGAGTCCAGCAAAGCCAACTTCTGATTCCAGCATTGCTACTGGGTCATCAATTAATTGCTGTTCTAAGGCTTCTAGTTGTCTGTTTGATAATTTATTGATGCTGCGGGGATAAAGAAGTTTTTCGATGTTAGCAACGCGGTTGTAAACACTCTTAACAATTGTGTCCTCGTAAAGTTGAGGAAACATATGAAATAAATTACGGCATAGTCCAATATAAGAGGTGAAGGAACCAGAGTAAACAAAGGCGACTTTACCTATTTTTCCTTGTGGTTTGGGTGTAAAATAACTTCCGATAGGGGTTTGCCAGTCTTTGCCAGTATCAAAAGCAACTGTAACACCTGGAATTGCTCGCTGAATTTCTCGTGTTAATTCATCTTGATTCCGTCCCAAAATTGCTAAAGCGTAGGTTGCTGTTTGACGCTTTTGAAATTCCCTAAAGTTCTGACTAGCGGTGTGAGATAGGGAGAGGGAATCTTGAATAGTTTGTTGCAGCCTATTTAGCTGCTCTAATAGAGAAGAGCGATCTTCAGCAGCCAGAGCAAACAGATAATATGGTATTTGCTCTAAATATTGACTGTGACGTTCTATCTGACTGGGTTCTTCTGATAAAATTACGTGTACATAACTGCCATCTAACTCCAAACTATTCACAGCAGCTATTCTTTTGTCCGCACCTGGTTCTACAAACCAAGGTTTAGATTGTGTCGCTACATAAAAGGGACTTTCACTCCACACCTCCGGCTGTTTGGGACTAGACCACTGGGGAACTGCGGGAATATAGCGGTGATATAAACAAAGTGCTGTTTTGATGAGGCTGATAATTCCTGAAGCAGCGTAAGTATGACCAATATTAGCTTTGACACTACCTACTGCACAATTTAATTTTGCGTTTGTAGTTCCATAAGCTTGAATTAAACCTTGAATTTCCGCATCGTCTTGTTGAGGAACACCATTAGCACAAAGTTCTAAATAGCCAATATCTTGAGGTTGAATATCTGCAAGATTAAAAGCCATCTCACAAGCTTGGGTGACTGCTTCAGAGTTGTGTAGGGAATTCTGCACCACACTCAAACCATCAATTACTGCATATATGCGGTGATGTTTTTGTTTGGCTGTGTTGTGGAGTTGCAAGACCACAGCCCCTGCACCTTCTCCTACTAGAATACCATCAGCTTTTTGATCATAACTAAGGGTATTTACACCTGTGACGTGATTTTTCTCCCTAGCAAAATCCATTGCTGCAACTAAAACAGCATCTACTTGCTGATTAATTAATAGCTTTTGTGCCAAATGTAAGGCTGAGAAAACTGAATTTTCTTCACCGAAAGCAGGACTAGTCGCATCCCAAAGACGGGAAATATAACTGGCTAATTTATTGGGTTTATCTCCTTGGGGTGTACTCACCATGATCACTGCGATTTTTGTTTCTGGTTGCAGTTTTGCATCTTGGAGAGTACGAGCAGCCACTTTCAGCATTAACAATTGTTGAAGTGGAAGTTGATTAATTTCCTCTGGGCTAATTGGTAATTTGCAAAGATCAATTAAAGGTAATCGTTCATTGGCATAATTGGCAGAAACAAAATACTGCTTACCTTCATAAATGCAGCGTTCAAAAGCATCCAATTCCTGACAACCACCAGTATAGCAATCCATCCCCACAATTGCCATTTTCTGAGATTGATTTTGGTAAAATTCTTTCATTATTATTCTCCATTATTTTGCAATTGGGTTCAGTTAAGGCTAGGGTCTGTCATCAAAATCATTTTTTTAACTAACCACAGAGACACAGAGAAGCAAGTGCATTGCGAAGGACATTTGCAGACCAAACTCTTGATTCCTCTTTGCGCCTCTGCGCCTCTGCGTGAGACAAAAAAATGCGGTTCATTTACCCAAAAATCTGCGATTAAAACTCCTTAAATTGGTTGACTCAAAATAGTTCCCTTAGCGCCAATCATGCGATTATAAACTTGCCCTTGGCGATTGTGAGTAATGACATCAGCAATTACAGTTAGTGCAGTCTGAGATTTAATCTCACAAGTAACATAAAACGTTTCACCAAATGGGACGGATGCAAATTCTTCAAAATATTGAATCTCTGCCGGTAAACAACCTAATTGATGAAATTGCTGTGTCCAAATCCAGAGCGAATGTATCTGCACATCGGCGATATAGGGATTAAATGTCTGTACTGAAAACTGTCCCTGTTGCTGTGCTGTTGGTTGTGGTAAATAACATTCTAGGGTGAGTTTAGCGGGACTGGCATTTAATACAGATTTAACACCTTGAAAAGTAGTTCCGTGAAATAAGCTACTTGCCCCATGTTGATAAAGTAATTGATTCGTAGAGAGGAATTTCTCATCCTGTTGTAAGTTCAGGAATTCATAGTTAGGGGGAGTAGAAGCTTCCCGTTTCAAAATGACATTACTACTGAAATGATAACGGATTTTTCCATCTGGACTCTTACTACTAATTTTAGCAGTAAATTCTATTTCTTTGTTTTCAATCTTAGCAATTTCTTGCAATTCTAGATTGTATTCATTGGCTAAATTTTCATCAAAAACAATTCCTTTCAAAACTTTGAACTTGGGAAAACAAAGAGCTTTATAACCAGGATACAGTTGTTCGCAAGTATTAGCCATCCATAATAATCCACAAGTGGCGGGGAGAACGGGACGACCTGCGATTACATGATCGTGTAAAAATGGATTAGCTGCTAATGTTAATTGGCGATGAATGCGATAGTTTCTTAATTCGCTATTTAAGGTAGTAGGGACATAAATTAAAGGACTACCAATTACCACTTGTACAGTTTCGTGATTGTGATTTGTCAGTTCATTAACTAACATCTGTGCGCCGACTTCTATGGGAATAGTTTCAATTCCGCGTTCTGCGAAAGCTTTCTTTAATTCTGGTGATACCATGCCACTATCCCAAGGACCCCAGTTAATAGCAACTACATGACAATCAGGGTGATTCAGTTTGATAAGATGGGCAGATTTGTTGAGGATTTCGTTAGCAATCGCATAATCTGATTGTCCCACATTACCGTAAAAACCAACTACGGAAGAAAACAGAATGAGATATTGCAGTTGGCTGGGTGGTAGACAATGCAGCAGATTTTCTAAACCCTTAACTTTGGCGGCGTAAACGGTTTCAAAATCCTGAATTGATTTTTTCTCAATTCGTTTATCAGCCAAATTACCCGCACCGTGAATAATTCCAGTTATCGCTCCTAAACGTTCAATTACAGGGGCAAGTTTTTCTTGCAGTAAAACTCCTTCAGTCACATCTACACTCAAATATTCAGCTTTCCCTCCGGCTTTCTCAATCGCCTTTAGGGTATTTTGAATTTCCCGCTGAGAAGAAATTGTCTGATATTTTTTCTGCACCATTATTGGTGTTGGTTTTTCCCCTTTCGCCTGAAAATCCTCCATAATGCGCTGTTTTAGTTCAGCTTCATTTTCGCAACCTTCAGCCCATACAGGTTCTGATTCTGTACTCGAACGCCCTAAGAGGATAAATTTACATTGCGATTCTTGGGCTAATTTAATCACACATTGAGCGGTAATTCCTTTTGCGCCACCACTGACTAGAAATACTTGGTTATTGGTTATTGGTAATTGGTCATTGGTAATGGGTAATTGGCTGGGAGTATCTGCAACTAGGGTGAATCTTCCTGTTTTGCTATATCCGACTTCTGTAACTAACAGATTAGGATCTTTAAGTTCGGCGAGAATATGTTTTACTGATGTTTCTCCATCTAAATCTGGACTTAAATCACAGGAACGACAAAATACATTTTCCCATTCTTGATTTAAACTTTTTGTCAGTCCAAATAATCCCGCAGCAATGACGCTGAAATTATTGGTACATCCAAGTCCAAATTGACCATCTAGACGCGCCACTGTGAAGAAAGAACTGCGTCCTTGATTTGCTGCTTGATTTAGTGGTTCTTTAAGATATTTGGCGATTAAAAAGACATGGCGGAGAATAGTTTTTTCTGTTTCCAGATAGTGGATATTGTGTAAGGGGTGCAGGTGAATAAATGCAGCTACAGCCCCATATTGATGAGAGATATATTCTAATTGACGTTGTAAACTTTCCTCACTCCAATCAGCCAGCATTACCTGATCAATATTTTCAGCATTTTCAGATAATTTTAAGCCAAGAGAAGGGAAACTTAAAACTACAGTTTTCCAACCCTGTGCTGTCAAAGCTGCGGCTAATTTCTCTGTGGTGGAAGAACCATCATCAGTGATTAAGGCGATATGGTTTTCAGGAATGGTAAAATCTAAAACGTCTGGTTGGGGAAGTTGCTTTAATTTCGCCGGACTGCGAAGAATCCTGTGATTCAATTCTGCTGCTTTTACATTCTGCGTTGCTTCCGTCACCAACTCGGTTTTATCAAGTTCGGCTAATTGTTGATCAACAACAATTTTTTGCGTCTCCGTTTCCTTCTTTTCAACCGCAGATGATACTCCCGTTCCCTGATTTTGTACATACTCGACAATTTGACCCAAGGTACGCAATTGTCCTAATTCTTCGGGGTTTGGTTTGGGTAAATCGGGGTAAAGTTCTAGCAAACTACCGAGAATTTCCACCCGTTTGATCGAATCAATTCCCAAATCTGCTTCAATATCCATTGACAGGTCTAACATCTCTGCTGGATAACCTGTTTTATCACTGACAATGTTCAGGAGAACATTACTCAAGTCTGCGGGTATAGTTGTTGCTAGTTGATTTACCGTTACCTGTGTTGTGTCATTTCCCGGTTGTGGGGGTTCGGGGACTTGGCGGTCATTTTCAATCCCTTCGTGAGGAATCTCAACTAACATCTGTGCGGGAGAAATAGTTGCTTCGGAAACCTCTATTTGATAATTAGGTAAGTCTCGCACTTGAGTTTCTATATACTCGACAATTTGACTCAAAGTGCGTAATTGACCTAATTCTTCTGGGTTTGGCTTGGGTAAATCAGGGTAAAGTTCCAGCAAACCACCGAGAATTTCCACCCGTTTAATCGAATCAATTCCCAAATCTGCTTCAATATCCATTGACAGGTCTAACATTTCTGCTGGATAACCTGTTTTATCACTGACGATGTTGAGTAGAGTTGGGCTGAGGTTAGAAACATCAATACTGAGAGGTGTTGTGGGGACTACGGTGATAGTTGCGATTTCTTCTGCTTCTACATGATTACCATTGTGGGATTTTGACTCTAATATCAAGTCCGGTTGATTCGTGATGATTTCCGTATTTGCGGAGAAATTGCTAAACTCTGTTTCTCCCTGTTCCCTGCTGTCTTGATGATCAGCATTTAACCGGTTTTGATATAACTCTTCCTGTTCTGGGGGTGGTGATATTGTGGTGATGTTGTATGTCAGGTCTCTGCATTCTGGCTGAGGTTGAGAAGTATCATCTGCAAGTAACACCTGATAATGTTGCTGAATCAGTTGGAAGTAGTTGTGTGTGTATTCTTGCTGATAGTTGAGATATTGTTGGTGAATGTGGAGGGTGTCGGCTTGATGCTCATGAAACTGCATCATGCTACGCTCAGAACTAGCGATCGCAGTTTGTTGTGTTTTGATCTGCTCTGGGGTTACTTGACTATTTTCCCATAAGGAATGCTGCTGTTGCATTAACTGGACAAAGTTTTTTGTGTACTCTGTCTGATTTGTTAAAGATTGTTCATGAACGTGCATGATGTCACGTTGTTGGCGATTGAACTCTTTTAAGGAATACTCTAAACTATCAATAACTCGTTCGTAGTTCTGCGGTTGAATTTCCACTCTGTCCAATTTGTGGTTATTTACAGATTTACCATTTCCGTTAACTGGTTCTAAATGGTGTCCATTATTTACAGATTTACCATTGTTAACAGGTTCTGGGTGATGTCCATTATTTACAGATTTACCATTCCCGTTAACTGGTTCTAAATGCTGTCCATTATTTACAGATTTACCATTCCCGTTAACAGGTTCTGGGTGATGTCCATTATTTACAGATTTACCATTCCCGTTAACAGGTTCTAAATGGTTTCCGTTATTTACAGATTTACCATTCCCGTTAACAGGTTCTAAATGATGTCCGTTATTTACAGATTTACCATTCCCGTTAACAGGTTCTAAATGCTGTCCATTATTTACAGATTTACCATTTCCGTTAACAGGTTCTAAATGCTGTGGTGTGGCTGGTTGGGCGTTAACTATATGCCCATTTTGCAGCGATTTTGCAAATGCTTGTTGGGTTTTGTCATTCAAATTAGTGCTATTCAACCGCACATTCAAAACCTTCTTTTGATCAACTTCCGGGATTTTAGTAGTAATTTGGTAGGGATCGAGGTTTTGCAAAGGTAATCCAGCTACTCGCAACTGTATTACTGCTTCTCGTAAAGTGCGATCATCGTCGCTGCGATTCTTACTAGGATTCCCATTTAAAGCCACAGCTAGATGTGGTTTTCCACTCAAAATATCTTTCACCAACTTGGTAAGAATGTTTTTTGGGCCAAACTCCACAAAACAATACCCACCAGACTCATAAAGATTCTCAATTTCTTGCTGGAACAATACCTGATTTAGTAAATGTTCCTTGAGGATTTTTTGAATTGCTGGGGCTTCATTGGGATAACATCCGCCTGTGACATTGGTATAAACTGGAATTTGTGGAGCGTTGAAAGTCACCTTTTCAATTGCTTTAGCAAAAGGTTTCTGTGCATGGGCTACCAAAGGTGTGTGAAAAGCTGCGGAAACTCCCAGTAAAACAGTAGAAAAACCCTTCTGGTTGAGAAAATCCTGCACTTGGGCAATTTCGGTCTTTTTCCCAGCCAATACTACCTGACGCTGAGAATTGCAATTAGCGATCGCAATTTGGGGGAAGTTCTTAATCAATTCTGTCACCTGAATGACATCCCCTTGTACCGCTAACATCCCCCCTGCATCAAATTGAGAATCTGCGGGTGTAGCCATCGCTTGTCCCCTAGCTTTCACTAAGAACAAGTAATCCTCCTCACTCAACACACCCCCAGCCCACAAAGCCGTCAATTCTCCGAAACTATGACCGGCAACAAAATCTGGCTTAAACCCAGCTTGTTGTAATATCTTGTACAACCCGGCACTAAAAGCACCAATTGCAGGCTGTGCATATTCCGTCATTTGCAATGCTGCTAATTGACTGGCTTTTTGTGTTGTATCAAACACTGGTGGCGGAAAAACTACCTCGGATAGGGGGCGTAACCCATCTTCACACAACAGGTTATCCATGTGAGCATAGATTTGACGCAAGTAAGGAAAGTTAACTGCAACTTCCCTCCCCATTTCTAAGTATTGGGAACCTTGCCCAGAAAATAAAGCCACAACTTTACCTGAAGTTTCTATCCCCGTTTGGCGGTAGTAAATTCTTTTCGGATGTTCCCAAGATTCGGCTTCTGGCTTGTTTTTTAGCGAGTCAATAATGATTTGCAAAAATTCTTCAGCCTGGGTCAAAGAATCAGCGACAAATCCGACTCTGGCATGGTTGACAGGAATTTCTACAGATTCACATTCTGTAATTAATTCTGCATAATGCCGTTCTTTGTCTTCTGATTGCAACTTTTGCTGGATATCTAAACAGCGAGATAACAACTCTGGAGTTGTGGGTGCAAATAACAGTATTGATTTGGCAGTATTGTGTAAACGATAGGAGTGATTATGTTCAGGTTCGTATTCTTCCAAAACGACGTGATAATTAGTTCCCCCAAAGCCAAAAGCACTCACTCCTGCCCGTCTGGGTTGGTTAGTAATCCAAGGTCTGGTTTCTGTATTTAAATAAAATGGAGAAGTCTCAATATTCAGTTTTGGGTGTGGTTGAGTAATGTTAATTGTGGGTGGTAATACTTTGTGATGTAATGCTAAAGCAGTTTTAATCAGACTTGCTGCACCTGCGGCGGCTTTGGTATGTCCAATTTGTGATTTGACAGTTCCCAAAGCAATATATTGTTTTTTAGGATTGTTTTCCCCAAAAACTTCTTTGATAGAACTGAATTCTGTAGGATCTCCCACCATCGTTCCCGTACCATGTGCTTCCATTAAACCCACACTCGACGGTGAAAATCCCGCATCTTCATAAGCACGGTGTAAGGCTTTGACTTGTCCTTCTGAACGCGGTGCATAGATACTTTTATACCTACCATCGCTAGAAGTGCCAATGCCTTTAATAACTGCATAGATGCGATCGCCATCTCGTTGGGCATCTTCTAAACGCTTGAGTACCAACATCCCTACTCCTTCTCCCAACATCATCCCATCGGAATTGACATCGAAGGGTTTGACGTTTTCACCAGGAGAAACTGCGGGTGTTTTACTAAAACACATATAGGCCAAAATGGAGTTATCGGTGTCAACGCCACCTGTGATCATCATATCGGCACGATGTTCAACTAACTCGCTAAGTGCCATTTTCAACGCACCCAGGGAACTGGCGCAAGCTGCATCAACTACGCAGTTCAGCCCTCCCAAGTCGAGGCGATTGGCGATACGTCCAGAAATGACGTTAGCTAACATACCAGGGAAGGCATTTTCTTCCCATTGCACATATGCACTTTGGATTTTTTCAATGATTTTTTGGGTGTCTTCCGCTGATAAACCGCTGTTTTTCAGGACTTTTTCCCAAACTGGATATTGTAACCTGGTGCTGAGAGGGATTGCTAACTGTCTACCAATGGCTACTCCTAAGACTACCCCAGTGCGATCGTAAATATCCCGGTTCAACTGTTGAGATTCCCCATAACCGGCATCTTCCATTGCTGCTTTCGCAACTACCAATCCTAGTAACTGGGAAATATCCGTCACCTCTAATATATTGGGAGGTAAGCCAAATTCCAGCGGATTAAAATCAATATCGGGAATAAATCCGCCCCGTTTACAGTAAGTTTTATCCGGTGTCTTTGGGTTGGGATCGTAATAATCATCTATACTCCAACGAGAAGGAGGAACATCAGTAATACAATCAACTTTTTGAATAATCTTGTCCCAATATTCCTGTAAATTTTTTGATTGGGGAAATATAGAAGCCATGCCAATAATTGCAACATTAGTTTGCCGCAACTTTGCATTAATTTTACTGAAATTATTTGTGTTTTCCGGCATATCTTTTTTGACCTTAATCAGCTTGAGCAGAGCTTTTTCACAATCGCTAATTTCCGATTGCAATTGTGCGAACGCAGCTTCAAATTGGCAAGCAGCCATGACTATATCTTCACTATTTTGCTCGTGCAATGTAGAGGGACTGATATCATGTCCGGTTGTTCGCGTAGCGTCTCGTCAGAGATATACTTATCATTTAGACTGACGCGCAGACAGGGAGACGCGGGGACGCGGAGAATTTTTTTTGATAAGTGATTAGGCGGATATGATATGAGATAGTTGTTATCTCTTGTCATCGCAACTATTAAAATTCAGTAACTAGAGACAACAATTTTCTCTCACTAAATAATTACTTATTGATTGTTAGCTGAAATTTGGTAAAATGCATCGCTTGGCGGCTCAAGCTGAGATAGCTTTATACAGAAAACTTAATCTTCTTCCCTGTTTCATTCCTGAAATTGCCGCTTGGGTTTATATTAAACTGGTGACAAAACTTTTACAACTCATATGCAACTTAGATGCAACTAAATAAAGTTGTATAAACTCTAAAGTTACTAGAGCCATCTCCGGGAGATATTTCCTAATCCAATACTTATCAAGTATTAGCTAATATCGCCCACTTTTTAATAATGTTGCATTGATAAAATATATTCTTCATTTAAGATTATCAGAATCTTCATAATTCAATTTAACCAATATATTGCTGGATATTAATTAGCTATAGTAATCATAAATGAGATCTGATAGCTTGCGTGGCGTAGCCATAAAATTTTAAGTCTCGTAGGGTGGGCATTGCCCACCTCACCCTTATTGATACCGTTTCACTTTAAGGTTGATACAAATGGACAGACGCGGAGATTCATTTGTAGCTTTAATGTAGCTTTAATTAAGTGAATAGATATGAGAAGTTGCAAGATGTGAATATGGAAATTTTTCTCAAATTTATAACCTGAGATAGGTGCTATTGATTAAAAAGAATATATAGTGGTGAGATTCTTAATTTGGCAATTATTCTGAATCCTGACTCATAAATTTTTGCTAAGATTCTGTAAGTTACTGCTATAAATGACCAATTTGTGCATCTATCTTTAGTTAATATTTAATTTCTAGCCTTTACATTTATGAACTAGTTAATTGCTGGAAAAAAGTTCTTTATTTCCAAGCTGAAAGTGAAAATTGATGTAAAGTTCATAACTAGTTACTATATCTAAAGTATGAAAAAAAATGCATTTTTAATAAAAAATCAGCAGATTTTAAATATATGAGTAACAAATATAAATCAAGTTGAATAGCAAATAATCATTCGGCACAAATACCCGCAACATTCATCTAGACATATCACTGATTATTTCTGAAAGAAATTGTTGCATATGGGTTGAAATTGAGTATTAATCAGTTTATTGTTTGTGGTTGAATAATGTAAATCCATGCTGTTGTTTTAAGGCAGTGGGTAGATACAGAGTTAGGTAGAATCAATATATAAATTCACCTGATTAATTCATCACTCTATCCACTCTTATCCGTGCGGTACTCTAGCACAACTTTATGTAATTTAACCGTATTGCGTTGAGCTTTTTGCAAAATTGGACTTACAAGAAACTATAAGGGCTTGCTGGCATGAGACTATCTGAACTAGATCCACTCATACCGCTAAATGAGTTGAGAGAAGAACTTCTCAAATTACCAAAAGGCTACTCATTTTATGAAGACGAATTGGTAGATTTTCTATCACGGCGAAGATGGACTGAAAGCAATCGCCGGATTGATAGAACAACTTTCTGGCGGTGGCGCAACGACAATGGTATTGAGCATCAAAAAGTATTCAGCCGATTAGATATCCTCAAACTCTGTCAAATTTGTGATCATTATCGTGTAGATGGAACTCGCAACGAATACTTAGCAATTGTCAAAAAGAAAAAAGAAGTGATGCTCAATAAATAACTATGCATCTTAGTGGTGCAAAAATACTAAATAGCTCTACTGACAGTCGATGAAGCTCATACCAAGTTGGGATTTTAGATTTTGTACTAACTGTCTTCACTCATAGACTGTTATGGAAATCTCAAACAATACTAACTATCCTAATTTGGTATCAGGGACAGATGGATAATTTTATGATTTATCCATCTTCCTAGCTTTATCTTTGCCAAATTTGCCAAATATTTAAAATCAAATCGAATCGAATCGAATTTAATCGAACCGAATCGAACCGACGTTATCAGGGAATGCTATCGAGTGTACTTCTTTGTCTCAATTAAAGAGATAAAGAATTTATGTCAACCCCTGCGGGGGAGCTAAACGACGTGCTAATTGCTAATTTAAAAGGCAAAATTATGGTACACAAAGACAAGCAGTCATTAACAAAACCTGTAGGTTGGTTATCGATAACTTTGGCAATTGCTACATCTGTAGCTACTGTTGCAGTATCTATCTACAGCTTTTCACGATTTCATTTTACATCTAAATCAAATGCTCCAATTCCTCCTAGCAGTTCTACTCCTACAGTGACTGCTGTTGCTGCATTAGGACGTTTAGAACCTCAAGGAGAAATTATTCGATTGTCGGCACCAAATTCTGAAGGGGGAGGTGTTAGAGTTGCCAAACTTCTGATCAATAAAGGTGACAAAGTCCGACAAGGACAAGTGGTAGCAATTCTTGATAGTTACGCTCCTAATATTGCCGCCTTAGAAAAAGCCAAACGACAAGTACAAGTTGCCCAAGCGAGTCTTAAGCAAGTAGAAGCAGGAGCAAAACAAGGTGATATTTATGCTCAAAAGGCAACAATTGCTCGCTTAGAGGCTGAATTGCGCGGAGAATATTCTACCCAAAAGGCAACAATTGCTCGTCTAGAAGCTGAGTTGCAAAATGCAGAAACAGAGAATCAGCGATATCAAAAATTATATCAAGAGGGTGCTATTTCCGCTTCTGATACAGATACCAAACGCTTGCGAAGGGATACAGTACAACAGCAACTCAATGAAGCCAAAGCTGCCCTCAACCGAACTGTAGAAACTCTTCAAAAACAGTTAACGGAAGGTCAGGCTAGACTTAGGAGTATTGAGGAAATTCGTCCCACTGATGTGCAAGCAGCGCAAGCTGATGTTGAAAGCGCAAAAGCATCAGTTAAACAAGCTCAAGCAGAGTTAGATTTAAGTTCTATCCGCTCACCTATAGATGGTCAAGTCCTGAAAATTAATGCTTGGCCAGGAGAAATAATTGGTAGTAATGGTATAGCTCAATTAGGTCGCACTGACCAAATGTATGTAGTAGCAGAAGTCTATGAAACTGATATTAAAAAAGTGCGTTTAGGTCAGTCGGCTATCATTACTGGTGATGCTTTTACAGGAAATATAGGGGGAACAGTGACAGATATTGGTTTGCAAGTTGGCAAACAAAATATCTTCAATAATAATCCTGGAGCAGATACGGATAACAAAATAATAGATGTCAAAATTCGCATCGATAACCCAACAGATAACCAACGAGTTGCCGCATTAACTAATTTACAGGTGCAGGTAGTAATTAAGGTATAAACTCTGTTGGTAATTAATATTAATACCCATGTCAAAACTGTACGGTTAAACAGTTTCAAATTTTAAATTGGAAAAGGTTAAAGTTTTTTCTATTTCCCTACACTGTAATCAGGATTAGACAAATATAGTCTAGACTCCCAGAGGTTTTAAACATGATTCTCAATATTCCTCTCGCTTGGCTACAATTAGCCAAACAACGAGTGCGCTTTTTTGTGGCTTTAGCAGGGATTGCTTTTGTTGCTGTTTTAATGTTTATGCAAATCGGCTTTCAAGATGCTCTCTATGCTAGTGCTACACAGTTACATAAGAATCTGCAAGGCGATTTATTTATCATTAGCGCTCAGTATAAATCTTTGACTTCTAATCAAAGCTTTTCTCGCAGTCGTTTATACCAGACATTAGCTTTTGCTGGTGTCGAATCAGTTAATCCTTTATATGTGCAGTTTGCCAAGCTCAAAAATCCGCTTAATGGTCGCAAGTATCCTATATATGTGCTGGGTTTTGATCCGGTAAAATCAATCTTTAAATTACCAGAAGTTCAGGATAATTTTAAATTACTGCAAATACCTGATCAGGTTTTTTTTGACCGTGCTTCTCGTCCAGAATTTGGTCCAATTGCTCAATATTTCCAGCAAAAGCAACCTATGAATCTGGAAATATTTAGTTATCAGGGCTTGGTTGGTTATAAAGTTAAAGTCGGTGGCTTATTTAGTCTTGGGCCGTCTTTTGGCGTTGATGGAAATTTGATTGTTAGTTCGTCTACTTTCATGCGAATCTTTGAAGGACGTTCAGCCGAAAAAATAGATATAGGTATAATTAACCTCAAACCTGATGCAGATCCGCAAGCAGTATTGGCAAATTTATCAGCCAAGTTACCGAAAGATGTGATCATTATCACTCGGAAAGATTTTATTGATTTTGAAAAACAATATTGGACTCTGAGAACACCTATTGGTTTTGTGTTTAATTTGATGGTATCTATGGGTTTTGTTGTTGGTGTCATTGTTGTTTATCAAATACTTTATAGTAATGTATCTACGCACATTGTGGAATTCGCCACTCTCAAGGCCATGGGTTTTAAAAATAAATATCTCTTGATTGTAGTTTTTCAACAAGCTTTGATTTTAGCAGCCTTGGGTTACATTCCCGGCTTTGCTATATCTCTGGGACTTTATGATGTTGCGAAAAATGCAACTAAACTACCAGTTCAGATGGATATAAACAAAGCATTTATAGTGTTTGTATCAGCGATTTTAATGTGTTTAATTTCCGGCTTTTTCTCGACGAATAAACTCCGCAAAGTAGATCCAGCAGAAATTTTTTAGCACGATTAAAAATGTTGCAATCAAACTTCCTTTTAGAAATCTCAAACCTCAATCAATATTTTGGTAAAATCACATTACGCGACCAGATTTTATTTGACATTAATTTGACAATTAATTCTGGAGAAATTGTGATTATGACAGGGCCTTCTGGTTCGGGTAAAACCACTTTATTAACTTTAATTGGTGCTTTGCGTTCTGTGCAAGAGGGAAGTCTCAAATTTATTGGACAGGAATTATTTGGAGCCAGCAATAAAAAGTTAGTGGAAGTGCGTCGCCAAATTGGCTATATTTTTCAAGCTCACAATTTACTAGATTTCTTGACAGCTAGACAAAATGTACAAATGTCGCTGGAACTACAACAAAATATTTCTGAATGGGAAGCTCGTAAACAATCAGAAGCTATGCTCCAGGCTGTGAAATTAGAACATAGAGTTAATTACTACCCATCTGATCTTTCAGGAGGACAAAAACAACGTGTAGCTATTGCTCGTGCTTTAGTTAGTCATCCCAAATTAGTCTTAGCTGATGAACCTACTGCGGCTTTAGACAGTAAATCAGGTAGAGATGTTGTTAACCTCATGCAAGCACTAGCTAAGGAGCAGAGTTGTGCTATTTTAATTGTCACTCATGATTACCGAATTCTAGATATTGCTGACCGTATCATTCATATGGAAGATGGTCGGCTCATTAAACAGGTTTCATAACTAAATATACCAGTACCGCTTTCTCGGAATAAACAACCAAAAATTAACAATTAAAAATTTAAAAAGCAGATAATACAAGCTTTTTAGGAATTTTTAATTGTTGATTGATTTACGCAGTTGTGTACTAGGTAAAAGCTTGATTATCTATCAAGATATTTCTCAAGGGTAAAATTATATCTGCTTTAAGTATGAGGCGATGATTGTCTTGGTCAGGGAAAATAGGGACAATATAAACAATGTCCTGATGTTTGCGTATTAACAAAGCAAACTTGAATTCAGCATTTATGTAGGGTATGTTGATTATGGTGCAAGATTTGATGGTTTGTCTACAGGAAGCAACTTTATACTTTATATTTAAACGGTCTTGGATTCCTAAACATCCTGATGAATGTTTTGTAAATCCTCCCTGCGGCTGTGTTCATCCTGGACAAGAACTTAAATGTGAAGAATGTTCCCATCTGGAAGCTTGCTTGTCTGCTTGGAAGCTCAATAATGACTGAATTAAAAATTAAAAATTAAAAATGAATAAAATAAAAATGAATAAAATAAATTACAGCAGATTTCAGGTCGCAAGAGGTACAAAATTTAAGAACAAAGCCATATAACAAGAGAGTTTCAACCCTATTCCCTATTCCCTGTTCCCTATTCCCTGTTCCCTGCTGTATAACAAGTTAGCAGAATTTACATCTAAACATAAGGTTGCTTGAGGTTGTTTACGCAAAATAGAAGCCGGACAATTTGTGGTAATAGACCCATGCAATATCTCTTTTACTATTTTTGCTTTGCGTGTATCTGGTGCTAGACAGATGATTTTCTTAGCTGCACAAATCATGGGGATAGTAACAGTAAATGCGTATTGGGGGACGGCTTCTAAATTGGGAAACTGTCCTGTATTTACTTGTTGGAGACGATTTACTTTATCAAGTTTTACCAGTTTAACTTTAGCGGGATCTTGAAAATTGGCTACTGCTGGGTCATTAAAAGCCAAGTGTCCATTTTCGCCTACACCAAGACAGCATAAGTCAATTGGTTGAGCTTGCAGAAGTTTTGTGTAGCGATCGCATTCTGCTATAGGTTCTAATGTATCACCCTCTATGTAGTAAAATTCTTTAGGAAACACCCGTTGCTCGACACGCTCCCGCAAATAACGCCGGAAACTAGCAGCATGGTCAGCTGTAATTCCCAAATATTCATCTAAATGGAATAAGGTCGTTCTTGACCAATCTATCCCACCTAAGGCGATTAAAGCATCGAGAAATTTAAGTTGAGAGTTTCCTGTAGCTAATAATACAGCAACTGTATCCTGTTGCTGAAGTAGTTGCTGTAAATACTGCTGTGCGATTTTGGCAACATCTTGCGCCATTTCTGCTTCAGAGTTGTAAATCTGCACTAGGAGATCATCGACACGAAAAGATTGTGTAGCGACTGGCATTTACTTATACAAAAGGTAATTCATTCCTCAGCATTCAGTGGTTAGCCTCATAGTTTTTATCCTGACTATATGAAGCTAAAACAAATTAGGACAAAAACCCTGCCTTAGACCTATTAATCATGAGTAATAAGTTTTTCTTGTTACCCTCTCATTTTGTCATTTATTAATGGGAGTTTTGCTTTGCCATACTTGTTCAAATTCGGTTTTGGAAATTTCAAATTCTTCGATATTTCCATCATCTATTTTTTTATCGCATAGCATCCCATGATTATCGGAAAAATGGCTACTATCATAGAATAATACGTTGCCATTTTCATAAACTTCTATTTGTCTGCGGGCATATAAATCCCCACCAATTTCCATAAAGTAGGTACTAGTACCCCAAGCATCATAGTCACCGCCAAGAGTGACATCCCAGAACCATTTGTAATATTTCTTGACTTTTTGTAATGTAGACATAGTATTTATACTCCTAATACGGGGATTACTACTTTAAATTTTATGATTTTCCCAACAACCTATTACATACCTATTTTACAAATTAACTAGGTTAAAGATTGACAGGAATAATAATATTATACTTGATCCTACTTGAAAATTAACAATGTTTCTAGAGTAGGTATTAGCTATTGCGTAGTAGCTCCCTTATTTCCATTAAAATTATGCCCAGCATATTTTTACCACTACCATCAGATCCACATCCCCAATAATAGTCTATGGGCGAATTTTCAACTAGTTTTTGATTGCCTGTAGAAAGGAGAATCTCTCGAATATCTGAGTGGCTGGAAAATTTACATAGCAATGCTTTCCGCATGATGTCGTCTTTCACTTGTTCCCAATCTGAACGCAGGGGACGATTTCTTTGTCTGCCCATTCTTGCTGCATCCTTTGGTGTTTTGACGAGGCGAATTTGTTCGCTATGGGATGTACCAATAAATTTTTGTGCTTGAAAGTAATGTTCGCTGGTAGTCCAATATAAATCATCTAGGGTAAAGCCATGTGGTGAGAAATTAGAAAAACAACCATATTCCTCACGAGTGCTATAAAAGTAGATTGTCATCAAATTCATACATTACCTGTCAATTTGGAATTGAGAATATATAAATTAGCAGCGATAAAAAGTATCGGCTAATTTAGTCGTAATTATTCAAAATTTTGATGTTTTAAGCCCGTTTTTGACTATGAGTAGACAACTGCATAAGTCAACTAACCATTAAAAATTCCTATAAAGCTTGTGTCATCAGCTTTTTAAATTTTTAATTTTCAATTTTTAATTCTACCCTGCGGTACTAGCTAATTCTTTGGGTTCATAGTAACGGCAGTCTTGACAGGGACCGCTAGGATTGACAGCACAACGGATGTAACCAGAGCGAGCATTAAATTGGCAACTAATATCGCCTACTAAATAGCCTACACCTTCTAGATAGTAGCGATCACCTCCGGTGCTGCGCTCCGCGCAATCGCCCTCAACAGGTCGGATGTAGGGTTGCATCTGTGAATAGTTGAGAGCTATTTGTCTGGTGCGTGCGCGTGTCCGCGTCTGGGTTTTGCGAATCACCCACAAGGAGAATAGGGACGGTAAGAATCCAATGGTAATCAACAAAAGTGTTCTTAACACCTTAATATTTACCTCAATTTTTCTCTGATTGATATTTTTCTCAATTTAACTAGCATAACTTTTACATCAATATTGGAGATGACGATTTTTATGACAAATTGTGAATTACTAATTAACCCAAGTCGCTAATACCGCTTTCCCGCTTTCCCCGCGTCCCCGCGTCCCCGCGTCCCCGCATCCTCTCCTATTCCTAACTAGCAACTTACGTTAATTATCTGTCAGTTGCTTGACGTGAGCATTAAATCTAGCGTTTTGTAGGACTTGCTTGGTTGTGGCTGAATCTTGTACCCAAAACTGCTTTCCGAATCGCACGAGTTGACGATTGTTTCCTGCTTGAATAATGCCAATTACTGGTACTTTGGCTTTATCTTTATCTCCTGATTGTTCCTTTAGAATTGATCGCAGTCGATGCTGGACTTCAATAGTACCTGCTTCCTGTGGATTTAATTCAACCATTACCATCTGGACTTTTTCCACTGGTTCTGCGTCTTCCACTATAAATTGAGTTTGCTCATCGCGTCGGTCTACTTTACCCCAAATGATTAATCTGTCCTCAACTTTCAATAGTGAACTAACACGTTCATAATTTTTGGGGAAGACAATTGCTTCTGATGATGCAGTTAAATCTTCTATTTGTAAAATCGCCATTGGATCACCTTTTTTAGTCACCACTTTTTTGACATTATTAAGTATGACAACGGCACAAAGCATTATATTCTCTTTTTGTTCCCCTAGCTGTGCAAGGTTAATTGGTGCAAGCAGTGAAGAGGATTGCTTGATGTCTTTGAGTGGGTGAGCCGATACATAAAAGCCTAATAGTTCTTTTTCTAATCGCAATTTTTCTTGTTGTGGAAAATCATGAGTTGGTTCAGCTTTGGGAGCAGATTCAAAAGCATTTTTAGCTGGTTGATGATTATTAGTTGCAAATCCACCACCCATTAAATCAAATAGATTTCCCTGTCCACTGGCTCTATCTTTAGCGCGAGATTGCGCCCAATCATAGACTAATTCTAAGTCTCGAATTAATTGTTGGCGGTTAGATTCAATTTTGTCAAAGGCTCCACATTGAATCAGTGATTCCAAAGTCCGACGGTTAACAGCACGTAAATCAATGCGATCGCAAAAATCGCCCAGGGATTTAAACTCTCCGCTTTCTGCTCTGGCTTCTAAAATCCCCGCGATCGCATTTTGTCCCACGTTACGCACTGCGGAAAATCCAAATAAAATCTTCCCTTCTGCGGGTGTAAAATCCAACCCAGAGCGATTAATATCTGGTGGATCTATCTGAATACCCATACTCATGCAGTTGTTAAGATATTTCTGCACTTTATCGGTGTCACCACTGTTAGCTGTTAACAGTGCTGCCATATATTCTAATGGGTAATTGGCTTTTAAGTATGAAGTTTGATAAGTTACGTAAGCGTAGGCTGTAGAGTGAGATTTGTTGAAGCAATTAGAGGCGATTAAACCATTTTTAATAGCAAAATTATGGTCACGCTCAACCCCAATGTCATAGACATTTTCTTTACCAACGTAATTTCGTGTAATTATTTTAACCATATTACTTAGCTTTTTAAAATTTGTTTATTTACTGATTTTAGGCTAACAATTATGATTTACAGCAGCTTTCATCGGTCAGCCTAATTTACCAAATAGCTAGAAACCAACCAAGCACTGATTCCTGAGCCAATCCAGCCTAATAAAACCATTATGATTAAACTCATGATACCCCTGCCAACAAACGCTCCCAGTGATCCCGCTTCCGGTAGACCAGTTTTACGATCATCCAGCCAGATTATAAACCCATAAAAAGAAGCCCCAGCGATCGCCATCAGTATAAACCCAACCATCCCACCGACTGGAATTAAAAGCAGACTCCAAATAAACCCCAAACGATTAAAAGCACCCCATAGAATGAACAGAGTTGGACTAGCCAACAGCATCAAAGGCAACAAAAATGGAATCATGATTGAACAAGAAAATAATGATTTTTTCTGGCCTTTTCCTTAGCAGCCAGACCAAACAAAGGCAAACTCATCTTTATGCGTTTTGCATTGCAGAATTTGAGCAATACCCATATCACCAAACATATAGGGAAGGTTTTCGCAGGAAGCTAATTGAAATACTAGCCGCATGGGAGCATCACAAATAGACATCTCCGAAAAAGAATTAAATTATGGTATAAGAATATAAAAGTGTATTTTTTGGTAAGACGTTATGGGCAGTATATTTGAATATATTCAGAGCAATCCTCAC
>NZ_JACJTQ010000031.1 GCF_014698735.1 Anabaena catenula FACHB-362
GTAATATTCCTGACCAACCTACGAATACGAAGCGATCGCGCTTTAACCAGTCGTCTAATACGTCAAACCACCCTCTACTCGGGGCGCGTCCAACTGCGATGGTCATTGAACTACAATCCTCTTTTTTACTAAAATTGCCACGTTTTCAAGGCTGTGCAATCTGGGAATCAAATCCCATGAGCAACTGCCGCGAGGAATTCAACGTTTTTTTTGACACTCTTAGCCCTTTACAAGCAGCTAAAATGCTGAGAATTCACAACGTGAGTAGTTGGGTATTTCTCAGGATTATGCCATTAACACGTACCAGTCACTAGTAATCTAGCTTGTAGTAACTTAATGATTCTTAACTTACCACATTCGTCAGGGTTTGTGCTGTAGACGTGGAAGGTAATCAGGTATTTAAAACTATATAAATATATGAATATCAGAATTTTAACAATTTGACACAGATTTTCTCATAATCTTACAACTTGCAATACACACTGCTCAAGTGGCAGACTTTGAGAGAGAATATCTCACAGGCCAAGGTAGTTCCATGACGGCATCAACAACGATTAATAAAGGCGATAGCCTCTTGCATCAAAACGTTCTCGGTTCTCGTCGGTTTAGCAACTACTGGTGGGCAACTATCGTTACTTTGGGAGCAAGTGGTTTTTTGCTGGCTGGTATCTCCAGCTATCTCAAAGTTAATTTACTCATAGTCACTGATGCAACTCAACTGATTTTTGTCCCTCAAGGATTGGTAATGGGGTTATACGGTACAGCTGGCGTGCTGTTAGCTTCATACCTGTGGTTAGTGATTTTATGGGATGTTGGTGGGGGGTACAACGAATTTAATCAGGAAACTGGCAAATTCAAAATCTTCCGCTGGGGTTTTCCTGGTAAAAACCGCCAAATTGAGATTGAAAATCGCATCCAAGATGTGCAATCTGTGCGTATCTCTATTAAAGAAGGTTTAAATCCCCAACGCGCACTTTATCTAAGAGTTAAGGGACGAAGAGACATCCCCCTGACACGCGTAGGTCAACCATTATCTTTAGCTGATTTGGAAACTCAAGGTGCTGAGTTGGCAAGATTTTTGGCAGTACCTTTAGAAGGATTGTAAATTTTAGACTTTAGATTTTGGATTTTGGATCAGGTTTCGGATTGATGGTAAATCGAAAATCTACCTTCTGAGAACACAAAATTCTGATGCCATCTATTGTTTTAACCCTATGCAATAGCATGACTATGAGAATTTTCAAGCTAAAATCTAAAATCCAAAATCTAAAATTGCCAAGAGAAGCTAAGATACTCTGGTTGAGTCAGTAACTGGCAATGCGATTAAAATTTTCACAATTTTTGGTTGCTCTGTTGATGATTGGTGGTCTGATGTTGGGGGGATGTTCAGCAGAGAACGTAGCTTCTAATACATCTCCCTCTTCGACAGCTACCTCAAAGGCAACTGAGGCAAGCCCCAAGTCAACTACTGAAGCAACAAAAGTATCAGAAACTAGTAGTGAGAGTATTCCGGGAATGAAAGATTTACCACGGCTCGAAGGTAAAGCTACTGTGGTGATGACAGTTAAAGGCTCACCAATTACCATCGAAGTAGATGGTACTAATGCGCCAATCACTGCTGGCAACTTCGTTGATTTAGTGCAGAAGGGTGTTTATGACGGGTTGAAATTTCATCGCGTTGTGCGTGAACCTCAACCGTTTGTGGCTCAAGGTGGTGATCCTAAAGGAAATGGAACTGGTGGCTATATAGACCCCAAAATTGGGACTGAACGCCGTATACCCTTAGAAATTAAGCCAAAAGGTGCGAAAGACCCCATTTACGGTAAGACTATTACTGAGCAGCCTGAGTTACAGCATAAGCAAGGAGCGGTAGCAATGGCGCGATCGCAAATGCCTGATTCAGCTTCTTCTCAGTTTTACTTTACCCTAGCGGATCAGGGATTCTTAGATGGTAGCTATGCTGTATTTGGCCATGTCACCGAAGGCTTTGATGTAGTTAACAAAATCGAGCAGGGCGATACCATCGATTCTGCTAAAGTCACCCAAGGTGCAGAAAACCTGAAAACTCCTCAGTAGTAAATAGGGGCGTATTGCAATACGCCCTAAAAATTACGAATTAGGAACTACGAATTACGAATTGTGTGAAGGTTGTTGTTACTGGTATTGGTTTAGTTTCCGCTTTAGGCAAAAGCTTAGAAGATAGCTGGCAAAATTTGTTAGCGGGTAAAACGGGCATTAAATTACATCAACCTTTTCCAGAACTGGGCATAATTCCTTTAGGCTTAATTGCTCAACAACCATCTGATTTGAATACGCTGACTCAGATGGTTGTTACTTCTGCTTTGCGAGATGCCCAATTAATCGCACCTCTACCTGACTGCGCTGTGGTAATTGGTTCTAGTCGTAGTTATCAATCAGATTGGGAGCAGTTGGCACAGCAGATGTATGGTCAAAATGCCTGCCAAAAACCTTTAAATTTAGAAAATTGGTTGAATACCTTACCGCACATGAATGCGATCGCTGTAGCCAGAAAAATCGGGGCAACAGGGACTGTGTTAGCACCAATGGCGGCTTGTTCTACAGGAATTTGGGCAATTTCTCAAGCCGCTTTTGGGATTAAAACTGGGCAATATCAACGAGCGATCGCTGGTGCATTAGAAGCACCCATTACACCGCTCACCATCTCTGGATTTCAGCAAATGGGTGCTTTGGCAAAAACAGGCGCTTATCCTTTTGATTTACACCGAGAAGGCTTAGTACTAGGTGAAGGTGGGGCTGTATTTGTCCTCGAATCTGCGGAATTGGCAAAGCAACGCCAAGCCAAGATTTATGGGGAAATTCTCGGTTTTGGCTTGACGGCAGACGGATATCATGCTAACAAGCCCGAACCAGAAGGCAAGAGTGCGATCGCAGCCATCAAGCAATGTTTAGAACGTAGTAGCTTAACGCCAGCAGATATAGACTACATTCATGCTCATGGTACAGCTACTCTCCTCAATGACCATATAGAAAGCCAGGTAATTCAGCAATTGTTTACCCCTGAAGTAGCCATTAGTTCCACCAAAGGTGCTACAGGGCATACATTAGGAGCATCAGCAGCCTTGGGTGTGGCTTTTTCGCTCATGGGTTTAAAGTATAAAAAGTTTCCACCTTGCGTGGGTTTGCAGCAACCAGAATTTGATTTAAATTTCGTCACAACAGCAAGAGATAGTGAAATGCAGCGGATACTCTGCTTGAGTTTTGGCTTTGGTGGACAAAATGCCGCGATCGCTTTAAGTAATTGAAATTTTGTGACTGAGTAATCAATTTGAGACTATAAGAGGGAACTCTCCCTCAGAAAATTTACGTCTGCAAGATTTTAACCCTTGTATATAAAAAATTATCAAAGAATCAAGGCTGGTTCGTAAAACATTAAGATTACGCTGTATTCCATAATATGCAGTTGGTGAAACTAGTGGAAAGTTATAGACTCTTAATGAGTTAAAAATACTTTCAAAATACTTTCAAATCTAAGTAGGGGAGTATCAAACAATAATCAAGGGGTAAATAATCATGAAATGGCTCCAGGCATCTTTGTGTTTACTGATGGTTTCTTTAACTGCGTATACTACCACGGCATCAGTGTTAGCTCAGTCACACCCAACACCAAAAACTTGGCAAATTAGTCAGAAATTTAAGCCGCAAAGAGGAAAAGATCTAAATCCCCCAACAGTTGGTGCTGCCACCCGTAGTGCCTCATGTCTCCAAGGCAAACAAGAAATAACTCCCTTAATCCCTGCCGATAAATTAGGGCTGACTTTAAATGGGCATCCTACATTTTATTGGTCTGTGTCTACTCTCCCAGTCAAAACCGCCCAGTTTACTATCGAGACAAATGGAGATGAACAACCATTTTATGAAACAGATATAAAGCTTCCCGAACAACCAGGAATTTTTAGCTTTACCCTACCTAAAAATACACCTGAATTACCCGTAGGTAAAGCTTACCGCTGGTATCTAACAATAATTTGTGATGGTGAAGACTCTAGTAACAATCCTTATGTAGAGGGTTTGGTAGAACGTATCCAAGCAGACTTACCCTTATCAGATGCCCTGGACAAAGCAACCGCACGCCAACTACCAACTATCTACGCAGAATCCGGTATTTGGCATGAAGCTCTGACTACTTCAGTAGAGTTACGCTGTACTCAGCCAAATGACTTAGTAGTCAAGCTAAATTGGAGACAATTATTGACATCAGTGGGATTAAATGACATCCTATCTGAGCCATTACTCGATTCTTGTCAGACCAAGAATGAATAACTGACTGTTATGTGGGAAAAGCTGAAACAGCGAATATGGGAATGGCGTGGGGTTTTAATTGCTGTTCCCAATGTCACATTTATTGTGATCGCCTTACGCTTGAGTGGATTGCTTCAGTCTCTAGAATTGACAGCCTTGGATCAATTTTTTTTGCTTCGTCCACAAGAGCCAGTTGATAACCGCATAGTTATAGTTGAAATTAATGAAGCAGATATCAAAAAACAGAAGCGTTGGCCTATTTCTGATGGCGTACTTGCCAGCTTATTAAATAAGATTAAGCAACAACAACCCAGAGCGATCGGTTTAGATATTTATCGCAACTTAGTTGTCAATCCTGGTCATCAAGACTTGGTGAAGGTATTTGAGTCTACCCCCAATTTGATAGGAGTGCAAAAAGTTCTTGAGAGCGTTGATAGTTCGCCCGTGGAACCACCACCTATATTGAAGCAACGTCAGCAAGTAGGGGGAAATGATGTACCTATAGATGGAGATGGTAAAGTTCGTCGAGGAATGCTCTACCTGTTTTCAGATGATGATAATTTCATAGAAAGTTTTAGTCTGAAACTAGCATTATCGTATTTAGCATCTGATGGAATTACAGAGAAAGAGGCTACCACTAACCCAAATTACTTACAATTAGGTAAGGGGATTTTTCCCCGATTCCAAGCTAATGATGGTGGTTATGTCGGGGTAAATGCCGGCAGCTACCAAGTACTATTGAACTACCGGGGACGGATCAAGCAGTTTACCAAAGTTTCCCTCACCGCAGTTCTAGAAAACAGTATTGAACCAGATTTGATGCGGGGAAAGGTAGTAATAATTGGTTCAACTGCGGAGAGTTTGAGAGATATTTTTTTTACACCCTACAGTAGTAAAGTCTTTGCCGCGCCAGAACGGATGGCAGGTGTAACAATTCATGCTAATTTAACTAGTCAAATTTTGAGTTCGGCTCTAGATGGTCGTCCACTAATTAAGTCTGGAAATGAGCCTTTTGAATGGCTGTGGATTTTGCTGTGGTCAACTATTGGCGCTATATTATCTTGGCAGCAACGCCACAATATCTTTTTGATTACTGTCAGCATTTCTGTAGCTGGTACTGCTTTAATGGGTTGCTGCTTCTTGGGGTTTTTAGTTGGATGGTGGATTCCTATAGTGCCACCAGCTTTAGGATTAGCAGGAGCGACCATAGCTATTACTCAGTATATTGCCCATAGTGCTGCCAGTCTGCAAAAAACCTTTGGGCGTTACCTCACAGAAGAAGTGGTCGCTAATTTAATAGAAACTCCTTCCGGTTTGAAGCTAGGAGGAGAACGCAGAAAAGTCACAATTCTAGTGTCTGATGTTAGAGGATTTTCGGCAATTTCGGAAGAATTTCCCCCTGAACAGGTGGTGAAAATTCTGAATCTTTATCTGGAAGTGATGACAGATGTGATTAATCAGCACAAAGGTACGATTAATGATTTTATGGGCGATGGGATTTTGGTGATGTTTGGTGCGCCTATTAGTCGTGAAGATGATTCTCAAAGAGCGATCGCTTGTGCTGTGGCTATGCAGTTGGCTATGCAACAGGTAAATGCAAAAAATCAGCAAATGAATCTCCCAATTCTAGAAATGGGAATTGGCATTAATACAGGTGAAGTTGTAGCTGGAAATATTGGTTCCCAAAAACGCGCTGAATACACAGTTATTGGCAGTCATGTGAATTTAGCTGCTCGGATTGAATCATATACGGTGGGAGGACAGATTCTCATTTCTGAGCATACTTGGAAAGATGCCAATATTGATTTGAGAATTGATAATCAATTACAGGTAGAACCCAAAGGCATAAAACATCCCATCACTGTTTATGAAATAGGTGGTATTGGTGCAAAATATAATCTATTTTTGCCAAAAATTAATGAAAATATAGATATTTTAAGTGAAGAATTACCTGTTGAATTTATTGTTTTACATGGCAAACACGTAGATGGCAAAATATTTACAGGTGCAATCGTTGGACTGTCAGATAACGGCGCACAACTACGCTCTAACTTGGATTTACAGCTATTAAGTAATCTCAAACTTAAGTTATTAACAGAAACAGCACTGTCTACGGAAGCACCAGATATTTATGCCAAAGTCATGAAAAAATCGGCTGTTGAGGAAAATCATTTTTTGATTCGGTTTACAGGGATTTTCCCAAAACGCATTGCTGAATTTAAGAAGGTAAGACAGATATCATAGCGTTTCTTAGTAGCAACTGCACAAGCGGCGCTGCCGCTCGCTATGAATGAAAGAAACAAAATTTTCTTGAGTACTTTACTCCCCACACTCGGTACTCGGTACTGTTTCTTAAAAGAGTCAGGTACAAATTTATCTGCGTCCAATCCTCTTCTATGTGCGGTTAATTCTTTCCTGCTGTACTTCACGAATGTCGTAATCTACCGTAGCGGACAGGGGAGAATTTCATAGTTGGCGCGTTTTTTTGTAAAATCAGTTGGCAGCTTCATTCTTGGGTGAACAGCTTTGTTAGCAGCTTTACTTTATGGACAGGAAGATTTACGCCTAGAACAAGTCCCTGAACCAATTCCAGCAGAGGGGGAAGTGGTAATTCAGGTAGGGGCAGCTACTACTTGTGGTACGGATTTAAAGGTCTGGCGACGTGGTGGCCATGCGAAAATGTTGACTCCCCCTACGTTATTTGGTCATGAGGCTGCGGGAACAATTGTGGCTGTGGGTACTGGTGTAACTAATTGGCAGGTTGGAAATCGCATTGTCGCGAATAATTCTGCCCCATGCATGAAATGTTTTTTTTGTCAACGTCAAGAATATTCCCTTTGTCCAAATTTGACATGGAATAATGGCACTTTTGCCGAATATCTGAAAATTCCCGCACCGATTGTGCAGCAGAATATGTTGCGGCTTCCCGATGAGTTACCCTTTGCATTGGCAGCAATGACGGAACCTCTAGCCTGTGTATTGCATGGGGTAGCCCGTTCTCAAGTCAAACCTCAAGACCGGGTAGTTGTCTTGGGAGATGGGGCAATTGGGCTGATGTTTGTGGCGGTTTTAGCGGCAAAAGCAGAGGTTTTGCTGTGGGGAGGTAATGACCAAAGGCTAGAAATTGGCAAAAAATTGGGTGCATCCCAAACTTTTAATTATCATCAAGTGGCGGATATTCCTGGTGTAGTTCAGGCATTAACTGAAGGCTGGGGTGCGGATGTGGTGATAGAGGCTACGGGCGTTCCGAGTGTGTGGGAAATAGCGATCGCTTGCGCCCGTCCTGGTGCGACTGTAAATTTATTTGGTGGCTGTCCCAAAGATACAACAATTACTGTAAATACGGAAAAGCTACATTATAGTGAATTAACCCTAAAAGGTGTATTTCACAATACACCTGAATATGTACGGGCTGCATTGTCACTCATCGCTAGTAGGAAGATTCCTTTTGAGTTACTAATTAGTGAACAGCGGCCATTAAAAGATTTAGAACAAGTTTTTGCTGATATGAAAGCACGTCAGGTAATTAAGGTAGCAATGCTACCCTGTTAGTGGTGATTATTTTAGCTTTGCCGCCCTGACGAAAATATCAATCTTGAGATAAAGTTTAATGCTATGGAAAACTTGGGAAAACTATGGTTAACCCGTTGTTGTTCACTCCCAATGGGGAATTGTAATGTCATTCCTAAATCAGAAAATGCTAAAAAAATCTCTGCGTAACTTTTTAATTTTGCCTTTTTCTCTAATTCCTTGGTTATCGGGGGAAATACTCTTAAATTCTCTGGCTAAGGCGTTACCAGGAGAAAGTACAGAAGAAGTAACAACCTGGATTCAAGCCCATTCGACGCTTCGTCCTAGAAGTGGGGAGCGATTGTTTGTCAGTAAAAGTGATACCGCCGCCCAAAGATTCACTTTTCAAGCGTCCGTATTACCTCCGGGTAAGGTCTCATTTACTAAAGACCGCAGCACAATTCGTACTGAGCGGATGAGTATGTATGATGGTGTTAATGGTGTGACACTTCAGCGTCTTCAGGAATCTTTGCGGGTAATTTATAGCTTGGATGTTTACCAAGACTATAATCGCGCCCAAGTGGTTTACCAGTATCCTAACCAAAGTGCAATTAATCAGGCACGTTTGGCAAAAACCCCAATCCGAGAGGCATTGAAGGGAGAATTACGGCTAGGCGATCGCTATGCCTATTGGGTAGAAATTGCTCAACCCAGGCAAGGTAAGGCTTTAAGTGGTCAAATCACAGTTTTTCTTAAATCTGACTTGGATAAGTTAGAAGCAGAACTCAGAACCCGTTAAAAGTAAAAAGTTTGAAGGATAAACCCAGTATTTTCTTTAGCTGCTTCATCCTTCATCCTTTAGCTTACTTCCAGCGGGTAGGGTTTCCCATGTGCCGGAAAAGATACTTTCTGCTGCTAGAGAAATGCGTTGCAAATCTTCTTTAAGTAGTGGTGGCCAGTCAACACCTGCTTTGCGTCCGGCAGCAAATAACTGCAAAGCTTTAATACCTAATTTATATAAGGCAAATGCTAGTTCTTTATCTAAGCTAGGACTTTCTTTCAGGGTTTCAAACACCACTTTTAAGGCTAATAATATTGAGGTAATTTGACCTGGTACAGGTAGTTTTCCTTGTTTTAGATGATTTAACAACGCATCTGATTTGTCATCGTCCGTTGTTTGGTCTATGAGTAGTTTACGGGCTATTTCGTAGTTCATGTATCCAGCTTACCGTAGTTTTTCTGATATTTGCCGCCAATGGGTTCATAAAAATCAAAACTTCGGTTAATTTAAATTGTTCAGTTGGGAAAATATTCCTAATTCACCCAAATTTGAGTTTATCCTTATTTCAAATCCAGTAATCCTTGTTCTTTTAATTTAGGATTAAAGCGAATTTGAGTTTTTACACCTCGTGCTGTTAATACGGCTAAAATTTCTGCTTCAACTCGCCGCGCCACATTTTTAATAAGTTTAATTTTATCTATATCATCTATGAGTTGATTTAGATAATTAGTTTGTTCTTCGGTTGTCATTAGTTCTTTCGCATTAATAGGATTAGTCCATTTTTCTTTATTTTCTACATTTCTCAAATCAATACTTCCATTCTCATCAATCCAAGCAGTTTCAATATTTTCTAAAATTGTGCGGTTAGGACGCTCAATAGTTTGTACTTTCACCCAATAACAATGTTTGGGTTGACGGACTAAATGCTGCTTGAGACTAAGATAAACGTCGCGGGAATAACCTACAAATTGGAGATTTTTTTCTTGATCGAAAATAGCGTAGACTCCTATTTTGCCATTAAAATTCTCTGGTAATTCACCATTTTCATCGATGTAAGTTACATATTCTAAACTGGCTAAAGTAGGAATATTTGTTTCAGTAGTCATAATGGAAATTCAAAATTTACTCTTCATGGGTGTAATTGGAATTGGAAACTTTTAAATAAACAATATCCAATTACTTATTTTAAAATTGGCTTTGATCAGCGTCCAAATTCAATATCAGGCTTTTCGACATACCCCACAAAATTGGATCATTTTTTTGTGACCTACTCTTGAAGCAAAATATATTTTCATGATTGCTTTGTTAAGCAATTTTTTTGTAAATTGCACAAAGGCGGCTAGGTCGGAAAATTTTCGCATTAAACATAAAGTTAGGTGGTATATTAATGATGGTGTATTCACTAGATACATGATATTGTTCAAATTCTGCGGGCATCCCTTTAGGTGTCTCTAAACTGTAGGGAATTGGCTGAAAAAGCAGTTCTGTAAATTCTACTTTTTCCCATTGCAAATTTTGACAAATTTGGCTTAAGAATGATTCACCCGTTAATAATTTAAACAGAGTTTCTTTAGCTTCAGGTGCGAGTGTAAAACTACTATCAAAGTTCTGAACAATTTTAAGAGGCATTTTTCGTTACAGATTGTTATAGAAGACTGAGTGATGATTGTGTGTAAGAAAATTTTGCACGTTGTCACGTTGAGAATCATGCCAACATCTCTAAACCTTACCCCTCACCCTACTTGCAAAAGTTTAGTCAAAACTAAAATAGGGTAAAATAGGCTTAAATATGACGCTTGTGTAAAATTGCCACTTTAGAATAGCCTATTGGATTATGGGACTTCTGTCAGCAATAGGAGGAAGATAGTGGGATTAAGAATTTTAAAGTTTAATGGAGTTTGAAAAATAAAATAGCGCCCAACCTGATCCGTTCCAGCCCAAACTGGCAATCCCAAACTGGCAATATGGTTTAAACTAATCTGGCATATTCAATATTTACACTTAGCTAATTGTAAGTTTTTCACTAGTCTTAAATCTTAATCAAGTGAATTATGAAATTTTCTCTTTTCACCTTAGCCATTGTGATTGGTGCAATCTCAGCCGCAGGCATCGCTATCACTCCCCGTGCTGATGCTAAACCGAAACCTGTGTCTGCTATCACAAATCAACGCAATCAGGCGGCAGATTTAGTGACTGAACCAGCTACAATTAACAGTAAGTGGAATAATGTCTCTGAATTCAGTGCCGATTCAGGTTTCAGGGTAAGCGATCCAGAATGCAAAAAAATTGACCCTCTGAAGTACATCAACAATCCAGACACTTTTTTTCAACCATGTCCATCAGTCAACGATCCAATGAGTCAAAATGCTGAACCAGTTGAGTATTTAAAGGTTCCTCGGCTTGATTCTGGGCTGAGTGTGACGGTTACTAATTTTTGATTAACTAAGTTGAAAACTTTAGGGACTTCCAAATAGAAAAATCCCCAATTTGTAGGGTGGGTTACGCTGCGCTAATCCACCCTACGATTTTTGGGTAATTTATTTTTTGGTGTTCCCTTAATAAAGCATAATCAGGGTGGGAAACCCGTGCAACGCAGTGGCTTCCCTCCTCACTCTCTTACCCCCCCTAAACGGTTACTTTTCACTACCTAATTTTTTCAAAAAGACAACTATGTCAACTTCAATAAAGTCAAAAAATATCAAATCCTAATTTTTAAATTACTTACCTGGTTTTACCACCAATACCGAACAATTAGCTTCTTCCATGACTTGAGTGCTAACAGAACCCAGAACAATTCTCTTCATCCCAGTTAAACCACGACTACCAATCACAACTAAGTCTACTTTATAAATATTAGCTAGTCGTACAATTTCATCGGCAGGATCACCATTTACAAGTTCTAGTTCACTTTTGACTGGCAACTTTTCTTGGTAGGATTGCAGATGCTTTTCAATGTGGAAATAAGAAACATTGGGTGATTCTGGGTGAGGACGATCAGCGGGTAATTCTATTTCTGACTCTGCTGTAGGAAATACATGACAAAGAATAACTTTGGTGTTTGATGACAGCACCAAATCATCTAAAGTCTGAATTACTCGATCTGCAATTTCCGAACCATCCAGAGCTACTAAAATAGTTTTTAACACCGCTTTTTTATCCTCAAAAGTAGACCCCTAAAATCATCACACAGGGATTTTCATTGGTGTTAACACCAACTAATTTCCCAAATGTGAGCCTTACTTTAGTTTATTAAAATCACAGACATAGCACCACTAACTAAGGAGTAACTTTTGTCAAGTGCATTAAGGAAAAAATATGCCTTCTAAATCACTCTTCAACTCGTCGTCTTACTGATTCAGCATGGGAGGGCAACCCTTCAGTGTTAGCTAGTACGTCAATTGCACCAGCAACGTTTTGCAATGCGGTTGCTGAGTATTGTATAATACTAGAATGCTTGAGAAAAGTTTCTACACCCAAGGCAGAAGCGTAACGGGCAGCACCGGAGGTTGGTAAGGTATGGTTAGGCCCTGCCAAATAGTCACCTACGGCTTCTGGTGTTGAGTAACCCAGGAAGATTGCGCCAGCATGACGAATCTGAGACATTAAAGACCAAGGATCTTTAACTTCTAATTCTAGGTGTTCAGGCGCAAATTCATTTGAGAGTTCTGCTGCTGCTGCCAGGGATTCAACTACAACAATTAAGCCATAATGAGCGATCGCTTTTTCTGTGTCTATCCGTCGGGGGTGATCTACTAATTGTCTATCTACGGCTAATTGGACTTTTTTTGCCAAACCAGCATCTGTTGTCAACAAAATTGCTGCCGCCATTGGATCATGTTCAGCTTGTGCCAATAAATCCGCCGCAACATGGGCAGGATTGGCTGTTTCATCAGCAATAATCAGCACTTCGCTTGGTCCTGCTAATGAATCAATACCCACTGTTCCATAGACTAATTTTTTAGCTAAGGTGACATAGATGTTACCAGGGCCAGTAATCACATTCACTTTGGGAATCGTTTCTGTACCATAGGCTAAGGCCGCGATCGCTTGAGCGCCTCCAACGCGATAAATTTCTTGTACCCCTGCTTCTTGGGCTGCCACTAACACTGCTGGATTAATCGCCTTGCCTGCGCCAGGTGGTGTTACCATCACCACACGGGGTACACCAGCTACTTTGGCTGGAATCGCATTCATCAGCACTGTACTTGGATAGCAGGCGCGACCACCGGGTACGTATAACCCCGCCCTGTCTACAGGGGTATAGCGTTTGCCCAGCACTACTTCATCATCGCCAAAGTGTACCCAGCTTTTTGGTACTCGCTGTCGGTGAAATGCTTCAATTTGACTGCTGGCCAGCCGAATCGCCTGGAGCAAATCTTTCGATACCTGTTGGTAGGCTGCATCCAGTTCTGAACCTGTAACCCTCAATTCTTCAGGCTTCAGGGTTTGGTTGTCAAATTCGGCAGTGTAATGCAATACAGCTTTGTCGCCTTGGCGTTTCACTGCTTGCAACACTTCCCGCACCGTTGCTTCTTTGTGAAGCAATTGTTCATCGTGGGTGCGATCGCCTTCGGCGCGTCGGAGACGTTCACAGATCCGTTGCAGTTCTGCGCTAACGTCTGCCTGCTGAGTAATAATTCGCAGCATGGAGTAAGGACAATGCCAAAACTATAAATATTTCTGCTTGAGAATTAGTTTTGCTCTTGACCCACTAGGGGATAAAGCTTATTCTAACCCTCTTCTCTAGCTTAACCTGGATTTTTTTGATACTCCCAGATTTGCCAACAGATGATTTGCTCAAAAGCGACTTTTTTATTCCTGCCAGCTTGTTAGTCTAGCGGATGGGAGCTTGTCTGACTCTTTACACAGCCCTTCAATCTCTTGGTATTTCTACAATAACCATTTTATCACGGCACTCAAAAGTAGTTATCTGCTTTTTTCACACATTTTAAAAAAGGCGCTACAGTTGAAGACTTTGTTAATTCTCTGACCACAAATCAGCATATGGGGTTGAGGGTTTTGTTCTGTTTCCCATATTTATTCGGTACTTGTCGGTTCTGGGGGCAAGACAAAACCTTTACCCTTTTCGTTGTCGCTGCTATATCTTATGGCAATTTGAGATTGTTTGTGAGATTTTTTGCAGAAATTATAACATTGGCAATTTGGATGCTATACTAGTAAGCCTAGTAGTGTGTGTACATATTAATAGTCTTTTTGGGATTGACTGTGGCGAATACAAAATCTGCTCTTAAGCGCGCCGAAATCGCAGAACGTAACCGACTGCGTAACAAAGCATACAAATCAGCGGTAAAGACGCTGATGAAAAAGTACTTTAGTGCTGTGGAAGTCTATAAAGCTAATCCTACCCCAGAATTAAAACAAGCGGTGGATGCCCGGATGTCCGAGGCTTACAGCAAAATTGATAAAGCTGTGAAGCGGGGTGTGCTTCATCCCAACAACGGGTCTAGGAAAAAGTCAACATTAGCTCACAGACTAAAACCACTCAACGTGTAGTCAAGAGTTCAGTAGCAACCTGACAACTGACAAATCATGCAACTGATAGACACCCACGTACATCTCAACTTTGACCTTTTTCAGCCAGATTTAGCAACTGTGCGATCGCGTTGGCAAGAAGCAGGAGTAGTACGTTTAGTCCATTCCTGTGTTCACCCTGAAGAGTTTGCCAGTATTCAATCCATAGCCCATCAGTATCCTGAACTCAGTTTTTCTGTAGGCTTACATCCTCTAGATGCAGCCAAATGGCACCAAGAAACAGCAGAGAAAATCAAATTTCTGGCTAGATCTGATGCCAAAATTGTAGCAATAGGGGAAATGGGACTGGATTTTTACAAAGCAAATAACTATGAGCAACAGATCATAGTATTTGAGGAGCAACTGGCGATCGCATCCGAACTGAATTTACCAGTGATCATCCATTGTCGTGACGCAGCAGTGGCGATGAAAGAAGTATTGCAAAAATGGCGAAATAGTCAAGGAGAAAGAGTGCGGGGTGTGATGCATTGTTGGGGTGGAACGCCAGAAGAAACCCAATGGTTCCTTGATTTAGGCTTCTACATCAGCTTTAGTGGGACAGTAACCTTTAATAAAGCTAAATCCATACAAGCATCCGCTGTTATGGTAAGTAGCGATCGCCTATTAATTGAAACAGATTGCCCTTTTCTGGCTCCCGTACCCAAACGAGGCGAAAAACGCAATGAACCTTCCTATGTCCGTCATGTAGCGGAGCAATTAGCTAAGTTGCGGGGGGAAACTGTAGAGACAATTGCATATCAAACTACCGAAAATGCTTGCCAACTATTCCGTCTGTCCTTATAGAGTAAGATCAAATTTGGTCTGTAGCCCTTGGCTCATTCAGCATTAAAGAAAGCAATCCCCCTTGCTTTCTTCTGACTATTTTGTAGCAGGCTGATAAAAAATCAGACTGAGGAAGACAAAAATGTGCTAGTATTATTCCCTCCAAAACATTTTACTTGCGCCATAATGGTAAAGGAAAGAATTTGTAAATTCTCAGAGAGCTAATTATTAAACGCTGTTATTAACTTGACCGTCGTGATGAAAGATTTGTGATATTTCTCCAGATAAAATCCGAAATTATACGGGCATATATCTATCTCTACAAGCGGATGCTCTCAGTAGATAACCAACCGTGGCCACCTAAAAGTTAATCGGGACTTGTGTGCAGCAGTGGATTTTTGTGTATTGAACCTATAGATAGAAAATTCTTAAACGTAATAGCCTTGTGAGTAAAATCCAGCCAAATAAATCCATCCTGATTCAGATCCGTATCTCGCGGATTATTCAGATTTGGGATCTCACTGTGAGTATAGATGAGGTCTTATAAAGACACAAAGAAAGTGAACCAGCGCAGATTAATCAACGCTCCATTTGGAGGGGAAGTGAGAAAAGCAAATCAAAATCAAGAGTATCTCAACCATAGTCCGAGAGTGGAAATAATTGCCTATAGAGGTATCTTGTAGCTTATTGCTTCCAAATCAAGGGTGATTACCCCCGTAGTAATTCATAACTGAATAATAGAGCCTACGGCAATCTCCGCGAACGTAATTCGTAATTGAAGAGAAATTACAAATTACGAATCACGAATTAAGAATTAATTCCAAGGTAGTTTAACCAGGTTGACAAAGGTAGAGGCATGACTAACGAAACATATATGGAACCAGCCTTTCTGTTACCCGACTTGATTGAAATCCAGCGTTCAAGCTTCCGCTGGTTTTTAGAAGAAGGGCTAATAGAAGAGTTAAACTCCTTTAGCCCAATTACAGACTACACTGGCAAACTAGAACTGCACTTTTTAGGAAACAACTACAAACTCAAAGAACCAAAGTATAGCGTCGAAGAATCCAAACGGCGGGATAGCACCTACGCAGTACAGATGTATGTCCCCACACGCTTACTGAACAAAGAAACCGGGGATATCAAAGAACAAGAAGTATTCATTGGCGATTTGCCCTTGATGACTGATCGCGGTACGTTTATTATCAACGGCGCAGAGCGAGTCATCGTCAACCAAATAGTGCGGAGTCCTGGAGTTTACTACAAATCAGAAATTGATAAAAACGGACGAAGAACATATTCAGCCAGCTTAATTCCTAACCGGGGTGCATGGCTGAAATTTGAAACAGACCGTAACGATTTGGTGTGGGTACGCATCGACAAAACCCGCAAACTATCGGCACAAGTACTACTCAAAGCCCTAGGTTTATCAGACAACGAAATCTTTGACGCTCTGCGTCACCCAGAATATTTCCAAAAAACCATCGAAAAAGAAGGGCAGTTCTCCGAAGAAGAAGCCCTGATGGAATTGTATCGCAAACTGCGTCCAGGTGAACCACCAACAGTCTTAGGTGGGCAGCAACTTTTAGATTCTCGCTTCTTTGACCCTAAACGCTATGACCTAGGACGAGTTGGTCGGTACAAACTCAACAAAAAATTGCGATTATCCGTCCCCGACACCATGCGCGTGTTGACACCGGGGGATATCTTAGCCGCAGTCGATTATCTCATTAACCTAGAATATGACATCGGCAACATAGACGACATTGACCACCTGGGAAATCGCCGAGTTAGAAGTGTCGGTGAACTGCTGCAAAACCAAGTCAGAGTCGGCTTAAACCGCCTAGAGCGCATCATTCGAGAACGGATGACCGTATCCGATGCCGAAGTCCTCACCCCTGCCTCTCTAGTTAACCCCAAGCCCCTAGTAGCAGCCATCAAAGAGTTCTTTGGTTCTAGCCAACTCAGCCAGTTTATGGATCAGACCAATCCCCTGGCGGAACTGACCCACAAACGCCGACTCAGCGCCCTAGGCCCTGGAGGATTAACCAGAGAAAGAGCCGGCTTTGCAGTGCGAGATATTCACCCTAGCCACTACGGACGCATCTGCCCCATTGAAACTCCAGAAGGCCCCAACGCCGGACTGATCGGTTCCCTGGCTACCCATGCCCGTGTTAATCTATACGGCTTTTTAGAAACACCCTTTAGACCAGTAGAAAACGGTCGTGTGCGGTTTGATGTCCAGCCGGTATACATGACCGCCGACGAAGAAGACGACCTGAGAACAGCCACAGGTGACATTCCCCTAGACGAAAACGGCTACATCAAAGGCCCCCAAGTTCCAGTCCGCTATCGCCAAGATTGGGCAACTACCACACCTGAACAAGTAGACTATGTGGCAGTTTCCCCAGTCCAGATAGTCTCAGTCGCCACCAGCATGATTCCCTTCTTGGAACATGACGACGCAAACCGAGCGCTGATGGGTTCCAATATGCAACGTCAGGCAGTTCCCCTGCTCAAACCAGAACGCCCCCTCGTCGGCACAGGTTTAGAAGCCCAGGGCGCGAGAGACTCCGGCATGGTGATAGTTTCCCGCACCGATGGCGATGTGGTCTATGTCGATGCCGCAGAAATTCGAGTCAGAGTCAGGGAACAGGAAAAAGAAGACACTCTTACACGGGGACAAGGGGACACGGAGAAAAATGTGAAATTAGGAGACACTTTCTCCCCCTCTCCCCGTCTCCCCATCACGTCATCTTCTTCCCCCCCCAAAGAGATTAGATACGTTCTTTCCAAATACCAACGTTCCAACCAAGACACCTGCCTGAACCAAAAACCATTGGTGAGAACAGGGGAAAAAGTCGTAGCTGGTCAGGTTTTAGCCGATGGTTCCTCTACAGAAGGGGGAGAACTAGCACTAGGACAAAACATCGTCGTGGCTTATATGCCTTGGGAAGGCTACAACTACGAAGACGCGATTTTGATTTCCGAGCGCTTGGTGCAAGACGATATCTACACTTCTATCCATATCGAAAAATATGAAATCGAAGCCCGACAAACCAAACTCGGCCCGGAAGAAATCACCAGAGAAATTCCCAACGTCGGCGAAGATGCCCTCAGACAATTAGATGAACAAGGCATAATTCGCATTGGTGCATGGGTAGAAGCTGGAGACATTCTCGTGGGAAAAGTCACCCCCAAAGGTGAATCTGACCAACCCCCAGAAGAAAAACTTCTCCGTGCCATCTTTGGTGAAAAAGCCCGTGATGTCCGTGACAACTCCCTGCGAGTTCCCAACGGCGAAAAAGGTCGGGTAGTCGATGTGCGGTTGTTCACCAGAGAACAAGGTGACGAACTACCCCCAGGGGCAAACATGGTCGTGCGGGTATATGTGGCCCAAAAACGCAAGATCCAAGTCGGCGACAAAATGGCAGGGCGACATGGCAACAAAGGCATTATTTCTCGCATTCTCCCTGCCGAAGATATGCCCTACCTACCCGACGGTTCCCCTGTGGATATAGTCCTCAATCCCTTGGGTGTACCCAGCCGGATGAATGTCGGTCAGGTGTTTGAATGTTTGTTAGGTTGGGCAGGCCATAACCTAGGGGTCAGATTCAAGATTACTCCCTTTGATGAAATGTATGGTGAGGAATCTTCCCGCCGCATTGTTCACGGCAAACTCCAAGAAGCCAGAGACGAAACCAGCAAAGACTGGGTCTACAACCCCGACAATCCTGGCAAAATCATGGTTTATGACGGTCGCACCGGGGAACCCTTTGACCGACCCATTACCGTGGGTGTAGCTTATATGCTGAAGCTGGTGCATTTAGTCGATGACAAAATCCATGCCCGTTCCACAGGCCCCTATTCTCTGGTGACTCAACAACCTCTGGGCGGTAAAGCTCAACAAGGTGGTCAAAGATTTGGAGAAATGGAAGTGTGGGCCCTGGAGGCTTTTGGAGCAGCTTACACTTTGCAAGAGTTGTTAACTGTCAAATCCGACGATATGCAAGGGCGCAATGAAGCCCTCAACGCCATTGTCAAGGGCAAAGCCATCCCTCGTCCGGGAACTCCAGAATCGTTCAAGGTATTGATGCGCGAGTTGCAATCTTTGGGTTTAGATATTGCTGTCCACAAGGTAGAAACCCAAGCAGATGGCAGTTCTCTAGATGTGGAAGTTGATTTGATGGCAGACCAAGCCGCCCGTCGCACTCCACCCAGACCCACCTATGAATCACTTTCTCGTGAGTCATTGGAAGAAGACGAATAGGTAATGGGTAATAGGTGATGGGTAATGGATAAGAGTTTTTTACCCATCACCAATTTCTTTTTTTAATTTTTAATTTTTCATTTTTAATTCTCATGAGATCTCCCCAAACTAATCAGTTTGACTACGTAAAAATCGGACTGGCTTCTCCAGAAAGGATTCGAGCCTGGGGTGAACGGACTTTGCCTAATGGTCAGGTTGTGGGTGAAGTGACCAAGCCAGAAACTATCAATTACCGGACGCTGAAGCCAGAGATGGATGGTTTGTTCTGTGAACGCATCTTTGGACCAGCTAAAGACTGGGAATGTCATTGTGGCAAATATAAGCGTGTACGTCATAGAGGCATAGTTTGCGAACGCTGTGGAGTAGAAGTCACAGAGTCACGTGTCCGTCGTCACCGCATGGGCTTTATTAAGCTGGCAGCCCCGGTAGCTCATGTCTGGTATCTCAAGGGCATTCCTAGCTATATTGCTATTCTTTTAGATATGCCCCTGCGGGATGTTGAACAAATCGTCTACTTCAACTCCTATGTAGTTCTCGCACCGGGCAACGCCGACACCCTCACCTACAAACAACTCCTCAGCGAAGACCAGTGGTTAGAAATCGAAGACGCAATTTATAGCGAAGATTCTCTCCTGGTCGGTGTAGAAGTAGGCATTGGGGCAGAGGCACTGCTGCGACTGTTGGCAGATATCAACCTCGAACAAGAAGCCGAAAACCTGCGAGAAGAAATCGGCAACGCCAAAGGACAAAAACGCGCCAAACTCATCAAACGTCTACGGGTAATTGACAACTTCATCGCCACCGGTTCCAAACCAGAATGGATGGTCATGGCAGTGATTCCTGTCATTCCTCCTGATCTGCGCCCTATGGTACAACTCGATGGCGGTAGATTCGCCACCAGCGACTTAAACGATTTATACCGTCGGGTGATTAACCGCAACAACCGTCTAGCTAGACTGCAAGAGATATTAGCTCCAGAAATCATCGTCCGTAACGAAAAACGGATGTTGCAAGAAGCAGTTGATGCCCTCATAGACAACGGTCGCCGAGGACGGACAGTGGTAGGTGCAAACAACCGCCCCCTCAAATCCCTCTCCGATATTATTGAGGGAAAACAAGGACGCTTCCGCCAAAACCTCTTAGGTAAACGGGTAGACTATTCCGGACGTTCAGTGATTGTCGTCGGGCCGAAGCTGAAAATCCACCAATGTGGACTACCCAGAGAAATGGCCATAGAACTATTTCAGCCTTTTGTGATCAATCGGTTGATTCGTTCCGGCATGGTGAACAACATCAAAGCCGCCAAAAAACTCATTTCTCGCAACGACCCCAGCGTTTGGGATGTGTTGGAAGAAGTGATTGAAGGGCATCCGGTGATGTTAAACCGCGCCCCCACCCTGCACCGTTTAGGGATTCAGGCCTTTGAACCAATATTAGTCGAAGGCAGAGCCATACAACTCCATCCTCTCGTCTGTCCAGCCTTTAACGCCGACTTTGACGGTGACCAAATGGCAGTTCACGTTCCCCTGTCATTAGAAAGTCAAGCCGAAGCCAGATTGTTGATGTTGGCTTCTAACAACATTCTTTCTCCTGCCACAGGTAAACCCATTGTCACCCCTAGCCAAGACATGGTATTGGGAGCATATTATTTAACCGCCGAAAATCCCGCCGCCACCAAGGGTGCAGGTGGTTACTTTGCCTCCCTTGATGACGTGATTATGGCATATCACCAAGACCAAGTAGAACTTCATGCCTATGTGTATGTCCGGTTTGATGGCGAAATGGAAACCAGTCAACCAGACACCGAACCACTAGAAGTGATCGAAAACAATGATGGAACTCGCACATTGTTGTATAAATTCCGCCGTGTTCGCCAAGATGCCCAAGGAGACTTGATTTCTCAGTATATCTACACTACTCCCGGTCGAGTGATTTATAACAAAGCCATTCAAGAAGCCCTGGCTAGTTAGGAGCGATCTTGTAGCAGGGAGCAGGGAGCAGGGAGCAGGGAGCAGGGAGCAAGAAAGAGGAAACGGAGCGATCTTGCAAGCTTGCCGTGAGCGTAGCCGAACGGGAGCAAGGGGGAAAATACCTCTCCTCTGCACCCTGCCCCCCGCCCCCCTGCCTCTTCCCCCCCCTTACTTATTAAGTATTAATTTTTAATTGGAGCAAAGCGACTATGATTTTTCGTAACGTTGTTGTTAACAAAAGTCAGCTGAGAAATTTAATATCCTGGGCATTTACCCATTATGGAACAGCCCGCACCGCCGTCATGGCAGACAAACTCAAAGATTTAGGGTTTCGTTATGCCACCAAAGCCGGAGTATCCATCAGTGTAGATGATCTCATGGTTCCGCCCTCCAAGCGATCGCTCCTAGAAGCAGCCGAAGAAGAAATCCTCAGCACCGAAGCTCGGTTTAAACGAGGGGAAATCACCGAAGTTGAACGCTTCCAAAAAGTTATCGACACCTGGAACGGAACCAGCGAAAGCCTCAAAGACGAAGTAGTTGCCCACTTCAAAGCCACCGACCCTCTCAACTCAGTCTACATGATGGCCTTCTCTGGAGCCAGAGGTAACATCTCCCAAGTCCGCCAATTAGTGGGAATGCGCGGACTCATGGCAGATCCCCAAGGGGAAATCATTGACTTACCCATCAAAACCAACTTCCGGGAAGGACTCACCGTCACCGAATACATCATCTCCAGTTATGGAGCCAGAAAAGGACTAGTAGACACCGCACTCCGCACCGCCGACTCAGGATATCTCACCCGCCGACTAGTAGACGTATCCCAAGACGTAATCATTCGGGAATTTGACTGTGGCACCACCAGAGGCATACCCCTGCGGGACATGACCGAAGGAGCCAAAGTCCTCATCCCCATTGGCACCAGACTCATGGGGCGAGTAGTAGCCCAAGACGTAATTCACCCCACCACCGGTGAAATCATCGCCCCCCGCAACACCCCCATGGATGACGACCTAGCCGCACTCATCCAAGCAGCCAAAGTCAAAGAAGTGATGGTGAGGAGTCCTCTCACCTGCGAAGCAGCCCGTTCAGTATGTCAGCACTGCTACGGCTGGAGTTTGGCACACGCCAAAATGGTAGACCTAGGGGAAGCAGTGGGTATCATTGCTGCCCAAAGTATCGGTGAACCCGGAACTCAGCTAACCATGCGGACTTTCCACACCGGCGGCGTATTCACCGGCGAAGTTGCCCAACAAGTCCGCTCCAAAATTGACGGTGTCGTCAAAATCTCTCGTAAACTCAAAACCCGTCCCTATCGCACCCGTCACGGTGAAGACGCACTCTATGCCGAAACCAACGGACTCCTAGAAATCCAAAATCCCAAGTCCAAAGGTGCAGACCCAGACACCCAACCCCTAGAAGGCAAACACCAAGAAATTCAAGTCACCCAAGGTTCTACCTTATATATTCACGAAGGACAAAAAGTCAAACTGGGGCAGCTGTTAGCAGAAGTTGCCCTAGGAGGCAGAACCACCCGCACCAACACTGAAAAAGCCGTCAAAGACGTAGCCTCAGACCTAGCCGGAGAAGTGCAGTTTGCAGACGTAGTTTCTGAACAAAAAACCGACCGTCAGGGCAACACCACCACCACAGCCTCTAGAGGCGGATTGATTTGGATTCTTTCTGGAGAAGTATATAACCTGCCCCCAGGAGCAGAGTTAGTAGTCAAAAATGGCGACAGCATAGAAACCAACGGCGTATTAGCTGAAACCAAACTCACCAGTGTGCATGGTGGAGTAGTGCGGCTGCCAGAAATCATCCCCGGTAAAGCCACCAGAGAAATCGAAATCATCACCGCCTCAGTAGTCCTAGACCAAGCCACAGTCACAGTCCACAGTTCCCAAGGGCGAAATAATTATTTAGTGCATACAGGAGAAGGTTACAGAGAACAGGGAACAGGGAATAGGGAAGAGGAAACAGAGCAGCCAGAAGGGAGCAACGGGGAAAATACCTCTCCTCTGCACCCTGCACTCCGCCTCCCTGCCTCTTCTGCCCAGACCTTCAATCTCCGTGCCACTCCTGGAACCAAAGTACAGAATGGTCAGGTAGTTGCCGAGCTAATTGATGACCGTTATCGCACCACCACCGGGGGATTCTTGAAATTCGCCGGCGTAGAAGTTCAGAAAAAAGGCAAAGCCAAGCTGGGTTATGAAGTAGTCACCGGTGGCACACTGTTGTGGATTCCTGAAGAAACCCACGAAGTCAATAAAGACATTTCCTTGTTGATAGTAGAAGATGGTCAGTTTGTCGAAGCCGGCACCGAAGTAGTCAAAGACATCTTCTGTCAAACCAGCGGAGTCATAGAAGTTACCCAAAAGAACGACATCTTGCGAGAAGTAGTGATTAAGCCAGGGGAACTGTTGATGGTCGATGACCCAGAATCAGTCATGGGGCGCGACAATACCTTCCTTCAACCCGGAGAAGAACTTCTGGGAACAGTTGCCACCGAACTTCGCTACATTCAATACATAGAATCTCCCGAAGGACCTGCCCTATTGAGCCGTCCTGTAATTGAATTTGCAGTTCCCAGTAACCCAGACCTGCCCTCCACCACCTCAGTTAGCCAACAGACCGGACGCTCAATTCAACTCCGAGCCGTGCAACGTCTGCCCTACAAAGATTCAGAACGAGTCAAATCTGTAGAAGGAGTAGAACTGCTGCGGACTCAATTAGTATTAGAAATTGAGCAAGAAGGAGAGCAAGATCATAGTTCCTCACCCTTGGCAGCAGACATTGAACTAGTCCCCGACTCAGAAAATCCAGAACTTCAGCGGTTGCAGTTGGTGATATTAGAGTCCTTGGTGATTCGTCGAGACATTGCTGCTGATGCTACCCAAGGATCAACTCAAACCACCTTAGAAGTAGAAGATGGATTGAGCATTGTGCCTGGCTCAGTGGTAGCACGGACACAGATATTGTGTAAAGAAGGCGGCATAGTCAGAGGAGTAAGAAAAGACGCAGAAGCAGTGCGCCGTTGCTTAGTCTTGCGCGACAACGACATGATTTCCATCTCTACCACCACCCCACCCAAAGTCAAAAAAGGCGACCTGTTAGTTGAAGGAACAGAAATCGCCCCTGGTGTTTTAGTTTCAGAATCTGGACAAGTGGTAGAAGTAAAAGCAGAGAATGCAGGGGCTAGAGTATCGAATGTAGGAAAAGAAGAGTCTTCTCTTTCCACCACACCCTATTCCATCACCCTCCGCATTGGTCGCCCTTACCGAGTCAGTCCGGGAGCAGTGTTGCAAATAGAAGATGGGGACTTGGTGCAACGGGGAGACAACCTCGTGTTATTGGTGTTTGAACGGGCGAAAACTGGAGACATTATTCAAGGTCTGCCCCGGATTGAAGAACTATTAGAAGCCCGCAAACCCAAAGAAGCCTGTATCTTGTGCCGTCGTCCAGGATTGGTGAAGGTGGTATATGGAGACGGTGACGAAATCACCAGCATCACCCGTGAAGCTTACGCCATCAAGGTTGTAGAATCCAACGGAGTCATCACCGACTATCCCCTCGGACCCGGACAAAACCTCATGGTTCCCGACGGCGCTCATGTTCTAGCCGGTCAACCTCTGACAGATGGACCCTCCAACCCCCACGAGATTTTAGAAATATTCTTTAGTCTCGGTTCCGAAGATGGCATCTATGCCTGTGCTAGTCATGCCTTGCAAAAAGTACAGAGCTTCTTGGTTAACGAAGTGCAAATGGTTTATCAGTCCCAAGGCATTGATATTGCTGACAAACACATAGAAGTAATTGTCCGGCAGATGACCAACAAAGTCCGTATCGATGATGGTGGTGACACCACCATGTTGCCTGGGGAACTGGTAGAACTGCGCCAAGTGGAACAAGTCAATGAAGCTATGTCTATCACCGGTGGAGCAAAGGCACAGTATACCCCCGTGTTGTTGGGTATCACCAAGGCATCTCTCAACACCGACAGTTTCATCTCCGCTGCATCGTTCCAAGAAACCACCAGAGTCTTGACTGAAGCCGCCATTGAGGGTAAATCTGACTGGCTGCGAGGCTTGAAAGAAAACGTGATCATTGGGCGGTTGATTCCGGCTGGTACAGGCTACAACACCTATGAAGAGACTACCACCATTGATGACTATGGAACTGACCTAGGGGCAGGAGTCTTGGATGAAGTTGATGATTCCTTAGACATGGTGTTGGATGACCGTACAGCCAAGCTCTATAGCCTTGATACTCCTAGTTTAGGAGATGGTAGTTATGGGGGCAGAAGAGACTCCAAGTCGGTGTTAGATGATGATGATGATGATTTGATTGCTGATGAAGTCAGTGATTTGGTAGAGGAAGAAGAAGAGGAAGACTACGAGGATGATGATGATGATGATTTCGATGAAGAATAAAGCTCAAAGATAATCGTTGAAAGGGCAAAAGAAATTTATCTTTTGCCTTTTTTTGTCCTCAGTTTTGCTTTGGGAAGCGATACCAAATGTGAGATTGCAGAGAGTTATAGATTTATATTTTCTGACTTGCCAAAAACTGACGCAAACTTAACAAACTCAGCGTTTGCCCTAACTTCAAAGGTAAAATTGACACACCTTCTAGGCGAGACTGTACCCAACCCTCTCCCCAGTACCACTCGTGAAAACCATCAATACCGTTACTAAGTAGCAAGCGCAGACAATTAGGTTTTACCACATCAACATGATGATGTATTTGAACTAACCCAGTTGAAGTAGTAAAATCAAATCCGGTTTCCAGTGTTTCTGGCATTCCAGGAGCAAAACTTTGTCCTAAAAGCCATTTTTGCAGTTGTGCCGGTCGCAGTAGACTATCGTGAATGGCATTGACTGAAGCTTCAATTTCAATGCGTATTTGGCTTTGTTGAAAAGTACCTAGCATAGTGATTAGTAATTGGTAATTGGTAATTGGGAAAGAGGTTTATCATCAATTCAAGGGTTTAAATCCCCTACTCCAACTGTCTTCAATTTTGTGAAAGTGACCTGCTGTCGGCACTATTTTGAATTTTGAATTGTTAATCACTTGGACATCTCCCTACCTCCTAGTCCCCAGAGAACTTACAATAAAAAGGTCATCTTATTAAGAATTGTAAGGGTTTCATGGCGGATCAGTTAATTCGCGCTACAGCAGCTGACGGAGGAATTCGTGCAGTAGGTGTGATTACCACACGCTTAACAGAAGAAGCACGAGTGAGACATAAGCTTTCTTATGTGGCTACAGCAGCATTAGGAAGAACTATGTCAGCGGGTTTGTTGATGGCTTCTAGTATGAAGCGTGTTGGATCTAGGGTCAATGTGCGAGTGAAGGGCGATGGACCCTTAGGTGGTATATTGGTAGATGCAGGCTTAGATGGTACGGTACGTGGCTATGTGGGCAACCCAACAGTGGAATTACCTCCTAATGCTAAAGGTAAGCTAGATGTTGGCGGTGCTGTGGGTAGTGGCTATCTCTATGTTGTTCGAGATATTGGCTATGGTTATCCTTACTCTAGTACAGTAGAACTTGTTTCCGGTGAAATTGGCGATGATGTTGCTCATTACCTAGTAACTTCAGAACAAACACCTTCAGCTTTGGTTTTAGGTGTCTTCGTGGGGTTAGGTGGCGTTACAGCATCTGGAGGCATACTGGTACAAGTATTACCCAAAGCTGCTAGAGATGAAGCCTTAGTCGCAAAGCTAGAATCAAGGGTTTCTGCATTATCAGGTTTTACGCCATTATTGCAAGCTGGAAAAACGTTAACGGAAATTTTGACTGATCTACTGGGAGATATGGGGCTGAACATATTTCCAGAAAGTCAGATGCTACGCTTCCACTGTGGTTGCTCCTTTGATAGGGTACTAGGGGCGCTCAAGATATTGGGAGAAGCAGAACTGCAAGATATGATTATTAAAGATGATGGTGCGGAAGCAACTTGTGATTTTTGTGGTCAAGTTTACCAAGCGAGTAGCGATCATCTAGCTCAACTAATTGTTGATTTGCAGGCAGAACCTTCTACCTGAAATAAGTATAAAAAGATACTATGTTTAGGGGTTGCAAATGGTATGTATGGAGATAGGTCTTGAAAAAATAGCTTTTTAATGACGTTAAAGAAAGCTAATATGGCAAAAATGGAATTATCGGTCTAACACAGACCGCCATTCAATTACTTTGGTGTGAGAGATGACAGAGCGAGATATTCCAGACAGTTGGTCTCCAGCCAGAGCAAGAAAGCCAGATCAAAAGACAAAACCATCCCGAACTTCACAAGTCGGGAAATCTCAAGCATCTGGTGTCCCAGCTACTGGTTCTAACTCTAAGTCAGTGAAGCAGCGAAAAGAGAACGATACCGAAGGATTACCTATAATTAACCATTCAGATGAAAATTATAACCTCAGTAATCTGATTGAGAAAATACCTCGCTGGATGAGAGGCTGGGTGTTTTGGTCAGTATTGCTAACTTTGATTCCTGGTAGTGTGGCCTTTTTGTCAATAGCGATGCTGCTGAAGTTACCATCAGCACCAAACTGCCCAAAAATTTTCTGGCCTTTGGCGAGTGCGTCAGTACGCTTACACTGCGGTCAGTTAGCTGCTTCAAAGCAAACTATAAATGACTTGCTCCAAGCGATCGCTCTGGTGAAGGAACTGCCACAGAATCACCCCCTCAGGGGACAAATTAATACTTTTTTAGAAGAATGGTCACGAGATATTTTACAGCTTGCTGATCAAAGTTTCCAAGCTGGGAATTTAGAGGAAGCGATCGCTACTGCTCGTCAAATTCCCGAAGATTTGGAAGCTCGTAAACTAGTAGAAGAGCAAATTACCAAATGGCAGTCTATCTGGTCAAAGGCAGAAGCAATCTACCAAGAATCGGAAAAAGAACTGCGCCAAAGGAATTGGCAATCAGCTTTTATGCTGTCATCTAAACTGTTGCGTGTTAACAATAAATATTGGGCATCTACCAAATACGACCAATTAAATAACATCATTGTGACAGCGCGGGAAGATGGCGAGAAGCTCTATAAGGCTGAAAATCTAGCAGCAAAGCGCTCAGTCAATGACTTACTAGCAGCTATTAAATTGGCTGAGTCAATTAAGCCAGATAGTTACTTGCATCAAAAAGCGCAGGAATTGATTCCCGAATTTGGACGCAAGATGCTGAATTTGGCAAAAGCAAGAATGGAAAAACGAGATGCGGATACAGCCCTAGAAATTGTCAGACAAATTCCGCCAATTGCTTCCTTACAAACTGAAATCGATGATTTTATTGTTTTGGGTGAAGCACAAAGGAGCGCTTGGACAGGTACTGTTTTTGGTTTAGAGGCAGCAATTTCTCAAGCACAACAAATTGATGCTTCTAGAGAAAATTATGATCAAGCACAACAGCTGATTGCTCGTTGGCAATTAGAAATTGAAGATGTTTCTCGTTTAGAAAAAGCTCGAAACCTAGCTAGTCAAGGCACAATTAACGAGTTAACTGCGGCAATTTCTGAAGTACAGATGATTCCTGATAGTAACCCCCGCGCTAACGAAGCTAGGCAGGAAATGGGACGTTGGCGTGGACAAGTGGAGTCTATTGAAGACCGACCTTATTTAGACCGTGCTGAACAAATAGCTCTATTAGAGGACATTAGCTCTTTACAAGCTGCGATCGCAGAGGCAGGTCAAATCCGATCTGGTCGTGCCTTATATCCAGAAGCACGGAAAAAAATTAGCACTTGGACAGCTAAAATTCAGCGAATTCAAGATCAACCTTATCTAGATCAAGCACGCATCATCGCTGACAGTGGTGATTTAAATGCTGCTGTCAAGGAAGCACAAAAAATTGCTTCATCAGGACGGGCGCTTGCGAGTGAAGCCCAAACAGCAGTTGATACTTGGCAAGAGCAAATCCGTGCCAGAGAAAACTGGCAAAAAGCAAGAGAAGTGGCAATTACTGGCACACCAGAAGCTTTAGCTGAGGCAATACGGTTAGCTGATCGGGTTTCAAACCGTAACGTCTTACGTATGGATGCAAATGTGGCTATTGATCAATGGAGTCAACAATTGTTACAAATGGCACGCTCTCAAAGCGAGTTTGATGTTGCTAGAAGCATTCAAACTGCTCGGTTAATTCCACGAGGTAGTTCTGCTTACAGAGATGCCCAAGAACAAATTAAAACTTGGCGACAATTTATTCTGCCTAAGTCATCACCTGAGCCTTCACCTGAGTTATCGTCTGAGCCTTCACCGGCAATTGAGCAATCTCAGCCATCACCAACTAGTGATGGGTTATAATGGGTAATTGGAAAAAGGGGACTGTGTAAAATCAGCCCCTTTTTTTGTTTAATTTAATATTATTCATTTAGTGCAAGTCTAACCCAACTACGGAAAGCGCGAGTTATAGTTTATTTGGCTTCTAACATTGTCACTCTCTCTTCAAGAGTAACGATTCTTTGAATTATTGGTATCTCGGAAGCAGAATTAAGGTAATTAGCTAAAGCATTAACTACAATATCTGTTTGAGACATTCCGGTTTTTTCTATATGATTATTGAGTTTTCTCAAAATATATAGTGGAACTCTTACGGCAATTTGAGCTTTCTTTCTAGGTGATAATCCTTTAGTTTTTGGTTCTACAGTCAATGGATCTACAGCTTCTGAAGGGTAATAGTCGTCCTTGTTGTATACTTTGTAGTCATCATGACGAATCACAAAGCATCTTCTATAAAAATACTCTGGGCTTTCATTTCTTGAATTAGGAGGTGTATCATCTTCCAGTTCTGCATAACCAATCAATTTTTCTCTAACTTCAATTTCAGATTGGTGGGATTTGGAAATTCCTTGTCTTGTCTCAAAATATCTGTCTTGTTCTCGAACCCAAGGATAATTATTTGGATCATCAAGCCAAACAATCTTTTTTTCGTGTTCAATATTGTAGTAATTCGGCATACTTTTATCTTTCTAAGTACCTCCATATCCTAACTTTGCCATGCGATGTATGTCAAGTGCATGGCAAAACAAAAAAATCCCTTTCTGTGCGCTCTCTTCTTTGCGACTCTGCTCCTCTGCGTGAGAAAAAAATTTTATTCTTGAGCTTGAATTTGCCTAACTACCGTCAAAGCCGAATAACTCACCCCCGCAGTTCCTTCACCTGGATGAGTAGAATCACCAACTAACCACAAATTATTAATAGGAGTACGATTAGCAAAACCAAAGGGGCCAAAAGTAGGAATTCTTTGACCAATACCACCAACAATACCGCTTTCTCTTCCGGTAAAATGAGCAAAAGTTTTAGGTGTGGCAGCTTCTACATAAATGATAGTTTCTGGCTTTAAATAAAAATATTGTGAAAGTTTAGATATTGCATCTTGGGTAAATTTTTGTTTTAACCCTTCATAATCTTGAGTATTCCACCAGGGAGTAAAATCAACAAAAGAAGAAGCGATAATTGTGGCTTTTCCGGCTGGTGCGCGGCCATCTCCTTCATGACTCACAGATACAAACAGGGAATTATTCTCGCCAATCGGTCCATTGATATCATATAAAAATTGTAGATGAGGCGGACAATCAGCAGGAATCGCACTTTTGTCTACACCTAAATAAACCACAAATGCACCAGAAGCTGGTGGTAGTTTGGCTACTCTTTGTTTATATCCAGATGGGGCATTTTCTCCTAATAACTCTACTAAATTTTGGACAGTGACATTAGCAACTACATGATCTGCCGATTCTGTCCAAGTTTCGCCGGTTTTCTGATTTTTAATAACTACAGCGTTAGCTTTACCATTTTCAACGTTGATTTTTTCGACCGTGTGGCGCATTAATAACTTACCACCGTCTCGTTCTAAAGATTCTACCAAGCGATCGCTCAATACTTGCATACTACCCTGGAGATGAAACAATCCTTGGGGTAATTGAGAAACACTCAACGCTGTTGCAGCATAAAGCAAAGCCGTTTCTTCCGCACTAACTTGAGAATACAACTTGAGTTGTAAATCTAAAAACGTCCTCAGTCGGGAATCATTCCCTAAACCACATAACCTTAAAGCATGCCCCACAGTAAACAAAGTGAAAGGTGCAGTTATCAAGGTACTCGGACGCACTGCTTGGATTAATTGTCCTAAATCCCATAAATTACGCGGTGGTAAAACAGGATCACGTCCTTGAAATTCCCAACTAGCATCAAATAAAGTTGCTAATAATTGCCAAAATGGTTCACTACCAGGAAACTGTTTTTGACGTTCTTCCTGCCATTTGGCAGAATCACGCCAGACATTAATAGGTGTAGACTCCCCAGGGAGATAAACCGCACAAGCAGGGTCACAAGGCGTTGCTTCTGGCAAATCTATATTTAATTCTGAGAAAATGCGGTGATGAATTCCCCCCGGTTCTAACCCCGCAACTTGAGTTGCACCGACATCAAAGGTAAAGCCTTGACGTTTGAATGTGGAAGCGCAACCACCGGGAACTAAAGCCTGATCGAGAATCAAGACGCTATAACCTCTATGTGCCAATAATGCACCGGCTGTAAGTCCACCTATACCCGCACCAACGACGATGACGCGGGATTGATTTTTGTTAAGGGAATGACTAGGCATTGATACTTAATTTTACAATTCTTAATATTACTACTCATAATTTTAAATTAAATCGGGCGTGGGGAAGGGGAAAATGGGGAGAATCAATTTTAGGAAATAATTTATTTATACTTATGTTTAGTTATACATTATTAGTAATGTCAAAAAGCACATAGGTTTATGAGCAAAAATTTTGAAATCCAAGAATTAGCGATCGTTATTATCGCCAAAAATCTCAATCCCACCGTTCTGACTCCTGATTTCTTGAAATACACAGGAGTTGTTCCCGCAGATTGGGAGTTAGCAAAACAACCGGTTTATACCAATGGTGTAGTCCAGATTTTCTTTACCAATGGCTTGGGAATCGTTGCCCAGCCTAATAGTGTAACGTTATTGGAGAGTATAGGAACAAAACCAGCAGGAGAAGTGCTAGTACCTAAAATTACTCAAAACCTCATAAATAAACTATCCCAAGTAGAGTATCAAACAGTAGGAATTAACCCCAGAGGATTTACCACCTTTAACTCAGAAGATGATGCCTATCAGTACATAAGTGGTAAACTTTTAGCACCAGGTTCATGGCAGCAATTTGGAGAAGGAAAAGTGAATGCTACTTTGCAGTTAACTTATCCTTTGAAACGGGGAACACTAAACTTGGGTATCAACCAAGTAAATGTTCAGTTTCCTGACAAACAAGCGGCAGCTATTTTATTTTCTGGTAATTTCAACTATCCTCTTGCTGGTGATACCCCAGCAGAACGAATACAGGACTTGCAACAAATAGTTAATAATTGGCAAGACTCTTTAAATACTTACCAACAATTGTTGGTAGAGAAATTCTTACCCTCGTCTGAAGCACCAAGGAGTCTTTCTGTTTTTCCCCCAATGGCAAAAAGTTGATAAAAATGTAGTGGTGTAGTTTTCGTGTCGTGGGTTAAGAGAAACGCCGGAACTCATCGGCTCAGGATGATAGAATGGTGAGTTATCCTCGCCCCCATTTTATGTCGTGTCCGGTTGAATACTTATCATTAGGGAACCGCACGGAGACACGGGGACGGGTCGAGTTTTTTTGATAAGCAATTAGCCGGACTTGATATTACCTACAAATTCAGTTCTAAAAAATCCCCGGTTTCTGAGAGAAGTCGGGGATTTGAGACTTTCGATATCCACATTAAGGGGGTTGTAAGATATGAGAAGTAACAAAGCTCTTCACCTCACCACAACCAATGACTTCAACTCTGCTAAAATTTCCACGCCTCAATGCTCCCACACTGCACCATTTACCTAATGGTTTAACCATCATCGCCGAACAAATGCCCGTGGAAGCAGTGAACCTCAGCTTATGGGTAAAAATTGGCTCTGCTGTAGAGTCAGATGCTATTAACGGAATGGCTCACTTTTTAGAGCATATGATTTTTAAAGGAACACAGCAATTAGTTAGTGGAGAATTTGAACGGCGAATTGAAGAACGGGGTGCGGTGACTAATGCGGCTACGAGCCAAGATTACACTCATTACTATATCAATACGGCTCCTCAGGACTTTGCAGAACTCGCTCCGCTACAAATGGATGTTGTATTTAATGCAAGTATTCCTGATGATGCTTTTGAACGGGAACGTTTGGTAGTTCTGGAAGAAATCAGGCGTTCAGAAGATAATCCCCGTCGTCGTACTTTTCGCCGGGTAATGGAAACTGCTTTTGATTCTTTACCCTACCGTCGTCCGGTACTGGGGCCAGAAGAGGTGATTTCTCAAGTTAAACCGCAACAAATGCGGGATTTTCATGCTAATTGGTATCAACCACAATCAATTACTGCGGTAGCTGTGGGTAATTTACCTGTAGAAGAGTTAGTAAATATTGTGGCTGAGGGATTAAATAAAAATAGTGAAATCTTAACTGTCAAGGGAGAACGGGAAACAGTTATTCCTGAACCAGCCTTTACAGAAATTGTCCGTGGGGAATTTATTGATGAAAGTCTCCAGCAAGCCAGGTTGGTGATGATTTGGCGAGTACCTGGTTTGATGGAGTTAAATGACACTTATGCACTAGACGTTGTCGCGGGAATTTTAGGACATGGACGCACATCAAGATTAGTGCAGGATTTACGAGAAGAACGGGGATTGGTATCTTCAATTTCTGTGAGTAATATGAGTAATTTGTTGCAAGGTGTCTTTACTATTTCCGCAAAGTGTGATGTAGAAAATTTAGCGGTAGTAGAGGAAGCGATCGCACAACATCTGCATATACTACAAACAGAGATCGTAAAAGAGTCGGAAATTGCCCGTGTGCGGCGACGTGTGGCGAATAGATATGTTTTTGGGAATGAAACCCCAAGCGATCGCGCCGGCTTATATGGTTATTATCAATCTTTAATTGGTGATTTAGAACCAGCATTTAACTACCCAGATTATATTCAAGCCCAAGATGCAAATCATCTTCTGCAAGCAGCACAACAATATCTTTCCCCCAATGCTTATGGTGTAGTTGTAATTAAACCAGCGTAGGGGCGGGGTTTCCCCGCCCTTAATTTTCAATATCCATTGGTAATCTCTTCTTAACAACTGACAAGTAAGGGCGAGTTTTAATTCGCCTCCCTAACTAACAAACTATGATTTGGCAAGAAATTGATACTCATATTAGCCAAGTGACTGGCCAAAAATTCCAAACTCAGCAACATTTATCCGTAAGCGGTGGCTGTATTAATCAAGGTTATGCTGTGAGTGATGGTAAGCTGACTTACTTTGTTAAGCTTAACCAAGCATCCCAAGTGACGATGTTTGAAGCCGAAATGCTGGGTTTACAGCAAATGCATCACACCAATACAATCCTTGTTCCTCAACCTTTATGTTGGGGAACTGCGAGCAATTCTAGTTATATTGTGTTGGAATGGCTAGAAATGCGAGATAGTGATAGCAAATCTTGGCAAGAAATGGGGCGTAAATTAGCAGCAATGCACAAAGTTACCAGTCAACAGGGTTTTGGCTGGGATATGAATAATACTATTGGTTCAACACCACAAATTAATACTTGGACTGATAATTGGGCAGAATTTTATACTAAACATCGCTTAGGTTATCAATTTCAGTTAGCAACGCGACGTGGTGGAAGTTTCCCCCTGCAAGATAAGTTATTAGCTGCTATCCCAGAATTATTGGCAGATCATCATCTCCAACCATCTTTAGTACATGGTGATTTATGGGGAGGAAATGCAGGTTGTACTGTTGATGGGGAACCAGTGATTTTTGATCCGGCAACTTATTTTGGTGATCGAGAAGTTGATATAGCAATGACAGAACTTTTTGGTGGGTTTCCACCGACTTTTTATCAAGGTTATAAAGAGGTGTTTCCCCTAAATTCAGAATACGAAAAACGAAAAACTATTTATAATCTTTATCACGTTTTAAATCATTTTAATTTATTTGGTGGTGGTTATGCTGCTCAAGCAAATCAAATGATTGAAAGAATTTTGCGTGGTTGATAAAAAATTTATTGATCTCACTAAATACTGAAATATCTTTTTCTATTCATCGTGAAATATTATCAACTACAAACAAGCGTTTTACCTAATAATTACCTTAATGACTTGTGGGGAGAAATCCAAGCTAGTCCTTATTTTGCTGTCAACAATCTCAACCGTGATTTTATCAACACCAAAGGCTTTTCTGTGGTGTTTCAACGTCAGGGATTAAAAACAGTTGAACAAAAATTTCCTTTTTTTAAGCCCTATTTGGATTTAGCAATCCAGCCTAACTGTAATGCATTTTATCTAAATCCTTTGCTGCTAAAAGAAGGCTCTCGTGTTGATCCACATATAGATCGCTCCTTGCGTTCTTACTGCAAAACCATTGAACCTCCTCTTCTTGTTAGTGTTCTCTATGTGCGAGTACCAGAAAACATGGAGGGAGGAGAATTGGTGTTAAAATCTCCTAAGCGCCAAGTTGGGCAAATTAAGCCTCAAAGCAATACGCTGGTTTACTTTCAAGGTGATTTAACTCATTCTGTTAATGCAGTGACAACTCCTGGAAATCGTCTAAGTTTAGTTTGTGAACAGTATCATCTCAGTGAAGCTGAACTTGAAGAAATCCCAGAATTTACCTTAGAATCAAGGGCTAGTCAATCTGCAAATAAAAAACGAAAGTATGGCTATTAGAGATATTCAGATATAAATTAGACCATATCGCCAAATATCAAGACTGTTATAACCTGAGATATTTGAGGAAATAAGGTTGTTTATCAATAACAAATAATGCTCTGATGCTCCTTCCCTATTCCCTGTTTCCTGTTACATCTTTAAAATGGTGAGATAGAAAGAGATTCTACTTTTTTTACCCCTGCTGGTGGTGTAAAAGTGAAAGTTTGAGCGTCTATAGCTGGAGCGGTTGTTCTTGCCAAGATTTTTTCTGTTACCACAATGTCTAACCCCTCGCTGTTACCCCTCATTTCTAGTTGCTTGAGGTTTGCAGTTTGTGGTTGAATGAAACCACTAAAGGTAAAACCCTCTCTTGAATCTTTATAAGTATAGATAGATAACTCCTCACCATCAACTGTACGTTGTTCCTGTTGTAATTCCTTTAGGTTAGTCAAGCCAGCTTCTTGTAAAGTGGATTTGCTGTTCTCAGATTGAGCAATGGGTTGTCTAGCATCTTCTGGAAATTCTATAAACATCAAGGATGATATACCTATTAAAAATGATTCCCTGAAATCTGTATAGGAAGTTACAGCATATTGTTTCAAATCAGGTCGGTAAATCCAAACTTGTTCCCCATCAGAAATTACTAACCTGGTGGACTTTCCTTTATCTCCCTGTTCTGTAAAAGTAATTTCCGAGCGAAATTTTCTACCTGACTGGGCGATAGTTTTAGTTTTAATGTTAAATTTGACATCAAAACCTTCCGTCCTAGCACTTACTAAGGATTCAGATTCAGTGAGATAGCGATCGCTCTGCAAAAAGTCCCTTATAGTTTTAGCTAGTAAGTCAATATCGGGTGTTGTCTCAGCTTGAGCAATACTTGTAGTTGAGTAATTAGCAATCTGTAAAGGTAGTTCTGTGATAGCACTTACTTTCCCTGCTAGTAGGGTGATTAAGCTAACAGATGAGATGATGGTTAGTGTAAGTTTGATGGGGTAACTTTTCATTTTATCGTGTTTAGATGCTTGAAGAAAAAATAGTATCTACATCTCATCCCGCCTATTACTGTTTGAGCAGGAGAAAATAAATCACAACAGTGATTATACAGTGAGCAGATGATTTTAATACAAAGTCTACTCAGCAAGTTTAGACTAAATCTTTCTTCTCGGTACAGTTAATAAGCGACAATTTTTCCAAATGTCTCGTATCGGAAACATCCTATCGCTACATCGTCAAAGTATCTGGTATACATTGGGAAGGGTTGTCGTTTGTAACCGAGCATGACACAAACACTGCTAAACAATCGCTATCAAGTTATTCAGGTACTCGGTGCTGGGGGGTTTGGTGAAACCTTTCTAGCAGAAGATACCCATATGCCTTCTCGTCGTCGGTGCGTTATCAAGCAACTCAAACCGATTAGCAATGATGCAAAAACCTATCAAATAATTCAAGACAGGTTTAAACGAGAAGCTGCTACCTTGGAACATCTAGGTGAAGCTAGTGACCAAATTCCTAAACTCTACGCTTACTTTCCTGAAAATGGGCAGTTTTACCTTGTCCAAGAATGGATTCAAGGTCAAACGCTAACCCAGATGATTGAAGCTAAAGGATATATAGCTGAAAAAACTGTTCGGGAAATTCTTTTCAGCTTGCTGTCAGTTTTAGATTACGTCCACAGTAAAGGCATTATTCATCGAGATATCAAGCCAGATAATGTTATCCTTCGCACTCAAGATAACAAACCAGTTTTAATTGATTTCGGTGCAGTTAAGGAAACTATCCGTACCGTCATTAATCCTTCAGGACAGCCCCTCCAATCCCTAGTCATAGGGACACCAGGGTATATGCCCAGTGAGCAAGCCATCGGTCGTCCAGTTTATGCTACTGATATCTATAGCTTAGGCTTAACGGCGATTTATTTACTCACTGGTAAACAACCCCAAGAATTAGAAACTGACCCGCAGACAGGGCAAATACTTTGGCAACAATACGCTGCTGGTATATCCCCAGAATTATTTAGGGTACTCTCTCAAGCAATTGAACCACGTCCGAGCGATCGCTATAGCACTGCCAGTAAAATGCTATACGCCTTACAATCTCTCAGTGTTATCCCCTCACAGTCTCCTGTTACTAGGGCGACAATCAGCCTCAGTCCCCCCCCTGCTACCATTCAGCCCACTCAGCCAATATCTTCATCTCCCAAAATTCCCGTCATCAAAACAGCTAACTATTCTGAAAACTGGCAAAAACCAGCTTTGATTGTCGGTAGTTTGTTAGTGGTAAGTTTAGTCACGAATGCAGCTATTTCTAGCATTAACCGTCAGCAACAACCCGCTGTCCCCATTGCTGCTAATCCCACTGTCTCACCGGAACCGCCAACTCCTACTGTTTTACCCACAAGTTCTGCTGTTTTTGAGCAACCTTCCCCAAGTCCAGTGGCACCTAGACCCTCAACGCAGCAGCAAATTATTTCTAATCCTGCGCCGGAGGATACTGTTTCAGAGGCATTGACACCAACACCAATACCAGTTGAAGAACCTGTTAGTCAAGCTACTCCTACCCCTACAGTCATATCAACACCACCACCCGAAACAGAAGATAATCAGGTTCAACCGGAAGCAGTCCCCACAGTAGATGTATCTACCGCTTCCCAGAAAAAGCCAGATCAGAAAAAACAAGATTTAAGTAATCCATTAAATGCTAGTAATATCAGTCAAACTGTGCCAGCATTTCCTACAGGTACATCAAGAAGTACCATAGAAGCAACTCTTGGAAAGAAAAAAGATTTAAGAGGCTTGTGGAGTAATACTCGTGCTGTTACTTATAAGGTAGTACCAAACCAAATTGATTTAGGCTACTTATTTGACCGTAAATCTGGAGTTTTGCGACAAACTGAGGCAGCTTTTGCCGAAACAGTAAACCCCCAACTCATGCAGTCAACATTGAATGGAATGTTAGGTGGACAAGCAACAGGAGAAATTCAGCAAGGACTAAAACAGGTACAACAGCGTCAGTTAGATAATTTCCAGTTTAGTAAAGGTTCTGTTAAAGGTCAGATAGTCCGGCAAAACTGTGATTTTATTTACATTAGTATTTGGGATGCAGATTTACATGATTTTGTGAATCCGGCGAACGCAAAACAATGTTAAATTCTAAATCAAGATTTACAGGATTAAATGTAGTTATCTTCACTGGATTTTTTTCATCTTTATCCTCTGAATCAGGATTTACAAGATGAGAGGATTTACAGGATTTAATGTAGTTATCTTCACTGGTTTTTTCATCCTGTACATCCTTAAATCCTTAGCATCCTGATTCAGACATTTGTCGAGGATTTAATGTATAGCAACGGACAGGGCGGTTAGGACACCAACTGATTATAAAACCTAGACACCAAAAGACTCTTCAGACTGTCACCTGTCACCTGTTCCCTGTCACCTGCTATAGTTATCTTCACTGGATTTTTTTCATCCTGTACATCCTTAAATCCTGAGCATCCTGATTCAGACATTTATCAATAAAAAAAGGAGCCTGATTCAGACTCCTCACTCAAAAAAGATCAAGTAATTTATAATTACGAATTACTTAATGGTGACTTTACCGCCAGCTTCTTCGATACGCTTCTTGATATCTTCAGCAGCTTCCTTAGCTACAGCTTCCTTAACGGGCTTGGGAGCAGCTTCTACCAAGTCTTTAGCTTCTTTCAGACCCAAACCAGTGATTTCACGGACAATCTTCAGGACAGCAATCTTCTTATCAGCTGGAACTGACTCTAAAATTGCATCAAACTCGGTTTTTTCTTCTACTACTTCAGCAGCAGCAGCACCAGGAGCAGCCATCATCATCATTCCACCAGCGGCTGGAGCAGCACTTACTCCAAAAGCTTCTTCAATTTGCTTAACTAATTCAGAAGCTTCGAGCAAGGTCAAGGATTTCAATTGTTCTAAAATTTGTTCGGTTGCAGCAGACATTGATATAACTCCTGTAATGTTTGATTAGTTATTTAGTCATTAGTAATAAGTCATTGGTCATTAGTTATTACTCTTGACCATGATCTATCAACTAATGAAGTATTTTACTCAGCAGCACTTTCGACAGCATTTTCGGCAGCACTTTCTGTAGTACCACTTTCTTCTTTCTCAGCCACAGCCTGCAAAGCACGAGCCAAAGAACTGGGAACTTCGTTGATACCCACAGCAACTTTGGTCGCCAAAGCGTTGATAGCTCCAGCAATTTGCGCCATGAGTTGTTCCTTAGATGGCAAGTCTCCTAAAGCCTTGACATCAGTTTCTTTCAGCAGGCGACCGTCCATAACGCCACCACGAAGTTCTGTCTTCTTGGTAACTTTTTGGAACTCTTGGTAGCTCTTAATTGCAGATGAGAAATCTTCTTTGACTAGCAAAAAAGCGGAAGAACCTTTGAGCAATTCCGACAATGGCTGCCATTTTTCTTGATCTTGAATGGCAATGCCCATAAAGGTGTTTTTAGTCACCTTACAAACTGTGCCACTAGGACGTAAACGCCGCCGTAAGTCAGTGATTTCAGCAACTGTTAAACCCTGATAATCAATTACCAGTGCTAAAGTTGATTCACTCAAAGTCTCTTTGAGATCAGCGACAATCTCTTTTTTATTTTCTAAAGTTCGACCCATACTTTTTTCACCTCCAAGGGCAAAATTTTATCAGTTATCAGTGATAGCAGGTGACTCTTAACAGGTGACAGGTGACAGTGCTAGAAGCCTTTTATTGTCAAAGTTTGAGGATTGGTTGATGTCCTAAACGCCTTGTCCGTTGCTATATCAGTTATTACTATTTACTGTTCACTGTTTAACTGTTTACTGACCAACCGAAAACAATTAACCCCAGCTATCTTAGCCGGGGTTTCACAGTAGTACTTTTAATGCCGCAGTTATCATACATATATGTTGATAAAACATCAGGCAATCAAAGCATCAACCTAGGCAGGATATTAAGCTGTTAGCACCTGCTGTCTCCGGCTTTGCCTATTTAATTTTGGTAATTGGTAATTAGGTAATTAGTATTTCAGCTACTACCCACTACCCATCACCCAATTAAGCTGCTTCGTTCAGTTTTAAATCTCGTAGGGCGCTAATATCGATTTTAATCGATGGACCCATAGTGGCAGAGACGTAAAATGTACGCCAATAACGACCTTTGGCTCCTGAAGGACGGTTACGGTCAATTGTCTCTTGCAACGCTTTGAGGTTGACTAACAGATCTTCTGGGGCAAAGGATGCCTTACCAAACATAACATGGACAATCCCAGTTCGATCAGCACGGAATTCTAATTTACCAGCTTTGAATTCTGCGATCGCACTTGCTATGTCAAATGTCACAGTTCCACCCTTGGGTGAGGGCATCAAACCACGGGGACCTAGCAACTTACCAAGCTTTGCTACTTGTGGCATCACATCTGGTGTAGCAATCAGCTTATCAAAATCCATCCGCCCTTTTTGGATTTCGTCAATTAATTCTTCTGAACCAGCGATATCAGCACCAGCATTTGTAGCTTCGTTGACTTTTTCACCTCTAGCAATCACTGCTACCCGGACGATTTGTCCAGTACCCTTAGGCAGTGCTACTGTTGTCCGCAACTGTTGGTCTGTATATTTCGGGTCAATTCCTAGCCGGATATGTGCTTCTGCGGCTTCGGCGAATTTAGCTGTTGCTGTCTCTTTTAACAGAGCTAAAGCCTCTATAGGTGTATAGTCTCTGTCTTCTACTTTGTCTTGCAACGCCTCTAATCGGCGTGATATTTTCTTTCCCATTTTTTGCTCCTGGGGTGATATCGAAGTTGCGCTTCTCCCCCAATTAAATTTTGGATTTTAGATTTTGGATTGAAACTGAGTTTTTAACTCCCAATGCCAAATTCAAAATTAGTCTGCTACAGTCACGCCCATATTTTTGGCGGTTCCTTCCACAATATTCATTGCCGCGTCGATATCGTTGGCATTGAGGTCAGGAAGTTTGGTTTGAGCAATTTCTCTCAACTGCGCTCTGGTAATGCTCCCAACTTTCTTTTTGTTAGGTTCATTAGATCCGCGCTCAATTTTCGCTGCCTTGCGAATCAATACTGATGCTGGAGGTGTTTTGAGTACAAATGTAAAACTCCGGTCTTCAAAAACCGAAATTTCTACAGGTATTACCATCCCAGCTTGGTCTGCTGTTTTGGCATTGTACTCTTTGCAGAACATCATGATGTTAACGCCATGTTGACCCAATGCTGGGCCTACTGGCGGTGCTGGGTTGGCTTTTCCAGCATTCAGGGCCAGTTTAATGACCGCTACTACTTTCTTCGCCATTTGGATTTAGCTCTGTTTTTCTACCTGATTAAATTCCAATTCTACTGGTGTATCTCGTCCGAAAATCGAGAGTAGAGCTTTTAGCTTACTTCGTTCTGGCGAAACTTCAATCACCTCGCCTTCAAAGTCCTTAAATGGACCAGAAAGTACAATGATCTTATCACCTGTAGCCATGTCAATTTTGACTAATGGCTCTTGTTCACTGGTTTGTTTGAATATACGTTCTACTTCTGAATTGCTCAGTGGTACTGGTTTTACGTGTCCGCGACCCTTGCCGGTACCACGTTTTTGTTCTGCTCCCACAAAATTGATTACGTGAGAGGTATTTCGTACCACCTGCCAAGTATCATCAGGAATTTGCTTAGTTGCCGGATCTAAGATTAACCGCACTAGCACGTAACCAGGAAAAACCTTTTCTTCTGTGTGCTGGCGGCTACCATCTTTACGGATTTTCACCGCTGGCGTGTGTGGAATTTCCACCTGAATGATTTTGTCAGCGACATCAAAGGTTTGGATGCGCTGCTCTAAGTTTGTCTTCACGCGCTTCTCACAGCCTGAGGCTACTTGCACTGCATACCAGCGTGCTTCCTTGATCGCTGTTTCTAGTGCTTCCTCTGACTGCAACGTATCCAGTGGTTCGTCTGTTGCAAAAGTCATCAGAATACCTGTTTTGCTGCCCAAGCAAACAATCCATCGACCAAATATATCAAAGATGCGGAGAGTGTCACCATTAACAACACAGCTGCTGATTCACTCACCAACTGCTGCCGACTGGGCCAAACTACTTTTTCAAGTTCTTCTTTTGTTCCTTGGAAGAAATTGTTCAAGCTGAACCCATTTCCGGTTTCTGGCATTTCTGCTTCATTTTTTTTGGCCACGGTTGTTATCCCCCCCGTTTCTTACATAGCTACACCTTGCTAGTTTTCGTCAAGGTTTACAGCTTCGACCCCATTTAATGGAAACAAATAAGCTGCAAGCAAAAATAATTATACCCGAAATTTTCAACACTAACTGCCATTTTAGCAGATGCGTTTTCGTTTCGGGCTATATTTTTTGCTTTTAAGCGCGCCCTGGAGGACTTGAACCCCCGACATCAGGTTTTGGAGACCTGCGTTCTACCAACTGAACTAAGAGCGCACAAGCTGTCTTTGTTCCAGTCATTGCGCTGAACTTTTTTAGTTTAACGCAATTTCGACTTTGATTATAACTTAATTTTCTTGGGAAAGCAAGTGAGCGGCAGATGCCGCTTGGAGGCTGAGATTTCTCTCCTCGCTTTGGCGGATTGAATCACAAAGAGCGGTCAAACCGTTGTTTAATCCGGGTGGCTTTGCCAACGCGATCGCGCAGGTAATATAGTTTAGCACGTCGCACTTTACCACGTCGCAATACTTTGATACTGTCAATCCGAGGAGAATGCAACAAAAATACGCGCTCAACGCCGACACCTTGGAAAACCTTGCGGACGGTGATGGTTTCATTAATTCCGCCGTTGCGTCTAGCGATTACCACTCCTTCATAAGGTTGGACGCGGTATTTATCGCCTTCTTTAATTTTTACTCCTACCTTGACTGTGTCGCCCACATAAATTACGGGCAAATCTGACCTTAGTTGTTCCGCTTCAATCGAGCGAATAATTTCTTGAGCGTTCATAGTTTCTCCAAATTTTCTGAAAAAAACTCACGATCATCAATCATAAATCCATAACTGCCTGACAGTCCAGCTATTTCCAATTATTGATGTTGGTTGTTGAAAATGCCGAACAACCTATTCTGAGGACATCAACGTAAGTGGCTAGTTGAAGAAGAGGAGTCAGGAGTCTGGGATCAATTTTGACCCTTAAAACCGTGAATTTCGAGTTTATTTTTCCCTAAACTCGTCATTTCCCCGTCTTTATTATAGAGCTAGTACCCCTGGGCAGAATTAAAAATTAAAAATTGAAACAGCCGACTCCACAAGCTTTTCAGGAGTTTTTAATGGTTCATTAACTTACGCCGCGCTGTACTAGCAACTGGGGTAATATGAAATTTACCATTCATCTCACTACCTATACAACCTACACTCCTCTCCCTACAAGGGGAATGTGGGTTCTAAAGCCTCTCTTCTTGTAGCAGGGAGAGGTCTTTTGGTAAAGTTTATGGCTTTCTAAACATCTTCTCCAACTTAGGTTAGATATAACCATGCGGATATAACTGCACTATAGCAAGTTTTAACCCATCTTTATCATTCGTATAAAGCATCCGGATAAAGAGTCGGTTATGAAACAACAGGAGCAAATTTTGAGCTTGATTATCTTATCTTGTGCGCCTAACCCACCCTATCAAGCTGTAACAATCTCCGTCCGCAATATGTCTAAATTTTTATCAGTTATGGCACAAAAATAGTGTTCACTGATTGCAGTATCAGAGAATATGGGGATGAGTTCAATTACATTTATAAAAATATAAAAAATAAAATCAGGCTGTATATAATCGAGCAGAAATAAAGATTGCAATAACATAAAACTGATGAAGAACATTAACTTTCGCAGAAAATAAGGATACTTGTTTTCTTTTCTATTGTTCTTAATTAGTTCAGATCAGCGGATGTAATGAATTACGTCCAAATGTTTAGGCTACAGTTTTTGAGCAATTTTTTAGTTTGATTATCCCTAAAAGGATGGTGGGTTTATTTCCCTCCATTAAATATTAATGGATATCTAAATTATACTGCAACCGTTTCATAGTTTAACCAAATATGGAACCCCCCTCCAAAACTCTCTTCCGTAAGGGAGATGCCTAAAACTTGGTTTTTGTATTATTAAAAAGTAAGGTTTCTATACTTTTTGAGTATACATAGTTATCTTTTTTTGTGCCTTTCTACTTAATTAAAAATTTTCGACACCAATTTCCAAGATTATGAGAATCATCCATATATTGAATCATGTTCAAGAAATCGGTAATGGCATTGTCAATGTAGCTGTAGACATTGCCTGTTTACAAGCCAAAAATGGTCATGATGTTGCTGTAATTTCTGGTGGGGGAGAATATGAAACATTATTATATAAATATGGTGTCAAACACTACGAAATAGACCAAAGTCGAAACCCAATCAATATTATTAAAGCAGCGGGGGCTTATCGGAAAATTGTACAACAGTTTCAGCCCGATATTGTTCATGCTCATATGATGACTGGGATAGTTTTAGCAAGTATCTTGAGACTAAGAAATAGGTATGCTTTAATTTCCACAGTCCACAATGAATTCCAGCGTTCTAGTTTGTTGATGGGTTTAGCAGATAGGGTAATTGCTGTTAGTCAGGCTGTGCAAACTTCAATGGTGCGACGTGGTATTCCTGAGAATAAGTTACGGGTAATACGCAATGGGACGTTGGGGAGTCCTCGGACTCGAAAAATATCAGATTATCAACCTTTAAATTTACAACATCCAGCGATCGCAACGGTAGCGGGAATGTATACACGTAAAGGCATCACTGAGTTAATTGCAGCCTTTGAGCAAATTGCTCAGGATTTCCCCACAGCGCATCTTTATCTAGTGGGAAATGGCCCTGATAGAGAAATATTTGCAGCCCAAGCACAAGCAACTTCTGTCAGCAGTCGTATCCATTTTGAAGGATTCCAATCAGAACCCCAAGGCTACTTACTGTCTTGTGATATTTTTGTTCTTGCTTCTCACCGTGACCCATGTCCCCTTGTACTTTCAGAAGCAAGGGAAGCAGGGGCTGCCATTATTGCTACAGAGGTAGATGGTATCCCCGAAGCCTTAGATCATGGTCAAGCTGGCGTTTTAGTACCAGCTAAAAATAGTCAAGCTTTAGCTGAAGCATTAGTCAAGCTATTAAGTAACCCAGATATCCTCCAAACTTGGCAAAATCGGTCACAGGAAAATTTAGATTCACTAAGTATTGCCCGTGTACATCAGGAAACAATGGCAGTTTATCAGGAATTGGTAAAAGAGGAAAAAGTAAAGGAGAAAGTATTTCACTGATACTTCTTTTTCCAAATCCGCAACTTGATAAATATGGGTTTTGCCCAATGTCCACCGATTAAGTCGTGTAGCAAAGTATAAAAACAGGGAATTATAAACAGTGTTAGCAACGTTGCTAAAGACAAACCAGAAAATACCACTACACCCAATGGTTGGAGAAATTCTGAACCTTCTCCAATTCCCAAAGCGAGGGGGAACATACCTAAAACAGTCGTAATGGTTGTCATCAAAATGGGGCGTAGACGTTGGGGTGCGGCTTTTAAAATTGCGGTTTTGCGGTCAATGTGTTCTCGTTCCCGAAGTTGATTAGCCAGTTCCACCATAATAATGGCGTTGTTAACCACAATACCTACTAACAAGACCGCACCGACAACTACTGTTGCACCAATGGCGGTTTCAGTAATATAAAGCCCAAAAATGCCCCCAGCTAATGCTAGAGGAATGGTAAACAAAATTACTAAAGGGTCTACGAGGGAATTGTATTGTACAGCCATGACGACAAAGACTAAGAAGATGGCTAATCCCCCTAATATTTGCAGCGAGTTTTGTAGTTCTTTATTAGATTCAGCTGTCGCACTGGGTAAAAGACTCACCCCTTGAGGGAAATTTGCAATGTTGAGGACTTGATCTACCTGTTCTAGCGCTTGAGTTAGACTTGCTCCTTCTGCCAAATTACCCGCAATTAGGAAGACTTGACGCTGATTAATCCGTTGAATTTCTCCTGGTGCTTGAGCTTCGGCAATTTTCGCTACATCACTCAAGCGGATTTGTTGATTACCTTCCACAAATAAAGGTAATCTCTCTAACTGAGAAGTTGATTGTACAGAAGCTTCGTTTAACTGTACCCGGACATCAACTAAACGGTTATTGCGTTGTAGCTGGGTGGGTATACTACCTTCAATTGCGGTCTGGATTGTGTCTCCGATATCTTTGGTATTTAAACCAACTTTTGCAACTCGTTCCCAGTCGGGTAAAATCTGAATTTCAGGTTGACGCGCATCTGCATCTGGACGGAATCGAACTGAGGTGACTTTTTGTTCTAAATTTGCTAATAATTCACCACCGGCTTGTTCTAAAGTGTCGGAGTCATTTCCTTGGAGAATGATGTCAACATCAGCGTTGCGGATAGGGGAGTTGTTAAGAATTAAACCCCTAACTTGTCCAGGGGTGAGACGGAGACGAATATCTACTAAGTTAAGCTTGCTAAATTCTTTGGTGACACGTTCAACATAAGTTTCTACGTTTGAGCCTGGTTTAAGGGTAATAGTACTGGAACTTCGCAGAGGGTTAGCACTACTATTATTACCAAAAAGAAAACCGCCAACTGTAGAAAATACATATTCCGTTTCTGGCTGTTGACGGAGAATGTCATCTACAGCTTTCATGACTTTTTGGTTAGTTTCTAAGGGTATACCGGGGGGAAACTGAGCAATTAAGTTGACTTGTCCGGTATTGATGCGGGGGAGAATTTCTTGGGGAAGTTGAGGCGCTATCCACCAACTACCGCCACCTAATAAGATAATTGTGATCGCTATTGTTAATAACCGCCAGCGCAATATACCACTTAAAAAACTGCTATAAGCTCTTGTTGCTGCCTCAAAACGGCTATTAAATACCCGCAATGGCCAAAAATGATTGAGGGAACTGGAAAAGGGTAGACTTAATAAGCGCGATGTCAGCATGGGAACAACGGTAACGGCAATTAAAATTGAAGCCGCTACAGAAAAACTGATGGTGAGAATTAACTCATTGAATAGTAATGAGATAAAACCACCAATTAATAAAAATGGCAATACTGCAACTAAATTAGTACTGGTGGAAGCAACTAAAGCTGATTCTACTTCTCGGCTGCTGTCTTCAGATTGTTGAATAATTGACGAAGCTGATAATTTTGAGTCTTGATTGCGAATTTTTACTTGACTAATTCCCTCAGCTATGTTTTCTAACATGACGATGGAATTATCAACGACAATTCCCACGCCTAATGCTAAACCACCTAAGCTAAAAACATTAAGTGACAAGCCAAATAAACCCATGAAAATGATAGCTGCTAAAGATGCTAGGGGAATGGAAACGACAATAATAAAGGTTTGGCGTAGAGAACCCAAAAAGAGTAAAACTGCGATCGCCGCTAAACCTGAGCCAATTAACCCAGAAGTAGTCACATTAGCTATAGAATCACGGATAAATTTTGATTCATCTAAGGTAGCTGTGAGACTTGCTTCTAGAGGAATCACACCCCCTTTTTGCAGTTCTGCTAGACGTTTTTTCACGCCATCGACAACATTGATGGTGTTAGCATCTGGCTGTTTTTGAATGCTGACTTTTACTGCTTCTTCGCCATTGAGAAAAACATAGACTCGCTGTTTTTCTGATCCATCAATAATTTCAGCAAAGTCTCGCAAGTAAACACGGTTTTTGATAAGAGAATTTGGCGTGGATACTTCAAAGGAAAGATTATTGATTTCATCGGCACTTTGGAAGCGTCCCACAGTCCGGGTTAAAGCTTCTGAATTTCTTCCTAAAATCCGACCACCCGAAATATCTTGGTTGCGGCTTTGCAGTTCATTAAGTACATCTGTCAAACCTACACCAACGGCTTGTAGACGGTCTAAATCAATATTTACCCTGACTTCTTCCTTCACTCCTCCCGATACACTGACCCCAGCAACTCCCTCTACTACGCCCAATTCACGGGCTAGTTCTTCTTCGGCAAAAACTCGTAAATCAACACCTTTAAGGGTGGGTGAAGTGATCGCAAATTCATAAACAGGTAATTGGGAAGGATCTATTTTAAATACCCGTGCTTCTTGAATATTATCTGGTAATTGGTTTCTGGATCGGTTAAAGGCTGCTGTAGCATCATTGAGGGCTTGGTCAATATTTCCTCCCGGTCGAAAATATAAATCCAAACTAATTTGACCTTCACGGGTTTGGGAAAAAACCTGAATTACACCTTCAGTCGCGGAAAAGGCTTCTTCTAGGCGTTTGGTGACTTCATCAACTGCTACCTCTGGAGAAATCCCTGGGGCTTCTATCCGTACCCCAATGCGAGGATAGGTAATAGATGGTAATAAATCTACAGGTAAACGAATAATGAAAAATACGCCCATGACAATCACAGCCAAGGTGAGCATGAGTGTACCAATGTGTTGGCGGATAGAAATAGCACTGATACTAAAGCCGCTGTTAGTGTTTGTTGTTTGCATTTTTCAAGCTTGTTGTTATTTTTCTGACAAAATTGATAACTTCACAACTGCGCCATCTTTTAATGGCTGACTACTGCGAACAACATAACTTTCCCCTGGTTGTAAGCCAGAAAGAATTTCAACTTTACTGTCTGCTGTTTTCCCTAAAGTTACGCTTCTTTCTTTTACCTTGGGTTTACCATCTTTTTCATCCACGACAAATACTATGCCATTGTTGTCTTCTCGTTGTGTTTGTTTTTGGTAATCATTAATTGCTGTTTCTGGAACCACTACTCGCTGTGGTGTCTCGGTGTCAAAATTGACTCGTGCTAGTAGTCCACTGCCAATTTTTCCCCCGCTGTTGGGAATTACTACTTCTATCGGTACTAAACGGGCTGTACTATCGGCGGTTGGAGAAATGCGAGTAACTCTACCCATGATATTTGTCTCTGGGAAAGCATCTAATCGCACTTGTACAGATTGTCCAACCTGAATTTTTCCTAGTTCTAATTCAGAAACTTGAACTACGACTTTAATCCGACTGAAGTCACCTATTTTTAAGACTTCGTTACCTGGTTGGAGGAGATTACCAGGTTCTGTAACTTTTTCTGTGACTATGCCAGTAATGGGGGAGATTAAGCGGGAGTATGAACGGCGTTCATTAGCGCCAGCAACTGCTGCTTGCTGGGCGAATACTCTACCTTGGGCGGCGGCGACGGCTTGCTTTTCGGTTCTGACTTGTTCAATGGTGGCTTGTAGGGCTTGGACTGCTGTTTGAGCTTTGGTTTGAGCTTGTTGGGCAGCTTGTTCGGAAATTGCGCCCTCTTTCAATAATTTTTGTTGTCTTTGGGAATCTGCTTTGGCTTGTACTACTTCCAGACGTGCTTTTTCTACTTCGGCGTTAGCATTACTTACCTGGGTCATGGCCCTGGCGACTTCTGATTGACGAGATGCTAGTTCTGCTTCGGCTTGCTGTAATCCTGTCTTGAGGAGAACATCATCTAACTGGCTGATGATTTGTCCTCTTTGGACTGTATCCCCAACATCTAGATTTAATGCTAGTAGTCGCCCTTCTACTTGCGATCGCACTGAAACTATCCGAAATGGTGTGGTGTTACCTATATAGTCTGCTGGGGCGTTTAAAGGACTTGTCCGCGCGATCGCTACATCTACAGCAGTCTCACTGTTACCTCTTTCTCTACCTCCGGGCTGTCTAGATTGAGCTTCGGCTGATTCTTTTGGCAGTGACCCACAACTCCCTGTCAGCATTGCCAGTCCCAACATACAAGTCATTAATAATGTTTGTCTGTTCATGACTGGGGTGGCAATTAAGGTCGTTGGTATTTTCACCTGTTTTTGCGGCTTTTTTCCATCCAAAATCATGAATTTTTCTCCTATTTGGGAGTTTTTAAAGTTAAATGACCGTTTAGGAGCAAAGTATTTTGAATAAAATAGATCACAGAAAAACAGACATTATTTAATCTTTTCTTCCGCAACTTTTGTATTTAAAATCACTATTTTTGCTCAATAAAACTTTCAAAATCTTTATCTATATGAAATCATAAAATTAGTATAAATATTTTTCTGGAAATGGGTAATAGGAAATTAGTCATGGTTAAAAGCGGTCAGGAGGCAGGTAATTCTTCATTCTTTCCCTTTTTCGTATCCCCTCAATCCAAAAATTTGTCCCCAAGGCTAGTATTTCTATGGTTTTGACTATATATTAAGAATATTAAACAAAGGTTGATTTTTGAGCCGTTGTACTCATAGTCAAATTGGTTAGCAGATTGAGACTACAGCGACTATCTATGTAAGGAAGGTAAAGAGTGACATCATCCCTGAAAATTGTCCAAACTACCAATGAACAGCCGATTGCGGAATTTTTCCAAGCATCAGTAGGTGAGTGGCGATCTGAAAGGCGATATTACACCCTACCCCAGGGAGAAACCAAAGAGGTGGAGAGTCTAATCACCATCAGGTTTTTACAACAGGGTTGTGAGGAATTGCAAAACCTGGCTCAGTTACATGATTTGTCCAAGTTAGAAATTTTGACCTGTGGTGCCCAAGTGAGTTGGGAAAGTACCGATGTCCTAAAACCCGGAAAAGAATCGAAGGGCTGCACGTTGTTTGGTGCTTTGGGAAATATCTTGTACCGCGATCGCGGTTTCGCTACAACCAAACCAGTCACGGCTCAATATTATTTCTCCAATTTCCAAACCCTGTCTTTGCGAACTGAGTACAACAGTTCCGTGTTTGAGGAAGAAATCAAGCTTATTGGCAGCAAATACCGCACCAGACAGAGTATCATTTCCCGTGCTGGTGAGCAGTTGATGATTGGTCAATATTTGGAAAAGCGAGTATAACTCTATATCAATTCACTTAATTAAAGCTACAAATGAATCTCCGCGTCTGTCCATCTGTATCAACTTGAAAGTGAAACGGGATTAGTTGTTGCTGTCGTTAGAGTTGAGCTTAATACTGTGTTGCTGTCCAACACATTACTTTTAGTCAGCAGGAGGAGCAAGCAGGGGAGAGCAATGGGTCGGTTTTGCCTAAAATAATGATGCAATTTGTAGGCTGGAGAGCTTCTCAAGAGGGGAAATAATTTTTTACAAAAAATTTACAAAAATTTCCCCCAAATTTCTGGCTGGTGTGTCATTATAAAAAGGTGAGACTTGATTTGGCGGCAGTGTGTGTTGTTAGTATTGATAGGTTTTTCCCTTTTGGTATTTACAGACTTCTCTCCAAAATCTAAATCTCTACACCCGATGGTTTTGGACACAAAGTAATCTATGTCAGTTTACGTAGGCAATCTTTCTTACGAAGTTACACAAGACGCTCTATCAGCTGTATTCGCAGAATACGGTACTGTTAAGCGCGTGCAGATTCCCACCGATCGGGAAACTGGCCGCGTTCGCGGTTTTGCTTTCGTAGAAATGGGTACAGATGCAGAAGAAACAGCAGCCATCGAAGCTCTCGACGGTGCTGAATGGATGGGACGGGATTTGAAAGTTAATAAAGCCAAGCCTAAGGAAGACCGTGGTGGTTCCTTCGGTGGTGGTGGCGGCGGCGGTGGACGCGGCGGCTACGGCGGTGGCGGTGGTGGTGGCGGCGGTCGTGGTCGCTACTAAGTAGCCTCTACTCAGCTAAATCGGCTAACCCCTTAAATTGCAAAAGATAAAAGTAACTCATTCCGGCTGCGGGGTGGGTTACTTTTTTATGGCAAAGCTTTCGTTCAAAGTCAAGCAAGGGCATCTAAACTCTTTGGGTGCAACTGCCGGTTAGGACATCAAGAGATGATAAAACTTAGACACATAGGACTTACGCAAGATCTGACTGAAAACCTGATTCCTGTGTAGCGGTAATTCATGTAGCTTGCTTCCCGAAGGGTATTACCGCTACTTTGGTTATGTTTTGCGTAAGTCCTAACACAAACAGACTTTCAACTCTGTCACCTGCTATAACGATAAATTATCAAATCAGTAGAAAGAAAAATTTTATGTCAAAAAATAACCAGGTTTTAGGAACAAAAAGGCGCTCATTTTGGGAACTTGCTCGACAAGGAGTGCTAGATGGGGGGCCTTCGACTTGTCAATTTGCTATTACCAGTGTGTGTAATGCCCGTTGTGGGTTCTGTAGTTTTGCTGTGGATAAGATGCCGATAGATGAGCGGCATTCTGTAACATTGGAACAGGCAAAACAAGCGGCGGAAATTCTTTACCAGAATGGAGTCTATTTTCTCATATATGTGGGTGGTGAACCAATGGCTCATCCAGATTTAAATGAGATGATTGCTCATGCTTCTAGTCTTGGTATGGCAACGATGTTGGTAACAAATGGCTCACTGCTGACACCAAAACGGATTGATGAGTTAGCTGATGCTGGGTTGATGAGTGTGATTATTTCTATTGATGCGGCGGAGGCTGAGAAACATGAGCAAAATCGCGGACTTAGGGGAGTATGCGATCGCATTCAAGAAGCCAATACCCATTTCCAGCGACGCAATATCAGTACTACAGCTTCTGTCACCATGAGTAGATTGATAGAAGATTACAATCAACTACCACCATTTTTGAAGTCTTTAGGGTTTGACAGTGTCACTTTCTCCTATCCTCTAACCACCCTTGGCTCATCCTATCTTGGTTATGCCGAATCTGACTTAGTCAACTACACTGCTGAGGAATTAAATCAACGGTTTGAAACTGTCAAAGCCCTAAAACGCGACTTTGAGGTTGTAAATCCTACCGCCTCTATTGAAGATATGCAGCGTCATTTACGGGGAGAACCAGAGCAATTTGGGTGTCTGGGTGGCTGGAAATTGTTTTATCTAGACTGGCATCTTAACCTTTATCGTTGCCACAACTGGGATAAACCCATGTGTCATATCACAGAGTTTGATGGTTCCCAACGGGTGCGTGATGGTTGTACGGCTTGTATGATTGATTGCTACCGTGACTCTAGCGTCATGCAGCATATTGGTGTGGCTGTTAGTGATGGAGTGCAAGCAGCAGCCAAGGGAAATCTGAAAGCTGCTTGGAAACATTGGTTTAATCGCAAAAATCTTGTTTCCCTGCAAGCTGTTTGGGAACAATCTACCTGGTTACGTCGATTGTAAAAGCCTTGACGATGAAAATCGTGGTTCATATTCTAGTAGTCTGTCATATCGTGTTCGGTTAAAGACTGATAATTAAAGCCGACGCGGAGAGTTTTTTGGATAAGTAATTAAGCGAACATGATATCAAGAACTAATTGACGGGTAAATAAATCTTGTATAGCAGGTGACAGGGGACAGGTGACAGGTGACAGTCTGAAGAGTCTTTTGGTGTCTAGGTTTTATAATCAGTTGGTGTCCTAACCGCCCTGTCTGTTGCTATAACTCTGTAGGGGCGGGGTTTCCTTGCCCTTTCTGCCTATATAGAACAGGACTTACGCAAAATATCTCTCAAACCCTCTTTTCTTTGTGTCCTTTGCTTCGCAACGCTACCGCGAACGCGTCTTCGCGGTTCGTTTTTTACGTTAGTCTTGCGTAAGTCCTATAGAAATTACCACCAACTTACCCTCGTGAGTCAACTTCATTCGTTGTCCACGCCATTCAATGGTGTTACCAAAAAAGCTATAGCACCAGATGAAAAAATGCAGCAAATCGCGTAGAGGGATGAGCCATAAAAACTTTTTGGCGATGGGATCATGCAAAACATTGACTCCCACAACCCAACCCATAACTAACCGCATTCCCCAGATAATAACTAACGCAGTCCAGCCGAGTATAGAACCACCGCTAGTTATCAACAACAATAAACTAGAAACTGTTCCGTAGGTAAAGACGAGTCCTAAATAACCCCAAGGACGAGAAACACGGATACACCTAGCCCAGCGGATTTGGCGTTTGATGGTATCGCTCAGGCTGCTAGTACCTAAAACATGATCAACTATATAATTAGATAATATGACTTTATAACCTGCTTGGGCTGGGAGGTAGCCAAGTTGAAAATCGTCAGCAAGATAATCTGCGATCGCTTTAAAGCCACCAATTGTTTCCAGCACTCGTTTACGAATGACTATCGTAGAACCGAGAGCAAATTTTATTCCCTCTAATTGATTGCTGACTAAAACGCCTGTATGAAAGTCTGTAGCAGTACCGATTCCGTCTAATGTGGCTACCCATCCCTGGGCTAAGGAACGATATAAGCAGGTGACAACACCAACACTTGGATCTGTTAGCGGTTGGATAATCTGTTGTAAATAATCTTTGTCAACGCGAATATCACTATCAGCGATAACTAATATGTCATGTTTAGCTGTGGTGAACGCATGGGCTAAGTTACTTACTTTCAAGTTTGTGCCAATTATTTCATCCTTGACAACTAAACTAATATCCACATGGGGAAATTGCTGTATTAGCCTTTCTATAATTTCTATGCTGGGGTCGATGAAATCCCTGACCCCGAAGACAATCTGGTATTCTGGGTAATACTGCTGACAAAATGAGGCTAGATTGGTGTAAGTCTCTTCATCTATTCCACAAAGTGGTTTGAGAATGGTTAAAGGTGGATGAAATTCGGGATTGACGGGATAGGGATAACGCCGAAATGCGATCGCTGCATAAATCCCGTAACAGTAGAATAAGACTGCTGATAAACAGAAGGAGGCAGTAAGTAAAATAGCTGACAACTGATAACTGACAATTGACACATGAATGTAATTTACTTTCTTCTACGTTCTTCTTGGGTGATGGTAGTGATCGCCATCTTGACCGGCTTTTTGAGTGGTGCTAGTAGTGCTGGACTAATTGCCCTGATTAGCCGTGGCGCAAATCAAGAATATACTTTACCTTTAATATCCATCGCTTGGGGATTTTTGGCTTTAGTAAATATCGCTCTGATTACCAGCATCATTACACAAGTAATGCTGATTCGCCTCTCTCAAAATGCCATTTTACAATTAAGAATGCGCTTGAGTCGGCAAATACTTGCTTCTGAGTTAAGTCATCTAGAACAAATCGGAAATTCTCGACTATTAGCAACTTTAACAGAAGATGTCCAAGCTGTTGCCAATGCTGTATATATAGTACCTTTTATGTGCATTGATTTAGCAACTGTTTTGGGTTGTTTGGTTTATATCACCTGCCTATCTTGGTTAGTATTATTAATGCTAGTTATTTTAATGGTAGTAGGTATAGGTAGCTGCCAATGGTTGTTAAATCGAGGAGGGCAATTATTAGCCCTTGCCCGTGAAGATCAAGATTTACTATTTAAGCATTTAGGAACTATTACAGATGGCATCAAAGAACTTAAACTTAACTATCAACGCCGTCAAGTTTTTTTAACAAAAAATTTACAATCAACTGCTAGTCAATTTCGTCGTCATAATATTGATGGACTGACTTTATTTGCTGCAACTACTAGTTGGGGTAAACTTCTGTTTTTTTTCGCAATGGGTTTTTTATTATTTGCATTACCTAAATTACTGCCCATCAGTCCTAAAACCCTTTCCAGCTATATTTTAACTTTCACTTATTTGATGTTGCCGATGGATAATATTGTTAGTAATCTTCCCCAAATTACCAAAGCCGATATAGCCTTACAAAAAATAGAATCTCTAGGTTTATCTCTAGGTAATCGGGCAGAAATATCAACATTACCACCCCCTATTAAATATTTCTGGCAAAGTTTACAACTTCATGGTGTTACCCACACTTATTACAGAGAACAAGAAGATAACAACTTTATTCTTGGTTCAATTGATTTGACAATATATCCTCAAGAAATAATCTTCATTGTTGGTGGAAACGGTAGCGGTAAATCTACCTTAGCTAAATTAATTACTGGATTATACATTCCTGAAAACGGAGAAATTGTCTTTGATGGAGAATTAATAAATGATCAAAATCGTGAATGGTATCGCCAACATTTTGCTGTTATCTTCTCCGATTTCTATTTATTTGAAGAACTTTTTGGTTTAGAAAATAGCGCTTTAGATTTTGAAGCGAGAGAGTATATTAAGAAACTACAATTAGACCATAAAGTAAAAATTGAAAATGGGCAACTTTCCACCACCGCACTTTCTCAAGGACAGCGAAAGAGATTAGCTTTGCTAACAGCTTATTTAGAAGATAGACCAATTTATCTATTTGATGAATGGGCAGCAGACCAAGATCCCATATTTAAAGAAATATTCTATACTCAGTTATTACCAGAATTGCGAAAAAAAGGTAAAACAATCCTCGTAATTAGCCATGATGATCGCTATTTTCATCTAGCAGACCGCCTCATCAAACTAGACTACGGTAAAATTGAATATAATAAGGAATATTGCCTTTAAAATTTACAGTTATAGGATGAAATTAGGATTAAATATGGCAGACGCTAAAAACGTATTAGGAACAAAATTAGAAATTTGTTGCACTTCTCCCATGACAGGGTATTACCGCGACGGGTTTTGTACAACAGGTGGCCAAGATGTGGGAATGCACGTGGTTTGCGCTCAAGTAACAGCAGAATTTTTAGAATTTACCAAATCTCTAGGAAACGACTTGAGTACCCCTTTTCCTGAATATAATTTTCCCGGTTTGAAACCTGGTGATTGTTGGTGTTTGTGTGCAGCCCGTTGGCAAGAAGCTCTTGAGGCTGGGGTTGCACCTCCAGTTCTCCTCTCAGCTACCCATGCTAGGGCTGTGGAGGTGTGTAATTTGGAAGATTTGCAAAAACACGCCGTCACTAAGAAATGAATATTTTAGTTGTGTTTGAGTGCAGATGATGCAGCGACTGAATTCAACTTCAGATAATTCGTCAACTCAAACCCATTCACCACCAACGCCTCACGCACACGCCCACTCAATAACGCTGCAAGTTCGATTTCACCTCCTGGAGTATTCACAGGTTCTCCATTGTTAACTATTGCGGGGTGAGAATAAATTTCTATGAAATCGGCTTGAATTTGCGGTATCAAACCCAGTAAATACTCTTCAGTTACATTGCTAGTTTGTAACAAGCCATAAACTCGTTCAGCAAATTCAATATTATGAGTTTTTAATAAATTCTCACCGTAACGGCGCAATTGTCCAAACACTACAGACCAAACTATTTTAATTAGTAAATTACGTTGATCAAGTTTAAGACTTTTTGCCAATTCTTCAGATGGTAAACGAATGAACTTAATATGAAATTCATTTGCTAATTCTACTAAAATTCCCAAAATTACAGGATGAACATGAAGGTGTAAATGTCCGTCTACATGAGAAAGCTGTAAACCTGAATCGCGGAATTTTTCTAATTGGGCGCGGATTTCTTGACGAAGTTCTTCACGGGTAGCTTGGTTAAATTGGTAATTTAAACCTGCTTGAGTGGGATTATTAGAAAAGTTACCATCTGAATCGACTAAATGGGGAATTTGCGAAGGTGGTAAAACTGATTTACCGCAAACCAACACAAGGTGTAAACCGACTGCTAAATCAGGGGAATTTTTTGCCAGTGCGATCGCATCTTCGGCCGCATCACCACTTACCATTAAACTAGTACTAGTCAGCACGCCTTGGCTATGTGCTTGGATAATTGCTTGATTCACACCTGGAGAAAAGCCGAAATCATCACCATTAATAATGGCGAAACGACGATGTTTTTGTTCTTTTTCCTCAACCATCAATATCTATACTTTTTAATTTATTCTTGAATATAGAGACGTTTCATGAAACGCCTCCACACTATTACACAACAGCCTTCTGATTTGCTTTAGCGTTAGCGACAGACTGGGTGCGACGTTCTTTCAAGTAAGAGAAAAACTCTCCACCTTCTCGCAGACGACGTACCAACATCTGTCTATCAGTCAACATTTCCCGAACAATGGGAATAATTGCTTTGGGACGGAAGTAGAATTTGCGATACATTTGCTCAACAGCATCTTCAATTTCTGCACTGGAAAGAGTAGGATATTGCAAAGTTGAGGTTTGAATACCGGAAGTTGCGACTAATGATTCGTTCGCAAACCAACCGTTAGCCCTAGCTTGTTCATAAAGTTCTGTACCGGGGTAAGGTGCAGCTATAGAAACTTGAATTGTATGGGGACTAAGTTCACAAGCAAAGCGAATTGTTTCTTCTACAGTTTCTCTGGTTTCAATCGGTAAACCAATAATAAAAGTACCGTGAACGGTGATACCGAGTTTGTGGCAATTTTTCATAAATTCCCGCGCCACTTCTAGCTTGATACCTTTTTTGATGCGGTTGAGAGTTTCTTGATTTCCTGATTCAAAACCCACAAGCAACAAGCGTAAACCGTTATCTCGTAAAGTTTTCAAAGTATCGTAATCTAAATTAGCACGGGCGTTGCAACTCCAAGTCAGTTTTAGCCGCTTCATATGTTCGCTAATTGCGATCGCTCGATGCTTATCAATAGTAAATGTGTCATCATCAAACATATACTCCCGCACCTTGTCCCCAAACAAGGCTTTGGCTTCTTCCATTTCCCTTCCTACCGCTTCTGGAGTTTTATGACGGTAGAGGTGTCCACCAATAGTTTGCGGCCATAAACAAAAAGTGCATTTGGCTGGACAACCGCGCCCAGTGTAAAAAGAAATATAAGGATGCAGCAAATAACCAATGAAATATTTGCTAATATCTAAATCACGGGCATAAACTGGCAGTACACTGGGCATAGCATCCCAGTCATGAATCAAAGCACGCTCTTCATTATGGCGAATCAGGGAATTTTGGTCACGGTAGCTTAAACCCGTGATTTCTGACAAAGATTTACCTTCTGCGACTTCTTTACAGGTATAGTCAAACTCATTCCGACATACAAAGTCGATAACTGGATTTTCCCGCAGAGTCTCTTCTGGTAATACCGCAACGTGCGCCCCCACAAAACCAATCTGCACATTTGGATTTTGGGCTTTTATGGCTTCAGCACACTTGACATCATTAGCGAGGGAGGGGGTGCTGGTGTGCATAATTACCAATTCATAATCTTTGGCAATTTTCAGCACATCTTCCACAGTTTGACTATGTGGTGGTGCATCTACTAGCCTGCTACCTGGAACCAGGGCGGCGGGTTGGGCTAACCATGTGGGATACCAAAAGGAAGTAATTTCTCGTTTAGCCTGGTATCGTGAACCAGCACCACCGTCAAAGCCATCAAAGGAAGGTGGACTGAGGAATAGGGTTTTTTTCATATATACAATTTTTTAGTCAGGAACTGTATTTATATTTTTACAAGTCCTGCACAGCAAACTTTTTTAATTGGGACACTTTAAATTTATACTACATAAAGCTAAAAACTCTCATGTCGTTTAAAGCTGTAATTGAAATCCTGGTAAAACGTCTTCTCCAGAAAGTAGCGCAGGAAGTTGAACGATTTCTACAGGTTTTCCGAGTCGGTAAATTTCTGCTTGTTTATCTTGGGGATTAATTAACCAACCTAAACGCAAACCATTATCTATATATTCCTGCATCTTTTCTTGCAGGGTTTTCAATCTGTCGGTTTTTGATCTCAGTTCAATTATAAAATCTGGTGTCAGGGGAGGAAATTTTTCCCGTTCTTCTTCTGTTAATGCTTCCCAGCGTTCTAGTTTTATCCAAGCTACATCAGGTGAACGTTTTGCACCATTGGGAAGTCGGAATATTGTTGAGGAACTAAATACTATTCCTAATTTAGTTTGGTGATTCCAATTACCTACACTAGCATTTAAGTTTGCTTCTTGAATACCTTTTTCTCCTCCTGAACCTGGGAGAATTATTAGTTGTCCTGTTGCGCTTAGTTCAAGGTTTAGGTCTTTATTATCAGTACAGAGTTGGTAAAATTGGTCGTCTGTAAGGTGAATAATAGGTGCTAGGTTTAGAACAACTGTATTCATCAGAATGATATTTGCCTTAAATATAGGAGTATTTTGATAAATAGTTATATATTTAAGCGCTGTTGCCAAAAAATTAGCGTTTTTTTACTAAAAGATGCTATGATTTATCAAATACATATAAAAAATCAAAGCTGCGCCTCGATTATTATCAGGGTGCTGGTCGAAGTTATGTTTTATGTGTTGATAACCTACAATCAAAAAAATGAATAGACTAATAGTTCTGATTTTGATATCTTTACTACTCCTAGTAGTAGCATTTATCTTTCAAAAAGCAGATTCCTTAGCAAGCAAAGTCCTGGTTATCATTGACAGACTCAAGTAGAACACAAATCGACAACACAGAAACAGGTTATTGGGTTTGGTGCTGGTAACACCTGCCCTTTTCTTATCGACATATCGATATACTTATCAATATATCGACATAACTAACATAACACACTTGACGACGATAGATATAAATCTTTTCTCATTTTTTCCTCGTTCCTAGTCTCTGACTAGGAATGCAGTTGATGAGGCTCTGCCTCAACTACCAGCACAAAATCGGGTAAAGTGGCTTGTATTCTGGGATTTGGAGGCAGAGCCTCCTGGTAGGCATTCCCAGCCGGAGACTGGGAACGAGCAAAATAATTCTGAAGTTATCCAAATTCTAGAATCAAAATAAAATTTATGAAATATCTTTTTTATTTTCCTGCATATCGCATTTACATCACCTTTGTCTAAACTCCAAAAATGCGATGCTTGGGGGGAGGAAAGCGATCGCTATAATCTTAGGACTTACGAAAAAACTCTCAAACTCTGATTACTCCGTGTCCTCTGCGTCCTCTGCGGTTCGTTTTTCGATTATTTGTGCGATCGCAATAAGTTTTTCGATAAAATGAGCTTTTTAAAGTAACAGTATTCATAGTTCATCTCACAAAATTGTAATTCACTCTAAAGAGAGATGTAATTTGAGCGCAGCATTCACTAATTCTATTAATTCTGTATTCAAACTACCCATAGCATCTCCTAAAATTCGCTGTTTAGAAATTGTGCGTACTTGCTGGGCTTGAACTTTAGAAGGTTTAGATAAACCACTATCTTCTGGATTTAGCAAAACCTCGAAGGGATAAACACGGCTAACGTTGGAAGTAATAGGTAAAATTGTGACTACACTAGCAGCATTATTATTAGCATCATTACTGACTATTAGAACCGGACGGCGTTTATCCATTTCAGAACCTACGGCTGGATTCAGATTAGCAAAGTAAATTTCACCACGTTTCATCTGTCAAGCCTTCCCCTGCGGTTAATTCCCAATCTTCGTCAATTTCTGTTGATGCTTCTCTATATGCTTGTTCTAAGTCTTGATATCGCAGTAAATCTAGTGCTAACTCAATTACTTGAGAACGAGATTTACACCCTTTGGTAATTTTGTAATTCTCAACAAACTGTACTAATGGGGATGGTAAGGAAATTGAGATTTTTTCCGTTTGCATGGTATTACCAGATGGTAATCTTATTTTTATTACTTTATAGTAGCATAAATAGTATTTTCAGGAACATCAAAGGTGACAGTATTCATAGGGGCATAATCAATAAACCTCATTGGCACATTACATTGATTAATGATGCTTTGCTTGAGTATATTCAACAACGCCGTGAACCATTAGAAGCAACGCTACTGCGAGTATTACGAGAAGAATTAGAAAGAATAGGGAAATAAATTACCCCTCCCCGCAAGCGATGAGGGGCTAGGGGTGGGATTCTTAATAATAACTCGCCGACTTGCGATGATGCACAGCAGTCACAGCATCTTGATTTAACACTTTCCCATCATTAACAGTCGCATAAACCAACCAATGATCACCGGCTTCCATGCGACTTTGGACAGAACACTCCAGGTAAGCTAAAGCACCAGAAAGAATTACACCGCCATTACTAGCTTCTTCCGTTGCTAAACCCGCAAATCTATCTTGTCCGGGGGCGTAAACCTTCATGAACTGCTTACGTATTTCTCTACCTTCAGCCAAAATATTGACGACAAATTGACTACCAGTGTAAGTCATTATTTCCATCGCCCGTTCTTTAGCTACCGCAATGGTTAAACCAGGAGGGCTGAAACTAGCTTGTGTCACCCAAGATGCTAACATCCCCGTTTTCACTTCTCCTTGAGTAGCGGTGACTACACACAGAGAACCAACTATCCGACCAACTGCTTGTTCTACATTAGTCGCGGGTTGTTTAGCCACAACTGCTCTTTTTGCTGCGCGTTTCAATGCTTGGGCGAAATCGGTTCCGGCTTCTTCGCAGGTTTGTAAGGTGACTTCATTGGGTTTGAACTTGACGCGAATGGTGTCAAAACCAAATCTGTAACCTGCGTCTTTGAGTTTTCCTTCAATTAAATCAACCGCTTCTCCACTCCAACCAAAGGAACCGAAAACACCAGCTAATTTATTATTTGTAGCGGTAGATAAGACAATTCCTAAAGCTGTTTGGACTGGTGTGGGTGCGTGTCCGCCTAATGTGGGAGAACCAATGACAAAACCAGCGGATTTTTCGACTGCGGCTTTGATTTCTTCGGGTTCGGTAAATTCGCAGTTAATGGATTCGACACTCACACCTGCTTTGGTTATACCACGTGCGATCGCTTGAGCTACAGTTGCAGTATTCCCATAAGCGGAAGCATAAATCAAAGCCACCGTCATATCAGCATTGGTTTGCTGTTGAATCCATTCTCGATAAGAGTGGGTAAGTTCCTGTAAAGCATACCTTACCAAAGGCCCGTGTCCAGTAGCGTATAATCTAATCGGCAAATCTGCCAATTTATCCAAAGCTGTTTCTACTTGTCTGGCGTGGGGAGCCATGAGACAATCGAAATAATAACGCCTATCTTCGTTAAAGACTTCCCAACCTTCATCAAATACTTGATCGCCGCAAATATGCGCTCCAAATAACTTATCAGAAAATAAGATTTCTGTTTGGGGATCATAGGTACAAAGTTCATCTGCATAACGGGGGTTAGGTGTAGGAATAAATTGCAAATGATGACCTTTACCTAAATCTAAAGTTTCATCTCCCCGCATTACTAGAATTGGCAAATCTTCGGTTTCTAAAGCGGCACGTAAATTTATTGCGCCTGGATTTGAACAAACAAAAGTAATTTGTGGAGCAATTTCTCGTAAAGCTTTTAATGTGGCGGCGCGGTTAGGATTGACGTGACCAAGAATTACATACTCAACTGCTTTGATATCAAACCGTTTTTGTAAAGCTTGGAGATAAATTTCGGTGAAAGTTTCTCCCGGTGGGTCAATTAAAGCAATTTTATCACCTTGAATTAAAAAAGAATTCGCTGTTGTCCCTTTAGCTAAAGCGTATTCTATTTCAAATCGTAACCTAGTCCAACTGCGCGATCTTAATATTGTTGTATCTGTCCCAATGGGGAGAATCTGCACATCACGAGGTTTAGTATTTTCTGACATGGTTTTATTTCCTTATAAGATTCAATAAAATCAAGAATTTGTGAATAACCCTCTTATCCCCCTCCCCGCAAGCGAGGAGGGGGGACAAGAAAGAATCATTTAATAGTGATTACCGACTTTGCGGTGGTGTACTGCTGTCAGTGATTCGGGTTTTGATACTCTTCCGGCGTAAACTGTGCTGTATACTGCCCAATGATCGCCGCAGTCCATTCTGCTGACTACTTCGCATTCCATATAAGCTAGTGCATCACCTAAAATGGGCGCACCATTTTCTGCTGGTTGGGTTTTCACTCCTTCAAAACGATCTGCACCGGGAGCGAACCGTTTTAAGAAGTGTTTCATCAATGGTTGATAGTTGCCTTCTTCTAATACATTGAGAACAAAGCGATCGCCTACTTGCATGAGTGATTCAATCGCCCGATCTTTAGCTACAGCTATGGAAAACCCTAATGGTTTGAAACTGGCTTGACTTACCCAAGAAGCTAACATGGCGCTAGATACATCACCTTTTTTGGCTGTGATAATATATAAACCGCCACTAATTCTCCCCAAGGCTTTATCTAAGTCAGCACCAAGGGATTTCATGGCTTTGATGCTTTTGTCTCTCGTTACCCACTGTCCTAAGTCGGTTCCCGCTTCTTCGCATTTTTTGAAAGTGTTTTCTGTCGGTGTTTCCCGAATTTCAATCACTGGGAAAGCAACATTCAAACCCGCAGCCCGAAATTGATTTAATAGTGGGTAAGTTGGTTCATCATTTCCACCACCGGTTTCAAAAATACCGATCGCTTGTTTTTCTTTGGCTGAACCTAAAACGGTGCTAAGTGCAGCTTGAATTGTCGGGTTTTCAGTGGCTGGGGGCATTCCCACAACTATACCTGTACAGCGTCCTACCAGTTCCCGCAACTCTTGTAAATCAACCGCTCCACCCAAATCGACCATTTCCACCGCTACGCCAGTTTTAGCGATACCGTTGGCGATGGATTGCGCCAAGCGATCGCTATATCCATACTCGGAAACGTAAAATATCCCCACCGGTGTTTCGGCTTTGGTTTGTCCTTGACTCCAACTGCGATAACGTCCGGTTAGTTCCTCAACATTGTGGTAGAGTAGGGGTCCGTGACCTGTAGCAATCATCTTGATAGTTTTCAATTCTGCCATCCGCTTCATCGCCGACAACACCGAACGGGAATTTGGCCCCATCAAGCAATCATAGTAATATTTAAAATCTTCTTCAATTGCAGCCAAGTCATCATCAAAGACGCTATCTGTGCAGTAATGCAAGCCAAAAGCATCGCAGGTGAAGAGAGTTTGGGTTTTGTGATCAAAGCTGAAAATGGTGTCAGGCCAGTGTAAATTAGGAGCAATAACGAATTCAAATTCGTGACCATTACCTAAATCCAAGCGATCGCCATTTTTGACAATTCGACGTTTAAATGGCCGATGTACCAAATCTTCCAGAAACTGAATTGCCACTTTAGAACCGACTACAGTAATATCAGGAGCCATAAACAGCAAATCTTTCACTAAGCCGCTGTGATCTGGCTCCGTGTGGCTGATAATTAAATAATTTATGTCCTCAGGATTGATTAAACCCTTGAGTGTATCAAAATAAAGCTGACGAAATTTTTCGTGAGACGTATCGACTAAAGCAATTTGCTCACCACGGATGAGAAATGAGTTATAGGTTGTACCGTTTTGCAAACCAAACTCAATATCAAAGCGATCGCGATCCCAGTCCAAAGACCGAATCGCTGTCGTATCTTCAGCAATCTCTACAGTCTGTATGGTGAGCCGTTTTTGCGGGGCTGTGTTTTCCTGTCCTTCATGTTTATCGGTGAGCAATACCATAACTCCCCTCCTTGACAAAATGAGTATTTGTTCCTCTCACTTTATTGTGACACGGGTTGAATGTTAGTTTTTCTTAAAAAACCTATGGCTCACTTAAGAAAGTTAAAAGTGTGAAACAGAATACCCACCAACAACGCACAGATAATCCTTGGCTAGGATTAATGATTGGTAATTCCCGCTTACATTGGGCGTTATTTGTTGACAATACCCTCAACTCAGCTTGGGATACAGACCATTTATCAGAATCTGATATGCAACAGTTAGCTAAAACAAATACTATTCCTCTCTCACCATCTTCTTCTCGTCCCATCTTCCTCTCTCCCAACCTCCCCATCACTCTCGTTTTAGCTTCCGTAGTTCCTAGTCAAACAAAACTTTGGCAAACTTACCCAAATGTGCGCTTAATTACCTTAAACAACATCCCTCTCAAAGGTATGTATCCCACACTAGGAATTGACCGCGCTATTGCTTTATATGGTGCAGGAAAAACATGGGGATTTCCCATTTTAGTAATTGATGCCGGCACAGCACTGACTTTTACAGGTGCAGATGCTAATCAGTGTTTAGTCGGTGGGGCAATTTTACCCGGACTAAGTTTACAGTTTACAAGTTTGGGGCAGAATACAGGACAATTACCATTATTAGAAACTCGTTTAATCACATCCTTACCTCCACGTTTTGCCATGAATACAACCGAAGCAATTCAAAGTGGAGTAATTTACACATTATTAGCAGGAATTAAAGATTTTATTCAGGCTTGGTTATCCTTATTTCCTGAAAGTAAAATTGCTATTACTGGCGGGGATGGTAATTTCTTTCAAAACTTTCTCCAAACCCATATTCCAGAGATTACAGAAAAATTAATATTAGAAAAGAATTTGATTTTTTTGGGCATGGAAAAAATCCTAATTGGAAATAATTAATTAGGAATATGAATTTTAAATATAAGTAAACATCAAAATTTACAAAAGCATAGATTTTAGATTTCGTCTTAAATCCAACATCCAAAATCTTATTATGCTAATGTTGTTAAGCCATTGAGGTAGTCTTGTAACTGCCGAGAGTGATCATGAGACATCTGTGGTTGAGGTAGAGAAGTAGAAGGGAACGCTTGAATTTCCAGAACTTCTAAAGTATCCTTAACCTGCATGATTCCTTGTACTTCAGCTTCAACCACAACACAAATTGAATGAATTCGAGGATCTCGATCTGGTGCGGAGTAAACTCCAACTAAACGCCGAATTTTCACTAATTCTAGTCCAGTTTCTTCCATCAACTCCCGCCGGACTGCATTGGGAATATCCTCCCCCCAGTCCACCATACCACCAGGTAAAGACCAACAACCATCATCGCTCCGTCGAATTAGCACAATTCGACCATCAGGTAAAATCGGGATAATACTAGTACCAGTAATGGGATGGCGAAAGATAATACCCAATACTGTTTGTCCAACGTGCCATAAGCTACGTGTAGACTTGATGACAGGCGTAAAAAAATCTAAAATTTTCAATCTTCAAATGTTTATGTTGTAGTCTATAATTACCTAACACTTACATCAACTCAAATAATAAAATATTGTTCGAGTTTTGTTTTATACAAAAATGTATAGTATTAGGGCTGTAATTCTCACGAATATACGTTGAATAAATCAATTTTAACATCTGCTTTCAGTAAATGCATGACCTTGATCAGTATGGTGGATTTTTAAACTGATCAATATTTATAGTTTTGTCTTAGCATTATTAGCACAGAGCTAAAACCTGATTATAAACTCTAATAAATACGAGGTTGGTAAAGTCAATTCAGGACAATTTGCTTAATAACATCAGTTGATTAAGTGTCTTCCTGATGAAATTATTAACTACTTATCTAAAAAAAGTATTCATATATAGGACTCCTATTTGATTTTTGTAAGCACAGTCTGCCTTTGCGCTTAGAAAATAGGTATACATCTACCTTCTTTGTTCCCTATTACCTATTACCTATTCCCTGCCTACATGAGTAGATATGGCTACGCCTCCCATAAGGGATACACAAATCAAATCGGATTGCTATATGATCAATTTTTTGTTTAAATCCAGAAAACACGTATAATCTCAAAGATAGATTATTTACGTACAAAGTTGAAATTTTGGGTAAATGATTCTAATTTTTGCTTGACATCACCTATTTTAATACGATAGGATGGTATGCTGTTTCTAATGTATTGATTTTTTGCACTAGGCTAAAAGTATATCAATAATATCGGTAGCTGATATTGCCTAGATGCCGATTTTTTGTTGTTTATTCATGAGGTGAATATGGCCAAGCGCCGTAACCCCAAAAAAGAAAAGGCGCTACGGAACCAGGCATATGCCAGAAAGTTTCGTAAACGGACTACGACAGGAAGAATGCAAAGAAGGTTCCAACAAAGACCTCCTAAGAGTGAAGAAGATGAAGGAGCAGCAGCAGTTGATGCTGAGTAATATGCCTATTTATTTCTCTACTCTTTGAGTATTTGCACTTTTAGGGTGTACTTTTGTACACCCTGAATTTTGCAATCTGAATTTAATTCTGAGTTACAAATACTCAGTTACTGATATTTGTACGGGCAGTGACGAGCGCTTGTCTTACTTGGGCAAAGCCAGTACCACCGTAACTGTTGCGGGCAGAAACTACTTGACGGGGAGATATTGCTTCATAAATATCAGCGGCAAATACTGGATGCAATTGTTGCCATTCTTCTAACTGCAAATCTTTGAGTAGTTTACCAGCAGCCATGCTGGTTTTTACGACTTTGCCGACAAGGTTGTAAGCTTCCCGAAAAGGTACACCCCGCGCAGCTAGATAATCTGCCACATCAGTAGCATTGGAAAAGTCCTCTGTTACTGCTGCTGCCAAGCGCTGAGTGCGAAATTCTAAACCTTCCCGTAATAAAATAGTCATTGCTTCTAGACAGGCTTTTACGGTGTTAACGCTGTCAAAAATACCTTCTTTATCTTCTTGTAAGTCTTTATTATATGCCAGGGGTAGTCCCTTCATAATCACCAACATAGCCTGGAGATGACCAAAGACACGCCCTGTTTTACCGCGCACTAATTCTGGTACGTCGGGGTTTTTCTTTTGGGGCATGATGCTGGAACCTGTGGCACAGCTATCTTTGAGGGTGACGAAACGAAATTCTTCTGATGACCACAGAATCACTTCTTCGGAAAGTCGGCTAAGGTGAACCATGATTAGACTTGCTGCACAGAGGAATTCGATCGCAAAATCGCGATCGCTCACTCCATCCAAACTGTTAGCATAAACCCTATCAAACTTTAATAGTTCCGCTGTGTAATGGCGGTCAATGGGGAAAGTAGTTCCCGCTAAAGCACCACACCCTAAAGGAGAGATATTCACTCGGCTACAAACATCTTCCAAGCGTTCCCAGTCCCGTTGCGCCATTTGAAAATATGCCAGGAGATGGTGAGCTAAACTCAGCGGTTGGGCGCGTTGCAGGTGAGTATAGCCAGGAATCAGGGTTTCAACGTGCTGTTCAGCTATATCGAGTAAAACAGTTTGAAATTCCCGTAAATATTGGCGAATGTGTTGAATTTGATCGCGGAGGTAGAGTCTGGTATCAGTGCCTACTTGGTCGTTGCGAGATCGGGCTGTATGTAGCTTTTTACCCACATCACCAACAATTTCTGTTAGTCGCTTTTCAACAGCAAAATGTACATCTTCGGCATCGATACCAGGCTGAAATTTTCTTTGACGGTATTCTTGGCGGACTTGTTCTAAGCCTGTAACTAGTTGCTCTCCTTCTTCTGGGGAAATAATCCCCGTGTGAGCCAGCATTTTGGCATGAGCTTGGGAACCAGTGATGTCATATTCGATTAATTCGATATCAAAACTTATACTGGCATTAAAACGAGCGATAGCTGGATGCAGTGCGGATTCAAATCGCTGGCTCCAAGTTTGTTTTTCAGTCATAAATCTGAAGAAAGAGGAAAAAACAATTTTAGATTTCGGATTGATGATAAATCCAAAATCTAAAATCTCAAATCAATTTAACCGTAACTAGTTAAACTCTTAAGCATATAGCCAATAATCAAACCAGTCAATAAAGCCCAAATTTGTCCGGTTTGGACAAATTGGCTCCAATTTCGTTGTATCTGACCCATAAGATCGGCATCACGAACTTGTTGAGCTAGGAAAGTGATGTCTACAGGCAAATGCCAAATTATCTGAGATATGGAATCACTCAAGTAGGTCATATTTTCTTTGGGCTGCGTGTTTGAGTTAACAGTAGCAGATGACATCTAAAGTTTAAGCGATAATACCCAATTATTTACCCTGAATAGTTTAATGTCATAACTTTAAGATGTTTGTGATGCCAAGCGTAATTTCTCTGAAGTCCGCAAAATTTGTCCCGCTAGAACTGCTGCACCAAAGCCATTATCGATATTGACTACACCTATGCCAGCAGCACAAGAGTTGAGCATTGTCAATAGAGGTGCTAAACCGGAAAAACTCGCACCATAACCAATGCTGGTGGGAACAGCAATCACGGGACAATCTGCCAAACCTGCAACTACACTAGGTAAAGCGCCTTCCATACCTGCTACAACTATTAATACTGATGCTGAATCAATCACGTGACGGTTATTGAGTAAGCGGTGAATCCCGGCTACACCAACATCCCAAAGACGCTGGACAAGAAAACCGGAAAGTTCAGCTGTAACTGCGGCTTCTTCGGCTACTGGTAAATCAGCAGTACCAGCCGAAAGAATGGCAATTTTGCCAGGAAATCTAGGTTCAATGACTGAGGGAGTAATGGCACAAATTCTCGCCAACTCAAAATATTGCAGTTCCCGCACCTTTTTTTGCAGTGCGGCATAAACATCAGGGGAAATGCGGGTGGCCATGACGACAGAACCACGCTGACGCATAACTTCCATAATTTGAGCAATTTGATCAGGTGTTTTACCAGGCCCCCAAATCACTTCTGGGAAACCAGTTCTTAGCTGACGATGATGATCGATTTTGGCAAAGTCACCTACAGATTCATAGGTTAAGTCTTTGAGTGAGTCTAATGCCATCTCTGGGCTTACTTTACCATTGGCGACGGCTTCTAAGAGCGATCGCAAAGCTTCAGGTTGAGTCACAGCAATTTTTGGTAATGGGTAATGGGTAATGGGTAATGGGTAATTGGTAATGGGTAATTGGTAATTGGTAATGGAAAAATCATAAATTCTTACCCATGAATACTAATGACTATTGTTTAATTTTAATTTCATGAATGTTCCAAAAAGCACCACCAAGGGACGAGAATTTAATGCCTTCAAAGCGATCGCGGACAGCTACCAACGAATAAGGATTTACTAAATAAATCGTGGGCAAATATTCTTGGGTAATCTGCTGACTTTTGCTATAAATCACCTTCCGTTTTGCTTCATCTAACTCCTTTGCACCTTGAATATAGAGTTGACCAATTTCTGCTTCCCAAGGAGAAACCTCCCAACCTTGAATTGGTTTTTGTCCTGCTTGTGGTTTCTGATTAAATAAATGCGATCCACCTTCGGGAGACCAAAGATTTGCACTATCATTTGGTTCTAAACCAGCACCAAATCCTATTAAACCAGCATCCCAGTCGAGGGTGTTGGAAATCTTATCTACATATGTATTCCATGCCATTGGCGTGAAATCAACTTGAATGCCAATTTTGCTCAAATTTTGTTTAATTTGTGATCCCATCGCTTCCCGAATTTTGTTTCCAGCATTTGTAATTAAAGTAAAGCGAACAACGTTACCCTCAGCATCTAATACTTGACCTTGTTCATTATATTTAAATCCTCCTTGAATTAGCAGTTGCTTGGCTTTATTTGGATTGTAATCATAAACTTTCAGTCCTTCTTGAGGCGATAAATAATAGGGACTTTTTTCATAAATAGGTGAATTTTGTAATTTACCTAAACCTCTAAATGTATTATTAATCATTGTTTTCCTGTCAATCGCATAGGCTACAGCTTGCCGAAATTCCACCGTATTAAACCACCGCGACTTAACTGGATCAATGAGTGGCTTACCATTCCTTTGCCCTTTATTCAAATTGAAGAACAAAAATGTTGTACTAGAACTAGGTCCACCATTATATATTTTGAACTTCCCTTGTTTTTCTTGAACTTTCAGCAAAGAAAAGTAATCAGGAGACACCCCCACAGTATCTAATCCACCAGAACGAAATTGGAGCAAGGAAGTATCGGTTGATTCCACAATTTGCCAAACTATCCTTTCAATATAAGGTAAAGATTTACCTTGAGCATCCTTGCGCCAGTAGTAAGGATTTCGTCGGAAAATTACACGTTGACTAGTATCATAGCGGTCTAGTTTATAAGGTCCATTGACGATGATTTGATCTGTCGGAGTATCTACACCCCATTTAGTCAGAAATGTTGGTTTACCTTCATTATCTTTTGTTTTGATTGATTCTTTAAGAGCATGGGCTGGTAAAATACCATATGCTGTAGCACTACGCAAAAATGGTGCAAATGGTTCTGGAACAGTAAACTCAACTCGTCGATTATCAACTTTCCGTACAGCAATCAACTTGCGATTTTCACCAATCTTGAGGGTGTCTCTTATATCAGTAGGAATATCTTCATTGAGATAAATATCGTTATAAGTAAACACCACATCATCAACTGTTAGTGGTTTTCCATCAGACCATTTTAGATTCTCACGCAAAGTGAAAATAATTTTTAACTTATCATCAGAAATTTGCCATGATTCTGCTAAAGCTGGCTCAATTTGACCAGTTTCATAGTTTTCGTTAGTTAATCCTTCATAAGTCAAACCAAAAATGTTGGGAGATTCCGCATTTAGTGCATAGTTAAAGGTTTTAGGATCACTGAGAATACTAGTTACTAATTGCGGTACTTGAGCAGCCTCACTTTTTAGCTTTGTTGGGTTACAAGCAGTAATTGATATTGCTGTAAAGGAAAGAAGAGTTATGAGTAAAAAAAAGCGTTTTGTGTGATTGATTATTTTTTTAATTAATGTCATAATTTATTCGCAGTAATCAATTAGGATGATTGAGAATTTAGCCTACCTAGAAAGTTTTTAGTATTGCCAAAGTATTCTATACCTGCACTATTTAAAATTTGTTGTACATTCTCTTTTCCAAAGTCCTTGGTGTTACCACTTATGAAGACTTTTCGCTCGTTAGGATGCTGATTTGCATGACTCAAAATACACTGTAATATCAAGTTATCCATCAGATCATTCTTGATTAATAATGTTTCTTTCTCTAGGAAAATCTGCTCTGAGATTGCCTTAATTATACTGCCATTAAAATTTATATTTTCTGCATTTTCAATTAGTAAATTTATGATTTCAGAGAAACGGTTTTGAATATTATTTAATAATAGTGTGTTTTCAATTGATGCTTTTTGTAAATGCCGAGAAAAAGATTTAGCGTGAATAGATGTTTGATCACGTATTGATTCGTTAATTTGTTTATCCATTTCTGCTTGAAATTTTAATTGATATTCCTTATCCTTCCTGTATGTATTAATTGCTTCAATATAACAAATAGCGGGTATGGTTATACGCATTGATGGAGGAGGATAACGCAGTAACTTTTCTGCTTCTAAGTCTCTTCCTTTGGCGACAGCCATGATAATATTAGTCTCTATGTATAGTATCAGCACCTGATTTTTCCTAATAACCTAATCAAAAGTATGTAAGTGTAAATATGTTACTCAATTTCTGATTATGTAAGTATGTTCTTCTCCTTCTATTAATGACAACAACCCAATTTTGGCTACTTCATTATACGCTGGTGGCCTATCTGAATTCCAATGATATGCTAAATCTCTTAGCCAAGATTGAACAAGAGTTTCTAGATGAAAATTAAATATTCTTTTTTGACTAAATTCCGGATCGTAGATGCTGAGTATATCATTTGTTTTCAGAGATATTGAATCTTTGATATTTTGCTCTTCAGTCAATGAGAAAATATTAATTTCTTCCAAATCAACTAACATACCGAAAGGAATATCTTTTTTGATATCCTGTTTAATATTCTGCAAGTAGTATGTTTTCAATTGAGAAATAGCATTTTGCTTGAAAATATTTTCTAGTTTTTCGGCTTTTGTTTCAACTAATAAAACAATATTTTCATTCCTATTCCTAAAAGGGAGATATTGTGAAATATTATCAGAAAATTTGATATCCATATCATTGTTTCCTCTAATTCAGTAAATAATTTAACTAATCACCCGCTACCAACAAAACCACAGCGTATGCACAAATACCTTCTTCTCTCCCAGTTGGTCCGAGTTTTTCATTAGTAGTAGCTTTGACACCAATTCGATTTGGTTCTACTTCTAAAACTGCTGCTAACTTATCCCGCATTTTAGAAATATGGGGTTTCAATTTCGGACGTTCAGCCACAACGACAGTATCAATATTTCCTATTTTCCAACCTTGGTCACGAATTAGCTGGTGTACTTGAGTTAATAGTACAAGACTATCAGCCCCAGCCCATTGGGGATCGCTAGGTGGGAAATAATGACCAATATCGCCCAAAGATAAAGCGCCTAGCATCGCGTCCATGATGGCATGAGTGAGAACATCAGCATCACTGTGTCCTAACAAACCTAGTTCATGGGGAATGTGAATACCGCCTAAAATTAAATTGCGATCGCTCACCAATCTGTGAATATCGTAGCCGTTACCAATTCTTATGTTCATAGTCATTAGTCATTGGTCATTGGTCATTGGTCATTAGTCATTGGTCATTGGTCATTGGTCATTGGTCATTGGTCATTGGTCATTGGTCATTGGTCATTGGTCATTGGTCATTGGTCATTGGTCATTGGTCATTGGTCATTGGT
>NZ_JACJTQ010000032.1 GCF_014698735.1 Anabaena catenula FACHB-362
TCAGGAGTCAGGAGTCAGGAGTCAGGAGTCAGGAGTCAGGAGTCAGGAGTCAGGAGTCAGGAGTCAGGAGTCAGGAGTCAGGAGTCAGGAGTCAGGAGTAAAACTGGATTGGTGTCTAGGTTTCAATTTTGATTCTGTACCTCATTGATTTGCAATCTGCTATAAATAATCTGAATATTAATTTATAGTTTCATTTATAGTTTCATTTATATTCTCATCTAAATTTGATTCTACTTTAGCGGTAATTACTTCTGTAGGACGGAGAATTTTCTCACCCCAACGAAATCCGCGACGGACAATTTTAGTAATTGTTTGGTCTGGAACATCAGTTCTTTCTTCTCGATCTATAACTCGACACAAGTTAAAATCTGGTTCTGTTCCTGTCAATTCTATCGGTAAAAGTTGCCGTTTTCCTAGTACACTGAGAAATTTACGATTAACTGCGGCTATGGAACGAGGTAAGCGTTCTATAAATTCTGGACTGGGGTTGGGGTTATTTTCCAGATAGTCTAATAATGCTTCTAGTGCATCAGCAACTTCTAACAGTTCTAAAAATAAATCTTCAGTTTGGGCTGCGGTTTGAGTTTTTTGTTCTCTTAGAGATTGTTGCAAGACAACATTTTCTTTTCCGAGAATACCAAGTTTTTGGATGAGTAAATCGCGTAACTCTTGACTTAGAGGATAAGTTGGAGGTAATTCTGACACGGTTATGTTTTTTTAGATAACATAGCTAAGATTTTGTTAGCCCAAGTATTGACTTGAGGATGAGTATGATTACTCAACATTTGCGAAATGGCCTTCGCTCTTTGTAATTGTCCACCCATTTGATAGGCTTTAATCAACCATATTTGCGCTTGCAGATAGTTTTGACTATTGTGTTCTTTACAGCCTTGGCAGTAGTCTTCTAGGTATTTGATCGCTTTGGGGTAGCGTCCCTCTTTACAGGCTGTCATGCCTTCGGTGAATAGTTCTGATAAGGGAATTGGTAAAGGTTCTCGTTCTAGGTTTTCTTGTTGGGTGGCTTGAGCGATCGCATGATCTAAATTATCAAATTCTGATAACAAGGTCAGTGATGGTGCTGTTTGTGCCAACGCCTCTAAGTTACTATACTTGAAGCGCTTAATAGTTGGCAATATTGGACGCAAGTAGTCAGCAATAATTCTTTCTTCTGACTTCATCAAGCTTTTTTGCGCTTTAGCAATCACATCTACAGGATATTGCTTGCGCTTCATTGCTAAGGCTACAGCTTTGGTAATTTCGGCTTTTGATGCGGCTTGAGATATACCCAGAATATCGTAGGGATTACTTTTCATCATTCACCCTTGTTCAACAAAGTTTGAGGCTACGGTAAATTTCTTGGAATGCAGGTTCATCTGGACAAATTTCATAAGCCCATTTTCCGAGATTAAGTATGGCTTCACCATCAGTTAAAGTATCATTTTTAATCCCATCAATTAATAAATCTATAAAAAGTTCGGCGACAATATAACGTACTCTATCATAGCGTGATTTTTTAGCCTTATTCACCATTTCTTCAAAACGATTTTGATGAAAAAGTTGCTCAATTTCTTCCAAATCTTGGTTAAATTCCACTTTTTCGATCATGCTAATGACAACAGGATTACTGTCATCAATATTTTTAATCTCTTGCAGTTTTTCTAAAGCTTTTACTGCGGTAATTTCTTCATTAATCAGCTGCTTTCTGATTTCTTCTGCTTTATATTCAGCTAAATAACTTCTAGCCGAATTACTGCTGAAAATATCATACCAAAACTGAGCAAATTTTAAATGTTCTGAAAACTCTGATATAGCTTGACGTTGCAAACTAAAAAGTCTATCGATTTCTTTTTGCCAATCTTGATTATTTTGAATTTCGGCTTTAGCGTTTTGCAAGGGTAGAATTGCTAATTGCCATTTTTGTTGCTGTAAGTAATAGCAACCTTGATAATAAGCGATGAATTGATGAGCAAATTGTTCGACTTCATTATTAGCTGGAGTTGTCGGTTTGATTTCAATTGCTCTTTGACTATCACTTTCTAAACAAGCAGCTACTGCTAAACCCCAAGGTGTGTAAAGAGAACGGAGAATTTTTTGACTAGGATGTATTTTATATGTTAAAATATTTTGCCATTGAGAACTAAACTTTTGATAACAGCCAGGTGTAATAAATACATCATTGACTTGTATTCCAGAGTTTGCAGGTTCTCCCATAAATCTGAGTGTGACTAACTCCCAACGGTAGTAATCGCGCAGATTTAAATAATCTTCATAATCTTGAATATTGGTATTTTTGATATTATCAATTGCTGCTTCTAAACGGCGTTTTAGTTCTACAGATATAGAAGTAAAATCAACAGCTTGATTCCCCAGCCAAGGTACATCTTCAAGAGTTGGATCTGTTGGTAAATTTGCGATTGCAGTGGATAGAGCAATAATTAAATCAAATAATTTATCAGAGTTAGTTTGGGAATAATAATAAGTTGCTACTGTCCAATTGTGTAATGTAGTAATATTAGGATTAGCAATCCAGATATTTTTCATTTTAGTAGCAATATTTGTCCAGTCTGAATCTTTCCAAACTGCGGCTTCTAAACTTGGTTCAATATGTTCTTGAAGATTAACTTCAACTACAGAATTAGCTCCAAATTTTTGGATATATTCCGTACTGGCTATTTTAGCTGCTGCTAGATTTTCAGCTTTGACTAACTCTTCAATATTCTGTAAAGATAGTAACCGTTGATGTTGAGCAATGCATTTAATAATTTCTCGTTGCTCGTTAATTGCCGGAATAAATACACCTTGCCATTCTCGATAAGCTGATTGTAAATTTGCTTGTTGAGCTAGTGCAAACCCTCGCAAATAAGCGGCTTGTTGTCCTGATAAACCTTGTAAGTGAGATAGTGCATTTTCCCAATCTTGCATTTTAATTGCAACTAAACCTAAGCGGATTTGGCAATCTGTAAAATCAGGTAAAAGGGATTTTGCATTTTCATACAAAGATTTAGCTGCTGGTAAATAACCGGCTTTTTCGGCTGCTAATCCTTGACGGAATAGTTCTCTACCTTGAACTATTGATTTTATCTTTTCAAGTAAATTTATGCCGTCGGAACGAGGAAAATTTGTCAAAGAAAAATCTAAAAGTGCGATCGCTCCCCGCAATCTGCCTTCAGATACAGCTTGCTTTGCTTTTTCTAGCGCCGAGATGTAAATTTCTTCTTGCTGAACTTGGATTTGAATTTCTGAAATAGCTTGTTTTATTGCATCTGTAGAGTATAACTTTTCAGCTTCTTGATATGTGGTGAGTGCGTTGATGAAAAAGCGATTTTCTGCCTGTGATTGTGCTTGCTTCACCAAGACTTGAAATTGTTCTCGCTTTTCCAGTTCCTGTTGGCTGTTCTGAATCGCTAATGATACCTGCTTATCATGAAGAATTCGGTTATGAAGATGATAAATTGCGATCGCACTAGATAAAGCTTGAGTTTCTAAAGGATCACCATGATCTCGCTGAAGAATCAATTGGGCTTGATTAGCTAAATTATCTGCTGCTGCAACTTGTTTACGCCAATCTTCTAATTGTTGTTCCAGATTATCTACAAGATTACCGATGAATAATTTACCCAGCCAACGTTCCCAAAACCCTGGTTTTTCAGCCCAAACAGCGAGTGCAGTTTGAGCAACGGTAATAGCTTCTCGCAATTGCTTGTGTTGAGCGAGTTTTTCGGCTTTCTGACTGGTTTCCTTGATGCTGTCAAGAAGGCTCATTGATTCTTCTCCTGACAACTGCTAGGAATCGTTAATTTTTCACCAGGATCTATATAGTAGTTTTCCCGTTTTTCTAATCGAGGATTAGCCTCAGCTATAACTTCCCAAGTAATTCCTTTACCGCAGATTTTTTCAGCAATTAAACTCAGGCTATCTCCTGGTTTGACTGTGTAAGTAATTGTTTTGGGTTGCTGCTTCAATGTCACCGATGAATTTACAGATGGTTTGGGGGTACTAACTATTGTGGAAGTAGGAGGAGATGATTTTAAAATCAAAAAACTGCCTCCTGCACCTAACCCAATACCTATCATCAACATTAGCAAAGCTACAGTCAAAGTCCATTTACTAAATTTGCTTTGTGAAAGCGGTTTTTCTAGTTGAGGTAAATCTTGAAGTGTACGAATGAGGGCAAGATCAGCATCACAGTTAGGGCAAATATTACCCTCAATTTCTTGATAACCACACACAGGACAGTTGAGCTTAGTATTCATCGCGTCAGTCCTGTGATAATGCTATTAGTTGGTAAATCTTGATTTAGCCAATGTTGCACATCTGGTTGCAGTTCACGCAACAAACGTTCAGCTTCGTTACCATCGCCATTAGACATTGCTAACAGTGTGCGCGAAAGTTTGTCAGACATCGCATTTGCTTGGGTAGGTGCGACTGCTTTGGCTTGTTGGATGGCGATAATACAAGCTTGAATTACCTGTACTTCTTCGGGTAGGTTGGTGAGTTCTCGTCTTGCTTCTTCGCTGTGATACTCCATTGCGGAGCGGTTATTGGTGTTAATTGCAGATTCCAATTCTTGACTTAGTTTTTGCAATCGTTCTTGCTGGGGTTTGAGAATCATAAACCCACAAAGTCTGACTATGCGATCGCACTCATGCATCTGAGTTTCCGCTTCTAGGCGTTCTGGACACATAGAAACCTGGAATTTTTGCAAATTCTCCCCAGCCCTTAGACGTAAGTCGCTGCGTTCTTCTCCTGTGACAGGATTAATAATTTGGTTAGTTAATTGCACCACTGGTACTGCTAACTTCAGCGCTTCTTCCACACCGAATATAGTCAGGTTTTGATGATTGAGTTGGGCGATCGCATCTTCTAAATCTTGATATATTCTCTCATCGGAACGACCACGAGAAAAAGTACAACTAACTTTCACCCCTGGAGCATTTTTTAAAGTTGCTGTCATTCGCAAATCGCTGTTCTTTTCATCCAACTCTAAATACACTGTAATTTCGGTTCCGGCTGGATACTTTTCATCTAAACCCAACCACATCTCCCCAATTCTTTCATAATTATTATCTTCATCTGGACTGAAAAACTGAAAATGAATTAGGCGTTGTCCCTCAGCGATAGTTTTAAAAGTGTGGGATGTTGTCACTGGCAAAATATCACCCCGATTAATCACTTTTGTGTATTTGCCATCTGCTAATTTAATGGCATAATCGCGGGATACTGTGGTGACTTTATCTGTTTGTCCAGCCGCCACAATCGCCGCACCTTCAGCCACTGCGTACATAGGACGGGGATGCAAAACTACTTTATTAGCGCCAAAAGCCTTTTTAAGTTTGCTTTGTACCAAAGGAATTTGAGAAGAACCACCAACCAAAAGCACCACGTCTACCATTTCCAAGTGATATTGAGCATACTCTAGAGCTTGGCGGCAAATTTGCAGCGAATTTTCCACCAAATCACTAATCATGATTTCAAATTGCTCGCGGGTGATTTTCACCTCAATGGGAATTGCAATTCCCAATTCATCAAATAATTGCGTAGAAGGCGCAATCATCGCCACGGTAAAACTACTTAATTCTACTTTTGCTCTTTCTACCGCTATCTTTAAATCAGCGTTAAACCTTACTCGTTGGTAGTAGGGCATTTTGGCAATTAATCCCTCAATATCGCCAATTCTTTCTTGTTGAGCAACTTGCTCTTTGACAAACTTAACTAGCCGTGAGTCGATGTCATCACCACCCAACCATAAATCTCCTGCTTTCCCCTGTTCAATAAATGAAGTTCCGGCTGCGGTAATTACTGAAGCATCAAATGTCCCACCGCCAAAGTCATAAACCAAAATCGTCTTGACATCGTCGCTATTAGGTGAAAACCCGTAGGATATCGCTGCTGCTGTCGGTTCTGGTAGCAGTTCCAAAGGAGTTAGTCCGGCTTTCAGTGCGGCGGTGCGGGTAGCGTAGCGCTGTTTATCGTTGAAATAAGCCGGAATAGTAATTACAGCTTGGTCGATGATTTCTACTGTTTTACCAATTCCTTGGCGATAAGCTTGAGCATTTTGCACCACTTTTTTGAGAATTTCCGCTGAAATATCCTCTGGTTGGTATTCTTGATTTCCTAACCACACCGCAATGCTGTTGTCTGTTCCCTGTGTCGGTTGGGAAATTTTGTAACCAAATTCTGATTTCTGCTTATTTACTGCTGAATCACCAAAACCCCTACCCATCAAGCGTTTAATCGAAATAACCACGTTTTCGGGGTCATGGCGTAGCTGGTTGTAAGCTTGTTCTCCGACTAAAAATTTACCTTGGTCGTAAGCAACTACAGAGCGCGTGAGTTTCCTGTCTGGAGGCGTGTTATCATTTGCTGTCACTACTTCCACTTCTGCCAACTTAAAAGCAGCGACAGAGTTAGTTGTCCCTAAATCAATTCCTATTGCTTTACCCATTGCTGATCTTCACCCTGTTGATAATGTCGATGTTTCTAATACTCTAGGCAGACTGCCACGTTATTATCCACATATTCAGGGCAGAAGCCAGCTATTTATTAAAATTAATACATATACAGCTAACAACCTACTATAGAAAATTTACTTAAATTTTATAGATGTTTCCCTAATTTTACTAATATCATTTTTGTAGTGCGTAGGGTGTGTTATGCCGTAGGCTAACGCACCTTGAATTATTTATCTCGTTCCCAGTCTCTGACTGGTAATGTGATCACAGAGGCTCTGGCTAAGAGGATGTTTGTAAAGTCAAAATATATACTTAAAACCTCTCTCCAAACCTCTCTCCTACAAGGAGAGAGGCTTTAAAACCCCCATTCTAGTAACAAAAGTTTTATCTCGTTCCCAGTCTCTGACTGGTAATGTGATCACAGAGGCTCTGCCTCAAGCGGTTATTAAAGGCAGAGCCTTCTAGAATTCATTCCCACACAGAGTATGGGAACGAGAAACCTACATAAAAATGGCGAAGGTATTGTTATTTAAATCCAATTATTGCTAAAGCTTGATGTTTTTAAATTAATTATGCCTCCGGCAAACTACGTAAGTGCTAAATCGTAGCGTGCTAGAGGCACTATTATATCCGTCCAAAAGTTTTCAGATCGGCTCTAATCTAGAAAACCCATCAGAATTTCCGAATCATCAACAATATTTGGTGCTATTGGACGATTACCGAAGACTGAATAATTTTCAGACACTATTATTGAACTGGAACCAATGGGACGAATACCAGACAGGTTAATACTACTAACGACTTGAAAGGTGTTAGCACCAATGGGACGAATTCCCATTTCGTTATAGGATTCAATCACTTCCAAGCTACTTGTGCCAATAGGACGTAATCCAGCGCTTGAGAATGTTTCTGCGACTTGTAAGCCATTGCTGCCAATGGGACGCTCTCCAGCAACTATAATTGTTCCCTGAGAACCTTCTTCTGTGTTCAAATTAGTACTCTGGTTATTTTCTTCCACTGTTATGTCTCCTGTGAAGCTCAGGCGCTTGATAAATTAACACCTATGGCTTATTAAGTGAATTTTACAATAAGTAAGGAAAGATATATTTTTTCCTATATATGAGAGTGTAACCTTAAAAAACCTCCCTTAAAGATAAGTTTCTTTACAACTGATACATAAGTAAATGTAAAGAGTCAAATTTTGTTAAAAATTATTGCTAATAATTGCTTTAATTACCAATACCGTTTCACTTGAAGATTGATACAAATGAACAGATGCGGAAGGAAATTCATTTGTAGCTTTAATTAAGGGAACACCAAAAAATAAATTACCCAAAAATCGTAGGGTGGGTATGGCTACGCCACGCAGGCTATAGGACTGTAGTCCGTAACCCACCATAAATTTAGGGGATAATTGTGGGTTACGCGATCGCTCTAGCAAAGCCATACCCGCAGGGCTACACCCACCCTACAAATTGGGGATTTTTCTATTTGGAAGTCCCTAAGTGAATTGACATACAGCAGATTGCAGGTAAATGCACTACAAAATTTCAACCAAAAATCAGCTATCAAGGGTATTTTCCTCCTGAATCCGCTGCTGAGTTCTCCCTATTTCCCCGCGTCTCTCCATCCCCGCGTCCCTCATTCTCCGCGTCCCCCCATCCCCGTGTCCTCTGCTGACTCCTGAATTCTGCTGTAAAACCCCACGGTAACAGATGGTGAAGCTACTATGGTAAAGGGTATCTTCAGCAAAACTGTATGACGGAATTTTGTCTTCAAGCTCCCTTTACTCCAACTGGCGATCAACCTCAAGCGATCGCACAACTTGTAGCCAGCATCCAAGCAGGTAATCGTTACCAAACTTTACTCGGTGCGACGGGAACTGGTAAGACTTTTTCCATCGCCGCAGTTATTGAGAAAATCGGGAAACCGACTTTAGTCTTGGCGCATAATAAAACCCTAGCCGCGCAGTTATGTAATGAATTACGGGAGTTCTTCCCCAACAACGCTGTTGAGTATTTTGTCAGCTATTACGACTATTATCAACCAGAAGCTTATATTCCCGTCACTGACACATATATAGAAAAAACAGCGGCGATTAATGATGAGATAGATATGTTGCGACATTCCGCCACCCGTTCTCTATTTGAACGCAAGGATGTCATCGTTGTGGCTTCCATTAGCTGCATTTACGGCTTAGGAATGCCGGCAGAATACTTAAAAGCAGCCATCCCTTTTCAGATAGGTATGGAAGTTGATCAAAGGCAGATTTTGCGCGATTTGACATCTGTGCAGTATAGCCGCAACGATATAGAAATGGGCAGGGGAAAATTCCGCGTTCGAGGTGATGTTTTAGAAATTGGCCCGGCTTATGAAGACCGCATTATTCGCGTTGAATTTTTTGGTGATGAAATTGACGCAATTCGCTATATTGACCCGGTAACTGGAGAAATTCTCAGTAGTTTGCAAGCTGTAAATATTTACCCTGCACGTCACTTTGTCACTCCAGAAGAACGGTTAGAAGTTGCTTGTGAAGATATTTCCGCAGAATTAAAACAGCAAAAATTATCATTAGAAGAATTAGGAAAATTAGTAGAAGCACAACGCATAGACCAACGCACTCGTTACGACTTAGAAATGTTGCGAGAAGTCGGATATTGTAACGGTGTAGAAAACTATTCTCGTCATTTAGCAGGTAGACAAGCTGGAGAACCACCAGAATGTTTAATTGATTATTTTCCTAAAGATTGGTTATTGGTAATAGATGAATCTCACGTTACTGTTCCCCAAATTCGGGGGATGTATAACGGCGATCAAGCCCGGAAAAAAGTATTAATTGATCATGGTTTTCGCCTTCCCAGTGCGGCGGATAACCGTCCTTTAAAAGCAGAGGAATTTTGGCAAAAGCCTAATCAATGTATTTTCGTTTCTGCTACTCCTGGAAATTGGGAATTAGAAATTTCTGAAGATAATATAGTTGAGCAAGTAATTAGACCAACGGGAGTAGTTGATCCAGAAATTTTTGTCCGTCCCACTGAAGGACAAATTGATGACTTGTTAGGAGAAATAAAAGATAGAGTTGACCGCCACGAAAGAACGTTAATTACTACTTTAACTAAACGCATGGCGGAAGATTTAACTGAATATTTGGAAGATAAAGCAATTAAAGTCAGATATTTGCATTCTGAGATTAATTCCATTCAACGTATTGAAATTTTACAAGATTTACGCGAAGGTAAATTTGATGTGTTGGTTGGTGTAAACTTACTGAGAGAAGGTTTGGATTTACCAGAAGTTTCTCTAGTCGCAATTATGGACGCAGATAAAGAAGGTTTCTTACGTGCGGAACGTTCTTTAATTCAAACAATTGGCCGCGCAGCACGTCATATTCGCGGAAAAGCAATCATGTATGCTGATAATTTAACAAAGAGCATGATTAAAGCTATTGAGGAAACCGACCGCAGAAGGGGTATTCAAATAGCACATAACAAAATGCACGGAATTACACCGCAACCAATTGTGAAAAAATCCGGTAATGCAATTTTGTCTTTTTTAGATGTATCTCGGCGGTTAAATTCAGGTGATTTAAAGGTGGTGGATGATCATTTAGATGAATTATCGTTAGAAGATATTCCAGAGTTAATTACCCTGTTAGAAAAACAGATGAAAGAAGCTGCGAAGAAGTTGGAATTTGAGGAAGCGGGAAAATTGCGCGATCGCATTAAACATCTCAGGGATAAAATGTTGGGAAGATAGCAGTAAAAATTAACTAAATCTTATGCTAACTAACATTCGTCAAATTACCGTTACAGAATATCACCAAATGGCGGAAACGGGAATATTTCACCCAGACGAACGCTTAGAATTAATAGCAGGACAAATTATCAAAATGGCCGCCAAAGGAACTGCACACGAAGCCGCTATTACCCGCACACAAAGAATATTAAATCAACGTTTAAGTGACAAAGTTTTAATTAGAACTCAGTCACCCATTCAGCTGGATGATTACTCAGAACCCGAACCTGATATTGCAGTCGTTAAAACCGATCCTTTAGATTATGAAGATCATCACCCTCAACCATCAGAAGTCTTTTTAATTATTGAAGTTGCTGATTCTAGTCTTAAATATGATCGAGAAGTGAAAACTTTAGCTTATGCGAAATCAGGTATTATTGATTATTGGGTTTTAGATGTTAATGGACGTAAATTATATGTATATCGTCTACCCAATTCAGAAGGTTATCAAAGTGAAAGTATTTTAGCAGAAAATTTGACAATATCACCTTTAGCTTTTCCTGAATGTGAAATTACGATCAGGGAGTTTTTGAGGAAAGTTTAATAGCAAAAAAGAGGAATTTTGAAGAAGTTATAAAAGTGTACGCTCACTTTATAGATAAAACTTTATGACTTTAATACTTGTCTCGTGTCACTAGCTATGCGGTTATAGAATTCTTCTTTTTCACTATCTGTAATATAACCTGTTAGCACTGCCTGATTTATAATTTTCCATAGCAAATTTTTGAGCATTGTTATGAGATCATATCTTTCCACGAGAAATTTTTGTTCTGACACTGAATAACCGTAATTTTTCCATGTAAAATTCATATTTAGAGAATCTATAGGTTCTAAATATATGACTATCGAACTTTCAGGAAAGCTTAATTCAATTTTTTGATTCCTCAAAAGTTGAGATATTTTTTCTGGTAGTTCATCCAAAATAAGAATAATATCAGGATCTAAAAAAAGTTCTTGTTTTGTGTCTCCCATCTCTAGTAATACTTTTTGATTATGCTCAAAACAAAAACGTCTTAGTCCCATTTCTAAATGAGAAAGTTCTCCCAATGTATCTTCAGGAGGTAGAAACCAATTTTCACAACAACGTTCAGTTAATTGAATAGAAAATTTTTGTGTACTATTCACTTTTGTCACTCCTATTTAATGATGTCAAAATATAGCTATCTGGTACAGGATATGCAGAGTTAAGGGTTCCATCATCATTTCTTTGTACAAATGCACGAGTTACATTTTCCGTTAGAGTTCCATTTGGGTGATAAACCCTACCAATAGGACGTTTAAAATCTATAATGTATCTACCAGGATACTTAGGTATCACCTGCTCTGCTTTTACCCAGTCATCAGCATTTAACCATTGACCTTGGTTTTTATTTTTACTCGCCATTCTTCCCCTTAACTGCTCTGGTGTTAGTTTCGGTCCATGATGACGTTCAATATGATCATAGGCTTTGGTTGATTTAGAGTTGTCCCATTGTGGTTCTGCTCCTTTCCCTGTCCACTCATACCCGCTTCCTACTTCTATATTAGGATTAGTTATTTCCAATTGCACAACTTCCACAAGTTGATAATCATCTTGAGAAGCTCTATCGTTTTGACTCAAACTGCTCGATTCCCTTACTTTAGTATTTTATCAAGACCATTTTCGCAGGTTTTTATGCACCACCGCTAAATACCACATATAATCATCAATCTTATAATTATCAGCAGCTTTAACAATATACTCTTGCGCTAACTCCACATTATTCTCAGCTTCGTAATACAAACCCAAATAAAGATGACTGTAAAAATTACCTTTTACTCCTTGCAACTCACCCACATTTAACACATCATCAGTTGTACAATTTCCTGCAAACAAATCATAGACAGAACGCATAATTTGTCTGGAGTCATTTTTCACAGGTAACAAAGAATTACGCGCTTCCGTCACACCGGATAAACGAGCAATACAAAGATATCGCCAAACTGTTTCTTCTACATCTTGAGAATTTACAGTTAAATCTATTTCAAACTGTTTTGCACCCTCAGCAAATCTTTGGGCATAATAATAAGATAAACCACGTTGCCAAAGATAGGGTGTGATTTGAGAATCTAACTTTTCTGCGGTGTCAAAATCTTGAATTGATTCCTCAATTTTAGCCAGTTTAAAGTAAAACATCCCTCGCTGAATGTAAGCATTAGGATTATTTGGTTGATTACGAATAATTTCGTTCCAGCGTTGAAGTTGATTCTCTAGAGAATTGGTAGAAAACATGATTTGTGAAATTGAAAAATCTTATTTTGTGGAGTAGGAATATAAATAACTACTAACTCGACAGAGCAGAACAAGCAACACGAAAACCGTGATTAAAATCCTTGCAAGTCGCAACGTAACTAACGCGATACGCAGAACGGCAGTAGACAGGACGGTAAGACCAAGAACCACCGCGTAGCAGACGACGAGGGTGATTATCACTTCCACTCAATCGCGCACTACCATCAGTTGGCGCACCTATGTAATTATCGTACCAACCATCTTCGCACCATTCCCATACATTACCATGCATATCGTGTAAACCGAAAGCATTGGCTGGAAAAGTTCCCACATTTGTCGTTTCTTTGCGGTTAACACCTTTTGAGCCATTACTATAAACATATTCACCATTGTAATTTGCTAAATTAGTGCTAATGGTAGTGCCAAAATAAAATGGTGTATTTGTACCTGCGCGACAAGCATATTCCCATTCTGCTTCACTGGGTAAGCGATATAATTTACCTGTTTTTCGTGATAATCTCGCGCAAAACTCCTGTGCTTCATACCATGATATCTGTTCTGCTGGTCGGTTAGCACCTTTAAAATGAGATGGGTCTGGGTTTAAATCAATTTTAACTTTTGGTAAACTAGAAACGGCTTTCCATTGTGCTTGGGTGACAGTAAATTTCCCCATAAAAAAAGGTTTAATAGTCACTGGATGTTGAGGACTTCCCCTATCCGTGCTTTCCAGTTCATTTTCTGGCGAACCCATGAAAAAATTACCACCAGGAATTGCAACTAATTCTAAAATTATGCCATTTTCTAATTCTTCTAAAAACAAAGCTGCTTTTTTCTTAAGGCGCTGAATTTCCCACTTTATTCCTAAACCAAAAAATCCAGGTTTTAAAATTAATTTTGCTGTCTCAAACTCGAATAAGTTAGTTTTAAAATTGGATGAGGATCGTGCATTATCACTCACTTTATTTTCTAAAGGTTCCTGTTTATTTCGATCTTCAGTTTTAGGCTTTTCCTCTGTTTTTGAAACTAGTTGCTGATTTTGAGGAAATCTTTTGGATTCTTGTCTTTGACGTTCATACTCTGCCTCTTTTAAAGCCAGAACTCGTTTTTCTATAACAGATATATATTCATTTTTTAACCCTAAATACTGACGATATTCTTGCAGGTATTTAATCATATCTGCACTAAACGGATATTCTTGATTAACAGCAGCGGTAAATATTTGTTCATACTTTTTTAACTTGCGTTCTTGTTCCTGATGCAGTTTTTGTTGATGAAGTTGAGACTCGCGATAGGGTTGTAAAACTTCTGCTCTAATTTCCCGTGCTTCGAGTTCAGATAAACCTAACTCAATTCTTTTTAGTTCCAATACTTTCAACGCCACAACAGAAAAATCTCCCTGACTTTGTTGAGCGCGACTAGCCACTTCCTGAAAATATATATTTCTGGGAGGATTAACTATAACAGGGTGTGCTGGGGGTGCTGGAATTGCTGAAGGTACAGAAGAAGTGAATTTTTTTAAATCATCCAAAGCCGCTTGAGCATTGGCATAGCGTAAACTATGGTGACGACGCACCATTTTCGTTAGTACTTCCGCTAAATTATCACTTAGCTGGACTTCTTGTTTCCATTCTAATTCGGCTGTTTCCGGGTTTTCTTCGAGAGTTTGCGGGCTTAAGCCTGTTAATGCTTGAATAGCGGTTATCCCCACGGCATAAATATCACTTTGAAAAACCGTTTTTCCTCTAGCTTGTTCTGATGGCATATAACCATAAGTACCTGCCACAACGGAACTTTGCGGATTACCACGACTATTCACGATTTGGGAAGCCATTTCCTTAACTATACCAAAGTCAATTAGACATACTTTGCCATCTTGCTGTCGCCGAATCAGATTTGGCGGTTTGATATCGCGGTGAATAACCCCTTGCTGGTGGACAAAAGCTAAAACTTCTAAAACATCCTCTAATAATTTGGTGACATAACCTTCACTCAGCGGCTTACCGCGCAGAATTTCTTTGTCTAAACACCGTCCCTGAATAAATTCTTGCACTATGTAGAATTTTTGATTTTCCTCAAAGTACGCTAGTAGGTGAGGAATTTGGGGATGTGTACCCAACATTTCTAATATTCTCGCTTCTTTTTCAAAAAAATTGGCAATGCGAGTATTGAAATGGTGTTGAGGTAGAAGTTCCTTCACCACACATATAGGTTTACTGGGTTTTTGGGTGTCTGTAGCTTTATAAGTAATGCCAAAACCACCAGTTCCTAAGACTTCGATCATCTCATAACGTCCACCTAGCAGCATAGTCTAATTGCACCTGAAAACCGATACAGAGGAAATATATAAAGCTTAATCTAGTATAAGCCTTAATAAGTACAATGATCTTATTAAGTTATAGAAAATTTAGAGGATGTTTTCAAAGTATTTTATTTAGATATCAAATTGCTTGAAACCTAACCTCCAACCCTTTCCCTACCAGATAATGGGAGTAAGAATCAAAGCCTCTCTCCCTGTGGGGGATACCCTACAAGAAGCTGCTTCGCGTCTATGAAGAGGGGTTTCTAGTAAACTTGGCGATTTTTCAAACATCCTCTAAGGGAACACCAAAAAATAAATTACCCAAAACCAAAACCAAAATTGTAGGGTGGGTTAGCACAGGGTAACCCACCATTATTCCTTCAGTTTATGGTGGGTTAGGAAGGTAGTCCATAACCCACTCTACTTGGCGATTTTTTTAACATCCTCTAAAAGCCTGTTTCTTTCTAGGAGATAGGACTCTTGAAAGTCTTGACAAAGAAAGGATATTTTATTTTTTGGGTGGAGTAAAACCAAATATAGAAAAAATCCAGTGATACCATTCTTGATGAGTAGTCACAAAAGTTAAAGCTGATTCCAAATCTACATCTAAATCTTTGTTATAAATACTGAATAATGAGATCATAAATCAAATCGAAAAGAATTCTATCTTTTTTATTGAATAGCACAAAATTCCCATTGGCACTATTTTCTAGTTGTTTGATTCTTTCTTTACCCACTTTACCAGTAATCTCTGGTTGACGTTCATCTCTAATTAAATCAAACTTACTTTGAGGATTATTAATTACCAATTCGTTGAAATTATTAATTCGAGTTGTAAAGGGAGTCCCACTAATTTCTAGAAAAGCAATTACATGATGTTTTTGCCCATGTTCTATAACAATATGTTCTGGTAATACCCTTTTACCTAAGCGATATTGTGTTAATTTAAATGACTGGATGTGAGTTAAAGCTTCCGCAATATTCCTCAATTTACCAATATCATCACCATCACTAATAATCGCTGCATTATGATATTTTTGTTCCAACTCTGTTCCATGTTCATTTAAATATTCAATCACAGGATTTGGAGGAATAGCAGTTTCACCTGATAAATAGGGTACTAATTTAGCCTGTAAGTTGCTTAAATCAACAGAATTAGGTGTTTGTATAGCTTGAATTAGTTGATTTAAAACTTCTATTGATGTCTGTTGTTGTTGCTGTAGAAATTTCAATTGCTGTTCGATTTTCTCATTACTATCTAATTCACGGATTGGTTTTCTTTCATCTGGTAAAGAAATTCCATTAACTCTATAGTCATAGTATTTAGCAGCGCGATTTATAGCAGCACGGATAGGGTTTTTTCCTAAAATATCATCTAAATCTTCAGGGAAAAATAGCTGTTCTAAGGTAATATCTACAGATTGCATTTTCACCTTGAGAATAGATTTAACTTCCACTTCTGTAGGTTGACGTAAAGAAACTTGATATTGACATACTCGTCCAATAATAGATTGATCAAATGTTGTTTTAAACTTTTCCCACCTGTCAGGAAATAAATTTAAGATAATTAAACTATTTGGAACATGGGTAAAAATTTCTTTAATTGCTTCTCCAAAATTTAACAGAATTTCTTGATTATGAGAAAGTCCTAAACCTTCTAATTGATCAAAAATAATAATTAAAGGTTCATCCAGACTAGATAATTTACCTAAAACTGAAATAGCTTCTAAAGAAAAAGCTTCTTTACTAATTTCCTCTCCCCAATTTGGTAAACCAACAGTTTCTGCTTCTTCATCAGTTAAAACATTTCCGGCTAACCAGCGAGTGGTAATATTTCTATATTTATAATCTGTATAACCGCAATATTTAACCATTCCTTTAATAATAGATAAAGCAAAACTTCCCGCAGCATAATTGCTCATCCACCATTCATTAATGGTTTTTTCTATATATTGCCAATATTCCCGTTTTCGGTGAGTATTTTCTTTACCCAGAGCATTAATACTATTATCTTCTAAATCATATAAAGCTTTGAGAATATCTATATCTTTTTGTTTAACTTCTCTATCATTCAGACTAACTATTTTGCGAAAAGTGTTAATAATTAAAGAGTCTAATTGTGGTAAATTTACGGCTTTTTCAACTAAAGATTCTAAAATTCTACTGTAGATATGATAAAGTACAGATTGAGCATTATTAGGTTGACGAATAAACAGTAATCTATTACTGGATAATCTCTCATTGGCAAGTCGCATCATTAAATGAGTTTTACCAGTACCTGGTTCTCCAATCACCACTACACCTTTACTCTGATGATTCGGATCTGATTTGATGTTATTTAAAGCCGTTTGTAAAATCTGGAATTCTCGATGATAAGTATCAGGATAATCTGGATGATGTTGGAAAGGAGTATCAACTCGACTGCTACTAAATGGATTCGGTTGTTGTTTGAGATGTTCTAACATAATTTTCCTATAAAGGTGGTATGTAAAAGTGGCATCATAGCGAGCGGTATGTGCCATATTAGGAAGAAAATATTGATTATTAGCTCGAAGATTAAAATATTTACTCAAATACTCTAAAGAATAACTTTCTAAATCTGGAAAACAGTCTTTTGCTAGAATCCAGGTACAATCAAATTGTAAATGTTGCCAAGGTAAACCAACTTGTCGAAAACTACGTTTGAGGATATCAATATCATGTTCTGCATAGTGACAGATAATTTTTTTATCTTCAACAATAGTCAGAAATTCCGTTAATAATGTTTTCAGGCTTTTGAGATTTAAGACATTTTCAAAACCATGAGAATTACCATCACAAAAACCTTCATAAATGACCACGCCTTGACTATCAACAATAGCTAATTCACTTAAGTTGGGGTTTCCTTCAGTATCTAAGATAACAAAGTCCATAAAATTTTATGTGTAAGTAGATTATCGTAATGCCTGTGATAATTAAATCATAAACTATAAAAGACTGAAAAGTGTTTTAGACAAAAACTGCCCTCTAGATAGAAGCAATTACTGGCAAAATTAGTTACCTTGAAGCTAGTGGATCAAAAATCAGGAAAACGCCAGTGGTTCCCCTTAAAGACAACAATCCTACAGAAATTACGCCCTATGTGACTTATGGACTAATCGCTGCCAATGTCCTTGCTTTTCTTTATGAAGCTAGTCTTCCTCCCCAAGCATTAAATGGGTTTTTACATCTTGCGGCTGTAGTACCAAAGGAACTTACTTTAAGCTTTGCAGGAATTTCTGTTCATCAACCAGTACCAGAATGGGCAACTTTAATTACTTCCCAATTTCTGCACGGTGGTTTTTTGCACCTAGTTGGGAATATGTTATTTCTGTGGGTTTTTGGTAACAATGTCGAAGATAAATTAGGTCATTTTAAATATTTACTTTTTTACTTATCTTGCGGTGTTTTAGCATCATTAACCCAATGGTACTTTTCTCAAAACTCTAACATTCCTTCTTTAGGTGCAAGTGGAGCTATAGCTGGTGTAATGGGTGCATACATTTTCCGTTTTCCCAACGTGGAAATTCTTGGTGTAGTTCCTCTAGGTATTTTCTTCCCTACCTTTCGTGTTCCTGCATATTTCTTTTTAGGATTTTGGTTTCTCCAACAAGCTTTTTACGGAGTCGCTACGATAGAAGCACCTACCAACATCGGCATGGAAGGTGGCGGAATCGCTTATTGGGCCCATGCCGGTGGTTTTATTTTTGGGGCGATTCTGGGGCTAATTTTAGGTTTGTTTAGCGATAGATCTCAGGAAGAATCTTTTTAAAGTTGCATTTAACTCGTTGCTTGAGTCATTCCCAGGAATTTTTGTGTTTGTGCGGTGATACCAAATAAGCTATCTGCATGACAGAATATTTCCCAAGCGCGAACTCCCATAAAACCAATACCTGCAACTGCCAAGGGAATTGCTGCTGCGCCTAAAAGTGCCGCAATTGGCGGAAATATCATGCAGATTGTTAAAAGAATTCCTGTAATTACACCACCAGAAATACCAGCTTTAGCAGTAGCGATGGCGACTTTATGCACTAACTCCTGCTGTGTAATTTTGCCTTCAACGCATAACAATGAGTTTTCCAATATGGAGAATACTAACTCAATTACTGCGGCGGCAACTGCTCCTTTGATAACTGCGCCAACTACCTCTGCAACTGCTGCTTTAAATGCTGCATCAGCCAAAACCTGCTTGGCAACTGCTAGTTCTTCTGGAGTCATATCCACACCACCACGGGCGCGATTAACCCAAAATTGCTCAAAAATGCCGTTAGTAGCTTCGCTTCCGCCACCATTGACATGAGCTTGAATATGGCTCCAGTCTTTATCTTGACAAAATTCACGAATTGCCTCTGGGCCTTGAGCGCGAATTTGTGCCGGAATGGTTTCAAATACTTTCGCTGCTTCTTGAATATTTCGCATCCCACCGCGCACACCAGCCCGTGCAAATTTGAGTTGCAAACCTGCTGGCAAGTTCTCAAACCGGATATTGTTGGCAATTTTAAAAGCTTCCTGAGTAGCAATTATACCAGCACTAGCTATGGAACTGGGCGCTGCTTGTGCAAAATCCACGATCTGAGTTGTAGTTTCTTGAACTTTAGAAATGGCTTGGTTAGCCAAATTTTGAGTATCGGTAACTGCTGCTTGCACCTTAGCGGTTAGCGATTCAATAGGATTTCGGTTGATTTCCATATTTTAGATTTTAGTCAAACTTGCATACTTAGATTATCGGCCTATTAACCCTCATCTGGCAAGTTTAAAAAACAACTTGATAGGGAGATTGCCACAGTACATACACGGGATTATTTTTCCTTTTTCGCTGACCAATTTCCAGCTAGTCAGGCTATATTGCAATTAATAGATCATGAGAAAAAACGCCTGTGTTTCCTCTTTACGACGAAAACCCAACGCGAATCACTCCGTATTTCACTTACGGATTGATTGGCATGAATATTGTCATTTTCCTGCATGAAGTAAGTTTGTCTAATGGACAATTGGAGCAGTTTTTTCAGCTATATGCCTTAATACCACGAGAGTTCACAAATAACTTAGCTGGGGAGTGGACAACGTTATTTACTTCACAATTTTTACATGGCGGTTGGTGGCATCTCATATCCAATATGCTCTATCTATGGATATTTGGTAACAATATTGAAGAACGCTTAGGACATTTTAAATATCTGATTTTTTATCTGTCTTGTGGTGCTTGTGCTGCCTTATGTCAATGGTTTATTGGCATGAATTCTGCTATTCCTTCTTTGGGGGCCAGTGGTGCAATTGCTGGGGTTTTAGGTGCTTATCTTCTTTGGTTTCCTCAAGCAAAAATTAAAACCTTAGTTTTTTTGGGGTTTTTCGTCACCATTATCAATGTTCCTGCATTGGTAATGATTGGTCTTTTCTTTATTCAAAATCTCATTTCTGGTTTTGCCAGTTTGCAAGCATCTGCCAATATGAGTGTAGAAACTGGGGGAGTTGCTTACTGGGCGCACATCGGCGGCTTTGTATTCGGGATGATTTTTGCCCCTCTGTTTAGGTTGTTTCAGGGTGAGTAGACTCTATTTTTTGCCGAAAATCGTGGAAATTTCGGCTGCTGGTTCAATCACTTCCAGGTCTATCTCAGGCGTAGAGGTGCGTAATTCTACCAATACTTCAGGTAGATTAACTTTGATGTCAGCACCATTAATAATAGATCCTAACAGCCCTAACTCATCTTCTACCAATTGATCAATGGCTTCACCCAACATATTTTCCTGTGTATAGTTTGGTCGTGCCACCAGGACTATACCATCACTATAAGGTTGAATTAACAATGGATCATTGGAAATACTGAGAGCATTAGTATCTAATATGACTAAATCATAGCGTTCGCGTGCGTCTTCTATCAGGCGGCGCATTTCGCCAGATTCAATGATGGCAGCAGATTGACGCACAGGGCCTGCGCTAGGAATAATGTATAAATTTTCGACATCGGGAACTAAGCGAATACAGTCACTCAAGCTGGAATAATAAAGCAGGGGTTCCATAGTGGCATAGGAGTCAGGAGCAACTTTCAGGGCCCAAGCGCGGGAGGGCGATCGCAAATCTGTTTCGATAATCAAGGTTCTTTTCCCAGCCAGTGCGGAAGCTATACCCAAGTTGTAAGCACTCACTGTTTTACCCTCTTGGCTACTGACGCTAGTAATCAATATAACCTTTAAGTTTTTACCGCCTATCCGGCGCAAATTACTGCGAAACTTCTCATAAAACTCCAAATAGGGCGAATCTGGGGAAAGTAACACTGGTAAGGCATCTGGATCTAAATTATCAACTGGGATGAAAGGCAATTCTCCCAGCAGTAGCACCTCTTTTTGTTTGAGACTCTCGCGGATATCCTCTCTGGTTTTGAAAGTTCCTTCCAGTGACCCCAACAAAAATATCACACCACCACCAATGACCACACCCAAGAAACCACCGATAGCCAATGTCGCAGGCACACTCTTTGGTTTAATAGGAACAGCATTAACTGTTGGCTGGCTGGCAATACTGAGACTACTTACAGTTTCTGCTTCTGCGGTTTTAGAATCAGTAAGCTTTGCTTGCATTTGGTCATAGATAGCTTTTTTCAGACCAACTACCTGCTCCAAACGCGATCGCTCTAATTGTTTATTGGGTACAAGAGAAGATTCACGCCTTAATTGTTCCTCCTGTTCCTTTTGCTGTTTTAGTTGTTGTTCTAGCATCTCTCGTTGGGTTTGCAAAGCCACCATTTGGTTTGCTAATGCCTGCCGCGTGGGATCTAGACTACTTTGGGTACGAATACCCTTCACATTCGCTTGGATAGGGGCTGCAATCCCACCACCACCTAACACCTCAGATGCACGTTCTTGGAGTAATTCTTCAGAGGCTTCTTTTTGGCGCTGTAGTTGAATCATTGTCGGGTGTTCAGGTCGTAAATCTTTCCTGAGAACGGCAATTTGTGATTCAGCTTGATAAATTTGCGCTCGCAAGTTAGCAATAATTGGATCAGCACTCAAAGCCGAAGAAACATAAGCCTGTCCAACTGTTAACCCCAACTTATTTTCTAAACTACGAATTTGGGCATCAATTCCAGAAATGGTAAATTTAATTTGCCTTTGTTGATTTTGGCTAGTAGTAATACCACCTAGCAAACTTCCATTTTCCGCTGCCAAAATTGCTGGTCGCTCCAGGCGATCATATTGTTCTAGTTTATTCTCAGCAGCTTGGAGTTCTTGCTTAAACTCTGGTAAGCGATCATTCAGTTTTTTAATAATAGCTTTCAATCGTCCAGTATTAATCTCGCTACTCAACTGAACCATTGACTTCATCAATTCATCCAACACCTCTTTGGCTCGGTTGGGATTGCTATCTACATACTTAAGGATAATACCTGAAGAGTCTAATTTCCCACTTTTGTCTGCCTTAGGCAATTTAATTGACACATTTGCACCAATGGTTTTTGGTTTAGTTTTTACCTTGGCTGCCACATTTTCAATAATTTGATTAGATAATAAAATTTCCTGTGTCAGTTCTTTACCTTGTTCTTGAATTTCCGTACCAGTTTTGGAGAAAGAAATTGTGGGACTAACATAGTTCAAAGCTGATTCTGCTACGTAACTAACTGGTGGATCTGGTTGTATTGCCACTACTACCGAACCAGCTATTACTACAGAAAAACTAGCCAGTCCAATCCACTTATACTTTTCAAAGGCAATAATATAGCGTTTAACAATTGGTGGTGTCATAGTATTTAATTAGTTATTAGTTATTAGTTATTAGTTATTAGTTATTAGTCATAAATTCTTCCTGAAAATTATCTATTTGTTGAACCACCACCAAAGAAGCCGCTACCAAAGTTCTCAAAAAAGCGAGTAAATGACTGCACATTAAAAAAGGGTTGAGTAATGATATTTAATAAATTACTAATTCTCCCAATTAGGTTTCTCCCAATAACAATCACATCATTATCTTGTAGTGCCACATTTTGAGAAGCATCACCACCAAGTGCCTTTTTGGCATCAAGTCTTTGAGTAACAGCTTTTCCTTTTTCAGGATCAAAACGAACCAAGGCAATATCCCTAAGATTAGCAGTATTCAGAGGAACATTTCCCAACACATCTAGAAATGTACTACCATTCGGCAGTGATTGCGTAGCAATTCCTCCTGCGGCATAGTTTAACACTCGGACTTTAATCTGGGGAATCGCTAAAGTTGAACGTGCCACCAATTTGCGATCATAACCGTCATCAGTACCAAGTTCCCGGCGAGGTATAATTATTGCATCTCCATCTTGTAAGCGTAGGTTAGGTAGTGAACCACCATTTTGCAAAGCTGCATATAAATTAATATTTTGTGAAACTATGGAACCATCAGTTAATTTACGACGAATTAGCACTTGTCGTAGGTCAGCAGTCAAGGTGGAACCACCTGCTAAAGGTAAAACATCACTAATTCGAGGCATTCCGGAAGTCGCAGAATAAATTCCTGGACGAAATACTTCCCCAGTAATAGTAACTTGTACTGGTCGCATCTGTCCTAAAGATACTATTACTGTATCAGTAGTAATACGGCTCAAAGCCAAGCGAATTTTTTCTTGGGCTTCTTCCAAACTTAAGCCTTGTACAGAAACTTTCCCTACTTGTGGGATGACAATATTGCCGTCTTGACTAATTGTGGCTTGAAAACTCAAATCTGGACGTTGCCCACTCAGCGATAACAATATCTTGGGATTAATGACATAACGATCTAAACCAGCTCTAATTTTTTCCTGTGCTTCTTGCAAACTCAAGCCTTGTAAAGATATAACCCCCAATAGGGGTACTGCAATATTTCCTTCTACATTAATTGCAGCTTGAAAACTTAAGTCTGGAAAACGCTCAACTGTTACAGCAATAGCATCGCCAACTCCTAACCTGTATGGGCCAGGAGGACGCTGAACTACAACGCTAATTCCATCTCCTATCCCTAAGAGATAGCGGTTGAATTGCGGAGAAATTTCGTCATTTTCATTAGGAGATATAACATCAGAACTTGTAGGAGGTACGGAAAATTGTTCTGGTGATTGTTCTAAAGAAGGTGAAGGCTGGGCTGCAACGGGTGAGATAGATGTAGTTAAGCTAACACTCACCTGAAGAGTTAAAAAACACAGGACGCTGAATTTACGCATATGAGAACTGGAAACTATAAACATCAGTGAGGTGTAGTTAAATAATATACTTTAAAGAGCCTTCGCCATCAATGCAGTTTGCACTGTTGCACCCAGAGACTGAAGCTTTGTCCAAGATGTTTCCACTTCCCCAAAAGGCTCAATTGGTATCATAATGCTTACAGCCACCCAAGGAACACGCTTTTTTTGCCACTGTGCTAATTGGTCTGCCACAAACCACTTTACTGGTGATGAAGTTCCACTATCTGGCATGGCGTACCATTGTAAAACAGCAAAAGTTTTTTGTTGTGTCGTTGCTCGAAAAAATCTAGCTTCAACTTTTTTGGTGGCATTTGACTCTATAACGGAAGGCTGTTTAACAGTAAATTCAGCATCACGATATTGAGCTATGTTCCACTGTCCCCAAGTTAATTTCCCCCAGCCGTTAATATCTGTCCACTCTATCTCTGGTTGATCTCTAGGTCCGTTTTGTGGTAGCAACAGCAGTATAACCTCAATTGCTGAATCTTCTGGCTTGAGTATTTGTAAAGACCATTTATGTTCGCCAATTTGTGATTCTGATTGTTTAATGGTTTGCCACCCAGGAAGACTTAATCCCACTTTGCGGATATTTTTCAATTCCTTGAGTTCTCTTACTGGCGGTGGCTGTTTCCATGACCATTTTCCTGTTAGGTATCCAGGAACTGCTCCTATACCTAACAGCAGTAGCAGCAATATTAGCACTGCTACCTGACTCCATTGCTGTTCTTTGAAAAACTTGGATAAGGAAGTCATTAGTAAAATTTCTCACACTTAGACTGCATTATACTCGATTAAATGTGGAAATATTTGCAAATAAGTAGGAATGCACAAATAAATATAACTACGGCAGAATTCAGGAGAAGGAAGGGACGCGGAGACAGGGGGACTTAGTCTGTTCCCTGTTCCCTCGCCTAAATATGCAATTTATGCACCACTACTGACGGATTAGACATCGACCGAATTCAAATATAGCTGTAGCCAGGATAATTAGGACATTATTAATCCTTGAAACTTAGATATAATAAGGCTTTCCCTCCTGCCTCCTGCCCTCTGCCTCCTGCCTCCTGCTATATGTATGCGTGTTCCAAAACTGTTAATTAACCCCCACTTCCTCGTCTAACTAATTGCTGATTCTTCTGAGAAATAACGATTCATCCAATTTAGCAAAGGTATTAGTAATAACAGCATACAACCAGAGTAGAGGTCGCCACCCCAACCTTCATGTAGCCATGAAAAAGCTCCATCTTGGCCTGTACCGTGAAAGAATGCCAGTAAAGTGTTACGAATGATATTCGCAGTTACACTAATGACCACAGCTATAGATAGAAAGCCAAAAGTTATCCGCCGTGAAGATAAAGCATCTGTCCAATAAAGCAGCATTAAGCCAACATAGAGAGTGGTAAATAACATTTTCAAGCCTGCACAATAGGGGGCTACTTCCACAATTCTCCCTCCTATATATAAATTTATACCATCTACTACTACTGTCATCCCAGATTGATTGAGGATAAAGGCAGCTGTACCAGCAATAAAGCTTTGGAGAGGAAAGCTATAGGGAGTTATCAAGTAAGGTAATGCTGTTGGAGTGGCTAAAAATACTAGTATTAGGGGAAATCCTTGTAATTTTAACCCTGGTATTCCCTTGAACCATAAGCAAAGTCCTGACAGTATGATGGGCAAGGAAAGATTAACCCATTCAGTCACACCACTTAAATAAAAAATCACCCCTACTATTAATAAGCCAAGGCCAATAGGATGGGTAATATTAGCTAAACGTTGCCACTGTTTCCGGTTTGTCCAAGCTAGATAACCAGCAAATGGTAGACCGATAATACCGTGGCTGAAATACTCATGTTCTATACTGATAGTTTTGTGCAGCCAACCATCTAACCAATGTAGCAATATAGGAGCATAAAGCAGGAGCAAAATTCCGAAAATTCCGAAACTTAACAATTGGGCTGTGTTTCTGCTTTTAATTTGTTGCTGGAGTGCCATAGTTATAATTCAAAATTCAAAATTCAAAATTGCCATGAATACTGGATATTGGTGAGTAAATAAAATAAATTCAACTCAGTTTTGTTTTAATTTCAAGCTTGAATTAATAGCATCTATAACTTCTCTGATTTGACTATTTTTCAAACCTGGATACATTGGTAAAGATAGTATTTGTTGAGATAGCTTTTCTGATTGGGGAAAGTCTCCTTGTTGATAACCCAAATAACTAAATGCGGGCTGAAGATGGCAGGGAATTGGGTAATGAATGCCAGTTTGAATTCCTGCTGCGGTCAGTTGTGCTTGTAATTGTTGACGTTCTAGGGGGCAAGAATCATCAATTTTGATCACATAAAGATGATATATGTGTCCTGTGCCGCTTTGGTTTTCCATAGGAATAATACCAGCAGACGCTAAGGGTGCTAGTTCTCTATCATACAGCTGGGCGATGGTCAGGCGATCGCTATTCCACTGAGATAAATAGGGGAATTTTTGGTTTAACACTGCGGCTTGCAAGGTATCTAAGCGGCTATTAGTACCTGATTCAATATGTACATACTTTTGAGATGAGCCGTAATTTCGCAAGCGGCGCATTTTTGCCGCTACGTCTGCATCTTTGGTTACTACCATCCCTCCATCCCCAAATGCCCCTAAATTCTTGCTGGGATAGAAACTAAAGGCGGCGGCGATACCTACTGATCCTGCCTTATATCCTTCCCGTTCAGCCAGGTGTGCTTGGGCTGCATCCTCAAAAACTAAGACTTTGTGAGTATTAGCAAAGTTTAATAATTGGCTTGGTGATACCATCTGCCCATATAGATGTACGGGAATAATAGCTTTGGTTTGAGGTGTAATGGCTTGAGCGGCTGCCTCCAAGTCAATTAAGGCTGTTTTCGAGTCACAATCTACTAAAATTGGTTTAGCTCCAGCACCGACTACACCAATCAATGTTGCTACAAAGGTATTGGCTGGTAAAATCACCTCATCACCAGCACCGATGTGACAAGCTTGCAGACCAAGAGCGATCGCATCGGTTCCAGATGCCACACCAATTCCATATTCTGTACTAGATGCGGCAGCAAAGGCTGTCTCGAAATCCGATAAAGCTTGACCTAAAATAAAATCTCCCTTTGCTAATACATCCTGAATTGCCTGTTGTAATTGAGTTTGAATTGGCTGATGTTGTGAGTTTAGGTCTACAAAAGGAACTTTAATCGTCATTTGATTTATTACCACGTAGTATTAAAAATTAAGTAGCAATATCCTAGCTCAAAAAGTGAAAATCCTGAAACTCAGTAAAAATTTTACTACCAGTAATTAATCAGTCCTAGATACTTGTTCACCACCTCCCATAACTCATATTATGTCCGGTTGAATACTTATCATTAGGGAACCGCGCACAGACGCGGGGACACGGAGACACGGGGAGTTTTTTGATAAGCAATTAGCCGGACTTTATATAAATAATAAATTTTTGCCAACGTTGTTAATTGCAGGTGAAATTTGGGAATGCTGAGAAATAGGAAATAGTAACCTCATCACAGTGGTTATAAAACTTACAGTATCTAGGAAGTATCAAGGTAGCAGCGGCAATGGTAGAGCATGAAAATAAATTATTTGTCCCTAATGATGGTTGGAATTCTTTACCAACCAAAGAACAACAACGCCTCAAACTATTGTCAGAATTAGGGTTGAAGCAACCCCAAACGATTCCAGTATTTGAAGAAGCTACTCAAACCGCTGCCCACTTTCTGGAAGCAGAAATTTCCATTTTGGGATTTATAGATCAAGAAATCCACTGGTTCAAATCATCGGTAGGCTTATCAAGATTAGGACTAATGAATGATCTGGCACAAAGCCGTCAATTATTACGCCGAGATTCCTTTTGCACCCAAGTGGTAGAGACATTACGAGTATTAGTAATTAATGATACTGAAAATATTAATGATACAGAAATAACCTCTAGCAAGTTAGTGCAGAATTATGGCATCCGCTCCTACTTAGGAGCGCCATTAATTGATGCTTCTGGGTATTGTTTAGGTGCATTGGCAGTTATGGATCGCAAACCCCGCAATTTTTCAGAGCGCGATATTGAGTTTTTGCAAATTATTGCTCGTTGGAGCATGAGTGAATTTGAACGCAACCGATTACTGCAAGGAAAATCAGAACAAAGTCCTGCCCTCAGAATTCCTAGCTTTTCATTCCTAGAAGACCAGACAATAGATCTGAAAATTGCCCCACCCATTTTAGAACAAGGCTCTAGTTCTACTAAGCAACTCAAACTCGAACTTTTAGGCCAGCTAACTCAAGAGTTACGTACACCTTTAACATCTGTACTGGGGATGGCTGGTGTTCTGGGCCGGGAAATTTATGGGCCTTTAACGATTAAGCAGCGGGAATATCTGGAGATTATCCAAAACAGTGGGCGTTACTTACTTTCCTTAGTCAATGAAATTACTGAGCTAGGAATCATGGATGATAGTTCAAATGAGTTGAACTTAGTCCCTGTAGATGTGGAAATGCTGTGTCAACAAGCTATCAATACCCTAGCAGAAGTAGCTGGTCGCCGTGAGCAAGATATTCGCTTATCTATAGAACCAGGACGCAATCGCATTTGGCCTTTGGATAAAGATAAAGTGCGGCAAATGCTGTATCACTTGATGTTTAGTGTGATTCAACTTTCTGCAACAAGTAGTATTGTTCGTATTCACGTTGCTTATAAAGAAGATACACTCTGTATTACTGTTTGGGTTTCCCATCCTTGGTTGGGAGATGGCATCAGCGAGATTGATCCTTACTTGCACGTCGATTCCTTGCCAATGTTGGAAATGGTACGCGAGGCAGGAAAGTATGATATTCATTTAGAAAATCAGGAGACTTATCCCCGAATATGGGAACAGTCACAAAAATTGATTAATGATCACTTAAGAATTTTGGTTGGCGCTTCTGATCAGAATTTAGCCTCTTTAGCTGGTAATCTATCTCGTGAGAAACTAGGTCTGTTACTTAGCTGTCAACTGGCAGAACTGCACGGAGGACAAATTTCGATTCAAGGTTCCCCAGAATCAGGATATCGTTATGTGATTACTTTGCCACGGCAATCGGCAACTTCCTCGCACTTAATGAATGACGTTTGATGACCAACTAGAGCGGGGAGTGTCAAAGATAAAATCAATTGTTAATCCTGACTGTTTATAGTGGATGTTGGGTGACTTATATAGCCGTGGACAGGGTGGTTAGGACATCAATTGATAATGAAACTATCACTACAAGAGGGTTTTACTCCTGACTCCTGACTCCTGACTCCTGACTCCTGCTATATGTGAGCGTGCTTAGTTAATTACTGGGTAAGAAGCCAAACTACACAATGTTCACAACCTCCGCTAGGATTGCTGTAGCTGCTAATTGGTCATAACATTTCTATGAATTTAGTCTGGCAAAGATTTACTTTATCCTCTGTACCTCTGAAAGAATATTTGACTACCAGCTACCTGCATCGGTTTCTGGTCGGTATCTTGCGTCCGTGGCGGCAAACTAGTATTTTGATGCAGTGGGGAGATACAATAGCGGCGGCTCTTCTCAGCCTCATCTATGGTTTTGCACCTTTTGTGTCCAGTAGTTTAATGCTGGTATTATTGGTGGCTTGTATAGGATTCTGGGGGCTGCTAACTTTATCAGATGAAAAAAATTCTGGAAATCCAGCATCTGTTACTCCGATTCATCTGTTGGTATTACTCTATTGGGGAATAGCCGCGATCGCTACAGCCTTATCCCCAGTGAAAAAGGCAGCATTGAATGACTTGGCAACATTAACACTCTATTTGTTACTTTTTACCTTATGCGCTAGGGTGCTGAGGTTTTCCCGATTCCGATCTTGGCTGATTAGTCTTTACTTACATATATCGCTGATTGTCGGCGTATATGGCATCCGACAATGGTTTTTTGGCGCTAAAGCCTTGGCAACTTGGGTTGATCCTGAGTCTCCTCTATCCAAGACTACAAGGGTTTACAGTTATTTGGGCAATCCCAATTTACTAGCAGGATACCTGATACCCGCCGTGATTTTCAGCTTGGTGGCTATTTTTGCTTGGCAGGGCTGGATTAGAAAAGCTTTAGCTGTAACGATGTTTGTTGTTAATATTTCCTGCTTGGTTCTCACTTATAGTCGTGGCGGCTGGATTGGTTTATTGGTGGCACTGTTGACTGTGATGGCATTGCTAGTTTATTGGTGGAGTGTGGAAATGCCGACCTTTTGGCGAACTTGGTCACTGCCAATTATTGTCGGCGGTTTAATTGGGGTATTGGTGCTGGCTGTGATTTTTGTCGAACCTGTACAACAGCGGGTTCTCAGTATATTTGCAGACCGCCAAGATAGTAGTAATAATTTTCGTCGTAATGTCTGGGATGCTGTTTTTAAGATGATCCGCGATCGCCCAATTATTGGTATTGGACCGGGACACCATTCTTTTAATCAGGTCTATCCCCTCTACCAACAACCCCGATTTACGGCTTTAAGTGCATATTCGATTTTTCTGGAGATTGCTGTAGAAACTGGCTTTATGGGTTTAGCTTGTTTTCTCTGGTTGATAATTGTCACCATTAATGCCGCATTTATGCAAATGCAACGGTTGCGACAATCCAGAAATATAGAGGGATTTTGGGTAATGGGAGCGATCGCTACTATTTTGGGTATGCTCGCTCACGGCACAGTAGATACTGTCTGGTATCGTCCAGCCGTTAATACTCTCTGGTGGTTCATGGTCGCCTTAATTGCCAGCTACTGGACACCTTTAGCTCAACCAGCAAATCCACCTCACCCACAACCCTCAGCCCACTAAATTGAAAAACCGACACGGAAGTTTCTGATATTATGTCCGCTTAAAGACTAATGATTAAGGCGGCAGGAATATAGCTGCTCAATAACTTTTCATTGCCCGTTGAATATCGCGCTGATCTTGACGACGTTTGAGGTCTTCGCGCTTGTCGTGAAGTTTCTTCCCTTTACCCAAGGCGATACTCACTTTTACCCAACCGCGTTTAAGATACATTTTCAACGGGACTAGGGTCAAACCCTGCTGTTCTACCTTACCAATTAGCTTCCGAAGTTCTTGGCGATGTAGCAGCAGCTTACGTGTGCGGCGCGGTTCATGATTAAAATATTGTCCACTAGAGGTGTAAGGTGAAATATGTGCATTTATTAGCCATGCTTCACCGTTACGAATCAAAGCATAACCATCTTGTAGATTAACTTTACCCGCACGAATTGACTTGACCTCTGTTCCTGTTAGCTGAATTCCAGCTTCGTAGGTTTCCAGAATTTCATACAAATAACGGGCTTGACGATTGTCGGTGATAACTTTATAACCTTCGTTTTTGTCACTCATTGAAAATCTTGTTTGTGTTAAATATGCCTAAAAATTTCTTGAGACTGTTCTATCAATCTATGGAGGTAGTAATTTTAACTGTAAATAAACTAAAGATGCATTTTTCAGTTAAATGTAAGCTTGAGGCTAATCAAGCTTACATTTAACGTGATCCTCTATCATAGCACTATAAAGGCTTGTTTATATATTATAATCATAATAATTTCTTGATGGGGGAGGAATTGCTGCATCTGCTCAGTTAATTGTTACGAATTACAAAACTCTCAGTACTGAGTACACAACGGCGTAAGTCAACCAAGCACTAAAAATTACAGAAAAGCTGGTTTAAGCGGCTTTTTTAAGTTTTAATTTTTAATTCCGAGAAAGCAATACTAGTCAGCACAGAGAGTCTAATTTGCATCAAGTTTCCTAAAAACTTCTAAACAATTTAAGATTTTCTTTATAAATAACTCTTCAGGCAGTCATTAGTAGGTAATTCTGTCATATTATGAAACATAAGAACACTATATATTGCCAGTGTCTATTGATAGTGTTCATAAAAGCAAATTGCTGAGTAACAAAAATGGTAGGGGTGTACTGTCCATGCCCTTGAAGATCCTTGTAGTGGATGACGACCTGGGCACTCGTCTGTCTATTAGTGATTATCTTGAACTGTCTGGCTATTCGGTGATCATGGCTGATGACGGTCAAGAGGCTTTGGCTATGGTTGACCAATACCATCCTGATCTGATTGTCACAGATATTGTCATGCCCAGGATGAACGGCTATGAACTGGTGCGTCGGGTGCGTCAACAAACAGAATTTAGGTTACTACCTGTAATTTTGTTAACAGCACGAACAAAAACCCAAGAAAGAATTCTGGGCTACCAATCAGGGTGCGATTTATATTTGCCTAAGCCTTTTGAACTAGAAGAATTAGCCGCAGCTATTCGTAATTTGTTAGAGCGATCGCAAATCATCCAAACAGAGTACCGTTCTTCTCATCAAGACAATTTAGAGAACTCTACAAAAACAGTAAACGGACATAATTCTCTGTCTACTCAAATCCATTCATCCCAACTACTCTCATCACTGACTACCAGAGAACAAGAAGTCCTAGAACTACTGACTCATGGTTTATCTAATGCCGAAATGGGTCATCAGCTACACCTGAGTGCGCGAACGGTAGAAAAATACGTCAGCAGTTTATTGAGAAAAACTTCAACCAGCAACCGAGCCGAACTTGTACGTTTTGCGATGAAGCATGGTCTTGTCGAATAAATTACAGGGTAGCAGGAGAAAATGAGGGTTAATATTCATCTTTCTTCTGCCTCCTGACTCCTGACTCCTGACTCCTGACTCCTGACTCCTGACTCCTATTCCCTAAACTTGTTGACTTTTAACATAGTCCAGCAGACCTTCACAAGCATCAAGCAGTAGGTCAATAACCTGATTAAATCCCTCAGAGCCGCCATAATAGGGGTCGGGAACTTCTTTGAGTGTATGTCTAGAGCAAAAATCACACATTAAGCGAACTTTATGGTGATATTGCCCAGAACGGTCAACAGCGAGGATATTTTCAAAATTGTCTTTATCCATCGCCAAAATCAAATCAAACTCTTGAAAGTCAGACTTTTCAAATTGGCGAGCTTGACCACCTAGTTTAATTCCCAACTTTGTAGAGGCTGCCACACCCATGCGTCGGTCAGGTGGACTACCAATGTGATAGCTAGAAGTACCAGCAGAATCACAGTGAATACTAGCGCTCAAATCAGTCTGCTCAATCAGATGATTCATAATATTTTCTGCCGAGGGTGAGCGACAAATATTCCCCAGGCAGACAAATAGTAACTTGTAAGGCATAAATTTCGCTTTGCGTGTCAGATGTCAGTTGTTGTTGCTAGTGACAACTGACCACTGAACTAATGACTAATAACTAATGACTAAAATCCAGGCAGTTCCAGTCCACTGGTTAATTCTTCCATACGTTCCCGCATGGTGGTAGTGGACTTGTTGTAGGCATCTTTCATGGCTGCTGTCAGAAGATCAGAAAGTACTTCCGCACCTTCTCCCAAAGCATCTGGGGAAATTTCCACCCGCTTGGGTTCTTGGTTCCCACTGACAATTACCTTAACCAGTCCACCACCAGATTCTCCTTGAATCTCCATTTGCTCCAATTCTTCTTGGAGACGTTTTGCACCTTCTTGAACTTGCTGGGCTTTTTTGAAAGCGTCAGCCAGTTCTTTCATTTTTCCTAAGCCAAAACCAAAGCCCTGTCCTTTTCCTGCTGTCATAATTAATTTTCCACTTATGCTGGGAATAACAAATCAAATTCAATTATAGATGTGGTGGGTAATTGGTAATGGGTAATGGGTAATTGGTAATTGGGTTATTAACCTCCCCATCGCCCCATCACCCCATCCCACTGTCACCTTTCAGCTATCAGCAAACAGGTTGAAACTCGCCGATCATTTTAACTTCTGGCTCTAACCAAATTGACCAACGTTCTTGTACCTGATGTTGAATATGACTAATGAGACAGAAGATATCGCTGGCTTTAGCCCCACCACGATTAACGATAAAATTGGCATGAAGTAGTGCTACTTGCGCTCCACCGATTTGATAGCCTTTTAAACCAGCTTGTTCAATCAACCACCCAGCTGTGTAAGGTTTAGGATTGCGGAACACACTACCACAACTAGGAAAATTGTAAGGTTGGGTACTAAGCCGATGCTGTTTGTGTTGTTTGGTTGTGGCTATAACTTTGGCTGGATCTGCACCAGGTTGGAGTTGAAAGGTAGCTTGCGTGACTATACGTTTGCCGCCTTGCAATAAAGAAGTTCGGTATTTATAGCCTAATTCAGATGGAGTGAGAGTTTCTAATGTGCCATCGGGTGAGAGTACTTCGGCGCTAACTAACATATCTGCAATACAGCTATTATGCGCTCCTGCATTCATAACAACAGCACCCCCAACGGTTCCGGGGATACCAACAGCCCATTCTAAGCCTTCCCATCCTAAATCTGCTGCTTCCCATGCCAAGCTGGGAATAGATTCTCCGGCTGCGACGGTTAATTGACCTGTTTGTGGGTCGAAGTGCTTAGAGCGGAAATGACGAGTAGCAATAACTAAACCGGGTATCCCTTGATCACTGACTAACAAGTTAGAACCTGCTCCCAATATAGTTACTGGTAAAGACAGTTCTTGAGCATACTTAATACTAGCTTGTAGCGCTTCTAAGTTGCGAGGGGCAACGTACCATTCAGCCCCGCCCCCAACTCTGTAGGAAGTAAACGCTGATAAAGAAGCCTGAGGCTTGATAGCACAATCAGTGCCGGGTAAGTAAATTACTTTACTATCGACCGCCTTAATTGTTTCCTGTTTCCTGGTAGTCAAAGCAGAAATAGTACAGACGTTTCCAATTGCCTGGGAGATTGTCATCGTTGCTTTTATTGGTAATTTCTATGACATTTATTTACCGTTCAGATCCGGTAATAACATTAACTAAGAAACCATTGCTAGATAGAGAATGAACCCACAAAACAAAACCTAGCAATTTGGCTTCACTTAGGATGTGGCTGTAGCCAGTTCACGAAGTGTGGCAATAACTTCGGGAATCGCCTGATTTAAATTACCGGCACCAAGAAACAATGCCAAGTCGCCAGGACGCAGTGTTGACAACAAGAACTCGCACACTGAGGATAAAGTTTGTTTATAAATTACCTGCTGGTGCTGCTTGGCAATTTCGGCTGCCAGTTGTTCACCGCTAATCTGTCCTAAATCGGGTTCACCTGCACTGTAAATGTCTGTTAGGACTACTAAATCAGCATGGGTAAAGGATTCGGCAAATTCTTCTAAAAATGTCAGTGTCCGACTATAACGATGGGGTTGAAAGATGGCTACTACTCTCTGTCCTGGTCTGGCTTGGAGACGTGCTGCGGCTAGAGTAGCACGAATCTCACTAGGGTGATGGGCATAGTCATCAATAAAGGTAATACCGGCTGCTTCCCCCCGGAACTCAAAGCGCCGTCTTGCACCTTCAAAGGTGGCGATACCTTTGGCAATTTCCCCGAATTCTAAACCGAGTAAACGTCCAACAGCTACTGCTGCGAGAGCATTGCTGAGGTTATGCCGACTCAAGAGGCGCACATTTAATACACCTAATGCTTTACCTTTTTCCCAAACGAGTGCTGTTGTACCATCAGCGCGATAGTCAATGTTGGTAACGGTGTAGTCAGCGTTGGTATCTGGATTTAGGCTATAGCTGATGGTTGGCTTCAAGCTATCGCGCACGGTGGCACAATCAATGCTACCTATTAAAGTTTTGCAACCTTGGGCAAATTTTTGGAAAGTGTCAATCACTTCCTCTAATGTGTCGTAATGGTCAGGGTGATCAAGTTCAATATTAGTGATAATCCCAATTTCTGGGGCGTGTTTGACCAGAGAACCATCTGATTCATCTGCCTCAGCTACCAGATACTGACTTGCACCCAGTCGAGCATTTCCTTCCCAAGCGTTGACTTCACCGCCTACCAAAATGGTAGGATCAAGACCAGCTTGCAAGAGCATATAACCAATCATGCTACTTGTTGTAGTTTTGCCGTGAGTTCCTGCCACAGCAATACTATGGTAATCAGCAATCAAGGCAGCTAGGACATCAGAACGATGTAAAATTGGGCAACCCAATTCTAAGGCTGCTTTGTATTCCAAATTATTGTTGTTAATAGCTGTGGAACAAATTACTTGGGGAAGTATTGTCTTCTCATCAGACAATTGTTCTTGCGAATTTAATGATCCTCCATTAGCCGATACTTGAGGCAGAAAGAATTCAAGATTGCTGGCTTCTTGTCTACTAAAAATGTGAGCGCCGAGAGATTCTAACTTGCGGGTTATTTGGTTAGGACGCAGATCCGAACCGGATACTGGTAATTGACGTTTTGCCAAAACATGAGCCAGGGCAGACATTCCAATCCCACCAATCCCAATGAAATGAAATGGTCTACCGCTAAAATCTATAGAATTACTCATTTTTTATTCCTCTTACACCACACCACACAATCATCACAAATGACACGCGTATCATAACAGGATTTTGATTTTTACTGATACTGCCCTTGTAAGATGTTCCTACCTGAATAAAGGGTTAATTTTTTAGTTTGTTTTTGCTTATTCAGAAAGATATTACCCTCATAAGAGATTTTTTCTATTTTTAATATCTTCTTATGACTATTCTGAAAATTGGGGCTACATCGGGAAAAAAAATCTTGTAATCTTAAATACATATTTTTGATTGTTTTACTGGAAATAGTTACGGAAGTGCTAAGGTCTGTGAAACCGATAAGAAAGTGCATCAAGCCTCACCATGAATTGACTACAATAGTACATTGACAGTGAAAATATTATTCAACTCCCTAGAGCAAGAAATTCATTTACTCAATGGAGTAGTCCCGGTAAAAACGCTTTTCAGCCTTTCTGCTGCCTTTAACCCAATCCCTGGACTGGATGCAACGACTAGCAATTTTTGGTGGCACATTTGACCCCATTCATTGGGGACACTTGCTTGTGGCTGAAACAGCTTTATCTCAAGTACTCCTAGAACAGGTAATTTGGGTGCCATCAAGACATCCTCCTCATAAACAAGCGGCTTTGTTTGAGCATCGAGTAGTAATGCTGCAACTTGCCACAAAGAATAACCCAGCGTTTACTATCTCTCTAATTGATAGAGAACGCTCTGGGAGATCCTATGCTATTAACACCCTGATTGATTTATCTGCTTGTTACCCAAATACTCATTGGTATTGGATTATAGGTTTGGATGCTTTCCAAACTTTACCCCGTTGGTATCGTGGACATGAATTAGCACAAATGTGCGATTGGTTAATCGCACCCCGACTACTAGGTGGTGAGACTATAGCTCAAAGTGAGTTAATCTGCAAGCAAGTTGAGCAACAAGTGAGAGAGCAGTCTCGTAGCATCAACTGGCAATTACTGCATACACCCTTAGTCAAGGTTTCGTCAAGTATAATCCGTGAACTTTGTGACCAAAACCATTCAATTATTGATTTAGTACCAGAACCGGTGAGATTGTACATCGCCACTCACAACCTTTACTCGCATAATCCTGAATAAATTGTGTGTTTTTTTTTAGATCTAACACTTTATGGTTATAAACACTCCCCCCCTTTGCGATATGATTGGGGTCAACGATATCAACTTATAGGCATAAATACAGAGGGCAAGATACTGTGATTAGAGTTGCAATCAACGGTTTTGGGCGCATTGGACGGAACTTTGCACGCTGCTGGGTGGGTAGAGAAAATAGCAACATAGATCTTGTTGCTATCAATGACACATCAGATCCCAGAACCAATGCTCACCTGCTAAGGTATGACTCGATGCTAGGGAAGTTAACGGGTGCTGACATTAGTGCCGATGATAACTCCATCACCGTTAACGGTAAGACGATTAAATGCGTATCTGATCGCAACCCAGATAACTTGCCCTGGAAAGAGTGGGACATTGACCTGATTATTGAATCAACTGGTGTTTTTACCAGCAAAGAAGGGGCAATGAGACACGTAAATGCTGGAGCCAAAAAGGTTCTGATTACAGCCCCTGGTAAAAACGAAGATGGCACTTTTGTGATGGGTGTGAATCATCATGATTATGACCACAACATACACAACATCATCAGTAACGCCAGCTGTACCACCAACTGTTTGGCTCCTATTGCCAAGGTGTTAAATGATAAATTTGGCATCATTAAAGGCTCGATGACCACTACCCACAGCTACACTGGTGACCAGCGGTTGCTAGACGCTTCTCACCGTGATTTACGTCGGGCCAGAGCGGCAGCTATCAACATTGTACCTACCTCTACTGGTGCGGCAAAGGCAGTAGCGCTGGTAATTCCAGAGCTAAAAGGCAAGCTGAATGGTGTTGCTTTGCGCGTACCCACTCCCAACGTGTCAATGGTAGACTTCGTGGTTCAGGTTGAGAAGCGTACTATTACTGAAGAAGTTAACCAAGCGCTGAAAGATGCGGCTGAAGGTCATCTCAAAGGAATTTTAGGCTACACCGAACTGCAACTGGTTTCATCTGATTATCAAGGTACTGATGAATCTTCTATTGTTGATGCCAGCTTAACTTTGGTTATGGGCAATGACATGATCAAAGTCATGGCATGGTATGACAATGAGTGGGGCTATAGCCAACGAGTTCTAGATTTGGCGGAATTAGTAGCCGCGAAGTGGGCATAGTTAGGTGATTGGGGGTAGAGTCAGTTTTACTCAGCACTGTTTCGGTGACAGTAATAACTAACTCCTAAAATCTTGACGACGGAAAAGGGCGGGAAAACCCCGCCCCTACTTGGTAAAATGTTCAAATCCTTGGTTGAGGCTGAGAATTTGGTCAGGTAATTTTTGATTTTGATCATGCAATAAAACTGTCAAACCTGGTGTGATTGTGCCAATAATGTCTGCACCTGTGCTGAGTTGTTTTACCAAAGTCTCTGCTGTATCTTGGGGTAAACACAGCACTAATTCAAAGTCTTCTCCACCATAAAGGGTATATTCTCGCGCTTGTTCTGCGGTTAGCAATTTTTCAAAAGCTTTGGGAATGGTGATTTGGCTATATTCCAGCACAGCACCGACACGACTGGCTCGGCAGATTTGTAGCACAGCATCTGCTAAACCGTCACTGCTATCCATACCGGCAACGGCAATTTTAGATTTTGGATTTTGGATTTTAGATTGTGATTTTAAGATTTCCCTAAGTATGGGTATAACATCTAAACGTGGGTTGGGACGCTGGTGGGCTGTGATTAAAGCCGCCTTTTCTTCAGTTTTGAGGTTTTGCCCTATTTCCGGGTGTAAGAGTAATTCTAAGCCTGCACGGGAGGCTCCGTGAATGCCTGTGACAACGATCGCATCTCCCACTTGTGCAGCGGAACGACGAATAATTAAATCGGGTGTAGCTTGACCAAAAGCGGTAATTGCTAAAGTGGTGATGGGCGATCGCACAATGTCACCACCAACTATAGGCACATTATACTTTTGCAAGCATTCTGTCATTCCCTGATATAGTCTTTCCACCCAATTAACGCTGACATCCCCAGGTAAACCCAGTCCAACGGTGATCCCCAAGGGAAAAGCACCCATTGCGGCTAAATCTGATAAATTCGCCGCCGCTGCCCGCCAACCTGCATCTTCTGGGGAAGTGGTAACATTACTAAAATGCACACCATCAATGAGCATATCTGTTGTCACTATCAAAGATTGATTTGGGTTAGTGGTTAATACTGCCGCATCATCTCCAATTACATCTGCTGGACAGAAGCGTTGTAATCTTTCTAAAAGACCTTGTTCACCAATATCTTTTACTTGTAGGCAAGATAAATCGCTATTCACCATCAGTCTTTCACTTACACGTTAGGATAAAAGTATCATCTAGGGGTTAATCAAGATGGTTAGCATACAAGTAAAAGGTATCACTTTTGAAGAATACTTATTAACACAGATATGTTGGTTATCTCTAGGTGCTTATTTCCAAGATTTTCATAAAATTTGCTTTGTAAAAATGGTTCTACCGCTCCCTTGATGATTTTTTTGAAAAAATATGCCTGAAACCTTTACTCTGATGGAATTTTAGGTTTTAATATCTCAAAAATAGGCGATAGCGTTCGCGGAGGGTCCCGGAGGGAACTAGCACTCCGTAGGAATCGCATATTAATTTATATCAACCCTATATACAGCAATGGTTATGGATACCCAAGAAGGATGTTTGATCACAAGGGGAGCGGTAGAACCGTAAAAATTAATAATTTATATCTTGAATTATCTAGTTAATTATACTATCTTTAATTAAAGATTAACCTAATCTTAAATCAAAATAATTTTGAGAATTACAGATGTACTTAGGGCTTCCTGAAAAAGTTGTCTGTGATAGCGTAGCGTGACGCAAGTCATGGGAAGGGAACAGGGAACAGTTTTGGCTATCTGGATATCCTCAATTTCCATTATCCGACAAGGAAAAATGCAACTGTTTTGAGAACCTATACCAAAACCTTGCACTTTTCGACCATCAAAAACAGTGAAACCCTTATCTATTTTTCTTTCTGATTTTATATGGCTAACGCCAAGCTATCAGCAAGCCCTATTTAGGTTAATAAAAATTCTGACAATTTATCAAATCAAAACTAGTAGAGAAAAATGCTAAAAAAGAATATCATAGCTTTCGATTATTATCGGCAAATCAGACTGTTGATTTTAATAATTTTAGCTACGGTTATACCATTTACATTGTTTATAACAATTGGTATGTTAGCTACCAATTTATCTGCTACTACATTTGTCCGTGATCCATTGGCTACAGCTAAGTTACCAGGTTACATAGGATTATTCTCAAATGTCGGAATCTTAGCTTGGTGTTCATGTGTAACTGTTTGTTTTGGTACTTGTTTAATCCTGAAAAAGAAGGCAACTTTTCGTAAATATGCTGATTTTTTGTTATGGTCTGGAATTTTGACTCTTGTGTTAATGATTGATGACTTATTTATGCTACATGAGACTTTGTATGATTCTTTTCGTATTCACGAATACAGTATTTATATTATTTACCTAATAATGACAGTGAGGATTATAATTAAATGTAGTCGGTTAATAGAAAAAACAGAGTTTATCATTTTATCAGCAGCAATTTTATTTTTCGGATTATCATTGTTTGCCGATACATTTTTTGGGGATAAGTTAATAAGCGTGGAAGATAGCTTCAAATTTTTAGGAATTATTTGTTGGGCTACTTATTTTATAAGGTTGTCTTGGCAACAAATTCAGTTATTCTTTGAAAATGCAAATGAACTTTTATTAAGCTAATTAAATTAATGCTGAAGGAGTGATAGGCTATATTAAAGTCCCTCTTTTTAAGGGTAATTTAGGGGGGTATAAAGATTTTCGACAGATGACTAATGACTTTTAAAACATCCTCTTACAGCCAAATTATTCTAGAGAATAAAAATTTTTGAACTGGTGAATTTAGATATTGGATTTTAGAATCAATCCAATATCTAAAATCCCAAATTAATTAAGTTGTCTGTGGCTGAACTAAATTTTCTATGCCCTGAACAACGGTTGCAGATTCAATTTTGTCATCTGCGTTCAGTTTATCTAAAATTTCTCTACCTTCGGTCAGATAGCCAAACACAGTATAACGACCATCTAAAAGATTGCGTCCTGCGGGGGTAAGTTCTGGTTCAAAGAGGAAGAAGAAAACTTGGGAAGAAGCACCGTTTACGTCACTTTCAGGACGCGCCATTGCTAAAGCACCAAAGGAAGAAAAAGGCAATACTGGCATATCCAGATAACGTCCAGCATCTTCGAGAGTAATGCCGTAAGTTGGTTCTTTTTCGCCTTCAACTAAGATTTCTAAAGGAACAGCACGATATTTACCGGTTTTGGGATCAATGAAACCGACTTCTTTGCCTTCTGGATCTCCGGTTTGGAGTACATAAGATTCCTCAGAACGGGTAAATTCTAAGCCGTTATAAAAACCCCGTTGGACTAAATCGACGAAGTTACCAGCAGTTACAGGGGCGCTGTAGCCGTCTACAACTACGGTAAGATCGCCCTTATTAGTTTTGATGGCGATAGTGGCACGACCTTTGAGTTGAGGTAAATTACTGTACTCAGCAGGGACTTCAAAGGGGAATTCCTTCACCATTGACTCTTCTAACAAGCTGACGAGATTTAGTAATTTGGCTCTACCTTGCAGAATTTCGGCTTTGTTTTTGGTTTTGACTACTTCTTGCAGTTCTGTGATGCCAGATTTCAAATCAGTCAGCCAAGCTTGGGCTTGAGGTTGGCGTTCTTCCGGAACGCTTGCTAATATTTGGGAAGGTTGATCGAGTATCCGCGATGCTTGTTTGAGGTCATTATTAACTGCGCCCCATCGCTTATTAGCCCGCAGTTGGTTAGAAATATCCTCTAAACTGACTTGCAGTTTGCGTACTGGTTTGTTATCGATGGGAAGTGCATTACGTAACAAAGCTTTGCCATCGGTAATCGCATTTCCAGATGGCAGGGCTGCGTGACTCGAAGGAGTCCACCCAGCTGTAATTATGCCTAAAAATATAGTTACCAGGAGTATTGCCTTGAGGCTGTTATCTAGCCAGGACTTAAATAAGTTAAACATGGGATAGCTCAAATGCAGCATTAAATTGTTGAGAAGGAAATCACCCATGAATAATCTTCCCACAGTAACAGTCCTGAGTGTTGAGTTATGACTGCTGAGTTTTTTATCAGTAGTTTGTTGCTGTTTCTCAGTCACTTCTTGGAGAGCAACTAACAACTGACCACCTTTGAAGGGTACAATAAATGCCGATTGTCTTCCAAAAATTTAAAGTTTCATGATCTCTAGTAACGACTTTCGACCCGGTGTCTCTATTGTCTTAGACGGGTCTGTATGGCGAGTGATAGATTTCCTTCACGTTAAGCCGGGCAAAGGTTCTGCCTTTGTGCGAACAACACTAAGAAATGTCCAAACTGGGAAAGTACTCGAAAAAACTTTCCGGGCTGGGGAATCTGTGCCACAAGCTACCCTGGAAAAAATTACGATGCAGCATACCTATAAAGAGGGCGAAGAGTTGGTCTTTATGGATATGGAAACCTACGAAGAAGGCAGATTGACCGTAGCGGAAATTGGCGATCGCGTAAAATACCTAAAAGAAGGTATGGAAGTCAACGTCATTCGTTGGGGCGAACAGGTTCTAGAAGTAGAATTGCCTAATTCTGTAGTTCTGGAAATTATCCAAACAGATCCTGGTGTTAAAGGTGATACTGCTACAGGTGGCACTAAACCCGCAATTGTGGAAACTGGTGCTACTGTCATGGTTCCCTTGTTTATTACTCAAGGGGAACGTATCAAAATTGATACCAGAGAAGATAAATATTTAGGCAGGGAATAATTTTCATAATACCAAGTTGGGATAGTGACTGGGTAATGGGCAATGAGTAATCTTCTCCAATGACCAATTATCAATGACCAATCCAAAATTGGTATTACCGATTTCAATCCCTTGTTTATATAGGGATTAAATCCCTGCCACACTTAAGATTTTCATTTACGTTTAGGTCGAGGTAAAAAAAACTGTGCCATTAGACTTTAATGAAATCCGCCAACTACTGGCAACTATTGCACAAACGGATATTGCAGAAGTAACGCTCAAAAGCGATAATTTTGAGTTAACAGTACGGAAAGCTGGTAATCATGTACTGTCGGTAGGTCAAGCTACGCTAGGTGGTGTGGTGGGTTCGGGATTGACATCGGTAACGACAGGAAATCAGATAGCACCCACACAGTTACCAGAAGCAACGACAAGCCGTGATAATTCCGTGGCTGGGGCGCAATCACCGTTATCAGTGAATACGCCCGCTGCTAGATTGGTAGAGGTGCAGTCCCCAATGGTAGGAACTTTTTATCGCGCACCAGCACCAACTGAAGGGCCTTTTGTGGAAGTGGGCGATCGCGTCCGCAGTGGTCAAACAGTCTGTATCATTGAAGCCATGAAGCTAATGAACGAAATTGAAGCCGAAGTTTCTGGACAGGTGATGGAAATTTTGGTGCAGAATGGCGAATCAGTAGAATATGGTCAACCTTTGATGCGAATTAACCCTGATTAAGTATTAATATCTATATGAAATTAGTCAAAATAATTCGTAATTGATCATTCGTAATTCTTGCCCCACGCTGAAAAAGTGCTTGCTTGAAATCTAGGAAAAAGCATTTTTCTCTCAATAACTTAAGTAAGTATGTTCTATTAATTACGAATTACGGATTACTAATTATTTTGATTACTGTTAACACTTAGTCAGTCCTTGCGGGTTAATCCTGATGAAACAAACGTTGCCTGTACCACCAGAAGTAGTGCAACAAGTCGCTGAATACTTTAGGGTGTTAAATAAGTCTTAGTCATTGGTCATTGGTCATGAGTTTATTTTTGGGTAAACTGACCACTGACCATTGATTTTTTGCTAAAGCGGATAATTTTTGTTAAAGCTTTCACGAGTTAAAGGCTGTTCTAGTTCCACACCTTCACCACCTAAAACATCCAATTGTTTACCATTTACTTCAATGTAAACCTTAGCGTTAGGATTGAGAGTTGTAGCGGTGTAGACAACCTGACCTACACGACCCATCATGGAAGTACTACCACCACCACTAGTAAAATCTGCTGATAAATTGACGTGGACTTCATTCTTGTCAGCTTTTAGTCCCAGTAGCTGAGTACCTTGGGGTATGGTTGTAGAATCTGTAGATTCAGTTGGCCCCGCTAATAATGTTTTAAAAGCGGCTTCTAAAGCTTGGTTGGGTTGTGCAGCTGCAATTTTTATCGGCTGAGGAACTAACTCAACGCTTTTTTCCGTGGGTCTCAGCCAATATATACTGGCAGTTTGCTCATTACCTGGCTGAGTTGTTAATGGCTGTTTGATGCTTTGAGAGGGGTTTGCTGGTGTGGAACTATTGGGAGTTTGGGAAGTCAACCAAGCTACCCCGCCACTTACCGCGACAACCGCAGCTGAGACGGCTGCTATTACACCTGAGGAAATATTCCGGTTAGTTCTTTGTTGGTCATTCATATCTAAAACCTACTTGACAAAGGGCTGAAATAGTGTTATCGAGAGGAGACACCTGGTTAAAGACGATAAGGATGCATGGTTTGGTTCTTAAAATCGATAGATGCTTTAATGTATGAAAATTCTGCTGATTTTAATTTTGCCTGTTTCATACCAATTTGGAATTGGGATTTTAGATTAAGAATCCTCTTGGTTAGGCTATTTCAGCATTTTGTAATCCTGCACCCATAGTAACTTTATCTCATCTTTAATTTTAGGTTGACTGTTCTAGTCCGTCACCGGAATTTTGATGTAAATATAATTGTTTCTTGAAATACGGATATGAAGATGGTGTACGGGAAGATATTTAATACTAAATCAATACTCTGCATCCTCATTATTGATGAAATTAAAGATCCAAAAGTATGATTTATTGAAACTTATGTGTACTTTTGCTTGCTCCTTGAATTTAATCCTTTAATATATTAATCACGTTCTCAAGGGCAGTTTCCTGAAATTAATACATATCTTGTCAGTTAGGTTAGACGCGGTAATTAACTGATAACAGTCTACCCTCTGAGACCAAATAATTTAACGTTATATTATAATCAATAATCAATCCCTCATTTGTGGTTGCTATGGTTGTCACTGCTTCAACCCAAAAAATTACCTGGGAACTCTTGCCTGAAGACTTGATTTTAGACGATGAACCTGTGGATAATGTCAATCAACCATCTTTAGCTGCTGCACTGACGGAAAGCCTACAACTGGCAGGGAAACTCCCAGCAACAGCCCTCGTAACGACCAATTACGGCATCTGTGCCACAATAAATGACAAATTTGTAGTGAAAGCACCTGATTGGGCTTATGTGCCGCAAATTACCGTACCTAGAGAGGAAGTAAAACGCAGTTATACACCTCACAAACAGGGAGAAATTCCTGTTGTCGTGATGGAATTTCTTTCAGATACAAATGGGAATGAATATTCTAGTAAACGGACTTTTCCTCCTGGTAAATGGTTTTTTTATGAAGAGGTTTTACAAGTTCCAAATTATCTGATTTTTGAACCAGAATCAGGTGTTTTAGAAGTACATCGTTTACAGGAGTCGGGGAAATATCAATTACGTTCTCCTGATGAAAATAACCGTTATTGGTTAGGGGAAATGGAATTATTTATTGGTGTGTGGGAAGGAAAGCGAGAAAACCGTGAAGGTTACTGGTTGCGGTGGTGGGATAAAGAGGGTAATTTGTTATTGTGGGGGTTTGAGTCGGTTGAGAAGGAACGACGAGAGAAGGAACAAGAACGACGGGAAAAAGAAGCTGCTTTACAACGTCTAGCAGAATTGGAAAAACGATTGCGAGATGCAGGAATTGGAGATTGAGAATACTGTTGTGCAGCGAGAATAATCACTTTTTATACTGGCTTAAAATTTCTAGTGTTTGAGTAACTTCTTCCTGTAGTTCTTCCTTTGTTTGGGTGGGGAAGGGAGATATTTGGTAAATATCCATTAAATCAGAAATTTGCCAACGTTCAATTTCTAATAATTCTGTTGCACGTCCAGCACTAATATCTCCATGACGTAATAATGTCATGATGTATGCTTCTTTGGCTTTTTTTTCTGCTTCTAAACGATGAATTTCTGGGACTTCGGGTAATGTGAGGGTAAATTTGATTTCTGTTGTAGCCATTTTGTTTTACCTTTTATAATTTTGGGAAATGTTGGGTTTCCTTCCGTCAACCCAACCTACTACTGACTGTCTGATAGCGTAGCGTGGCGTAGCGTGGCGTAGCCATATCAGGATTTTTAGGATTAAAGGATGTACAAGATTGACAATTTAGGGGGCTAACCAAGAAAAAAATCTCAGCGTACCTCCGCGTTTACCTCAGCGCCCCTCTGCGTTTAATCTTACCCTTCTATCGCTTCTTTAATCCACTGTTGCAATGTATTGACAACTTCCTCAATCGGAATTTCTTGAGATTCACGAGTTGCGCGTTTTACTACTTCCACTTTACCGTTAGTAATCGCTCTGCCGGTGACAATTCTAAAGGGAATTCCAATTAAATCTGCATCTTTGAATTTAACACCTGCACGTTCATCTCTGTCATCAAGTAATGTTTCTACACCTGAAGAGTTGAGTTCGGTGTAAAGTTTTTCGGCAACTGCGATTTGTTGGGCATCTTTAATGTTAGGAATTGTGATAATGGCGTGATAAGGTGCGATCGCAACTGGCCAAATTATGCCATCCTTATCATAGGATTGTTCAACAGCCGATTGTGCTAAACGAGACACACCCACACCGTAGCAACCCATAATCAAAGGTTTTTCTTCCCCTTGTTCGTTGGTATAAGTTGCACCCATCGCTTCAGAGTATTTTGTACCTAATTGGAAGATATGACCGGCTTCGATACCTCTAGCTGTTTGTAGGGTTTGTTCTGGGTTGTGGAGAGAGCGATCGCCTGCTTTTGATTTACGAACATCTACGGTTAATGATGGTAGCTTAAACTGCTCACCCCAATTTGCCCCCACAACATGAAAACCAGCTTCATTTGCACCGGTGACAAAATTCTTTAACTCCACAGCGGTTTTATCCACCAAGCGCACAAACTGGGAATTTACCTGTTTACTTCCAGCGATATAATCATCAGTAATATCTGGTGCAATATAACCTAAAGGTAAAGATTTTGCTGCCCAAGTTGCAATTGTTTCACTAGTAGGTATACTAAAAGCAATAATAGCCTTTGCACCAAATTGAGGAGCTAATCTAGTCAATTCATTTTGTAATTTGACTTCGTTAATTTCCTGATCTCCGCGAATATTTACCAACACCAAAACCGTTAAACCGTTATCATATACAGTTTGATATAAAACGTTTTTGACAATTTGAGTATGAGAACATTTCAAGAAATTACAAAGTTTTTCAATTGTATCAGTTCCCGGAGTTTCCCGTTTTTCGTAAGTTGTAAAAGGTGAAGTTTCCGCTTCTGCTGCTAAAGAAACCGCCTTTTCTACGTTTGCTGCATATTTACCATCTTCAGTGTAGAGAACTTCATCTTCTCCCGCATCTGCTAACACCATAAATTCTGTAGAACCAGAACCACCAATAGCACCAGAATCAGCTTCTACTGCTCGGAAAGCTAAACCAGAACGTCGCAACATATTACTGTATGCTTTGTACATATCCTGGTAAGTTTTTTGCAAACTTTCTTCATCAGCATGGAAAGAATAACCATCTTTCATGATAAATTCTCTACCGCGCATCAAACCAAAACGGGGACGAATTTCATCACGAAATTTAGTTTGCAGTTGATATAAATGCAGAGGTAATTGACGATATGAACGAATCATATCACGGGCAACTGTTGTAATTACTTCTTCATGAGTTGGGCCAAGTCCTAATTGTTGTTCTCGTCTATCAACGAGAGAAAACATAATTCCCTCAGCCTTAGTATAGGTGTCCCAACGTCCCGACTCCTTCCATAATTCAGAAGGTTGTAATTGGGGTAATAAACATTCTTGTGCGCCGGTAGCGTTCATTTCTTCCCGCACAATTTGGGAAACTTTTTGCAAAACCCGCCACATTAGGGGAAGATAAGCGTAAATGCCGCTACCGATGCGACGGATATAACCGGCACGAAGTAACAATTTATGACTAGGGATTTCCGCATCAGCCGGATCATCCCTCAGTGTAACAAATAACATTTGTGATAATCGCATCGTTTTTTACCTTTACTTCCTAACTTTTCAAATCGGTTATGTTTAAAGTGTTTCCATTTAGTGAGGACTAAAGTCCTTACTACTAACCAAATTCTGCTTTTTCTATGTAACTTGAGGAGATAACTACCTTGTCTGAAGTAATGTATCAAGCACAACCACCTTTAGAATTTATTCCGCCAGCGCTGAACCCCTTACTATTAAGATTTGTTCATCTTTTTTTACCCGACTGGATACGCTGGAAAACTCCTATTAGCCAAATTGAAGCAGAAAACGTGGAAGTTTTGCTGGATCTTAATCAGCAATTTCAGGAGGGGAAAATCCGCTTTATGCTGGCATTTCGTCATCCTAAAACAGAAGATCCACTTTGTTTAGCTTACTTGTTTTCCCAACTTGTGCCAAAGGTAGCACGACAGCGGGGTGTACAGCTACAGCATCCGATTCATGCCCATTTTATCTATGATCGGGGAATTCCTCTATGGGCGGGTAAACATATTGGTTGGCTTGCTTCTCATTTAGGTGGTACTCCCATTCAACGCGGTAAGGCTGACTGGACGGGGTTACGTTCAGCGCGGGATTTATATATTAATGGTAAGTTTCCAATGGCTGCTGCACCGGAGGGTGCGACAAATGGGTTATCGGAGATTGTTAGTCCTTTGGAACCGGGTATTGCTCAAATGGGTTTTTGGTGTGCGGAAGATTTGCAAAAAGCGGGGAGAAATGAGGAAGTTTTAATTTTACCAATTGGAATTAAATATAGTTATGTTAATGAACCTTGGGAAAATATAGCGAATTTATTAACTGAATTAGAAGCAGTAAGTGGTTTATCTGTCAAGTCAGCAAATAGTACTTCTTTTGATGTGCTTTATCCTCGGTTATTGACTTTGTCAGAACATTTATTATCGATGATGGAGCAATTCTACACCCGATTCTATCATCAAACATTGCCAGATGAAAAGATTATCAATGGGGAAATTTTAGATAGAAATGAAGCTTTAGCTTATCGGTTACAAGCTGTGATGAATATTGCGTTATTCATTGCTGAACAGTATTTTGATTTGCCATCTAGGGGAAATTGGACTGATAGATGTAGACGGGTAGAACAAGCAGGTTGGAATTATATATTTAGAGAAGATTTTAAAGATATTAAATTCATATCACCCATTGAGAAAAGTTTGGGGGATAGAATTGCGGAAGAAGCATATTTTCGGATGTGGCACATGAGATTAGTTGAGAGTTTTGTGGCTGTTTCTGGTATTTACATCCGCGAAAAACCCACAGTAGAAAGATTTGCGGAAACGACTTTAATTTTATGGAATATGGTGAATAAAATTAAGGGTATTAATCCTTTACCGCGTCCGCAATTGGGTAAGCAGCAGGTGAAGATAACTGTGGGTGAACCGATATCTGTTTCTGAACGTTATTCGGGTTATAAAAGTAGTCGGGTTGCTGCGAGACAAGCGGTGGCTGAGTTGACGAATGATTTGCAACAGGTTTTGGAGGATTTGGTTGAGAAGGGATGATTTTTTTCTCACGCAGAGGCGCAGAGGCGCAGAGAAAAATTCAGAGTTTGATCTAAATCCTCAATTTTTGAAGTTGAGGATTTGGGTTATTTATTTGGCGCTATTTTTTAACTCGTTCCATGCTTTGACAACCTCAGTTAATTTATTTGGTAGTTGAGATTGAGAAATATCATTGTATTGTGTTGTGGTTGTTTGACTAGTTAGGGTATAGGTAATATAGTCTGCTGCACCTTGAGGTGCTGGATAACTCAATTTGTTGAATTTTGCAAATTTGACTTTATTTAATAAGCGTTCAAACTGTTTTACTTTTTCTTGGGAAACTCTACGAACACTACGTTGTGAGTCGTTAGCATCTCCTATTGATACTCGTATGAGTCTACCGTTATTCATTAAAACGGTTTGATAGGTTCTTCCTGTTATTCCTCCACTTGCAATTTCTCTAAATACTATTCCTTGGGTTAAAGGTTCTGGTAATTGATTGTTAGGAATTACGACGGGTTTGATTTTATTACCGTTGTTAGTTTGATGGTGTTGGTGGCTGGAATTAGCAATAGCAGGAATAGTTGTTAAACTAGCTAATGATAGAATGGTAGTTAATATGATGATGTTTTTCATGATTTTTTTTGAAAAGAATACCAAGATGATTAATTATTGATGACGTTGGGGAATCTTGTATTGTTTCCTCTTTGCGCCTCTGCGCCTCTGCGTGAGACAAAAAAAGGTGGTTTATTTACCAGAAAATCGCTGTAACTCTTGACAGCAAAAATAGGCGAATGAGAGTTGATCTCTTTCACCTTTGCAATGATTTTGTACAATATTTTGACAAATTAACTCAAATGATTCTCTAACAAAGAGGCTATAGCTTCTGGATGAACTTTCTTGTATTGCTTTTTACCCAACATCAAAACACAATTGGGAGCGCTGCTACAACGTTTTTGACAATCGGTATGTTCGATTTTAACTTTATCCAACAAACCGCGATCGCACAAAGTTTTCTCTAAGTCTGATAATAACCCCTTTCCACCCCGTTTCATACAACCAGATTTTTGACAAACCATAATCTTAGCTTTGGTTTGAGGTTGACGATTTTCAATGAAACACAAACCAACCGCTTCTACTTGATAAGCTTTGAGTTTAACCTTACTTGTACGTGGGTTCAATTTACTGATAGCACCAACGCGAATTTGTTCACCAGGTACTAAAGAAGAAACTGGAGAACAGCGCAAATCTTTAGGTAGTTTAACTTTCACTTTCCCAGAAGGAATTGCTAAACTTAAATATTTATATTTTCCTGGTTTATCACCAACAAAACCTAAAAACTGTCCCTCAAGATTCAATTCTGATAACGACTGATACTTTTCACCCATGTCAATAACTCAAAATTACAAAATTAACTTTTAGTCAAACTGAGTTAGATAGGGTGAATCATGCCTAATTCGTAATTCGTAATTCGTAATTCGTAATTCGTAATTGAAGAGAGTAAACGACACCATCAATTAAGCAGTTCAATTTCTCAATGATGAGAATTACAAATTAAGGATTATCAATTACGAATTATTTTGACATGATTTCCAAGATGGATTTGTACCATCTCACCATCTCCCTACCATCAAATTTCTAAGCGAGGCGTTTAGCTTCTACAGTTAAAGGTAAACTTTCTGTAGCTGGTAACTCACTAAATTCTAATTCCCAACCATTAGCTAAAGTGAGAACCTTACCTGCATCACTATCTGTTTGTTTGACAACTTCTTCCTCAAGGTCTTTTTTAGCAACGTAAGCAACTAAAGTACCAGCATCATTCATTCTTAGCATTACTTTCATTATTTTCCTCAACAATTTCTAGTTCTTTCTTTTTACAACCGATGACGAACCCTGTATCTAAGAAATGCACAGCATATATATAGGTATTTTGTAAAAATGTGCCTATACTTGCCACATAACCAACGTCTCCCTTTTGAGCCAAAACTGCACCAATGTCTTGGCCAGGAAAGGTGCCATCATTTTTGATCAATTTACGAATTCGTACTTTTTGACCAATTTCAAAAGCAGGAGGTAAGTCCAGTTCTAATTCATCGCGCTGCATGAGAATACCTCTGTTCACGTACTAGATTCAACAGTTCTTCTGTAGTGAGACTACGTTTTTTTAGTGTTGATTGTTGACGTACTGCATCTAATATAGATTGGGTTTCTTCTGAATTCAAAAAGATGCCATATTGTTCTAACAAATTAGATACTAAATGCCGTCCAGAATGTTTACCTATGACTAAACTCCGCTCCCAACCTACTTCTTCAGGAGCAAAAGGTTCATAAGTTTCTGGGTTTTGTAATACACCATGAGCATGAATACCGGATTCATGAGCAAAGGTATTTTTACCGACAATTGCTTTCCAAGGTTGAACATTAGCACCTGATGCAGCAGCAACCAATTGAGATAGTTCTAATAAGTGTCGGGTTTTAATCCCCAAATCAACACCATAGATGCATTTTAGAGCCATAATAACTTCTTCTAAAGCTGCGTTTCCGGCTCTTTCACCTAAACCATTAACGGTCGTATTAACAGAAACGGCTCCGGCTTTTATCCCAGCAATAGCATTAGCAGTTGCTAAACCAAAATCATTATGGGTGTGAATTTCTACGGGAATTGATAAAGTAGATACTAACCGTTTAACTTTTAGATGAGTTCCAAAAGGATCAAGAACTCCAACTGTGTCGCAAAAACGAAATCTTGATGCACCCCATTCTTGAGCATATAATGCTACATCTTCGAGGAAATTTTCATCTGCTCTAGAAGAATCTTCTCCCCCGACTGCAACCCAAAGACCATTATCAACTGCGAAGCTAATACAGTCTTTTAGTCTTTGTAAACTTACTCTCCATTGACCATGAAATTTGGCAGCAATTTGAATACCAGAAACGGGAATAGCAATATGAACTCGTTGAAGTCCGCAAGCGATAGAAGCTTTAATATCTGAAATTACAGCGCGGTTCCAACCGAGTAATTTAGCATCCAAATCTAAGTTAACAATGGCAGTAATTGCCCGAATTTCTTCTTCTCCCATTGCGGGAATACCGACTTCTAATTCGGGTACACCAATGGCATCAAGAAATTGAGCAATCGCTACTTTTTCTTCTAGGTTAAAAGCAACACCTGCTGCTTGCTCGCCATCACGTAATGTAGTATCATTAATAATGATTTGACTCATCTCAAATATTCCTCTAGCCGAGTTTTTACTAATACTCTTTAACCCTACAATCCCTAGTAATAATAGATATAAAACAAATATTAAAATTTCAATTTTAACTACTAAAAATAGCGCTAGTTATTAAACAGGGGTTATGAACTTTAATTATTGCTCAATAACTCACACCACATCTGTATGACAGAAAACCAAATCTTGGTATAATTTAAGAAGATTTTTTCCGGCTCTGATTTGGATGTTCTACAAATAGCTGGTAGCTAATATAGCTATTAGCAAGTCCTGTAAACAATAAAATACTCAGTCCAGCAATTAAAGTAGCAATCATAGTAGTAACCTCATTTTTGTTCGATAATTGATTTGTGATCTAGAAAATTGATGCCTCACAAATATTTGCTTCATATCTAAGTGCAAAAATTTTGACTGACAACTCAGATTAGATTTAAAAGCCATTCCATCAGCTTTTTGAATTGTTTAAGCGTGTTCTGCTAACCAATCAAAAATTTTTTCTAATTGGTCTAAATCAATAAAACCATATTGCCAAAGTAGCATCGGTATTGGTCCTCTATCTAACTCACGGTGTCGTAATGCGACAGCAATATCCGCTTTTGAAAGTTCCAGTTCATTATGCAAAAAGTGAAGTAATTTCTTATCGCTGTTACGCTGTACCATAATTTGACGTTGAAAATATCAAGCTAGACAATAATTTCTCAAATTCCATCCCCAGTGCTAGTTGCTAATTTCACTCTATTCAGAAATGAAATATGTCAGAGAAGTTTTAGATTTAGTAGATTTAGCAGATTTGGTAAAGTGAGTGAAACCTAAGCTTAGGTTAATTCTCTTCAGTCTGCAAGCTAATTTGTGAGTGAACAATAACTTTGAGCTTTTCAGAGTCTGAATCATGCTGGCATCATGAATTATCCTCTGATATTGTATTGATTAGACATTCTAGAAGTTGTAAATTGTGATCACTCACACACTTTTTACTCAATACTGTGAAGCCAACAATCTTCTAACCATTTCACCAACTCACAGCGAGAAGCTAGAAATTGCATAACTGCACTGCGGACAAGAATGGCTTCTTGCAAACTATGGATTTGCACTCGCAAAGAACCATCTGGAGGACAAGAACAAGTAATCATTAACTCTTGCAAACGGTGATAAATTTGCCATCTATCGCTCAAAGGAATCTGCAAAACTTGTTCTCCTAGTGAAAACATAATTCAACTATCCTCGTGCTGCTGATGATTTGTCAGGGTTTGCAGTTGTTGTTCAAGTTTCTCAATTCTAGAAAGCAAAGAACGAATTATACCTGCTTCGACATCAGGAAGTTTTCCATGTTCCAAAGGAGAGAGACGTTTGGTTTGTTTATGGGAAATAATGCGTCCAGGAATCCCCACAACAGTGGAATCTGGAGGCACATCACCTAAGACAATTGAACCTGCACCTATACGGACGCGATCGCTAATTTGAATATTTCCCAAAACTTTCGCACCGGCACCCACGACAACGTTATTACCCAAAGTGGGATGACGTTTACCGCTTTCTTTCCCAGTTCCACCCAAAGTTACACCCTGATAAATAAGAGCATAATCTCCCACAATGGCAGTTTCACCAATCACAACACCCATGCCATGATCGATAAATACACCTTTACCAATTTCTGCACCTGGGTGAATTTCAATACCTGTGAAAAACCGTCCCCAGTGAGAAATTAAGCGCGGGATAAAACCCACTTTACGGAGGTGTAACCAGTGCGCGAGACGATGTAAACACAGAGCATGAAATCCAGGGTAACAAAAGATTACCTCTAACCAATTACGTGCTGCTGGATCACGCTCAAAAATGATGCGAAAATCGCTCATTAATGGCTCCCAAAAACTGCCAGAACGTTGATTTTTCCGCAAGTCTGTAATTGCAGTTGTGGTTTTACTGATACTGTCTAAAGACTGTTGCATCGGTACTGTCTGGTTAAAAGAGCCATGTTGTATTTTTATGCTTATATCAGGTGACTCGAAAGCAGACACAACCGCAGATACTGATTGGATTTATTAAATTTATTACGTTTGTACTCAATAGGTTTAAACCCCTATTTAACAGAACTTTACATTTTCTATTGGGGTAGGGGTACTAGCTTTTTATAACAGGGGTAATGGTATTTCTGGGGTAGGGATTCAGTTTTTTTGTACTCAATATAAATCCCTTTACCTGTGAGGCTTTGCAGCGATTTAGGCAAGATAATTGGCTATATATTAAGTTGTACTCATTGCCAAAAAATGGCAGGTAGAAGGGATTACAACTTGGATTTCTGTATACTCAGCTACTATTATTAGTGTATGGTTTTGGTAGTCAAAAAACCGATTTCTTTATTTTGTTTTAGGATTTGTTTGCTGTATGTGGGAATACAAAATAGAAATATAGGGAGATGGATGTTATTGAGTTATCTTGTGTTATAATTTTTGTCTGAATCAGGATGTCCAGGATTAAAGGATTTACAGGATGAGAATATTCCATGTTGCATTTATTAAAAAGGAAAGATTGAATTTACTGAACTTCCCAAAAATGTGAACAATAAATAATAGCAAATATGCAATTTACTACCCTCACTAACCCATTAGAAAATTTTCTTCAGCAACCTAATATTGAAGCCTCTCCTGCCTGGGAGTTTATCCAGGGACAAGCCCAGCAAAAGCCCATGCCAACGCTGTTTCATTCGCGCCTCCAACGTAACCTTGTTAACGCCATCAACAGCCAAACTACCGCCTACGAACTGGAATTTTCCATGCAAACTTATCAAACAAGAAAATGTAGATGATTTGTATTCAAACATAGATAAGATAGAAAGTCAGATCAATAGTGCTATCAACACTTTCTCAGCTAGAAGTTCCGAAGATCCCGACTATGACATTTATCTATCTAAAATGTCTGAAGCAATTCTAAAGAGCAATAATTTAAGATATAGGTTATTTAAAAAAGATGCTAAAAAGTATCTTGAAGAGCTTCAAACATCGAGGCTTGATCGACAAGTGTAATTCGTCTTGACTTTACCTTGGGTCCTGAAGCTGATGATGTAGCCATTGAATTTTACCAAATTATTCACCTTGTTTTTTCCCAATCTCTAAATCCAAATGATGAAGATATCTGTTTTTGGATAGGAGAAGTTGAACTCAAAAAAATTGAAGATAATATCCCGGAATTTTTATCCACATCCTATCCATTTGTCAATCAAAATGGCATAATTAATACCGATTTACAATCACTAATTTATTTTCATAATTCATCTAAACTGTAACAACGCTCAATAGTGGTAATCATATGAAATATCCAAAATATCTGACACAACAATTATTTTATCCTGGCAAATCTAATCTGAGATTCAGTAACTACTACAAAACTATCCGTTAACTGTTCCATATACTTTTCAAATACCTGTTGTAAAATGTTGATTTTATTTCCAGAGCGTTCATTTTCCAAACGCAGAAGAATCACACCCCGATGTGGACACTGATCCCGATAAACTTTATCGCCAAAATCTTTGTCGCTAGTAATCAAAATCCAGTTTTCATCAAAAGCCTTTTGAATAATTGTGCTATCATCAATTCCTCGTGCTTGTTCATAAACTGAGAAAACTTCGTGACCTTGTTCACGTAACCAACGAGCGACAGCCACACCTGTATTTTCATCTACCAAAAATCGCATCTACGCAATCTCCGCAGTTAAAGGCATAAAGATTGTACTTTCTAGAGAGCGAGAGGCAAATAATAAACAAGCTTGAATATCTGCTTCTACCAAACCTTCATATTCTTCCAGAATTTCTGTTACTGTTGCGCCGTGTGCCAGAAGATTAAGAATATACTCCACTGTTAAGCGTGTTCCTTTGATTGTTGGTTTTCCCACCATTACTTTCGGATTGGTAGTAATACGGTTGAGTAGTTTTTCGTTTGTCATATATTGAAAGTGGTAAATAGTATTGCTTCTAGGACAATAAGACTATTCTGTCACAGATTTGAACATGATATGGCGTTTATGTAGAAGTTCTAACAGCGATGCCTGCGGCGAGCAAAGCAATCGCAATTTTTCCCACCGCACGCTCACCTTCACTGTATCGATGAGCTTCTGCCAATTCTTGCAAAGGATATGTGCGATCAATCACAGTCCGCATTTTACCCCCTTCAATCAAATTTTTTAAATAAACCAAATCCTTGTTATTAGGTATTTCCAACACAAATTTCACCTTTTGACCAGGCAGAAACATTGTTAAAAAACCCTGTAAAATTACTTCCGGGGTAGGTAAAGTGGAAATATAAACCCCATTTGGCTTTAAAACTTTCCTGCAATTAGAAAATTCTCCTTTGGCAACAGCATCAAAAATAATATCGTACTGCACATTACCTTCGGTAAAATCCTGTTGCGTATAGTCAATCACTAAATCTGCATTCAAAGATTTCACCAAATCCAAATTTCTGGTACTGCAAACGCCCGTCACTTCAGCCCCCAATGCTTTAGCAATTTGCACTGCAAAAACGCCTACACCGCCCGATGCACCATTAATCAATACCTTTTGACCTGATTTGATATCACCCAAGTTTTGCAGGGACTGTAGAGCCGTTAGCGCCGCTAAAGGTACAGTGGCTGCTTCCTCATAACTCATATTTGTGGGTTTGGGAGCCGCAAAATTTTCAGGGATAGCAGCGAATTCTGCATAAGCACCTCCAGGTAAGCTAGTGCTGCCATAAATAGCATCTCCTACTTTAAAGCGCGTCACCTGCGAACCAACTTCCACCACTTCCCCAGCCACATCAAACCCTAGAATCATGGGAAAGTTGTTCCCCGTCAACAAACTCAACATTCCCTTGCGGATTTTCCAGTCAATGGGATTAACACTACTAGTGTGAACTTTCACAAGTAACTGCTCAGGCGTGATTTTCGGCTGCGCCACCTCTTCATACTGCAACACTTCAGCAGAACCATAGCGACGGATCACCACAGCTTTCATAACATTTCCCCCTGTTTGACTTGTTCGCCATATATATATTGTAGCGATACTAAAAGTTCAGGACGATTAATTTCTTTTCCTATTTCCTATTTCCTAATTTGACATTATTTATCATTCCCGAACAGCTATAAGAACGTCAAACCAAGAAAACCTAATTTAAAAAATTAAATTTATTGCAAATAATCTGCATTAATAGTTATCATTGTATTAGAGCCATAATGCTTATTCAACATAGTTTAGACGTGCAATTAACATCATTAATCATCGAAAAGTTAAAAGAATATGAACTGCATTTTTACATCAAAAAAAATGATATGTTGGATACAGAATATAATTTGGCAGATCTCTGGACTATTACAACGTTTTTTGCTCCAGAGTTACACCTCAAATACCTTGCAAATTAGGGCTTTCAGCAGGATTTGAGGAGCGTTTGAGTACATGGTTAATGTAGTCCAAAAGAAACCCAAATATTGCCCAATACCTCTCAGGCATTGGGTTTTGACTGAGTACAAAGAAATCCTGAACCCCACTCGATAAATACTCGTACCCCAACTGAAAAATACTAGAACCTCTACCCGAAAAAAATTTATTTAATTTTTGTAACCCTGGCAAAGATTGGGGTTTATAGATTTGAGTACAAACATAATATATCCAATAAATCCTATCCTAGACAGCCCAACAACCTATCTAGAAACGGCTGCTATAAATCATTTATCGCCAATCACTTAACGCTCCTTAACAAAGTTAGAAGCCAAAAGTGAGTGGAGGGATGAGATAGCACCATGCCTGAAGTGAAAGGAAGTCGCGGCTGTATACACAAAGTCTACCCAAGACCCAAACGTTGACACACACCAGCCGAACCTTGGAGAAATTTTGGATTTTAGACTTCGGCTGCGCTCAGTCGAACGATTTTAGATTTTGGATTAAAAGTCTTAATTAATAGACTTTTGCCATGATCTCAAATAACACTAAATCATCCAAAATTAGTATCATACTCCTGCAAAAAAATGAGTATAAGACGCGACTTCAGTTCATAGGCATTGGCAGTAGTAACAGCATCTCCCACAGTGGCTCTTTAGTCCACCGACCTTGCGAAATTCAATGACACTACCTGCTACAAACATTCTCACCTCCTCCAATCAGGAATCCATTATCACCCCAGCTAAATCTGGTAATTGCGGTTGCGACAGCAGCACAACTCCAGAAATGGACGAAAAACTCATAGAACGCATCGCTAAACATCCCTGCTACAGTGAAGAAGCTCATCACCATTACGCCCGGATGCACGTTGCAGTTGCACCAGCTTGTAACATACAATGTAACTATTGTAACCGCAAGTATGACTGTGCTAACGAAAGTCGCCCTGGAGTGGTAAGTGAGTTGCTCACACCGGAAGAAGCCGCACATAAAGTGTTGGTAATTGCCGGAAAAATTCCCCAAATGACAGTTTTGGGAGTTGCGGGCCCTGGTGATCCTTTGGCTAATCCAGAAAAAACCTTCCGTACCTTTGAATTGATTGCAGACAAAGCACCAGATATTAAACTGTGCTTATCTACTAACGGTTTGATGCTCACAGAATATGTTGATCGCATCAAGCAATTAAATATAGATCACGTTACTATCACCCTTAACACCATCGATCCAGAAATAGGCGCACAAATCTATTCTTGGGTTCATTACAAACGTAAGCGTTATAGAGGCGTTGAAGGGGCAAAAATTCTCCTAGAAAAGCAGTTGGAAGGATTGCAAGCTCTCAAGGAAGCTGATATCTTGTGCAAAGTTAATTCCGTGATGATTCCGGGAATTAATGACCAACACTTGGTAGAAGTTAACAAGGCAATTCGCGCCAGAGGTGCATTCTTGCACAACATCATGCCGCTGATTTCTGCACCAGAACATGGTACACACTTCGGTTTAACCGGTCAACGGGGACCAACAGGTAAAGAACTGAAGGAAGTCCAAGACAACTGCTCTGGTAACATGAAAATGATGCGTCACTGTCGTCAGTGCCGAGCAGATGCGGTAGGATTATTAGGAGAAGATCGTAGCCAAGAATTCACCAAAGATAAGTTCTTGGAAATGACTCCAGAATATAACTTTGAAACACGCCAAGAAGTTCACGAAGGTATTGAGAAATTTAGAGAAGAAATTAAAGCAGCTAAAGATAAAGCAAAAGCAACTGCTGTAGAGAGTAACAATGGTAAATCTCTACAAAACAAACCCAAAATCCTAGTTGCAGTAGCAACAAAAGGTGGTGGATTAGTTAACCAACACTTCGGACACGCTAAAGAATTCCAAGTGTATGAAGTTGATGGTAAGGAAGTACGCTTTGTCAGTCATCGTAAGATTGACCAATATTGTCAAGGTGGTTACAGCGAAGAAGCTACCGCAGACCATATAATGAAAGCGATCGCAGATTGTAAAGCAGTCTTGGTTTCCAAAATCGGTAACTGTCCCAAAGAGAAACTGCACGAAGCTGGGATACAGACTGTTGAAGCTTACGACGTAATTGAAAAGGTTGCTTTAGAGTTTTACGAGCAATATGTAGCAGCTAATGGGTAATAGGTAATAGGTAATGGGTAATTGGTAATGGGTAATTGGTAATGGGTAATGGGTAATGGGTAATGGGTAATGGGTAATGGGTAATGGGTAATATTTATTTCCAATCACTTCTTCCCTAATTACCAATCACCAATCACCAATCACCAATCACCAATCACCAATCACCAATCACCAATCACCAATCACCTATTACCAATCACCTCTTCACCAATTCACACCAAGGTAAATAATCATGGCTTACAAAATTACTAGCCAGTGTATTTCCTGCAAGCTTTGTTTGTCTGTTTGTCCCACCGGTGCAATTAAAGTAGTTGACGGTATTCACTGGATTGACTCTGAACTTTGCACAAACTGTGTTGGCAGCATTCACACTGTACCTCAATGTAAAGCTGGTTGTCCCACTGCTCATGGTTGCGTTAAACAACCAAGCGATTATTGGGAAGGTTGGTTTGCTAATTACAACCGCGTCTTAGCAAAGTTGACCAATAAACAAGATTACTGGGAAACTTGGCGGAATACTTATTCCCAGAAGTTTTCCGAACAGTTGCAAAAGCATCAAGGCCAAGTACCGGCTTAATGAAGAAAATAGTGGGACAGAGGGGATAATTAACAATTAACATCTCATCTTCTGTCCCCAATAACTAAATGACTAATGATTAATAACTAATGACTAAAATGCAAAAGAATTGCATCTATCTCGATAACAATGCTACCACCAAAGTAGATCCAGCAGTTTTAGAAGCAATGCTGCCTTATCTGACGGATTATTACGGTAATCCTTCTAGTATGCACAGTTTTGGTGGACAACTTGGCAAAGGTGTCAAAATAGCCAGAGAACAAATTGCGGCTTTGTTGGGAGCAGAAGAATCAGAAATCATTTTTACCAGTTGTGGAACTGAGGGAGATAATGCTGCTATTCGTGCTGCATTATTAGCTCAACCAGAAAAACGCCACATCATCACAACTCAGGTAGAACACCCCGCAGTTTTAAATGTCTGCAAACAACTAGAAACCCAAGGTTATACTGTTACTTATTTGTCAGTAAATGCGAAGGGACAGTTAGATTTAGATGAACTGGAAGCTTCCCTGACAGGTAACACCGCGTTGGTAACGGTGATGTATGCCAATAATGAAACCGGCACTATCTTTCCTATTGAAGAGATTGGTGCTAGAGTTAAGGAATACGGCGCTCTCTTCCACGTTGATGCAGTCCAAGCGGTAGGTAAATTACCCTTGAACATGAAGACCAGCACCATAGATATGTTAACTATATCTGGTCACAAAATCCACGCACCTAAAGGCATTGGTGTTCTATATGTGCGTCGTGGAGTTCGGTTCCGTCCTTTCCTCCTGGGTGGACACCAAGAACGGGGACGCAGAGCAGGTACAGAGAACGTTCCCGGAATTATTGCTCTGGGCAAAGCTGCGGAACTAGAAATGCTACATTTAGAAGAGGCAACCAAGAGAGAAAGCCGGTTGCGCGATCGCTTGGAAAAAGCTCTCCTTGCCAAAATTCCCGACTGTGAAGTAAATGGTGATCCTAGTCATAGATTACCAAACACCACAAATATTGGTTTCAAATATATTGAAGGTGAAGCAATTCTGCTCTCCTTAAATAAGTACGGTATTTGTGCTTCTTCTGGATCTGCTTGTACTTCTGGTTCTCTAGAACCTTCCCATGTTTTAAGAGCGATGGGTTTACCCTACACCACTTTACATGGTTCGATTCGTTTCAGTCTTTGTCGCTACACCACCGAAGCTGAAATCGATCAAGTTATCGCAGTTATGCCAGAAATTGTTGAACGTCTTCGCGCTTTATCTCCCTTCAAAAATGATAATGCGGGTTGGTTACAACAACAAGCACAAACATTAGTAATTCGTAATTAGTAATGCGTAATTCGTAATTAATATTTCAATTACGAATTACCAATTACCAATAATCAATCTAAGAACAAAAATCTAAAATCCAAAATTAGCCATGTGGGACTACACAGATAAAGTATTAGAATTGTTTTACGATCCCAAAAACCAGGGCGCAATTGAAGAAACTGGCGAAGCTGGTGTTAAGGTTGCAACTGGAGAGATAGGCAGTATTGCTTGTGGTGATGCTCTCAGATTGCATTTAAAAGTTGAAGTTGCATCTGATAAGATTCTTGATGCTCGTTTTCAAACCTTTGGTTGCACCAGTGCGATCGCTTCTTCAAGTGCTTTAACCGAAATGGTAAAAGGCTTGACATTAGATGAAGCCCTAAAGGTGTCTAATAAAGATATTGCCGATTACCTGGGCGGTTTGCCAGAAGCGAAAATGCACTGCTCAGTTATGGGTCAAGAAGCTCTAGAAGCTGCTATCTATAATTATAGAGGTATTCCTTTAGCTGCCCATGATGATGATGATGAAGGTGTACTAATTTGTAGCTGTTTTGGTATCACTGATACCAAGATTAGAAAGGCAGTTGCACAAAATAATCTCCTCAGTGCAGAGCAAGTAACAAATTATGTAAAAGCTGGTGGCGGATGCGGTTCCTGTTTAACGAAAATTGATGATATAATAAGAGAAGTAAAGCAGGAAACCGCCAAACCAAATCTCAACACCAACGGCGTGAAAGCTACTACAGAAATTGCTAGTTCAATGTTTAATGGGGGGCAACAAAAACCATTAACTAATGTTCAAAAAATTGCCCTGATTCAAAAAGTATTAGATGAAGAAGTCCGACCCGTATTAATTGCCGACGGGGGAGATGTAGAACTCTACGATATAGAAGGCAATAAAGTACAAGTGATTCTCAAAGGTGCTTGCGGTTCATGTTCCAGCAGCACAGCAACTTTGAAAGTTGCGATTGAAGCGAGATTACGCGATCGCATCAGCAAAGAAATAATTGTCGAAGCAGTTTAGAAATTAGTCATTAGTCAGTGGTTATTAGTCATTAGCAAATGATAAAGAACAATTGATAAATGACACACCAGTAATCCTCACAACCTAATAAATACAATGCACTCAACACTGATTCTATGTTTGGTAGAGCGTTCGCCTCCATAGCGACGTTCTACACACGCTCACCGCCGTAGAACTTGGCCGTGAGAACCAAAAGACGAAAGACAAAACACCAACCAACCAATTCTAGGAAAACACGAACAATGACTACTGACGCAAATATTAGACAGATAGCTTTCTACGGCAAGGGCGGTATCGGTAAGTCTACCACCTCTCAAAATACCCTCGCAGCTATGGCTGAAATGGGTCAACGCATCATGATCGTAGGTTGCGACCCTAAAGCTGACTCTACCCGTTTGATGCTCCACTCCAAGGCTCAAACCACCGTTCTTTCCTTGGCTGCTGAAAGAGGTGCAGTTGAAGATTTGGAACTCCACGAAGTCATGTTGACCGGTTTCCGTGGTGTTAAGTGCGTAGAATCTGGTGGTCCAGAACCCGGTGTAGGTTGTGCTGGTCGTGGTATTATCACCGCTATTAACTTCCTAGAAGAAAATGGTGCTTACACAGACTTAGACTTCGTATCTTACGACGTATTAGGTGACGTTGTATGCGGTGGTTTTGCTATGCCTATCCGTGAAGAATAAGCTGTTTTATCTGGGGTTTTTGTTAATGCGATTGGTTGGGAATTTTGATTTTTTTATGCCCTATTTATGCCCTGGAAAATTTGAGAGAAATGGGCAATTTGTTTGATTTTTCTTCCTTTATTTACCCTATTTTATCCCTAGTGTCAAGACGGCGACTACTGATACCCAGCAGCTTGTAATAAAAACAACTTTGCATAACGTCCTCCTGCCTGTAATAATTCTTCGTGAGTTCCCAGTTCCACAACAACGCCATCTTCTATAACCGCGATTTTGTCAGCCATGCGTACCGTTGAGAAACGGTGGGAAATCAAAAGTACCATCTGATGTTGAGTAATAGCCCGAAAATGATTAAAAATCTCAAACTCAGCTTGGGCATCTATTGCCGATGTAGGTTCATCCAACACCAAGATATCTGCTTGCGATCGCATAAAAGCACGAGACAGGGCAATTTTCTGCCACTGTCCTCCAGAAAGTTCCTGTCCTCCCTTAAACCAACGACCAAGCTGCGTCTGGAAGCTTTGAGGTAATTGGTCAATAAAAGATTCGGCCATGCCTTTTTGGGCAGCAGTTTGCCAGCGGGTCTTGTTGTCTAAATGTTCTACATCGCCAACGCCAATATTCTCACCCACAGTGAACTGATACCGGACAAAGTTCTGAAAAATCACACCAATGCGACGACGTAGCACATCCACATCCCATTCCTGCAAGTCCAAGCCATCTAATAAAATCCGCCCAGAGTCAGGGGTGTAAAGTCGGGTAAGTAGTTTGATTAAGGTGGTCTTGCCGGAACCGTTTTCACCCACAATTGCTAGTTTCTCTCCAGGTTGTAAATGCAGGGAAATGTTTCTCAACGCAGGTACAGAACTTCCCGGATAAGTAAATGATACATTCTCAAAACGGATACCATCTTGGGGATTAAAACCAGTGGTAGCCTGACCCCAAGGCTGTGGTACTTCCTCTTCCAGGAAATCGTAGAGATTCGATAAATATAGGTTGTCTTCATACATTCCGCCAATAGAAATGAGGGCATTGGCAAAAGTAGACTGTCCTTGGCGAAACACGGTGAGATACATTGTCATATCTCCCAAGGAAATTCTACCTACAGCTGTTTCCAAAACAATCCAAGCATATGCTAAGTAAAAAGCAGCTGTACTAACTAAACTTAGGAGATACCCCCATAGCCCTCGCCGTAGAGTCAAATCACGGTCTTGTCCGTAGAGTTGATTAAACAGGTTGTGATAACGTCCTAGCAGCATCTCTCCCAGCTGATAGAGTTTGACTTCTGTGACAAAATCTTCTCTGGCTAACAGATTTTCTAAGTAATGCTGTTGACGAATTTCTGGCGCACGCCAAGTAAATAAGCGAAAGGCTTCTCCAGCAAACTTCGTTTCGGCAATAAATACAGGCATAGCTGCCAAAATCAGCATTACTACTGCCCAAGCTGAGAAATTTACTAGTAAAACACCATAGGTAAGCAGGGAAAGGGCATTTTGTACCAAGCCAAAAGTGCGGGTGACTAGGGAAAGGGGACGGACGGATGCTTCTCTGCGTGCATTGGTCAATTTATCATAGAATTCTGAGTCTTCAAACTGCCGCAGATCCAGTGTCAACGCCTTTTCTAAGATGAGTACGTTCACCCGCTGCCCCAGTAGCGCCCGTAGTAAGGATTGACAAATGGTGATTCCCCGTTGGCTGCCTGCTAGTAGAACTACAGCGATCGCTTCTAATCCTACATATAATAAAGCTCCAGAATTATTGACAACACCATTACTGTCTAAATTAACTTGAGAGGAGGCAAATACCACCGCATCAACAATTAATTTACCAATGTAGGATATCGTCGCCGGCAAAAGACCAGCCACTAAAGTTAAACTAGCCAGAAGAATAGTCAGCGAGCGACTAGTAGTCCATACTAAGCTTACAGCCCGTCCACCATAACGGAAAACCGTCAGTGATTGACGTAGAACATTTCGTTTTTTTTTAATCTTCATTTTACCGTGAAGAGTCAGCTATGTTGAATAGGGTTTTTGTTAATGCGATTGGTTGGAAATTTTGTTTTTTTATGCCCTATTTATGCCCTGGAAAATTTTAGTCAAATGGACATTTTGCTTTGTTTATATTCTTTTGTTTACCCTATTTTGTCCCTAGCGTCAATAGGGATACATAATTTTTGATAAATGGGTTAATATATCCAGTTGATTTTATTTATGAATTTACTTATCAAAGCAGGAAACAGAGAGTGAGCAAGAGACTTGGTTACAATATTCTACAGTAGAATACAAGTTAGCATAAAGCTATATTTGATCTAATAATTTGAAATAGACTTTAGGATTATGATATTTGAGATAGTGCAGAAGTAAGTTAAGCTATTAATGTTACTTTTCAAAAAGTATAGAGAGAAATAATGCAGATTTATTTATCAGAGGTTCAAGATTACTTAAGCAGGTTTTTTAAAGCTAAGATCCAAGAATACCGCGAGGATCTGAAGAATCTCAAACCTCATCAGGGTTATGGATTTTATTACAAACATGATGAAGTTGGACAAGCACTCTTCAATATTGTTTCCAATATAGAAGAAACATTTTGGGATTTACGCATACCTGAGGCCTTCTCCTCTCCAGAACAACTTATAAATACTCTGATAAGGTTTCGAGATACTCTTTCAAGACAGGATACTATTTTTGCAGATGTATTTGATCACTATGAAATAGAGAGCAAAGAGCCTCCAATACCCGTCTTTGAAATACGTAGAATTAATCATGAGGTTCTTAGTGCTGTAAACCATGCTTTATCATTAAATGAAGTAGAAACTTACTTGTCTGAAAAAACCTATCAGGAAACAGGTATACAGAAAGCTATCGATAGACTTATTTTTATTTGTCAACGTTTTCATTCCATTGCCAAACAGTTAGAACTAAGACGTTCAGATAAGGGAAAAATAAGAGAAACTTTAAAAATAAAAGATGAATATGATGTGCAAGATTTATTATACGCTCTTTTAAAAATTGATTTTGTTAATATTAGGAAAGAAGAAGGAATGCCTAGTTTTGCTGGTAGTTCATCAAGAATGGATTTCTTACTAAAAGAAGAAAAAATAGGTATAGAAGTCAAGAAAACTCGTGAAAGTCTGAAAGATAAAGAAATTACTACTGAATTAGCTGAAGATATTATTAGATATCAAAGTCATCCAGATTGCGAATACTTGTTGTGTTTTATTTATGATCCTGAAGGACTTCTTAAAAATTCTGAAGCATTGATTCGTGATTTAAGTAAATCTGGTAATGACAAGCTGACAGTTCGTGTTATAGTGAATCCTTAGTAGTTAGCATTTAAGTCTGATATTTTTTAGAATGAGTGCGATCGCTTTTCTGGTGTTGTGGTTTGAGTGCGATCTCATTTTCGGTCTTTTGGGTTGATGGAGTGCGATTAAAATATTGTTATCTTAGGATTATTATCCAATACTGTCATAACTTGCAATATGCCTCTAAATGAATTACTACCTACTGTTAGTCAGCTATCTCACCAAGACAAATTGCGTCTTATTCATTTTCTATTATTAGCCGTAGCAAAAGAAGAAGGATGTAATTTAGAATCAACTGATAATCAAGAACAAGAAAACTTGCTGCTGGAACAATTAGCATCTACTGAAGCTGTTGTTTGGTCTCCTTATGATGCCCATGAAGCTGCTCAAACATTATCTGATATGCTAACAGCAGCAAAGGAAGAAGGCCATGCTTGAGAGTAGAAGATTTCCCTTTATTGAGCGAAGTAATACTCCTGGTGTTTCTAGCAATATGCCTTATTTACCATTAACATTGACTCACAAAAACCGTTCTATTGAAGTTATGGCTTTGCTAGATACAGGTGCAAGCGTTAATGTATTACCCTATGAAATAGGTCTGCAACTAGGAGCAATTTGGGAACAGCAAAAAGTTCCAATTCAGTTAACTGGGAATTTAGCTCATTTCCAAGCACGGGGATTAATTGTATCAGCTACCATTGCTGAATTTTTGCCTGTTTTGCTTGCATTTGCTTGGACAGAATCTAGAGAAGCACCCGTACTACTTGGACACATGAATTTTTTTGCAGAGTTTGATGTGTGTTTTTATCGTGCAGATTTAGCTTTTGAGGTACATCCAAGAAGAAAATAATATACAATGCAAACTTTTAACCTTGAGCAAACCATTAATGCTTGGTCATCCATTGGCAAAAACGTCTTTGTTCCTCACACAGAAGAGGAATATGAACACTTAGTTGATATCCTAGATTCTCTGATAGATAAAGTTGGTGAAGATGAAAACCATCCGCTTGCATCGTTAATGGAAGTCATCGGAGTTTTAATTGAAAATTACGAAACTGAACATATTCCTGAACTTTAGTTATTTAATTAATCATTCTCATCAACTCTTGATTTCCTATCTGCAACCGCAACCTTTCATTCTCAATTCTCAACCTCTCATTTTCCTGTTCCAATCTAATCACCATATCCTGTAAATCTTCCACCTTCGATTTTTTCTTAATCGCTTCCTCAATTGCAACTTTACGATTTTCTAAACTAAACCACTTTTGATAAATAGATGTGTGCATATTCACAGAATGACCCAAATTATCAGCAGCAGCTTTAATCGGAATCCCCATTAAATGCGCTCTAATTGCCCAACCATGCCGTAAATCGTAAGGTTGAAAAGGAATCCCCACAAATCTAAACCATCTATCTGTACCATGTCGTGCAGAGTTGATTTCTCGACTTGTAACTTTATCTTTAATTTTTGCTTTTAACAACTCAATTGCTTCTATATCTGCTTTTAAATTAAAAGTTTCTACCCAACGCGGATATAATGGTAAAACTTCCCTTTCTCCCGTTTTACATTCCTCATTAACACGCCATGTATTCATCACATTTTCTGATGATAGCCACCAATTTAAATCAGGATTAACAAAAATTTCAATTGGTCTTAATCCATAAGTTGCTAACATCCCATAAACCCATCTCCACAATTTCCAATTATTTCTATCTTCTCTAGTTGTCAACTTACTAGAACGATTAATAGCATAATTTTCAAACTTCAGATATTCCTGTTCTATCTCTGCATCAGTAGGTATATCACGTTTACGTTGAGAAATAGCCTTGATTTTTAAATTACTCAATTCTGGAACTTCTACACCAGAACATTTACACAAAACCCTAATTACTTTAATCAATTCATTTTTCACACTATCCGATGATGAGCAAAATTTAACAGCATCAATAAAATTGGCATTTATCGCTAATTTATCTTTCGGTAAATGTGTTTTAGCAATATAGAAATAACTATTAAACGTATTGTTACTTTTGAGAGTGCGTTTTCTAGTTTGAAAATAGTTTTGCTCAAATTCAGAAATCAACTCTCCTATCGTGATAAATTTCGCTTTAAATCTAGTTTTGCCTAAATATTTATCAGTCCAAATAAATTGTTTTCTAGCAATGAGAGTTCCTAACTCATTAGCTTCTTCTTCCGCAGTGTTTAAACCATCAAAACTAAATGGTATCCCCAAAGAAATATCATATTGCTTTGTGCCGATACCGTTTTTATCAATATCACCTGGTTTAATAGGTAAGGTAGTTCTTAACTGTAATGAATTACCGGATTTTCTGACAGAAACACTTACCCTTGCGGCTCTTAGTCTAGCATTAATTGCTTTTAATTCTGTCGTTAGTTTTGCCGTTAGGTGATTTTCTTGATTTTCTACTGCTTGCATTCTGCCTAAATATCCCCCATCGGTGATAGCTGTTTGGTGAAAATCGGCAAATGCTTCCTGTGTTCTGTCCATACCCTAGATTTACCCTAATAAAAAAGCTGTTCATCTCAGACAATGATTACGGCAAACATTGTTGAAAATAAACATTTTCCGGCTTGAAAAATTATATTATTACTCTTTCCCGTGAAGGTAAAGCACAAGAAATCTACATCGTTACATCAGGTGAAATGATGGCGATGTACGCTGCAAACAACATCGCTCGTGGTGTTCTCAAATATGCTCACTCCGGTGGTGTACGTTTAGGTGGTTTGATCTGTAACAGCCGTAAGGTTGACCGTGAAATCGAATTGATCGAAACCTTGGCTGAACGTTTGAACACTCAAATGATTCACTTCGTACCCCGTGACAACATCGTTCAACACGCAGAATTGCGTCGGATGACAGTTAACGAGTACGCACCTGATAGCGATCAGGGTAATGAATACCGCGCATTAGCTAAGAAGATCATCAACAACAAGAACCTCACCATCCCCACACCAATTGAAATGGATGAGTTGGAAGCATTGTTGATTGAATTCGGTATTCTTGATGATGACACCAAGCACGCTGAAATCATTGGTAAGCCCGCAGGTGCTACCAAGTAGTAATTGATAATTTAGGAGACGGAAAAAGGAAAACACTACATAATTTCCTTTTTACCTTCCTTTCCCTCCCCACAGGGGACATTAAGTCCCCAAACCCCCCATCCCTATCCCCGTTCCTTAGGAGCAAGAGAGACAGAATATGACTCCTCCAGATGACAAGAAGATCGTTGAACAAAGAAAAGAACTAGTTAAAGAAGTTCTGAAAGCTTACCCCGAAAAAGCTGCTAAAAAGCGCGAAAAGCACTTAAACGTATTTGAAGAAGGTAAGGCTGATTGTGGTGTTAAATCTAACATCAAATCCCTTCCTGGTGTAATGACCGCTCGTGGTTGTGCTTACGCAGGTTCCAAGGGTGTGGTTTGGGGTCCTATTAAGGACATGATCCACATCAGCCACGGTCCCGTAGGTTGCGGTTACTGGTCTTGGTCTGGTCGTCGTAACTACTACATTGGTACAACAGGTATTGATACCTTTGGTACCATGCACTTCACCTCTGACTTCCAAGAACGCGACATCGTTTTTGGTGGTGACAAGAAACTCACCAAATTAATTGAAGAATTAGACGTATTATTCCCCTTAAACCGTGGGGTTTCTATTCAATCTGAATGTCCCATCGGTCTAATTGGAGATGACATCGAAGCAGTAGCTAAGAAGACATCTAAAACAATTGGTAAGCCAGTTATTCCTGTCCGTTGCGAAGGTTTCCGTGGTGTGTCTCAGTCTTTAGGACACCACATCGCTAACGACATGATTCGTGACTGGGTATTCCCCAGAGCAGACAAGGCTAAGAAAGACGGTACATTGAAGTTTGAAGGTACTCCCTACGACGTAGCCATCATCGGTGACTACAACATCGGTGGAGATGCTTGGGCCAGCCGCATTCTTTTAGAAGAAATCGGTTTGCGCGTTGTTGCTCAATGGTCTGGTGATGGTACAATCAACGAAATGTTGATGACACCAAACGTGAAGATGAACCTCATCCACTGTTACCGCTCGATGAACTACATCAGCCGTCACATGGAAGAAGCTTATGGTATACCCTGGCTTGAGTATAATTTCTTCGGACCTACCAAGATTGCTGCATCTTTACGCGAAATCGCTTCTAAGTTTGACGCGAAGATTCAAGCAAATGCTGAGAAGGTAATTGCTAAGTACCAACCCACAATGGATGCGATTGTTGGTAAATATCGCCCCCGTTTGGAAGGTAAGACAGTTGCAATGATGGTTGGTGGTCTACGTCCTCGTCACGTTGTTCCCGCTTTCCAAGATTTGGGAATGAAGATGATTGGTACTGGTTATGAGTTCGCTCATAATGATGACTACAAACGTACTACTCACTACATTGAAAACGGAACCATCGTTTATGACGACGTTACCGCTTTTGAATTTGAAGAATTCATCAAAGCACTGAAGCCAGACTTAGTTGCTTCTGGTGTGAAAGAGAAGTATGTCTTCCAAAAGATGGGTCTTCCTTTCCGTCAAATGCACTCTTGGGATTACTCCGAACCTAGTAACACCGCTCAAAAGAATGAGAAATCAAGATTTTTTAGTAGTAGAAATAAAAAGAGTTGATTTTTAGCCTAAATTGGATTTGTAGTGTTTGTGAGTAACATTGTTTATTGGATACTGGATATAGTATAACTCTGATTCAGTCTGGTTTTGAGATGTAGCTTAAATTTGGTTGAAATCAAAACTGTTAAATAGAAAAACTTTTTTAGCGAAGATTTTTTAGACTAAAATATCTGACGGGGGGACGAAATCAGCTACAAGACAGACTCTATAAGCCTCATAGCTCTTAGACCTTGTTGATAATACTTACACTTATTGCGATTTAATCTTATTAATTCTGTAACCAAATCCATACAAATCTCCTTAAAATTGACCCAAGTTTGACCATATAATCCGATATAAAAACTACTATGT
>NZ_JACJTQ010000033.1 GCF_014698735.1 Anabaena catenula FACHB-362
GCTAAACCTTGATTCCAAGCGTGTCTAGCTACTCCTGCGTGTTGTGCCAGTAGTAGACGTTGTTGCTTGTTTACCTTGAGTTCGGTCTTGAATCCTAGTAGCATGAACATATTTTACAACAAAATCCCAATACAGTCACAATAGCTGATGACTTTGCCGGGGAGCATAAGTGAGTAATTGGTAGTAATTGTTAGCTTTTCAGCTACTGTTCATTAACCCTTACGGAACGCTACGTGCTATTTAAGGTTATATCTCCGGCACGCTGCGAGTTAGCGTAGCTCTTCTGCAAGGATAACGCTTTAACGTTACGTAGTTTTTCGTTACTTGTGAGTAAGTCCTGTTGTTATGCTGCTTCTGACTATTTCCATACTTTGGTCATCATTACCTGTGCAAAATTAATTGAACATTTTCAAATTCCGCATCCTTAATTGGATAAGGTACACAAGCAAATAAGATCTGTAAATAATTTTGCTTAACTATTCATAGTAGTTGCCAGGTAGCGATAGACATAAACTGTATCTCTTACAACAGCCATAGGCATCATAAAACAGATTTTTTAGCAGACTTTCAAGACTGTGATCTGTTAAAAATTTTCTGCAAAAACTGATATCAACAAACTTTTTTTAACAAGAGTACATATACCAAGCCGCTGAATACGTATAATTACGTTTTGCCTAGTTCATAATGTAATGATTGTTGGTTGGATTTTGATATGGTTTTTTAATTGTCAAAAATTTAAGGTCGAGCGTCACCCACTTCAGCCATGACATTGAAGTTCACCATTGGTGTAAACAAGTAAGCGCTTCCCCGACGGCTATGACGACTTTCTGGCAAAGAGTTTCTAGAGTATGAGGAATCTTAATAGTTAGCAATCTTTATTTATTAAGAAATAATTAAAATTTTTTGAAATTTTTTGGGTAGTTGATCCAGTAGTTGGTAGTGGAAATCCGCAGGTCAAACCACTGATTAATGCAGTGCTAAAGGTAAATCTATTGGCGTATATCACAGTATACAAGTATCACGGAAAAATTAAATTTTACTAAGTTAGGAATACGAACGAAGCAAACCTATAGACCGATAACGTGTTTTGGTGTAAGGTTTAGCAACGCCTGGCAGAATTTTTCTCAATGCGTAAGAAAGTCATCATAAATTCACAAACATTGTATAAAGAATTGGCAACATTGGAGAAAGACGGTAAACAATAACCATAGCTTAATTTAAATTTTTGTCACACTATGCAGCCAATTCGCACATTCAACGTATCTCCTTCACTACCGCAGCGACTAGAACCACTGCGGAATTTAGCATACAATCTGCACTTTGATTGGAATGTTGAGAGCAAAGACCTATTTCGCCGTTTAGACCCCGATTTATGGGAATCGAGCCATCATAACCCAGTGTTGATGCTGGGGACTATCAGCCAAGGGCGGCTTTTGGAAGTTGTCGAAGATGAAGGCTTCCTGGCGCAAATGGATAGAGCTGCTCGTCAGTTAGAAGATTATTTACAAGAGCGCACCTGGTATCAAAAAAAACGTCCTCAGCAAAGTAAGGAATGCTATGCTTATTTCTCTGCTGAGTTTGGATTGGTAGACTGTTTACCTGTCTATTCCGGTGGTTTGGGTGTATTAGCAGGGGATCATCTCAAATCTGCTAGTGATTTGGGATTACCTCTGGTGGGTGTGGGCTTACTTTACCAACAAGGTTACTTTGCTCAGTATCTAAATGCTGATGGTTGGCAGCAAGAACGCTACCTCATCAACGATTTTTATAATATGCCCTTGCACTTGGAACGTAATCCTGATGGCTCTGAGCTAAGGATTGCGGTAGATTATCCAGGACGTAAGGTATATGCCAGAGTATGGCGTGTACAGGTGGGAACTGTACCCCTGTATATGCTGGATACCAACATTGAACCTAACAACCCTTATGACCACGATATCACTGACCAGCTGTATGGTGGTGACATCGATATGCGTATCCACCAAGAAATTATGCTGGGTATTGGTGGTGTACAAATGCTCAAAGCTTTGGGCTATAAGGTCACTGCTTACCACATGAACGAAGGTCACGCGGGGTTCTCCGCCCTAGAGCGTATCCGCCTTTTGATTCAGGAAGAGGGGCTGAGTTATGCTCAAGCCAAACAGGTAGTCGCTTCCAGTAATATTTTTACTACCCACACACCAGTTCCAGCGGGAATTGACTTATTTGCGCCCGACAAAGTTTTGTACTACCTGGGATATTACGCTGATATTTTTGGCTTACCTAAAGAACAATTTTTAGGACTGGGGCGAGAAAATACTGGGGATTTATCTGCGCCTTTTAGTATGGCGGTGCTGGCGCTGAAGATGGCAACATTTTCTAATGGTGTGGCACAACTACACGGTGTAGTTTCGCGGCAAATGTTTCAAGGTCTGTGGCAAAAAGTCCCCGTTGAAGAAGTGCCGATTACTGCCATTACTAACGGTGTTCATGCTCGGAGTTGCGTGGCTAAGTCAACTCAGGAGTTGTACGATCGCTATCTAGGCCCAAACTGGTCATCAGCACCACCAGATAGTCAGTTGTGGGAACGGATGGAGGCTATTCCTGATGAGGAATTATGGCGCAATCACGAACGCTGCCGTTTAGACATGATTTTGTATGTCCGGGAGCATTTAGTGAAGCATTTGCGCGATCGCGGTGCTTCTGCTTCCGAAATCGCCCTATCCCAAGAAGTACTTGACCCCAAAGTTTTAACCATAGGCTTTGCTCGTCGTTTTGCTACCTACAAACGCGCTACTCTGTGGATGCGCGATTTAGAACGAATTAAGCAGATTTTGCTAAGTAACAAAGATCGCAAAGTCCAATTTGTGATTGCGGGGAAAGCACACCCCAAAGATATCCCTGGTAAAGAATTGATCCGCGATATCAATCACTTCATCCGCGAACAGAAGTTAGAAAAACACGTCGTGTTTGTTCCCAATTATGATATCCACATCGCCCGGTTGATGGTGGCAGGTTGTGATATCTGGTTAAATACCCCTCGTCGTCCCCGTGAAGCTTCTGGTACTAGCGGTATGAAGGCAGCAATGAATGGATTGCCGAATTTAAGCGTACTAGATGGTTGGTGGGATGAAGCTGATTATGTCCGTACTGGTTGGGCGATTGGACATGGTGAAAATTACGAAGATCCCAATTACCAAGATGAGGTAGAAGCCAACGCTCTCTATGAATTGCTAGAGAAAGAAGTTGTACCTTTATTTTATGAGCATCGGGACGGTGATGGCTTACCTCGTCCCTGGGTGGCAAAAATGAAGGATGCCATCCGTTTAAATTGTCCGTTTTTTAATACAGCACGGATGGTGCGAGAATATGCACAACGGGCTTATTTCCCCGCAAGCGATCGCTATCATACCCTAACTGTTGATAATTACGCCCCAGCTAAAGAATTAGCCGATTGGAAAGCAAAACTAGGTGAACACTGGTTTAACATCAGAATCAAAGATGTTGATGTCTCCGCAGTCTCAGAACTTAAAGTCAATCAAACTGTAGCGGTAAAAGCTAAGGTTGATTTAGCAACTTTGAAAAATGATGATGTGCAAGTAGAACTTTACCAAGGTTCTATTGATGCTAATGGCGATATTGTCAATGCTGTCCCAGTGGTGATGGATTACCAAGGTCAGGATAGTGAAGGATTAAGCGTTTACACAGGAAGTATCACTTACACCACCTCTGGTTTGCAGGGCTTGTCTTTGCGTGTGTTACCCCAGAACCAACACCTCGCTAGTCCTTATGAACCCAGGTTAATCGCTTGGGCTGAGTAAGCATTTTGTGTCCGATATAGCAGGTGACAGGGAACAGGTGACAGGTGACAGTCTGAAAAGTCTTTTGCTGTCTAGGTTTTATAATCAGTTGCTGTCCTAACCGCCCTGTCCGTTGCTGTATATAGCGATTTTAAGCTCTGTAAAGTCAAGTTTTAAATCGCAAAGTCTCTATGGGGCGGGTTTTCCCGCCCTTCATTGTATTTCATTTTTGTATCGGCTGCCATTATAGCAACCGCCAAGGTGATTAGGACATGAACTAATGATAAAACCTAGAGACAAAGAGACTTTCAACTCTGTCACCTGTCACCTGTCACCTGTCACCTGTCACCTGTCACCTGTCACCTGTCACCTGTCACCTGTCACCTGTCACCTATCATCTGCCATTACATTCTAATTTGACTGCGCTGCACCTGAAGAAGTAACTCTTCCACACTCCCTGCGGCGGGAAGACATTTCAAGCCTTGACACACTAAACCAACGCTTCCTTCTGGTAACTCTGATACCATTGCCAAGACGGTAGTTGGTAGATATTTGGGGATCAAAGATGTTAGCTGCTCACGGTTACTCCGAATCAAGGTGGAATTACGATACCAATCCAAAGCTGTAAATAAACTAGGACAAGCTTGGGGAGAGTTATTCATTACACCTCTAAACGCTCTCAAACCTTGTTCAGCTAAATCCAAGTAATGCAGATTATCAGTCAATAAGGATAGACGAACTAAATTAGCGATCGCGATCCCATTTGCTGAAGGTGTAGCATTATCTATATAACTGCGCTCCCTGACGATTAAATCTTGACTATTATCACTAGCTGTGTTGAAGTAACCACCTAGTTCTACACTCCAGAGAAATTCGTTAAATTCTTCTTGGAGAGCAACAGCTTTTTCTAACCAATAGTACTGAGTACTAAGTTCTGAGTCCTGAGTGGAAATATAATCAATTTGTCTCAAAGAAGCTTGGTGTAAATCCAGTAATGCCTTAATAAAAAAAGCGTAATCTTCAGATTGAGCTAAAACACTTGCTTCACCCTGATAGTTAAGTCGGTAGAAACGTCCATCTACAAACTGATTATCTAAGATAAAATTTGCCGCTTTTGCTGCTAATTCCAGATAGCTTGGTTGTCCAAACACCACAGCAGCCCTAGCCAAACCCGAAATCATCAAGCTATTCCAGGCCACAATCATTTTTGTATCCGTCACCGCCGGAATACGACCAGGCCATTCGGTTGTTTTTGCTTCTTGATTGTCTGGTGCTGGTGGAAAAGTTGTTAACGTCTCAGGTGTAGAACCATAACGAGCAGCAAACAACTTACTCAAAGAGATTTCTAGCGTTTGACTCAGTTCACCCTGATGCAATCTTTGTAAAACATTTTGTCCTTCAAAGTTGCCGTTAGCCGTAACCGTAAAATTTTGTTGTAATTCCGTTAGTTCTGCCGATGTTAACAGTTGGTCTAATTCGCTGTAACGCCAAACATAAAAAGCGCCTTCCTCTGGTTCTGCCGCTGTAGGATGAGTAAAACTATCCGCATCTTGAGCAGCATAGAAGTAACCAGTTGGTGCAGTCATTTCTCGTTGCAACCATTTGACAGTCCCAGCGACAGCCCTCTCAAAAGCTGGTTCCTGTATTCCCGCACTCCACAAATTTCCCAGATACTCGATCATCTGACCGTTGTCATAAAGCATCTTTTCAAAATGGGGGACAGTCCAAGTGGGATCAACAGTGTAGCGATGAAAGCCACCACCGACATGATCATAAATCCCACCCAGTACTAAATCTAATCCCCGTTGAGTACAAACTTGCTGTCTATCATACTGAGATTCATAATTAAACCGAGTTCCGCGCAATGCAAATTCAGCGTAGGGGATCATGGGAAAACTATTACCAACTTGCTTAGGAATAATGATCCCCGTGCTAGTTTCCCAACCTTTGAGCAATAATTCATGATCTTCAGTCTCCTGAGTATTGCTGTTTTGCAATACCGCAGATGTCAGCAATGCCTCAACAACCAACGCTTTACGTTGGCGCAATTCTTCTTTTTCTGTATCGTAGTAACGACGTAAAGTTTGTAAAACCTGTAAAAATCCAGGACGACCATAGCGGGGATCTACAGGAAAGTAAGTTCCCGCGTAAAACGGTACTAAATCATCTGGAGATAGAAAAACATTTAACGGCCAACCCCCTTGACCACTCATCATCTGCAAAGTCTGCATATAGATGCTATCCAGGTCAGGTCGTTCTTCCCGGTCTACCTTAATGGGGAGAAAATTGGCATTCATGTATTCAGCGATCGCTAAATCAGAAAAAGCTTCTCCTTCCATCACCGTACACCAGTGGCAACTAGAATAACCAATGGAGAGAAAAATTGGTTTATCTTGTTCCCTGGCAGTGGCAAGTGCTTCATCACACCAAGACCACCAGTCAATCGGATTTTCGGCGTGTTTGCGGAGATAGAGGCTTTTGGCTTCAGCAAGGCGATTAGTCATCAGGGTAAGAGCAGGTAATTACCTTTTTTGCTCAGTCTAACCTTTTCATATTATGTTCGCCTCATGGCTTTGCATCCGCCTTCGCGCAACAAAAGTTTTTCCTTTCCTCTCTCCTCTGAAGAAAGAGCTAGGGAGAGGTTGTAATATCAATTTACTTAATTACAGTTTCCAATGAATCTCCGCGTCTGTGCCTCTGTCCATTTGTATCAATCATCAAGTGAAACGGTATCAGGGGGTTGGCGAGTTAGGTCTATCTCTCATATTTTTTAACGCCCACCTACTTAGTGAGGAAAAGAGAGAACAGGCAGCGCAGAAGAATCTCACCGATCCCCAGGCAATTGATGAAGTTTCGTTAAGTCGTTGGACATTTAACTTGCATAATTAGGGTGGGCAAGATGCCCACACCACAAGAGTTTTTCTGAGATATGCAATTTCAAAGTTGATGAGCTTATTTCAAAAAGTTAAACGTGGAACCGATGACTGACGCTGGTATTTCAGACATAGGTGATACACCCTTAGCCGGAATTCGAGTACTAGTATTGAGTCCGGCTGTCAAGTGCAGTAAAAAGGTAATCAAAGCAGCTTGTATAAGTCTTTCCAGCATATTACTTCTCTCTCTTAATTGATAGCATTTCAAGTAAGACTAGTTATTCTAAATACACCTCATATTCTCGATTTACCAGATTTGACGAATATGTCCGGATAATTAACCAGAACAAGTTTGAAAAATGTGAAAAAAGTTACTAATACCTGAAAAATAATTTCGAGTCATCGAAATCTACATTTTTCCAATAAAGGCAAGCTAGAGGTGTAGGGTAAGAGGTAGCTAAGGGCATAAGAGGCAGAATCGGATTTAATCTTCCTGTTATTCAGCCCTCTTTTCAGATGACCATAGCTACTTAGACGCTTGTCGCACTAAAAAAGTGTCCGTCAAAGAATTTTAGATTTTGGATTTTAGATTTTGGATTGACCCCAGGGATAAATCCGGGGCTTGGGAATTTTGGATTTTAGATTGATCCCACGGATAAATCCGGGGGCTTGTACCATCAAGGAATCATTGGACAAAGAATTTTAGATTTTAAATTTTAGATAGTTTGGTGTGATGAATATGCTTGTTCAGAACTGATTATGGAGAAATAAACACTGATATTCTCTAGTTCTCAAGATTTTTCCCAATATTCATTTGCCTGTCTAAACACAATCAGCCATTGACATCGATAGAATAAATGGAAAATAGCTACAAGCACCTGTCCATGATTCCTATCGTTATTGAACAATCGGGTCGAGGCGAACGCGCCTTCGATATCTACTCACGGCTGTTACGTGAGCGCATCATCTTTTTGGGACAACAGGTTGATAGCAGTCTTGCTAACTTGATTGTTGCCCAATTACTGTTTCTAGATGCTGAAGACTCGGAGAAAGACATTTATATGTACATCAATTCTCCCGGTGGTTCGGTTACGGCGGGGATGGGGATTTTTGACACCATGAAGCATATCCGCCCTGATGTCTGTACTATTTGTACTGGACTAGCGGCTAGTATGGGCGCTTTCCTCCTCAGTGCTGGTGCTAAAGGTAAGCGAATGAGTCTACCCCATTCGCGGATTATGATTCATCAACCTTTAGGTGGCGCTCAAGGACAAGCGACTGATATTGAAATTCAGGCGCGGGAAATTTTATACCACAAAAAAAGGCTAAATGATTATTTAGCTGATCACACAGGTCAGCCAATTGAGCGTATTGCTGAAGATACTGAACGTGACTTCTTCATGTCTCCTGAAGAAGCTAAGGAATATGGCTTAATTGACCAAGTGATTGATCGTCACGCTGCGGGTAGTCGTCCAATGGCTGTAGTGTAGAGGGCAGGGTGCAGGGTGCAGGGGGCAGGGGGTAATTATTTCTCCCCATCTCCCCATCTCCCCATCCCCGCGTCTCTACTAAAATCCAGCAATGGGGTCTGGTTGAGATTTGAGGTAGTTAAGAAAATCTAGCAACTCTTCTTCACTGAGTAAAGAGCGCCCTAGCTTCCCATAGGTTTTTTTGAGAAATTCCCTTCCTTGTTCTTTAGTCCAGCCTAAACGCTCTATTTGGACATCTGTTTGGGCAATGACATCAGATAAATTAACTGGTTCATTTTTTCTCTTTCTTGTTCCTATACCTAACGGCACACCAACATCTTCTGGAGGAGAATAACTGCGTGGGGTAAATGGTGTGACATTACTAGGAGTCATTCCTAGTAAGGGGTAATGGTCAGATTCTTGATCTGATAATATCTTTAAGCTTTCCCCAGGGGGATCAAGTTGTTGTTCTCTAGTAGTATGTTCTGGAAAACTTTGACCTAAAGCTTGGTTGTAGGTATCAGGTGTAGATTTTTCTATATTGTTGACTGTTGACCATTGATTACTGACAACATCCTTAGCGGCTTGGCCAGACTCAGGTGGGACAGTTGAGGGATTTAAAGAGGGATTTACCTGCACTGCGGAAATTGGTTTTGGGGTAAATGTACCTTTTCCCTCAGTTGCATTAGTGATTCCCAAGACCATGAGCGCCCTGTTTCTGGCTTGGTCTTCAGCTGCTTCTACGGTTTCTGCTCCTGCCATACCAGTGGAGCGGGTGATGCCTTCAATTTGCACAGTCACTCGGACGATATATTTTCCTTGAAAAATTTGTAATAATTCCGAGATAATACTGCCGTTAGGATACAAGCTCTGGAATTGAGCCAACATAATAGTGCCACCAATCTAAATCTGTTTAATTACTCGGTTGATCGAAGATGACACGGGGATACGGAGACGCTCAAGACGCGGAGCGTTTGATGCATCTGATGCCCCGTGCCGGGAACGAAAGTTCCAGGGGTATAAAACCCCGTGTGAATCTTCGATTTAGACGCTTGAACTTAGGTGGGGTTACAATCTGAGTCCAATTTCTGTCCCCGTGTCCCCGTGTCTCCCTCTCTCCGCGTCCTTCGTGATGTCTTCTGTGTACACAGGTTACATCCTTTCATTCTCACTGAAAACTCTGGTCGGGAGTCACTTTAATTTTAGTGTTCCTCCTGGGACTTCAGGGTACTTTTCGCGGTATGATCATCTGTCACGATTGTAGCAGCAGCCGGTTTTTGAGCCGATACTTTTTGGCTACTGTTGAGTAACTTAGGGTGTTCTTCCTTTCAATGCTATACTAATTACCCAATTCGATATCTAAAAGTATTTTCTGGAAGTGCGCTCTAAATCTACAATGATAAGGATAAGGTTCGCCCTCACGGCTTGTTAAGCTGCTTACCTAATTGTTACCGATTCTACATATGGGAAAATTGGGTTGATCGGCAGTTTCTCCTAGTTAAAATTCAGATTCTTATGGTGGAAAATTACCTTTAGTCTAGACAATCAAACACCTGTGTTTCCCGCAGGTATGAGCTTTTTGGGTATGATGGAGAGTTCTCTAAACCAATCCTCTCAAAAACCCATAGCGTAATTACCTGGTGGAGCAAAATTGAGTGTCAGGAGTGCTTTGTAAGATTGCTTAGGTAAAGAAAGTTTAAACCAGACAGATTCTGAGAGTGTCGTGCAGTGAGAAGTCCGAGCAGAGGTTTACTCTGAGAGGATCTTCGGTAGCCTTGCCTTCTCTACGAGACGCTACGCATAGCTTGCTTCTCCGCAGGAGTACAGATAATTCGTTTGTAGCAAATGTCTTCTGTAATCCGTGAGGGTATACAGGGAAGAACCAGATTAAACAACAGACACTTTAACGCCAGTCACAGGCCACTTGCTACAACTCTCTAGACCAGAGCAACGCAGTGGCTCCTCAAGTCGGGAAACCCACGGTGCTGGCTGATCAACGGGGGGGAACCTCCGCACGTAAGTGTCCTCAAAAAATGATGTTTTGACCAAAGGTCGGTTCACTGCATGGAATTTTCAATCGCTACACTCCTTGCCAATTTCACCGATGATAAATTGGTAGCTCGTAAAGTCTTGGAAAAGAAACTCGGTTGTGAGGATGAAGAGAGTCTAGAAAAACTTCACATTGCTTTGGAGGTGCTGGAAAAAGTAGGGCTGTTGGTGAAGGAACGGGGTAAGTACCGCCGGGTGACAGAAGAGGGGTTAATTGAAGCAAAACTCCGTTGCTCTAGTAAGGGATTTTGCTTTGCGATTCAAGATGTGGAAGGATCTGAGGATATTTACATCCGGGAAAGCCATTTGAGTAATGCCTGGAATGGCGATCGCGTTTTGGTCAGAGTTCTCAAGGAAGGTAGTCGCCGCCGTTCACCTGAAGGTGAAGTGAAGCTAATTCTGGAGCGTTCAAATCACACTTTGCTGGCACGAATTAAGCAAGTTGAAGGCGGTTTTCGGGCTGTCCCCTTGGATGATCGTCTGCTGTTTGAATTGAAACTGCTCACAAACGGCATGAAATTGGATCAAGCCCTCGATCACTTGGCCCATGTAGAAGTCCTGCGTTATCCATTGGCTCAGTATCCACCCTTGGGTCGAGTAGTGCAAATTCTCGGTAGTGATGCTGAAGCTGCGGCTGATATAGATTTAGTAACTTGTAAGCATGATCTGTCACGTAATTTTCCTGATAATGTCCTCGATGTAGCCGCTAAATTACCTAAAAAGCTTCTCAAAGCAGATTTAAAAAATCGGGTAGATTTACGTAATTTGTTTACTCTGACCATTGAAGGGGTAAATGGAGATGACCGTGTAGTAGAAAATGCTTTTAGTTTGGAAAAAATACCAAACAAACCTTGGCGATTAGTTGTTCATATTACGGATCTTTCCCACTACATCCAACCTGATGAACCTTTAGATCGAGAGGCGCTTAAGCGCGGAAAGTCAGTGTATCTAGGAGAATTAATTCTGCCGATGTTACCAGATGCGGTAGCAGAACGCTGTTCTTTATCACCTGGTAGCGATCGCTTGGCCCTATCCTTTGTGATCACAATTCATCCCCAATCGGGAGAAGTGTTGGACTGGGAAATTCAACCTAGTGTGATCAATGTAGATAAGGCTGTAAGTAAACAACAAGCAGAAGCGATTCTCACAGGTAAATCAACAAAAGTAACTGCTGAGAGTATCGAGATCTTACAGGACTTAGAAAGTTTGGCACAAGCCGCCAAACAAGCGCGATTAGCTCGTGGTAGCTTGCAGTTGAATCTACCACCCAGTCAAAATCCCTACTATGATGAGGGAGTGATGGGGGCTGTGGTAGTGAATGATTTACCTGTGCGATCGCTCTTAACCGAGTTGGTGCTATTAGTAAATCAACTGCTCGCAGATCACCTCAGCGCTTTGGGAGTTCCTGCCATTTGGCGAGTCCAAGGCACACCTGATACCGAAGATGTTCAGGAAATGCTAAAACTGGCAATTAATTTAGGTGTGGAGTTGACATTAGATCCAGATGTGGATATCCAACCCTTAGATTACCAACACTTAACTAGAGCTTTTGCAGAATCACCATCTGAGCAAGTTCTTACCTATTTGTTGCAAGATACCCTCAAGCCATCTGTATACAGCACAACTAAAGGTTCTCACTTTGGTTTGGCTCTAACACAGTATCTCCACTTTAGCTCTCCCCTGCGGCGCTACCCAGATTTACTCATGCAAAGGGTATACCATTCACTACTAGAATACGGACGCGATCGCCGCAACACCCGTGTGAAAGAGCGTGTGAACCTGCGTCACTCCTCCAGTCATGCGGAAATTAACTGGAACGTTCTCCCTCCAGAGTTACAACAAGAACTCCAAAGTGATTTAACTAGAGTACTTGTCCAGATTAATGACAGAGAAAAAGAAGTCCAAGAAGCCGAAGCGGATTTAGCTGGACTGCAAAAAGCCCAACTCATGAAACAGCGAATTGGTCAAGTTTTTCCTGGCGTGATTACTGGTGTACAATCTTACGGATTCTTTGTAGAAATCGAAGTCCCAGCCGCCGAATTAGAAATTGGTTCCCAGCTAGGTACACCGTTGCGGGTAGAAGGACTAGTACACGTCAGTTCTCTCAAAGATGATTGGTACGAATATCGTGCTAGACAGCAGGCTCTATTTGGGCGTAAAAATCGCGCTTCCTATAGATTAGGCGATCGCGTTGCTGTACAAGTAAAGAGTGTCGATTACTACCGCCAGCAAATTGATTTAGTCACTGTTGGTGCTGATGGTGTAGCCAAAAATTTGGGAATTGGTGCAGTCAATCAAGATATATCAGACATTTACTTACAAAATGACCTTGAATCTCTTGACTTAGATCCCTATGCTGATGACGAGTAAATATTCTGGATAATAGCGTGCCAAATGACACAAAACCTCTAATTTTGGGCGTATCCGGTGCATCAGGTCTGATTTATGCCGTTCGCGCTCTTAAATTTCTTCTTGAAGCAGAGTATAAGATTGAACTAGTGGCTTCCAAATCAACTTACATGGTTTGGCAAGCAGAACAGGAAACCCGAATGCCAGCAGACCCCGAAGGACAAGAGCAGTTTTGGCGAGAACAAGCCGGAGTGCCACTATCAGGTAAACTGCGTTGTCATCCTTGGAGTGATGTTGGGGCTGGTATTGCCAGCGGTTCCTTTCGGACTTTAGGGATGATCATTATACCATGCAGCATGAGTACAGTAGCAAAACTGGCAGTTGGCTTGAGTTCCGATTTACTAGAACGGGCTGCCGATGTCCAGATTAAAGAGGGACGCAAGCTAGTTGTTGTTCCCAGAGAAACTCCTTTTAGCTTGATTCACCTGCGTAACTTAACAACCTTAGCAGAAACAGGAGTGAGAGTCGTCCCCGCTATTCCTGCCTGGTATCACAATCCCCAAACCATTGAAGATTTAGTTGATTTTGTAGTAGCCCGTGCCTTAGATCAACTGGATATTGACTGTATTCCCATCCAGCGCTGGCAAGGTCATCGTTAAATCAGTTATCAGTTATCAGTTATCAGCTATCACTGTTTACTGATAACTGTTAAAAGGGGTTAAATGCAGTTCTGGAGTATATCTTTAATCATCAAAACTTGACAGTCGCTTCTCTACGAGACACAGCGCCGAATCTTTTGATCTCTTCTTTCTCTCTTTCTTCGTGTCCTTCGCGTCTTCGCGGTTCATTTTGCATTTTCTTATGGCTGTAATTCGCTTAATTCTGTTGGTAGCTGTGCTGGGAGGACTGACGCTGTTGTTAGTCCAAAATTTGTCGCCAGCCCTCCCATTGGTATTTTTGGGGATGCGGACTCAAGTCTTACCATTAGCTTTGTGGATTTTCTTGAGCATTGCCACCGGTGCTTTCACATCTATATTAATTGCCACTTTATTGAAATTTACTAATTATTTTGCTCAACCACCAGAAAGAACTTCTTCCCAATCACCTGTAAATTCACAACGTGTGAGGACAACTCCCAGAAAAGAATCTACATCTTCTCCTAGCAGTCCACCACCCCCTACTAGTAAACCTGATTACACTACCAACCAGGAATTTGATGATTGGGAGACAAAGCCTACTGATGATGATTGGGATTTTGAAGAACAACCACAAACAGGCAGTTCCAGAACCTCCGAACCCCAGCAAGCACCTAAAACTGCTTCTCAACCTGGGTCAGTTTACTCATACAATGCTCAAGAACCAAAAAATACTGGTGTGGGAAAAACTGAATCTATTTATGATGCTGATTACCGAGTAATTATCCCTCCATATCAACCATCAACTACTAATCAAGCAGATGATGATGATTGGGATTTTTTTGAAGACGACGACTTTGAGGATGAAAATGAAGGCTCTCGCCGATAAGCTAATCAATCTATTGATCCTACTTCATACCACACTTCTCTCGTGATTCCTGCTTGATTTTACCCATCATAGCAGCTTCCTGCAAAGTCATGAAGGCCTGAAAGTCCTCCAAGTCATACTGGGTGGTTAAAAGTTGTCTGAGTTGATTTTCTGCTTCCACAGTTAAATAACCAGTTGCCAAAGCTGTTTGCACAACGTCTAGAATTCGAGTCATAGCTGAAACCTCATTCATACCACATTGATTGATGGGAGTTTAGTTGAGAGAGAATAAAGCTTTTTTGTCAAAAATGGAAAAGTTGGTTATTGTTTACACCTTGACACAGAGATGCAAGTGATCAAGGCTTGCCGTTAGTCAAGTTGAGAATCAAAAAACTGTCTTGTTAGCTACATAGTATTGAGGAAGGCTCCATTCACTCACCAGATAAAGTTGGATTTTTTTATATTGACAGAATTTATTTCCTTAAAGTTTCAAACAAGTTATATGAAATTTCCATTAAGTTCAAGAATACCTAAGTAATAAATAAGAACGCACCTAACAATCGTTATTAATTTCGTTATAAATTTATCGTTGGTTTATTCTGACTTTACATAACAAACGTTAGTATATCGCTAAAGTAACTGTAAATATACTAATAACAATGATGGTGGTAGTAGGTTCTCAACCCGTGGAAGAAGAATTTATAGAAGCTCAGAGAAATTGGGAGTTAGAGAAATTATACTTAGATTTAGCTTCTGCAAAGAGAAAAGCCTTAACACCTGTGGAAAAGAAATTGCTGAGAGGTTTACTTTGTGGTTGTAGTCCTGCGGAAATAGCGAATAGAGTTTATCAAAGTCGCAGTAGCAGTACAGTCAGAGTTTATTTGTCTAATGGATTATATAAGTACATAGAGGATATGCTGAGTAGTCAAGCTGGACACTCAGTCAAGGTAAAAAACTGGAGTCATGTGACTCATTTATTAGAAAAGGCTGGGTATAAAAAAAATTGGATTCAATTAAACACCATCGTCACTTTTATCAAAGATACCAAAGAGCAAGAGACGGAGTTAATTGAACTGAAATCCCAAAAAATTAAAGATTGGGGTGAAGCCGTTGATGTCAGTGGCTTTTGTGGAAGGACGACAGAATTAGCCACAGTTTCAGAATGGATTTTACAACAGCGCTGTCGGTTAGTTGTGCTTTTGGGAATGGGTGGAATTGGTAAAACTGCTTTTTCTATCAAGTTAGCAGAAGGGATTCAAGATCAGTTTGAGTATGTGATCTGGCGATCGCTACATCTATGCCCGCCGATAGATGTGATCTTAAGTAATATAATGCAGATATTATCCCCAAATCTAGAGATAGATCAGACAGCAACTCTGAATAGCAGAATTTCCCAACTGATTCAGAGTTTACGCAATGCTCGATGTCTTTTGGTCTTAGATAACGTTGACTCGATTTTATCTAGTGCTGATAGAGATGAAACCTCAGTACCATCTCCCACCCTAGGTAATACACCTTACGATCTTTCACAAATTCGATATCGTCCTGGTTATGAGGGCTATGGTGAATTAATTAGAAGGGTGGGAGATTCCCAACATCAAAGCTGCTTATTATTAACTAGCCGGGAAAAACCACCGGAAATTGCGGCTATTGAAGGAAAAAAACTACCTGTTCGTTCTGTAAACTTGACTGGTTTAAGCCGGAAAGAAAGCCTACTTATCCTCAAAGCTAAAGGATTCGCCGAATTTCAATATACAGAATGTAGTTTATTGATTGACTGCTATGCTGGCAATCCCTTATTTTTGAAATTAGTTGCTACTACTATTCAAGATTTATTTGGTGGTAGTATCTATGAGTTTTTGGAACAGGGTACTTTAGCGTTTGGTGATATTCGCCGGATTTTAGACCAGCAGTTCGACCCTTTGTCGGAGTTAGAGATATCTATTATATATTGGCTGGCGCTAAATCCAGATTGCGCTTCTACGCATACTGTGCCGAGTAATATTATCCCCGGCTTGTCACCACGATTAGCACAAAGATTAGTTCTGGAAACGATAGAATTACTCCAACGGCGATCGCTGATTGAGAAAGCTAAAGTGCAGGCAGACGTTCATTCTACAGCCCCGCTCATGAACACACAACTATTTTGTTTATCGCCTGGCATCGTTTTCAGGGACTATATAATTGAACGCTTAATGGAAGAAAATTTTAAATCTCATCTAGCCGCAGAAAGTAACCTATTGCTGCGTAATCCAATTTTAGCGGCACAATTGAAAATTGACATGAAAAAAAGTATTGTTAATAGCAATGTTTAAATTAGTTATCACTGATAACTGATGACTTAATAAATCATAAAACTGGAGTAAAGTGACTTGGTGAGTAATTTATTAAAAGGAGTCAACCTATATTTAATTGGGATGATGGGTGTTGGTAAGACGACCGTAGGGCGGTTACTAGCACAGCAACTTAGTTATGGGTTTTTGGATACTGATGATGTCATAGTCAAAGCTGCTAGAAAATCTATCAATGAGATATTTGCTGATGAAGGGGAAGCAGCATTTCGCCAATTGGAGAGTGAAATTTTAGCTCAAGTCTGTGCTTATACTAAGTTGACCATAGCCACTGGTGGCGGGATTGTACTAAAGCAAGAAAACTGGGGCTATTTGCGTCACGGTTTGATAGTGTGGCTGGATGCGCCGGTGGACATTCTGTTGCGTCGGTTAGTAGAAGATGATACAAGACCACTTTTACAAGATTCTCACCCTGAAGATAAATTGAGGTCGCTCCTCGAACAACGCCAATCGCTTTACTCTCAGGCAGATTTACATATTACCATCACCGAATCAGAAACACCAGAACAAATTGCCACACGCATCTTAGAAGTAATTCCCAGCATTCTCAAAACTCAAGATTCACAACACCAAAATTGATCTGAGGAACTTTTGTGATCCTAAGTTGCTTTCATGTTTTGATCATGTAACAACCTTATATCCTAAATCTCAAATCCAAAATTGGAAGATCCTCATGATGGTGAACGATACCGAGTATATCAGGCAAGCTGAAGCTAATCGCGTCGAAATCCTCAGCGAAGCACTACCTTACATTCAACAATTTGCTGGTCGCACCGTTGTTGTCAAATACGGAGGTGCGGCGATGAAAGATAGCACCCTTAAAGATAAAGTTATCCGCGACATTGTATTTTTGTCTTGCGTAGGGTTGCGACCAATTTTAGTACATGGCGGTGGCCCAGAAATTAACAGTTGGTTAGGTAAACTGGGAATTGAGGCACAGTTTAAGAATGGTTTGCGCGTCACCGATGCAGCGACAATGGATGTGGTAGAAATGGTGTTAGTCGGTCGAGTCAATAAAGAAATTGTCTCCTTGATTAACCAAGCTGGTGGTATGGCGGTGGGTCTTTGTGGTAAAGATGGTCACTTGATCACTGCCCGTCCCCAAGGTGATGAAGGTATTGGCTTTGTCGGGGAAGTCAGTAATGTGAATATCAAAATTTTAGATACTTTGTCTAAAAATGGCTATATTCCCGTAGTTTCTAGCGTCGCGGCTGATGATAGCGGACAAGCTTACAATATTAACGCTGATACAGTTGCGGGGGAAATAGCTGCTGCACTGGGGGCGGAAAAATTGATTTTGCTTACCGATACCAGGGGGATTTTAAAAGATTATAAAGATCCTTCTACCTTAATAGCCAAAGTAGATATTCCTGAAGCCCGTGAATTAATTGCCGATGGCATAGTCAGCGGGGGTATGATTCCTAAAGTGACTTGTTGTGTGCGATCGCTCGCCCAAGGAGTCAAAGCCGCACACATCATTGATGGCCGCATTCCTCACGCCCTGCTGTTAGAAATCTTCACAGATGTGGGGATTGGAACCATGATTCTGGGTTCTCAGTTTAAATAATAATTTGGGGACTGGTGATTGGTGATTGGTGATTGGAAAGACTCTAACCTGTTTGTTCTTCTTAATTCCCTATTACAAATCACCACCAATAACTAATGACTAATGCCCAATGACCAATGCCCAATGACCAATGCCCCATAATGACCAATGACCAATGACCAATGACCAATGACCAATGACCAATGCCCCATAATGACCAATGACCAATGACCAATGCCCCATAATGACCAATGACTACAGAAAGTTTAGAAATTGCCAAATCTCGTTACGAAACTGGAAAACTTGCCTTTGAAAATGGACAATATCGGGAGGCTGTAGAAAATTTAGAAAAAGCCAGCGTCTTGTTAGCGCGGAATACACGCTTTGCCGGTGAAGTCGATATATGGTTAGTGACAGCTTATGAAGCTATGGGAAGGACAGATGATGCGATCGCACTTTGTCAACAACTTCGTCGTCATCCCCACCACGAAACCAAGAAACAAGCACGGCAGTTAATCTATATTTTACAAGCGCCCAAGCTGCAAAGACCAAAGGAGTGGATGACAGAAATCCCCGATTTGGGTGCAATTTCTGATCACGACTCCAAAAGACTTGTCGCTGTTAAACCTACAAAATCTATCCCTAGACAGAAGTCTGCGGAACCAGAATATGTAGACCTCAGAACAGTCAATACAAGAGATAATAGTTTTATCTGGGTAGCGTTAATTGCTGTTGGTTTAACTATTTCCTATCTAGTTTGGTTAAGTTTTTAAGAGATGATCAAATCATGAATATATCTAATTTACAAAAAATTGTATTATCGTTGATTGAAGCAATTACTTTCAGGTTCATCAAAAACAGACTAAGACCTATTTCTTGGCTTATAGTCTGTGCCTCTTTCATTTTGTCTGGTTGCGTTCAATATGATTTAGGAATAAACTTTAACAATACCAATAACGGTGAAATAGTACAGCATATTCAGTTATCTGAAAAATTAACCAGCTTTAGCGGTGATTATATTTGGGAATGGTTAAATAGTTTAGAGCGTCGAGCGCGAAAATTAGAAGGTTCAGCAAAGCGAATTTCTCCAGAAGAACTGATTGTGAAAATTCCCTTCAGTAACGGTCGAGAATTACAAGAAAAGTTTAGCGGATTTTTCAATTACCGCAGTTCTCAAAATTCTAATCAAGTCCCCCAAGATTCAGAAATACCAACTATTGCTTCCAACTTGCTGGTAGAGGAAAACAATTTTTTCCTCTTATCAAGAAATCATTTGATTTACGATTTAGATTTGCGTTCCCTTTCTGCACTTACCAGCAAAGGAAACGTTTTAGCTGGTACTGCTTCAGTTCTAAATTTAGACTTTAGCTTGCAGACACCCTGGGGAGTTAAAACTATTCAACAAACTGAAGATGCTATCCAACCCCAGAAGCTTGGAAATCAACTAGTTTGGCAACTTAAACCCGGTGAATTAAATCATATAGAAGTAGTTTTCTGGCTTCCTAATATGTTGGGTATTGGTGCTTTGATAATTATTCTGTTTGTTTGGGCTGGCTTTTATCTCAGATATACATTGTTAGAATCAGGATTATAGGATTTGCAGAATTAAAAGATTGTTATTGTCAGAATCAGGATGTCCAGGATTTACAGGATTGTAGCGATTGCAATTTTTCCACTTGACAAGCTGTAAATAATTTTGTACACTTATGTTATAAGTGGAAATCTATGGGTGCATACATATAGGTGTTTGAATTTTCTGAGTTAAGATTTTCGGAACGCAGATAAAAGCAGATTGTTTAAGTGAAGATTCTGAAAATCCAAAATCCCCAACTTTTAACCAACCATCATTAAATAACATCCGGAAAATCCTTAAATCCTGGACATCCTGATTCTGACAGTATACATCCCTTGGATTTTTCTCAAGACTATCATAACATAACCCTGTCAGAAGTCAAGACCCTTGAAATTACGTTGACTCATTCGCAGCTATTCTCAATAATTTGAGGGTAAAAAAGGCTGCTTACACTTTTTTGAGAAAATTGGGTTAAGAATTGTTAAGGTAGCTGACGTTAAGATGCAAAGACGCAAAGAGTTAAAAAAGTTTCCGTAAATTAGGTTAAGCGATCGCACAACTCAAACAATTATGTGTAACTTGTGTGTAAGTCATATCCCTGTTCTGTCAGATTAGGAAAATGCAACATCTGAAAGGTTTACGGGGCTTTGGTTTTGATATTTTATGCAGCAATTTTATTTTTTAATACCTAAAAAAGCGCCAAATCTTGATGAAATAAGAGTTACAAAAGATGGATTTGATTATTGTTTTCCGAGAGTGACAAAACAGGGATATACCAAACAACAAGCAGATACTAATGGGCGTTTTTGGATTCCTGAGTTAGAGCTATTTTTAGGAATTTGGACTGGTGAAAGATTATGTCAAACCATGAACTGGTTGCGGTGGTGGGATAGTGACGGAAATTTGCTGCTGTGGAGTAGTGAACAAGCAGAACAAGAACGTCAACAGGCTGAACAGGAACATCAACGGGCTGAATTATTAGCAGCTAAGTTACGGGAACTAGGAATTGACCCCAATAGTATTTTATGAAATTGTGGTGCGGGACAGACTGCCCGCTAAAAAAATTAAGGAGACAAGCGCTCTATTTTCCAGCTTCCATCATTTAACCGAGTATAAAGCAAACGGTCATGTAACCGGCTAGAACGTCCTTGCCAAAATTCAATTTCTTGGGGAATTACTCGAAACCCTCCCCAATGAGGTGGCCTAGGAACTTCTTGATTTTCATATTTGCGCTGAAATTCTTGTAATTGCCGCTCCAAAACTTCCCTACCAGCAATTACCTCACTTTGATTAGAAGCCCATGCACCTAAGCGACTATTTGCTGGACGCATTTCAAAATATCCATCAGACTCCTCAGGGGAAATCTTCTCTACAGTTCCCACAATTCTGACTTGGCGTTCTAGTTCAGCCCACCAGAACACTAAAGCCGCATGGGGATTTGCTGTTAGTTCTTGTCCTTTGTGACTGTTGTAGTTAGTAAATAAGACAAAACCCCGTTCGTCAAAATCTTTTAGTAGTACCATTCTCGCCGAAGGTTTACCATCTGGTGTGCAGGTAGCCAGAGTCATTGCATTAGGTTCAGGTAATTGTGCGGATGTAGCCTGATTAAACCAAGTTTTAAATTGTATAAATGGATTAAGGTCAATTTGATTTTCACTCAAATCTTGCAAGGTATAGTCTTTGCGAAGGTCAGCTATGCTTTGATCCATAGGGTTTTGGTTCCTTGTTATCAGATAGGCTTATACAATTCTTGGAGAAAAATATCTATCATGGGAATCAGTAACAATGCCAGATTGACAAATTTTCTTTATTTTTCTCAAGATGCGCCGTTTAGCCTCTGTCCAAACTCTGTTAATTTATGGTCTGAGTGGTCCGATTATCGCTCTCAATGTCTGGCTACTGTCTGTGCTATTTCGTTATTTTCAGCATCCAATTACTATTCTCAGTATTGCGGCAATTCTGGCTTTTTTACTCAATTACCCAGTGAAGTTGTTTGAGAGAGTGAGAATTACACGCACTCAGTCAGTGATAATTGTCTTAATTATTACTCTAGCTTTATTGATTATTTTAGGTGTTACCCTCGTACCGATGGTAATTGACCAAACAATCCAACTTTTAAATAAGATTCCTGATTGGTTAGCCTCCAGTCAAGACAATCTCAGTAATTTACAGGTGTTAGCGCGTAAGCGACGTATAAATATTGATTTGAGCCTAGTGACTAATCAAATCAATGCTAATATTCAAAATTTAGTGCAACAGATAGCTTCCGGTGCGGTAGGGTTTGCGGGGACGCTGTTGTCAGGATTATTTAATGTGGTGTTAGTATTTGTGTTGGCGTTTTATATGCTGCTATATGGCGATCGCGTCTGGTCTGGTTTAGTTAATATCTTACCATCTAATATTGGCATCCCTTTCAGTAAATCCTTACAGCTAAATTTTCAGAATTTTTTCCTCAGCCAACTGCTGCTGGCGTTATTCATGGTCATCGCCCTCACGCCAATTTTCCTATTTATGAGAATACCCTTTGCCCTGTTATTTGCGATCATTATTGGTATTTCCGAACTTATTCCTTTTATCGGAGCAGCTTTAGGTATAGGCTTAGTAACATCATTGGTTTTATTACAAAGTTCTTGGTTAGCATTTCCAGTGGCAATGGTAGCAACTATCTTACAACAAATTAAAGATAACCTCTTAGCTCCTAAATTAATGGGTGACTTTATCGGACTTAATCCCCTATGGATTTTTGTCTCTATTTTGATGGGGTTTGAAATTGCTGGTTTGTTGGGAACACTGGTAGCTGTGCCAATTGCTGGTACTATCAAAGGCACATTTGATGCTATCAAAAACGGTAAAAATGGTAATTTCGTATCTAATGTTACTGTTAGCTATGAATCTCCACCTGATACAGATCATTAAAATAATTCGTAATTGGTAATTCTTAATAGTGCTTCCAGTCCCTCTAGGGATACGTAATTTGTAATTTGTAATTTGTAATTAAGTTGAGTCAATACAAACCTTGTCTGTTGAAGGACAAGACAAATCTTAAATCTAAAATTGATGGATGCTGCCGAGCTATTAGAAACCATTACACGTCTGATTGACCAAGCTGAACAAGGGGAAATCGACCCTTGGGATGTACAAGTAATTTCGGTGATTGACCGTTATTTAGAACTAATGGCACCAGAGGCAACAGCCAGAGGCTATGAAGCGGACTTGTCTCAATCTGGACAGGCTTTTTTATCAGCATCAATGCTTGTTTTATTTAAAGCCAACACATTAATGCAATTGTCAACCGTAGATAATACTGAAGAAGACGTTATAGATGATGCAATAATAGAAGGTGAAGATGGGGTATCATATCCCGTTCATCGTTTGCAATTAGAACGACATTTGCGTCGCCGTCCAGCGGCAATGCCACCTGCAAAACGTCGCGTGACTCTACAAGAGCTAGTCAAGCAATTGCAGATTATGGCTAACCAGCTGAAACTGGTAGAGAAGGTCAGCAAGCCTCACCGTCCCAAGCGTCAGCCCAGTATGCGAACCATGCGGGAGGCACTAGAATTAGCTCACCAAGAAAATCTGACAGAAATAGCTGTAGAACTGGAGCAGGTGTTGCATCTATCGGCAAAAGAGCTAAATTTAGAGGAACATTATGTGAATTTAGAACAACTTGTAGAGTTGTGGATACAGACAAAAAAACCAGATAAAAATGGCGATTACCATAACTCAGAAAATAGTCACCTAGTTAGCATTTTTTGGGCATTACTACTGCTGTCGGCTCAATCCAAGGTAGAGCTATTTCAAGAAGAATTTTATCAGGAGATCAAAATTCGCTTACCAACAGGGAACAGGGAATTTCAGATGGGGCTTTAAACCCGTCGCTTTGGGGTAAAGTTAGTGGTGGTTTTCAACCCAGATGGGCAAGTTATCGCGTCCGGTTAAATACTTATGATTAGTGAACCGCACTCTGATGCGGAGAGTTTTTTGAGCAGCAATTAGCGGCACTGGAGATGATAAGAGGTAAGCTTGTTTAAACACGCTATGTATAGAATTTACTGAACTTTTGTATCAGCAAAACCCAGAATCCGATTAAATTTAAAGGATAACTGGTTAATCATCTAGCTATAGCCTTAGTAAAGAACAAAATAAAAACTGATGATTAAGTATCACTCGATGAAAGTAAACTGGCTTGGGGTTGAGGAATAAAATCTTATGAAAGCGATGATTCTCGCAGCAGGTAAAGGTACTCGTGTTCGTCCTATTACTTATACAATTCCCAAACCGATGATTCCCATCCTGCAAAAGCCAGTGATGGAATTTTTACTGGAACTTTTACGCCAACATGGATTTGACGAAATTATGGTCAATGTTAGCCATTTGGCTGAGGAAATAGAAAATTATTTCCGTGATGGTCAGCGGTTTGGCGTGCAGATTGGTTATTCTTTTGAAGGGAAAATTGATGATGACGGTAAACTTGTAGGGGAAGCAATCGGCTCGGCTGGAGGGATGCGACGCATTCAAGACTTTTCGCCATTTTTTGATGATACTTTTGTGGTGTTGTGCGGCGATGCGTTGATTGATTTAGATTTAACTGCGGCGGTAAAGTGGCATAAGTCCAAGGGGGCAATTGCGACTATTATTACGAAGTCTGTCCCCCGCGAAGAAGTCTCTAGCTATGGGGTAGTTGTGACGGATGAAGATAATCGCGTCAAAGCTTTCCAAGAAAAACCCTCTACAGAGGAAGCTCTAAGTACTAATATCAACACAGGTATTTACATTTTTGAGCCAGAGGTGTTTGACTATATTCCTTCTGGGGTAGAGTTTGACATTGGTGGCGAATTGTTCCCAAAACTTGTGGAAATTAATGCGCCTTTCTATGCTATTCCCATGGATTTTGAATGGGTAGATATTGGTAAAGTACCAGATTACTGGCGGGCGATTCGAGGTGTGTTGCTAGGGGAAATCAAAAATGTGCAAATTCCCGGTCATGAAGTAGCTCCTGGTATTTACACTGGTCTAAATGTAGCGGTGAATTGGGACAAGGTGGATATTACAGGCCCAGTTTATATTGGCGGTATGACTAGAATTGAAGATGGAGCGAAAATAATTGGACCGGCGATGATTGGTCCCAATTGCTGGATTTGCAGTGGTGCAACTGTAGACAATAGTGTGATTTTTGAATGGTCACGCTTGGGGCCAGGGGTGCGTTTGGTAGATAAGCTGGTATTTGGACGTTATTGTGTAGATAAAACAGGAGCAGCCATTGATGTCCAAGCTGCGGCTTTAGACTGGCTGATTACTGATGCTCGTCAAACACCACCTTCTGATACTCCCATAGAACGCCAAGCGATCGCGGAATTGTTAGGGACAAATTCTATTTAGTCATTAGTCATTAGTCATTAGTCATTAGTAAATGATTTAATGACTAATGACCTGGGACTACTAACTATTCAAATACGTATATCTTCTGAGACTTTGTTCATAGGTTTGTAACAATCTCTGAGATTCAGCTAGGGTAATGCGCTTTTCTTCCAAGGCTTTCTCACAACGCTGGCGGATGTTTTCTACCATATCCTCTGAGTCGTACTGCACGTAGCTAACTACTTCACTCATGGTATCTCCCTTGACAACGTGTTCAATCTGGTAGCCTTTGGGGGTTAATTGGATATGAACGGCGTTGGTGTCACCAAAGAGGTTGTGTAAATTGCCCATGATTTCCTGGTAAGCTCCATTGAGGAACATTCCCATATAATATGGTTGTCCAGGTACAAATTTGTGCAGTTCTAGAACGGATTTGACATCACGCAAGTCGATAAAACGGTCAATTTTACCATCACTATCACAAGTCAAGTCTGCCAAAATTCCTCGCTGTGTTGGTTCTTCATCTAGCTTATGTATGGGCATAATCGGAAATAGTTGATCAATTGCCCAACAATCAGGTGCTGATTGAAACACGGAGAGATTGATGTAATAGATGGAAGCCATGATTTTTTCTAGGTCTTCCAATTCGTCGGGTACGTATTCCTGCTGTCTGGTGATTTTGAGAATTTTTTGACAACAAGCCCAGTAAAGACGCTCGGCTTTAGCACGTTCTTTGAGGCGCAAAATTCCTAAGTTAAAGCGGCTAATGGCTTCTTCTTTAAATTGTGCAGCGTCGTGGTAAAACTCCTGATAGTTCTCTTGGTTGATGGATTGGTAGGTTTCCCAAAGGTAATTAATAATTGGCGATTCTCCCTCTTGTGGAGGTTCTGGAAGTTCAAGGGGGACATCGCTAGTACTGAGAACATCAAAGATGAGAACAGATTGATGGGAAGCGATCGCTCTGCCACTTTCGCTAATCAGTGTAGGTACGGCTATTTGCCGTTCAGCACAGGTATCTTTTAACTCTGCCACGATATCGTTGGCATAGTTTTGCATATTATAGTTTTTCGAGGCGTAAAAGTTGGTTTGAGAACCGTCATAATCTACACCCAATCCACCACCCACATCCAGATATTTCATATCAGCCCCCAGCATCGCCAACTCTACGTAGATGCGGCTGGCTTCTTGGATGGCATCTTTAATCACATTAATGGCGGAGATTTGTGAACCGATATGGAAGTGCAGCAATTGCAAGCTATCGAGTAAGTCAGCTTCTCGTAACTTATCAACCGCTTCCATTATTTCTGGAATTGTTAATCCAAATTTAGCGCGATCGCCGGTGGAAGTTCCCCAACGTCCCATTCCTTGGGTACTGAGTTTAGCTCGTATCCCCAAAATGGGCTTAATTCCCAATTGACGGTTAGCTGCAATCACCAAATCGACTTCTTCAATCTGTTCTATGACGATAATTGGTGTTTGTCCTAACCTTTGGGATAACATTGCCGTTTCAATGTATTCTCGGTCTTTGTAGCCATTGCAAACTAACAAGGCTCCAGGGGTATCTAGAACAGCCAGAGCAATCATTAATTCTGGCTTAGAACCGGCTTCTAGCCCAAATTGATGTGGTTTGCCAAAACGCACCAAATCTTCAATCAAGTGACGTTCTTGGTTGCATTTAACGGGAAACACACCACGATAAACACCAGGATAATTATAGCGAGCGATCGCTTTAGCAAAACAAGCGTTCAACCGCTCAATCCGATCTTCTAAAATATCGGAAAAGCGAATTAACATGGGAAGTCCCAAATTGCGTTGCTTTAACGCATTGACTAGTTCAAACAAGTCGAGAGAACCACCACGATCTCCCTTGGGAGAAACTGTAACATGACCAGCTGCATTGATGGAAAAATAAGGCTTTCCCCAACCTTCAATTCGATAAAGGTCTTCGCTGTCTTCAATTTTCCAAGTACGAGGTAAATCTTCTGTATTTGTACTCGGTGCTAGCAGTTTTTTGTGTTTCTGGCTTTTTAATTCCGATTTATGCCCGTTGGGAGGCATTTTCACAATCTCATCAGCGGTTGATTCAACACCCATTTCTTCCTGACCTCTGTTTTTCGCCCACGAATTAACAATTTAACTCATTCATCTAGGAACCGATCTACACTCAGTAAGAATTTTTGATTGTTAAGAATCAGTTAAGGAGTTTAAGTATCAGGATGAACGAACAACAGCAGCGAATGTGATTTTTGCCAAATCATTAAATTTTAAGGAATTTGGGCGGCTTCTGTGTTGATGATCAACTGAAGAAATCCTGAACTGATAAACTGCTTAACTCCTGAATTCTATTAGAGTCAAAATCGGAATTTTCTGGCACTACTAGACAAAAGACATCTAAACAACTGACAATTAACGCATAAAAACTTTATTAAGTTTTGGGAGATAGCTTTGGAACGCACATTTTTAGCAATCAAGCCTGATGGTGTACAGCGCGGACTAGTCAGTGAGATTATTGGTCGGTTTGAAACTAAAGGCTTTACCCTCATTGGCTTGAAATTTCAGAAAGTCAGCCGAGAATTAGCTGAACAACACTACGATGTTCACCGGGAAAGACCATTTTTTCCTGGTTTAGTAGAATTTATCACTTCTGGCCCCGTTGTCGCTATGGTCTGGGAAGGTGATGGTGTTATTGCTTCTGCCAGAAAAATCATTGGTGCCACAAACCCTTTAAACGCCGAACCCGGAACGATTCGCGGCGATTTGGGGATTAATGTTGGTCGCAACCTGATCCACGGTTCTGATGCTCCAGAAACGGCACAAAAGGAAATTGCGCTGTGGTTCAAGGATGAAGAATTAGTAACTTGGCAACCTCACTTAACTCCTTGGTTGCATGAGTAATTAGGGATTGGGGAGATGGGGTGACGCGGGGAGTAGGAGACGCGGAGACGCGGAGAGTTTGTTTGATTTGATCAGCAATTCAGTAGAGTAAAACCCTTTTTCTCCCTGCACCCTGCCCCCTGCCCCTTACACCCTACACCCTGCCCCCTGCCCCCTGCCCCCTGCCCCTCTGCCTCTTATACAACTTCGCTCTTTTCTGGCTCCTTGGCCTCTGCGGGTAATGAGATGACTTCGTTGGAAGCAGGTATGGCAGTGCGTTTGGAAAATCCCCAAGCTAAAATAATGGCGATCGCACTAATCATGATCCATTGTGGTGGGACTAAATCATCATTGATGACTCTCAACAACAACCGTAAACCCACAAATGCGACAGTGATATAGCCAGCATCTTCTAAATTTTCATATTCATCTAACCAGCGGATAAATAATCCGGCCATAAATCTGAGGGTGACAATACCAATTGTGGTTCCGGTAATTACCAACCACATTTCTTGAGATACTGCGATCGCTGTTGTCACACTATCTAAGGAAAACGCCAAATCTGTAAAGGCAATCACTGGTATAGCCTGCCACAGAGAATTAAACCGTGGTCCGTGATGATGATTTTCCTCGTCTTCTTGTGATGTAAAGTGTTGGAATACTAGCCACAATAGGTAAGCAGCACCCAATAATTCAAATTGCCAGAATTTTTGTACCCAAGTAGCTGTCAGCAATAAGGTAATTCGGAGTACATAAGCGAAGACTAAACCAATGTTTAGCGCTTGACGTTCTAGTTTTTTGTCTTCTAGTCCTTGGGCAATTGCCGCCAGAGCGATCGCATTATCAGCCGATAACACCGCCTCTAAGAATACCAAGATTAACAGGACTATAGAGGCTTCTACACTGAAATGAAAGTTCAGGTAATTAAAAATTTGGTCTAACATTCCAATTTCTCAAACAGTGAAAATTTAAACTTAACAGGAATAGCTAATTTAATATAGAACAGGCAATAAACTGCTACGTTTATCTATTTTAACGTATTTATGGCACATTCTGAAGGTAGTACATCCATCGAAATCATTGATTTCTGTATAAAAAAATACTGCACTTACTGGCTATAGAACTAGAAACGTAATTTATGCAAAAATGGTGTTATTAACATCTAACGTAAAACTAAACACTCAGACAAATCAAGATGGAAATTAGTAACATTAGATTGCGCTCTCAACAATTACTCGTATTTCTGTCCATAGTGTGTGGAGTTGGTATTGTGAATCCCGATACCGTTTCTTCTCAAACTACTCCTGTAATCCGTATTTTAAGAGTTAATGCTGTTTCTGGTACTAGTTTCAAGCTGCGAGAAAACTGGTTTAAACAATCAAAAGACATAACATCTGACGAAAAATGCCCAGTTAAACGAAATGATAAATTTTTCGTGACTTCTATTAGAAGACAGATTCAAAACGCGCCGACTCGTCCTCAAGGTAACACCGAACGCCTCTCCGACTATTGGGAAGTTACATTTGAAAAACCACTCCCATGTGAACAGAACATTGACAATGTTCAAACTTGGTTTGTCTATAAACAACACGTGCAAGAACTCAGGAGTGTTCTTGTTCCTTAGAGACTTTTAATTCAAAAAAATCTCCAATTTGTAAGGTGCGTTACAGATTTCATCCTATAGCTTGAATGGTGAAGCCATACGCACCCTACAATACTTAATTTTTTTCTCGAACAGGTAAAATTAGACAAATTTTTCTACTAAAAATTAAACCTTGTTGTGAATTGTTATATTTTTTACAAATTTTGCTGGCATTTGCTAATCTAGAATATAGCCATTAAATGTTTTATTTAGTTATTGGGGGTTAGCAATGTCTGTAAAACAACTATCTTTATTTGATGACGAACCAGAATATTTCAATCGGAAAAGAACATGGACGGCTGCCAAACATCGGATCATGCTCAGGTATATACAAGCTTTCTGTTATAACTTAGGTGGTAGCAAACCCTTCCAATCAAAGTATCTTAACTATGTTGATGGTTTTGGAGGAAAAGGTAAATATTATGAAGGAATTGGCATTGAGGACTTTATAGGTAAATCAGATTTTTGGAACAGATATAAAACTGATTTTTTAGATACTGATGGTTCACCTCTTATAGCTCTTAAATTAGTCAAAATATTTGAATTTGAAGAGCGTGTTACATTAAGATGCTTTTTTACTGAAGAAGATAAATAACGTAACCAAAAACTCAATATTAACTGTAGTTTAATAGGTGAGGGATTATCATATAAGATTTATGATTATCAAAGATTTGATAAAGCATTTGAATATTGAATGGGTACGAGATATTAGAGAACAATGTATTGAAGCGAATGTGCCATTTTTCTTTAAACAATGGGGAGGAGTTCAAAAGAAAAAATTTGGTAGAGAACTCGATGGAAGAACATGGGATGAATTTCCAAAATCAGCAGATAGTAAAAATAAAGTATCTGCATTGGCTCTGAAATAAAAAAGTAAGCAAACCAAGAAACTTACAAATATAATCTTTTTTTTCTTGTAATTCAACAAAAATATAAACACTCACGCTACCTTAGATTTTTCCTGAAGTTGGTTTAAAGTATATCTAGCTCTGGTTTTAATAATATTCAATTGGTCAACCTGTGCCAGTAATTTGTCTAAAGTTTCACTTTCTTCATTAGATAATTGATTTTCAGAATTTTTCATTAATAACTTATCTAACTGAATTTGACTTTTAGAAGACAAAGAAGTTTCTGATAAAGCTTGTAATTCATCCAAACTTAAACCAATCAATAATTCAGTATCTGCTGATAGATTGGTTAGCTGTTGGTAAGTTTCCAAATTTAACAACACACCAACTCTATCTCCTTGGGTATTAGTTATATACTGCACTGATTCAGACATAATTTTAGATGTAACTCCAAAAATTAATGTGCTTCATACTTATGATGAGAATCAGGATAGCAGAAGTGAAAGTTCTTCTGACTCCTGACTCCTGACTCCTGACTCCTGACTCCTGACTCCTGACTCCTGACTCCTGACTCCTGACTCCTGACTCCTGACTCCTGATTCCTGACTCCTAAAATCTGCTGTAATATTAATATTACAACAATTTATCCAACAAACTAGTTGCTAAATCAAGTAAATCAATATCATAAATATCAAAATTATCAGCTAAAATATCTCTCACAGCAGATGTTCTTTCATCTTCTCTAGAAATCCTCAGACATTCTTCTAAATTTACTGCTAAATCAAACAGTGGCTTGTCTCCCAAACGATACCTAATCTTCACTGCTACATCATCATTACTAACTAGAAATTCCTTAATAGAATCGAATAAAGAATTAGATATTTCATCATCTCCCCAAGTTTCTAGCCAATCTCCTTCTACATCTTCAACATACAGATGAACAAAATTTAGCCCATATTCTAGCCAGTCTTGCTGCATTCTGCGGGCTGCTGCTAAAATTTCAGCAAATTCATCTACTTGAGTAATGCTGTTCATTTCTTGTTGGTTAACCATAAATGCTGTTGTAAGCAAATAAAAATGTGGGCTAAGACGTAGGTATTAGATATCAAAAATTTGATATCAGGAAAAATTCAGATACTTTCCTTCAGCAAGATGATCACTGTTATACAGCGCCACATTTACTAACTGATTGATAAAATCAATTTCTCCGGGATTGTAACTTAAGAACAATCCTCTTTCTATTTCCCACAATTGCAGTGCATTTTGCCACTTCTCATACTTTTGGCGATGAAATTCTTCACTAACACTAGTAACTTGAATACAAAGTGGTTTTTGTTGATGATTACTGACTATTAAGTCTGTTGCCATAGAAAGGTCGGCAATATAGCGCTGCCAAAAACTCCCTTCACGACGAACAATATCTTGAGCTATTAATTTAATAATATCACCATCAAACTGATTAAACTCTCCCGACATGATTTTTTTCTTCCAAATATAAAATTTGGAATCTGTGGAGTTTATCCACCTAGGAAAAAGGTAGCTATACCAATACCTCTCATTTGGTGTCATTTGGTCGAATTTTGCTTTCCGTGCTGCTTCTGAAGGTAAGGATTGAATGATTAGCCAAATTTTAGAATCCGTAATTACTTCTAGGAGAAAGGCAAGGACAAATGGTTTAGCAGTCAGGGAACCAGGCCGAATAAATTTAACCCAACGATTAATCTCATTTAGTCTTTTCGCTAATTGAGGATCTATCAAAGAGGCTTGCTCGGTCAGTGACTTTAGTTTATCCTTTATCTCTTTTGCTTGCAAACTACGCCCTACTTTTCAGTAACTAAAAATTTTCTTAAGAATTTATACCTTTTCTGAGAATGATCTGAATCATGGGTGAGTGATTAAATTTTGGTTAACAAAAAGATTCCATTTCCAATCTCTCCCAAGTCTTCCTATTGACAAAGTTTTATTTATATGAGAATACAGGTTTCAACCCAGTCAATTGGTGTAAAATACCTATTAACTTAGGGATACACTGTTATCTTACCTTTTCGCAAGCTACAAAAGGTGTAATTTGGGATTTGCTAAATTACACTTAATATTTTTTTTCAGCTTTAATCTGCCGTTAACTGCACATCCTGGCTTAATTGCGATTGGTGTAAACTAAGTAACTTGGAGACTTTTACCCAGCTTAACGAAAATCTCAACACTATTTGACACAACTCCGTTAAAAATAGTTTTCAGTCACAATATCGTTTGCATAGATTACCATGTCTCAGCCGACTATAGAATCCATCTTACAAGAAAAGCGCCTCTTCCATCCTCAGAGTGAATTTTCGCAAAAAGCTCATATCAAAAGCTTAGAAGACTATCAGCTTCTCTATGATCAAGCTAAAGCTGATCCTCAGAAATTCTGGGCAGAATTAGCAGAAACTGAGTTGCACTGGTTCCAAAAATGGGACAAGGTGCTAGACTGGCAACCGCCTTTTGCCAAGTGGTTTGTCAATGGGAAAATTAATATTTCTTACAACTGTCTTGACAGACATCTCACGACTTGGCGCAAAAATAAAGCAGCGTTGATTTGGGAAGGAGAACCGGGAGATTCCCGCACTCTTACTTATGCTCAACTACATCGGGAAGTTTGTCAATTTGCCAATGTGCTGAAACAGTTGGGGGCAAAAAAAGGCGATCGCATCGGTATTTATATGCCAATGATACCGGAAGCGGCTATTGCTATGTTAGCCTGTGCTAGAATTGGCGCACCACACAGCGTAGTTTTTGGGGGATTTAGTGCCGAAGCTTTGCGCGATCGCTTGAATGATGCTGAGGCTAAACTAGTCATCACAGCTGATGGTGGTTGGCGTAAAGATGCCATCGTTCCTCTCAAAGAACAAGTAGATAAAGCCTTAGATAATAACGTTGTTCCCAGCGTGACAAATGTGCTAGTCGTACAGCGCACAGGTCAAAACACACACATGGAACCAGGGCGCGACCACTGGTGGCACGATTTACAAAAAGGCATTTCCGCTGATTGTCCTGCTGAACCAATGGACAGCGAAGATATGCTGTTTGTCCTTTACACTTCTGGTAGTACTGGTAAACCGAAGGGCGTTGTGCATACAACTGGAGGATATAACTTATACACCCACATCACCACCAAATGGATATTTGATTTACAAGACACAGATGTATATTGGTGTACCGCTGATGTAGGTTGGATTACTGGACATAGCTATATTGTTTACGGGCCTCTTTCCAACGGTGCAACCACTGTCATGTATGAAGGTGCGCCGCGTGCGTCTAATCCTGGTTGCTTCTGGGATGTAATTGAAAAATACGGTGTTAATATTTTTTATACAGCACCTACAGCAATTCGGGCGTTTATTAAAATGGGTGAACATTTACCCAAGGCGCGGAATCTATCTTCTTTGCGTTTACTGGGGACTGTCGGTGAACCCATTAACCCCGAAGCTTGGATGTGGTATCATAAAATCATTGGTGGTGAACGCTGTCCGATTGTTGATACTTGGTGGCAAACCGAAACCGGTGGGATTATGATTACACCCCTACCTGGTGCAATTTCCACCAAACCCGGTTCTGCAACTCGTCCTTTCCCTGGAATTATTGCAGATATCGTCGATTTAGATGGTAATTCTGTCCCTGAAAACGAAGGTGGATATTTAGCAGTTCGTCATCCTTGGCCGGGAATGATGCGGAATGTTTACGGTGATCCAGAACGCTTCCGCCGTACTTATTGGGAACATATTCCGCCCAAAGATGGTAATTATACGTACTTTGCTGGTGATGGAGCCAGAAAAGATGAAGACGGTTATTTCTGGGTAATGGGGCGTGTGGACGACGTGCTGAATGTATCTGGACACCGCCTGGGAACAATGGAAGTAGAATCTGCATTGGTATCTCACCCTGCGGTTGCAGAAGCTGCGGTGGTGGGTAAACCCGATGAGTTAAAGGGTGAGGAAGTTGTGGCTTTTGTGACTTTAGAGGGAACTTATCAAGCCAGTGAAGAACTAAGTAAGGAACTGAAAAAGCACGTTGTTAGTGAAATTGGTGCGATCGCACGTCCTGGTGAAATCAGGTTTACTGATGCTTTACCTAAAACCCGTTCTGGTAAAATTATGCGGCGTTTATTAAGAAATTTGGCCGCTGGTCAGGAAGTGTCTGGTGATACTTCTACTTTGGAAGACCGCACTGTTTTAGATAAGTTACGGGAAGGAAATTAATTAATTTAGGACAGTTTCACGCAAAGACGCTAAAAAATACTTTGCGTCTTTGCGTTTTCTTTTCAATTTTGAATTTTAAATTGTTTATTCAAGTTTTATAAACATTCCAGCAAGATAAATTGACAAAAATTAATTATATAAAAAATAAGTATAATATTTGACGTATTTTTTATTATAAATCCTTCCTAAGTAGCAGCTAAAAATCCCCCAATATGGCATTGTAAAAAAAGGAAATTTATAGTTTGTTATTAAATTGATGCCGTAATTAAATTGCTTGCATTGGTGTGAAGAAAAACATAAAAATAAAGGGCAAAATATGCATATACCTGATGGATTTATTTCTGTACCAGTTGCAGGAGCAACTAGTTTAGCGAGTGCGGCAGCTTTGTTTATTGCTTTTGGGCGATCGGAAGAAGCTTTTGGAATTCGTCGCGCTCCCATACTGGGGTTAACCACCGCCTTTATCTTTGCCGCCCAAATGATCAATTTTCCCGTAGCTGGGGGAACCAGCGGACATTTATTAGGAGGAACCTTAGCCGCAATCATCTTGGGTAGTCCTTGGGCAGGAATGTTGTGCATAGCCACAGTTTTAATTATTCAAGCGGTACTATTTGCAGATGGTGGCATTACGGCTTTGGGTGCAAATATTTTGAATATGGGAGTAGTGGGAGTGTGGACAGGTTGGATATTAACCCAAACCTTACAAAGACTATTTGGGGGTTCCAAGGGGCGTTTACCCCTAGCTGCTGGTATTGCTGCCGGTGTTAGTGTCGTAGTCGCCGCTGTAGCTTGTGCAATTGAATTAGCCCTTTCTGGAACAGCACCAGTCAGCATAGTTTTACCCACCATGACTGGTGTACATATTTTGATAGGCATTGGTGAAGGTTTGATTACTGGCAGTGTGCTGACTTACCTAGCCACAGCCAGACCAGATTTATTACCAGGAGAGGAGCAGAAGTTTCGTGGGTGGTTAGTACCCATTATCAGCATTTTTCTCATTGCCGGTGTGCTATCTTTATTTGCCTCAGCCTGGCCTGATGGTTTAGAAAAAGTTGCAGAAAATATCGGCTTTATCAACTTAGCTGAGAATGTGCGAGTAATTGTCCCCACACCCTTAGCTGACTATGAAATTCAAGGTTTAGGACAAATCGGTACTAGTATCGCTGGGTTAGTGGGAGCAACAGCTTGCTTTGTAGTAGCTTTTGGAATTGCCAAAGTCATGAAACCAAAGAATGCTTAAAATTTCCTTACCTTTACGCTTGCAACTGTCCTTAGTAATTGTGATCGGAGCCGCTTTATTAAAGCATTATGCTTGGTCTAACTTAGTTGTGTATGGAGCGATCGCACTTTTGTGGGCGTGGCTATTGCGTGTCCCCATTCGCAAATTAGGCGGGTTACTAGGTACAGAATTAATTTTTCTGTCATTGGTAGCTTTACCCTTGGGATGGGAACGAGCTAGTTTTTTGCTCGTGCGTTCCCTAATTTGTTTAGTTACCATGAATAGTTTTTTGTTAACTTTACCGCCCCATAGTTTCGGTATCGCCCTCAAAGGCTTACCCGTGCCAGCCCCATTAAAGCAAAATTTACTTTTGGCTGGACAATACTTAGAAATTTTGCTGGCAGAAGTAGCGCGAATGCAACGTAGCGCCCAATTACGGGGTTTGAATGGTGCTGGGGGATGGCTACGCTATGCTAGTGCCTCTATGATTGGGGCTTTGTATCTCCGCACTTTAGAAAGAGCAGAACGAGTTTACAGCGCCATGATAGCCCGTGGTTATAACGGGCAATTACCCATAGATTCCACCCTCAGACCAAAAGAACGTTTTACACTAATAACAGTAGGAATAACTGCTACTTGTATAACCTTCAATTCCTACTTTTAGCTGTACTAGCTGTTAACCCCCAAAAGTCACAGGTCAAAACTCACAAGTCAGAATGCAAATGACCAATGACCAATGACCAATGACCAATGACCATTTATATTTGAGTGGTGAATTTTGACATCTTTAACATCTAATCCCCAAACTTCCATCTCTCACCGTCACAATGCTGTGATTGAGGTGAAAAACCTGGTGTATACCTATTCCCACCAGGAACCAGTATTAAAAGAAATTTCCTTTAGCTTGAATGCAGGCGATCGCGTTGCCTTAATGGGTGCAACCGGCTCAGGTAAAAGCACGCTCCTAGAAAACCTCATCGGCTTAAAACATCCTCAAAGTGGTGCAATTTTCATCAACGGCACTCTCGTAGAACCACGCACCTTACCCCAAATACGGAAGCAAATCGGTTTTACCTTCCAAGATGCCAACGACCAATTATTTATGCCCACCATCTTAGAAGATGTTACCTTCGGTCCACGCAACTACGGTGTCTCACCAGCAATAGCAATTGATAAAGCACTGCAATTATTAGCTGATTTTGGTCTAGAAGCCTATGCTCACCGTTCCGCCCATGAACTATCAGGAGGACAACGACGTTTAGCCGCTCTAGCCACCATATTAGCCTTAGAGCCATCAATTCTCATTCTAGACGAGCCAACCACCGGACTTGATCCAGCATGGAGAAGGCATTTAGCCCAAGTATTATTAAAATTGCCAGTGCAAGTAATATTAATTGCCTCCCATGACCTACATTGGTTAGGTAGAGTTACTCAACGTGCTTTAGTCCTCTCTGCTGGTCAAATTCAAATAGACAGCCATATTCAACCACTTTTGCAAGATGGCAAAACCTTAGATCAGTTAGGTTTGCCGGTAGACTGGTAATTCATAATAATTCGTAATTCGTAATTCGTAATTCGTAATTAACTCGAATTACGAATTTGTGGGCTTAATTGCACCACAATTGCTAAATTATTGGCTAGGATTAATGGGATTTTACTGCTGTTGGGAAATTAATGTTTATTTTACGTAAGTATACTATTATTGCTCCTGTTAGTCTAAGTATTGCTTTGTTGGTGACTGGTTGTAGTGAGAGTAAAGTTTCCCAGTGTCAACGATTGATTAAAGCTGTCAATCAAGGTACATCTTTGATTGATACGAATAAAGGGAAACAGGTGACAACTAGCTTGCAACTGTCCAAAGATTTACAAAATGTTACTAAATCTATTGGGGAATTACGGTTAACAGATCCCAAATTGAAAGAGTTTCAAAGCAGTTTCGTAAAGGTTTTTGATAACCTCAGTCAAGGAATTTCCACAGCAGCTAAGGCTCTAGGTGCAGCTAAGACAGCAGAAGCCTCATCTGCTGGTAGGGAAAAAATCCAAAAGGCCAGAAAAGATATTGACTCATCACTGACAGCAGCAGCAAAAACGGCTGGTAAACAATCTGATACATTCGGGAATCAGCTGAATGAGTATTGTAGTCAACCTCAATAAAGGAGGCAGGGATAGTTAATTTAACCAAATCATACTAAATTAATAAAACCTATTACGTATGAAAGCAGAATTAATTGAATTAACAGCCAGAGTGACCCAAGTATTACAAATCAATATACGTTGGATGACTTGGAATTTGTTTCTGGCTTTTATCCCGTTGGCTTTGAGTATTTGGCTGTTTCGCAGCAAACGCGGCCGCTCTTGGGTTTGGTGGCTGGGATTTCTAGCTTTCTATGCTTTTTTGCCGAATGCACCTTATTTGTTGACTGATGTAATTCACTTAATAGATGATATCCGCAGGATTCCATCAATTTGGATAATTACATTAGTACTCATACCTGTTTATCTGTTAGTAATTCTTGGTGGATTTGAAGCTTATGTAATCTCCCTCATAAATTTGGGTTACTATTTGCACCGCATTGGCAAAAGTAAATGGATTTTTGGTGTTGAGTTAATTACTCATGCTCTTTGTGCAGTTGGTATTTATTGGGGACGGTTCTTACGTTTCAACAGTTGGGATTTTATTACACAACCAGATGCCATACTGACTAAAGGTGTTGAGGAGCTTTTCGGTAAACAGCCCTTGGTAATTATTACTATCACTTTTGTGGTTCTTTGGGGTTTGTACTGGTTAATGAAACGAGTAACTTTGGGTTTTATGAATAAAGGTGTCAATTCACAACCAACTCATCCTCACGTCCCCAAGGCTGAATAATCACTAATTCATCATCGTGCCTAGAGTAGGCACGCCAACGTCATTCAAGTAAGGAGAAACTTTATTTTTACACAGCAAGCATAGAATTTCTAAACAGGATGTGTTTGAATGGGTAGAATTACGAATCATGACGATTCTATCTAAAGAAAGGAATATGACAATGTAATTTCTTATCAAAAGAAAGATGCAGCGATACCACGACAGAGGTTGAATAAATCTAGATTATTCAAATTTATTGACGTGGAGTAAATCATAATATGATACTATTGTCTATTGATGAACTCAAAAATTTAGTTGCAAATCCCGAACCCCCATGTGTATCTCTGTATATGCCTATGCACAAAGCCGGGCCAGAGATTCGACAAAATCCCATTCGCTTCAAAAATTTAGTTCGGGAAGCCGAGGAACGTTTAGATGCGATAGGGATACGCCACACAGAGGCGTTAAATCTTCTCCAACCAGCTATGGAACTGGATAGAGGTGATTTCTGGGAACACCAAGATCAGGGATTGGTAATTTTTCTTTCCCAAAAATTATTTCGTTACTATTGTTTGCCAATTGAATTTCCAGAATTAGTAGTTGTTGGCGAGCAATTTCACCTCAAACCATTACTGCATTTAATCAACAACGATGGTAGATTTTATCTTTTGGCTTTGAGTCAAAAAGATGTGAAATTTTTTGAAGGTACAGGTTATAGCCTCAATGAAGTCCAAGTAGAAAATCTGCCACATCTTCTAGCAGAAACTCTCCTGGAAGATGAGTTACAAAAAGGTGTACAGCACAGAATTGGTACACCAAGAGGAGCAACAGCTGCTGCTGAACATCCAGGTTCAGTTCATGGACAAGGTAGCCCAGATAGAGAGAAGCATGAAGAAGATATTCTCCAATTTTGTTACGCTATTGATGGCGCATTACATGAGAAATTAAGGGAAGAAAAAGCACCTTTAGTATTAGCAGGAGTGGAATATCTATTCCCTATTTACCAAGAAGCAAATACTTATCCTCATTTGTTAGAAGAAAGTATTACTGGTAATCCAGAAATTATCAATTTAGGACAATTACATAATGAAGCTTGGAAAATTGTTGCACCTTCATTTCAAGAAAATAAAAAAGCAGCAATAGAACTTTATCAACAATTTGCTGGTGAAGGTAATGGAAAGGCATCTAGTGATATCAAAGAAATTATTCCAGCGGCTTACTATCAAAGAGTTGATTCTTTGTTTGTATCGGTAGGTGAGCAGAAATGGGGTAAATTTGATTCAGAAACAACAACTGTGGATTTACACACGGAAGCAGAACCCGATGATGAGGATATGTTAGATTTTGCTGCTGTTCACACGCTGTTAAATGGTGGCAGAGTTTACACTCTTGAATCTGACGAAATGCCAAATGGGGCAACGGTGGCGGCAATTTTCAGATATTAATTGTTAATGGTGTGTTGTCGAAGGGGGGCAACGCACCTTACAATATACGGCAATAGCATACCGAAAAATATTTGCCTATTCTGGTTGGTTGTCGCTTGTCAAGTATGCAGCAAGCTCTTCTGAAATAACAAAGCGAGCAACATTATTATAAGTGATTTCATAAATCAGCCCATAATTTTCTAGGATTCGCAATTTGTTTCTCAAATAAGGATGATCCTCAAAATAGTATGCGTGAACCATATGATTAGGGTCTGAATTATAAACCCATTTATTGCTGAGAATGACAAACTCACGAATAAATTGATGATCATGCAGATCATTTTTCATATCCGCTAGAAGCTCTGGAATCAGTTTTTCAATAGATAGAAATATGCTATCTGATACTTTAGGTAACAGAAGTCTGGGTTTAGCAACACTCTCGCGCGAAACTCTAAGCTCTGAGAGTGTCTTTTCGATTTTTTCAAGTACCTGTACTATTTTTGCAGGGTTGTCGTTTCCGATAGTAATTGGTGGAAGTGAGCCAACAACCTCAATTGGAGTTTTATAGGTGTAACGATTTGCGGAAAGATCATAATACTCCACTTCAAGGCAAATATCTTTTCCAAATCTCTCTTTTGCTTGGAAAAAAGTTGCTACATCAAAAAAGAAAGGATTATCACGATCAATGAGAGGTAGATTAAGCGGAAAAGCTTGTTCATGATCTTTCATCATCTGAGGCAGCGGCGAGATCATAATCTTGACATCGACTGCTGGTGCATTAGTAAGAGCAAGGATACCAAGTTGAATAGCTTGTTCTTTTTCTGGCTTCAGTCGAAACAGATGCGTCAATCGTGGTTTTGAAAAGTGCCTTTTAGCCCAAAGAGCATCAACAATGAAGTGTTTAGCTTTAAGTGTATGGGCACCTGCCCGTATATAGTAATGTTTATCTGGAGCCATATGCGGTCCAAAATAACTCTCATGAATCGCGACTAGCAGGACTGCTGAATCAGTTTCAATTACACCTCTACCTGCTGAATCTTTTATGAGCTTGATGTCATACTTGGGAACTGGCTCTACTTGATTAACTATTTGATCAACCCAATCACGTAGATCCTGGTTGCCAATTTTCAAAGGAAATCCACCATCTGCATCTCCACCACTGTTAACACCAGCAACAAAGCACCCACCTCCAGAATTAGCAAAGCCTGAAACTGCACAGCTTAGTTTCTTTTTGAGTTCGTTATCTGAAGTACGGCTTGACTTGAATTCAAAATTATCATCCTCTGCGGTTGGAAGTTGTTCTAAGTCAAAAATTTCAAGGTTGATTTTAGACATGATGCTAGATGAACTGTCACAAAAATTTGAAATTGCACTCGATCAGGAAGCCATCGCATAGCGTCCCGTAGGAAATCACCTTTTTCAGTTTACACCCCGCCCAATTGCTTCCGTGCTGCTGCTAAAATCAAACGTTGTTCAGCACGAGCGATCGCTTGATATGTCCTTTCAACTGCTTCCGGTTCCACAGAAATCGAAGTAATACCCCATTCCACCAACTTATCAATAATTTCTGGATATAAGGCTGGTGCTTGACCGCAGATTGAACAAGGAATCCCCCCAGTTTTGGCTGTTTTAATCAATTGAGCGATCGCACCCATGACCGCCGGATGACGCTCATCAAAGACACTTGCTAGTTCTCCTTGCTCTCTATCTACCCCTAAAATTAATTGGGTGAGGTCATTTGTGCCAATAGAAATCCCTGCCACACCCGCTTTAATATATTCTGGCAGCAAAAACAGTACACTGGGTACTTCTGCCATCATCCATAATTGAAAATGGGAATTCTGAGTTAATCCTGCTTGCTCAACTTTACGATGGCAAAATACAAATTCTTCTACAGTCCGCACAAAAGGTAAAATGAGACGAATATTGCTGTAACCACGTTTCTGTACAGCAGCTAAAGCCGCTAATTCTAATTCAAAAACTGCGGGATTTCGTAAATAACTTAAAGTGCCATGTTCACCTAATATCGATTCAGCAGAAGATTGTTGATTATCACTCAATGATGGCAAATCCTGTGGTCGCCAATCTAAAGACCGATAAAAAATTGGTCTGGGTGCAAAAGCGCCAGCAAATTGCATAATCTGCTCAGACCATAGTTCTAATAATTCTGTGTGTCGTCCATCCAACAGCCAAGCATGAGGATTTTGTCCATCCAAAATGTTTAGCACCATTAGTTCTGAACGTAATAATCCCACCCCATCTACAGGTAAAACTTGCACTTTGGAAATCAGACTCGGCTGACTGAGGTTAACCAGTAATTGGGTAGCAATCATTGATTGAGAATGGGAGGGTGGTGGAGAAGATATGACTTTCCTATCTTCCTCAACTTTCCTATCGCCCCACCTGCCGATTTCCCCAACACCTCCATCTCCTCGACTCCGATAAACTTCTCCCCTGTCACCATCAAGCAGTAGTCTTTCGCCAGTTTGAATCAGGTTTGTAGCATTTATAGCACTGACTATGGCAGGAATACCCAATTCTCTGGACAAAATCGCCGCATGGCTGGTTAATCCACCTTGTTCTGTAATAATTCCCGCCACATCATGTAGTAAAGGCAACCAATCAGGAGTAATTGCTGATGCGATTAAAATCACTCCCTGAGGAATTTGTGCTGGTTTTGGTTGTGAACCAATCACATAGGCAGTAGCCATCACACGTCCTCTAGCCGCCCCTATTCCCTTAATGAAGTATGAACCGGGAATTGCCGATAAGGGGGCGCTTACTTGAGTGATATAGAGTTTTGTCGATGAAGTTTCTTGGGTAATTGTCCACTTCATAGTTAATTTTGTACCTAGTTCACGTACTAGTTGATTTCCTAAAACAATGACTTGTGGCAGTAATTCTTCTGGTAAAGCATAATGTTTTTGTTGCTCCTCACTCAGTAAGTAAGCCAGCAGACAATTGTTATCTATCATTAACACCCTTTTAGACTCGGATTCCCCAACAGCTACAGATGCAGGATCATGAACACGATAAGCGAGAATTTTATTTCCCAAATGTCGTTCTCGCACAACTTCTGTTTTATCTTGGATATAGTAAACATCTGGCAATACTTCACCGTTGGTAATCGCCACACCTAATCCCCAAGTAGCTTCAATATCCGCGCCTAATGTGTTGGCATTGAATAAACCAGAAGCGATCGCATTTTCTACTGGTTGCACCAATACCGCTAAATTAATTTGTTGTAAGTTAATGCCTACATTTTGCCAGTAGAGTAGACTTCTGGCACGAAACAACTGGCTCCAAGCCTGCTTTAATGCTTGAGCGATCGCTTCTTGATCACAAGGACAAAACACCGACTCCAGTAAGCCAGATATATTCCCTATCACCTGCGAAGCTGCTGATACTGCTAGGGTGGGACGCAAAATTAAACATTTCTTTTCCCATGTTTGAGCCGCTTGAAAAATCGTATTCACCCAATGCTGCGGCACAGTAGCAGAAATAATTTCCTGACGCAAGCGGCCAGCCACCTGCTGTAATTGTTGCCAATTAGCTACATCCAAATGTAAAGAAGAATAAGGTAAATCAGCAACTAATGACTCTGAGCTATTGAGGGTTTCTAGAAATTGCCGCCAAACATCCCCCGAAACTACAAAACCAGGCACTACCGGGTAGCCCTTCTGCATAAATTTACTCAAATAAAACGCTTTATCGCCAACTTTGGCGCGGTCTTGTAGTTTAATTTGGTCAAGCCAGTAGAGTTTATCCACTCAATTAGTTAGGTGTCCGTTGTCATATAAGTTTTTGATCAAGAGGCACTTACAGCCATTTTCAGGTAATGAACTACATTTAAAAATGTCACGCACTAGCGAAGCGTATCCCTGACGGGAGCCGTAGGCTCTAGCACGAAGTGCGTTAGGCGCAAAGGAAAAGTGTGTAAAACTACATGAAAACTGCTGTAAGTCGCGTGGGTGGACAGGATTTGTTTGTGTACCCCAGGCTTTAGCCTAAGTTGAATAAAGTGCCAAAATGCAACTTCAGCATTTATGTTTAATGATGGCAAGATAGGCTTTCGTCTCATTACCAGATTTCCGAGGATGTCTGAAAAGTGCCAACATATACTGATAGAACCCTCTGGTAAACCTCTCATCTTAGGAGCAACCGCACTGGCGGCGCTGTCACCCGCCATAAATCAAAGAAGCAAAATTTTCTTGAGTACTTTACTCCCAACTTTACACCCCACCCTTGGGACTCAGTACGGGCTAAACGCCGAGCTACCGTTAACGGTACTGTTTCTTGAAAGCGGGAAGAGGGATGAGGTTACACATGACTCATGGTTTAACAAAATACGGCTCAGACATCCTCTTAGGTCAATCTTATTGATTAGTGACTTTTTGAAACTATATTACCAACTAACATAGAATATAAGATTATTTATAGCAATCATAAATTAATTGACCAATAATTCCTTGATGGTACAGAGCAAGCGGATTTATCCGTGGAATCAATCCAAAATCCAAAATCTAAAATCCTGGTAGAGGATGACAAACTCTTACTACATTGCCAGCAATGATTGGCTGAACATCTGTTTTCGGCTATGTCTTGCATTGATCATTGGCGGAATGATTGGCTTAGAACGCCAACTCAGGAACAAACCCGCTGGTTTAAGAACCCATATGTTGGTCAGTTTGGGTTCATCTGTGTTTACTATCATTGCGATCCAAGTCGGTGGAGAAAAAATTAGTGCTGATGCTCTCAGCCGAGTAATTCAAGGTATTGCCTCTGGTGTAGGATTTCTGGGTGGAGGAGAAATTTTACGCGAGTCTTCTCAACAATCAAACTCATTTGCAATTCACGGACTTACTTCGGCCGCAGCAATTTGGGTTTCAGCTGCTTTAGGAATTGCTTCTGGGTGTGGTTTATGGCAGCTAGGATTAATTGCTGCTGTGTTAACTGTTGTTGTTCTCAATATTTTTAAAAAAGTAGAAAAATTCCATTAGTTATTGGTCAATTTTTATTGGTAATCATGCAAATGAATACTAACTAATTAAACAATGCCAATGCTTTAGCAAAAATTTCTTCTTCCGCTCTTGTTTGGAGAATAGATTTTACCAAATCTATAAATTCATCATCACAGATATCATCATTTTCTACTGTTTTACTAGCTGCATAAAAACTAACATTATCAATTTTTAATTCATTGGTAACACCTGTTTAGAATTTAGTATTTTTACTATACCAAGAAAGGGATTTACCACGTAACGTAAACTGAAACCATACAATTTTATTATTACTTAATTCAAAAAAAATATCAAAATAAGGTTCTCCACCTTGTAACTAAATTCTAACTGTATCTGCTGTTGGAGAGGGATTGAGTAGCTTTGGCTCAATTGTCCTCAATGATGCACCTAGTAATTTAATTTCATTCTTATCTAATACATAATTTCTGTGATTCATTTTTAATCCCATTTCACGAAATACTTGATATAGGAATAATATTTGATTTTTGAAATATACGTAGGGTGGGCATTGCCGACCGCAGCAATGGTGAGACTGAAAATTTTATGGCTACGCCACGCAAGCTATCAGATATCATTTATGATTCCTATATAGCAGTTGAGTATAAACCCCGGTACTTCATCAACACTTTGAGCGATAAACACTGTCCTAACCGTTTTGGCAGGTGCTATATAAATGATTTGTCTCTAAGGTTAGAGGTTAGGTTTCCGAGATTGTGATATTAATAAAAAAACTTTCTCAACAACTTCTGACAGTAAAACGCTATCAACTATTAAAATTTTATCCAAAGTTTGTGTAATCAGCTTTTTAAATTTTTAGGACTGCGACTACGTGAGCGTGTTAAAGCCTCGGCTTTAATTGCTAATTTTTAATTCTGCAAAGTGGTACTAGTTACCAGATAGTTTATTCAAGAGTAGCAGATGTTGATATTTCTCCTGCTTTCACAAAGAGAATTTGCGAAGACTTTAACCAATCTTGTTCAAAAGAACCTAAATGAGTAGTAGTAATCAAAGTCTGGAAACGGTCTTGAATAGCCTCAAGCAATTGATTTTGACGGGATGGATCTAATTCTGCTAAAACATCATCTAGCAAAAGTAAGGGTGGCTCGTTAACGACTTCTTCGATTAATTGTAATTCCGCTAATTTTAAAGCCAAAACTAATGTTCGTTGCTGTCCTTGGGAACCATATTGACGAGCCGGAGTTTGGTTAATAATCAATTCCACTTCGTCACGGTGGGGGCCGACAAGGGTAATACCTCTATGTAATTCTGCCAGAGTTCGCTGTTGAATTTTGGCTAAAAAAGCTTGTTGTACAGCTTCGGGATGATTTTTTTCCAGGGGGACATTCGCTGCATAATTGATTTTGAGAACTTCTGTACTACCACTTATCCTAGCGTGCCAAGCAGCGGCAATAGGTGCTAGTTTTTGAATAGCTCTATCACGCCTGATAATTACTCTGGTTCCAGCAGTGACTAACTGTGCATCCCAAATAGCAAGTTCTGCATTTTGACTTTTGACTCCTGACTCGTGACTTTTTTTCAAACAAGCATTGCGTTGACGTAGCACTTGGTGATATTGCTGCAAAATGTGAGCATAAACAGGTTCGAGTTGAATTAATAGTGTATCTAACCAGTTACGACGACCTTCAGGACTTCCGCGCACTAGTTCTAAATCCAAACTGGAAAATTCAACTGCATTGATAACGCCAAGAAAATCCATTTGACGACGAACCGTTTCACCATTAATAGCTACAGTACGACGAGCATTGCGGCGTAGTGTCAGGGTTAAGTCACTAATACCAGCTGCTCTTTCTAGAGTGGCATTAATTTGGGCGATCGCTTCTCCTTCTTTAACTAAATCACGATCGCGTGCCATACGGTGCGATCGCAATGTTGCTAATAACTCCACGGCCTCCAACAAATTCGATTTTCCCTGAGCATTATTACCTACCAAAATTGTTTTGGCAGCGGTAAACTCAATTTTTTGGTCTTGGTAATTGCGAAACTGTCGGACGTGTAGGGTTTTTAGGTACATATTCAAGAATTAAAAATTAAAAATTAAAAAACTTGCTGAGATTTTTAATTTTTAATTTTCCCATCAAAGATTTTAATTTACTGATGATAGTGAGAGGATATTTTTTGGTAAACAATTTCCTAGCATCACATCACCAGCATTGCCATCATCAACAATTAAAAATTCCAGCTTGGTGAAGTTGTAATTTTTAATTTTTAGACAGTTTTTTGACCCCTCAAGCGGAAGAATATTTTTTCACCTTCAATCCAGACAACCATCAAAGCACTGAAACTAATACAAATACCTAATTCTGAGAGACTCAGTTCATGAGTGCCAAAGAAATCTCGTAGAGGTGGCACATATACTAGCATTAACTGCAAAATAGTTGTCACGACTACAGCACCTAAAACAAAAGGATTAGACCAAGGATTCATTTCAATGATGAGTTGATTGTTGGAACGAATAGCGATCGCATGACCCATTTGCGCCAGACACAGAGTCGTAAATACCATTGTTTTCCAAGCATCAGGATTACCCTGATATCCTTGGGCATGGGTATGATCATAAGCCCACCACATCAAGGCAATGCTAATAATGGCAAAGATGATACCAATGCGAATCATGTAAGAACCCAAACCCCTAGCAAAAATACTTTCACGAGGGCTAAAAGGGGGACGCTCCATGACATCTGGTTCTGGGGGTTCTACAGCCAAAGCTAGGGCTGGTAAACCGTCTGTCACCAAATTCATCCAGAGAATTTGTAGAGGAGTCAGCGGCACACCTCCCAAACCAATTAAAGGCGCAGCAGCAATAGTGAGAACTTCGCCAATGTTACTACCCAAAATGTATTTGATAAAACGGCGAATGTTGGTATAGACTACTCTACCCTCTTTAGTAGCAGCAACTATGGTGGCAAAGTTATCATCTAGTAGCACCATGTCGCTGGCTTCTTTGCTCACATCTGTACCTGTGATGCCCATAGCGATGCCTATATCGGCTTGTTTGAGGGCAGGGGCATCGTTGACACCATCACCCGTCATAGCCACAAATCGACCACGACGTTGCAATGCTTGCACAATTCGCAGTTTGTGTTCTGGAGAAACTCTGGCGTAAATACTAACTAAATCAACTTGTTCCTCCAGTTCTGGATCAGTCATGCGTTGCAATTCTTGACCAGTGAGGACTCTATCATCATCTTGAGCAATTCCCAAATCAACAGCGATCGCTTTGGCTGTTAATTGATGGTCGCCGGTAATCATAACTGGGCGAATACCAGCTTGGCGACATTCTGCTACTGCGGCTCTCACCTCTGGGCGTGGTGCATCGAGCATTCCCACCAATCCCAACCAGACCAAATCTTGCTCTGATGTTTCTTCTGAACCTTCTGGAAGTACTTCCACCAGTGGTTTATAGGCAAAACCTAACACCCGCAAACCTTGACTTGCCATTTGGTCATTGGCTGCCAGAATTTGAGTGCGTTGTGCGTCATTAATAGAAGAGGCGTGATTACCTAAATGAATCTGAGTACAACGAGCTAAGGTTAATTCTGGAGAACCTTTGGTAAACATTAAGTATTGTTCAGATTCTAAAAAGCCGGCGATAACCGGATCAACTGCACTCAAAGACGCTTCAGCTGTAGCGACTTCTTGCACTTGACAAATTACACTCATGCGTTTGCGTTCCGAAGAAAAGGGAAACTCAGACACACGGGGTAATTTACTATTCCATTGGTCTTTTTCAATTCCCGCTTTACCTGCGAGGGTGACTAATGCACCCTCTGTGGGGTCGCCTAAAATTGCCCATTCCCCGGCTTCTTTTTGCAGTACAGAATCATTACAAACGGCACAAGCAACTAGCAAAGCGGGTATTTCTGGATACTCATCTACAGCCACTGTTTGTCCATTTAACTGAAAATCTCCATTGGGAGCATAACCTTCTCCCGTAACACGGAAATTTTGCTGATTCATGTACACTGACTGCACTACCATTTTGTTTTGAGTCAGAGTACCGGTTTTATCAGAACAAATGGTGGTGACAGACCCAAGTGTTTCCACCGCTGGTAATTTACGAATTAAAGCATTATGGCGTACCATGCGCTGGGTTCCCAGTGCTAAGGTGACGGTAATTACCGCTGGTAAACCTTCTGGGACTACAGCCACCGCCATACTTAAAGAAACTTCTAAAAGTTCTTGTAAGTTACTGAAACCTCTGGCCTGAATAACACCACCGACGACTACAATCAAAACCAGAATCAAAGAACCTGTTACCAGAACATTACCCAGTTGGGTCATTCGCTGCTGTAATGGAGTAGGTTCACTGTCCACCGACTGCAACATAGTGGCAATTTTGCCCAGTTCAGTTTGCATCCCGGTCTCAGTGACGAGAACCTTGGCGCGTCCTTGAACAACTTCCGTTCCTTGATAGACTACATTCAGGCGATCGCCTAAAGATGTTTCTTCTGGTAATGTGAGAGTTGCCTGCTTATTCACAGCTTCGGCTTCACCCGTTAGTGCCGACTCCCGCACTTGTAAATTAGACTGTTCTATTAAGCGTCCATCAGCAGCTATTTGCATACCAGCTTCCAGCAGCATCACATCCCCAGGTACTAATTCCTTCGCTGCAATTTCTACTAGTTTGCGATCGCGGATGACTCTCACTAAAGGAGAGGTCATTTTTTTCAAAGCCGCTAAGGCTTGTTCAGCACGGCTTTCCTGCACATAGCCCAAAATACCATTGAGGATAACAATCGCCATAATCGCAATTGTGTCTTTGAATGGCACTTCACCAGGTTTTAATGTGCCTCCTCGTAACGCCCAAAAATCTAAAAAACCAGAAATGAGGGCTACACCAATCAACATCAACAACATGATGTTCTTGAACTGATCTAGAAGAATCTCCCAAGCGCTTCGACCGCCATGTTCTTCTAGTTCGTTAGGTCCGTATTTTTGCAACCTTTGTTGAATCTCTTGAGGTGTTAACCCACTGTCTACGTTACTATCGAGCAGGTCTAGCGCTTTATCAACTTCTAAACTATGCCAAGCAGCGGCACCTTCAGGTAAAGAATGAGCAGACATCGTGTAAGTCACAGGAAATGGTTACAAAATTCGATCATAATTTAGTGATGGCAGGAATTCCATCAACTAAAGTTACATTGGGGATGCGGGGACGCGGAAGAGGACGCTCTTAAGCTCTTACGCAGAGAATAATCTGTTGCCTGTTGCCTTTTACTAATGACTAATGACTAATGACTAATGACTAAATGACTAATAATATGAGTTTTGCACTCCCTAGTTTGACTGTTAGCCAGATGTTTGGCCAAAAAACAATCCGACCGCTTACTGCTGCTACTTTATATGGCATTGCTTTCATCAAAGATAGACTTATTGCTATCGACACTATCAAAGGACATCTGTTGGAGATTGACCCCATCTCTGATAACAGTACAATCCTCAATCCTCACCAAGTTAAGGAGTTTACTGAAGTTACGGGTTTAGCCGTGTGGGAAGATACTCTGTGGGTAAGCCGTGATAATAGCGTTTATCTGTGTAAACTTTCCTCTTTAGGTTTGGAGCATTTTGTTACTTTACCTTATATTGCTGATGGCGTTGCTGTTTGGGAATCAACTGTTTATGTGAGTTGTCAAAGACTTGGCTATATTCTAGTTTTTGACCGCGAGACACGCAAAGAAATTACTAGGTTTCATGCACCTGGTGTGGGCATAGAAAATTTGGCCGTAACTCAGGAAACTCTGTGGGTTTGCGATCGCACAGAGCAAAGCGTTTATTCTATGGATAGGGCAACTGGGGAAATTCGATTCAGTGTACTTACACCTTTTGCATCCCCTACAGGTATAGCAGTACATAGAAATCAGGACACAACGCAGGAAAATCTCTACATCGCTTATGCCACTGAGGAGCCTTATATTCGAGATAACCCCAATGCTGACCCCAGTCATGAGTTAACCTACCGGGATATGACTTTTATTCATCCCCTCTATTATCATTATCAGCCAGATAAACGTTACGCCCTCTCTAATGGTTATCTTATAGAAATGTCCTATGTTGAGGAAATTTCTCCCCTAGACGAGGTTTATTTACCCAATGTAGAATGGCGTATCGCCCTACCTTCAGAAACTGAACGCCAAAAGCTCAAACAAGTTGAACCGATTGGTTTACCCTTCACAGAAGAAATCGTTGAGGGGCAACGGGTAGCAGTATTTAAGTTTGATTCCCTCACTCCCGGTGAACGACATATATTTGGCTGGAAAGCACTTTTAGAAGTCCGAGGAATTAAGTATCGCATCACACCTAAAGATGTTGAAGGACTTCCAGAACCTACACCAGAATTCCAAGAACGCTACTTGGTCGATGATGATGATTTAGCAATGGATACGGCTATTGTTCGTCGTGCTGCCCGTGAAGCAGTGGGTTCAGAAACTAATATGTTACGGAAAATGTACAGCATCCGTAACTACGTCTATGACCAGTTATCATATGGGATTAAGCCATACATTGACACCCCTGATGTAGTTTTAGAACGCGGTATTGGTTCTTGTGGCGAATACGTAGGTGTGTTACTGGCTTTGTGCCGTTTGAATGGAATTCTTTGTCGGACTGTAGGTAGATATAAATGCCCTCCCTATGGAGAACAGCAAGGAGTTCCTCTACAACCTGACTTTAATCATGTTTGGCTAGAGTTCTATATCCCTAATTTTGGCTGGGTGCCAATGGAATCGAATCCTGATGATGTGGGTGATGCAGGTCCTTATCCCACACGTTTTTTTATGGGCTTGTGCTGGTATCATATTGAAATTGGCAAAGGTATAACCTTTGAAACCCTGATCAGTAATGGCAGTCGGTTAACCAAGGAAGATATTTCTATTGGCGAATTGGCTATAAATCATATTCGGTTTACAATTCTTAAAGAATTATCGCCTTTTTAACTTAGGAATCGAGAATTGGGAACTTGTATTTTGCAATGAGGGATTAGGTAAAAGCATTTGTGAATTTGCCCCAAACTCCCCCGTTGCCCCAAATTCCCTACCTGTCTTAATCAAAAGTTTACTCTCCTGCGGGGGAGCTTTATGCTCACTTTATTTAACTACTAAGTAATTTTTCGGTATTTACTGTAAGATATTCATATAAGATTCTTCCCTAAAAATATTGAGAAGAAAGTAACTTGATCATTATTAAAACCGAATTTATACGGTTGACAAGGAAAGTTTAAAGTATGAAAACTAACTTAAGGACGTTTGTAAACGGTAAGAACAGGTGAACAATTGGATTAGTTCTGAATCTGAAACAACTGTGGAGCAAACACCTTCAGCCAAATTGCCAGGTGGTAGACTGGAGTATCTTCACAACTATCATGACTGCTATCAAGAAGAACAGCTAGTATATCAACATTTACTTCATTTGGTGCAAATGGAATCTCCCAGCCAAATGATTGAGCGCTTTCGCTGTCTATTCATTGAACGTGCGAATTATCCTGAACCAGAAATTATCTCAATTTTAGACAAAATTACAGGCTCTAAAACAGCAACAGAGGATTTTAAATTTTTCCTCAACCGTTGTTGCCATATTTTAATTAATCGCTGGTATATGCAACCGCAACTGCACCATGCTATTGCGGAATTAATCGCATTGTTTGATTCTCCTCCCAATAGGTTAGGAGTAGGTAGTTTTCGCTTGCGAGAAATTAGGCGCTTGCGTGAACTAGTGCAGATTTTTTCTGAAAGTGACCAGTATGTAATTTTACGTCGCTTTACGCAAATAGTTAATCAAACCCCTAGATGGGATAGTAACAAAAATAGTCAGCCCTTAATGAGTTTGATTCGGCGCTATCCCTACTTATATGAACATTGTTTAATTAGCGAAAACGCTACTTTGGAACAAAAAGAAACGATTATACACTTTCAGCAACAGGTGCAGAAAAAATTTGAAATTGATTTGTCACAATATGTAACGTATAAAATACGTCAAGTTAATATCATTACAAAAGTTTCGCCATTTGAAGCAAATCGGATTTTACGCCCGATTAATAATCCTACATTGTTGAGTGATCGGGATCTTTATAGCACCTTAAAGCAATTTATTGGTAATGCGGAAGGTGACTGCACTTATCAAGAAAAAGCGCAAAAATTTTTAACCCATAGCAGTCAAACTACCAAATTCCATAGTTTCAAAGATGATTTATATGAATATTTAATATCATCTGTTGATGGACAATATGGCAAACGTCAATTTAATCAGCGGTTATACTCCCATTTACAAAATACATTACCGCAAGCTGATCATCAAAATCTCACTGATTTTTTGATCGTCAGAACTTGCAGTCACTTACTAAACTTTTTAGTTGTCAACAGCCAAGCATCCCCGCAACATTCAATCTTTTTAGATTTGATCAGTAATCAAGGTACGTTATCCACCATTGGCTTGCTGCTAAAAGTGGTACTTATTTGTCGTAAAGTCAAACCATTTTTAGAAAAAAGAGTGGCAATTTTGTTTAACCACTATGAATCTGCTACAACCGATGGGATTGGTTGGTTTGTTGGCACTTTAGAACAATTGAATATTGCCATGAGTATTCATTTTGGTAATATTGATTTATCCTTTTTTAAGCAATTCTGTTAATTATCAGCAGTTAAAGAGTTAAATATCTCTTCTTCTAGACTTAGCTTGTGTTCCCCTACTCTAAAAAGCTACTGTCCTTGTTTAAATCCTCATCTGAAACTATTTTAAATTTTAAATTATTTATTCAGTGGAATTGAGATAATTAACTGCGATTTTTAGTAATTGGCATTGCGTGTGATTTTGCAGGCTTAAAATCAGAAAATTCGCAAATTGAGTTAAATGGACAAAATCGGCAGTGATTGCCGGGATTGGGTGGAAATATTTTACTAAAATCACTGCTTTCTGTTTGATATTTTTGTAAATCAATTTGATGTTGGTGGGCTATACTAGCTAACTCAAATTCAAGAGATGCTAATTCATCATTATTAAGAGTAATTAACTCGGATTTTTGACAAACTTCCAAATTATAAAAAGATGCTACAGCAGTTTTTCCTGGATAAAGATAACGTGCTGCTAATAAATAAACTAATGCTTGTCTTCGGTCAAAAGCCGATTTACCAGTTTTAAAATCTAGAATATGTAAGGTACTATCAGACTCGATAAACACACAATCCATAGCTGCATATAAACGAAAACAATAGTTTTCCTGTTCAATCACAATTGGTTTGGGAAATCCTTCATCACCTGGGGTTAATTGGATAATCCTTTTACCCAACAGCAAGGGCGAATTTTGATATTTTTGTAAAATTTGTAGTACTCGTTGCTTAACTTGAACGGTAAAGTTGCTTAATTTCAGTAACTGGGCTACTTTTTCTACTCCATCAGATTGAGTTAATAAATGCCGATGATGATGAAACTCATAAACACCTTTTTGGGCAAGTATACCAATGCGCTGGGGTGGAGTAGCTTGCGCTAACAAGGCTTTCACCTGTGGTTCATGTTGTCGCGCTTTAATAAATCCTCGCCTCATTTGGCAATGCCAACGTTCTTGCCCTGTCGCTGGGGCAACTAAAGACCAAAGGTGATAACTGGCAAAAGGTCTATCGGGGGTTGACATTGCTCAGGGAGAGTGAGAGAAAATACGGTGGGGATACTTGCGGCTACACACGCTTTGCGGGATGCTTCCTAATAGTAAAGATGATGCAGGGGAGAGAGTGGCAAAATGAGCAACAGTAGCAATTCCAGCAAGATAAAATTTGGTACTGATGGTTGGCGCGGGATTATTGCTGATGATTTTACTTTTCCCAATGTGCGGAAAGTAACCAGGGCAATAGCTAGTTACTTAGAAACTGCCTACAGTAAAGATAGACCTGTTTTAATCGCCTACGATACAAGGTTTTTAGCTGATGAATTTGCCCGGACATCTGCCGCAGTTTTGGCTGATTTAGGGTGGAATGTGAAAATTACTGATCGGGATTGTCCGACTCCTGTAATTGCCTATAATGCCCGGCACCTGAATTCCGCAGGGGCTTTGATGTTTACTGCTAGTCATAATCCTGCACCTTATTGTGGGATTAAATATATCCCCGATTATGCGGGGCCTGCCACTCCAGAAATTACTGATACTATTGTGGCAAATATAGAAAGTGCATCTGATGAGTTGCCCGGAAGTAATCCATCAGGTTCAATTTCTACTTTTGATCCGAAGCCCGATTATTTGAATTTTATCTACACTTTACTGGATGTAGAAAAAATCAAAAGCGCGAATTTAAAGGTCAAGTATGATGCCCTTTATTCTACTTCTCGCGGTTATTTAGATGAAGTTTTGCAACAATGCGGCTGTCAGTTAGAAAGTTTCCACGCTTGGCGGGATGTACTTTTTGGTGGCGGTATGCCGGAACCGAAAGGGGAACAATTAGTTGAATTGGTGGATGCTGTACGCGCTGATAAGGCGGATTTGGGTTTGGCAACTGATGGCGATAGCGATCGCTTTGGTATTGTCGATGAACAAGGTAATGTTCTCACTCCCAATACAGTGCTGTTAGTTCTAGCACGGCATTTAATAAAAAACAAGGGTAAGAGTGGCGCGATTGTGCGGACGGTGGCGACTACTCATTTGTTAGATAATTTTGCAGCTAAGTATGGTTTGCAAATTTATGAAACTGCTGTGGGCTTTAAATACATCGGTGAAAAGATGCGGGAAACCGCTGTTTTGATTGGTGGGGAAGAATCCGGTGGTTTGAGTATCATTGGCCATATTCCTGAAAAGGATGGCGTTCTCGCCGATATGCTGGTGGCTGAGGCTATTGCTTATGAGGGTAAGCCTCTAAGTCAATTGGTTCAGGAAGCGATCGCAGAAGCTGATGGTCCTTTGTATAATAATCGCTTGGATTTACACCTGACTGAGTCTCACAAAAATGCTGTGATTGACTCTTACACTAAAAATCCACCTTCAGTAGTGGCAGGAATTAAGGTGAAGGAAGTCGGACGTAAGGATGGGATTAAATTGTATTTAGAAGAGGGTAGCTGGGTGTTGCTGCGTCCTTCTGGTACAGAACCTTTGGTGAGGGTGTATATGGAAACTAACTCACCGGAAAAACTTAGTCAGATTGCTCAATTTATGGAGAGTGAAATTGCTAAGTTAGGATAAAACCCCACCCCTAGCCCCTCCTGTTTGCGGGAGGGGAATTATTTATTAAGTTATGAAAAGTTTTGTGAATTTATTAATATCTATAGTTATAGCTGTTTGGATAATTGCGATCGCACTTATTTCGGTGCAGAATGCTACGCCCGTATCTTTACGGTTTTTGGTTTTTCAATCAATTCAAATTCCCTTTGGGTTGGTGTTAGCTTTTTGTGTGGCTGTGGGTTTAATTGGTGTGGCGTTTTTGCAGCCTTTTTGGGGGTTGGGTGCGTCGAAGTCTAGGGTTGATGAGGAGGCGGAGTTTTTTATTGATGATGAGGATTTTTAAGAGTTTTCTCACGCAGAGGCGCAGAGGCACAGAGAGGAAGAGAGATTTTTTGTGAGTCGGTTTTAACCGACTTTTGCTTTTAGACAGGGAATTTATTCCCTGGATTTTAAGATCCAGTAAAATAGATAATGATTAGTGGTGAAAGCTATGACTAAGTTACTTGAACAAGCGATCGCACAAATAAAGCAACTTCCAGAAACTGAACAAGATAGAATTGCTAGATTCATTCTCAACGCTTTAGAAAATAATTTGGTTGAGAAAAGTTTATCTATTATTGATGAGAGTGATACTTGGACGGAAGAAGATCAACTTGATATCACATCTTTTTCTTTAGATAAAGAAATGACTAATACCACAAAAACAGTTGTTATTACCAAAGAAATTTTAGATAAAGGATGTAGTATCAATGGGGGATATAGTCGTAAACAACTAGAACTATTTGGTATTCAGGGCTTTCCACCAGGATGGAAAAAGGCTTTGCTCGGAAAAGTTTTTTCTGTAGAAGTTGTCAATCAATTTATTGCTCTCCAAGATCAGCATTTAAAAAGCTAAACCAATGATACAAATGAACTTTAGAATCGTATATTAGTAAACTGACAACTTTAGCAAAACCCTTATTTCTTTTCTTTGCGCCTTTGCGCCTTTGCGTGAGATAAAAAAAGCTGAAAAAAGGGCAGGTATCAAACCCACCCCAATCATAACTCTTCGTTGTAATTACGAATTATTTAATTACCAATTATTGGCGCACTTAAAGAAACTTGCTCTACTTCTTTTTGAGCCGTCAAAGTTGGTACAGAATCACGCAATCTTGCTGTCAATTGTACAGTTGTAGCGTCGTACATTTGTGTTAGCAACTTGGGATAAAAACCAATGCCGATAATGGGAATCAACAAACAAGCAATGATAAAGACTTCACGGGGTTCAGCATCAATCAAAGCTTGGTGAGAAACTAATTCTTCGTTTTCTTGTCCGTAGAAAATTTCTCGCAACATTGAAAGTAGATAAATTGGCGTTAAAATCACACCAACTGCCATCAAGAAAATGACGATGACTTTGAATGTTGGGTTATAAGCATCGCTAGTAGCGAAACCAACAAACACCATTAATTCCGCTACAAAACCACTCATTCCTGGCAATGCTAAAGATGCCATTGAACAAGTTGTAAACATGGCGAAAATCTTCCGCATTCTCTTACCGACACCACCCATTTCATCTAACATTAAGGTGTGTGTGCGGTCATAAGTTGCACCGACTAAAAAGAACAAACTTGCCCCAATTAATCCGTGAGAAACCATTTGTAAAACTGCCCCACTTAAACCCAAATCGGTGAAGGAAGCAATACCAATGAGAACAAAGCCCATGTGAGAAATTGAAGAATAGGCAATTTTCCGTTTTAAGTTCCTCTGGGCAAAGGACGTTAACGCAGCGTAGATGATATTTACTACCCCCAAAATTACCAACGCAGGTGCAACGTAAGCGTGGGCATCAGGTAGCATTTGGGCATTCATGCGAATTAGGGCATAACCACCCATTTTCAACAAAATACCTGCTAGTAACATATGCACGGGCGCTGTAGCTTCACCGTGGGCATCTGGTAGCCAGGTATGGAGAGGAATGATGGGCAACTTGACAGCGTAGGCAATCAGGAAGCCAGCGTACAGTAAAAGTTGTAAATTTAGACCAAAATCTTTCAATGCGAGCGATCGCATATCGAAAGTCACCGTATCGCCATAAAATCCCATTGTCAAGGAAGACAGCAAAATAAATAGCGACCCACCAGCAGTGTATAAAATAAATTTAGTTGCTGCATATTGGCGCTTTTTACCTCCCCAAATCGACAGCAGGAAGTATATCGGTACAAGTTCCAATTCCCACACCAGGAAAAATAACAGCATATCCTGGACTGCGAACACAGCGATTTGACCACCATACATGGCCAGAATCAAGAAGAAAAATAATTTCGGCTTGAAGGTGACAGGCCAAGCTGCTAAAACTGCCAAGGTGGTAATGAATCCAGTCAACAGAATTAGGGGCATAGACAAGCCATCTGCCCCTACTGACCAATTCAAACCTAGCTGTGGTACCCAGGGGTAACTCTCCACCAGTTGCAAATCGGGATTGGAGAAATCGTACCCAGTACAAAAAGCGTAAACAATCAGTGCGAAATCTATCAACCCGACAATCAGGGAATACCAGCGCACTGTTTTGCCGTCTTTATCTGGGATGATAGGAAGTAGTAGTGACGCGGCTATTGGGAACAAAATAATCGTCGTCAGCCACGGGAAATTAGCTATATTCATCACAATCAGTCTGCAATTAAAATCTTGTTTGGCAAAAAGTCACTAGTTATTAACTAACAGCTTTTTGGCAATTTTCTCTTCATTGTTAGGTTGATTTAATTAAATTGGCAATACCCAATTTTTCTCTTGGGAGTCTTTTTTGACCTTTGGGAGTACGGAATGTGGGGTGGAATACTATCAGATCACCCAATAGACAATATCTACCAACCAGCCCTCACGGAAAGCCTCCATCTGGCTGGTAAACTGCCCGCCAGTTGCCTCACACCGGGCAATTACGGTATCTGTGCGACGTTAAATGGCAAATTTGTCAGAATCAGGATTTACAGGATTTAAGGATAAACAAGATGATCTTTTTCCAGAGTTAAATGTTATACAATGTCTGTACCATTAGCTTGATAAATTGTCACAGTATATCCTCGACGATAAGCTTGGTAATGTTTTCCACGTACACCACCTGTAAAATCGTATTCTGGGAGCATTTCGTTATCTGTGATATCTGACTGTTCAGATTTAATATTGTTCATAATTTTGATTGAGTTATTTTTAGGAAAATAGGATTTTTGTAGGTTGGGTTAAGCGACAGTGCAACCCAACAAAGGCTTGTATCAGATTGAGAATTGGTTTGTTTAGATGACAATGATTATTTTGTCTGAATCAGGATATCCAGGATTAAAGGATTAACAGGATTTTATATGAATATTTATCTGGGAATATATCAGGTTTTTAAGATGAGTTTTTTCTACATCCTGAAAATCCTTGATTGTCTTAATCAGGATACCCAGGATTAGAGGATTAACCCTGTTCTGTCAGATTAGGAAAATGCAACATCTGAAAGGTTTACGGGGCTTTGGTTTTGATATTTTATGCAGCAATTTTATTTTTTAATACCTAAAAAAGCGCCAAATCTTGATGAAATAAGAGTTACAAAAGATGGATTTGATTATTGTTTTCCGAGAGTGACAAAACAGGGTTAACGGGATTTTGCATAAATATTTATCTGGAAAGATTTCAGATTTTAAAGATGAGTTTTTCCTTCATCCTGTACATCCTTAAATCCTGGATATCCTGATTCAGACAGTAGGGTTTGTTGGCGAAGCGTAACGCACTAAAATTGATTAGATTTAATCTCATGAATTAATGTGAGTTAATTTTATGGGACAATTATTCATGTAGATATTAGAGATGGAAAAATTCGGATTCAGAGGGATTTTACCGAGGAAGGGGTAGCTAGTGAGTTGGTAGATTTGGGAGTACCAAAAACGGATATTGTTTTAGGTTTTAAGCCACTTTATATGAGAAAGTTTACTGATTTTGCATCGGTTTAGATTTTTGTTACATTTTATCTCACTGAACCTACAAAACGAATATTTTGATATCAGCAGCTAAAAATTTCTCGAAGTTAAGACTAGGCGAACACAATAAAAAATTGTGTTGTTTTTGATAATTCACTAGTAAAGACTATGTACTTAGTTAAATCGAAAATTTTTCTAATTTTTTTTACTTAATAGTTGCGTATATCGCCGTAGTTGTGATATATTAAATGTGTTAGAGAATAAGCATCCTACTTCAAGGATGACTTTAATTAGAAGGAAAAAACGAATGAAGCAACAAGTCAAACATAATAACAAAAATGAAACAAAAAAACCGACCCACTTTGTTTTCTGAGAAAATCTTACTGCTTGGCGACCTATCCCCAAGAAAGGACTGGCTGATGCTGGAAGAATACATACAGCAAGAAGCAAAATTTGTCAAGTACAGGATAGATCATCCTGCTAGAACCAAAGCTCTTACATGGATAGTAGAACCACTATCCAGATTATTGCCAGAAAAGACAAAGAAAGAATTATTAGAGCGGTTATATAAAGAAAATATAGATGACCAGATCATTGGTCGGCCAATTTGGATAAATGAAGCAGTTAATATATTGCAATTTGCTTGCTGTATTGCTTCCACCTTACAGATACAAGCAAAAGACCTGATATCAGCCTTACTCCAATAAAGTTATCGAAGTAGTAATTTAGATATTTGGACTCAGGGCAGAAGTAACATTTTGCCCTGTTTTCTTGTATCCATTGTCATTATCTAACATTAGTATGAATTTAAGCGAAACCACCATCCAGCCTTGCTCTAAGAGCGCAAATATAAACAATAGCTGGAATAACTCTTTTATAACTAGGTTCGGTTAACTGCCATATTGTAAATAATCCTGCACCTATCCAACCAACTGGGCCGAGAACGAGAGCTATAGTACGTGACATTGTTGTATAAACAACAAAAGGTAAAGTAATTCCTATTATTCCGCTAAGTGAGCCAAGTGTTGTTGAAGCTAGTAAATAAATACCAAAACCAGACAACTTAGCACCAGTCAAAGCAAGAAAAATACTACTACTTCCTAAAAGTTCACTTCCTTTATCAAATTCTGATGCTGCTTTTCTTAACTCTTCTTCCATTTGTCGTTTTTGCTCAGGTGTCATTTTCTCCCACATCGTTTCCATTACCTTCTGAGCAATTTTAATTTCCATGACACTAGCTGATTCATATTTATCACATTTGATTTTTAATTTTTTAGCGGCACGCCTAACTATTTTTTGATAACTTGGATGATCATCAAATATTTCATTAAATATATAACTAGCTGCATCTTGACTCTTCTTAGATAAACGATCGATAATGCGATCAACAGTTGGTTCTTTAGCTTTGAGAATATATGCTAAAGCTTTTCTTTCATCAAAGGAAGCACGATTTAATAAATATTTAAGGTCATCCATATCATTAAGAAGTATTAACAGTTACTTGTTGACTTCTAAAAGTATATCAAATATCACTCAATATTCAATAGATCGCTGTGCTGTGTTCTTCCTTTGCGTCTTTGCTTCTTTGTATCTTTGCGCGAAACAAAAAATTTTCATAACCCAGCGAATATAAATCGCGTCTACACAGACAAAACCCGCCTTTGCGGGTTCAAAAATCTTGTTATTAGTCCACGCAGGTGGACTTTGTTTGTATAGCCGCGATTTATAATCGCCAGGACTTTCCAAAAACCGAAAAAATCCCCATCATTAATCATTAGGAGGATGCCAACTTAAACCAATCCAAATTGCCCTAGCTTGGACAACATCTTCATTATTTAATCGTAAAGCTAAAACCGTACCTCTGCCAATAGCAGTTATTCCAATAATATGAGTACCACCATTTGCCCATTGAAAATGATCTAACCATCTTTGTAGACGAGGATTAAACAAAGATACAGATTCATTAGTTACAGGATCATTAGCAGTTATTTTCGCTCCTTTAAACTCATTACAGCGATAACAACAAGCTGCTAAATTTTCTCGTTCATCATTTCCCCCTAATGAACTAGGCAAAATATGATCCATAACCAAAGGCATACCTGTTAAACGGCTAGATGTACGACAATATTCACATCTATAACCAGCCTCATTAATAACTTGTTGACGAACTGATTTAGAAATAGATGACACTGGTATTATACTAATTGCTCAAAATCTGGAAGAGAAAAACCTTTCCACTTTAAAAGTGCATAGGCATACGCTTTTTTCAACATTAAATAATCAGCACTCACTCGCAGAGATTTCAACAACAATCTATCAGATTCACTTAATTGATTATTTTGATTTTTTTCTAACAGTTGAAAATGTAATTCTTGCTGACTTTCTGGAATTTGACTTTGAGCAATATTTAATAATTCCTCAATCGTTAATTCTTGCATAGCAATGAATTCTCCTTGTAATTCCAGAGGTGCATAATCAACAGCAGGAGGAGAATTAATTTGAGTAGTCATACATTTTAGTAATTTGTTTTTATTATAACTTATTATTTATTTTTGATAAATGCCATTTTCAACCCCAACTCTCAATTTTCTTCCTTCGTGTCCTTTGCTTCTCCTGTCGGAGACGCTGCGCGAACGCAACGCTAACGCGAACGCGTCTTCGTGGTTCAATAACTCCGCGACTCTGCGCCTCTGCGTGCAAAAAAATAATCTAGGGGCGGACAAACCGCCCCCATTAAAATCAGGTAACACCAAAAACAATCACCAAGCCCAAAACAGCCCCAAATACAATCAGAGCATAGAATTGAACCCGACCGCTTTCCAGGTATTTCAAACCTTCACCACTAACCAAAGTAAAGAAACCAGTTAAATTAACCGCACCGTCAACAACGCGGAAATCAACTTCCATCACTTGTCTAGCTACACGACGCAAACCAAGCACAAACACACGGTGATAAATATCGTCAAAGTACCACTTGTTCAAAGATAATTCATACAGAGGTTTGATTTTGGAAGCGATCGCAGCAGGGTCAATTTTCCGGGCTAAATACATCAGCACCGCCAAAGTAATACCCACCACAGAAATAGCCACAGAACTACCCGCCATGATGTAAAACTCATGGGGGTCGAATTCCGCAGCTTTTTCCATCACTTCAGCCAAACTTTCGTTAGGAGAATAGATGAACTGCTCAAAATAATTGGCGTAGGGTGTACCCACCAAACCAATCAACATCGAAGGAATTGCCAACACCAACAACGGTAGAGTCATCGTCCAAGGAGACTCATGGGGAGAGGTGCTGTGGTGTCCGTGGGAGTCGTGGGAGTCATGTGCTGCCAGTTCTCCTGTTTTCATTGCCCCTGGGCCAAAGTTAGGCGCTAGTTCAACAGCACCTAATTTTTCAGCCGCAGCCGCAGCCGCATTCTTGAGTTGGGTTTTGATTTTCTCATCATTACCCCGGAATTTGCCTTCAAATGTCGAGAAATACATTCTAAACATATAAAAAGCGGTAATCCCAGCAGTTAGCCAACCAATGAACCACAACAGGGGGTTAGCTGCAAAAGCTGCACCGAGAATTTCATCTTTTGACCAAAAACCAGCAAAGGGAGGAACCCCGGAAATTGCCAAGCAACCAATTAAGAAAGTGATGCCAGTTGCAGGCATATACTTCCGCAATCCGCCCATTAAGCGCATATCCTGCGCCAATACGGCATCATGACCAACAACGCCTTCCATGCCGTGAATTACCGAACCTGAACCCAAGAATAGCATCGCCTTGAAATAGGCGTGGGTCATGAGGTGAAATAATCCAGCTGAGTAAGCGCCTACTCCCATAGCCATCACCATGTAACCGAGTTGGGAAATGGTGGAGTAAGCCAGTCCCTTTTTGATGTCGTTTTGGGTAATAGCGATAGTCGCGCCCAAAAATGCTGTAAATGCCCCAGTAAAGGCAATCACGTTCATAGCTGCGGGAACGTGTTCAAATACTGGGTACATCCGGGCAATTAGGAATACACCCGCTGCTACCATTGTTGCCGCGTGGATGAGGGCAGAAATGGGGGTAGGGCCTTCCATTGCATCTGGTAGCCAGACATGGAGGGGGAATTGGGCAGATTTAGCAACTGGTCCGAGGAAGACTAAAATCGCCAACACGATAGCGAGGAAATTGCTAATAGAACCGGTTTCTACCAGTTCCGATAAGCGATCGCCCATAATCATGAAATCAAAGCTTCCTGTCGCCCAGAACAGCCCTAGAATGCCCAGGAGTAGACCAAAGTCACCTACCCGGTTAGTGACAAATGCCTTTTGACAAGCATCTGCTGCCGCTTTGCGATCGTACCAAAATCCTACTAGGAGGTAGGAACACATCCCCACCAATTCCCAGAAAATGTAAATTTGTACCAGGTTGGGACTGACCACCAAACCCAACATTGAAGAACCAAATAAGCTGAGATAGGCGTAAAACCGGACATAACCTGGGTCATGTGCCATGTAGCCATCAGTGTAAATCATGACTAAGAAGGCTACGGTAGTCACAATCACCAGCATTAAGGCTGTCAGGTGGTCAATAGTGTAGCCCATTGTCAGGTGAAAATTGCCTGCTGATGCCCATTCCAGGGTGCGGAGATAAGGCGCATGGCCTTGAATTTGACTCCACAGCAAGGCCAACGACAGCCCCATAGCTGCTCCCATGAGGGAGATAATTACCACAGCGTTAAGCTGCCGCAGGCGGTTTGTCACCTGATTTAACGAGATTAATCCTAGACCGACCAGCATTGCTCCCAAAAGAGGGAATACTGGAATCAGCCAGGCATACTGATAGATTACTTCCATCACTGACGCCTACTTTTAAAATTCTTGACTAAGTTAGGATAGTAGTGTAGAAGTTTCTTCCACAGGCAACTATCCAGGTCGGAACTGTTAATAATTGTGACACACACCCTAGATGATAAAATACCCCACCTAAAGCTCATTAGGTGGGGTGTTAAGCATGGTTTTAGATTTGGGGACAAATCAATTCAAAATTCAAAATTCAAAATTCCAGAAAACTTCCACCTCCTGCATACCTGCCTTTGGTTTCCAATTACACTGTGCGGCACTCCAAGTCTGCTGTTTTGGGAATATTGTAAGTTTTATGACTACTACTGTAGTTGAGTTTAATTTCTTCTAAAGCTTGACGTAAATCATCTCTACTGCGAAAACCTTCTAAGCGTTGTCGGACTATGCCTTTTTCAATCAACAGTAAAGTTGGTAGTGATTTAAGTCTGTAGGTGGTAGATAGCTTGAAATTTTGATCGGCGTTAACTCCAACAAGTTTAATTTCGTCGCCGCATTGAGCTTGAAATTGCAACAGCAGGGGATGGATGATGCGACACAAGCCACACCAAGGAGCCTCAAAATTAACTAAAACCGGAATTGGAGATTCTAAAACTTCTTGAGTAAATGTCCGCTCACTAACCGACAACACCATGACGCCTCTTGATTTATAAGGTTTTTATATCAAAGTAACTACCAGTATGGGAGATTGGCAAGTCAGCTTTTGCTGATATCAGCGCTCAAAGTAGGTGTAAGTTAGTCCACATTTAAACGCATTTAAGACGTTGCTGACAAAAAAGCCAGCGCGACATTCACGGTGGCTTTTTTTGTTGTTCAACTCCTGATTGCCGTTTCCTCCCCAGGAAAGTAACTTGACCAGCAACTACCAATCTAAAATCTCAAACCGACTGAGGAAAATCTCACAGACATGTATTTACATTCATCCTACATTGATTTGGTGGTAATTGATAAGTCCAAATTTGGATTAAATTGGTATTTTCTGTTTATATTGGGGATCACTTAAAACTACCATCCTAACCTACTAGTTGCTACGAATAACAGCGGGTGTGACCACCACAGCAACGCCACAAAAATACTTACCCCTACATAGGCAGGGCGGAGAAATTCCTGCCATTTGAGAGATTGACGACCATCAAGAATAGCTTGAAAGGGCATAATTGAAGTTCGCTGTTTGACCGTTTCAAAGGCTTCTCCATAGCGGTTGCTTAAGCGACGCTCGCCATGCCAAACCCCAAATAAGTGGTGTAGCACCAAACCTAATGATGTCACAAGTGTAAAGGTAGTGCCTATCCAGAGAGTATGGGCAACACACCAAATGACTTGTCCCACCATTTGGGGATGACGGGTAATACGAATAATTCCTGTCTCATACAGATGAACTTGGGGCTTTTGAATAGCCGCAATTTCTAGTAGATTGAATGTAGCAGGATATAAAAATAAAAAGGAAATCGCTGACAGCACCCAAACGAGTGGTTGTATTCCTGGTATACCTTGCACTTGCCAAAGTTGCCAGCCATCATAACGGTGATTAAAAAAGTAAACAATTAAGATGACAGCCAAGGGTAAGCTGATTAATGCAAATAAAATGCGATAAAACCTAGGTCCGATGTAGTTTTCTGCCCAAGGACGCAAAGCCGCGCCTCCACTGTGCGCGATCGCAAAAGCTAACTGTAACCCCAGCATGACAAAATGACTGGAGGTAAACCAAGGATTCAGCATCATAGACACAACTCAATTCAAAATTAAAAATTAAAGAATTCAAAATGAAAGAAGCTAGTATTGGTAAGCATCTTAACCTTTAACAGATTATACACAAGAGGACTTTAGCCAAGATGTTGTGGTAATGTCTTTTCCAAGTCCAGCCTCTAAGTTGAAGTTGTAATAAATCATGCCTGGCTTATTGCTGTTCACCTTGATTTATTGCCAAAATCGCTCCTTTCAAAGTTTGTGGGTTGAGCCTTATGTCTGACCTTCCTTTCACTTTAGATCAGTTACGCATTCTCAAAGCGATCGCCGCAGAAGGGAGCTTCAAACGCGCCGCTGATAGTCTTTACGTCTCCCAACCAGCAGTCAGTTTGCAAGTACAAAACCTGGAACGCCAACTGGATGTCCCCTTATTTGATCGGGGAGGACGACGCGCCCAATTAACCGAAGCAGGGCATCTACTCCTGAGCTACGGTGAAAAAATCCTCAGTCTGTGCCAAGAAACTTGTCGTGCTATTGAAGATTTACAAAATCTCCAAGGCGGTACTTTAATTGTCGGGGCTTCTCAAACTACCGGCACTTATCTTTTGCCGCGCATGATTGGAATGTTCCGACAAAAGTATCCAGATGTGGCAGTGCAATTGCACGTCCACTCTACCCGCCGCACGGCTTGGAGTGTGGCTAATGGACAAGTCGATTTAGCTATCATCGGTGGAGAGATTCCCGGTGAACTGGCAGAATCTTTAGAAATTGTTCCTTACGCAGAAGATGAACTGGCGCTAATTTTACCGACATTCCATCCCTTTGCTAAACTCGAAACAATTCAAAAAGAAGACCTATATAAACTACAATTCATTGCTCTCGATTCTCAATCTACTATCCGCAAAGTCATTGATCAGGTGTTAGCACGCTGTGAGATTGATACCAGACGTTTTAAATTTGAAATGGAACTAAATTCCATAGAAGCTATTAAAAATGCTGTGCAATCTGGTTTAGGGGCTGCCTTTGTCTCTACTTCTGCGATCGCTAAAGAATTACAAATGGGTGTGCTACACCGTACTCCCATTGAAGGTGTAGTTGTCAAGCGAACCCTGTGGCTGATTGTTAATCCCAATCGTTATCGTTCCAAAGCAGCAGAAGCCTTCAGTCAGGAAATCTTACCTCAGTTTGCTACTCCTGGATGGAATGAAGATACGTTAAAATTATCACCAAAGGATCTACTCGGAACTACATTAGATACCGTAACGCTCAATTCATCTAACGCAGACTAAACATTTTGTCAAAGGTTAACAGTCATTAGTACCGCAGGATTTCCGAGAAAGCGGTACTAGTGACTAATGATTAATGACTAATGACTAAAAACTAATATGGAAGTTTACTGCACTCGTCCACATTGCTTGCGCCCAAAAAACCATTTTGCTGATTTAGATGATATTACAACTTTAAAAACTACACAGCAAAAATACTGTACAAGCTGTGGGATGCCACTGATTTTGCGTGACCGCTATTTGCCCATTAAACTTTTGGGACAAGGAGGATTTGGCGCTGCTTTTCTGGCGATTGATCGTGATACACCAAAAATGCGTCAATGTGTAGTTAAGCAATTTCAACCAAGCGGTAATTTAACAGAAGAAGCCTTAGAAAAGGCAAGAACTTTATTTACACAAGAAGCAGAAACTTTAGAAGAAATAGGTAATGAACACAAGCAAATACCTAACCTATTTGCTTTTTTTACTATCACACTTCCCAGCTTGCAACCAAGTCAGCCAAACCAGTTTTTTTATTTAGTCCAAGAATATATTGATGGGCAAAACCTGGAAGAAGAATTAATTCAAAATGGGAATTTTTCTGAAGTCCAAGTGCTAGAAATACTCCGAGAAATTCTCCCAGTGCTGACTTTTATTCACGACAGAGGCATTATTCACAGAGACATTAAACCTTCTAATATCATGCGTCGTCGGGATGGTAAACTCTTTTTGTTAGATTTTGGCGCAGTTAAACAAGTTGCCAATTCCCCATCTGGTTCTGCTGCTTCCACGGGCATCTATTCTATGGGATTTGCACCACCTGAACAGATGTCAGGAAGTCAAGTATTCCCATCTACAGATTTATACGCTTTTGCGGTTACTCTCATCACTTTAATGACAGGACAAGAGGCAAATCAGCTATTTGATGCCTATACCAACCAGTGGAAATGGCGTTCTCAAATCACCGTTAGCCCCCGATTAGCTGATATTTTAGATAAAATGCTGCTGGCTGCTGCTAGTCAACGCTTTCAGTCAGCCCAGGAAGTGCTGGAAGCCCTTTTTGCTCCCTCAGTTCCGCCAACAGTATTACCACAACCTCTACCACAACAACAACCTCTACCACAACCACCTCAGCGACCAATACCAGTTCAACCGGCTTTTGCAACTTGGGAATTATTGGCTGGGGCAGCTTTTAGCGGTTTTGAGGGAGCATTAATAGCGATCGCTCTTTTTAGTTTAGTCAAAAACCCGATTATTACTTTAGCTATTGCTTTTGTGATTTTAGGAAGTCTGATTTTTAGTCAAACTAAGCGCTGGATTGAAAAATTTGATCTGCTCATTATTCCCACAGTTAGTTTTGCAATTATATTTTTCATCCCTTACTTACGGGGAGGTCTTCCCATTCAGCAAATATTGATTTTTACAGTTGCTGCTGCTTTAATAACTATCGCTATGACAACCTTATTTAAACTTATTTATAAACTCTTATCTTCAATACTTTAGAACCAATTAACCTTAAGAAAGCCACGTATGTCTCACAAGAATGAAACGCTTAGGCTGCTTTTATCTCTTATTATTACCTGTGGGTTAATTTTTGGAGGCTTATGGTTTTTAATGGAACGTTGGGCAAAAATTAATAGTTCTAATTCTGAGAACTTAGTTGATAAATCGAAAAGTCCGAATTCATCACCTAGTTGTAATGTAGCCACTATCCCTGAAGGCACATTTAACTATGGTGGAAGTACTACCTGGTCTCCCATACGTAAAGACGTAGATTCAGTACTGCAAACAATTTGCCCTCAGTTTATTTTACGATACACACAACCCCTTTTTGATAAACCAGGTTCAGGAACTGGTATTAAAATGTTGATAGATAATCAACTAGCTTTTTCTCAATCATCTCGTTCAATCAAAGCAGAAGAAAATACACAAGCTCAACAAAAAGGATTTAGTCTCAAAGAAATTCCTGTAGCAATTGATGGGATTGCCATCGCAGTTCACCCTAAACTCAATGTATCCGGTTTAAGCGTTGCCCAAATTAAAGATATTTACACTGGCAAAATTACTAATTGGCAACAGGTAGGTGGATTAAATCTACCTATTACACCTTTATCTCGTAGCAAAGAAGCAGGAGGAACAGTAGAATTTTTTGTGGAAAATGTCCTCAATAAAGATAAATTTGGTAGCAATGTTAGTTACATTGGTACAACGACAGAAGCTATTAGAAAAATAGCCACTACTCCAGGTGGAATTTACTACGCTTCGGCTCCAGAGATTGTTCCCCAATGTACAATTAAATCTCTCCCAATCGGGCGGACAAGCAGTCAATTAGTTGCTCCATACCAACAACCTCTAATACCTCAATCTGAATGTCCTGGTAAGCGTAACCAGTTAAATAATCAAGATTTTCGTAGTGGAAATTACCCAATAACCCGCAATTTATTTGTGATTGTCAAACAGAATGGTCAAGCCGATCAACAAGCTGGGGAAGCTTATGCAAATTGGTTACTAACACCTCAAGGTCAAGAACTAATTGAAAAGGCTGGATTTATCAGAATCAAGTGATTTAAATTAAGCCAGCAGAACTTTGTCAGAACAATTAAATAGCAAATTCTACCCTATTAAAACTCAGCTATGTCAAACAAAAATGAAATTAAAATTTTAGTCTTATCTCTACTATTGACAACAGGTTTAGTGGGTGGTGGGATTTGGTGGTTTATTCATAGTTCTGGGTTTAATGTTGGGAGTAATACCGCTGGCAATCAAACCAATAATAGTAACAAATCAATTAGCGAAAGGATTAGTTTTGGAGATAAATCCTTAACTCCCGGAGAAATATCTTCAGCTAGAAAAGACGGCATAGAGGCTTTAGCTAATAAAAGTTATGACAAAGCAATTACCGATTTAACAGCATCCCTAAAACTCAAACCAAACGATCCAGAAGCACTGATATATCTGAATAATGCCCGGATTGGAAATAGCAAAAGTCATACTATTGTTGCATCTGTACCTATTGGTAATGACCCAAATGCTGCTTTAGAAATTTTACGGGGTATTGCTCAAGCCCAAAATGAAATTAATGTTGCTGGGGGAATTAAGGGAGTTCTCTTAAAAGTAGGCATAGCTAACGACGATGATAATCCAGAAATATCTCAACAAATTGCTGCCAATTTAGTTAAAAATTCGGAAGTATTAGGTGTAGTTGGTCCTAATACAAGTGATGCCACTTTAGCAGCAGGTGCTGTTTATTCTTCTGGAGAACTTGTAGCTATTTCTCCTACCAGTACTTCAGTAAAACTTTCTAACTTTAGCCGCTATGTTCTTCGCACAGTTCCCAGTGATTTTATGGCTGCTAGAACCTTAGCTAACTACATGGTAAAAACCTTGCAGAAAAAGAAAGCTGTAGTTTTCTTCAATTCTCAAAGTAACTATAGCCAATCTTTAAAATCTGAGTTTGTTTCCTCTCTGGCTTTGGAAGGTGGACAAATATCCAGCGAGGTTGATTTATCTCAGGGGAATTTTAGTGCAGCTAAAAGTGTAGAACGGGCAATTCAAGAAGGAGCAGAAGTGTTGATGTTAGCGGCGAATACTGAAACTTTGGACAAAACATTACAAGTAGTTCAAGTGAATCAGAAACGCTTAACTTTACTGGGAGGCGATGATGTTTATAGCCTCAAAACTTTAGAAATTGGTAGAGAACAAGCAACAGGAATGGTAGTGGCCGTTCCCTGGCATATTGATGGTGACACAAAGTCAGATTTTCCCCAAAAGTCTCGCAAGTTATGGAGTGGTGATGTAAGTTGGCGTACTGCCCTGGCCTATGATGCCACAAAAGCGTTTATGGCGGCGCTAGAAATTAATCCTACCCGGTCTGGAATTCAACAAGCTTTAGTTTCGTCAGATTTTGCAGCTTCTGGTGCTTCTGGCGCAATTCGCTTTTTACAATCAGGCGATCGCAATGCCCCAGTCCAACTTGTGAAAATTGTTCCCGGTAATCGCTCCCGTACTGGGTATGATTTTGAGCCAATACGAGACAAGTTAAAATAATTCGTAATTCGTAATAATGCCTCCGGCAGGCTACCACCAACTTAATTTGTAATTAAGTTTTGTAACGGAGATTTAGCGTCAAGTCGGAGCGCTAGAAAGCGGCTACTTAAACCTCCTGAATTAGTTAAAAAATTAATCGCTTTATTTAAGAGTTAATAATAATGATAAAACGGATACTGTAACGGTATTGTTTCTATCAACCTCTATCAACATCTATATAGACAAGGGTGAATAATTCAGTATGTCCACAAAAAATGAAACACTTATTCTCGTTTTATCTCTGTTAACAACGATGTTACTAATAGCGGGAGGTTTTTGGTGGTTTACCAGAAAATCGAATGTTGACTTGAATAAAATTATTAGCTCTGATCCCAATAATTCTATTTCTGGTAGTAAAAACCAAACTCAGAATACCTCAGAACAACCCAGGGTTAAAAACTTCGCCTCTGTACCAAATATCCCCACAGGATTATTTAATTACGGTGGCAGCACCTCTTGGGCCCCGATTTGACTAGCAATTGATTCAGAAATCCAAAAAGTGCGACCAGAGTTTTGGTTACGTTATCTGCAACCTAGTAATATCGCGCCTGGTTCAGGTACTGGGATACAGGCATTAATTGATAGTCAACTAACCTTTGCCCAGTCCTCTCGACCAGTTTTAGACCCAGAATTAAGCCGCGCCCAGCAACGTGGGTTTAGCCTTAATCAAATTCTTATAGCAATTGATGGATTAGCAGTAGCAGTCAACCGATACAAAAAAGCTAACAAATGCTAACAATTACCAGCTTTTTCTTCCTGCTTCATCCTATTCGTGTCGGCACGATCTAGTCCACAGGCTAACACGGTCAATCTGA
>NZ_JACJTQ010000034.1 GCF_014698735.1 Anabaena catenula FACHB-362
GTGAGGATTGCTCTGAATATATTCAAATATACTGCCCATAACGTCTTACCAAAAAATACACTTTTATATTCTTATACCATAATTTAATTCTTTTTCGGAGATGTCTATTAGTTAAATTCTAGCCTAGAAATTTTAGGATTAAAGTAAAAGTAAGGAAGAGATAATGTTAGGGTTTGTATCTTTTCCTTACCTACAAAATAGGCGATCTCACTAAATCTTCACCCCTCTACACTTGGAAAGCCTTCCGTAGGTTGCCAGAGTAGTTTTTTTATTTGCTCCTTTTTAAGGTGTGCATTAAATGCTTTAATAGTCAAAGCTGCCAAAAAAGTCATTTTTGCTGGTCTAAAAATATGTTCCTCTTCACAAATCAACTTATGTAAAACAAAGGTTGGGCTTTGTGGTTCAGGACTACATTCCTTTTTCCAGATACTTTCAAGCTCACCAAAGAATTCCTCTCCATCATCCATAGCTGTATCTAAAATTAAAAGTGCGGCGAAACCTATCGCTGCACTTTTTCTACCTAATTTTTGAGCGGCTTCAAATGCTGGTAATATAACAGATACATGTTTTTCACCATGTAAGGCTATATTTCTTTCGGTATATTTTCTTGTGGCAAGCGTGAATTTATGCCTATTTTCTTCTTCTGTTTCTATCCATGCTTTATGTTGTTTGGCTATCGCTGCAAATAATGGAGCTTTTGGAAGTCCTTTAAGACTCATTAAATCGGTTACACTTCTAGGCTTACCAATATCAATTGTCCCAAAAGCAGAATCATCTTCAATTCCCTTTATAACAATAGTTTTAAAAGATTTTCCACTATTTACACATGCGGTCAAACGATGCTGTCCATCTAATAAACGCCCAGTTTCTGAAAATGCAATACTTTCCCCATTTAACATCCATTCACCACGTTTAATGCTATCGGTTAACATTTTTATGTGATCTTTTTTTAGTGGGCGATTACCGTCATTATTATTGTTTAGAATAGTTTCTGCTAATTCTGGCGTTATTTCAGCAACTCCAGCAACAATATTGCACTCAATAAATTCAATTCCGTCCATTTAAACCTGCCATAAAAAGTAAAAAAGGTTAATAATATCCAGACTATATCAAGAAAAATTATGCCTATCGTCAATATCCAGTATTATACAATTTTTTCGGGATATATACTTAGCTTGGTGACAAATTACAGGCTTTTCCCGGATTTCTCCCTAATAGCCAGAATTTCTATGCGTCACCTCAGTCTAAAATAAAACTTGTAATTATTCAACAAGCGATAGTGAAGCGCTGCTGCAAGCAGTTCGCCAGGGAAAACCCCAATTTGGTTTTATGCCGGGTATTGTGGACTTAAAAAACTTCAGCTTTCCAGATAGATCTGATGATAATCAGCAGTAGCTTAGGGTTTGGTAGCGATATTTGAGACACAAGCTAGGTAATCGCATCTATTTACACGCTTGCAAAGAGTTCCATCAAAAGTTACACTTTTTAAAACATTCTCATTTTTCCTTAGCGATCGCGTCAACGCTCAAACAGAAACCTCCTGAAAGTTCACAAGCCCCACCCAAAAGTCTTATCGGCTTTTGCCTGCTGACAAACCCTCGGCAGTTATACAGGCTTTTCGCAACTCTCAAGGATAAAGCTTTTGTAGCTGATAAGCATTGCTAAACCACAGGCTGATCTGTGGTAAAACTCAAGACTGGCAATAACAAAAAACTCAGAGACTTCTCTAAGAAACGACCGTCTTTTATGAGAACCTCAGTAAGAAAATTGCTTTGTAAACTAACTCATCTAGGAGGATTGTAGTCGATGGGACTACCCTGGTACCGAGTACATACAGTTGTTCTGAACGATCCAGGTCGGCTGATTTCTGTACACTTAATGCACACAGCCCTAGTTGCTGGCTGGGCTGGCTCAATGGCGCTGTACGAACTGGCCACTTACAACCCCAGTGATCCAGTTCTCAACCCCATGTGGCGACAAGGGATGTTCGTTCTCCCCTTCATGTCACGGTTAGGTGTCACCCAATCTTGGGGCGGTTGGAGCGTTACTGGCGCTCAAGCAACTGATCCTGGTTTCTGGTCATTTGAAGGCGTGGCTGCGGCTCACATCGTTCTTTCCGGTCTGTTATTCCTAGCAGCCGTTTGGCACTGGGTTTACTGGGATTTGGAACTTTTTAGAGATCCCCGCACCGGCGAACCTGCACTAGACTTGCCAAAAATGTTTGGCATTCACCTGTTCTTATCTGGTTTACTTTGTTTTGGTTTTGGTGCTTTCCACCTCACTGGACTATTTGGCCCCGGTATGTGGGTTTCTGATGCCTTTGGTGTAACTGGTAGCATCCAGGCAGTAGCACCAGAATGGGGACCAGCCGGGTTTAACCCCTATAACCCCGGTGGCGTTGTGGCACACCACATTGCAGCTGGTGTTGTTGGCATTATTGCTGGTTTATTCCACCTCACAGTTAGACCCCCTGAAAGGCTCTACAAAGCCCTACGGATGGGGAACATTGAAACAGTACTTTCCAGCAGTATCGCAGCGGTGTTCTTTGCCGCTTTCGTCGTGGCTGGTACTATGTGGTACGGTAACGCTACCACCCCTATCGAACTGTTTGGCCCTACCCGTTATCAGTGGGATCAAGGCTACTTCCGTCAAGAAATTGAGCGCCGTGTGCAAACTAGTGTTGGACAAGGTGCAAGCCTTACAGAAGCTTGGTCACAAATCCCCGAAAAACTGGCTTTCTACGATTACGTAGGTAATAGTCCCGCCAAAGGTGGTCTGTTCCGTACAGGGCCAATGGTTAAGGGTGATGGCATTGCTCAATCTTGGCAAGGTCACGCGGTATTCAAAGATTCTGAAGGTCGGGAACTGACAGTCCGTCGTTTACCTAACTTCTTTGAAACCTTCCCAGTAATTCTGACTGATGCTGATGGTGTTATCCGCGCTGATATCCCCTTCCGTCGGGCAGAATCCAAATACAGCTTTGAGCAAACAGGCGTTACTGTTAGCTTCTACGGCGGTGATCTCAATGGCAAAACCTTTACAGATCCTGCTGATGTGAAGAAATATGCCCGTAAGGCTCAAGGCGGCGAAATATTTGAATTTGACCGGGAAACCTTGAACTCAGATGGCGTATTCCGCACATCTCCCAGAGGTTGGTTTACCTTTGGTCACGCTGTATTTGCGCTGCTGTTCTTCTTTGGACACCTGTGGCACGGTTCTCGGACAATCTACCGAGACGTATTTGCTGGTGTGGAAGCAGATCTAGAAGAGCAAGTAGAATGGGGTCTGTTCCAGAAAGTGGGTGACAAATCAACCCGCCGGAAAGAAGCTCTCTAATTCTTGGGGAACTGGGCATTAGGAACTGGGGATATTATCCAACACCTAATCCCAGTCCTTGGTACACTAATATTACTGGCTGGATAAACAGGAACTCGTAATATGGAAAGTGTTGCATACATCTTGATTTTGACTTTGGCAATAGGCGTTCTCTTTTTTGCGATCGCATTCCGCGAACCTCCCCGCTTTGAAAGAAAAGATAAGTAGATTCCTATTACCAGGCTTGTAAAGCAATCTAAAGATTCTATCCGTTGCCGCCTGTTTTAGGTAGCAACGGATAATCTTGCGATTTTCTTTTGCTAAACTTGTGAGGCTACAACTGCCAACTACTGAAAAACTTTTTGATATGTGATATAATTTCCTATCTGGAAGTTGATATGTGTGAACCTAGCTCTTCTGCGCTAGGATAAACAAAGGTGTAAGTGTAAACTTCTTTAAAAAAAGCCCTTACCCGTTGTGGGACAGACAATGGATGCTTGTGGAGGGTAAAGTCATTAGACTCCCCGTGAAGCAAGAATCTGCTTTTCTTAATTAGAAGCAGACTGTCAAATACACATTGTTAATTGTGGCAAAAACTTGACGGAGAACAGAACCAGGAACAAATCAGCATGGTCAATCAGAACTTAACCGCTACAGAAATTGGATTTACTCACGAAGATTTCGCTGCTCTACTCGATAAGTACGATTATCACTTTAGCCCTGGTGATGTTGTGCCAGGTACAGTTTTCAGTATAGAGCCGCGCGGCGCTCTGATTGACATCGGTGCTAAAACAGCAGCATACATACCTATACAGGAAATGTCTATTAACCGGGTGGATAGCCCGGAAGAAGTCTTACAATCAAACGAAACACGGGAATTTTTCATCCTCACTGATGAAAACGAAGATGGTCAGTTAACCCTTTCCATTCGTCGTATTGAATACATGAGGGCATGGGAAAGAGTACGGCAGTTACAAGCAGAAGATGCTACTGTCCGTTCTGGTGTGTTTGCCACTAACCGTGGGGGAGCATTGGTACGAATTGAGGGATTGCGCGGCTTTATCCCCGGCTCCCACATCAGTACCCGCAAACCTAAAGAAGAATTGGTAGGCGAAGAACTACCGTTGAAATTCCTAGAAGTAGACGAAGAACGTAATCGCTTAGTTCTCTCTCATCGTCGGGCGCTAGTTGAGCGCAAGATGAACCGCTTGGAAGTTGGTGAAGTAGTAATTGGTACTGTTCGCGGTATTAAGCCCTACGGTGCATTCATCGACATTGGTGGTGTTAGCGGACTACTCCACATTTCTGAGATTTCCCACGAGCATATTGACACACCTCACAGCGTCTTCAATGTCAATGATGAAGTGAAAGTGATGATCATTGACTTGGATGCAGAAAGAGGACGGATTTCTCTGTCTACCAAACAGTTGGAACCTGAACCCGGTGACATGATTAAGAACCGTGATTTGGTCTATGATAAGGCCGAAGAAATGGCAGCTAAGTATAGGGAACAGATGTTAGCGAAACAGCAAGGTATCACTGCGACACCAGTGGAATCAGTAGAAGCTGTGGAAGTTGCAGAAGCTGTGGAAGCTGTAGAAACTGTGGAAGCAGTAGAAGCTGTGGAAGTTGCAGAAACTGAAGCAGAAATCCCACCAGCAACTGAAACTGATGAAGAGATCCCAGCCGCTATTGAAGAGTAATACATTGTTAGTTGCAGTAACTTGCAACTTAGCGCATCAAATCATTTAATAAAGAGGGATTTTCCCTCTTTTTTTGTGCTAATAGGGGATTAATAACTGATGCCGACTATTAAATGTAGAGAAATCAAGTTTTCTGATATTCAGGCAATTTTATTTGATAAAAATGGGACTTTAGAAGACTCAGAAGCCTATTTGCGATCGCTTGGACAAAGAGGCGCACGAATGATAGACGCGCAAATTCCCGGAATTGGGGAACCTTTATTGATGGCTTTTGGTATTAATAGCGATAAATTAGATCCTGCTGGTTTAATAGCAGTAGCCAGTCGCCGAGAAACAGAAGTCGCCGCAGCTGCATATATTGCCGAAACTGGTCGAGGATGGTTTGAGTCTTTAAAAATCGCCCGTCAAGCTTTGGAAGAAGCTGAACAATACATTGATAGAACTCCTTCACCGCTGTTTGTGGGTAGCTTGGAGGTGCTGAAGTCTTTATCAGCAGCAGGTTTAAAACTTGGCATCCTCTCAGCCGCCACAACTCAAGATGTGTCGAAATTTGTCACCCATCACCAGTTAGGCAATTATCTTCAACTCGAAATGGGAGTTGATGAAGGACCAAGTAAACCAGATCCAGTACTATTTTTGCAAGCTTGCCAAAATTTGGGAGTAGACCCAGGTAAAACACTCATGGTAGGTGATTCCGTCGGTGATATGCAAATGGCGCGGAATGCTCAAGCCGCAGGTTGCATTGGTATTACTTGGATTGGTAATTCAGGTAATGTTCAAGGTGCAGATGTGGTAATTAACCAGCTTGATGAAATCCAGGTTATGGAATTTTGATTTGGCGGCATCTGCACTTTACACATAGACTCCAAATCAAAATTTTAAATTAATTAATTTAAATTTGGAATTGTCAACTCACCGCAGGAGTTGACGATATCAATCATGCTGCCAAATTTTGATAGTATTATCCGCACCACCACTAATTATAGTTTTTCCATCAGGGCTGAAAGCTACACAATAAACAGTTAATGAATGTTCTGAGAGAGTATTGATTAATTCTTTTGTCCCTAGATGCCAAAGCTTAATTGTTTTATCATTACTGCAACTGGCTAAAGTCTTACCATCAGGACTAAAAGCAACACTGGTTACACAATTGGTATGGCCGTAATATGTGTGAATCAGATCTCCTGTCGCCAAATCCCAAAGTTTAATTGTATTATTATCACTACCAGTGGCAAAAATTTTCCCCTCAGGGCTAATTGCTATAGTATTAACAGACTCTTGATTGGTAATGGTAATATCTACCATACCAGTTTTTAGATTCCAGATCTTGATACTTTGATCACAACCACCGCTAATGAGATTTTGACCATCTATACTAAAGACAATTGAGTTAATAGAATTTTCATGTGCGGTGAGAGTATACATTAACTTTTCATTGCTTAAGTCCCATATCTTAACTGTTGAATCTAAACTTCCAGTGGCATAAGTTTTACCATCAGGACTAAAAGCAACTGAAGTTAAACCACCTGAATGCTCAATGAATGTTTTACCTTTAAGGGAATGCCATAGCTTAAATGTTTTGTCATAGCTACCACTCGCAATGGTCTGTCCATCAGGGGAAAAAGTAACGGAGCGAACATAGTTTGAATGCCCAGTTAATGTATGAATTATTTCACCAGTTTCTATATTCCAAACTTTAATGTTGTGATCTGCACTTCCACTAGCAAAGGTTTTGCCATCAGGGTTGACAGCAACAGAAAAAATTTGATCGGAATGCCCATAAAGCGTATTAACACAGCGCCAAAATTTTGGTCTTTCTTTTTGAGAACTGGCTAATACTTTCAATTCATTATTATAAATATTTCTATATGTTTGCCTAATTAATTTTAGCTTTTCCATCATTTTATCAGTCCATATTGAAGGAAAATCTGAACCTAATTTAAATAACTGAGGTTCATAATTAGGGTTGATATTCAAGTAGTACCAATCTGCTAAAAATGCTGCTAATAGCTTATGCAGAATCACAATAGTTTGCCTAATTGCCCGCCAACACTTAGTTTCATCATTTCCTGCTTCTTCTAGTTGTCTTTTGAGTTCTTCCCAGTTCAAAGGTTCAAAAGATAAAGATACTGGCTCTTGTAGTCCCCAAAATCTAACATTAAAGTAAATTTCATGGTCTGTAATATCAGTGTAAATAATTGCTGTGGGTACAGCAGATAAAATCGTTTCCAACTGCTTGACTTCAGCATCGAAAACTGAGCGCTCAAAATATTTACCATAAAATTCTACAGGGCAGAAATCACTACCAAGGGGATAATAATTCTCTAAAAATAATTTTAATTGATTGCGGATTTCTTTTTTGAGACTATCACGGAATGATATGGGAAAGTCATCGCTAATATCTGGTGGAGGAACTAACATCAATAAACGTGGTTTCTTTTGTTCATCTACAAAAATTCTTTGTGCTTCATCACGACTTAAGACACCCGGCCACTTCTGCTGGTCAAAAATTCCCTGAATTTCTTTTTGTTTAAGTGCGATTTCATTAGCAGTTGTTTCTCGGCTCAAATCTAGATATAAGATGCTTAACTTACTTCTATCTTCTATTTCTTCTTGCTTAATTTGCTGCAACCTTTCCTCTTTTCCATCTCCATCTGCTGGAATTTGTAAATTTGTCTCAGTACGTATTTTTTGAATTTGTAAGAATTCTTTTTTTCTGGCTTCTCGACGATTGTAATAGTCTATTTCTGCCTGAAGCACTCGCTGATCTTGTCTAACTTCCTGAACTTTGGCAGGTAAATTAATGATATTTTCCTGAAAAAGAGTTTGGTTAATAAACGCTGAGATAATGCGGTTAGTGGTATGAGTAACAAAACCGACAGCAGCACCAACAGTATCAAATGCCATAGAATCTTTAAGCTGACTATTTACTATTTTTGTCAACTTCATTATGTCAATTTTATTTGTTGATGTTATCAGTGTATAGATTATGGTATTGGTATTAAATCTGTTTAATGACCCAATATCAAATATTTCACCCCTAATATAGTGTCCGGTTTACTGTTTATCATTAAGCAAGCGCGCGGAGAGTTTTTTGATCTGCAATTAACCGGACTTAATATAATCAGCTCTTGTGCAGATGGTTTATGCCATGGGGTAGATAGAGATAATGGAGCAGGTAAAAAGGGAGACAATTTTTCACTACTGTAACTTAAACCCTGCTCCTAGATTTGTGGTTGAAGTTCTTTTAAATCGAATAATAAATAGGGAATGACTTAGCGTCTTTGGGTTTGACATACACACGCTCTTGTGGTTCTAATTTCAACTCATCAAAGCGATCACGTGTTAAATGTGCTGTCACCATTTGCCCATCATCTAACGCTAATTCTACTTGAATTTCCCAACCCAGATGAATCACACGGTTAACTTTAGCAGGTGCAGTTGTACCGTTAGCGACCTTTTCCACGATCACATCTTGCGGACGCAAAAATACTTCTGGGTTGACAGAATCGAAACCACTGCTTTGGAAAATTTTGGAAGAACTTGGTAATACGTTCACAGGGCCAATAAAACTCATCACAAAGGCTGACGCAGGATGGTCGTAAATTTGCGCTGGAGTCCCTACCTGTTCAACTTTTCCTTTATTCATCACTACGATTTCATCTGCCACTTCCATTGCTTCTTCTTGGTCGTGGGTAACGAAAACCGTGGTGACATGAACTTCATCATGGAGACGACGCAACCAAGCGCGTAAATCTTTACGGACTTTGGCATCTAATGCGCCAAATGGTTCATCTAGTAATAATACATTCGGTTCTACAGCCAATGCTCTAGCTAAGGCTACCCGTTGTCTTTGACCACCAGAAAGCTGAGAGGGATAGCGATCGCCTAATCCACTCAATTGTACCAATTCTAATAACTGCTCTACTCTTCCCTTAATCTTCTTTGGCGGTGCTTTGCGAATTTCTAAGCCAAAAGCGATATTTTGTCGCACAGTCAAATGCTTAAATAGAGCATAGTGCTGAAATACAAAGCCAATATTTCGTTCTTGCACACTTTGATATGTTGCATCCTTCCCAGTCAGTAATATTTTGCCACTATCGGGCATTTCTAAACCGGATATTAACCGCAGTAAAGTAGATTTCCCAGACCCAGATGGACCTAGTAAAGCAACCAGTGAACCACTGTTAATTTCTAGACTTACCTGATCAACCGCTTGGAAACTGCCAAATCGCTTAGAGACATTCTCAACTACTATGCCCACTGGTTATACACCTCTATGATTAATCTACGGCTTGCAGCTAGGATTACCGTGTTTTTATTTATATCATAAAACACTTGCTTTTGGATGAATTGAATTACAAAGATTGACTTGTATCAATATGTACGTAGCACACTCAGATTAGAATTGTGTTGAGGGAAGTAAACTGTGAGGATCTTGGGGATTGAAGACGTTCCATAACTTGTTTCCCGAAGACTCACTGAGATTCATTCAAAGATCACGGCTTGTTTTCAAGGAAGGAAAATGGAGAGAGGTGACAGACAAAGGTGAAGAACGCACTGCATCAGGAGTCTATAATTTTGTTGTTGATTTACAAGGAATCATTTTTATTCGTAAAGCCAGTGCTAGAATTTTAGGCTACCCAGAACCTATTGGTCATGTAGATTTAGCAATGGGAAAAGATGTAAAATACGCTGGTCAGATATACTTTTCAGGACGCAATAAGAGAGGAATTCTCCGCAATTGGAATAATGCATCAGGACATTATAAACCTCAAGCTGAGTTTATGGCAAACTCAGGTTTGCCAGGAGAACTTTTTGAGTCATGTCTGTTAAGATGATATTTAGTGATATTGCATGGAAGTTACGTCGGATCACAAACATCGTAATTCAGATATTAATGGGAAAGAGAGCATGACTAGCCGAGTTATTGCTGATCATGATTTTGAAAACCATAAAGCTTTGCAAGATAGGCTAATGAGTTTACCAGAGGAAGCTAGGTTTGATGATATAAGCGTCATTTTAGATAAAAGTTCTCTCATCGGTCTAAAGTTGGCTAATGCCGTACTCAAGAACAAAACATATTTTGAAATTTTGCTTGAACGAGGACTAGAGACAGCTAATGCTAGTAGCATAGAACTTTGGCTAAAATATTTACTCCCGCGTCTTGGCTACCGCCGTGTTATCGACATCTTATCTGACAAATTAAATTCAGAACACCCCCAGCAAGTAGCTAAAGCTTCATACTGGTTGCCAAAATTTTTACCAAAAGGTAATGAGCGGGCTGAAATATTGCTGAAAGAGTTTTTGATTAAGGAGAAGCAGATGTTAGGTGGAGAGTACAAAGCTGTTAAACCTTCAGGACAAGTTTACAAGTTAATTTTGAAAATCAAGAAAACAGGTGAATATGCTGTTTTTGGTGGATATCCATTGGGTACTCGTGGTTCTAAAATAATTGTAGAAATTCTGAATCCAGATGACCTGTATCCAACTGGTGGAATTAGGCAAGTATCACCTGGTGATATAGAGATTCTTGATCCTCAACCTTATAATGATTAATCAGGACGAGCCAAATTCACTATCCACAACCACCACAATCGAGAAAACTACAATCAGCACCGCTACAATCTAAGGAACTGCAATCAGTAGCACCACATTCTAGAGAACTACAATCAGGAGCTATATTCAATATTTCTGGACAGTCGCAACTTATTTCAGCACAATTAATTCCTAAATCCACAACATCAAGACTATCTTGACAAGATGATTTAGGAGCAATCGGCTGAGATTTCTTTTTTCGCTGATTTTCATCTGTGGTTGGTGGTTCTAGTTCCTCAGCTTGGGATTTGAGAATTATATTTGCTTGCTGACAACTTTGAAATCTGACACGAGATTTGGCAAATCCAGCTTTTAACCCTTCCTGAGCAATTATCCGCTTGATGTACCCAGAGCAAGACTCACCACCATACAAGACTCGGTGAGCGCACACAAAGCCTTTATAAGGGGAAATATGTTGTTGATATCCAGTAATTGCAGAAACACCAACTTTTCTACCAAAAGAGTCCCACAAAGAAACTTGCATATTTTGTCAGATGTGTATGAAATAGTTAATTCTTCTAGTTACCATCGACTAATATCTAGTCATAAATCCTAATGACCGTTTTTAACCTCAGTTTTTATGTCGAAATGTTAAAGAATATTGCATTTATCTCAAAACCTTAAGGGAAAGCGCCAAAACAACCAAAAGTCCGTGATAGGATTTTCTGGGTAAATGTGAAGATTGGGAGAAAACCTTTGACACTACGGGTTGCGGTTGTTGGTTCAGGCCCAGCTGGTTCATCTGCCGCTGAGACACTGGCAAAAGCTGGAATTGAAACTTACTTAATTGAGCGCAAGCTCGATAACGCCAAACCATGTGGGGGAGCCATTCCTCTGTGTATGGTGAGCGAATTTGACCTACCACCAGAGATTATCGACCGTCGAGTGCGGAAGATGAAAATGATTTCGCCTTCAAATCGTGAGGTTGATATCAATCTGATAAATGAAGATGAATATATAGGAATGTGCCGTCGGGAAGTTTTGGATGGCTTCTTACGCGATCGCGCGGCCAAATTAGGCGCAATTTTAATTAATGCCACAGTTCATAAACTTGATATACCCACAAATAACACTGATCCCTATACCATTCATTATGTTGATCATACAGAAGGTGGGGCGCAGGGGATTGCCAAAACCCTAAAAGTGGATTTAGTGATCGGGGCTGATGGAGCGAATTCCCGCATTGCTAAAGAAATGGATGCAGGGGATTATAATTATGCGATCGCTTTCCAAGAACGCATTCGTCTACCCCAAGACAAAATGGACTACTACAACGACCTCGCCGAAATGTATGTTGGCGATGACGTTTCTACCGACTTCTACGCTTGGGTATTCCCCAAATATGACCACGTAGCAGTAGGTACTGGCACAATGCACGTCAACAAAGCCAGCATCAAAAACCTGCAAGCTGGTATTCGCGCCCGTGCTTCTGAGAAATTAGCCGGCGGTAAAATCATCAAAGTAGAAGCGCATCCCATCCCCGAACATCCTCGTCCTCGTCGCGTTGTTGGACGCATAGCTTTGGTGGGAGATGCCGCTGGTTATGTTACCAAATCCTCTGGTGAAGGTATTTATTTTGCCGCTAAATCTGGGCGGATGTGTGCAGAAACCATTGTCGAAGCTTCCAACAGTGGTGCGCGGATTCCCACAGAAGGCGACCTCAAGATTTATCTGAAGCGTTGGGATAAGAAATACGGACTCACCTACAAAGTTCTGGACATTCTCCAAAGCGTGTTCTATCGTTCCGACGCTACCCGTGAAGCATTTGTAGAAATGTGTGGTGACATGGATGTACAGAAACTAACATTCGATAGTTATTTGTATAAAACAGTGGTTCCAGCTAACCCCATCACTCAACTGAAAATTACTGCCAAAACCATTGGTAGCTTAATTCGGGGTAACGCTCTGGCTCCCTAACCTTCTTTCAAGACAGCAAGATCGAGATAACGCTCCCCTGCTGCCTTGATGATAAGTCTTGAACCGGACATGATATAGGTCAGTGTTGATTGCTCAAAGACTTGAAGCAACTAGGTTTATACTCAGCACGGGGTAACTGCCCCCAAGAAAGCTAATAGCACTTTGTAATATTACCCATCTTCGCAAGCGAGGGTGGGTATTTTAGCTTAAACAGCAGAAGCCCCACGGCTCACTCTTAGGAGCGTGGGATGAATGCGAGGTAAAAACGAAACATTGTTTTTATTAATTTTCTGCGTCGCAGGAATAAGTAAAAACAATAGTTAAGTTTTTACCAAAGTATTTATTTTTTCTCAGGCAGGCTATCTATCAATTCTTCTATTACTTGTGTCATGGTCTTATCCTTGTTTACGGCGTATTGACGCAATTTATCCAGTCTGCGGTCACTCAATTTTATGTGTAAATCTTTTTTCATAATATGTACACAACGTGGATAGAGTTATGTTAACATAATTCAAGGAGGCAAAATAAATGAGAATTTCATACCAGTACAAAATTAAGCCAACAAAAGAGCAAGCAGAAAAAATTGACAGAACACTAGAAATGTTGCGATATCAATACAATTATTTGCTTGCTCAACGGTTTAATTGGTATGAACAGTGCCGTTCTCCTATTGATAGATGTTCTATCTTTGTTTGCCATTTGCCAGAACTCAAAAATAAACCGAATTATTACAGTCAAAAAGCATCATTAGCTCAACTAAAAAAAAGACCGTCCCTGGTACAAAGAGATACATTCTCAAGTGTTGCAAGAAGTCCCTAAAAAAGTTGAATTAGCTTTTGATAGATGGCTAAAAGGTGATAGCAACGGTAAAAAATCTGGTAGACCTAGATTTAAAAGTGCGGGGCAATACAAAACATTTACTTTTCCTCAATTTAAGCAACATCACTTTATTAACAACAAAATTACGCTATCAAAAAAAAATAGGTGACATTAAAGTAATTGTTCATCGTCAAATACCCGATAGGTTTGATATTAAAACTGTGTCTGTCACAAAAAAGCAGACGGGTATTATGTAACTCTAAGTCTTGACGATAAAACAGTTCCAACAATTAAACCTGATTTTAATGCTAATAATATTGTTGGTATTGATGTAGGTTTAATTGATTTTATTGTCACCTCAGATGATGAAAGAATTGCAGCACCTAAGTTTTTGCGTAAAGCTGAACGTAAATTAAAGTCAGCACAACGTCGTGTTTCTCGCAGAAAAAAGGGTTCTAATCGTCGTAAAAAAGCTATTAAAAAACTTGGTATTCAACACAAGAAAGTATCAGATACCCGCAAAGATTTTCATTTCAAAACAGCAAATAATCTCCTAAAAAAGTACGATGTAGTAGCTGTTGAAAAGCTGAATATTAAAGGACTTGCTAAATCAAGATTGGCTAAAAGCGTAAACGATGCTGGATGGGGACAGTTTATAGAAATACTTTCAAACAAAGCCGTTCGCGGAGCGTGCCGAAGGCATAAATGCTGGTTTGAAAGTGATAGCTGTAAATCCAAATAGCACGAGCCAAGAATGTTCTAGTTGCGGTCACAAAGTTAAAAAGCCGCTATCTCAAAGAATGCACAATTGTCCTGTATGTCATGCGAGTTTGTGCAGGGATTTGAACGCCGCTATCAATATCAAGAACCGTGGGACACACGGTCTTAAAGCTCAGTCAATGTCCGGATTAGGAGTCGCTGAGAAGCCCACACTCACCTGTATCCCTTACGGGACCGCAAGGCATAAGGGAGTGTGTGGAGTATGTCACTAACAACCAAAATGGGTAGGTTCCCAAAAATCCGCATATCATACAAAGGTACAAATTTGTCACGTATAAAATAAGTTTCATAGAAAATTTATCAACGTCTTTTATGCCTACATCCTCAGAAAGATGATAAATCCTTTAATCACAGTACTTATACCACGCAGATACACTTAATCGGGAAATTGCTAGTAAAAGTTAAATTTATTTTTTTAGTGAAAATACCGAGGAAATATTTCCGTAAAGGGGTTTTATCTGTCACTATTGAGTAAGATTAGTGTAAGACTGACGTTATTGACCAAATAACTATACAGCAATCTCCGTATAGAGGAGATATGTATAGTTCCATAAATTTCATATTCTGCTAGTTTTTTCGGAGTCGCCAAATGACTCAGTGCCGAGCTACCCAAACTTTGCCAATGACAAACATCCCTACCTTGGTCGAACTACTACGCTGGCGTGCCACTCATGAGATGGACAAGCTTGCCTATATGTTTCTCATCGACGGAAAAACAGAAGGAGCCAAGTTAACCTATGGAGAACTTGACCGTCAAGCCCGTGCCATAGGCGCACTATTGCAGCAACATAATGCCAAAGGCGAGCGGGCTTTATTGCTTTATCCTCAGGGATTGGATGTCATAGCGGCTTTCTTGGGTAGTCTTTATGGTGGTGTAATAGCCATACCAGTACCACCACCCGATGCAGGAAGACTAAAGCGAGCATTGCCTCGGTTACGGGCAATCGTCAAAGATGCAAATGCTGCCTTTGCCCTAACCACGAAGCGCTTTTTAACAATTCTGCAAGAAGCAGAATTAGATTTTCCAGAATTTCAGGAAATAAATTGGATAGTCACGGAAGACATTGATTTAGAACTGGCAGACCAGTGGCAAAATCCCCAAGTTAGCCCAGATACACTGGCATATCTGCAATACACATCCGGATCTACCTCCACACCCAAAGGAGTGATGATCAGCCACCACAACATCATGCACCACTGCGCCTACCTTCAAAAAGCCTGTGGCTATGATGCACAAAGTGTTTCCATTACCTGGATGCCTTATTTCCACGATTACGGGCTGGTAGAAGGATTGACTGTGCCACTATACAATGGTCATCCTTGCTACGTCATGTCCCCCCTAGCCTTCATCAAACAGCCGGTTCGCTGGCTCAAGGCGATCTCGCGCTATCGGGGTACTCACAGTCAGGCTCCCAACTTTGCCTATGAGCAGTGCGTTGGGCGTGTTAACGACATACAACTGGATAGCCTCGATCTTAGCAGTTGGGTAGCCGCAGGTAACGCCGCAGAACCAATCAATCCTAGGGTATTAGAAGAGTTCTTTGAAAAGTTTGCCAATTGTGGATTCCGGTGGGAAACCTTCGCGCCCGCTTATGGATTGGCAGAAAATACACTCCTAGTATCAACAAGTCCCAGAGGACAAACACCTGTACTCTGCCTGGTAAAAACATCGGAAATTGAGAAAAACAAAATTGTCGAAGCCACAGCTTGGGGAGAAGGAGTGCGGGCTATTCCTGGATGTGGTCAGCTGGTATGTGATACCAAAGTAGCGATTGTTAATCCCGACACCCTCACCCGTTGCCAACCCGATGAAGTCGGAGAGGTTTGGGTATCTGACCCCAGCGTGGCAGACGGTTATTGGCATCGCCCCGAAGAAAGTGAAAGTACCTTTCGCGCCCGTACAGTCGATACCAACGAAGGTCCATTCCTACGGACAGGCGACCTGGGTTTTATGAAAAATGGTGAATTATTCATCACAGGACGGATTAAAGACTTGATCATTATCCGGGGTACTAACCACTATCCTCAAGACCTAGAGTGGACAGTGCAGCAAATTCATCCTTGCCTCCGTCCCGACTATGGTGCAGCCTTTTCTATTGATGTAGATGCCGTTGAGCGACTGGTGATAGTACAGGAAGTAAAACGCAATCCCGAAGAGTTTAAACCAGAAGAGGTAATTAGCAGCATTCAGCAAGCGATCGCAGAAATTCACGAACTTCAAGTCTACGCTGTTGTTCTAGCCAAGCCTGGTAATGTCCTCAAGACATCCAGTGGCAAGATTCAGCGTCGCGCTTGTAAAGCCAGTTTCCTCGCAGGTGAATTGGGCGTGATAGCAGACTGGAGCGAAAACCCTAAGTTTAGCGCCAGTTACCAACAATTATCACAGGAAGTCGATTCCTTGCTGGATCAAGTGCAAGTTACCCACTAAGGAGAAAACCATGCAGCCACTCAAGCAATTTTGGGTCGCCGAAGCACTAGAACGGGATTTAGGCGACCCAGGCAACCCAGACAATATCATGTCATTCAAACAGGTAATAGACCTGGATGAAAAGGAAGAGTTTCCTCACGAAATTATCAACTGGCTTTACAACTGGAAACTTCAGCATTATTACATCCCGACAGAGTGCGGTGGTGAATTCACTACTTTTGATGAATTCATCTCCTTTGTGCGGGTGCTTTCACGGCGTGACCAAACAGCCGCAATCGCCTTCACCACCATGTTCTGGTCATACCTAGTATGGATGGCAGGAACCGACGAGCAAAAACACACTTTGGCAACCTTTATGAAAGATGCCAACGGTGCGATGTGCCTAGCTTATTCAGAAAAAGCTCATGGCAGCGATTTGCTCGCTGGTGATATGCAAGCCACGAAAGTTCCAGGAGGCTACATCCTCAATGGGGAGAAATGGCCAATTAATCGTGCCACCATTTCTGGAGTCGCTTTCGTATTAGCCAGAACCGACGAGGAAGGTGGAGCGAGAAGCCTTTCCCTGTTCATGGTAGAAAAGAGCAAAATTGACCCAGCCAACTATAGCAACCTCCCCAAAATCCTGACTCATGGGGTGCGTGGTTCGGATATGAGTGGTATCCGCTTTGATAACTGCTTCATCCCCGAATCCATGAGATTGGGAGCAGAAGGACTAGGACTAGAACTAGCACTTAAAGGCTTCCAAATTACCAGAGCTTTATGTGCAGCCTTTTCCCAAGGTGCGGCAGATACAGCATTGCGTACCACCCTCAAATTTGCCCTCGAACGCAAATTATATGGCAAAACAGTTTTCGATATGCCCCAACCCAAACGCACCCTCACAGATGCGTTTCTGGATATTCTCATTTGTGACTGTGCCACTATTGGAGTTGGTCGTGGATTTAACACCATGCCAGAGCAAATTAGCGTCTGGTCAGCAGTAGTAAAATACTTTGTCACCACCACCTTAGAAACAACGGTGCAGAATGTCTCTGTCGTTTTAGGCTCACGCTTTTATATGCGGGAAGCCCACGAATGGGGAATTTTCCAAAAAGTTTTACGAGATAACGCCATCATCAGTATGTTTGATGGCAGCACCGTGGTCAATCTCCATGCCCTGCTGCTGCAACTACGTCAGTTAGCCAAATCTCGCGCCAGAAATGCTGGACGCAATCTCGACACACTGCAAACACGTCTAGCTACCACTTTTGACCTGACACAGCCTTTACCCACCTTTGAGGGCAAAAAACTGGAACTGGTAAACCGAGGTGGCGATGATGTCCTGCAAGGCTTAGACCTAGCATTGACATCTCTGCAAGACCTGAAGGCGGACTCTAACCTCGACCCAGATATTCTGTACCAAATCATTACTTTCACGGCCATGGTGCGGGAAGAGCTAAATGCTTTTGATGAACAGGTCACAGCTTCCACCTTCCAGTTTGGTCATGAGCAATCGCCAGAAGTATTCGACATGGCGAAACAATACTGCGTCATGCACGTAGCGGCGGCTTGTGTGCATACGTGGCTTCATAACCGCAATCATCTGGGAGACTTCTTTGCTAACGGGGAGTGGTTAGCACTTAGCTTGCGTAAGCTAATGCTGACATTTCGTCCTGCGAAAGCATTACCTGGACGAATCGATGACGGGGCTGTTACCCAAGAATTGATTCGATTGTATAGCGAAGATCGGATGTTTTCCATCTTTCCATTCCAACTTGCAAAATCTGAACAACAAGAGGCTACTACTGATGCAACTCCAAAACTCCAACTCCATGCCTAATACCATCACTGCTGTTGATACCATCCAAGGATGGTTGGTTAACCAAATTGCCAAACAATTGGGCATCAATGCTCAAACCATCAAAGTTACTGAACCTTTGACTCGCTATGGTTTAGACTCTATCGACTCGGTAACAATCGTTGGTGATATGGAAGATTGGCTAGATGCAGAACTTCCTTCTACCTTACTGTGGGACTATCCCACCATTGAAAAAGCAGCTAATTACTTGGTTAGCGAACTGAGTGTATTGCCTTCGGAAACCGTCGCTGCCCAGCCTGTAGCCGCTACCAGTAAACCTAAAGAAGAAGCTACCCAAGGCAAAGGCTGGGGTGGTCTTTGGAACAAAATCAGTGGTAGCTGATGTAGGGAACTCTTAACAGGGAATAGGAAGTAATTATCAATTACCCATTCCCCATTCCCCATTCCCAATACTCTAAATTTCACGCATTTCATAGACCGGAGGAAGGGTGAATTGAATTTTTCGGAGTTTTCCTTCTGGTGGGTGCTAATACTATTCAGCATCCCTTACTTTACAGTTCGCTATATTGCCAAGTCTTTAAACCTCTGGAAAGGTGCTTTTGATGCCTTTGGTTTGGCGGCAATGTCGTTGTTATTATTTGTCAACGCCTCTAAATCCAGCTTTGCCATTTTCATCTGTGAAATCATCTTTAACTACATCATGGTGTGGTTGATGCTGCGACAAGAAGGATGGAAATCGAAGGCAATAGCTACAGTTGTAGTGGCGATAGATATTGGTATCCTGGCCTATTTCAAATACCTGAACTTCTTTATAGAAGATATTTTGGGGTTAGTAGTGCCAGGATTGTCAGAAAATTGGCAGTCGCGGAATATTCCCGGACTAGGTTCAATTCCACCAGGATTGTCGTTTTACACTTTCCAGATGGTGGCGTTTGTAGTTGACTCCTACACCAGTGCGAAGAAACAACCTATTAGTGCATTAGATTACGTCAACTTTGTTTCCTTTTTTCCCCAAGTAGTAGCCGGTCCTATTGAACGTCGGGCTGATTTCTTTCCCCAGATTGAAAATTTTACTTTTAAATTCACGCTTGATAATTTTGAAGCTGGGTTTCGCTGGCTTTCCCTGGGGTTATTTATGAAGTTTGTCTTGGCTGACAATATTTCACCCTACATCAAAGTAGCTCAAGCTGATAATCCTTGGTTAGTCTGGTTTTTTGCATTTTTATTTACCCTGCAAATTTACTTTGATTTTGGTGGATATAGTTTTATTGCCTTAGGTTTAGCCAAATTTTTAGGTGTTAACTTAACCATTAATTTTCTCGCTCCTTACACTTCCCAGAGTATTAACGAATTTTGGCGCAGGTGGCACGTCACTCTCAGCACTTGGTTTCGAGACTATGTTTTTCTACCGCTGATGGGTAGAAATATGAAGTGGGCCCCATTTTATCTATTTATTACATTTACCCTATCAGGCTTTTGGCATGGAGCAGCCTGGAATTTCATTATCTGGGGGGCTTACCACGGACTACTGCTATTAGTACTACGCTATGCGGGACGACCTTTTTATAAATTTCTGGGACAGCAAAAGTTCCTCATGCCCCAGTTTATTTCCTGGGCTTTAACTTTTGGTTCGGTGATTCTGGGATGTTTATTTTTCATGGAAACTAATAGTTCTCGGTTGCTAGAAAAGTTGAAAGTCATCGTTATTCCCTGGAATTATTCCCTTGCCAATCTAGGTGCGGCTTTCACATTTTTGACTGACAATGGGGGGGCAACCTTAGGATTAGCTTTGGTTCTGGCAATGGGAGTATTGTTGATGGAACAAATTGGCGTTTGGCAACAACGGGAGTGTGAGTATGATATATTACTCTCCCCCTTAGTGTCGCGGGTGCTATTCGCTCTCACCATTTTGTTAGCTGCTACTGCACCTTCTCCGTTTATCTACTTTGAGTTTTAGCTAATGAACAAATTTTTGAGGGTCTCTAGTTGGTTTGCGATCGCAGGTTTAACTTGGGGTGTAGGTTATTTCTACAATGCCCGTTACGGTGGTGAACTTAGCTGGTTGCGGATGATGTATGAGCAGAAAATGGCAATAGCTAAGGAAGTCCAAGCACCTCAACGCATTCTGATTGTAGGAGGCTCTGGGGCGCACTACACCGTAGATGCGGAATTAATGCAAAAAGACCTGGGTATTCCCTCCATCAACATGGCCACAGATGGTCCTGTCGGTTTAGATGTGATTTTGCCCAGTGTCTCTGATGCCATCAAAAAAGGCGATATTGTGGTGCTGATTCCAGAGTATCTATTGCTTTTAGATGATGACGGTTTTGGCGATCGCTCTGGTCAGTTTGGTGCTGCTATCGGTAAACCAGGACTGGGAAATATACCTGCTAAACAACTGGCTCAGGACATGATGTTGTTAGGTGTATCCACCCTCAAAGCAGTAACTAAATCATCTCTTGATGTGGTGGAAAAAGGTCGTTTAACTGGCTATTACTCAGACCCCATTACAGCCAATGGTGATCCGACAGTGATGAAACAACGGACTAAGAGCAAATGGTGGTCATTGACAATCAACGATAGCGTTTCTCCCCATTCTTTGCGGCGGATTCAGCAATTTAAACAAGAAGTTGAAGCCAAGGGAGCCACTTTGGTATTAGGACTTTCCTGGATTTATGGCAGTACTGACTCTAAAACTCTCGGTAATATCCGCAAGACAGCAGACGAGTTAGGCAAGATTGCCCCGTTACTTTATGACAAAGAATCCTTAAATGTCAAAACAGATTCTAGTCTATTTGCTGATACTCACTATCATCTTAATCCCAGCGGCCGTCGGACTCGGACTACTGAACTTGTTCAGCAGTTAAAAGCAACAAATATAATTCGTAATTGAATTACATCTTTTTTGGCTCACGCAGAGGCGCAGAGTCGCGGAGAGGAACGCGAGAGTGCAGTCTGAGAAGAAATTTGTATTAATTACTAATTATTAAACCATGTATCAAGTAGATGATAAATTTCGTAACCAGGGTAAGTTTAAACAACCGCCTGTTATTAATACTCATCCGGTGCGGATTTGTATTTTAGGAGGTGGTTTTGGTGGGCTGTATACGGCTTTAGAATTGGGTAATTTTGCCAAATGCCCCTACAAATACGAGATTAAGCTGATAGAACAACGGGATCACTTTGTGTTTACCCCTTTACTCTATGAAGTGGTGACTGGTGAATTACATACTTGGGAAGTTGCACCATCTTATAAAAAGTTGTTAGCAGATAGTAGTGCAAAATTTTGTCAGGGGGAAGTTACAGATGTTGATTTAGAAGAAAATTTGGTAACTTTGCAAAATGGAGAAATACTAACTTATGACTATTTGGTGTTGGCTGTTGGTAAAGAAACAAGGTTAGATATAGTCCCAGGAGCAGCAGAATACGCCCAAACTTTTCGCACGTTAGAAGATGCTGAATATTTAAAAGAAAGGTTACGGTTTCTTGAAGCATCAGATCTTCCAGTGATTAAAATAGCGATTGCTGGAGCCGGTTCTAATGGTGTGGAAATAGCTTGTAAATTGGCAGATAGGCTAGGAAAGCGGGGAGAAATTCGCTTGATAGACCGAGGGAATGAGATACTTAAAACTTTCTCTAAAGGTAGTCAAACTGCATCATACAGAGCTTTGGTAAAACGTGGCGTGCAGATAGATTTGACTACTAATATTGAAGCTATCAAATCTGATGCAATTATCATCAATCACCAAGGTAAAACTCAGCACTTACAGACACATTTGGTTTTATGGACAGGAGGAAATCAATCAATTCAATGGGTAAAAAACCTCAATTGTCAACATAATCAACAAGGACAATTAGTTGCTACTCCAACTTTGCAATTGGCAGGATATCCCAATGTATTTGTATTAGGTGACTTGGCAGAAATTCGAGATGCTCAAGGTAATGAAACTCCGGCTACAGCCCAAGCAGCTTTTCAACAAGCACCCTGTGCAGCTCGTAATATCTGGGCAAAAATTACAGGACGTAAATTAAAGTCATTTAGTTATTTGCATTTAGGAGAAATGCTAACTTTGGGTATTAAGAATGCTGTAGTTTATAGCTTTGGTATTACTGTAGATGGTAATCTAGCTCGCATCATTCGCCGAGGAGTTTATATTCAACGTTTACCAACCCTCAAGCATAAACTTCAGGTAGCTAAAAGATGGATAGTTAGAGGCATCAAAAATCTACTGCGACGATAAATTATGCTCACGCTCCAAACGCAGAGAGTAAAATTCTACTATCTTTATTCCTAATAAAAAAACTTATTTTCCTTCTTCCTTCGCGTCCTTCGCGCCTTCGCGGTTTATTAAAAAAAATTTTATGACCATTCACGAACAAACATCAAAAACATCTTGGAAAAAAAATCTAGAAACTGTCTTAGGACTAGATTTGCGATCGCTTGCAGCTTTTCGGATTGGTATTTCTTTAATCATTCTCACAGATTTATTTACTCGCTTTGGGGATCTCACCGCTCACTATAGTGATGTAGGGGTTCTTCCCCGCGCGTTACTAGCGGAAATTGCTAAACCTGGGTATTGGTCTTTACATACCATTAGTGGGGAACCGATTTTTCAAGTATTATTATTTGCGATCGCAGCATTATTTGCGATCGCAATGTTGGTGGGTTATCGCACTAGGGTGGCAACTATCGCTTCTTGGGTATTGCTGATTTCCCTCCACAATCGCAATCCAGCCCTGATTTTTGCGGCTGATGATGTCCTTCGCGCTCTCCTGTTTTGGGCTATGTTCCTGCCTTGGGGAGCTTGCTATTCCTTTGATAGTGCTTTAAATACTTCTCATCGTCAGTTACCGGAAAGAGTCGTATCTGGTGCTACTTTCGCTCTGATGTGTCAGCAGTGCTTTATCTATATATTCTCCGCTGCAATTAAGACAAAAAGCCCCATTTGGGTTGACGGTAGCGCTGTTTATTATGCTCTGAGTTTTGACCAATATGTCACACCGTTTGGTCATTTTCTCCTCAATGTTCAACCTATTTTAAAAGTATTTACTCAAATCACTTTGGTGTTGGAATGGATTGGCCCTTTGGTGATATTTATTCCTTTTCGGAATAACTTGTTTCGGATGGGTGCTGTTATCACTTTTATCGGACTTCATGCCGGATTTGGCTTAACTTTAAATATCGGTATTTTTCCATTTTTGAGTATTTTTAGTTGGTTAGCATTCCTCCCCAGTTCTTTTTGGAATGCACTAGCAAAGGGTCTGCAAACACCAGCACGTCAAGGTTTAACAATTTATTTTGATGCTGATTGTGGCTTCTGTAAAAAAGTAGTACATATATTGCGGACTTTGTTGATTTTACCGGGAACGCCGTTATTAATGGCGCAGGAATACCCAGATATTTATGCTGATATGCAGGCTTATAATTCTTGGGTAATTGAAGATTGGCAAGGAAACCGACATTTTAAGTTTAAAGGCATTGTTTATGTAGTCAGTCTTTCGCCAATATTTAAGTTTTTAGTGCCGTTGCTAACCTGGAAACCAGTAATGGCAGGGGGGACAAAGTTTTATGAAGCGATCGCTTCCAACCGCAAGTTCGCTGGTAATTTCACCAAACCTTTCAAATTCCGTCCTCTAGAAATTCGTCCATCACGCTTTTTGAATATCCTGGCTTTGGTGTTGTTAATTTACGCTTTTATCTGGAATATCAGTAGTTACGCTCCTGATTTATTTAAGCGCAAAATCTGGCAACAAACTTCATTTATGGGCAGGGCTACACGCCTTGATCAATCATGGAGTATTTTTGCACCCGCTCCCCCTAGAGATGATGGATGGCATATAATTCCTGGACGACTTGAAGATGGTAGCGAAGTTGATATTTTTAGAAATGGGAATCCTGTTAATTGGGATAAACCTAGTTTGGGTGTCAGAAGTGCCATTTATCGCAATATGCAATGGCGCACTTATTTTATTAATCTCAATCGAGCAATTGGTAAAAAGCTTTATCCTTTTTATGGCGAGTATCTATGTCGTAACTGGAATTCTCAACACACAGGCAGTAAACATCTAGATAAACTCGATATTTACTTTATGGATGAGCGTACTGTCCCCCCAGGTGAACAGCAAACCGTTGAGAAAAAGCAAACTTGGCAACAATCTTGTTCTCAAACTTTATAATCGAGAGAAAAGACTGAGAAAGAAACACTGCCAGCCGGGCAAAATCATACAATATATTGATTATCCATGAAGTTGAAGACTATACATCATGGAAAGAAGGTTCATGAGAATAAAGGCTTTTGTAGTCAACTTTGATGATTTTGATAAAATCTCACTTCTCTCTATTCTTCATTTCATCAGCATTCTGAACCGATAGCGCAGCGTGGCGTAAGCCATAGGTCTGCGTAGCGTCTCCTGACTCCTGACTCCTGAATTCTTACGTAGGGCTTGCTGATAGCGCAGCGTGGCGTAAGTCATATAAATGTAAAACCTAGATAGATCAAGGGATTCAGGGGTAAAAAAGTTAAGAAGGTGCAAGGAATAGACATTAAACCCATCAAAAACTTATCACTTTTCCGCCAAAGCAACTATTCAAAAGCTGCTTCTAATTCTTCCTCCTGACTCCTGACTCCTGACTCCTGAATTCTTACGTAATTAAATTGGCACTCCCTGAATTACTTCAGAATGGAGTGCCAATTTATTAGATCAAAGCACTATGTAGCGTTAGTTTATTCAACCACTGTAGCGACAGTTCCCTCAGCCGAGGGAGGTACACTGGGTAACTCTAAACAGTATCCCGCGCCATAAACTGTCTTGATATAGCGGGGATGACGAGGATCTGGTTCGAGCTTAGTCCTTAAGTGGCGAATATGCACCCGAATTGTTTCGATGTCATCATCAGGATCGTAACCCCAAACTTCTCGCAGGATTTCACTGGGAGAAACTGTCTGACCATGACGCTGAAGTAAGCAGTGAAGTAGCTCAAATTCCAAGTGTGTCAGTTTCACAGTTTCATTGAACCAGATAGCCTCAAACCTTTCTGGAACTAAAGTAAGAGGCCCATAGCTGAGAATCTCACTGTGCTTTGCCGCTTGGGGAATGCGGTCAGTACGCCGCAACAAAGCCCGTACTCGTGCCAGCATTTCTTCAACTTCAAATGGCTTAGTCAAGTAGTCATCTGCACCCGCATTGAAACCCTCAACCTTATATTGAGTTTGGCTCAAAGCCGTCAGCATTAAGACTGGAATCTCAGCGGTGCGGTCATCCCGACGTAGGCGTTGGCAAATGGTAAATCCATCTACTCTGGGTAACATGAGATCAAGCATGATCAAGTCTGGTTGTAGCTGGAGGGCCAGCGCCTGACCTTTAATGCCGTCTTCAGCTTGACTAACATCGTAGCCAGCCATTTCCAAGTTGACAGCAACGAGTTCTGAAATCGCTGGGTCATCGTCTATGACAAGAATCCTCGGCATTCTTAAAAAATTATGACTACTTATTTAAGGATAAATAAGAACCTTTGAGATATACAAAGATTGTTATTAGGATTATCAAAAAGATTTAAAATCTAACATAAATATTAAGATTAAAAGGCTTTGAGATCAAGATCAATTTACACGAAATTTTTAAATGATGTGTTACTCTACCTACAATCCGCCTTATTTTTTGCGAAATGGCGTGACAATGACTGCCTACACTGCTTTGTGGGGAGGTCGTCATTGGGAAAGTACAACTATACATCCAGAGCCACTTTATCAGAAAGTCATCTTTACAGGTGGGCAAGGTGTGCCAATTTTTGGTTGGGTCGCTATCCCCCCAAATGCCCATAGCACAATTATTGGCACTTATGGGATTACCGGAGAGTTAAATCAACAATGGTTTTTGCGGCTGTTGGGGCGTAAAGCATACGCGCAAAGATACGCTGTGGTGTTATTTGATTGGCGAGCGCATGGTAAAACCGCAGAATTATCCCCAACTTTAACTTCCGATGGTTTGTATGAGGGTGAAGATTTTGTCCACATTGCGGCAGCAGCAGCGGCCATGGGCTGCCCAAAAAAGTTTTGGTTTACGGGGTATTCTTTAGGGGGACAATTGGCGCTGTGGGCGCTGAAAGCGGCTGTAGATTTAACTAGAGCAGGAGATTTAGGAATTAAAGAGAGTGACATTGCTGGGGGGGCGGTGATTTGTCCAAGTTTGGATTCATTGCGATCGCTCACGTATTTAGTCACAACTCCCTTTGGTAAGTACGTAGAACCACGCATTGCCAGGGAATTAAAAAAACTTGCATGGAAAATACACGCTGCTCACCCTGGTAGTTTGGAAGCAGAAGCAATTGAACGAGCTAACAGCATTTGGGGATTTGACGAAGAACTAGTAATTGAACGTTTGGGTTTTTCGTCTGTAGAAGACTATTATGAAGCCAGCAGTGCTTTAAATCTATTACCTCAGTTATCAAAACCAACCTTGATTCTTTATGCTGCTGATGACCCATTATTTCATCCCGACATTGTTGCCGATTTAAAAGCTGCCAGTTCCAAAAATGCGGCTATAGATTTGTTACTCACCTCTTACGGTGGTCATGTGGGTTATCTGAGTAGCAAAAAATGCCAGCGCCAAGCACAAGATCCTGACCCCTGGTGGGCTTGGAATCGCATTTTACAGTGGATAGAAGCAAAGCGTAGTCATGAAGTTGATAAAGTGGTCATGGTGAGATAATTTATCCAGAAGACAGCGCCACATCTCCCCGCGTCTCCGTGTCCCCGTGTCTCTTCTTCAATTTTGAACTGCTTGTGAATAATTCTAATTATATCTGGCTACCTGCACCCACAGATTTAACTTTGTCATCGGATCATGTCCATATCTGGAAAATAGATCTAAATCAGTCAGAATCACAACTGCAAGCTTTCAGAAAAACCCTATCAAGTGATGAAATTGCTCGTGCTGAAAGGTTTTATTTCCCAGAACATCGTCAGCGTTTTATTGCTGGACGGAGTAGTTTACGCTCTATTTTAGGGCGTTATTTGGGTGTTGAGCCTTCACAAGTAGAATTTGAATATCAACCACGGGGAAAACCTGTATTAGCGGCTAAATTTGCCGAGAAAAAGCTGTTTTTTAACTTGTCTCACTCTCAAGATTTAGCTCTGTGTGGGGTAAGTTGCACGCGGACAATAGGTGTGGATTTAGAACATATTCGCCCGATGTCAGATTTAGAAAATCTTGCCAAACGCTTCTTTTTACCCAGAGAATATGAAGTAGTCAAATCCCTTCCTTTAGATCAACAGCAACAGGTATTTTTCCGTTACTGGACTTGCAAAGAAGCTTATTTAAAAGCAACTGGAGATGGTTTAGTTCAGTTAGAGCAAATTGAGATATTTTTGACATCAACCGAACCTGCCAAATTGCTTGTATCTGGAAATTGGAGTTTGAGAGAATTATCACCAGCAAATAATTTCGCTGCTGCTGTTGTGGTTGCAGGTACTATTGGGGATTTGTATAGTTGGAACCTGATTGAGGATAAAATTAGTTAATACTTTTGCTGAATTATGGGCATGATTGAGGTTCTCCCAGCATGACAATCGAACATTTCAAATTGTTAATCACCTGGGTTGTCACTTCACTAACTGCTAATCCCCCAGCAGTGCGATAGCGCACAGAACGCAAAACCACTAAATCAAATGCCTGAGCTTGCTCAATAATGACTTTGGCAATATCATCACCAACAATTGTTTGGATATTTGTATTTACTTGTAACTTGCTTTGATTAGCAATATCAGACAATTGAGATGTAAAATGTGTGACCTGATGAGCAGGTATGAGGCGTTGGCTTACGTGCAACAGTACAACTTCAGCTTGATTGGCATCAGCTAAAATTTGGGCAAACCTCACAGTACCGATAGTCACCCTTGTTAAGTCACCAACGGGGACAAGAATTCGCTTGATTTCTGTAGGACTTTTTAACAAGCGTGTTACTGCTACCGGACAGTGAGAAGACCAGAACACCTTATCAATGAGACTACCGAATAAACGAGCGCGGAAATTTCTGGTATTTCCCCAACCCATCACCACTAAACTAGCATTGTGTTCCCGACTAGCGTGACTAATCCCCAAAGCCACATCATCATCAATCCGAATTGTCGGTGATGCTTTTACGTCAAATTCTTGACTGATTTCTAAAGCCAACCTCAATCTTTCCTGACTTTTTTCTAGTGCCGTTACTAATGTCGGATCATCCATATTCACATGGGCTTGAGTAATGGCTAAAGGCATAATCTGTCCAGATTCATGGCGCGCCAGCAGTGCTGCCATTTCCAGTAAATAGCGTTGCGTGAGCGGGTTATAAATGGGAACCACGACAATGAATGGCGGGTAATCTTGCTGCAAACGGTTGTCTGCTTTCTCTGCTTGCTCAATCACCGCCTCCTGAGATTCCCACCACACCGATAGACTGTCTGTTTTCCAGTCCGTGGCTGGGATGACTTGTAAAAACCTAGCAACCCTGGCTGTAATTATTGGACCCATGATGGCAGTAACCAACATCAAGACAATGACACTGTTTAAGACATCCTCACTGATTAGTCTCTCACCAGCAGGATTTAGGGATTGATAGGCAACTAATGTTGCTGCTAGTGTGGCTGCTACCTGCGGTAGCGATAATGACCACATTGTCAGCATCTCTGAATTGTTATAGCGATAAAATATTTTCGCTAGAAATGCCGCAACAAATTTACTGCCAATCAGCGCCACTACAATTGCCGCAGTCAGACCAATTGAACTGAGAGTTTTGATAAACGCAGGTATATCAATTAGTAATCCCATGTCCACAAAGAAACAAGGGATAAAGAGAACACTACCAATGAACTCTACCTTTTCTTTAACTGGACTATTTCCTAAAACGCCGTTGACTGCTAAACCTGCTAGGAACGCACCGACAATTTTTTCTACTCCAATCACCTGCGCTCCTACAGATGCCAAAAATAATGCCAGCAAGATAAACAAAAATTGATTACCTTCTTCCTCCCCAGTGCGGCGGAAGAACTCTTTTCCTACCCGATTGAACCCAAATAATATCACAATTGAATAAATTGCCAGTCCAGCCAATAAAGTGAATAATTTAAAAGCTGTGAAATCTCCTCCATGAATACCCACACAAATTGCCAGTACTAACAAAGCACCTGTATCAGTGAAAATCGTTGCCCCAATTGTCACAGTTACTGCTTCATTGCCTATGACTCCTAAACGACTGATAATTGGATATGCCAGAAGAGTATGAGAAGCAAGTAAAGAACCAATCAGAACAGAAGAATTCCAGCTAAAATCGAATAAACGTCCAGTAATAATACCAGCAATTAAAGGTACTAAAAATGTTAAAGTGCCAAACCCAATTGAGCGATTTTTGGTTTGGCGAAACTGCTCAATATCAATCTCTAAACCAGCTACAAACATCAAATAAACTTTACCAATATCCGAAAGCAGTTTTATAGTTTCGGAGTTAGAGTTGAGGAGATTGAGTCCATTTTGACCCAGGACTACACCTGCTAGTAGCAAACCCACCAATCCAGGTAATTTTAATCTCTCAAATAGCGGCGGAACAATAAAAATAGCTAGGAGGAGAATTGTAAAAGAAATGAGAGGTTCCGTGAGAAAATTTACTGGCATTTTTAATAAAAAAAGGTTACATAAGGCAAATTTTGTAATAGCAAACACAGCATACAGTTTGCTATCTTTATAACTGCTCTATCTCCAGATGTAATTGTTTACTGCCGGAGACAATGGCAACGAGAATACCACGGGCATCACCCGACAGCACCAGTAAGTTAATACTCTTGATCAGACTTATTAATTAATTATAGTTGATACTTGCTTTCGTTCAAAGGATGGGAGTGCAAGGTCTCAGCTGAATTGGTATGAGCAAAAAAAATAAGTCCGTGTAGAAGGACTTTACTAATTTAAAAACCATTGATCATCACTAAAATTACTTATCTTCCTGCATTGTTCTCACAACTTTGGTCACCAGATTTCTAGGAAAAAATCTGACACTTTTAGCCAATATTTTATTTAAAAGTCCGGGAATCACTATCGTCTTACCTCGCATTAAAGCATCATAACCAAGCTGGGCAACAGTTTGAGCATCCATCATTTTCTGACCCTTAACCAGCTTAGAATCTGCCATTCCCGTTCTTTCATGAAATGCAGATACTGTTGAACCTGGACAAAGAACTGTCACCGTCACACCAGTTCCTTCCAATTCATTAGCTATAGCTTCAGAAAAGGATAAAACATAAGCTTTAGTTGCAAAATAAACCGCCATTAAAGGCCCAGGTTGAAAAGCAGCAGCTGAAGAAACGTTTAATATTTTGCCCTTACCATCTTTAACCATCTCTTTGAGAAATAACTTAGTTAAATGGGTAAGACAAACTAAATTTACCTGCAACATTTCTAATTCAATACTCAGGCTCGTTTCATTAAATAAGCCATAAGTACCAAATCCAGCATTATTTACCAGTACATTAACTTTGATCTCAGATTGTTGCAACTCAGTAAAAATTTCTTCAGGTGATGTTGATATAGATAAATCTTTAACAAGAATCTTAGGAAAAATTTTGAATTTTTGTTGAAATTCAACATCTATTTCTGCAAGTTTTAGTCTATTTCTATCGACCAAAACAAGATTGTAATTTTTGGAGGCAAAAATACAGGCTAATTCGTAACCAATTCCACTAGCTGCCCCCGTAATCAGAGCAGTTTGTTTGTCTTGTATATTCATGTCAAAAATTTTGTGAAATTAGCCGGAAATACTGGCATTTCAACAGAGTAGGGTGAGCAATGCCCACCCTGTTTACTTAATAACTAAGCAAGACTCAAGAAACCAGTTTGAACCAAATATGAAGTGTAAGTCATCAATAATTGAGAGTCGAGTGGTGGACAAACAATCGCAGTACCAGCTAGTGCATCTAGAGTTTCTTGGCAACTAATAATCGGTCTTCTGGCTTGCAAATACAAATCGGGAATAGTCAATTGTTCATCAGACCAACGCTCTAATAAAAATGGTCGCAGAGTGTATAAAGGATTTTCAGGAGAAGTGACATTATTAATTAACTCTGCTTGCCACTGTTCATAAGGAACCATCTTAATTGCAAAACCAAATGAGCGTACCCAATCAACTAAAGATGCTAAAGATGCAGGTTGAGGATGTTGTAAGTGAAAAGCCTTACCAATGGATTTTTGTTGACGTGATAAATAAACAATAGCTTTGCTGACATAGTCCACAGGAGACATATCCAACATATAATCTACATCAGGAAAAGATCCCATTTGTAGACAACCTTTAATCATCAAATTGATAAAGTCATGGGTATTGCAAATACCAGTTGTGCTATCTCCAGAAATCAAAGGTGGTCTGTAGATAGTGATAGGAAGTCCCCGACTACCAGCAATTTTTACTAACTTTTCAGATACCCATTTAGTTTGTGAGTAGCCGAGGAAAATGCCTTCCCAATCATTAAAGTCTTGTTGTTCTGTAACTACCTTGCCAGCATAAGCAGTTGATTCAAAAACAGCCACACTAGAAACGTAATGAACAGGCTTTACTTTGGTTTGACAAGCCAAGCGTAAAACTTCCTGAGTTCCCAAAACATTAGCAGTTTTTAAAGCTGAATATGGATAAACATAATTCAGCAAAGCCCCACTATGATAAATAGTATCAATATTAGCTGCTAGGGTTTGGAACTGTTCTGCATCAATACCTAAAAGTGGCTGTGCTAAATCACCAATAATGGGAATAATTCGGGAGCTATAACTATCATCCCAAAGTCCATATTGTTGCAGATTATTTTCTAATTTGCTCTTACCTTCTACAATATCAGTTGCACGAACTAAGCAATACATATTTGCTAGAGTTTCTTGCAAAAGTCCTTTGATGATAAAAGCGCCTAAATAGCCTGTACCCCCAGTCAAAAAGATATTTTTGGGGTCGCTGATAGACACCGGAGAATTACCAACTGGTTGGATAGTGGGGTCAAGGACAACTTCAGCAGCTAAATCGAGAAAAGGAGGAGCAATATTTACAGCAGCAACGGTTTTACCCTCAGAATCTTTAACCTGAGATGTATTGGGTACTTCTTCAGATAAACGCTGGGAAAGTGAAGCAATAGTTGGATAATGCCAAAGTAGAACAGGAGAAGGTTTAAATCCTAGTAATTGTTCTAATTTACTGATAATAATCATGGCTTGGGCAGAATCCAAACCATAATTTTCTAAATTTTCGTCAACATCAATTTCATCAGTTGAAGTTGAAATTACTTCAGCTAAATTAATCACCAAGAATTTTTGAATATCTTCAGCAGAATAAGACGGTTTTAAATTCATCTTTACATCTCCAATGTAGACTGAACTGGGTGATATTGACCGTAGTAATTGGGTATTTGCAATCCCTGAATTTTTAAATTTTGGACGCGGTGTAGAAAAGCTGTCCCTTTCATAATTTGATTAGCGATATCGACTACATGACGATGATTTGGTTCAGATAAATATGAACCTCTCACCCAGTCATTAAAGCCACCCATAGCGGGGCCACACCAAATTTGATAATCTACCTCTCGACCTTTTTCACCAGAACTAGACCAACGGGAAGATAATCCTAAATACCAGCGAAAAATTAAAGCCATTTTGAGTTTAGGATTATTAACAGCTTTACCTAATTTCTCTGGATTTTTTTGGGATAAATAAGCAGCAGTTCCTTCCCAAACTTCAGCCAGACTCTTGCGGAAGATTTGTTTTTCTAATTTCTCTCTTTCCGCTACAGGAATATCTTCAATTGAGTCATAACTGCGATATAATTCATATAATTTCTGCGCTCGCATAGGGAACATTGTTCCACGTTTGAGAACTTGCAATTTGACTCCCATTTCAAACATATCTGCGGCTGGAGCCATAATCATATCCGCCATTTCTGCTTGAGCTAATAACTTTTTGGTATGTTCAGAAGCTCCAGATTCAACACAAGATTGATTAATTGAACCAGTCATTACATAAGCAGCACCCATCATAAATCCAGCTAAGGCTGATTCTGGTGTACCAATTCCTCCAGCTACTCCCACTCTAATGGGTGTTGTGTAATGATATTGTGCTTGAATTTCATCCCGTAAACTAATAATTGAAGGTAGCAAACAAACTAAAGGACGATTATCTGTATGACCACCAGAATCAGCTTCGACGGTAATATCATCAGCCATGGGAACTTGGCTGGCTAGAGTTGCTTGTAACTCAGTTATTAGTCCTTGCTGAATTAATTCTTTGAGAATCCTCGCAGGTGCTGGTTGCATAAATTTAGTTGCAACTTCGCGGCGAGAAATTTTAGCAATGACTTTATTTTTAATTTCAACTTGATTAGCACTATTTAAACTTAGCCCAGATACACGATAATAGACGATGTTAGGAGTTAAGTCTAAAAATGCTGAAGCTTCTACAGTTCTAACCCCATAATTGAGGTATAAATCTACAGCACGACGTTCAATAGTAGGTTCATTAGGACTGTGAATTAAATTAAAAGCATAAGGTTTATCAGGTAAGGCTTGTTGAATGCGGTTAATGGCAGCTTCTAAACGGTCTGGTGTTAAACCACCTGCACCAAAAGAACTTAAGATGTTTTCTTTTCCTAGTGCAATTACCATTTCTTCGGAAGCAATACCACCTGCCATTGCACCAGTAACATAGGCATATTTCACACCATAAGCAGTGAGAAAATTGGGGTCACCAAATTGTTGTAGGTGAATTGGTGGAACTGAGATTAAAAGCTCTGCTTGTCCTATTGAACCGTTATCAGCAGGTGCTAAATACCCATCGTTAGTAACACCAATTTTGCCACCAACTCTAATAATATAACAAGGTTTATCTGATGCCAGCAATTTATCTTTGATGGCATTTTGCTCAAAGGAGATACAATCTAAGGAACCTTTCCAAATTTGTTTTTGATTTTGAGACCAAGAAAAAAAACTTAGACCATTATTATGTTGATTTCGTACCGTCTCTACAGTTGTCACGGCAGTTATTCCTCAAGTTTTAATCAATGGATATGAGATGAAGAATTTAGATCACGCTCAAGACGCAGAAACACCGATTAAGAGGTTTGATATTTCTACGTCTCGGTGTGATATTTTATTATGTTTCTTCGTTTAGCAAGTTTTGAGCGCAGGTTAATTGCAGTTGAATTATTTCGCTCATTTGCTTACTGAAGTCTTGTCTGGCTTCTAAAAAGCTGATGTGGGCTTTAGTCAATTTGGAATTATTGATACTCAGTTTTTGATACTGATGGGTTTTAAAATCATTCATGCTGATTGTCGGTTCGGAGTCGTGAATGAGTTGAGTAGTTGGCTGTAAAGTTGCGGTTAACTCAGAAGATTGTACTTTTTCTCTAGATTCAAAACAGTTATCAATGATAGTTTTCATGATAATGTTTTCTGGCTGAGGGTAAATTTCACTGGGGCTAATTTGACTATTGCCTTGGAGAGAATTAATGATTTTATACTCTCGGTAATTAGAAAGATTTAGCTGCTGCTTTTGAGAATTACTATGGGAGAAAAGTTTGCGGTTTTCGTCACTCAATATGGCAGTAGTCATAGAATCACCACCTAAGGTAATTTTCTTCAGCGTTGCTTTATTTTGATTGCCAGTTTTTGAGGATAAGTTGTAGAGTGGATCTAAGTTCAAATTGACTCGATGACTGAGCAATTTTGCTAGTCCTTTGACAAGTGATGTATGGTCATCCATACCGCGACGATTTAGGGATACGGTGATGTGTTCTTGGTTGCCAAGAATTTTATCTATCCAGCGAGAACATACACCACCAGCACCTGCTTCAATGAAGATTCTAGCTCCATCTGCGTAGACACGATTAACTAAGCGGGGAAAATCGAGTTGTTGCGATAATCCTTTGGCAATGTTATGAGCAATTTCTTGACTATCAAGTGTCGTTGGTTGATACTCAGCCGCAGAATAAAAGGTAATACCGGGAATTGTTTGTGCTGGTAAAGTGTAGAGTTTTTCCAATTCTTGCGCTTCTGATTGCATTGTTTGACAATGAATCACATGATCAAAAGGTGCAGGAAAAGCGTTACAACCAAGCTTTTTAATTACTCGTTCACAAGCAGCAGGTTCACCAGCAATTAATACTTCTTCTGGTGTATTAATCTGAGTTAAGTAGACGCGATTTTCATCTTTTAAACATTCTTTGACCTGGGTAGGACTGGCTATGAGAACGTAGTTACTCCAGAAATTATTATCAGAAGTTGAGGATGCTTTTGGTAGTCCCCAATACTCACGCACAGCATTTTTGGGGCCAGATAATCTATCACCAAATAAAGCTGAGGAATTAAAAGTATGACTGACTTCATAAAAATTGCTCCATACCCCTTGAGCAACCATCATACTTGTTTCACCTAAACTATACCCAAAGATATATTTAGGTTTAACTTGAAAATCCTGGCTGATAATTGTTGTGATCATTCTGGTAAAAAGCACTTCGGCTTCAAACATAGCCAGAGAATCATCAAGCAATTTCCTTTCTAAAGTTTCTAGTTGTCGTGTTGACAATTTGCTCAAACTTCTGGGAAAAACAAGTAGTTCAACATCAGCAGCACGTTTGTAAAGACTTTTGATGATTAAGTCATCGAAGGATTTGGGGAAAAGACGGAATAAAGTACGTCCCATGCCCACATAGGAATTTACTGCGGCAGGATAAATATAGGCAATTTCTCCATTTTTACCAAGTGGTTTTGGTGTAAAATAACTACCAAGAGGAGTTTGCCAATCTGTACCTTTTTCAAAGGCAAGATTTACACCTTTACGCGCCGAGTTAATTTCTTTGAGTAATTCTTTGTGGTTGCGTCCGGTAATAGATAAGGCATATTTAGCATTTTCATGCTGCTGAAATTTAACAAACGCCTGACTCGCAGTAGCTTGAAGATTATCAGCATTTTCAATGTTTTGTTGCAAATTATCTAAACCTGCAAACAAAGTGGCATAATCATCAGCAGCGATAGGGAAAAGATAAAAAGGTCGTGACTCTAAATAGCGGCTGACACGTTCTTCTTGATGGGTGTCTTCTGATAAAATGACATGAGCAAAAGAGCCATCACAGCCGATACTATTAATAGCGGAAATTCTACATCTACCTTCTTTTGGTGAAAACCAAGGTCTTGACTCGGTAGCAACGTAGAAGGGGCTACCTTCCCATACTTGTGGTGTTTTGACACCAGACCAATTGGGGGTTCCGGGAATATATCTATGGTAGAGACTGAGGGCAGTTTTAATTAAGCTGGCTATTCCCGAAGCGACAAAGGTGTTACCGATATTGGCTTTGACGCTACCAATGGCGCAGTGTAAACCGTTACCGACGGGGGGATAAGCTTGGAGAATGCCGTTAATTTCGGCTTCGTCTTCTGCGGGAATTCCACTACCGCAGACTTCCAGGTAATTTACCTCTGTGGGTTGAATTCCTGCTTGTTGAAAAGCTTGTTTGCAGACTTGGCTAATGGTAGCTTCATCGACAGCCATTGAGGGAGATTGTCCGATGCTGATACCGTCAATGACTGCATAGATGCGATCGCTATTTTCCAAAGCTGTATCATGACGTTTGAGGATAACTGCACCTGCACCTTCTCCCACAGTCCAACCGTCGGCGTTTTGATCAAAACTTAAGGTATTGATACCTGTATTTACTTTTCCGAATTGACTGCGGAGTAAGACATTTTCCACTCCACCGGCTAAGTCAACAGCACCAACAACAACTGCGTCTACTTCATTTGTAGCTAATAGCATTTGTGCGATTTCTAAAGCTTTAAATGCCGCAGTTTCTACAGCGCTAACAGTGAATGAGGGGCCAGAGAAATTCCACAACGAAGAAATGCGACTGGCCATAATATTGCCGACATAGCTGAGATATTCACCCAAATCAACTTGGTGGTGAATACTATCTTTAACTATGGTTTCTAGTTGGGTAATTTTTTCGGGAGGTAAGGCAATTTCCGCAGCATTTAAACCGTCTTTAACTTGCCAAGGTGAATTCCAACGTTGTTGTAGTTGGTGTACAGATAATTCTGTGTCCGCAGCGATAATTACCGCTACATTACCACCTTGGGGTATTTTTGCATCTTTGAGGGCGCGATCGCACACTTTCAATAATAAAAGTTGTTGCGGGTTAATTTTTTCAACTTCGTTGGGGGGAATTTTGTAAGCTAAAGTATCAACTTCAAAGTCTCTAATGTATGCACCTTGAGGTACTTTTCCGGCTTCTAAACCGTACTCTTGCAGTAATGTTTCTTGCTCATTAATACCATGCCATCTTTTTTCTGGCAGAGGAATAAAATGCTGCTTTCCATCATAAATGCTGCTTTCAAAAGCATCTAATTGATTACATTCACCGAAAAAGGCATCCATGCCTACAATTGCCATTTTTACAGTCATATTTTCTTGAAGACTCATTTGCTGACTTCCCCCTGTTCAAGAATTAAATGAGAGTTATTTCCACCAAAACCAAATGCACTTAAAGCTACGTACTTATTTCCTTTACTCGGCCAAGGTGTGGCAGTTCTGACAATGTTTTGAGGCGAAATCACATTATTTTCAGAACCCACAGGTTCACTGACATTGATAGTTGCAGGAATAACACCGTGAGACATACTTAAAATCGTCTTTGTTATCCCCACCATGCCAGCAGCAACGAGTAAATGACCGACGTTAGTTTTAGCTGAACCCACCAAAGGCGTTGCTTGGTATTGACCAAAAAAGCCTTCAACTGAGTTGCATTCAGTGGTATCTCCCAATAAAGTGCCGGTAGCGTGACACTCTAAATAATCAATTGCTTGGGGGTTAAGTTTAGCCTCAGCATAAGCTCTTTGATATGCAGTGGTTTGTCCGTGAGCATTGGGACTGAGGAGGTGCTTACCTTTACCATCATTAGATAGACCATTACCGCAGATTGTTGCTAGTATTTTGTCTCCATCTCTGACAGCATCACTGTAGCGTTTGAGCATTACCATTCCTATGCCTTCGGAGGTAATTAACCCGCGTGATGCTTTATCTAGAGGACGGCTAATACCGTTTTCTGGATATCCTTGAATCCCGGAAAACAACATTCTTAAAAACAACGGATCTGCACAACTAATAGCACCAGCTAACATCAAATCAGCTTTACCAGATTGCAGATAATGGGATGCTAATTTAATGGCATAAAATGCTGATGAACAGGCAGCATCTATACAGCAATGAGTTCCAGAAAGAGAAAATGCACGAGAAATTATAGCAGCAGGTAAGCCGCTCACCATAGCATTATATGGAGATGCTTTCGTGGCAGTTAATGAACCACCTAAACGGAAGTCTTTTTCCTGTAAAAGTTCACCAATTGCAGGTTCAATCGTTTGCTGATAAATAGGAGCAAACAATTGATTAGAAGCTTTCGTTGGTAAAGCGAGAGTTCCTAAAATTACGCCGCATTTCGAGAGAGCAGATTTATTTCCCCAATAACCACTGTGAACAATTGCCTGTTTAGCGGCATACAGTGACCATTTAAAAGTATTATCCAGACCTTGGACAAATGTTGCAGGTAAATTATACTCACTAGCATCAAAGTTGAAATTGCGGATAAATCCACCTTTTTGGAAGTAAATTTTTTCCGGTTTCCCCTTATTAGCATCGTAAAATATTGCGGGATCTACTCCCAATTCAGCAACACTTACAGATGAAGTTGAGTCTTTTTCTGCGCTGAGATTCTGCCAAAACTCTTCGGGATTATTCGCATCTGGAAACAGGCAAGATAACCCGATAATCGCTATTTTCTCCACTGTTGAAATCCTCGTTGGGGCATAAGACGTTAAGGAAATTTTTATTTCCTTAGTTTTTAAGGATTTACGCTATTCCCCCAATCGGCAAGGATTAACAACTTTCGCTGTTATTATTTAAGCATTCAGGTGAATTTGTTGGATTGTGCTGTCGCTTAACCCAACCTACTATTACTTACGGTTGAGCATTTTCATGGGCCAAATAACTGCTTTTGCTCCGAGAATACGTGAATATATTCTGCCTTCACGATTATGGATTAAGAAATTAGCATTTATGCCAGTATCGGTTTTGCTAATAATTTCACAAGACACATAAAAAGGTACATTAGGTGGAACGGTTAAAAATTGTTCACAGTATGTTAATTGTCCTGGTAAACATACTTCTTGATGGAAATGATTTAACCATAGCCATAGAGTTTGAGTACTCAAATCAATTATGTAGGGATTGTGCCATTTAACGGGGAATTGTCCTTGTTGTTTGGCTGTAATTTCTTGCCAACAGCATTCGGCTGTAAGTTTTTCTGGGCTAATATTTAAGACTTTAGTAATTTCTTGGAATGCTGGGCCATGAAATAAGGACAAATCACCATTTTGATAAAAACCTTTACCAGTGGTGGTGACAATTTTATCTTCCCTGAGATCTACTGATTCATAAATGGGAGCATCTGGCATTTTGCGGACTATTTTGATGAGAGCGCTAAAATGATAATGAGTTCTTCCTTCAGGAGTTTTACTCAATATCTTGGTCTGAAATTCAACAAAATTACCATCGCTTTTGGAGACTTCTTGTATTTCTAGAATATGTTCATTAGCCAGGCTAGAGTTAAAAGTAATTCCTTTCAAAACTTTGAAGTCTTGACAACTGAAATATGTATAGCCTGGATAAATTTCTTCACAACCATTAACCATCCAAGATTTAGCACAGGTTGCTGGTAATACTGGAGAACCTGCAATTGTATGATCATACAAAAATGGATTTTCTGCTAATGTCATTCTTCGCCTAATTCGATAGCTTCGCAGTTGTGAATCTAAAGGCATTGCTGGGGCAATCATGGTGCTACCAATGACAATTTGTGTATTATCTTGATAAGCAGGATGCAGTTCATTAACTAACATTTGTGTACCCACTTCCAGAGGAATAATACTAATTCCCCTTTCTGCAAATGCCTTTTTCAGTTGTGGTGTCACCATACCACTATCCCAACCACCCCAATTAATTGCCACTACATGACATTGAGGATGAGATTGTTTGATGAGGTGGGCTGATTTGTTGAGAATTTCGTTAGCGATAGCATAATCACTTTGACCAATATTCCCATAAAAACCAGTCACAGAAGAAAATAAAACTAAATGCTGTAATTGCTGGATATTAACGCAAGCGAGCAGATTTTCTAAACCCTGAACTTTAGCGGTGTAAACCTTTTCAAAATCTTCTTGTGTTTTCTTTTCAATTAACTTATCAGCCAAATTACCAGCACCGTGAATAATGCCTGTAATTTGACCAAACTTTTGAGCGACAGCGCCGAGTTTGGCTTTCAATGTTACGGTATCTGTAACATCAACGCTGATATATTCAGCCTTTGCACCTGTTGCTTCAATAGCTGCCAAGGTCTTCTTAATTTCTCGGCTAGAATTAATCTCATTAAATATTTTTTGTACCATCATGGGTGTTGGTTTCTCACCTTGAGAAATCAGATTTTCCATGATGCGTTTCTTCAAAGCCGAATCTTCTAAACAATCACGAGCATATTCTGGTTCTGTGGTGATTTCAGAACGACCAAGCAGAATAAATTTACAAGGTTGGTTTTGTGCTAATTTAATGGTGCATTGAGCAGTGATTCCCTTGGCTCCACCACTGACAACAAAGACAGATGATGGGCTAACTTGAAGTGTTGCTGTCATGTTTCCAATTTATAATTGATTCTGTGTTGATGAATAAATTTATGAAATGTCTCACGCAAAGGCGCAGAGACGCAAAGAGGAAGAGGGGAGTTTTTGTGAGGTGGGCATTGCCCACCCTACTGGTTATTCGGGTTTAGCTACGAGGGTGACTCGTCCTTGAGAACTATAGCCAACTTCACCTATATATCTGTTGGAATCATGCAATTCGGCAACAATATATTCTGCTGATTGGTGAGGATCTAAGGAAGGGCTTAAGTCAATTGCTCTCAAGAATACTTTTGGCCATTCCCATCTCAAACTTTTGGTTAATCCAAATAAGCCGGCACCGATAACTCCAAAGTTTTCTTTGTGTTCTAACCCAAATGCTCCGTCAAGATGGGCTACTGTACAGAAGCTTACTCTTCCTTCTAAATCAGCGGCTGTGTTCAAGGTTGGTTTGAGATGTTTGGCCATCAAGAACACTTGTTTAACTATTGCTTTTTCTGTTTCTAGATAGGAAATTTTACCTGTGTTTTCTGTGTTGAATTGAGGATGAAGATGAATGAATGCCCCAATTTTTCCATGTTGAGTAGTTATGCTTTGTAATAGTAGTTGCAAATGTTGTTCGCTCATATTTGCCATGATGACGCGGCTAACACCTAGGGGTAATGGCAATTGTTGAGAAACTAATGTTTGGGGGAAACTCAGAACTACTACTTTCCAACCTTGTTCAACTAGTGCGTGAGCTAGTTTGGTGGTGGTGAGGGAACCATCATCAGTAATTAAACTAATGTGTCCCTCTGGTAATTTGCATTCCCAAAAATCAGGTCGTGGTAGGCTTTTTAGTTTGGCGGGACGACGGGGAAGATTTGGGTCTACTATTGGCGGTGGGGTTAAATCCACTACTTGTGGGAGGCTAAGAGGGGGAGACCCCGCCCCTACCGGGTCAAAATCAGGCTTTTTTTTTTCACCTCCCACCAGCTTTTGGAGGTAGTCTACTATTTGCCCAATTGTTCGCAGGTCGCCTAATTCTTCTATATTTGGTTTGGGTAAGTTGGGGTATGTTTCTTGCATTGCGCCCAATATTTCTACCCGTTTGATGGAGTCAATCCCTAAGTCGGCCTCCATGTCCATGTCTAGTTCCAGCATCTCGACTGGGTAGCCTGTTTTTTCACTGGTGATGTTTAACAGGGTTTGTCCTAAATCAGCGTATTCGTCGCTTTCTTCTGGGGACTGGGAAGTGGTAATAGGTAATTCTTCCCTTGCTTCCTCTACTTTCTTCTCTGTCACCTGTAACCTGTAACCTGTCACCTGTTTTTCTTCTGTCACCTGTAACCTGTCACCTGTCACCTGTATGACTTCTTCTGTTACTTGTAACCTGTCACTTGTAACCTGTTTTTGTAGATACTCGACAACTTGACCAATGGTGCGTTTTTCTGCTAGTTCTTCTAAGTTTGGTTTGGGTAAGTTGGGGTATAGTTCTTGCAATCCTCCCAGAATTTCTACCCGTTTGATGGAATCAATTCCTAGGTCAGCTTCCATGTCCATGTCGAGTTCTAACATTTCGATGGGATAGCCTGTTTTCTCGCTGGTTATGGCTAGGAGGTTTTGACCTATGTCATCAATATTAATGTTGGTGGTTGCTGGTTCGGGAATTAAAGCTACAGGTGCTACTGGCTCAGGTTGAGTTTCTACAACTGGGGTAGGTTCTGCAATTTGAGGAAGGGGAATTGCTGCTATTACAGGTTCAGCTTTTTCAACTACTGGCTCTATTACGGGTTGGGTTTCGACAATTTTGGCGGTAGGAGGAACAACTGTTTCTGTTACAGTTGCTTCTGTCATTAACTCCCGTAAACTGTTGGTGTGTGTTTCTGTTAGTTGGGGAGGAATTAGGGGTTGAGTTGTTTCTGTACCGGCAATTAGTTGAGAATATTCTTGTTGAATGAGTTGGAAAAAGTTTTTGGTGTATTCTACTTGTTCCCGCAGATATTGTTCATGAATGCGAAGGGTTTCACTTTGTTGGTTGTGAAACTGCATCATGCTGCGCTCAAAACTTTCCATAACAACTTGTTTGAGTTGGGCGGTTTCTGAAGATTTACTATTGATAAATAGGTCGTTCTGTTGTTGCATCAGTTGGAAGAACGTTTTGGCGTATTCCATTTGATGGCTTAGATAAGTCCCGTGAATTTGTAAGTTATCACTTTGGTTGTGTTGAAACTGGTTCAGGAGGTTTTCTAAACTTTCTAGAACCTGTTGGAAGTTAATATTTTTATCTGGTGTTTCCATTTTCCCTCCTGGACGCTCTGCAACTGCTTGGCGTGCTGTAGGTAATAATTCTGGGATTGCTTGATTTGAACGAAGTGCAGGAGTCATCTGAGGCTGTTGTGGGGTGCTAATTACAGGCGTTTTTTTGTGTCCGTTACCGTTGTGACCGTTGGTTGTTTGTGCTGGAATGTTGTTGTTTGGTTGGACTGAATTTTCTATGAGAGTTTCAAGACGAGGAGACTCTGGGAGAGTAAGAGGGGGAGACCCCGCCCCTACGGTGAAACCATCCTGTAAGGCTTCGGTGAAGGCGTTTTTGGTTTTTTCGGAAACGTAGTTAACACCGTTTAACTTGACGCTTAAGGTCTTTTTAGTAGAAGTTGGGGGAATAACTGGAGTTAGTTGGTAGGGGTCGAGATTAGCCAAAGCCATACCAATTACGCGCAGTTGGATTGCGGCTTCTCTGAGAGTGCGATCGCTATTCTTTTGAGTACTAGGATTAAGAGATACGGTAAGATGAGGGCGATCGCCTAAGATATCTTTGACTAGGTTGGTGAGAATCCGTTTTGGCCCAAATTCTACGAAGCAATAACCACCAGCAGCGTAGATGTTTTCAATCTCTTGCTTAAACATCACTGAACTCGAAAGATGTCCTTCTAGAACTCTTTGAATTCCTGATGGTTCTTGGGGATATTGTTTACCAGTAACGTTGCTGAAAACGGGAACTTTGGGATTTTGGAAATCGACAGACTTGGTAGCGATCGCAAATGATTTTTGAGCAAATGCAATTAAAGGTGTGTGGAATGCAGCGGAAACTGGTAACAACACCGCCCCATAGCCTAATTCTTGGAACTTTTGCTGTATTTTCTTAATTTCCGCCGTTGGTCCAGCCAGGACAACTTGAGTGGGAGAATTAAAGTTAGCGATCGCAACTTGGGGAAAATGCCTCAGCACCGCTTCCACCTTAGTAATATCTTCCTTCACCGCCAACATACTACCCGCATCATGGTCTGGGTCTTTTGGTGCAGCCATCGCTTGACCTCTAGACTTAACCAAGAACAAATAATCCTCTTCAGTCAGCACTCCCGCCGCCCACAAAGCCGTCAATTCACCAAAACTATGTCCAGCGGTAAAATCTGACTTAAACCCAGCTTGTTGGAAGATAGAATACAGCCCCGCACTAAAAACCCCAATTGCAGGTTGAGCATATTCAGTTCTTTGCAAAGCTGCAATTTGAGCAGTTTTTTCCTCTTCTTCAAAAGTGGGATTGGGGAAAACAACTTCCGAAATTGGCTGCAAATTATCCTTAATTAACAACCCATCCATCTGTCCATACAGACGACGCAAAGCCGGGAAATTCATCACCGCTTCTCTACCCATTTCTAGGTATTGAGAACCTTGTCCAGAGAATAAAGCCACAACTTTTCCGCCCAATTCCATCCCTGAAGAACGGTAATAAATACCTTGAGGATGTTCCCAAGAAACTGCTGACGGCTTATTTTTTAGTAAATCAATACTAACTTTCAGTAACTTACAAGCTTCTTGCAGATTCTCAGCTACAAACCCAATTCTCGCCGCAGTTTGGGGAATAGTTAGAGATTGTGATTCTTGGATTAATTGCGAATAATGTCTTTCTCCCTCGTTAGATTGCAAATTGTTTAAAGTTGCTTCTAACTTAGTAATCAACTCTGCCGGATTAGAACCAAATAACAACACTTCACTCGGTGCATTATGTAGACGATAAGCTTGTTTTTGTTCCGCTTCGTATTCTTCCAAAACCACGTGATAATTAGTTCCCCCAAAACCAAAAGAACTAACTCCAGCCCGTCTTGGTGCTTCCCCTTCTGCCTTGATCCAAGGTCTAGTTTCAGTATTCAAGTAAAACGAAGAATTTTGAATATCGAGTTTAGGATTTGGCTCAGTAATATTGATAGTTGGTGGCAAAATCTTGTGATGTAAAGCCAACGCAGTTTTAATTAAACTTGCTGCACCTGCTGCGGCTTTTGTATGTCCAATTTGCGATTTTACACTACCTAAAGCAATATGCTGTTTTTTGTTGTCATGTTGATTCAAGAAATCTCGTAAAGACCCAAATTCTGTAGGATCTCCAGCCATTGTTCCTGTACCATGTGCTTCCATCAAACCCACAGTCGCAGGAGAAAAACCAGCATCATCGTAAGCACGTTCTAAGGCTTTAACTTGTCCTTCTTTGCGAGGAGCATAAATACTCTTGTAACGTCCGTCGCTAGAAGTGCCAATACCTTTAATAACTGCATAGATTTTATCACCGTCTCGTTCTGCATCTTCGAGACGTTTTAACACAATCATCCCGATACCTTCACCTAACATCATGCCGTCAGATTTAGCATCGAAAGGTTTGACGTTTTCGCTAGGAGTAACAGCAGGAGTTTTGCTAAAAGAAATGTAAGCCATGATGCTGTTATCGGTATCTACACCACCAGTCAGCATCATATCGCTACGATATTCAATTAGTTCACTAATTGCCATTTTCAAAGCCCCAAAGGAACTAGCACAAGCTGCATCAACTACACAGTTTGTACCGCCAAAGTTGAGCCGATTGGCAATTCTTCCCGCTACCACATTTGCTAACATTCCAGGGAAAGCATTTTCATCCCATTTGATATAAGCGCTTTTGATTTTATCGACGATTACTTTAGTATCATCGTCAGATAAACCACTGCTTTTCAGGACTTTTTCCCAAATCGGATATTCTAACCTTGCAGATAGTGGTATTCCTAATTGCTTGGCTTGGGCTACACCTAAGATTACCCCCACATTTTCACGGTTAAATTCACGAGATTCACTATAACCAGCATCTTCCATTGCTTCTTTCGCAACTACTAAACTTAATAGTTGTGATACATCAGTAACTTCTAAAATGCTGGGAGGAATACCAAATTCCATCGGATTAAAATCTACCTCAGGAATAAATCCACCGCGTTTACAATAGGTTTTATCTTCAGGGGTTCTGGGGTTAGGATCATAATAATCTTTGACACTCCAATGTGTGTCAGGCACATTAGTAATACAGTCAGTTTTATTAACAATATTGCGCCAATATTCCCGTAAGTTTCTGGCTTTTGGTAATAAAGATGCCATGCCCACAATTGCAATCGGATTTTGTTGCAGTTGTCTGTTAACTTTATTAGTGGATACTGATGTTTCTGATTTCATTTGTTTTTCCTCTATAAACCTAATCAAATCCTTTTCACAACTGTTAATCTGAGCTTCTAACTCCGACAAGGCAGTATTAATTGAAGAAGCAGATATCATGGCATAGACTAATTTTGAGTACTGTGGATTGTTTAGCAACAGTAATTTCTATTGCTTACAAATAATAAAGCTATCTCTTCTTACCAGCAGTTAGCTATCCTATCTGCGTAAGGAATAAGGTTTTTTCAATCAACACCACACGGTAAATACTGCCTTAGTTCCATATCTAAATAATTGGCATCTTTGGTGCTTTAAGGCAATTTGGGAACACTGTAGTCCTAAAAAAATACTATGCAAGTTTCTCTTCCCTTTTGTGCTTTTCTCAGAGACGTTATGAGTGAAAATTACGGTATATTAGAAACACAAGTTGACCGTAATATTTACTAACTCCTACACAAGCAATTCTTGATATTGTGGCAAATGGTAAAATATTCTAGGTGTGCTTTAGGTAATAAATTGGTGAATTGCATCCCAGATTAATAGTAAAGATTTCGGCGATTTTATCCCTCTGGAACCAGAAAAACTGAGGAGTAGTGATGAAAATAAAAATGTGTTTTTCTCTCGCACCATTGAGATAATCTAGCTTGGCTACAGAAAGGCTATTAGTATTAATCCTATGTGCTGTATTTTGATAAATACCATAGCTATTTTCACCATCTAGGTTAATATATTTTATGCTATTCGACCAATAAAAGCTGCCAAACTTGTTACAGAAAGGGCAACACCTTTAATCTGAATTCATGCAACGTCGTGAAAAATACTTAAACTTTTTACATCCTCTAATAACCAGGCTAGGTTATAGTATTTATTCCTTTTTTATTTCAATTAATTACCTGACTATTATGCAGCTTTTACGCCTTGAATTAATACAAAGACTAGCACAGCTTAGAGAAATTGAATAGTTCATTTAAAGTCAGTTTAGAAAGAAATACTTTGTCACTCATATTGCTTTTGTAAATAAAATGAATAGAAAGGTATAATCTTTAACTGAAATTGACTAATCACTGGTTTAAGTAATTACGGGTTGAACGGCAAGTTTGTCTTTATTGATCAAGCTTTACACCTCTGTTGTCTACTAAGTCACAAATCAATAAATACACATATATATTCCTTGAACATAAAGGTGTTTTTTTCAGAAAAGCATCATAATTCCACCTCCTTTTTTGATGAATTTATAAGATAACTTGGCTTACCCAACAAAATAGTTATTTATAAAGCAAATATTAATTTACAGGATGTTGTTAGCTAAACATCATCAGCATGACTTGTGATGAAATCTGCACATTTCCCACCCGATAATGACTATTTGATAAGAAAAATACAGATTTAATAGCTAATTTATGAGTTTATAAGATCATGATGAATAGAAAATATCTAGTTTCATCTATGTTGATCATCACAACTATTGTTGTTATTGCTAGAGAAAAGTACCTGACTAATTTTGTTGACAAATAGGAATTATTTTGGCAGACTTAAATATAAGTTAATCAAGTTTTTCCCCTTCAGTACAATCACCGCTTCGTTACATCTTGAGATGAGAATTTTATTTGGCACTATGGTATTTTACGCTACTTTACCAAATGCCCATTAAGCATAAAACTGAGGATACTTGGAAGTAATATCACTGTTGATTTGGTCGCTCATCTTTTTATCTATATCGGCTACAAATCCTAATAGCAATTCATCAAAAACTAATTAGGCTGATAGCGTTGCCCACATTCATGAGATACAGCAAGAAAAAATTAACCGCAGATGGACGCAGATAACTTTATCTTTCAGCTTGTCCCTCAGCAGACTATTAAACGCTATATCCACTGACTAAAACTACAAATATGGGGGATAAGTTATTTTAGATAATCTGCGGATATAACTATTACGATTATCCCTGAGCAGAAAATACTTGGAATAAAAATATGGCAGTAAACAAAGAGCGCCAGTTATTGAAAAAAGCTGCGATTAAGTGGAAAATAATTTTGGCAGCTTCTATTACTTTAGCTACTGGGTTTATATCTTTCTACAGTTTTTCTCAGTTGAAGCTAAACCCTGAGAATCAGGTTCAATCTTCTCCAGTGAATCCCCTCAACCCAACTCCTATAAAAGTTTCTGTAACTGCTTTGGGACGCTTGCAACCACAAGGCAAAATTACTTATTTATCTGCTCCTAATTCCATCAATGGTGTGCGTGTAGAAAAGCTGTTGGTAACTGAAGGAGACGAGGTAAAAACGGGGCAAGTATTGGCTTATTTAGAAGATTATACTCGTTCTAAAGCAGCTATTAAGCAAGCCTTTGATAAATTATTAGTTGCTAAATCTAAATTAGCACAAGTAAAAGCTGGGGCTAAACCTGGAGATATCAACGCTCAAAAAGCAACAATTACTCGTTTGAATTCCCAATTAACAGGTGATATCGCATCTCAAATTGCAACAATTAACCGTATCCAAGCCGAAGTAGATAATGCTCAAAAAGAGAGCGATCGCTATCAGCAATTATACAAAGATGGGGCAATTTCTGCTTCCATAACTGATACTAAAGCTTTGCAACTTAAAACTACTCAAGAACAATTAACAGAAGCTAAAGCCTCGCTTGCACGTACTCAAAATACCTTAAAAGATCAAATAAAAGAAGCAACAGCAAAACTCAACAGCATTAGCGAAGTACGTAACGTAGATGTTCAGTTAGCAGAAAGTGAAGTCAAAAGTGCTGAAACTGCTATTCAACAAGCCAAAGCCGATCATGATTTAACTTATATCAAATCTCCCATAGATGCCAGAATTTTGAAAATTCATGCCAAAAATGGTGAAGTAATTGCTAATTCTGGCTTCGCTGAACTTGGTAAAACATCAGAAATGAATGTAGTTGCTGAAGTTTATCAAACCGATATTCAAAAAGTACGTGTTGGTCAAAAAGCTACTATCACCAGTGCTGCATTTCCTGAGCAATTACAGGGAACTGTGAAAGAAATTGGTTGGCAAGTTGAGAAACAAAGCATTTTTAGTATTAACCCCAATTCAGATACTGATCGACGCATAATTGAGGTAAAAATAGCCATTGATAATTCTGCTGATAATCAAAAAGTAGCTCGATTAACCCATTTGCAGGTTGATGTTTCTATTCACATTTAGTCACTAGTCATTGATTGTCGATCAACTGACAACTGACAAATAACAAATAACAAAATATATGAATATCAAAATTCCTTTAGCATGGCTACAGCTTGCCCAGCAAAAAGTGCGTTTTGTGGTAGCTGTAGCTGGAATTGCATTTATTGTGCTGCTGATGTTTATTCAACTTGGTTTCCAAGATGCACTTTATTCTAGTGCTACCGCAGTTCATCAAAATCTCAAGGGGGATTTATTTTTAGTCAGTTCTCAATATAAATCCTTGACTTCTAATCAAAGCTTTTCTCGAACTCGTTTATACCAAACATTAGGCTTTGATGGTGTCGAGTCGGTTAGTCCCATGTATTTGCAATTTGCTAAATTAAAAAATCCTGCTACTGGTGAAAAATATTCAATATATGTAATTGGCTTTGATCCAGGAAAACCCGTCATAAATATTCCCGAACTGGAGCAGAATTTAGATAAACTCAAAATTCCTGACATCATGTTTTTTGACAGAGATTCCCGACCAGAATTCGGTCCTATAGCCGAAAAATTTGCGCGGGGAGATACTGATCAAACGGTTGAAATATTTCCTTTTGATGCCGTAAAAGGTTATCGGGTAAGAGTAGGGGGTTTATTTAGTTTAGGTCCTTCCTTTGGTGTAGATGGAAATTTAATTGTTAGTGACTCAACTTTCTTAAGAATAAATCCTAATTCTCGTCCTGTAGAAAAGATAGATGTGGGTATTATCAAACTTAAACCTGGTGTAAAGACAAATCAGGTTTTGAAAAATTTACAAGCAAGTTTACCTAATGATGTTCAGATTTTTACTCGTCAAGGCTTTATTGACTTTGAAAAAAAATATTGGGCTGTAAGAACTCCTATTGGTTTCATACTTAACTTGATGCTCACAATGGCTTCTGTTGTTGGTGTAGTTATTGTTTATCAAATTCTTTACAGCAATATTGCCACTCAATTTATTGCCTATGCAACTTTAAAAGCTATTGGTTATGCAAATGGTTATTTACTGAATGTGGTTTTTCAACAAGCGTTAATTTTGGCTATCTTAGCTTATATACCAGGGTTTATCGTTTCCTTAGCTTTATATGATTTTGCTATGAAATCCACTAATTTACCCATCGTCATGACCCTTAACAATGCATTAATTGTCTTAACATCTATAGTTTTGATTTGCATCACTTCGGGAGCGTTGGCTATTAATAAACTTCGCTCCGCAGATCCTGCTGATATTTTCTAGTTAATCTAGATTAAATTCCGCAATTTCAGTCAACATATTCACCTTTCAATAATTCACTATGAACCTCAACAACAAAACTATTCTCATCACCGGAATTGACGAATTTATCGGCTTACGTGCAGCAGAGTTAGCTTTAGCTCAAGGGATGAAAGTAAGAGGATTACAAAGTTCTTCGGAGCAGGATAAGAACCTCCAAAATTTGGGAGTTGAGATTATTGTTGGTAGCATCACCGATGCAAAAATAGCTCAAAAAGCTTGTCAAGGAGTAGACATTGTTTTACATACCAATCAACTTGCTGAAGAAGCTGGAGAACTCAAACATTTTCGGGAAATAAATGTTAGTGGTACTTTGAATATAGCCAAAGCCGCAAAGCAAGCAGGTGTGAAAACCTTTGTACATCTTTCCACTGTGCTAGTTTATGGTTTCAATTATGCAAACAATGTCACAGAAATAGGGACACTTTCTAGTGAAAATAATCCCTACTGTCAGACAAAAATTGAAGCTGAAGCAGAACTTTTACAACTTAATTCTCCATCAGAATTCGGTGTCATTATTATCCGTGCTGGAGATGTTTATGGCCCAGGTAGTATGCCTTGGATAGTACGGCCAGTGATGATGATGCGACAAAAATTATTTGCCTATGCAAATGATGGTCAAGGTGTGATGAATCATTTGTATGTTGATAACTTAATTGATGCCGTCTTTTTAGCTATAGAAAAAGAAACCTACGGCGAAATTTTTAATGTCACAGATGGTGAAGAAACTTCCTGGAAAGAATATTTTATTCACCTAGCTGCTATGGAAGGTTTACCAGCACCTATGTCTCTTCCTAAAGAAGAAATGAAATTATTTCTCCGCGTCCGTCATCAGGGACAAAAGCTATTTCGTAAAAAGGCGGATATTCTCCCTGAATCTGTCGATTTTATGAGTCGTCCTTATGCTTATTCTATTGCTAAAGCTACAAACATCTTAAATTATAAACCCAAAGTTGACCTCGAAGAAGGAATGAAGCGTACTCATCAGTGGTTGCAAAAAACTGATCTCCAAAAATTGATGAAATAGGCTAATTTATTGGGGAATTTTGTATGTGCAACTATCAATCAGCCAGCTTTGCAAAAAATTCCTCCTATGGGTGGTCACGGTAATGGAGATGGGATTTTATTATTAAGATTGGGCATGGTCGGGCAGTTTGATGAAATCCCTGAATACTTATTTTTTGCAAAGCTTTGTTGATAGCTGCAAAAATGCTGTTGTTAAATAAGTTGGCAACAGCCAAAGCTACAATTTTATCCGATTACTCTGGCATCAATTAATATGTTGAAAATTTCTCAACTTCATTATCTGTTTCTGGCAACCTTATTAAGCTTAAGTTGCGCTAAAACAGTTCATGCAGAACCAAACACCACACTGACTGTAATAGTCAATGGGATACGTCACAAAACAGGTGAAATCTGCTTCAGAGTTTATGATTCTGAGAAAGGATTTCCGATGAGTAATTCTAGTGAAGTTCAAAATGGCTGCACTAAGATTACTGGTACTTCTGTAAAGAAAGTATTTTCTGGTTTAAAACCTGGAACTTATGCTGTTGCAGTTGTTGATGATCAAAATGGTGATCGCAAACTAAATAAGGATTTTTTTGGGATACCTAAGGAAGGTTTTGGAATTTCTAAAAATCCAACTGTTTCTGTTCAAACTGGTACACCAAAGTTCCGCAATTCAAGTTTTAAAATGACCAAAAATACCACTATTAATATCTCACTTAAATATTCTCTCGATCCCTAATCAGTGACCGAGAAAAGGGAATGGGAAACAGGTAATTCTCCCCATCTCCCTATCTCTTCATCTCCCCATCTACCCTAATTCTGCCGGAGACTATAGATTTCATGCAAGATGTAATGACATTTCTGTCTCAGTCTTTGATAAGTTGGCTGGTTATTCAGGTATGTTTAACGCTGCTATTTTTATGGTATTTGCGCTCATACAAACAACCTGTATTATTAGATGACCAATTACCAAAAACGGCAGTAATTCTTTGTTTACGAGGTGCTGATCCGTTTTTACCTAACTGTGTGCGATCGCTCTTAAAACAAAATTACCCACAGTACGATTTAAAGCTGATCATTGACAGTCCAGAAGATCCAGCTTTTAAAATTGCCAAAGAAGCGATCGCAGAAATCGGTGCAACTAATGTCCAAATTAGCACTTTAAGAACCGTCCGCCATAATTGTAGTCTCAAATGCAGTTCTCTAGTGCAAGCTGTTTCAGATTTAGATGATTCTTACAAAGTACTTGCTCTAGTAGATGCAGATACAATTGTTCATCCTAATTGGTTACGAGAATTAGTTAGTCCTCTCACTAATGACAAAGTGGGATTAACAACAGGAAACCGTTGGTATGTACCCACAGGTAAGTATTGGGGGTCTTTGGTACGCTATGCCGGCAATGTCTCGACTGTCGTCCAAATGTTCCTGTTTCAAGTTCCTTGGGGTGGGAGTTTAGCAATTAAAACAGAAGTGCTACACCAAACAGAATTACTTGAGAAGTGGGGAGAAGCTTTTGGTGATGATATGCTGCTACATAAAGTCATCAAAAAACACGGATTAAAAATAAAATTCGTCCCTTCTTTATTAATGGTTAATCGAGAAGAATGCGATTTAGTTACTTTATTTGCATCTCTCAAACGCTTAATACTTTGCTCCCGACTTTATCACCCAAATTGGTTGGCTTTAGTAAGTGATGCTGTTTCTAGTATTCTATTCCCGACTGTAGCCATCATATTAGCTCTAGGATTGTTGTTAGCAAGTGAATGGGAAGGAGCAGTCTTCTTATTAAAATCCTATAGCATCTACACAATTGGATTACTCTTATTGATGCTGGTGATGGAATTAGGAGTACAAGAAGTAATTCGCTCTCAAGGTCAAGCAATTGCTAAAGTGTCACTGACTACAATCATAAAAATGTTAATTGCTATTCCTCTAACACAGTGGATTTATGGATTAGCAATGCTATCTTCTCTGTGGATGTCAACAGTTACATGGCGCGGACTTACTTATAAAATTCAGGGGCCATGGAATATTCGCTTAGTTGAATATCATCCTTATGAATGGTTAGATCAACCAATTGATGGCAAACATTCTCTGTAATCTCATGCTGGTATTTGGTTGACTAAAAAATACAAAAGCCAACATTTTTATGAACTATTTCCTTTGATTATGAAAAAGCAACCTCTTCGTATAGCATTATTTACAGGATTATTTGCTCCATTTTTAACAGGAGTTTCAGTTGCAGTACATCAGCGAGTTCGTTGGTTGCTTGAGCAAGGACATGAAGTTTTTCTTATTCACCCAGAAATTAATAATCTATATCCTAAAGCCGTTGGTAATCGCCCCATGCCGGGATTAGATGAACTACAATCTTTCCCCAACTTTTCATCATTTGCTTTCCCCACAAAACCACTTATTTTCTACAAATCTCTACCGCAACCATTGCATTATCGCCATTGGAATGATACTCAATTACTAGAAAAATTCCAACCTGATATCATCGTAGTTGAAGAAGCAGCGCAGATGAGAGGTTTGTACTCATTTTTCCTACAAGGTTATGGTCGCCCTGTGGGAGTTAAATACGCCAAAAAAACTAAAACCCCGATTATCTCAATCTTTCATACGGATATTGTTGCCTATATTAGATATTACTTAGGAGATTTATTCTTCAACTTAGTCAGTCCCATTGTGCCACTTTTAGTGAAGCAATTTAGTGAGTCTTATAATCTCAATTTATTTTCTTCGAGAGAACAACTAGCTAAATATCAAAAGCTAAAATGCCAAACAGGTGAATACCTTCCCTATCAAGGAATTAATTGTGAAAAGTTCCACCCTCGGAACATCACTTATGATCCGATTCCCACAGATAAACGACCGACAATTCTCTTTGTGGGACGCATTACCGCAGAAAAAAATGTCACTCAACTTTTAGATGCATATCCGTTAATTGCTGCTAAAATTCCTGATGTTCATTTGGTTATTGTGGGTAGCGGTCCTTTAGATGCAGAAATTCGTCGTCGCGCTCAAAATTACCAATCTGGTGTTACTATTTGGGGTGAGTCTCACGGCACACAACTTTTGGGATGGTTCGCTAGAGCAGATGTTTTTATTAACCCTTCAGTCACCGAAAACTTCTGCACTACAAATAACGAAGCCTTAGCTTCTGGAACTCCTGTCGTTGCCGCTATTGCTCCCTCAACGGCTGAACAGGTAATACCCGGTTACAACGGCTTTCTGGCTCAACCCAACAACCCCAAAGATTTTGCCGAAAAGATAATTGCAATTCTGGAAAATCCTGACCTCAAAGCACAATTATCTCAGCAAGCTCGACCCTCCATATTAGAATTTGATTGGTCGGTATGTACCCAAAAGTTTGAAGATAAGCTGTACGAGTTAGTTGAAATACCCGAAAAGTTAGAATTGTCTAATCATTCTTAATTAGAACTGTTGCACAAATGACGCGAAAGCCTTGATTTACTGTAGGGGCAATTCATTTAGCTTGCTTCCCGAAGGTTATTGCCCCTAATTGTGTACTTAATACGTAAGTCATCTTAATTAAGATAATGTGCCTTTAAGTTGCGTAATTCGTAATGTTTTCAAGAGGCTCTGCTGAAGTTTAAATAATGATCAGCTTACTGATGAATCTAGAAACAATAGCCACTTTGGCTACATATTCTCGATTATTTCTGGTAGAGTATTGCAGTAATTGACCTGTGGACTTTTAGGAGCTAAGTTCGAGATACCTATAAACTTTGCCATAGTGTTCTCAGTCGAGAAATGACCCACTCAAATTGATAGCGCTATTGGTATTGTCCTCAACTGTGCCTAAAAATCTATAGACCTCATAAGTAATCACTTATGGGGTCTTTCTTCATCTTAAAATATGGAGATTAAGGAAATACTAGACAAAATTCCTTTCCTTATGTCTGCTTTTTAGACTGATTAAATTAAGAATATTATTCTTAAATAATGGGTAATTGGTAAAAATTATCCCCTAGTTTCTATTCCCTGTGCTATCTTACTTCTTTTCCTAAATAGCAAATTACGTTACTTTTATCAAGTATCTACAATAATAAATCAAAATACTCCAGAATTTTAAATTACATTTAACTAGACATAACTCCTGAAATTATGTCTTAAAGTTTCCGTTGATAGACTTGATTTTTTATGTTTTGTCAGCAAAAATACAAATAAGTCTAACATCTTGTAGGCTCTCTTGGTGACAACTTAACCTTATCCAATTTCCATAGTCCGCACCTGCGGACTTTATTTATTTGTACTTACGCAAGATTTAACTAAAAACCTTATTATTGTGTAGCAGTAATTCATGAATTACCGCTACTTTTGTTCTGTTTTGCGTAAGTCCTGTTTATTTGTACTCAACATTGAGTAATAAATTTTCACTTGATTCTAGCTAGTAAATGATCTCCCACTCGCAGGGCATTTGCCATAATAGTTAGTGATGGGTTTAAAGCATTACTAGAAGGGAAAAAGCTACCATCAACGATGTAAAGATTATCGATATCATGAGTACGGCAATTAATATCTAATACCGAAGTTTTTGGATCTACTCCAAAACGACAAGTCCCACATTGATGTGCAACTTCTCTCATCCCCATGTTTTGAGGAATATGCAAAGATAATTGTTTGGTTATTTGAAATTGTGTAATTGATTTTAATACTTCAGTCCAGCGGTTAAGTAAATAATTAAACGCTATCTGGTTATTTTTGGTATAGTTAATAAAAATTTTGTTATTATTAACACTGACTCTATTATCGTAATCGGGTAAATCTTCTGTTATTATCAACCAAGAGATAGAATGACTAGCTACAGATTCCGCAATAAACTGCGGCATTAAAGGCGGGCCATAAGCAGTTATTTTATCTTTATTGACATTACCAAGTAATTGCACGCTACCCATTGGGTAACTAAACTTTTTTTCTCCCCAATAAAAATCATTGACTGCTAAAGTTTTAGGAAAAATTGTCGGATTTAACTTAGTACTCAAACTCATGATCACCCCAAAGTTATGTGTCATGTAATTTCGACCAACCAAATCAGAACTATTAGCTAATCCCTTGGGGTGTTGATCATTGGCAGATTTAAGCAACAATGCTGCGGAATTAATTGCACCACAAGCAACAATGACAATATCTCCAGAAAACATCTGAAATTGTCCTGCTATTTCTGCTTCTACACCAGTTACTTCTCGACCAGATGCACTAGTATGTAAACGGACTACTTTTGCTTCAGTTATTAATGTGAGATTTTTATATGCTATTGCTGGACGTATACAGTTAACATCTGCATCAGCTTTAGCATCAACTAAACATGGAAAGCCATCACAAGTATTACAACGAATACAATTATTTAAATGACGATTAACCTTATTTAGTTTAATAGCAAGTGGTAAATAAAAGGGATGTAAACCTTGATCTTTTAAAGCATAATTGATTTCTTGAATATAAGGTTCATGACTGACTGGGGGAAAAGGATAATTTGAATTAGTATGTGGTTCTGTAGGATCAAGACCTCTTTGACCATGTACTTCATAGAGTTTTTCTGCTTGGTCATAATAGGGTGAAAAATCCTGATATTTTAATGGCCATTCGGGAGAGATACCATCTTGATGAATGACTGTTTCAAAATCACGTTCACGAAATCTAAACAGCGCACCACCATAAAATTTAGTATTGCCACCTACATAATAATGAGTTAATGGATTGATGGTTTTACCATCTTTTTTATACCACACTTCTTCAGTTCGATATCGTTCTTTGTGCGAGACTTCATGAGTATCCCAATTGGCTTTTTCTTTGGGAACAAAATTACCCCGTTCTAAAACTAAAATTTTCTTGCCACTGCTGGCTAATTGATATGCTAAAGTACCACCACCAGCACCTGTACCAATGATGATGAAGTCGTAATGACAATGAGTCATTTTTTTTCTCCGTGGTAATTAATTAAAACTTGAAAATGAGTAATACTAATTTTATATGAGGCTGCACAGAATCATCCAATCCATTGATTTATATGTGTTTATCAACGGTCAATTATTCTTGATCTTTTATTCTATGCAGCTTCATCTTCAGAAAGGTAGAACTTAAAGTTTTGGTTTTGAAAGGTCACGTATTTGATTTTCAGCGCAGGTTTGGTTGAGTTGATTTACACCAATCCACCGAAAAATTAAATCACCAAATTTAGGAAAAAGTTGTATATTGGAAAATAAAAGTTTTGTTAAAATTCCATCTAGCATGACTTCTGGTTGATTATGCTTAATGGCTTTTATTACAGCAATTGCAACTTCTGTAGGTTCAGAAACACGTGCTAAACGGGGTGCAGATAGTCCAAAAGCATGAAACATTCCTGTATTTGTATACCCTGGACAGACTACTGATATCCCTATATTACTATCAGCTAATTCCTGCCTAACTGCATCAGTCCACATAATTAAACCAGCTTTACTAGCTGAATAAATGCTGTTATATGGCGCTCCTTTTTTCCCAGAACCGGAGGCAATATTTACAATATGTCCACTATTTTGAGCTATCATTTTAGGCAATATTAACCGAGTTAATTCCATGCCTGTAATCAAATTTGTAGTTAATATGGACTGAATATCTTCTAAGGTATAATTCTGGAAAGGTCGATATTTTTCTATGGCAGCATTATTAATTATAATATCAATTTTTTCTGTAATTTCATAAATCTGATCTAATAAAATACCTAGTTCTGTAACTTTGCTAATATCAAAACAAAAGCTAACGCATCTACCACCTAATTGATCTACTTCATTACATATTTGTTTGAGCTTTTCGGGTGAACGAGATACCGCTAATATAGTTGCTTTCTCTTGGGCTAAAGCACGAGCAATATATAATCCAATCCCTCCTGTAGCCCCAGTTAAAAGGACTGTTTTACCTGAAATAGATTTCATCATCAATCGTAATTAATAAATATGGTGTTCTTTCTTGCAGATTGAAAATTTTAATTTGATCTCATTACAGAAATGTTGATTTGCAACAACACTTGCATCTTGAATGTTGTAATTGATTCATTTCCGAGATTAGTTTTCAATTTAGCTTATTGATGAAGATGATTTTAGTAAGTTTGATACTTTTTTGGAAAAATATCAAGTTAGGATATAGCGTTTTCTATTTTGCTGAGGTAAAAATTTATTTGTAAATTGTTTGAATCTAGAACAATATACCCAACTTATCTAACAAGTCAGGTATCTACAGCAGGAAACGGGGAACAGGGTTAAAACTTTTGTTTTATATGGCTTTGTTCTTAAATTTTGTACCACATTTACCTGAAACCTGCTGTAATACTTTTGAGTTTTTATTAATTAAAAGTTAGTTTTTGATAAGGTATCAATTTTCTGAGTAAAGTATGTTTCTTCATGTTTAAGTTGTTGTGCTATTTCCAATCCCTTTTGAAAAGCTGTTAGTGCTTTTAAATACTCTTGGCGTTCTGAATACAATTGTCCAATTTGGTCATAAGCTTGCATCAATCCATAAAAGTTAGTAGCTAGTTTTTCTGTCTCCAGAAGAATCTGGCTGGCTTGTAAAGCTTCATCTATTTGTTTTTGTGAGCGGTAAAGCGTGATTAGTTTTTGCAAAGCTTCACTAGCACTAACATACTGCTGCAATTGCCAAGCAATTGTATAAGCTTCTTGATAGTTATTAAAAGCTTCTTGACGTAAATTAGGATTTTTCTGTGCGAGAGATTCGTAATTGGAAGCGATCGCTATCTTTAAACCAGGAACTTGAGTAAGATTGTTATCATTTGTGTAAATATCTACTAACTTACTCAGGACATCTATCCCTTGTTGATGCTGTTTAGCCTTTTCGTAAATGTAGGCTAGTTGTTGCAAATATGCTACTTCACTCAGCCTATTATCCTTGTTAGCAGCCAACTTCAACAATTCTTGGTATGTGGTTGCAGCTGATGAATAATCAAACCAACTCAAATGGATTTCCCCAATTGTATTTAAGGTTTCTAGTTCCGCCGTGGTATCATTTTGCTGACGCACTAATACTAAAACTTGCTGATAAACTCCTACAGCCAACTTAGGAACGCGAATTTTTTGATATGCATCACCTAGAGATCGCCATAATTCTAAATCAGTGCTTTTCTGGGTGAGCATTTGCTTTTCAATTACTTGTAACCGCTGAGTAATATATTTTACTTGATCTCCCTCATTCTCATTCCAAGCGATCGCACCGACTCGTGACAATGCTTCCACCTCAGCTAATGAACCTAAGAAGCGTCGCAGACGTAGTTCCCTGTTCCAAATTTCAAACGCCTTTACCTTATCCCCTCCTTGCAGCGTCACCACAGCTTCTTGATTTAACTCATCTAAGGAAATCTTCAACTTTTCCATTTCTGCCAGAGTTAAAGGTTGTTTATCCAGCGCACCTCGAATCAGAGGATCAGGTGTGGTAATCTCTAATGGACTAGGAGGAAATTTATCTAGTTGTTCTAGCTTTTTACTCTCTGCCACTGCCAATGGACTACACAGATGCCAGAACATAACAGTAGTAACTATAAAACTTAAACGCTGTAGCATAACCAATTCACCTGTCCTTCTTACTTAAAATTATTTGGAGAATAGGGCATTACCCATTTGTTTGACGCATACCTGTCTGTTATAGCGTTTTCTAGTCTGCCGAGGTAGAAATTTATCTGCGTCCATCCTCTTCTATCTGCGGTTAATTCTTTCTTTATGTATAGCCGTGGACAGGGTGGTTAGGACATCAATTGATAATGAAACTCTCACTAAAAAAGGGTTTTACTCCTGACTCCTGATTCCTGCCATATCTCACGAATGTAAAAATTGCCATATTCTTCATAGTTCCAGAAAAAGTACTATAGTAATAATTAGTAATAAAAATTTTGTAAAAGTCCAAATTACGGTAATATAATTTCGTAAACATCTAGTAACTAGGTATTTGCTGTTTATCAATTTAATTTATTCATTGCTTTCTCTACCAAGCAGCATAGTGAAACAGCAGCATTAATTTTCACTACATCGCTCCCTTAATATTGGTTTCACAGGGTTTGTCAGCATGAGTAAAATAATTCCTGCCATAAGAGTTAAAAATTTCAGTTTTTATTACGACACCAAAAAAATCATTGAAGACGTGTCGATTGATATTCCACAAAATAAAATTACCGCAATTATCGGTCCCAGCGGTTGTGGCAAATCTACTTTTTTGAAATCTCTAAATCGCATGAGTGAATTAGAAGGAGAAGTGCGTGTTGAAGGAAAAGTAGAATTTTTTGGTCAAAATATCTATGGCCGTCGTGTCAACTTAACTCGGCTACGTCGTCAAATAAGTACAATTTATGCCAGACCAAATCTTTTTCCCATGAGCATTTACGATAATGTTGCCTATGGGGTAAAATTGATCGGCTGGCATCCAAAAGCAGAATTAGATGATATTGTTGAATTAGCATTGAAATCTGCTGATTTATGGGAAGAAGTAAAAAATAAACTCTCTAAATCTGCTTTAGAATTATCGTATGGACAACAACAGCGGTTGTGTATTGCTCGTGCTTTAGCAGTTAAACCCCAAGTTCTGCTGATGGATGAACTTTGTGCTGGACTTGATCCCATTTCTACCACGCAAATTGAAGAATTAATCGAGTGTTTGCGTTCTGAATTGACAATTGTCTTTATCTCTCACAATATTCAGCAAGTTTCTCGCCTATCAGATTTTACAGCTTTATTTCACTACAACGAAAATGGATTTGGACAAGTGCTAGAATGCGCCCCCACGAAGAAACTTTTACCCCACACCATTGATTACCGTCTTCGTGACTCTGCGTCTGGGCGTATGCACAGTAGCGTAAATAGCTTTTAGGAAGGAACTATATTTTTTTCAAAAGTATTGCACCACCAGGTTTTTAGCTGTTGTGTGGCGGTAACTGTCAGTTTCGGTCATCTTATTCCAAAGTTTCCTCTTGACATCACTCAAATTGATTAAATACTTATAGATTTATTCGCTGGTTTTATACTCAGTATTAACGCGGTTTATCTTCACAATAGTTTTTATTTAATTCTAGAGAAATTACGGTTTATGAAAAGTAACAGACAGGATATCGTGGTGTGGAGACAGTAAATTAACTCTAGATCAAACTACTATCGAAAATATTTGAAAAAAGGTGTTTGGATAGAGAATATAATTATACGATGGGTACTGGAAATTAATTCAGTAAGCAGGTATATAAAGTGAATTAGAATATACAGAGGTAATAACTAGTGAAAGTTTTCATAAAATAATCTTGACTCATCCGCTTTCTGCAATAAAACTAAAGGTTAAACAGATGCCAAAAAGTCGGATGCCAAGGAAAAAAATGGATCATTATCCACAGGCGTAACAGTAATGAAAAAGCATTTATTATCACCGCCTCAATACATAAATAACGTAGAACCACTACAAGCATACCAAGTCAAGCTAATGCAGCAACAGGAAAAAACTGCCCATGCGTTGGCACAAAGCATCAACTATATAATCTCCCATAGTACGTCAGCAGCCTCCATGCTGCAAGAAATCGCTCATTTACTAGGAGTCGCATTTAAAGTAGATTGCTGTTGCTTAGTGAAAGTGACAAGTGATAGCTCTAGTGAAGCAGTAACAGCTAATTGGTGTAGTGAAAAATATCAGGGATTACCACACCCCGACGAGATATTACCCATGGAACAGTTGCTGATGAGTTCACCGGTGGTGCAATGTGCGGCCGAACCATTGACTATGGATGATATTTCCACAATTCAAAAAACTCTGGTAATTGGCTGTCAGTCTTTGCAAATACCGATTAAATCGGTTTTAGCAATTCCCACGCGATTTGGTGGCCAGAATAATGGTGTAATTAGCCTGATCAAATTTCAACCCTATGATTGGGACGAATCAGATAAAGAATTACTCAAAGCAGTAGAGTCATCTTGTGCGATCGCATTTGCTCAAATAGCACAAACAGATATCATCACTACTCAACAGCAGTATCTGCATAAGAGCAGCCAACATCAAAGTCTAATAAAGCAATTAACTATACTAAGTCTTAGTAACTTGGAGTTGAATCAGATGCTCCAGTTAGTTATTTCCTCAACGGCTGAATCGTTAGAAGCAGATCGAGGATTACTCATTTTATTGAAATATACAGATCCACTGTTTAGAAATCGTTCAAAAAAACAAATACCCACTGCCAAAGCTGTAGTAGTTGGGGAATGGAATAAGAATCAACACACCGGGAACACCCAGACAGATAAGTTAGAACATTCTTTTTTATTGTCAGATTGTGGTTTATGCCAGCGTGTATTTACAGAGTCGGGGAAACCAATCATGATTGATAACTCGACAGAGCAAAAAGATAATTGGAAACCCAATCCCTTATTTGCTATTGAGGAGTTTCCTGCCACACTGTTAATGCCATTGGAAAGTCAAGGCAAAGTGTTAGGATTTGTAGTGTTACAGCAAGCTGTAGCTCGCAGTTGGCAACCCGCCGAATTAAATCTTGTGGAAATGGTGTGCGCTCAATTGAGTAATGCCATAATTCAGTCACAGACACTCCGGCAAGTCCAAAATTTGGTAGATGAGCGCACAGAACAACTCAAGCGCAGTTTAGAAGTACAGGCCAAATTGTACGAAAGAACAAAGCAGTATGTTGAGCAACTACAAGAACTCAACGAACTCAAGGATGAATTTGTCAGCAACATTAGCGATCGCTTGCGTTATCCCCTCACCAATATGCGGATGTCAATCCGTAACTTACGTTTACCGGGAATTTCCCCAGAACGTCAAACTCGATACCTAGATATTCTAGAGTCAGAATGTACTAAAGAAATTAATTTAATTAATGATCTGCTCACACTCCAGAAACTAGAATCTCATCAAGAAGCACCACAATTTGAAACTATAGACCTAAACACCACAATTGATCACATTGTCGCCTCTGCTGAAAAGCTACTCACAGATAAGGGATTAGTTGTTTCCGTAGATTTACCCAAAGAGCCATTAAAACTCCAAACCGAAATCGAGAGTTTTGATCGCATTTTGCAAGAACTGTTAACCAATGTCGGTAAATACTCGGAGCGTGATACTGTTGTCCACTTACAAGCTACTCATAGAGTTGAACAACAAATTGATCAAGTTATTATTAAAGTGACTAATACAGGACGTGGCATCTCCCAAGAAGAAGCAGCTTATATCTTTGATAAATTCCGTCGTGGTAAAGGACGCTGGACTCCAGGTACTGGCTTGGGATTAGCTTTAGTCAAGTCTCTAGTACTGCATTTAAATGGTGCGATCGCTATTGAGAGTACTCCAATTGCCAATTCTGACTTGAGCGAAATTTGTTTTACCTTGACTTTACCTCAGTTTGCCGTCGCCAATAACGCATATTAAATAATTCGTAATTCCTAATTCGTAATAGATTCATTAATGGTAGGGGCTGAATTTCCCCGCCCTTGATTGTATTGCTATTTTTAAAAGACGAATCCTGACAGCGCTACTATTTGCCCATTTTTTCTATTTTCTCCATCACTCCTAATTTCATTAAGGATTTAACTAATAAATATAGACAAAAACCACCTACACAAAAAATCGCTATCGCCCAATTATTATACTTAATGATCGTCAAGATTAATCCCGTCAACATACTAAAGCCTGTTAAGCAAGCATAAATTAACGTTTTGACTGCTAGATAAATTCGTCTTAATATGCGATCACTTTCAACATTTTTAACTCTTAATTGTAACTCTCCTCTTTCAACTCTTTCTTCTAATTTTTTAACTAAAACTTCGGTTTTATTCGGTTTTGTCAGTTGATATTGAAGAAAATCCCTTGCTTGTTTGCTTAATTGGGCGAGCGCATTTCCTCTACCTTTTGTCATTGCCAGACTTTTTATAAATGCTTGGGATGATGCTGTAGGATTATATTTAGGATCTAAAGTTCTTGCAATACCATCTAATGTGGTTAAGGCCTTTAATATAAATGTCATTTGAGCAGGTAGGCGAAATGGTTGCTGTTCAAACATTTCATACAGTTCGCTTTTCAACTCACTTAATGCTTTAATATCTAAGGGTTTATCGGTGAACTTATCTAATAAAAATGTGACTAATCTTTTCACTGGAGTCATATCTGGGATAGGTTCTAGTAATCCCATACTCATTAGAGTATTTACTACCTCATTACTATCCTTTTTTAACACAGCAAAAAAAGTTTTAATCATCTGATCTTTATCCAAAGTTCTGATTTCTGCCATCATGCCAAAATCATAGAATATAATACTACCATCTGGATTGACAGCCATATTCCCTGGATGAGGATCAACTTGGAAAAAACCATCTTGTAATAGTTGCTTTAAATAACAACAAATACCCGTTTCATTTACCTTATTAATATTAATTCCACAAGCTTCTAAAGCTGCTTTATCATTAATTTTAATTCCCGGTTTATATTCTAAGGTTAATATCTTAGTTGTGGTATATTGCCAATATACTTTAGGCACAATAATATGCGGATATCCATAAAAATTTTCCCTAAATTTATCAGAATTTTTACCCTCTTGAATATAATCAATTTCTTGAAATAACAAATCAAAAAACTCATCATAAATTGCTTGTAAATTATACTTTTTAACCCAAACAAAATATCGATTACAAAATTTAATTAACTGTAACAATATCTTAAAGTCTAAATTGAATAACGCCTCTAAACCCGGACGTTGTACTTTGACAACCACCTCTTCATTATTGTATAATTTCGCTCTGTGAACTTGACTTAGACTAGCAGCAGCTAAAGGATTAAACTCAAATTCTTTATAGATAAATTGTACAGATTTACCTAATTCCAATTCAATCATAGCGATCGCTTCTTGACTACTAAAAGCCGGAACTTGATCCTGTAAAGTTCCCAAAGCTTCCACATATTCTAAAGGTAATAAATCAGCACGAGTTGATAAAGTTTGACCAATTTTAATAAAAGTAGGGCCTAAATCAATTAAAGTATTAACCAACCAAGTAGCGCGGTTTTTCTTATGTTCTAAAGAATCTTGAGAGAAAATCCTATCCCACCAAAGAAATAACATAAATTGACCCGCAGCCATGAAAATATCTATTTTTCGGGATAAAGTAGAATATTTGGGTTTTTGCCAACGAAATTTTTTAGATTTTGCTATCATAAATATAAACAAAAATAGTAAGCGTTCAGAGAGTGTAAAGAAGAAGAAAAACAACGCCAAAAAATAAATTCATAAAAATTAAGCAGCTTGCAACTTTTCAGAATCGTCAGAACAAGTAGTAGCTACTGGAAGTAAATAAGGAGTGGTTGTAGCACCACGAGCAGCAACAACAGCCTGAGTCATAAACTCCAAAACATTACGCTTTTGAGATATAAGGATTGTAACCACAGTTAACATCCCACACTACCAGCCTCGCTTTGAGAGTAGAAACTGGTACGTCGCCAGATGTTTGCGCTTTGGATATTTTGGATATAATGTTTGGCTTCATCTACAGAGTAGCCCAGAGCGTTACTTCTTGAGGGAGGTGATGATGAGTTTTTTGATGTTCTATTGATTTTTTCTAATAACTGTTCTTGAACTGTCAGGACTTCTGTTAGTTTATTTTCCTGTTGTTCTATTTGCTGCGTCATTTCCTCCACCAGTTTCTTGCTGCTGGTTGGAGTCTTTCCCCAATCTTCTAGGGGTATCTGCTCTAAGTGATTAACGCGCTTCTGTTCCATGTCACTTAATTTATCAGATTCTGAGGGTAATTTTTGGTGATTTCTTTTCTACCCCCCTCTGAATGGTGACGCTGACAATACAAATATCAATCATTGAACGCCGCCTCAGCAAAGACTGACAACTCAGTCTTATGGCGATTAGTCAACGTGCCAATTTAAGCATTATGTAAATCTATAGGTTAGAAGAAATTATTTGTCAGGTAGAAAAGAAATCGATTCAATCTTTTCTAGCTTTCTATTTATCTACACCTTTAAAGTACCCCCAGGGGAATTCGAATCCCCGTTACCTCCGTGAAAGGGAGGTGTCCTAGGCCTCTAGACGATGGGGGCATTGGACTCAGACTTTTAATAACATAACGGATTTTTCAGAGTATGTCAACAGGTTTTTCCAAAAATTTTGACAAGTTCTAAATTTCGATTGAGCGATCGCTGTTTTGGGATTCAGATTGCTCTCCACATAGCAAATTCAGCGGAGCTTACCTTGTCGCCAGCCAAGTAAAAAGGTTGTACCATAAGAAACTAAGCATGAAAAAATCTCTTAATTTCTTAACAAGGGGTGTGCTGTTGTACCCTGTAGAGTTAGTATTTATGATTCTTTACAAAGGATTTTGAAATCAATCGCTCAAAATCTACAACATGGAAGCATCTTTTGACATCACCCTACAAATGGTGATCACAGTTTTTGCAGGCATTAGCGCCCAGGTAATGGCTGCCTACTTCAAACTACCCAGCATTGTCTTATTACTCCTGTTAGGCATCCTACTGGGTGCTGATGGTGTGGGATTGCTGCACCCCCATATGCTAGGAACTGGACTAGAAGTCATTGTCTCCCTAGCCACAGCAATTATCTTGTTTGAAGGCGGACTCAAATTGGATTTGCGAGAATTGGGTAGAGTTTCAGTCAGTTTGCAACTGCTTGTCACCCTGGGAACACTAATAACCCTGCTGGGCGGCAGTATGGCGGCTCATTGGCTGGGAGAATTTCCTTGGAACATAGCTTTTCTCTATGCTTCCATAGTCGTTGTTACAGGGCCAACAGTTATTGGTCCCCTGCTCAAACAAATTAACGTAGATCGACAAGTGGCAACGCTTTTGGAAGGTGAAGGAGTTTTAATCGATCCAGTGGGAGCTATCCTCGCCTACGTTGTCCTAGATACAATTTTGAACGGTGATGCAGACCCCATCAACGCCATCATCGGTTTATTGATGCGTTTGGGTGTGGGAGGCAGTATTGGTGCTGTTGGCGGTTACTTAATGAGTTGGATTTTCAAACGCGCCAATTTCATCTCTTTTGAACTAAAAAACTTAGTAGTCCTGGCAGTGCTGTGGGGTTTGTTTACCCTAGCGCAGACGATTCGCAGTGAGTCAGGAATTATGACCACAGTAGTAGCTGGAGTAGTATTTGCTAACTCATCAGTTCCAGAAGAACGGCTGTTGCGAAGCTTTAAAAATCAACTCACAATTCTCAGCGTTTCTGTACTGTTTATTCTTCTAGCTGCTGACTTATCTATTGCCAGTGTTTTAGCTTTGGGTTGGGGTAGTTTATTGACTGTTTTGGTGTTGATGTTCGTGGTTCGCCCCATTAATATCCTGTTGTGTACTTGGAACAGTGATCTCAATTGGCGACAGAAACTATTTCTCAGTTGGGTTGCACCGAGAGGGATAGTTTCGGCTTCCGTGGCATCTTTATTTGCGATTTCGCTGACACAGCGGGGCATTAATGGTGGTGATGCGATTAAAGCTTTAGTGTTTCTGACAATTATCATGACAGTTTTCTGTCAAGGGTTAACAGCTGGCTGGATTGTTAAATGGCTACGCATCACCTCTAAAGATGCAACTGGAGCTTTAATTGTTGGTTGTAATCCTTTGAGTTTGTTGATTGCCCGGTTTTTTCAAGAACGGGGCGAAAGTGTAGTGATGATTGATACTGACTCCCAATATTTTACTCAAGCTGAAGCCCAAAATCTCCGTGTGATTGCTAGTAGTGCGCTGGATGCCGAAGTGTTGGAAGAGGCGGGAATTGCCTCTATGGGGACTTTTTTGGCAGTGACTAATAATGGGGAAGTAAATTTTGTTTTAGCTCAACGGGCTGCTGAAGAATTTAGTCCGCCCCGTGTTTTAGCAGTGTTTCCCCGTGATCCTCAAGCTTCTAACTCGACCAATTCTAAAGTTGATCAGGCTTTTGCGTCCGATTTACCGATTAAAACTTGGAATGAATATTTGAATGATGGCCGGGTGAAGTTGGGAACAACAACTTTAAATGAGGAGGAATTTGCCAGCCAGCAAGAGCATATCCAAGAAAAAATCCAGACTGGGTTATTAGTACCATTGTTGGTAGAACGAGAAGAACGCCTACAGGTAATGTCCGCAAATCAAGACTGGGAAATTGGCGATCGCATTATCTACTTGTTATATGATTCTAGACCCAATCTGTTAAAACGCTTATCGGGCGCTAGTCAGTCTACGCCTCTATCTTTAGAAACCTTAGCGGAGGTGGAAGAAGTCCCCGCTGCTAAATTGTCTCAACTTTCTGCTAGTGAGGCATCTACTAATTGAATCACATCCTGTTCTTGAGACATTTCCCACTCTTGCCATAACAAAGCTGACAGATTCACTATAGCCAGAATGAGGGCAGCAGTCCCAATCACGTAGGTGTGCAGGCTATAAAGATGTTGCACTGTCAGAGTGTTAATAGCTCCCCCACCAACTAAAATGTCTCGCAGTTGCCTACCAATGAAAGGAATGGCTTCAATTGTTCCTAGTTCAATTTGAAATCGCCAGTATCCTTCCTGATTCCAGCCGAGTAGCATCGCTGTCCAGCTTAACCCCATGGCACTCAATGTCAACAAAATTCCACTGATCCAAGCAGCCAGCCAACTGGAACGAAATTGCCGACCTAAAAACATGACTACCAGATTAATAAGTGCGATCGCAATGACGGCGTTACCAGCAATTTCATGAGTTCTATAGAATAACCAGCCGTAGGATACTTGCGTATTAATCATCTGCAATGAATTATAAGCACCACCTGCTGTTGGTTCGTAGTAAAAAGACAGTAAAACTCCTGTAGAGGTGTAAATGAGGATCAAAGTCAGTATCACAACGGATAATATCGTCGCCAGTCGCCGCAAAAACCGATCAACTAAGGTACTTTGCATAGACAAACCTCTGGTTTGAGTAGTTGTATATTTATATTACAATCTTAACCAAAATTTTTAGGAATCCTGTAATTTCTAACGCCAAATATCCCACTCAAGCGGGTAAAACTTCTGTGCCGATGTGCCTCGGCTCATAGTGCTGAGTGATGCGATAGTTAAAAATAGGGAATTGAAGTAACTTTTTCTAATGGGCGGTAAGCGATGCCTTCGGGGAAGCAAGCTACGCGTAGCGTGTCCGCAGGACTCAGCCTCTACTAGAGAAGAGAGCGCAGCTATCGCACATTCTCAATAACCTGGTAGAATCACCATTGATTATGGCATTGTCTATCTTAAATGCACAGAAACATTTATAGCGTTTCCCAGTCTAATGAAGTACACACCAATTTATTCCCTGTTAGAAAGTTCCCCGTTCCCTAAAACTAGAAAACTTTGTACCTCACGAGCATGGGAACTGCTATAAGAGTAAGTAAGTAACATCAAAAGTATTGCCAGACAAGGATACACTACATCAGCTAATCACCAAATTTAGTCAATTATGTAGTAGTTTTTTTAACCATTTTTGCGAAAATTCAACTGAAAACTATAATTTATCCGATACAAAAAAGCTAACAAATGCTAACAATTGTCCGCTTTTTCTTCCTGTTTCCACCTGGAAGTGTCGGCACTATCCAGTCTACAGGCTAACACGACTAATCTAGCCGCTTTTTGTCTTAAATTAATAGCAGCATTCAAATCTCTATCACACTCAAAACCGCAGTA
>NZ_JACJTQ010000035.1 GCF_014698735.1 Anabaena catenula FACHB-362
GTGAGGATTGCTCTGAATATATTCAAATATACTGCCCATAACGTCTTACCAAAAAATACACTTTTATATTCTTATACCATAATTTAATTCTTTTTCGGAGATGTCTATTTATCAAACCGTTGATTACATCTTCCACTGTTGATTTAGTTATAGAAGTTAATACTGATCACTCTTTTGGGGCAGTATATAATCATATCACCCGATAAATTGTTGTATACAAATATTTTAAACTAAGCAGGGGTAGAAAGAAATAAGGTTAATAATTTGCTTTTTTAGGCAAAAACTAATATTTACTTTTTAACTTACTTGATTTTAAATAATACTTCAATCAAAACAAAGAAATTTAAAAACAAACTTTTAAAACGATTATATGAATAATCAATATTTTGATCCACCGGAAAACTCAGATTGTAGTAATTCCGACCACCAGCTCTTTCATATTCCTGGTCATATCCAACCTCATGGTGTAATCTTCGCTTTACAAGAACCAGATTTAAAAATCTTACAAGTTAGTGAAAATACAAATCAATTTTTTGGAATTCCAGCAGAGTCTTTACTTGGAAAAGACTTAAACTATCTATTTTCCCCAGAAAAAGTAGAATTAATTACCAATTTTTTGCAAGAAGAAAAACTTGGATTTATCGAATTTTTAGAAATTAACACTAAGGCTCCAGAAAAATCTTCAGTATTTATAGGAAATTTTCATCGCTCTCATGGGGTTTTGATTCTGGAAATGGAACCTCATTCATCTACTAAAACAAATCCAAAAATTGGATATACTCATCTTTTAGAACGAGCAGTTTTTAATATTGTTAATGCACCCCATTTATCTGATATCTCTTATATTATTGCCCAACAAGTTAGAAAAATAACTGCATTTGACAGGGTAATGATATACAGATTTGAATCAGACTATAGCGGAGTTGTGATTGCCGAAGAAAAACAAAGTCATCTAGAAAGTTATTTAGGACTACATTACCCAGCCACAGACATTCCCCCTAAGTCCAGAGAATTTTACCACAAAAATTTGCTACGCCTTATCCCAGATGTTAATTATCAACCCATCAAAATTATTCCCCGCAATCATCCTCTCACAAATCAACCCCTTGACTTAAGTGATTCGATATTGAGAAGTATCTCATCATGTCATATAGAATATTTACAGAACATGGGCGTTGCTTGTTCAATGACCATTTCGCTCATGCATGAGAATAAGCTTTGGGGTTTGATTGCTTGTCACCATTATTCAACCAAATATGTTGATTATAAAATTCGCAAAATTTGTGAAGTCATTGGTCAATTTGCATCTCTTGAATTAATTAATCATCAGGAACGGGCGTTAAGTTTCTACCGTCAACAAGTAAAACTAATTCAAGCACAGCTAAATCAAAATTTAACCAATGAATTAGACTACATTGGTAATGTATTTAAGCGAAATGAAAAAAGCCTATTAAATTTACTCAAAGCTACTGGTGCTGCTGTTTTATTACAAGGACAATTAATCTTGATTGGTAATACTCCCTCAGAACAAGACACGCGGCACTTAGTAGACTGGATAGTAAATCAAAAAAATCAACAAGAGATTTTTTACACAGATTATCTCTCGCAAATATATCCAAATGCTACTAATTTTCAAGATATTGCCAGCGGTATTTTAGCAATTTCTATTGTTCTTCATGAGCGATCTTATCACATCATTTGGTTTAGACCAGAGCAAGTTCAAACTGTGAATTGGGCGGGTAATCCTCATCCAGCAATATCTGTTAACTCAGATAATAACCCGTACCTCACCCCACGTAAGTCTTTTGAACTATGGAAACAGACAGTTAAAGATAAATCACTCCCCTGGCAAGTATTTGAAATTGAAGTCGCACAAGAGATGAGAAATAGCCTCATGCTTGCTGCACTAGAGTTTTCCCAACTAGCACTACAGCAAGCAGCTGAACAGGCAGAAATTGCCAACCAAGCCAAAAGTCAATTCCTGGCCAAGATGAGTCATGAATTACGAACTCCACTCAATGCTATCTTAGGTTTCACTCAAATATTAACCCGCAATAGCTCATTATCTGAAGAAGATCAAGAGAATTTAGACATCATTAGTCGTAGTGGTGAGCATTTACTAGCTTTAATTAATGACGTGTTAGAAATGTCTAAAATAGAAGCTGGTCAACTCACCCTAAATGAAATCTATTTTGACTTGCATCGTCTCATTTACTCAATTCAAGAAATGTTTGCCCTCAAAGCCGCAGACAAGGGCATAAACTTAATCACTGAATTTGGTGCGGAGGTGAATCAATATGTTTATGGAGATGAAGGTAAGCTTAGACAAATACTAATTAATCTCATAGGTAATGCTATCAAATTTACCGTTGTTGGTCACGTTACTATCAAGGTTTCTTATGCCTGTGATTCTACATTTTTACCACTACAAACAGACAAAATTGTTGTTAAATTTGAAGTTGAAGATACAGGGACAGGTATTGCTGTAGAAGACCAAGAATTAATTTTTGAAGCATTCCTACAAGCTAAAAGTGGACGACAGTTTATGCAGGGTACTGGACTAGGACTAGCTATTAGTCGTCAATTTGCCCGACTCATGGGAGGTGATGTGACAATTAACAGTATTTTAGGTCAAGGAACAACTTTTATTTGTTGTCTTCAACTTACCTTAGCTGATAACGTCGATGTGATTTCTCCCATTCAAAACATCAAGCGTGTAGTGGGACTAGAACCCGGACAGCCTAGACATCGCATCTTGATTGTTGAGGATATTTTAGAAAATCGGCAGTTACTTGTCAAACTGCTGAAATATGTTGGTTTTGATGTCTGTGCAGTCGAAAATGGTTTAGAAGCAATTGAAATTTACAAAGAATGGAAACCTGATTTAATTTGGATGGATATACAAATGCCTGTGATGAATGGATATGAAGCAACCAAGCAACTTCGAGCTATGAGTCAAGGCAAAAAATTGACTATGATTGCTCTAACTGCAAGTGCTTTTGAAGAAGATAAACAAGCAATTTTAGATGTTGGTTGTGATGATATTGTTGCCAAGCCTTTTGAAGAAACTATTCTATTTGAAAAAATGGCACATTATCTAAAATTACGCTATGTTTATTCAGATAAAAAATATCGACAAAAGCTGCCCAAATTAGATAATAATAAATTAATACAATTAACTAGATCTGATTTACAGGTTATGCCTTCTAATTGGATTACTCAAGTTTATGAAGCAGCATTGGTAATTGACGACGCAAAACTCTACGAACTTTTTCAACTAATCCCCGCAGAACACCAACAAATTGCTGATACATTGAGAAATTTAGTTGATAATTTCCATATAGAAACAATTATTAGTCTTACTTCTCACCAAATAAAATAAAATCATGCCTTTATCCAAATATTATAACTATAGCAATTTTGGTCTGATTTTGATTGTTGATGACAACCCAGATAATCTAAGATTGCTCTCTAAAATATTAGAGTCAAAAGGGTTAAAAGTTAAGAAAACAGTTAGTGGAAAAATTGCAATTCAGGCAGCGAAGATAGAACCTCCTGACTTGATTTTACTTGATATTAATATGCCTGATATAAATGGTTATGAAGTCTGTAGGCAATTAAAAGCCCAGGAAGAAACTGCAAATATTCCCATAATTTTTATTAGCGCTTTAGACCAAACTATAGATAAAGTTAAGGCATTTGAGATAGGTGGAGTAGATTATATTACAAAGCCTTTTCAAGAGTTAGAAGTATTTGCACGGGTTAAAAATCAATTGATTATTTACCAGCAACATCAGCGACTGATTGCACAAAATTATCAATTACAGGAAGAAATAAAAATACGCCGAAGAATGGAAGATGCTTTGCTTGCAGCCAATGAGCAGCTACAACTTTTTGCGCTGTTAGATGGATTGACAGGAGTTGCCAACCGGAGAAAATTTGATGACTATTTAAATCTAGAATGGCAACGACTTGCTCGTGAAAATTTGCCTCTATCTTTATTATTATGTGATGTAGATTTTTTCAAAAATTATAACGATACTTATGGCCACTTAAGGGGAGATTATTGTTTACAGCAGATTGCTAAAACACTTAAATTATCAATTAAGCGTCCGACTGATTTATTAGCACGCTATGGTGGAGAAGAATTTGTCATAATTCTCTCCAATACAGATTTTCAGGGGGCTGTATATTTAGCTGAACAAATCCGACAAGAGGTATATAATCTCAAGATTACCCATGCTAAATCTAGAGTTGATAATTTTGTGACTTTGAGTGTAGGAGTTGCAACTATTTTTCCTAATTTGGAGATTCTCCCGAATAGCTTCATTGAGATTGTTGACAAAGCACTCTATGCGGCTAAAGCCCAGGGAAGAAACCGCATTGTATCTGAAAATTTAACGTAATCAGAATCTGTTATTGAAATTGCTGAACTAAATCATAAAAAGGTTGCCAATTGTCTTCCTGGGCTATTGGTTCCCAAATTGATTCAATTACAGGTCTTAATAATGCTGTTTGCGGATTATATTTAGCTAGAGTTTGGGCAATTATGTCCATTTGATTGGGATCAAAATGATTGAGAATTTGATGATATAGTACACACCAATTATCAAAAATTGCTGATGCTCCCAAAGCTGGAACAATCTCGGAAGCATTCATCACAAATGCAGGTTCATCACGCCATTTACTGTCAAAGGTGCGAGCCATATCTGAGAAAAATTGATGATAACCAATTTGGCTATCTTGTAAAAAAGTGATTGTTAGTTGCAAAAGCTCATCAGCTTCGGCAAATTGCCCATCCTCAAATCCTAACTTTTTCAACATGAGAGTCTGATATTCGGCCAGATAATATTCGGCAAATTTAGATAAACCACTTTGCAAATCACCTATATCAATGACTGCCTTTAAGGGTTCTTGCAGCAATTCTAAATTCAGTTTGCAAATACCTGGCTGCTGACTGTAACAATAGCGTTTATAATAATCAAAATATGCCGCAGTAAAGGATAGATCATAAGTGGGAATAAAGGCGTAGGGCCCATAGTCAAAACTCTCTCCTGTAATCGACATATTGTCAGTATTCAGGACTGCATGACAAAAACCAGCCGCCATCCACTGCGCGACTAGTTCGGCTACTCGCTTCACTAATTCCGCATAAAACAGGGCATATTTATCATGTTCAGAATCATGTTCAGAATTGAGATGTTGGTAATAAGTTTCAATGACATGATCTAGTAGCTTTTTGGTTAAATCAGGACGCTTTAAATAGTGCAGTCGTTCAAAAGTGCCAAACCGGATATGGGATTTACTCATCCGTATCATTACTGATGAGCGAGTGGGCGAAGGTTCATCACCGCGCCACAAACCTAAACCTGTCTCAATCATACTCAGACAGCGTGAGGTTCTGACACCTAAGCGGTGTAGTGCTTCTGCTGCTAGAACTTCTCTCACTCCACCTTTGAGGGTAAGCATTCCGTCACCACCACGGGAGTAAGGTGTTGTACCAGAACCTTTAGTACCAAAGTCGTATAATTCGCCATCAGTTCCCCTCACTTGTCCGTAGAGAAAGCCTCTACCGTCACCCAAACGTGAGTTATATTCACCAAATTGATAACCGTGATAACGCAGTGCTAATAAGGGTTTGCGTTCTTGAAATTTCCCAAAGGCTGTAATAAAATCTTCGTCTTTGACTACTTGGGGATCAAGTCCTAAACGGGGTAGTAGTGCATTATTGCGCCAACGCAGAATGTGTTGGGGAAATTCTGCGGCTGTGACTTCATCATAGTAGTCACTACCTAGAGATTCTAAGGCGCTTTCGTAGTTAAGGGTGAGTAAAGGATTACTAGAATTGGTGTGATTTGGAGTTTCAGCCAGAGTCATTATCAGCAAATTTTAATTGATCTTCTCTTAATATTACATCTCTACCATCTTTTTCAATGCTATGCCTATTTAGAAATACTCTATTTTCCAGTTGGGATTAGTGAGACTGGTGAGAATATGATCTTCCCATTTACCATTAATCAATAAATAGTCTCTAGCATATCCTTCAATCACAAAACCGAGTCTTTTGAGTACGTTACCGCTACGGCGATTATGGGGCATATAATTGGCCATGATGCGGTGAAAATTTAATTCTTGAAAGACATATTCAGTTCCGGCTTTTAGTGCTTCTGTCATATAGCCTTTACCTTGGGCATTTTCTGCTAGATTATATCCAACATTGCAAAAACTGGCGGCTCCCCGGACGAAATTACTGAAATTAACAGTACCAATAATTTGCTGGGGATCTTTTTTGGAAGAAATAAATAATTTTAATGAATAGTCATTAATGAATTCAAAACAATGTTTTTCTATTTGATCCTGCCAATATTCTTCTGTAAAAAAGCCATCAATCCAAGTTACACAATATGGAGTAAGGTAGGTTTTATTTTTGAGAAAATAGTTGATAATTTCCCGTGTATCTTGGGGAATCGCCATTCTTAATAACAGGCGTTCGCTTGTAATTAGTGGCAGTTCTGATTTCATAAGCTACATTATTGAGAATATGTCTTTTAGTAACAGCGTTGAGGTGTTATAGCAGGAGTCAGGAGTCAGGAGTCAGGAGTCAGGAGTCAGGAGTCAGGAGTAAAACCCTCTTGTAGTGAGAGTTTCATTATCAATTGATGTCCTAACCACCCTGTCCACGGCTATATAAGTTGTTTAGTCAGCAAGTAACGGGTTGAATATAGGAATAATATTTGATTTTTGAAATATACGTAAGGTGGGAATTACCTACTAAACCTTTGCTAAGGTGGGCAATGCCCACCCTACGAGACTTAAAATTTTATGGCTACGCCACGCAAGCTATCAAATATCATTTATGATTCCTATACCCCTAGGTCTACAAGTAGTTGATGTTGCAGTCGGAGTTTCAATCCCCTGATGTAAGAGGCTACAATTTTTTATCCCTTGGCTCGATTTTGAATTTTGAAGGCGGCTCTACTTAGAGGGAATTTTTTCTGAAAAATCGTGATGATATTATAGCAGTTGTTGATAAATCCAATCTACAAAAGGATAATGATGGTGGGAATACGCTACAATTGGCAGCAAGCAGAGATTTTGGACATATACAATACACCATTTCTAGAGCTTATTTATCAAGCTGCTAGTGTGCATCGCCAATTTCATGATCCAAAACAAATACAAGTCTGTAAACTAATCTCTATTAAAACCGGGGGTTGTCCAGAAGATTGTAGTTACTGCGCCCAGTCTTCTCGCTATAAAACCGAGGTAAAGCCAGAAGCACTGTTAGAAAAAGAAACGGTGATGAATATTGCTAAGAAAGCGAAAGAAACTGGTGTGAGTCGCGTCTGCATGGGTGCTGCTTGGCGGGAAGTGCGGGATAATTCCCAATTTGAGCAAGTCTTGGATATGGTACAGGATGTCACCGCTATGGGTTTAGAAGTCTGCTGCACTTTGGGAATGTTGAGTGCAAATCAGGCGAAACGCTTAGAAGATGCGGGACTGTATGCTTACAATCATAATTTGGATACCTCAGAAGAATATTATAGTACGGTGATTACTAGCCGGACTTATAGCGATCGCTTGCATACAATTGAAAATGTCCGCCAAACTAATGTTACTGTCTGCTCTGGCGGCATTCTTGGTTTAGGCGAAAGCGTCGAAGATCGTGTAGGAATGTTGTACACGCTATCGAATTTACAGCCACATCCAGAATCTGTACCCATCAATATTCTCTCACAGGTTCCCGGTACACCTTTAGAAAATCAACCCGAAGTCCCAATTTGGGAAGTGGTGCGGATGATTGCTACCGCTAGAATCATTATGCCCGCTTCTGATGTGCGTTTAAGTGCCGGTAGGGCAAAACTCTCCCAAGTAGAACAAGCTTTATGCTTTATGGCGGGGGCTAATTCCATCTTTTCCAGCGATGATAACAAAATGTTAACGGTGACAACTCCCTGTCCTGATTATGACGCAGACCGGGAAATGCTGAATTTGCTGGGTTTAGAAATGCGTCCACCATTCCAAAAGCAGGAAAAAACACCTGCTGCTGTGACTGTTTAGATATAGCCTAGGACTATCTCCTTCAAGGTCACTTAGACAATCTTTGCTTTTTTCTCTGCTCTCTCTGCGCCTTTGTGGTTTAACAGTAATTTATTTAACCACAGAGACACAGAGAACACAGAGTTAGAAGGTTAAAAGGAGATTTTTGAGTGACTAATATAATTACTATAATTACTAATTTTTCTCAAAAAATAGCTGTAAATAATACACCAAGATAGTTACTACTATTAATATAAGCTGCTATTAGGCATTCACTAACTGTTGAATGTTATAGCAGGAGGCAGGAGGCAGGAGGCAGAGGGCAGGAGGCAGGAGGGAAAGCCTTATTATATCTAAGTTTCAAGGATTAATAATGTCCTAATTATCCTGGCTACAGCTATAATTCGTTTTGTATCCGAAATGAGTCAGTAACAGCCGGAAATGACGGTATTTACTGCATATAGAGGATGATAATTTTTGACAGTGGGATAGCCTCAACTGGATTTTTACAAAAATTCATCTTTTATAAGTGATAATTTATCTCAATAAATCTGATATGCTATGGTTAGAGCTTATTGAATATCTATTTCAATAAGTAAATTAAGCATCGCAACTATTTCCAACAATTTACAGGAAATTACACCATGACAAGCATGGCTGTGCAAACCCCGAAGTCAATTCCTTGGTGGTCAGGGAACACTCGGTTAACAAATCTTTCAGGACGGCTTTTAGGCGCTCATGTTGTCCATGCAGGATTAATCGTATCTATCATCTATCCTATTCTGTGAGCATATTTATGTCTGATATTTTTGATGTTTTGTGGTTAAGTTCTAGTCCTGCTTTGGCAAGGTTTGATCAACCGTTATTAAAATACTTATCTAAGTATATGAAGGTCGCTCAGTGGGAGTACCATCCAGAAAAAGACGAAGGTAGTTCTATAGATGAAGCAGTGAATTTGCTCAATGAATTTTTGACACCTTGCACTGATGCTATACATTTAGCTGGTCATGGTGCTGGTGGTGCGATCGCTGTAAATTTTGCGCGTCGTTATCCCGAAAAAGTGCGATCGCTAACTTTATTAGCTGTGGCTTCTCAACCTGCACATACTTGGAACGCTCACTATTATGTGCAGAGAAGTCTATTTACTATCAGTCGTGAACAAGTATTAGCAAATAGTGTCCGCAATCTCTTTGGGAAACAATCTCATCACACTACTAAGAAGTTAATGTCAGCTTTAGATAAAGATTTGGATCAAACCCCCTTGTCACACTCTATATTCAAATTGGTTGATTTACCTAAAGGTGGTGTTTCTATGCCCATGATGGTATGTGGTAGCAATAATGATTCCATTGTTGATCCACCTGCATTACAGGACTGGTTAAAATATTTCAAGCCTGAAGATAATCTCTGGGAATGCCCTCAAGGACATCATTTTTTTCATTACTTTTATCCTCAAGAAGTCGGGCAACAAATATTAAGTTTTTGGCAACTTTATCATCTACAACCAATGCTAATATCTCAATTAATTTCCCAAAATTTGACAACTTAGTAAGTATTTGTGGCTCTTGCGTCTGTTTTATGGAGGTTGAGGATTGTTTATCACAAAACCCTTACGGGGCAAGGATTATAAACTATAATGCCCATATTTTGAATGAAATGCCGACACAATAAGGCTTTCAATGATTTTGAACTGGGTTCTCCATAAAAAGTACCGAAGAACCGTATTTGTTAGGGGCATATATAGGAATCCGGTTTGGTTTCTGATAGCTTGCGTGGCGTAGCCATATTTACTCGTAGAGATAGGGAACAGGGAACAGAGAAGAATGAATCAAGGTATACGGAGTTTTGTAAGCGCAAAGCGCAGGCTGCGCCAACAAAAATCAAATAGGAGTCCTATATATCACCCCTATTAACTCTTTTTCGGCGACAAAATTAGCTATTGTCGCTCATTTTGTGTTGCAATATTTATCGTAATTAATAATTGTTAAGTTTTATCAAACCCTTAATTAAATAGGAAGAATTGGCAATAAAGTAGATTTATGATCGCTGGAATTAACAATAACTTCAACCATTTGACTGAATTTAGTTATGTTCTCAACTTTTCTGCGTTGATGTTAAACAGTTAACACTTGAGTATTTATAGCAACAACTCATAATTAGTAAGCAATGCAGATATATGATAATCCCAACGTCAAAATGGTCGTATTTGGAAAATAGAAAGAAGTGATTTACAGTATGATTGAAATTAAGATTGTATCTATTATCATATTTTTTTAACCATCAATTTTCATTTTCAACAATTACTTAAATCCTATGAAGACAAGTTCTGATTTTCTTACTGAATTATCTGATTTTCTCTATCCTCGTAATCGATATCATGGAGAATTGAAGACAGAGTATTTACAATTTAATTTACACTTGCAAGAATTTTCTCAACGAGTGAATTATATTTGTAGTTTGCAAACTGGTGGTAAAATAGCTCCAGAGGAAGCTTACAAGCAAATTCAGAATCTTTGGAAACAGTTAAAGCGTAGCAAGAAAGCGATTCAGCTTAATTAATTAGAAAGCTTTTTAAGTAGTCAAGATTTATACAGCAGGGTTAAAGGTTTTATCTTCTCTTTTCCCCCTTGAGCGAAGAGTATTGCCCCAACCCCCCCTTAAAAAGGGGGGCATATAGTACCAGAGAAAGTTCGTGTACTACAAGGGTTAAAATCAAACCGACTGAATACTAAATGATCTTCGCAGAACGCAGACCAAACAGCAAGCCAACAGCTATGCCCATGAACACGCCTAAAAATACAACATATTCAACTACAGCCATTTGTTTTTCTCCACATTAGTTACTTATTTATATTGAATCATTAATAATTAGTAATTTGTAATTCACAACAATTTTTCCCAGTCCCCAATCCCCAGTCCCTAATCCCCATATTGAGGTAAAATACGCGGACGAGTGATTATATTGGGGTTGGGGAATGACTTCCGTAATTAAAGTAGATATACCAGAAAAGTCTTATGATATTGCGATCGCACCGGGGAGTTTAGATCAACTAGGTGAACAAATGGCGAGTTTGAAACTAGGTAAGAAGGTATTGCTAGTTTCCAACCCCATGATATTTAAATATTATGGCGAAAGAGCGATCGCATCTTTGAAAAATGCCGGCTTTGAAGTCACAAGTTACAACCTGCCACCTGGTGAACGCTACAAAACCCTTAACTCCATTCAAAAACTTTATGACATCGCCCTTGAAAACCGCCTAGAACGTTCCTCCACAATGGTGGCTTTGGGGGGAGGCGTTATTGGTGATATGACAGGGTTTGCAGCTGCTACATGGTTGAGAGGAATTAATGTAGTGCAAATTCCTACCAGTCTCTTAGCAATGGTAGATTCGGCAATTGGCGGTAAAACCGGCGTAAATCATCCCCACGGTAAAAACTTAATTGGCGCATTTCATCAACCGCGCCTAGTTTTAATTGACCCAGAAGTCTTAAAAACTCTGCCAGTGCGAGAGTTTCGGGCGGGAATGGCGGAGGTAATCAAGTACGGCGTAATTTGGAACGCTGAATTGTTTACCCAATTGGAAGCGAGTAAACACCTTGACCAACTCCGCTATGTAAAATCCGACCTGATAAATTACATAATAACCCATTCTTGTCAAGCGAAAGCAGATGTTGTCAGCAAAGATGAAAAAGAATCTGGATTACGGGCAATTCTTAACTATGGTCACACTATCGGTCATGCAGTAGAAAGCTTAACAGGCTATCGTCTGCTAAAACACGGTGAAGCCGTAGGAATTGGTATGGTAGCAGCAGGGGAAATTGCAGTAGAATTGGGTCTATGGCAAAAAGCAGACACAGAACGTCAAAATGCCTTAATTAAAAAAGCTGGTTTACCAACACAATTACCAGCAGATTTAGATATTGAAGCGATTATTGATGCTTTGCAATTAGACAAAAAAGTCAAATCCGGTAAAGTGCGATTTGTCTTACCAACCCAAATTGGTGAAGTGAAAGTTACGGACGAGGTGACATCAGATACTGTTCGACTAGTATTGCAGAAAATGCAATGATCGGTTTTGGATGCAAGGAGGCAGAGATATGAGCTTCCAACGAGTGCGGTTTGCGCTCCCGCAACATCTGAAATACAACTATTACCTCTTTCCTCCTTTCCTCCTTTCCGTCACCTGCTATACCTGTGTTTCTTCAAAGTTGATTTATCCAATAGTCATGAAAGATGGCTAAATTTGTCCTGATTAAGCCAAAACACAGGCGGAAGTATATATACCTTAATTGACTAATTGCCCTCAGAGTGGAAACTGGGGGTTTAACTAAACCTTTTTCTAAGTTCTATACAAAAAATCCTTTGACTAACCCAAATCTTCCGGAGATGGTTAGAACTCAGACGGATAAGAAAATAGTAGATGCACCTTAATTAGATTATGTCCCTCAGCTTATAGCTGGGGATTTTATTTTAGCAATACTGGATTGCTTAAATGTGTATTTTTCTGAGTAAAAAAAGTTCTCTAAGAAACAGAACCTTTCCCGATTGAGTGAGAATAGGACAAAAAATTAGGATGACAGATTTGCCTAACTCGATTTATTTTTTTAAGTTGTTTATTTTATATACTCTATATTAGCAGCTTACAACTAAGAATAGTATATATTTTTGTGACAAATTTCATTTATCCAGAGCCGAGGGTAGGTTTTACAGAACAGTCTTCAGTCCTGATATTCTAGACGCATCCTCAGACATTCAGTAAACCAAAAAGTTTTGTAAACAGGATGTAGGGGGTAAGTGGTAATACAGTTCAGATTTTTTCCTAAACAGATAATTTTGTGATCTACTGACCAATAATTCCTTAATGGTACAGAGCAAGCGTATTTATGCGTGGACTCAATCCAAAATCTAAAATCCTGTTAGAGGATGACATTAGCTAGGAGCAAAAATCGCAGGCAGCAAATTGGGGGCTAACCACAGTGCATAACCAATAAACCCAAATAACAAAGTAATCAAGGCCGTAAAAACGTAGCTAATGCACATTAGCAACCCATCAGACTCAATAGTAGCAACTGCCAAAAGTAATATAGCCACGGTGGGGATAGGATTGGTAAAGGGAATTGGTAAAATTAGTAACAATGTCAACCAAGACATACAAAGCCCATTCAATTGCCAAGTCCAATGATTATTCGCTATTCTTGCCAATCGGGGACGGGCAATTTTCTCTAACACCCTAGTTACCTGATGCAGATTGTGTAAGATGATCTGAGCAAAGGCGCGAGGAAACTGGTAGTTAGCGATTTTTTTAGGCAACCAAGGCGATCGCCTCCCCAAAACCATTTGCAATGATAATATTAAGCAAGCACCACCAAAAGGGCCAGTCAACCCCGGCGGCATCGGAAACAAAAACGGCAAAACTAATAATGCAATCACCAAGCTAAAACCCCGTTCGGAAGTTTCCGCCAGAATATGACCAAGAGTCAGTGGCTGTTGGGCTAAACGTTGGAGTAAAGACTTGATTTCTTGAGAAAATCTCAAATGCATTTTGGTGCTAGGTGATAGGGAATGGCCACAATAGATAGATTATAGTGGTGGCACCAAAACACCTATAGCTTGAGGAATCACACGAAACACAGCCGGAGTATGTGTCGTTATTTCCCCATCTGTATTTATAGGGCGTGGTTTACGAGTATATACTTCAATCTCCTGCCCTTGTATGGCGCGAACACTCTGCCAATGTATATGTCTACCTTGGCGCATGGCTGGGAGTAAGGGTATGATTTGCCACCAATGCTTAACTTCTAAACTATAAAGATCCAGTCTTTGGTCATCTATGCTGGCATCATGAAATACAGCCATTCCACCCCCATAATAGCGACCATTGCCTACAGCAATTTGGACAGTTTTGACGTGAACTGATTGGTTATTGATGCGAATTTCTGCATGAAAAGGGCGAGATTCCCAAATTACTTGTAATGCAGTGGCAGCATAAGCAAATATTCCCCAACGACGTTTAACTTCTTTGGTTAATCGCTGGGTAATTTTTACACTTAATCCCAAACTGGCAACATTAAAAAAGTACTTACCATTTACCCAACCCAAATCAATCCGTCGCAACTGTCCACCGGCAATAATTTGACAAGCTTCCGGTAGAGAATTGGGAATTCCCAACGTTCTAGCCAAATCATTAGCAGTTCCCAAAGGTAAAATTCCCAAAGGTAATTGAGTATCAACTATAGCATCTACTGCGGCGTTGAGAGTACCATCACCACCTCCAACTATCACTAAATCTATTTCGGGCTGATAGCGCCTAATAACATCACCCAAATGTGTTGGGTTTTCTGTAGATTCTGGAATCACATGAAAACCAAGTGTCTCCAGACAATGAATAGCTTCCAAGAGGCGTTCTTTTCCTTGACGGGAATGACGGTTTATTAACAGCAGCGCGCGGGGATTCATAATGCCTACCTTTTGTAGTTTAAATGTCAAGATCTCCATGTCTTTCGACCTTGCATTTAATCTTAAAGCTTAGTGAGATGAGTATCAAAGTTTCAGTAACTTCCAATTAAAAAGATATCCCAACCTGTAGGATATGTTAGACAAAAGTACAACACCGTCATAGATTAAATCACACCAGTGCCTTCGTAAAGCATCCTCAGAAATTGGATGACTTCTTTTTGGGGATTTCCACAAACAAGTGAGGTTTTATCTAGTTTAACTTTAGTAGCTGTGAATTTATTCCTTGTTTCTTAAAAATAAAGAAACCTCAACTTTGCATGACAAAATTGAGGTTTATTATTTATTTTTGATGGATGATATAGAAATTTTACCTGATTTGTAAAAATCGCTTATGTATGACTTACTCCACGCGGCGCTATCAGATACCCGACTGATTAGAGTAGGACTTACGCACTGTACAAATTAATCATGGTATGATTTTACGAAAATAGGTTGTTTTAGGCTTTGATTAATGATTACTTTGATGGTAAATAGATCCGTGCTGTAGGGGTTTAGCAATGCTAAACCCCTACGACATATCGGTTTTTTTATAACTCATATTTTGTATTTTCTGTCAATGCGTAAGTCCTATAGGAATCATAAATGATATCTGATAGCTTGCGTGGCGTAGCCATAAAATTTTAAGTCTCGTAGGGTGGTCATTGCCCACCAAACCATTGCTGCGGTGGGCATTGCCCACCCTACGTATATTTCAAAAATCAAATATTATTTCTATATTATCTACAAGAACTACTCTAAATCCACCCTACGTACTTATAAATATTAGATTTTGTCCGATATCCAGATCTAGCACAGTAACGAATATGCATAAATCAGAAAGGTGAATCCTACTTAAAGTAGTACGGACTTAAACAGAGAATTTTATTATGCATCGTCTTCAAAAATTAATGAGTACCACACTTTTAGCGACTGTCCTATTTTCCCCTGTTGCTATAGCACAACAACAATCATTAACTACACAAGTTGATCATGCTGAACAGCACGTACCATGTCTTAATGACAAAGGCAAACCTATCCGGTGTCCTTGGGAAAAACCGATCAAGGCTCCCATAAGTAGAAATACTGACGCTGAGAAAAAGGCAAATCCTTGTAATCCTAAAAAAGGAGCGCCTGTTGATACCAAAGCTTGCCGCGATTACATTCTTGGTACTCCTACACCTAAACCCAGCCCTAAATAAATTCAAATGAAGCAGGTATTCATTTTTGTTGTATACCTGCTTTTTAGGCGATCATATTTATAGCGCTAGTGCCGACAGCAACACAGTAAATGGCAGCATGACGTTCCCCGTCAATACCCAAAAGAGTATTTAAACTTAAGTCATGGAATCCACCGATACAAAGACTGCCAAGTCCCAATTGCACAGCCATTAAACTTATGTTTTCAGCTTGATGCCCAGCTTCCAACAGTGCAAAGCGGTAGCCACGCGCACCATATTTAGACATTGAGCGCATAAAAACCGATGTCAACACAAAGAGAGCATTGGCATTCACAAAGTAATCCTGCTGTAATAATGGTTCTAAAAAAGCTGTCGGTACTGCATCACTAACCCGATGAAGCCCGTGTCCGCGAGGCTCGTAGTGATATAGTCCGGCTGCCAGACCTTCCACGGCTTGTGTGGATACGAACATCTCAATCGGATAAAGTCCTCCCGCAGAAGGAGAGTTGCGAGCTTCATAGAATTGACTATCCGCTTGACGCAGCCCGTTGAGTCCACATCCTGCGTCCAGCAGTTGAGCCAAGGAAACGAGAGGCATCACCTTATTCTCAAAAGATCGCACAGAAGAACGCCTCTCTAAAAGCTCAGACAGCGGATTATCATGTGGTGCTTTCGGCAGTTCTAGAAAAGGAGCCTCCGGCAGATACCGCAGTTCAGTAGCCGGAACACGCTTGACATAACTTTTAGGGACTGGAGAGTTCAAATGATAGAGAAGTGCTAACTCTAGAGGTTCGTTGGCTGTGTGCATTGCTCTGATTTCCTCGTTTTAAAGGATCGCGGAAGTCCCTACTCTCAACGTACTCGTAGGGTGGAGATAGAGAGCGGAGGATGAGGATTGCATCTGGGATTGATTTTTTGCACAGCAAAAACAAATATCAGATACATGACGAATCCCCAGGATTTTCTGGTAAGATATTCAATATCTTGACCACCAATGCCGTAAGCGAAAACCAAGCTAATAGGTAAGTGTCGCAAGAAAAAGATTTGGGTCTTGGGAATCAGGACTCCTGCCCTTGGAGGGAATGTCAGACCAATAGAACTACGAAGTCCTGGAGGCTATTCCCGATGAATTGGGAAGCCCTGTCCGTCTTACTACGGCAGGGTAGTTCACGCCATAGGATGTGGGCAGGGATTGAGGTCATTTTCGGTACGTCGGCCACCATAACCCAACCTTTCCGGAACCTCGAACAAACGCCGAGTCCCCAGAGGCTCTTGTCCATAACCAAAATATATAGGGACTAATTCACTAGCTAAAGTCCGCACTACTCGGAAACCGAGGGACGCGATATCAGGGGTGGTAATTTCCACTAAATACGCTTGTACACCCACTGAATGCAGCCTAGCAATTACTGATTGCAATTTTTCTACTTCGGACTGAGATTGGTTAGTTGGTAAATCTTCAACTTTGCAGGATTGGTCATGGTGAAACAGAAAATCCAACTCGCCCAGCCGAGCCATTGTGTAGAAAAAAGCGTTGTGATCGTCCAAATACTTAACATCACTATATTGATGGAGATTAGCACCAGCGCCAGTAGCCATACGTTCTATGTCACCAAAACGGGCTTGACAAACTTCAAAGATTGCCTTGTGAAAAGCCGTTTCCCCATCCAGATGGCATCCTAAACCAGTGGACACAGCCGGACTTTTGCCCGAATGGTCAATTAACATAGCCATGACAACCGGGACTTTAATATCAGTAGTTAAATCGAAGGCAACTAACTCAATTCCAAATCGGGCGTAGTGGCGGGCAATTTCCGTCTCAATTCCTGGTCTGTGGTCAAAATAGATACGCGGAGCAGGTAGACGATTTAACCAGGTAATGATGAAAGCATCACGCTCAATTAATTCGCACAAGCCACGATAGGCAGCAAATTCTAGAGATGGTCCACTAGCCATGCCGTTAGAAGTAACAGGTAAAATATGATCTCCTGGTTGGTCGCCGTCCCAGTCCAAATAAACCAAGAACGCTGGAACTAAAACCTGTTGGTTGCTGACTAAGGAAAGGGCATTCATCCACGAAGTCTGCGTTGTGGGATCAAAAGCGGGAAAAGGGAAATTTGGGTCAGAGTATTGTTGGTCAGAAAAAGAGGAAAAAACTGAAGGAGGAACGGCACGATTACCTAATTCTTCATAGCTACTAACAATCAGTCGCCCATAATCAACAATACCGCCGCAGTATCTCTCTATAGCTTCGCCCACAGCACCGAAAATGGCTTGTTCATCAGTCATGCCCCTGCCTACACCGTAGCGTAAATCATCCTGCTGTTTGCGAAGTTGGAAATTTGCTAATTCGGCTTGCCATAAAACAGGAAACTCGAACTCTGTATAAGGCTTGGTAAATCTATCTAAGGCTCGGATGATGCCAGTATGGGGGCTGACTAAATCGCGCCAGCGGGGACTAGCAATCGCTGCATTCACTTTGTTTCCTCCTATCATAAACAGTGCTGAGTTTTGACTTTTTACACTGTCACCTGTCACCTGTTTCCTGTCACCTGTTTTGGTGAACAATGGGGACAACCTGGTTTCTTGAGAACAACATTGTGAGTGAGCTTTGTGCCGAGCAAGTCTAGATGCAGTAATTTACCATCAGTTGCGATCGCTAAACCGAGCATCATCTTCACGGCATCAAGAGCCAGATAACTACCCACCAACATCTGGGCTATGGGCAAATTTTCTCGCAGCCGTGGTTGAGAACGCCGTTCTCGGTTCAGAAACTGCTCAACCGCCAATTCCGCCTCTGGCAGCTTGGAACAGGCCATAGACCGCATCCGATAGCATAGATAGCAAGGTCCGTCTTTGGAAAAAACCAGCGGACCAACAGTTCCCTCCACACCAGCCGCACCACCTGGTAGCAATGGGCGCTGCATCTTCAGGCATAGTCTGTTCAGACGATAGGCTAGATTCACAGATACGGCATCAGTGGCAACAATCACAAGGTCAACGTCATCCAGCAAAGGATTGATTGTTGCATCGTCAGTTAAAGGATCTGTCACAATCTCAGTTCGGGTTACTCCGCCGATGGACTCAATCTGTTGAGCCGCTTCCACACCTCGAAAAGCACCTATTTTATTCAATACCGAGCCTGACATGATCAGGGAATCAGACGGAAGTATGCAGGCATCATCGCACAAACGAAGAAAACCGATACCAGCCGTAGCCAGGTTTATTGCTGCTACCAGTCCCGAACCTCCCAGTCCAAAAATAGCAATCCTGGCATTGGCTAAGTTTTTCTGAGCATCCTTTTGGTCAAAGCCTAACTCATGATAAAGGCTGATTTGAGGAAGTAAATAAGCATGACTATCTAAATCGCTTGTATCCTCTAGATACTCTTCCACTAAACGATTGTCCATCAAAAACTCTAAACATTGATTGACTGAAGAATCTGTCAACTTTTCGCCAATCGTAGCTCGGATTTCTCCTATTGTTCGGGAGCCGTCTAGTAAAGGTAAAACAATACTTTCCACATCATGCAGAGCTTGACCCTTTACTCTCAGGGTTCGTCGCGTTGTATTGAAGATCATACTTTCTTCGCCATTGCAATCTGACGGCATAACGTTAATGACGACGTGTTCTAGTAGACGTAGCCGCTTATCATCATTTAATTTCATTGGCTTTGTTTCAGGAGTTGAATGCTGCTGTAAGTGGCAATTTGTGAAAATGTGAAAAACCCTGTTTTCGCTAACAATAAAAGAGTGTAAAAAACAGGGTTTTTATCAGTTTTTTCAGCCAATTTTAGTGGCTATAAACTCAAAAAACTCGGTTTCTAAAATTAATCAATTGCAGTTCTTTCTCCAGGTTTAGTTAGTATCCAAATCCGAAATCATCCGTGTCCTCCATCACGCCTGATACTGTTCCGTCACTGGTAAATTTACATCCACCGCAGCCGCGACATCCACCACATCCACGACATCCACCGCAGCCACGACATCCACATCCACGACATCCACATCCACGACATCCAACACATCCAACACATCCAACACATCCACCACATCCGCCGCAATTAGCAAACCATCTTTGGGTGGTTTCAGAGTCAAATACTCCTGACATTGCTAATTTTTCTAAAGCTGCTATTTCCTCATCAGACAACAGAAGTTGTTCTAGTTTGTCGGCTTGATCTACCAAATGCATTTCTATTGTTGGTTGGGTCAGTGTTTTTTCTGCAAGCATTGTCACTTACTCCTTTTAACTTGAATTCAATCAGCTGTTTGCAAATCTGTTTTGGAGTCAACTATTTTTCGTTAAAGCATCAGTTTTTGAACGAGCGAAGGTCAAGAATTACCAGAAAAGAAGACAACTGTTAATGCCTAACTATCATCCCCATCCAAGTATAGTTAAACAAAAACACTAAGCCTCATATTCAAAATTTCACTAGTTCATAAAAGGTCAAAATCACTTTCTGGTCAGTGCAGGTAACTCCCAGATGTGATTTATATTCCCTCAAACTTTGTCTTTAAGAAAAATCTTGCTCTTGTTAGTTTCGCAAATTATGTTGTTTTTACTTATCTAACTCTTATCAGAATATCTTTTACTGTAAGATTTACTTCTTTCTTAAGTAGTATTATTGTTCCTCTTAATAGGGTAGAACGGGATTTACTAAATTGTCTTAAGGATGAATAAATTCCTGGTCATAGAAAGTTAATTTACAGTTAAAGCCTATTTTAAAATAATGCTTATAGCTGCTTCTAAAGCGTGGTTCTATTTCTTTATAGTTACTACTTTAGTAAAGTAGTAATACTACCTAACCTGTCAGTAGATAGCTATAAATATCAGATCAGGCATCTCATTATCCTTTAAATATATAGCTTGCATTGATTTTATTCTGTTTTGATACACGTAAAAAATCTGTAGAACATAGATTTCCATATTTTTGATATATTCATCCCTAAGAAGTGGAGAATAAACTTTTTCAAAAGTAAAGTATTAAAGTAATAGATAGGGTTTGCGGAAAAAGTCTTTTCGTGAGGGGCTAGGAGTCAGGAGTCAGGAGACGCTTCGCAGACCTTCGGTTCAGGAGTCAGGAGGAAGAATTAGAAGGAGGTAAGAATAGTCTCGAATCTGTAAAAGTGATAGGTAAATGAATGGTTTCAACGCCTATTCCTTGCACCTGATTCATCCTTTTCAACCCTGAAAGTGTTAATATCTCAAGGTTTTAGGTTTATATGGCTTACGCCACGCTCCGCTATCAGCAAGCCTTAGATAGCAGAATCAAAAAAACTCCTCTCATCAACTTGGCAGCGACTGTGTGCTGGTAAAGTCCAGGAGAGAGAATTTTGATGTCTGAAGATTTTACTCTTGAGAAATAGACTCTTATAGAGTGAGAAACCTAGCTATTAGTCAGAAAATATCAAATCTTTTGAAATCAGACAATAATCTAACATTTTATAAAAAATAAGGTTTAATTAATGAGCGATTTAAGAGTTTGGTTTGAAGACTATACTAGAGCTTTATTTCGTTCTTTGCCCTTATTATGGACAGCAGCACCTCAAGAAATGGTCTTTTTGATTGCTGTTACTTTATTACAAGGGTTTCTTCCTGCTATCAGTGTTTGGATTACCAAACTAGTAGTAGATACTGTAGCAACAGCCTTGACATCTGGTAGAGCATTAGACGATTCAATGTTGTGGCCTTTAGTAGCAGCATGGGTGGGAGCTTTGCTACTAGAAACGCTTCTCTATCCTTGGATATTCGCCCTTCAGGGAAATCTCAATGATAAGTTAACGGCTCACATTAGCTTATTATTAATGCGGAAAGCCGATACTTTTTCCGACCTGAGTCGTTTTGAAGATGCTGAGTTTTATGATGAGCTACAACTTCTCCAACAACAAGTTAGCTATAAACCGTTAAACTTACTGGAGAATTTGGTGGAATTAGGTCGATCTTTGGTAACTTTAATCGTAATAGTTGGACTACTAGTTCCCCTAGCGGTTTGGATACCAATTGTGATTGCGATCGCAACTATACCCCAGATAGTGGTTTCTTCCCAGTATGGCAGGGCTATTTGGCTAACTTTATTTGAGAACAGTCCTCAAGCTCGAAGAATGGAGTATTACACTACGGTGATGCTCACTGACACCTATGCCAAAGAAATCAGGTTGTTTCAGCTAGGTGCATTTTTTATGAAGCTTTACGGACAAGCATTTCAGTCTTTACATCAATCTATGCGTCATCTGCGGGGCAAGCAAGCATTTTGGTCATCTAGTTTAGCTATTTTGAGTACATTAGGGAATGGTTTTTCTTTCTACTGGGTGGTACAGAAGGCTTTCAGAGGAGCATTCAGCCCAGGAAGTGTACTTCTGTTCGTACAGTCATTAACTTACTTCCAGAATAATTTAGAAAGATTTGTGACTCATTGGCTGGATCTGTTTGAGAATGTGATTTATATGCAGCAGTTTTTCAATTTTCTCGATAGCCCCACCCCCATGCCATTGAGCATACCGGGAGAAAAAATCCCCACTCCGATTCGTTCAGGTATTACTTTTGAGAATGTTGACTTTCATTACCCAGATGGTAGATTAGCTCTCAAGGATATTTCTTTTACTCTTTACCCAGGACAAACAGTAGCGATAGTCGGAGAAAATGGCGCGGGGAAAACTACTCTAGTCAAGCTATTAACGAGGCTTTACGATCCGACAACAGGACGCATTATAGTTGATGGGATAGACCTGAGAAATTTAAATTTAGAGCAGTGGCGGCAGCAAATTGCGGGAGTTTTCCAAGATTTTGGTCATTATGCCCTCACCTTGGGGGAAAATATCGCCTTAGGAAACTTAGCGGCTCTAGAACAACGAGAGATTCTTAGATATGCAGTGGAAAAAGCCGATATCGTCAAACTAGTTGCTGATTTTCCCAGCGGGGAAGATACACAATTGGGTAAACAGTTTGGCGGTACAGAACTTTCTGGAGGACAGTGGCAAAAATTAGCTCTAGCTCGTGCCTTTGTCCGCAAAGAAGCCCAACTACTACTTCTGGATGAGCCTACCGCCGCACTAGACCCCCGCAGCGAGTGTGATTTCTACCTTCGTTTTGTTGAACTAGCTGAAGGCAAAACTACCATCCTGATTACCCACAGATTAGCTTCAGTGCGAATGGCTGACCGGATCTTAGTTCTCAAAGATGGTCATTTAATTGAAGATGGCACTCACCAGGAGCTTTTACAGCGTGGAGGCGAATATACCGCCCTCTGGAATATGCAGGCAGAACAGTATGGGGTTTAGCATTGGTGTCAACTTAAATTAAAAATGGCTTATCTGTTGCCTTCCACAACCGCCAGGGAATGAATTCCCTGTCTCATAGCTCAAGTCCGTTTTAACGGACTAATAAATTTTCCTAGTGTTTAGTCATCTTTAGATGACTTTCGCTATTAGCAAGGAACTTGAGTTCCTTGCGATATGGGGTTTAGGGTACACATCAGCCATGAACATCAAAAATCCGATTCCTTGGCTAATTGGGCTGACTGCATTCAGTTTATTGGGAATTGGTATTGCTTACTTCAGCCATTGGTATCAAGCCGGCAAAGATGATATTACAGATTTGACAGTCCCTGTCACTACCAGCGACTTAAACATTAAAATCAAAACCAATGGAGTCGTTCAACCAGTCCGCAAAATTAATATCGGACCGAGAGAAGCAGGTCGAATCGCCAAACTCTATATAGATGAAGGTAGTTTTGTCCAAAAAGGACAATTAATCGCAGAAATGGAGCGTCAAGCATTTCAAGCCCAGGTGAATCAGTATCGGGCGTTGTTATTGAAGGCAAAAGCCGATTTAGAAGAAAAGCGCAATGGTTATAGACCAGAAGAAATTGCGATCGCTCAAGCTGATGTGCAGAAGTACACAGCGCAAGTGCGGGAAGCTCAATCTCGCTTGGCATTAGCCACTCAACGAGTCAAGCGCAGGGAATATCCTGTATCTCAAGGGGCAATATCCCGTGATGATTTGGATGCAGTTTTGAATGAAGAACAAAGCGCCAAGGATAACTTACAACAAGCTAAATTTAGTCTGATATCTTCTCAACAACAACTGAAAAAACAACTTTCTGGCTATCCTCCTGAGGAAATTACCAAGGCCGCTGCTGAGGTAGCTCAAGCAACTGCCCAGTTGCAATTTTACGAAACTCAGTTAGAAAATACTTTCATTCGCGCCCCTTTCTCTGGGTTGATTACAAGGCGTTTTGCCCAAGAGGGCGACTTCGTAACCCCAAATACTTCTGTTTCTACTAACGAAGGGGGAACTAGTGCCTCCATTGCTGAATTAGCGAGTGGGTTAGAGATAGAAGCTAAAGTTCCCGAAGTAAATATGGCGCAGATTCAGCAAAATCAGCCTGTGGAAATTCGACTTGATGCTTTTCCTGAGCAAGTTTTTCAAGGGCGAGTTCGTTTAATTGCTCCTAGAGGAGTTAAGGAAGAAAATGTCACATTTATACGGGTGAAAGTTGCTTTGGCAACAGGTCAAGATAAACTCAAGGTAGGGCTAAATGTTAAGTTAACTTTTCTGGTGAATGAAATTCGCAATGCTTTGGTAATTCCTTCGGCTGCGGTGGTTTCTGGTAAGGAAGGGCAGGTGGGTGTACTGTTACCAGACAAGGATGATCAAGCAAAGTTTCATCCGGTACAGGTAGGAATTACTTCTGGAGATAAAACCCAGATTTTGGGCGGACTTTCTGAGGGTGAACGGGTTTTTATTCAACCACCTGCTAATCAATTAATTGATGGTATTGATCGTCCTATGGGATCTTAGACTACTCTCTTGCTACCAGAAGAATATTGATTAAATGAACCGCGAAGGAGCGTTCGCGCAGCGTTCCGAAGGAAAGGACGCGAAGGAAGAAGGAAGAAGGAAGGAAGAAAGAAATTAAGTTATTTTATGCTGGGAGGGGAGTATGAATTTGCTGGAAAGTGTGAACATGGCTTTTGCCACTCTCGCTGCTAATAAACTCCGTAGCGGACTAACGATGTTGGGAATAATTATTGGCAATGCTTCTGTTATTAGTATGATCGGTATTGGACAAGGCGCACAGAATCTTGTGTTGGGCAAACTTGAGGCGTTTGGAGCAAATCAACTCACGGTATATAGCAATTTTGAAGATGAGGAGGGGATGAAATTTCCTGATGCTCAATTGGTGCTGTCAGACGCAGAAGCAATTAAAGCCCAAGTTCCCAGCGTTAGCCAAGTTGCTCCTGTAGATGAGCAGAAAATGTCAATTAGCTTTAAAAATAAATTAACATCCACAACTGTTAGAGGCACTACATCTGATTTGCTCGCTGTGCAGAATCTTGTTCTTGTCACTGGCAGAATGTTTAATCAAACACAACAGCAACAACAGGCTCAAGTCACTGTTTTAGGTGCAGAAACTAGCCGGAAGTTGTTCGGTGATAAAAATCCTGTTGGGCAAGAAGTTCTGATTAATAATATATCGTTTCAAGTTATGGGCTTGTTGCAATCAAAAGGTGCATTTGCTGGGGATAATTTGGATCAAACTGCGATTGTGCCATTAACAACATTTGCTAATAAGTTAGTTGGACGCAGATCAATATCTGATATTCCTCTCAGTTACATTTTAGTGACTGCAAAAAATAGAGATAGTGTTCGCGCGGCAGGTTTTCAAATTACTAATGTTCTTTCTCGACTGCATGGTAAAAAAGATGTGGCTGTTTTCGCTAATAAAAAGTTTCAAGAATTAGTGGTGCAAGTGACTAGTATTTTATCGTTATTATTAGCTTTAATTGCTGCCATTTCTTTGTTAGTGGGTGGGATTGGCATTATGAATATTATGTTAGTTTCTGTGACTGAACGCACTCAAGAAATTGGTTTACGCAAGGCAGTTGGCGCAACTCAGAATGATATTTTAGCGCAGTTTTTAATTGAGGCAATTATTCTATCTCTCTCCGGGTGTTTGCTGGGCATAATTTTAGGAGTTGGAGGAACTATACCGTTAGCCTTTTTTACGCCTTTGACTCCTCAATTTCCTCTATATGCGATTGTTGTAGCAGTGGGAATATCTGGTAGTATAGGTTTAATTTTTGGTGTATTTCCGGCACGACAAGCTGCTATGTTAGACCCAATTGTCGCTCTTAGAAGTGGGTGATTATTGAGATTCTGCAAATCCAAATCTTAAAAAACTCTTGTGGGGTGGGCATCTTGACCGTCCTAATTATACAACATCAATGCATAGATTCTTCAAAAATTAATTTGTATTATCACTATTATAAAGATTATCTATGTCTATATTGTAAAGATACTTAGCTCTAATTTTATTTATTCTACTACATTCAGCTAATATGCAAATAGCCTGTTCTAAATTTTCAGGTGCAGGTGGATACCCGGAATTTCGCAACCATTCAACCATATCAATTAATTCAGGATGCCCTTTTTCAAGCCATTGACAGTATTCATCCACAGTACGGCTTTTCAAGAATTCAATATCTTGTTGTAGTCTAGGTGATCTTGAAGATGAAACAACATTTCTGATATTTTTCAATGCTGTAGTAATATCTAATGTTTGGTAATATTCATTAATTTTCTTATTGAAAGATACTTCCAAATCAGGATAGTTACTCAGTTTATTTCTAAAGGCACTTAAATTTTCATAAGAATTAGATTTTAAAATTTTTTCTAACAAAAATTTTTCGTAGTCAGAAATATCAAGTCCCAAAATTAATGTAAATCGTTCAATATTTTCAAATTCTGCGATAGTCAAATCAAGATGATGCTGTTCAAGAAAATTAATAATTCCATCCATAATATCTTGTTCGTTATCTGCGAATGAGTTATAGTATTTAGATTGGTAAAGATTATCCAATTTTTTAATAATTTGCTTTCTTTTTTCTCTTTCATTGAGAATATGACCTTTTTCCTTAAACTGCGACTCAGTGGAATCAGATGATGGAGTATTAACCAACTGACTTATTAATTCATCTAGTTGTTCTAGATGTCTATAATCCATCTCTTCTATTTTTTGCAGAAATTGTAATTTCTTTATAGAAGTTTTCTGATCTTCACCTTTATATTTTTCTCTATATTCTCGCATTTGTTGATCGTTGTAGGCTCGTGATAATATGATAGTATCAATAGGATCTATACCATGAATAGATAAGCGTTTACAAAAGTCTGTATCAAGTTTTGCTACAGTAATAACAATACAATTTATTATAACTTGATGACGTAAACTATCCTCCCAATTCTCCATTAAGGGAATAAGTTCATCAATAAGCCATTTAGTTTTGCGTATAACTCGAATATTATTTGTACCTGTCTTTATAAAAACCTTTTTAATTACCTCTATATCAGAATTATCTTTAAATATGAAATCTAAGTTTTCATCAACTGTCGGATCAAGTGTAAATTCTCTATCAATTACTTTTTCTCGATAATCCTGTAATACTGTTTTATCTTTGCCTTCTAGCTCATCTTCATTATAAATTAAAATAATTTTACATTTACATTCTTGCACTAGATACTCAACAAATCCAAGTATTTCTTCTAGAGGTATTTTGGATTTTCTTTCAAGGTCATCAATACATATAATTGAGTTTTTGACATTTATATGAAAAAGAGTCTCAAGTCCTAAATTACCAGCAATAGCAAGTAATGAAGCTGAGAGTCCAGCAACATCTAATTTTGGATTGTCTAATCTTGCAGCATTACGACTTGCCCATTCAACTGCATTAGATATATTCTTATAGATAAGATTGTTACTTTCTTGACTTTTAGAATTAGCTATTAACCTTGCTTTTAATTGTTCAATTGAAGAAATACCAAAAACAGAAGCATACAAATAATAGCCTTCCGTTTCTGTATTAACAAAGGTTTGTACTAGATGAGTTTTTCCAATACCCCATTTTCCGTTAACAGCTAAAACTCTATAATGTTCATTATCCAAGAATCTCTTGATAATACTTTTAGCTTCTTGTCGATTAACTCCAGCATTTGCTTTATTTGTAATTTCAGTCATAAACTCTTTTAGCCCCTAATGATAAAAAACATTTTTCAAATACATTAGTTCTCTTATTTTACATATTTTCATGTCAAGTATATTTAGTAGCATGAAAATTTGGTAGGCTGGCAGAAAGGGAAGGTGAGGATTTCTCTAGAATTTATTCCTGATGAGGAAGAAGAGGAAGAAGAGATATTAGAAGCTAATCTAGAAGAGGAATCAATTCCCCCTAAATTGCCAGAGTCACCACTAGATGATCTTCGTACACAATTAAAACTTGATTAGTGAACGAAATATTTAAAAAAGATATAGGCGAACATTAATTAGTTCGCCCAAACTATACTAACCGACATCATCATGAGCGAAGCGGTTAAACAAGAAATCTAACGCATAGTTACGGAGTTGGTAATATTGGGGATCTTCCATAATTCTCGCTCTATCCCGTGGCCTTGCAAACGGAATTTCCATCACTTCCCCAATTTTTGCATGAGGTCCATTGGTCATCATTACTAACTTATCAGCCAAAAATAAAGCTTCATCAATATCATGGGTAATCATCAAAACCGTACAACGATTATCTCCCCAGATTTTCAGCAATTCTTCTTGTAATTCTTCTTTGGTAATTGCATCTAATGCACCAAAAGGTTCATCTAAAATCAACACTTTTGGACGAATAGCCAAAGCACGGGCAATAGAAACCCGTTGTCTCATCCCCCCGGACATTTGCATGGGTTTCTTTTCCATTGCATCACCTAAACCTACCATTGCCAAATGTTCTCTAACAATTGATCGTTTTTCGGCTTCTGGTTTGGTGGGGTAAACTGCATTTACAGCCAAGTAGATATTTTCAAATGCAGTTCGCCAAGGTAACAGCGCATAGTTTTGGAAAACTACCATTCTGTCTGGCCCAGGCTTGGTAATTGGTTCTCCTTCTAACAGCACTTGTCCAGTGGTGGGAAAGTTAAAACCAGAAACCATGTTTAATAAAGTTGATTTACCGCAACCAGAGTGGCCGATAACGCAAAGAAATTCACCTTTTTCAACGTTGAGGTTAACACCATCAAGGACAGTAAATGATCCTTTTTTTGTGGGATAAACTTTGGAAACGTCTTTAATTTCTAGGAAAGATTGACGGCTGATTGTGCTTGTAGCGGTGTTGGTAGTTCTCAAGTTACGGTTTTGCATTTTAAATTTTGAATTTTGAATTTTGAATTTTGAATTTATCTCGTTCCCAGTCTCAGACTGGGAATGCTATCAAGAGGCTCTGCCTCTGGTATCATTGAAGGCAGAGCCTTCCATAATTCATTCCCATACAGAGTATGGGAACGAGGATATTTTGAATCTTGAATTGATTAAGCTGCTGTTCTTCTGGGGGCATCTAGAACGACTTCAGCTATGGAGAAGTCGCGTTTAATTTCTAAATCGTTAAGATAGCTAATGGGGTCATCGGCGTTGAAGGGTTTACCATCAAATAGTTGGATTGGTTGACGGGTGTAACTAATATCTAAACCCAGTTCTCTAGCGGCGGTACTGAAAACACGCACTCGACAAACTCGTTCGACAATTTCTACCCAATTTCTAGGGAAGGGAGTATCACCCCAACGTGCTAATTGAGTCATAATCCAAATTTGTTCGGTGCGACTGGGACGGTTAATGGCAGACTCAGAATAAAATTGGTGATGGGCATACTCCCGCATGGGATGGTCTAAGTCACAGCTTGCACCATTGACATCTTCAATTTGGATATAGTCAATATCTGTGCTGACATATTCCCGACTTGCTAAAATTTGGCGAACTTCTTGAGCGTTGGCAGGATTTGCACAATATTGGCAAGCTTCTAGTAAGGCTTTGGTTAAGGCAATATGGGTATTAGGATAAGTTTCTGCCCAATCTTCTCTGACTCCTAAAACTTTACCTGGATGTCCTAACCAAACTTCTAAATCAGTCGCAATTGTAAAACCTGAACCTTCTACTGCTGCGCGATAATTCCAAGGTTCACCAACACAGTAACCGTCAATGGTTGCACCTTTTAAATCTACTACCATCTGGGCAGGAGGGATATTTTTCATATCCACATCACTGTCGGGGTCAATTCCTCCTGCTGCTAACCAATAACGTAGCAATAAATTATGCATGGATGCAGGATGGACTACACCCATTCTGTGCGTTTGTTCGCGGGTTTTGAGAAGGTAATTTTTGAAGTCGGATAAACTGTGAACACCTTGATCATAAAAGCGTTTGGCTAAGGTGATGGCGTTACCGTTGCGGGTCATGGTGAGGGCGGTGACAACGGGTAAGGGTTCGTTTTTATTCCCTCCCAAACTTAACCACATTGGCATTCCTGATGGCATTTGTGCGGCATCTAAATAACCGCCTGTCATCCCATCCACAATTCCCCGCCAACTGCTTTCCCGGACTAAATTAACTTCATCTAAACCATGTTTAACAAAAAAGCCTTTTTCTTTGGCTATAGCCAGAGGCGCACAAGCGGTAAGAGGTAAAAAACCAATGTCTAAATTAACTTTTTCTAAACCATGTCGGACAATAGCAGTAGTTTTCCGCGCCCGTAATTTCTTGATGCGTTTTTGTTGGTTGAGGAAGTAAATCATTTCACTCCGCAAGGTGTAGTAACTGGGATGTTTTACTACTTCCATGCGTTTGCGGGGTCTGGGAATATCAACTTCTAAAATGTCGCCAATTTTGGATTCTGGTCCGTTGGTTAACATGACAATTCTGTCAGATAACAACACGGCTTCGTCTACGTCGTGTGTCACCATAACTGCGGTAACTTGATTCTCTTCGCAGATTTGCATTAATTGTTCTTGCAAGTTACCCCGAGTCAATGCGTCTAAAGCACCGAAAGGTTCGTCTAGTAATAATAGTTTAGGACGAATTGCCAAAGCGCGTGCGATCGCAACCCGTTGTTTTTGTCCACCAGATAACATTCCCGGTTGTTTATCTGCATGGGGACGCAAACCTACCATATCTATATGCCGTTCGATGATTTCTTTACGTTCGGCTGCTGGCATTCCATTTAATACTGAATCTACCGCTAAGGCGATATTTTCTCTAACAGTTCGCCAAGGTAAAAGCGAATAGTTTTGAAATACTACCATTCTATCAGGACCAGGTTTTTTAATCTTTTGTCCTTCCAAAGTGACTAAACCTTCTGTGGGCAAATCTAACCCGGCCATCATATTTAAAAGGGTTGATTTTCCGCAACCGGAGTGACCGATAAGAGAAACAAATTCGCCTTTTTTAATTTGGAGGTCAATACCTTTGAGGGCAATATATTGTCCACCACCGCTTAATTCAAAAACTTTATCAATTTGATCAACGCCAACAAATACAGACATATTATTTGGTAATGGGTAATGGGTGATTGGTGATTGGTAATTTGTCAGTTGTTATTTTTCGCTATTGACTAATGACCACTGACTAATGACTAATGACTAATAACTATTTTTGTTCTGGTAAAATCCAGTTTTGCAGCGCCGCCATGAGTTTATCTAGTATTAGACCAACAACACCGATATAAACTAGAGCTAAAATAACTTCACTGACGTTGTTATTTTGATAAGCATCCCAGATAAAAAAGCCAATTCCGACAATACCAGACATGACTATTTCTGCTGCGATAATCGCTAACCAAGCCAAACCAATGGCAATTCTTAAACCTGTGAAAATGTAGGGTAATGCTGAGGGAATAAGAATGTTGAAAAAGTATTCTTTGCGGCTTAGTTGCAGAACTTTAGCAACGTTGTTGTAATCTTGGGGAATTTGAGTTACACCCACCGCAGTGTTAATCAGAATTGGCCAAAGCGAGGTGATGAAAATTACGAATAATGCGGCTGGTTCGTTTTGGCGTAAAGCTGCTAAGGAAATAGGAACCCAAGCTAAAGGTGGTACAGTTCTTAGTAACTGAAACAGGGGATCTAAAGCCTTTGCCATAGTTTGATTTACACCAATCAAAACACCTAAGCCAATACCGACAACTGCCGCTAATGTATAGCTAATAGCTACCCGTTGCAGACTAGCCCAGATTTGCCAAAAAAGCCCTTTATCAGTTCCTCCTTTGTCATAGAAGGGATACAAAATCAAGATCCAAGTGTCTTGAATAACTTTTATTGGGCCTGGTAGTGTTGCACCTGGAGTCCAAGAAAATAGTTGCCAAACGGCTAAGAAGATGAGGATTGCAATAACTGGAGGGAGAAGTTCAGGAAATTGCTTTTGCAAACTTGATAAAAATTTATTATCAAATTTAGGACTTGTGGAACGTTTTTGGGCTACTGTCATGAATTTTTCCTCAATTTTGTTAATGATTAATGACTAAATACCGGCTTTCTTGATTTTTAAATTCTTGAGATATTCTTCTGGCTTTTGGGGGTCGAATTTTACGCCATCAAAAAATGCTTCTACTCCACGAGATGTACTGGTGGGAATGTCAGCAGCAGGTACTTCCAGTTCTCTAGCAGCTTCTCTCCAAATATCTTCGCGGTTAACTTTTTTGATTAATTCTTTGGCTTTAGCACCACCATTCGCAATGTAATCTTTGGGCAAAAATCCCCAACGCACGTTTTCTGTGATGAACCATAAATCATGACTTTGGTAAGGATAAGAAACACTGCCTTTTTCATCTTTCCAATAATAAGCAGCCATTGATTTATCATCAATTTTGCGACCATCACCCATGTCATATTTACCTTGGAATGGGTCTGCAAGAACTTCTGGTGAAGATAAACCAAAATATTTTTTAACAGCAAGAATTTGCGCTGCTTCTTTGCGGTTTTCAAAGTTATCTAACCATTGTTGGGCTTCCATAATACCTTTGAGTAGGGCTTTTGTGGCTTTGGGATTTTGGTCAACCCAATCTCCTCTCATGGCAAAATATTCTTCGGGATGATTTTTCCAAATTTCGGCGGTTAATGCGGCCATGAAGCCAATTTTGTCGTTAACGAGGCGAAATGGCCAGGGGTCGCCCGTGCTGAAAGCATCCATTGTACCGGTTTTCATGTTAGCAACGGTTTGCGCTGCTGGTACTGTCAGCAATTTGACATCTGCATCTGGGTCGATTCCACTTGCTGCTAACCAGTAACGAATCCATAAGTCTTGGTTAACGTGGGGGAAGGTAAAGGCTGCGGTGAAGGGTGTGGAGGATTTAAGTTGGGCTAATAGGGGTTTAGCCTCATCGAGTTTTAAGCTAATACCTTTGCCTAAATGCTTGTTGGCGATCGCAATTCCGTTACCATGAGTAACTAACTGCGCCAAGACATACATGGGAATTGGTTGATTCCCTTTGGTAATTTTTCCTTCTGTAATTAAGTGTGGCATGGGCATTTGCCATTGACCACCATCAATACCTCCACCAGCAGAACCAATTTCTACGTTATCCCTTGCTGAACCCCAAGAAGCTTGTTTAGAAAGTTCTACTTCGGACATTCCATATTTAGCAAAAAATCCTTTTTCTAAAGCAATAATTAATGGTGCAGATTCTACAATGGGGATATATCCAAGCTTGGCTTTTGTTGTTTCTGGTTTTTGTTCTGGGCTAATATTAACAACTGGTTGAACGGAGGATGTTGTCGAAATTCCACCCGGTTCAGGTGGATTTCCCAAACAGCCTTTGAGTAAAACTGCACCTGCTGAAACTCCTGCTGTAACAATGAATTTACGGCGAGAAACTTGATTAAAAAATTCTGTCATAATATCTCCTTAAATCACAATTTAATTTTTTAAAGCATGAAAATTTAGACAAAGAAATAATTTTTTCTTTGCGTTGCTATTGAAATTTCCCGCTATATCTAGGTATTAAAAATTAGCCGTTTTCAGAAAAAAAGGCTGATTTATATACTTTGTGACAAACGTGGTTTAATTTCTTAACCTGGTGTGATTAATGGGTATCACTCAGCTAGTGAAAACTAGTTTACAGTCTTTCTTGTGAAAGTGATCAATTCTCAACTCTAATTATTAAATAAATATTAGATTAGACATATAAGTAAAAACTTATATATTCGCCTAAATTATCCCCGACTTCTCTACTCTATAGATTGGTCTTGATGATGATTATTGTATTTAAACTATGATTAGGTCTTTTTTGACTTAATTCATTAACATAATCAATGAATTTATAGATTTTATGCAATGATAACCATCAAAGACAAGTAAGTTGGATAATTATCGTTTGGATAAGGCAGGGGGCAGGGTGCAGGGGGCAGGGTGCAGGGTGCAGGGTGCAGGAGGTAATTATTTCTCCCCATCTCCCCATCTTAAGCGTCTCCGCGTCTCCGTGTCCCCGCGTCCCCGTGTCCCCATCTCGCCTAATTATAAGCCGAACACGATATAACTCCCTGATCTATATCTACTCAAGTGAGATTTCCTGTAGTTCCACAATACCTTTAGATCCATCAATCTTGACTTGTTGACCGTCTTGGAGTAGATATGTAGCGCCACGTACATCCATGACTGCGGGTATACCGTATTCACGGGCGACGATTGCACCATGAGAAAGTTTACCGCCTGCTTCAGCAATTACTCCTCCAGCCCTGACTAAGAAAGGGGCCCAGCCAGAGTCTGTGTAGGGGACGACGAGAATTGTACCCTTGTTAATTTCGCCGACTTCTTGTAAATTTCGCAACACCTTTACTCGTCCTTCTGCTTGTCCTTGACTGGCGGGAATGCCGAGTAAGATGTTGTCAGAAGTATCAATAGGAGAGGCGATGGGGTGGGGAGGATTGTTGCCATAAACTAGAGGAGGGATTTCGATAATCTGGCTATGTTCCAGAAATTGCGATCGCCGATTTTGCAATAATTCCGGTAACTGATTCCTCAGCACTACATCAGCATTTGCCGCTAAACGCCGTATTTCCCCCAATTTCAAAAAGAAGATATCTCCTGTTTGTGACAATAAACCGGTTTGTAGCCAAATCTTTTCTAAAGCCAAAAAAGTCCAGCGCAGTTCGGCTAACAAGCGAGAATAAACTTCTGTGACTCGTCCTTTGAGATCCACACGTCTTTGCACAAAACCTTCTGGGCGCTTTCTGGACTCATCTTGATTTGGGAGTTCATTTCCCTGCATCAACTGGACAAATAATTGTTTGACTAACTGCGGCTGTTCTCGCCAGGTGGGAACGGAAATATCAGTCCCGACTTCGCTTAAATAACCATAGTCTTCTAGCAGTTCTTCAAAGTCGTACAAAATCTTTTCCCCTTCTGGGGTTTGCGCCAACTGTTCAAAAACGCTCTCCGGCTCAAACTCCGGTAGAATTTCTTTGGCATCTGCGGCTAAGATATGGAGCGATCGCAATGATGCTACTTCTGGAGTAATACTATGATCAATTTGCTCCTCTTTCACCCCGGAAATTGCTTGACGAATGGCAGCACTCAAAGGGGATAAAATGCTGTAATAAGTACCTTGGTTGAGCAAATCTAGAATTAAGTCCACTCTGACTAACAACTGGGATGGCGTTAATTCCTCAATTAGTTCATTCGCCAACTTTGTCAACCCAGGAATGAAGCGTCGCCGATAATCCCGCTTAAATTCTTTTTCTAAACTGATTTCCCGTTGGAATAACTTTGTTAATCCTGGCAAGTTTTCCCAAGTAGACGCTAAAGGAGGTTTACTCATTTTTGCGCCTCTGGTTAAAAAATCCAGACTTTCTGGCGGTAAACCCATTTCTAGGAAAATCTCTCCTAAAAAAGTAGCATTAAAGTAGGCTCTAGAATAGTGCAGCGTCGCCATTTTGGTAAAATCCAACTCACGCACGCTATCGCCCAGTACTAAAGTAAAAATTTCTCCCCACATTCCACAAGTGAGGGGTAAATTAATTGACCAAGTTAAGGGGTGAATCACTCCGGGAATCACTTCGGCGGCGATTTTTCTTGTCCAAATTGGTAACAGAGTAGTAATGGGGCGTGATTGCAATACCCATATAGTTTGCCCATCGTAACTCCATTCCACATCTTGGGGAATGCCATAGTAACGGTTTTCTAGTCGGCGGGCTAAGTATGCTACTTGCTTAATTAATGCTGGGGGAATTTTCCCTTCACCCTCAAATTGCAGACAAGATAATTTTTCTTCACCGACGATAAACACCCGATATTGTTCTGGGGTAATTTTTCCAGAAACGACTTGTACAGGGCTACCAGAGAGGGCTTCAATGACTACAGCATCACCTTGTTGGGCCATGGGATCACGGCTGAAAGCTACACCGGAGAATACACTCTGGACTTGGGGTTGAATGAGTACCGCCATTGCTGCATCTTTGGCACCGAGATCACGCCGATATTGGACAGCGCTGGGATGATGATAAGAAGCTTGGACTTGTGCGATCGCTTCCAGTAAACCTTGTTGGCTGGTAACATTCAATATTGTTTCGTATTGTCCAGCGGCTGAGGCTTGCGCTGAGTCTTCCCCAATGGCTGAGGAACGCACTACGAAGGGTGACAATGCCGATGGTTGCAGAAAATCAATCAATAGGGCAGGATCATCAAACGGGGATAAAATCCATCCTTTTGGCACTGGATAACCCCAGCGTTTGATTTGAGATAATGTGGCTGCCTTGGCTCCAAATATGGCTGCATCCAATTCATCATCTAGAGTGACAATCCCTTGCTCACTACCGCTTAAATATTGCATCATCGGTTGTGCTTGGGTTTCGGCTGCTTCGACTGATAAGTCCATGTCATCGGGAATTTGTTTATAAATCCAGCCGAGTAACCCTGCTAATCCAAACGCTGCCACGATTCTCGGAAAATCTTCAGCGTGCATGAGTGCCACCAATAGGGGAAATAGCACCAATACCCCATATTTGATTGTCTGTCTAGAGCGCAGAATTATAAAGCCAATGGCTGCGACTAAACTGACAAATCCTGCCACTAGGGGATCATGCATCAAAAATCCCCAAGCAACGTTTGTTGTTCCTGCACCTTTAGCGAAAGAATATCTACCTATCACTAAGGCAATTAAAGCTATCAATTCCCAAAACGAGCCGCTGGGAAAGAAAGCACGAGCAATTAATACCGCTACTATTCCTTTGAAAGCTTCTGACATCACTGCCAGAATACCCACTAGTTTGCCACCGTGATAAAAAGCTGCGGAGACACTAATATTACCTGTACCGATTTGTGCCAATCGCTTACCCTTGAGTACATAGGTAATCCAGGCAATTATGGGCATTGCCCCTAAGAATGGACAAGCAATTAAAATAACTAAGACACCCCAAAGCTGAAACATTTATTTTTGATTATGAATTTTAGACCTATCTTCCATCTAAAATCGCAAATCGCAAATCAAAATTTTAATTAATTTTTTTTTCGCTAGTTTGATTATTTGCTTTATGGACACTAGACAGCGATGGAAAACCTTGTTGCTAGTGTCCTTGTAGCTTACCTAATGATTCTAGTTTAGAGCATAAGCAGATTGTAACGCCCACAGAATGAGCGCTGCTATCGACCCCAACAGCAAAACAGTAGAGATAGTCACTACTTTTGGGGAATCTGCACCTTCAAATTTCATAATTCCGCGATTTAAGTCAGACATAGCTTTGTAAACCTCCTTTGTTACAGTGCTAATCTGTCCGTCTTGATTGTAGTCTTTCTGTTGGACGATGATGTTAAATTTACATTATTATTTTCTTTAAGCTTTGCAACGGTTTTTTAAGTTAAAACACTTTCTCATATAGGCATCCGATTTGATTCTTGAATAGATCTAAGTATTTGTAGGTAGGGCTATGCCTTACAAAACCATGATCCGGTGGGCAATGCCCACCCTACGTATATTTCAAAAATCAAATATTAGTCCTATAGGTAATAGCTACTTTTGTAATCTGTTGGCTGCTTTTTTATGAATTTTGTATGAATCTTGTATAATTTATTACTATATTATTTTCGAGGAAATTGTCAGTGAAAGAGGTACTAATCGTCATTTTGGCGGTATCGGTGGGATTATTTGTGGTGATAGAGTTAGGATTGCGATCGCTCTTTGGTTTTGGTAATCCCCTGATTTACATTGGTGATGAGCAAATTGGTTATTTATTAGCACCTAACCAAAGCACCCGTCGCATGGGAAATCAGATTCAAATTAATGAGTATTCTATGCGGAGTGCGCCCATACAAAAGCTACCTCAACCCTCAACATTGCGAGTTTTGCTTTTAGGCGATTCTATTGCTAATGGCGGTTGGTGGACAGATCAAAAAAATACTATTTCTAGTTTGCTGATGGCTTCTTTGTCATCTCAGAGTCATTACCAACAAGTAGAAGTGCTAAATGCTTCAGCTAATTCTTGGGGGCCAAGAAATGAATTAGCTTATTTACAGCGGTTTGGCAATTTTCAAGCTCAGGTGCTGATTTTATTAATTAATACAGATGATTTATTTGCGACTGCGCCTACTTCTTTACCTGTGGGGCGCGATCGCAACTACCCAAATCATAAACCACCGTTAGCAATGGTGGAAGTATTACAGCGTTACGTTTTCAAACAAAAGTCGATTCCTGAACTTGAAGTATTGCAAAATGAAGCAGGCGATCGCGTCGGCATAAATTTAGAAGCAATTAGTAAAATTCACAGTTTCGCTCAAGAAAATAACAGTCAATTGCTGCTGGTTATGACTCCTTTACTGAGAGAAATCGGCGAACCTGGTTCCCGTGACTATGAAATTGTCGCCCGTAAACGCCTCAGTGATTTTACTAAGGAACAGCAAATTAATTATATAGATTTTTTACCAAAATTTAATTCAATTGCCAACCCAAAAGCCTTATATCAAGACCATATTCACATGAACACAAAAGGAAATAAATTTGTGAGTGAGGAGATAGAGCGTTGCCTGCGGCGAGCGTAGCTATCGCTTTTAGAAAGCTGGGAGCAAAGTAAGTAGGCAGGGTGCAGGATGCAGGGGAGACGCGGAGACGCGGGGAGATGAGGAAAATTACGAATTACGAATTACGAATTACGAATTATTTTAATCCAGATTGCTAAACCTCCCCCACGGCCACGCGCTGCAATGAAGTCTTCTGTCACTATAAAGAATGCGAAAAAAGGTAATTTAGCTATAGACCGATTGTAGAAATCCTCAGTGTCAACTTTACCAGAACGAATTGGTTGATTGTAAACAACCCGATTAAACAAACTCATTTGCATCTGGGTAAAGTCAAAAGCCAATAAATTTTTCTTACCTAAATATTGTGCTGGCCCCGTCAATTTCAACGACACTTGACCAAATTCCACCTGATTCCCAATTTCCCCTCTACCTGAAGCCTGTTCTAAACTGGGACTAAAGGAAATATGGGCTGCTGCAAATTTGGGCAGATAGAAACCTTTACCCAATATAATTCCCCCGCGCTTTCTGACTTTTTTTGTCCCCGTCGCAAAACAAAGTCGCCATTTGCCAATCAGAGATTCAAAGGGATAATTCAGCCGTTGCTGTTTGGCAGTTTTTTCTGCTTGTAGTAAGGCATTTACTAATACCTCAGCCGTTGGAAGTTTACTTCCCTGACGATACGCAGCAGCAGCTTGGGATAGGGTGCTGACAAAATCAGGTGTAGTGGTAGATGTCAAATCAGCCTTCATGAGAACATTGGAAATTTAGGGTTTTATCTGCTTTGCTTATGATCTTGATAGATTCTAACCTTTATTTTCCTTAAGAAAGCATAGGGGTTAGCAGCCTCATATTAGCGTATATATAAGGAAACAGATAAAATCATTACCATTAAGTTAAGTATCTTTCCATTAAGGATAGATTCAAAATACCAAAATCTTTAGCACAATAGAATTACCAAATAGTTTTTGGTGTGGTTTGAGGAATATCTAACTCACCTATAGGTATGACGAGGTGAAATATGGATACTAAAAAACTCCTGAGTCAATATAAATCAGGAGAGCGGAATTTTCAGGGCATAACTCTACATCAGGCTAATTTAAATCAGGCTAACTTGAGTGGGGTTAATTTAGCTGAAGCTGACTTGAGTGGTGCTGACTTAAGTCAAGCTAACTTGAGTGGATGTAACTTAACCAGAGCAAATTTGACTAATGCTGACTTAAATGGAGCAAATTTGCAATATACCAATTTGAGTGAAGTTAACTTCATTGGCGCTGATTTAATGAAAGCCAATCTCAAAGAAAGTAACCTGAGTCGTGCCGATTTGCGTGGAGCAAATTTAATGTTGGCAAACTTACTGGGTGCAAACCTCAGCGAAGCAGAAATGAGTGGTGCTGTTTTCACTGGTGCTAATCTCGACAAAGCCAATTTAATTGGTAGCAATATCAATGAATCAGAATTTAATAGTGCAGATTTAGCAGGAGCAATCATCACTGAAGTAGAGATGACCGAGGAAATTTTGCATATCGGTTTATCCCATCAATGGATAACTTGGGCTGGGAGTTACTAATTCTGTGAAGACGCGGTTGCTATAAATAAAATTTTTGGACATAACTCAATTAGTTATGTCTTTTTATTTCTGCATACTCATCTAATCAAAAGACAGGGGCAATTCATGAATTACCTCTACGTGAATAAAGCGCAGCCTCATACCATTTCACTTGAAGATTGATACAAATTGACAGACGCGGAAAGAGATTCATTTGTAGCTTTAATGAAGTGAATTGATTAGGACTTACGCAAGATGTGACTGAAAACCTTATTCCTGTGTAGCGGTAATTCATGAATTACCGCTACTTTGGTTGTGTTTTGCGTAAGTCCTATTGATATGACATAGAATTTTTATCAGGAGTCAGCAGTGAAAGCTGCTTGATATTTGATGGACTCAGCCATATTTGAATTTATATTTTAATTTATATTTTAATTTTCAGTTTTACCCCCTGCAACTTGCAATCTGCTGTAAATAAAAAAAATGCCCGCGTTAGCAGACATTTATAAGGGCTTTTTACTTGTATAGGCTACAATCATGTATGGAAGATGCTGTTTTTATTCTTGATGATTAGAACTAAAAAATCAAGCCTTTTATATTAATTAACCAGACATAATCACTTGAATTATATCTTTTTTATCAATATTTGAAATATTCAAATCCAAGCTTAATAAAAGACATTATACCTGTTGAATGAATCCGTTTTATCTGCCTTTGTCTGCGGTTAATTATCGGGACTTAAACAAAAATTATGCCCAAACAAAGCCCAAACTAGCTTTATAAGCAGCAAATACGTCAAATACATCATCAAACAGATTACAGTATTTTTTCTCGTATCGGGAGCAGTGTATTTCATCGAAGGTTACTTACTTTGACGTGAAAGCTATGCTGACAAAGCATTATACCCTTTTTTCCTATTTGTTTTGTCTAAGTCCCATTAACTGTGCTTGCATTTTTTTTAACGCTCTGATAATATATCACCGTGTTTGTTTTTAAGTATTTATGCACGAAAACCAATACTTTTTCGAGAATTTTATTTCTCTGTCATTCTTTCTCTGTGGTCAAGAGTTTATTTAATTTATGTGTACATTTTCAAATATTGAACTTTCATGATATCTATTAATACATAGCATACATATTAGGAGAACTTAACTTGGAAACACAAAGTACCGCTTCTTTCTTAGACACTAATTATCGGGTAAAGGTTGTTGGACAAAGAAACTTAAACAGAACAGCAGTTGCGACACATGATATTAAACAGGGCGAGGTAATTTATAATATAATGCCTTACTCATTCAAAACAAGTGCAGATTTTTTAAGTGTCCAGATTGGGACAGATAAACATATTCTTGATCGGCTACTAGAAGCAATGAATCATTCTTGTTCTCCAACAACGTTTGTGGATGTTGCTAAAATGCAAGTGATTGCGATAAAAGATATCTCGGAAGGAGAGGAATTAACCTTCTTTTACCCTTCGACAGAATGGGAAATGGATAGACCATTTCAATGTAATTGTCAATCTTCTCAATGTATTGGTTTTGTCAATGGAGCTAAACAATTATCAATTAGTCAAATGATTGAATTTCAACTCAATCCCCATATCAAAAGCTCGATCAAATGTTCCTTGAATATTGACTGATACCTGTAGCGATTAGTTCTTTGCACTTACACTCACCGCCAGGATTGCCATATAGTAAATTACTAAAATCAACAAATTATTTTTAGACATAATTACCATATTTATGTCTTTGAGTCTTCAGATTTCTTGGTATTTTTAAATTAAAAAGGTAAAGGTGGTCAGGTATAACAGCCCCAAGGATAAGCTTTTATTGTTGGGGCTTTATTTATGGATGAAATAGCTGCTCAGGCTTGGTAACGGCGCGGTGTATAAACCCAGACTTGATCATCACCCTGTTGAATCTGACGAGTTTGAGAGGAACCAATGAGAATCAAAGTTCGCATATCGGCTGATGCTGGTTCTAACTGTTCAAGGGTAATGACTTTGACTGCTTCTCCAGGTCTGCCAAGATTCCGCCCTAATACTACCGGGGTATCTGGCTTTCTGTACCGTAGCAAGATATTTTTAGCTTCTGCTAATTGCCAAGTGCGTTCTTTGGAGACAGGATTATAAAAGGCAATGACAAAATCAGCTTGGGCTGCTGCGGTAATGCGTTGGGTGATAATTTCCCAAGGTTTTAAAATGTCAGATAGGGAAATCGCACAAAAGTCATGTCCTAATGGTGCGCCAATGGTGGCTGCTGTGGCTTGCATGGCGGAGATTCCAGGGGCGACTTGAATTTCGATGTTTTGCCATTCTGGTTTGTTGTAGCGGTCTAAAACCTCAAATACTGCGGCTGCCATTGCATAGATACCGGGGTCGCCTGATGAAACCACTGCTACATATCTTCCCTGGGCTGCTAAGTCTAGCGCCATTTTTGCCCGTGCTTCTTCTTCCCGGTTGTCGGACTCATGAATGTGTTTACCATCAGCAAGAGAACCGATTAAATTTATATAAGTTTTATAACCGACTAAATCTGTAGCAGCATTGAGAATTTCTTTGACTTGGGGAGACATCCATTTTGATGCACCAGGGCCAGTCCCAATTATGGCTAATTTTCCCCGTTGTTTTTTGTTGGTTTCCAAATCGCTGCCTATTGCTAACTTGTCTGGGTGATAAACTAAACAGTTAGGTTGAGGAGTTCCCAAATCTTCAGTAATCTGAATTGTTAACTCTCCATTGGGGTCTATTGGTAATTGACTTTCACTCAACCAAGGGGCTGTTCCTTCTAATTTAACTTTTGCCCCGGCTAATAAGTCAGCAATAAATTTTTTTCCATCTTCTGGATTAGCTAAATGATATCCAGGAGGAGGAGATAACAAAGCTGTGCGAAAACGCAAATCACCTGTGGTCGTAATTGCTGGTTTGACATTTAGCACTTCCGCAATTTGACGGGCTAAATCATTGACTCCACTCAATCCACCTAAAAGCGGGACTACTGCGCTACCATCTTCAGCTACAGCTAATACTGGGGGTTCTTGACTTTTATCTGTAATTAGGGGTGCTAAAGTTCTGATGAGAATACCAGCTGCACAAATACCAATTAATGGTGTGCCGGTAGCGAATAACTCTCGCAATGTTTCGCCAAAATTTGTAAAACTAACATCAACATCTGAGGTGCGATTTACTAAACCGTATAATTTCGCCCCTGGTAAAATTCTGGTAATTTGCCGTCCTACTGCTACACTATTTTGACTCAATATAACAACGGCAGCTGCAACCCTTGTGTTCATATTTTAGATTTTAAGCTATTCGACATTTAACTTACATATTGTTGTGTTTTGGTAAAAACATCCAATCCTCTTCCCTCTGCGCTTTTAATGTGTAAACTAGTAGTCTGTCAAATACATTTTGATGGATAAGCTTTTACGCATTTACTTTTTTTGCCCAAAAGCCTTACTACAAGGACTCTAGGCTACGAAATATTAAATTTAGCTGCGTAACAGCTTAGAGTAATGAACCGCGTATCCCTTACGGGACCGTAGGGATAGACGCAAAGAGCGCGTTCGCGTAGCGTTCCGAAGGAAAGGAAGAAGAGAAGGAAGAAGAAAACATTTATTTACTCGTCAATTAGTTTTTGATAGACTATCTAGATGTATGACAACATCTTAGAGTTTCTGTTTTGTCGGTATGACAATCATCGAAAAATATGGAACTTCTTCGGGATTCACTTCATCGAGTGGTAAAATTCTCTGTTGCGTCGTTGTTGCCCGTTCAATATATTTTGCCCGTGATGCTATTCCTAATTGATGGAGGATATCGCGGACTTTGGTAAAATGGCGACCCAGTTTCATGATTGCAGCTGCGTCTGTGGTTAATAGATGTGTAATTAGTATTTCTGTGGGCAGTGTGGCAGGTAGAACTGTGAGAATATCGTTGTAGTAGGTGAACGGTACGCCTAGGGAGACTGGACAGGCCATGAGTGAAGAAATACCGGGGACAACTTCCGTTTGGTATTTATCAGATAAACGTGTGAAGATATACATGAAGGAACCGTAAAAAAACGGGTCTCCTTCACATAAAACAACCACATCCCGACCAGATGCGAGATGGTCGGCGATGGGTTCAACTTCTTGGTCGTAGATGGATTTGGCTTTTTCGGGTTCTAAGGCGCGGGGGAGATGATACAAAACCTCGATTTGATTGCCGGGTAAATATTGCGACACTATTTTTCTGGCGATACTTTCCCGGTCTGTGGCTGATTGATAAGCGATAACGGGGGCCGATTGTAATAGCCGCAATGCTTTTAGGGTCAATAGTTCTGGATCTCCAGGCCCTACACCAATTCCATACAGACGACCTCCCGTTTTCATGATTATTCTTCCTCTGTTGCTAAGGCGTTAATGGCAGCTGCTGCGATCGCACTTCCGCCCCGTCTTCCATGTAAAGTTAAGAATGGGACATTGCGGCTATCCGCTGCCAATGCTGCTTTTGATTCAGCTGCACCCACAAACCCCACGGGAAAGCCTAAAATTATGGCTGGACGTGGAACGCCAGTATCAAGCATTTCTAATAACCTAAACAGGGCTGTAGGTGCATTTCCAATGGCTACTACTGCCCCGTCTAGATGAAAACGCCATAATTCTAACGCTGCTGCTGACCGCGTATTTCTCAACCTTTTCGCTATTTGTGGTACTTCTGGGTCGTTGAGAGTACAGATAACGTTGTTATTGGCAGGTAATCTTTTTCTGGTCACGCCTTCAGCTACCATACGGCAATCACACAAAATTGGTGCGCCAGCTGCTAAGGCTTTTCTACCTGACTCTACCGCATCTGCTGAATATCCCAAGTCGGTGACTATATCCGTCATTCCACAGGCATGAATCAGGCGTACTGCTACTTGTGCTACATCTGGAGGAAGAAGATCTAGGTTCGCTTCTGACCGGATAATAGCAAAGGAATTTCTGTATATTTCATTAGCATCGCGTATATAGTTTGACATTTTTTCTGGATTTGAGATTTTGGATTTTCAACCGCCGATAAAAGCGGATATTTAGCTATGATGTATTGCTTGTTTGAGTTGGGGAGCATCACGTTTGGTAAAATCTCTAAAGGTTTCTTTAGGATTTAGACGTTGTATTTTATACGTTTTTAACATCTGTTCAATTAGTGCCGGAAGTTCGCTAAAATTTACGTACTCATAAAGTTGATGTCCAAATTTTTGTAAGGTACTGTCACTGACATAAACTTGATATCCTTCTAAAGTTTCATTTTCTGACTCAATGCTGACACCAAGCAAGGTAATGTCAGCTTGATTATGTTGGGCGCAAGATTTCGCACAACCGCTAAAATGAATATTAACTGGGTAATCTAGGGTAATCCGATTTTCGAGATATTTTGCTAATTTTAAGGCATGATCTTTAGTTTCAGTTGCGGAAGCAGCACAACCTCGTTTACCAGAACAAGCCGCTAATGCACTTTTAATATTAGTCGGAGAATAACTTAGTCCTAAGTTGCTAATTTCTCTTTCTACTTCGACGACTTGTGGTTGGGGAATATCGGTAATCAGCAAATTTTGCCAAGGTGTTAGCCTAATATTACCACTACCATATTTTTCTGCTAAATCACCCAAACCTCTCATTTGCGAACTTTCCAACCTTCCTAGAGGTAGCACGACACCAATATAGAATAATCCTACTTGTTTTTGGGGATGAATACCAATTGAGTCTGCCGGAACAGTTATCATATCTGTTTGGGCTGGTAATTGGTAATTAGTAATTGGTAATTGGGAAAAGCTATGAAAAACTAGGGGTTGGGAAGTAAGGGATTTGCTTGTAAAAGCTAAACGCAGATAATTTTCTATCCCTAAATTATTGATAACTTCCCGCAAACGTGGTTTGCGTTGACTTTGAGAATCTATATTTTGTAAATAAACATCTGCTAAAGCTGCTAAAACTGGTAAACATTCCTCTGGTTTTAATAAAATTCCTGTATCTCTAGCTGGTTCTCCTTTTTCACCAATAGTCAAATAAAGGCGGAAGTAAATATTACCATCAACCAACACAGCCATAAAGGTGATATCGTTAAGCTGATTCAATACCGAAACTTTACCACCACCATCAAAGCAAACACTAAATTTAGCAGATAGTCCGCCTAAATGAGGATGTGCTGTAATATAATTATCCCAGGCTTTCACTAAGGAACGAGTATCGATTAATTCCTGGGAATCAATACCCGCAGTGGGGCTGGTCATAATGTTGCGGATATGGTCTACATTGGGATTGGCAGAACCTAAACCCAATTGCTGTAAATGCTGGAGAACTTCAATATTTATTCCGGTTTTGATTTCTCGAATTTGCAAATTGGCTCGGTTTGTCACATCTACATAGCCACCACCATAATTATCGGCTATGTTTGCGATCAATAGACACTGTTCACTCTCCATGTTCCCGCCTGGTATTCTGATGCGAGACAATATGCCATCTTGGGCAGGTGTGGTGTAAAATAAGCCTGGACAGGCGGTAAATGCGGACAGCAAAATTAAAACTCCTTCTCTGTGTGACGCAGAGACAGAACTTGATAAACTCCTTATAGTTGGCATTCTGACTTACTCAATTTTGGATTTTGAATTTTTGATTTTGGATTATTTTCTTACCCGTGTTTTTCCGAGTCTGGGGTTCTGAGTCAACCCCCAACAATCTAAAATCTCTTTTTCGGAAATCTAAAATTGCCTCACAGCTGCGGCACAGTCCCGGAATTTCACCGAAGTTTCCCAACTCTAAGATTTAGCAGTCTAGCACAAGGAGGTATTTATCGGTTTGAATATTTCAAAAATTACTATCTTACACTTTTTCAATACAGCGCGTTATTTGCTTCACCTTTCCCAGTAGGACTGATAGGCTGATAATTTATTGATAATTTACGAATGACAAATGATAAATTATGAATAAATGGCTATCAATAGTCGGAATCGGCGAAGATGGTTTACAGGGATTAAGTGCGATCGCTCTTTCTCTCCTTAACCAAGCTACAATTATTGTCGGTGGTCAACGTCATCTGGCGATGTTACCTCCAAACGACAACCGCGAAAAAATCACTTGGAAATCTCCCTTTAGCGCTTCAGTAACAGAAATTATTCAGCGGCGAGGTCAAGCAATTTGCGTGTTAGCTAGTGGCGACCCGATGTGTTACGGTGTGGGTGCAACTATTACAAATCATATTCCTATTTCTGAAATTACCATTATTCCTGCACCTTCGGCTTTTAGTCTTGCTTGTTCTCGATTAGGATGGTCGTTACCGGAAGTGGAAACCTTGAGTTTATGCGGTCGTCCAGCTTCTCTTCTTCAATCTTACATCTACCCAGGTGCGAAATTATTGATTTTGAGTGCAGGACAGGAAACACCGGGAATTGTAGCTGAACTGTTGACAAATCGCGGTTATGGTGGTAGTAAAATTACTGTTTTAGAAAGGATGGGCGGTATTCATGAACGCATTTTAGAAGGTATCGCCGCATTTTGGCAAGAAACAGAAATCGCAGCTTTAAATACCATTGCAGTTGATTGTATCGCCGATGTGGGAGTAAAGCCTTTATCGAGACTTCCCGGTTTACCTGATAGTGCTTTTCACCATGATGGACAATTAACTAAACGGGAAGTTAGAGCAATTACTTTATCGAGTTTAGCACCTTTACCGGGAGAGTTGCTTTGGGATGTCGGTGCTGGTTGTGGTTCAATTTCGATAGAATGGATGCGGAGTAATTTTCGATGTCGTGCTATCGCTATTGAACAAAACGAAACTAGAATAAATTATATAATCGATAACGCCGCAGCTTTAGGGACACCGAATTTACAAATCATCACCGGAAAAGCACCGGAAATAATTCACAACTTACCCACACCCGACGCGATTTTTATCGGTGGTGGAGTCACCGCACCAGGACTATTTGATATTTGTTGGAATGCTTTACGTCCTGGAGGGAGAATGGTTGCAAATGTTGTGACTTTAGAAGGTGAACAAACATTATTTCAATGGTATGAAAAAGTGGGAGGAAATTTCACCCGCATTTCTATTCAACGAGCAGAACCAATTGGTAAATTTTTAGGTTGGAAAGGAATGTCTCAAGTTACGCAATGGATAGGATATAAGTTATGAAAACCCTGATTAATTAAACGCAGATAAACGCAGATGAACGCAGATGAAATCAACCAATGGGATAATTACCAGGATTCACCGCATGAATAAACTCACTACCTGAATGTGGTCTTCCTCGTTTATAAGCAGCTTCTTCCGGTTGACCCCAACCTAACTGCAAAATTACTTCTAAAAACTTCGAGTTTTCCCATTTTAACAAACTTGCCCATTCTGTTCTTTGAGCAATTCTATCAACATCTAATATATTAATTTTTTCGTGTAATTTACCATTACTCACACTCAAATATAACTCCATTTCTGCTGTAACTGCATTCCAAAATTCCACAATAGAATTTTTTGCAGTTTTCAAAATTTCCAAATCACTGTTTAAAGCAATTAACTGTGCGTCAACTTCGGGATAATGTAGAGTTTTTCCCTTGACTGTCAAATCTTTCCAGACAATCCCAGAAACTTCATTTTCTCGTTGATATTCATGAATCGATGCTTTAAAATCTTGATAGGCTGTAAACTTTTGTAGCCCTTCAGTTGTGATAAACTGGTCGAGGACGGGATTGCCAGAGGCCGTCACCTCCAACTTAAGACGCTCTCCTTTCAGACAAGCTTGGCGTTCATCTGCTAAAATTTGGATGAGTTCCTGGGTAGTATAAACTTTTGGCATCGGAACAAACCTAATTAGTAAGTTATTAGTTATGAGTCATTAGTCATTGGTGAAGCGTGATTTAACTATTATCTCTTGACCGGAATAGAAATGCAGTATCAGGTAAAACTAAAAATCTCCACCTGGATATAACGAAGAATGAATATAGAAAATAAGTCCGCAGGTGCGGACTTCCAGATAAGTTAATTATGGTGTGTGGAAATGTTTACTGACTCAACTCGCTGCTGAATTCATTAAATGAGCGTTGCTTGAACTCAATAGACTGGTCACGCGGTAAAAAATCAAACACTTCTCGAAATTTGTCGTCTATCTCTTCAAAAGGAACTTGACCCTTTTTATTCAAGATTACTTTTCCTGACTTGTCAAAGATCACAACTTGCGGTACACCCCCTGAGTAGTAGTATCCTGGTTCTGTGGGGTCGTAGCTTTCCTTAATTGGCATTGTATCAACACTTATGGGGATAATCTCCGCTGCTCGTCCATAGAATGCTTGAGTCTGGGAAATAAAGACCGCATACTGTTTACAATCGCGGCTATCATCGACATAAAATGCCAGCAATGCCGGTTTATGTTGTGCTAAAGTCTGGGCTAGGGTTTGTCTGGGAGGAACTAGAGAACCATTACCAGCATAAATTACGAAAATATTCCCTTCGTATCTATCATCTTTCATACCTGCCGAAGCTGGCTGTATACTTATGATAAGTAGACAAATCACCAACAATAAGCATTTTGACACCAACCGTCGCCAGTTAGCAATTATTTTAGTTTGTAAAAAAAGCCACTTCATGCTATTCATCAACGAGAACCTTTTAAGCCACTATTTTTTCTAAGTTTGTGCTGAATTCAACCCTTCCCACTTTAAGATTACTTATCTTCTTCCTTCTTCCTTCGCGTTCTTCGCGTCTTTGCGGTTCATTTAATCAAGATTATTCTGATGGCAAGGGAGTAGCCTAGATATATAATTACATCTACGCACCATTTCTTAACATACCCTGTAACTGGTAATTGGGAAAAACTATTACCCAGTCCCCAGTCCCCCTATTCTCAATGACTCATAAATATTGAATTATTAATGTGTGGCTTTTTGTGCCAAGATTCGCTACACTTGCAAGATTAAATTTGTAATTAAAGACTATTAATTAACTACTGCTGTGGGAAAGAAAATAGAACTTATAGATAGACTACAACTGGGTTTAGCGGTATCAATCGCTAAAAGTGTCACATTTTTCGTGCGATCGCTCCGTCTTGGTGCTGCTAGTGTATTACCAGGGTCTATTGCGCGACGCATTGAACCCCGAATTTTACAATTATTGAGTCAGCAAGTTAAAAATGGGATAATTTTGATTGCGGGAACCAATGGAAAAACCACTACAGCCTTGTTATTATCTACGATTTTAGAACACAAAGGTTACAAAATTGCCCATAATGCTACTGGTGCAAATCTAGAAAATGGTTTAGCCACAGCTTTAATAGACAACGCGAACTTACTAGGTTCTCTAAATGTAGATTACGCAATTTTGGAAGTTGATGAAAATATTGTTCCCAAAGTTTTAACACCTCTTCAACCCCGGATTATTCTCTGTTTAAACTTGTTCCGTGACCAACTCGATAGATATGGCGAAGTTGACACCATTAGCAAGCGCTGGACAAAGGTTATTTCTACATTACCAGAAGCAACGGTAGTTATTCCCAATGCTGATGATCCAACTTTATCAAATCTCGGTCAGCAATTACCCCAAAAAGTGTTATTCTTTGGGTTAAATGAACCAGAACATTATTTAGAAGCAATTCCTCACGCTGTAGATTCTATATATTGTCCCAGATGTGGACATTCTCTTGATTATCAAGGGGTTTACCTATCTCATTTAGGAGATTTCACCTGTCCAAGTTGCGGTTTTACTAAGAGTAAACCAGCTTTAGAAAGTGGTGAATGGTCACAAATTCTTGTTGGTTTATACAATAAATATAATACTTTAGCCGCAGCCACCGCCGCCAAAGAATTAGGAATTGATGAAGAAATAATTAGAGAGACAATTAATAGTTTTCAAGCGGCTTTTGGTCGTGCCGAAGATTTAGTAATTGATGGAAAACGGGTGAGGATTTTATTATCTAAAAATCCTGTGGGGACGAATGAAACTATTCGTGTTGTTACTGAAAGTACAGATAAAACAACTTTGTTGGTTTTGAATGACCGCACCCCCGATGGTACTGATGTATCATGGATTTGGGATGTAGATACTGAGAAATTAGTTGAACGGGGTGGGACTTTGGTTGTGAGTGGCGATCGCGTGTATGATATGGCCTTACGTTTACGTTATAGCCAAAAATCTGCCCAGAGTAACCTAAATTTGATTGTAGAAGAAGACTTGCGGCAAGCGATCGCTACAGCATTGGCACATACACCAACCAATGAAACCTTACACATTCTCCCCACCTATTCCGCCATGTTAGAAGTGAGAGAAGTTTTAACAGGTAGAAAAATTCTTTGATATATAGTTTGATTAATAATGGTGCAAAATGTCAAGTAGCGTACCCCAGCGAATACTGACAAATTGCACTCTAATAACCTGGTGCAAACCCAAAATAACTATGTAAAGAAATATAAATGGGATCTTTAGATGACTAGGGTGCAATTTTCCGGCCGATAAACGCATAATAGAAGAGTGACTAATCTGTTAGCCCCTTTACAATCCCTACAACAAGGTCGCTGGTTCAAATTGATCTGTGGAGCCAGTTACCAACATCTACCTGCGGTCAGAAGTTTAACATTAGCCTACACTTTGGCGGGCGCTGACTGCATAGATGTGGCAGCTGATCCAGCTGTGATTGCCGCAGCCCAAGCAGGTTTACTAGCAGCCAAGGATTTAGTGAGGGATGCCCAGGAGCGAGGCTTTGGCTTTCAAGGCAATTTACCCTTGTTAATGGTCAGCCTCAACGATGGAGAAGACCCCCATTTTAGAAAAGCCGAGTTTAATTCTAGTCATTGTCCAACGGAATGTCCTAGACCCTGTGAAAAAATTTGTCCAGCACAAGCGATTGTGTTTAACAATATAAAAGATAGTTTTTCAGGAATTGTTGCTCAGAAGTGTTATGGCTGCGGTCGTTGCATCCCAGCTTGTCCCTATGACATAATTGATACAGTATCATATGTCTCAACTCCAGAAGCCATAGCTTCGCTTGCCAGAGGCAACGCACCACTGATCATGTCAACGGGAATAGATGCGATAGAAATTCATACACAAGTAGGGCGTTTGGCAGAATTCCAGCGCCTGTGGTCAGCTTTGGCATCTGGAGTAGATAAATTAAAGGTAATAGCTATCAGCTGTAACGATCATGAAGGACTAATTGATTACCTGCAAGCAATTTATAAAATCATTGCCCCCCGTCCCCAAGTTGTAATTTGGCAAACAGACGGGCGCTCTATGAGTGGTGACATTGGCGATGGAACCACTATAGCAGCCATAAAATTAGGGCAAAAAGTTTTGGCAGCAAACCTACCAGGATATGTGCAGTTAGCAGGCGGTACTAATAGCTACACAGTCCCCAAGTTAAAGGCAATGGGACTGCTTCAAGAGGCTCTTGTGCAGGGAGCAGGGAGTAAGGGAGAAAACGCGGAAATGGAGCAGGGAGCAGGGAGCAAGGGGGAAAATTCATCTCCCCTGCACCCTGCACCCCGCCCCTCTGCCTCTTCTTCCCCAGCCCCCCGCCCCTCTGCCTCCATAGCCGGCATTGCTTACGGTAGCTACGCTCGTGTATTGCTGTCACCCATTCTTGAAAAATTAGAGAATCAGGAGGTGAGTCAAACTAGTATTAAGGCAACAGGCCGTCTGGAAGAAGAACCAGAATTACTCTGGCAGGCTGTAGAGCTTGCCCATTCTCTCGTTTCCCAACTCAAGTCACAGCGGTCCCCCTAATCGCTCATTCGTTATCTCTACAAACGTCACCATAGAAAGCATGACGATTACAGAAGATCTCCAAAAGTTGTTAGACATTTTGCCCCAAGACCTGCGAAACGTACTAGAGAATCATCCCAAACGAGATAGTTTAGTTGAAGTGGTCTTGGATTTAGGTCGTCGCCCCGAAGCTCGCTTTCCTAATGAAGCAGAGTATCTGAGCGAAACACCGGTTACTCAAGCACAAATAGATGATTGCATTCAAAGAGTTGGAACCTTTGGCGGAGATAATCGGGCGGGAATTGAGCAAACTTTGCATCGGATTAGTGCTATCCGCAACCGCACGGGTAAAATTATTGGCTTAACCTGTCGTGTCGGTCGGGCAGTATTCGGCACAATTGCCATGATCCGCGATTTGGTCGAAACTGGTCAATCGATTCTCATGCTCGGTCGTCCAGGTGTGGGTAAGACTACCGCCTTACGAGAAATTGCTCGTGTGTTGGCGGATGATTTACATAAGCGCGTAGTGATTATTGACACCTCTAACGAAATCGCTGGAGATGGTGATGTTGCTCACCCGGCAATTGGTCGTGCTAGACGAATGCAAGTGGCTAAACCAGAACTACAGCACCAAGTGATGATTGAAGCTGTAGAAAACCATATGCCAGAAGTCATCGTTATCGATGAAATTGGTACGGAACTGGAAGCTTTAGCGGCGCGTACCATTGCGGAAAGGGGTGTGCAATTGGTAGGTACTGCTCACGGAAATCAGATTGAAAACCTGATTAAAAACCCTACCCTTTCCGATTTGGTTGGGGGTATTCAGGCTGTGACGTTAGGAGATGATGAAGCCAGAAGAAGGGGTTCTCAAAAGACGGTTTTGGAACGTAAAGCTCCTCCCACTTTTGAGATTGCTGTGGAAATGCTAGAACGACAGCGCTGGGTAGTACATGAAAGTGTAGCTGACACAGTTGATACTCTGTTGCGAGGTCGGCAAGCCAGCCCACAAACGAGAACTGTTGATGAACAGGGAAAGGTGGCGATTACCAGACAGCTATCTGTGGTTAATGGTCGCGGTGGACAGCTGGCTAATGAAGAAGAATCTTTCCCCGCTGCTAGGCAGGTCAATGGCTGGCGTGCTTCTGGACAAATGGTAGCTCTGCCGCCTTTGTCTCTAGAACGCGAACGTCTGACTGGGCGCAGTGAATTTGACCGCTTGTTGGATGAATCTTTCAATTATTCAGACAGTATTGATTTCAGTACTCCTAAACTAGCGGGGCCAAATGGGGAAGATTTGCCATTACATATTTACCCCTATGGGGTGAGTCGTCACCAATTGGAACAGGTGATTAATGTTCTCACTTTGCCTGTGGCATTAACAAAAGATATAGATAGTGCTGATGCAATTTTGGCATTGCGATCGCACGTCAAAAATCACGCTAAGTTAAGGCAAATGGCAAAAGCTCGTCATGTGCCAATTCATGTGATTAAGTCCAGCACCATTCCCCAAATTACTCGTGGTTTGCGGCGGTTGCTGAACATGGATGATCCAGAACTGGGCGATGACCGAGAATTACAATTGTTACTTCACAATGGCAGTGATGACGAGATGGACGCTTTGGAAGAAGCAAGACTTGCGGTTGAGCAAATTGTCATTCCTAAGGGTCAGCCTGTTGAGTTATTACCTCGTTCTTCTCAGGTTAGAAAAATGCAGCATGAGTTGGTAGAACATTATCGACTCAAGTCTGACAGTTTTGGGGAAGAACCAAATCGTCGGTTAAGGATTTATCCGGCATAATTTCAAAACCTCAACTACCCACACTGTATTTGGAGATTTCTAATCCAGTGTGGGCTTTTATGCGGTGACGCGGGGACGCGCAGAAGTCGGGACGCGGAGAAGTCGGGACGCGGAGACACGGAGACGCGGAGAATTTTTTTGATCAGCAATTAACCGGACTTGATAGAGAGGTAACTTTTCTAATTACGAATTACGAATTACGAATTACGAATTATTCTCTGATGGTGGGGACGACAAGGACTGCCCAAACAAACTTGATTTGCTGGCATATTAGTAAAAACACTACTACGCGCTCCAATTACTGCATTAGCACCGATTTCTACTCCTGGGGCTAGGAAACAATCTGCTGCTACCCATGCACCATTACCGATGGTAATACTTGCAGTTTTTAAACCAAAGGCTGGATCTTGAAGATCATGACTACCTGTACACAGGTAACTTTTTTGGGAAACTACACACTGTTCACCAATGATAATTTGATCAAGACTGTAGAAAACTACATCATCACCAATCCAACTGTAATCACCAATGGTAACTTTCCAAGGATAGGTGAAACGGGCTGTGGGTCTAATTAATACGCCTTTACCAATCTTAGCTCCAAATAGCCGCAGCAGGGAGCAACGCAGAATATTTAGCGGTTGAGGAGTCAGAGGAAATGCGATCGCTTGCACCAACCACCACAATAAAACATACCAACCCGGACGACCTCGGTCAAACCAGGATTGGTCATATTTACGTAAATCTACAAAAGGTTTGTCATTGGTCATTGGTCATTAGTCATTAGTCATTAGTCATTAGTCATTGGTCATTGGTCATTGGTCATTGGTCATTGGTCATTGGTCATTAGTCATTGGAGTCATTAGTCAGGAGAAATATAAATATTTACCCATTACCCATTACCCATTACCCAACTTCCTGAGACAAAGTTGAGGAGGTAGATTCAGAGGTGTTTGCAGTATTTAACTGTCCACCACAACTGCGTAATTCGTAAAGTTTGACTCCAATTTGATATTCATATTGGCTCAATAACCGTCCATAGATATATCCAGCTTTGCCATCTAAAAAGCCGCGCTGAACAATATAGAACAAAATAAACCTTAACAATGGTTTAAATGGCAAGCGTACCCACACTGTTTTTAAGAAGCGTTTACGTTGTACTGCATCACCAAAGAGATTTGCACCAATTGTTTTACCATTATCTTTCCCTGTGAGCAAATTTAAATACACACGGGCTTCCCAATTAGAATAGCGGTTATGTCTTTCTAACCAGTGATAAAGATTGCGGAAATCTTCGTGGAGCATATCATGTTTGAGATACCCAACTTGTCCCTGTAAAATTACGTGTTCGTGAACTTCGTTATCGCCTGTGTTGGGTATATCTTCGGTGTTGAGGTTTTCGTAGCGACCTTTTTGATGTTTAAATAAGCGGAGATTCCAATCAGGATATTTACCTCCGTGACGAATCCATTTTCCTAAGAAAAATACACGACGATTGATGTAATAACCATTACACTCATCACGTTTAATTACTTCGGCAATTTCTGCCCAAGATTCAGGTGTAATCCGCTCATCACAATCAACAATTAGCACCCATTCATTCCGAAAAGGTAGATTTTCTAATGACCAATTTTTCTTTTTTGGCCAACTGCCATTAAAGTTGAATTGTACAACTTTAGCCCCGTAACTCTCAGCAATTTCAATACTTTTATCGCTACTTTGGGAATCGACAACAAAAACTTCATCAGCTACTGCCAGACTAGTTAAACAGGCAGGTAAGTTAGATTCTTCGTTTTTGGCGGGAATGAGTACGGAGATTGGTATTTTAGATGACATAATAATTTTTACTTTAATTTATTTTTTGTTCGCTGTAAAAAGAAGTCCTTGAATGGCTGCATTTAAGTAACCAATCTGACCATAAGCATAGACTAGTTTATCAAATCTTTCGGCTGGATCAGTAATATATTGTAATGATTTATATAAGCCACGTACAAACTTCTCGCTGCCTCGTTGCAGTTGACCAATACCGGCTTTACCAGCAAGTTGTTCCCGATAGCACTCACTAATACCTTGCCACCAACCCCGGTTTAAAAACCAGGAGGGTTTTAGCCTTTCTGGGGCAACATTGTGAGCAACTAGGGCTTGGGGAAGATAAGCGACTTGCCAACCACGCTGAAGGGCAAATTCGGTCATTTGTAGTTCTTCGTTAGATAAGAGGTTTTTGCCGACTCGTCCCAGTTGAGGGTCAAAACCGCCTATATCTTCTAGAAAACTGCGTCGAATGGAGTAATTTAAGCCTCTAGGGGTGGAACCGGGCTGTTCAATGTAGATGATGCTGTCTCCCAAGTCGTAGGCTCCCAAGTTAGCAGCTAGTCCCGGAGATATCCACTTTGGTGGTTCAATGTCTGGAGGCCAGATGAGAGTAACTTTACCACCAGCGATCGCTATGTTGGGATTATTTTCATAGGCAGAATACAAAACTTGCAACCATTGGGGACTAGCGACTGCATCATCATCCAAATAAGCGATAATGTCTGCGCTGGTAGCCTTAGCGCCTGTGTTGCGAGCTACTGATAAGCCCAGGGTAGGTTCAAAAATGTACTTGAGGCGGGTATCAGCCGCTCTTTGTTCTACAACTTCACGAGTGCGATCGCTAGATCCATTATCCACTACTAAAATTTCAAAGTTAGCAGTAAAGTCCTGCGCCAATAAACTGTCAATCGCTGCACCTAAATAGGTATCTCGATTGTGAGTACAGATGATGGCAGAGATTTGTAAGTCCGGCATGGGATTGATTACTGTAGTTTTGTAATTTGGAATTTATAGCAGGAGTCAGGAGTCAGGAGTCAGGAGTCAGCACTTCGACTACGCTCAGTGACCGGAGTCAGGAGTAAAACCCTCTTGTAGTGAGAGTTTCATTATCAATTGATGTCTTAACCACCCTGTCCACGGCTATAATTAAAAATATCCAATTCAACTTTTGCTTACTGGTTGTTAATCTACCCTATAAAGTACTTATCGACCAACGTAATTTTGCCGAAAACAATCTTTGCAGACAAGTTTCATGAAAAAATTGTCACCACTTTACCAATACTTTATGCTTGTCGGATATGACTGTGTAAAGCCACAAGTGTTTCTGCTAATTGACCCAGCCGAGTTTCTAGATATTGCTTGCGCCCAAACAGTTGACGTAATTTTTGATAACGTGCGATAGCCATACTCACAGTAGGAACCTGCTCTACTGGACATAGACGCGACCAAACTTTACCAGCCGCATCGACTCCACAGAGGCGGTAGCCAGCACGCGATGATGGAGATGATATCTGATCACCAGTCTCACAAATTTCTTCCACATAATCCATCAGACGCTCAACTTCCGCATGACGCAGCGTTGCCGTTCCTCCTGGTTCTGGTTCTTGAGGATTGGATTCTAACCAGCCATTAATAACTGGCCCATCTAAATAAATATCTTGAATTTGTTGCAAAATTTCTTGTAGTTCAGTTTGCCAATCAGCGACAGTCTCTTGAATTTCTTGTAAGAGATTCATTGCAAATGCTGGATTGGCTCCGTGGCGATGGTTACTGAAGCTCGGTGTTTTAAACTTAGGCAGGCTGGGTGTTTTGCCTTCACCTGAGTGGGCGGGAAAAGTTTGTACGGAATTATCCTGGGAAAATAAATTGGGATCTGAAGACGATTTACTACCAGTATCTTTGCTTAAGTCAACGGTATTGATGCCCTCATCATTTGAAGGCTCTGTACTGTCTGTAGTTTTGTTAGCTCCGATGCTAATCCTAAAGGAGAACGGGCGTTTTGTTGAATCACCTGTTTCTGCGCCTAAGTCAGTGCCACGAATCCCCAAATCATGTAGAGTTGCCTCAATCCGTTTTAAGCCTGCTTTCATAAAGAGATCCTGAAGCTTGTTCTGGTGGTATTGATTTCCGAATGAGTTTGTTAAGAGAGCAAATTATTGAGAAACTTTTCTTTATTCTATAGGTAGAACAATACTTTAAGGAAGACCAAGATTGTGATATCTTATGAGTAGAGTTATTTTAGTAACAGGCCCAGCACGCTCAGGTAAAAGTGAATGGGCGGAAACTTTAGCAAAACAGTCTGAAAAATCAGTTATTTACATAGCAACAGCTACAGAAAATCCTGAAGATCAAGAGTGGCAGCAACGTATTGAAAAACACCAAAAACGCCGTCCTCTAGACTGGGTAACTCTATATGTACCTGTGGAACTTACTACTAGCCTAGCTAATGCCAAGCCTAATACCTGTCTTTTAATTGATTCTTTGGGAACTTGGGTAGCTAATTTTCTAGAACAAGACGACCTAAGTTGGGAAAATACCTTGGCAGAATTGCTCAAAATAGTGGGTTTAGTTGAGGCTGATCTAGTATTTGTAGGGGAAGAAACTGGTTGGGGTGTAGTACCAGCTTATCCTATGGGTAGGACATTCCGCGATCGCTTGGGTTCTTTAGTTCGTCAGTTAGGTGCAATTTCTGAGACTGTTTACTTAGTTACTGGTGGTTATGTTCTGAATCTCAGTGTTTTGGGTTCTCCCTTACCAGTAGCAAAGCCTTAATTCCAAATTAAAGATTGTCCAGGTAAAATTTCTGAATTAAAACTAAGTAATGGGACAGAATTAATTACACAACTGATTTTTCTGTTCCCTGTTCCCCGTTAAGAGTTCCCTCTCTCAACGAGTGAATTTAATTTTGTCCGACTACTTACAATTAAGAATATGGCAAACCAACAAGAAGTTAAAGAATATATTGCTCACTGGTTTCAGTTAGGAAAGAAAGTAATCGTAGGTAATGGTAATCACAGCTTCTTACCTAGCCCCGTGCTAAAAGGCGATAGCTATAGCCCAGAATTTGAAGAATGCTGGCAAAGTATTCTTTCATTAGAAATTAGTGACTGTTATTTAGAAGGCACTCACGAAACCATAGCTGAACTGCTGACACCAGCCTGGGAAATGCTCCCTTGCGGTCGTTGTACTATGCCAGTACCCATACGTACTGTGGGAATGCCAGCTTTGTTTTGTCCCTGTAATAGTTTACCCAACTGGCCTAATACCGAACTACCAGCGCCGCGTGGCCCCGTTAATAGCCAAGAACAGCTGACAGTAATTTGCGATCGCTTAATAGATAACATTCCTTGCACTTGAGTTGGTAAAATCCAAACAACCGATTTCATCTCAGACCAGAAATTTAAACTTAGACACTAATGCATTGAACAAATGAGCTTGATAAAGTTTCTCATAGTCTCCTGTGAGCAAGAGCGTCTCAATTTCTTGACCAGCCAAAGGTGGAGAAAATAAATAGCCCTGACCCAATTCGCATCCCAGTTGCTGTAACCATTGAAGTTGTTGTGGTGTTTCAATCCCTTCAGCCACCACAGCCAATCCCAGTTGATTGCTCAAGGCAATGATAGTACTCACCACCTGATAATTACGATTTCCTTCCTCCATCTGACTCACAAAAGAGCGATCAATCTTCAAATTATCAGCAGGTAAACGATGGAGATAATTGAGCGATGAATATCCAGTTCCAAAGTCATCAATGCTAATCTGAATTTTTCTGTCCTTTAATTGGGTCAACAAATCAATTGTTTTATTGATATCCTCAATTAGCATACTTTCAGTAATTTCTAGGACTATAGAATTACCTTCTAAACCTGTTTCGGCTAGTGTGCGATCAATGTCTTCAATTAAACTGGCTTGGCGAATATCTTGAGCAGAGAGGTTAATACTAACCTTAAGCGGGATGTGAGTAAAATTTGTTTTCCATTTGACCAATTGTTGACAAACTGTGTAAAACATCCAACGATCTATCTGCACAATTAGCCCAGTTTCTTCAGCAATAGGAATAAATTCTCCTGGAGAAACGAACCCGCGAGTAGGTGAAAGCCAGCGCACCAATGCCTCAAACCCAATTAGCCGACCGCCTAGTAAATCTACAATAGGTTGGTAGTAGACAATGAACTCTTCTCGTTCCAGAGCTTTGCGGATCTCAGTTTCTAGCGTTAGTCGATTTACAGCTTGGGTATGCATTTGGGCATCAAAAATTTTGTATGAATTTCGCCCCTGAGCTTTAGCTCGATACATGGCAATATCAGCATCTCGGAGTAAATCGGCGGCTTGACGATAGTTTTGTGTAGCAAAAACAATACCGATGCTCGTACTAATAAACATTTCGTTACCATTGAGCATCAGCGACGTTTGACAATCTGTGAGAATACGTTCAGTAATTTTAATCGTAGCTTCAATACTGACGATATCTTCTAGTAAAATTACAAATTCATCACCACCGAGTCGAGCGACTAAATCCATATCCCGCAGGTGAGTTTTCAACTTCTGGGCAATACTCTGAAGTAGTTGATCTCCAGCTAAATGCCCTAAACTGTCATTGATGACTTTGAACCGATCTAGGTCTAGAAACAAGACGGCATAATGATAGGTTTCCACCCTTTTAGCTCGGTTTATGGCTAGTTCCAGTCGATCCTCCAACAGCGTCCGATTCGGTAAACCTGTCAATGGATCATGAAAAGCATTGTGAATAAGCTGTTCTTCCGCCTGTTTGCGTAACCGAAGCTCTTCGTAGAGATTGCTAATATCCGTGCGGATAGCCAAGTATTGAAAGGGCTTACCCAAGGCATCCAAAAAAGGTACAATCGTGCTATTAACCCAGTAGAAACTGCCATCTTTTGACCGGTTTCGGATTTCGCCCCGCCAGATATGCCCCTGGCTAATGGTTTGCCACATCTGAGCAAAGAATTCTTGAGAATGATAGCCAGAATTGATCACCCGATGCGTTTGACCAACCAGTTCCTCTCGGTCGTATTGAGATATCTCGCAGAATCGATCATTAGCGTAGGTGATTACCCCGTGAGCATCAGTAATAGCGACGATGGCTGATTGATCTAGGGCATATTTGAAGTTGGATAATTCCTGGAGGGTGTGGTGCAGTTTTTCCTCTGCTTGTTTGCGCTCTGCCCGCACCTGAGCATCCCGAAGTTCTCGACGAACTGCCTCTGGCAAGCGGTTTAAGTTGTCCTTCATCAGATAATCATGAACACCCGCTTTCATCATTTCCACAGCAGATACTTCGCCGATGGTTCCAGAAACCAGAATAAAAGGAATATCTTTTTGACTCTGCTTTGCTATTTCCAGAGCCGCAGGAGCATCGAATCCAGGCAATCGGTAATCTGAAATTATCACATCCCAAGTCCGGCTACCGAGGGCTGTGCGTAGCTCTGGGGCTGTTTGGACACGCTGCCAGATGGGATTGAAACCACCACGACGCAGTTCATGGAGAACTAACAGGGCATCTGTTTCTAAATCTTCAACAAGCAGGACATTCAACTCTTGACTCATACCTGATACCAGTTCACTTTAAGGTTGATACAAATGGACAAACGCACAGACATCGAGACGCGGAAGGATATTCATTTGTAGCTTTAATTAAGTGAATTGATATTAAAATTTCTGAAGTTAGCCGTTCAGATAACTAAGAGTTTAAGTGAAATTCATGCCGCCCATATCATTTATAAAGATATCAATCCATTTAATAAGTGGGTGGATTTAATTAAATACAATACCTCCCTGGTAAACCTATTTCCTGGTAGGGAATAGGCTTTGACTTTCCCCCTTCTACTCATGGTTTGATCTTCACAAACGTAACAACTTAAAATTATGTGATTAAAGTGCCTGGGAAATAAAAACTGATTTATAGCAAAAGTTATCTGAAGGACAGGCAGAATGTATTTAACAGAAATCTTGAGGTCAAAATTATCCGAAAATCGCCAACTGTGGGGCTTAATCCTACTAATTATTGCTGGCTTTTTAGGAAACTACTTCCGATGGACGTTATTTTTCGACATTGATTTTCTGTTTGGTTCAATCGCTGTTTGGATTGTCGTTTGTTTATACGGAGTTAGATGGGGGACTTTAGCAGGTTTTTTTGCCGGAAGTTGTACCTATGTAATTTGGCATCATCCCTATACTACCTTTACTTTTACAGCAGAAGCCCTATTTGTCGGTTGGCTGTTTCACCGACGGCAGCACCATAATATTGTTTTGCTAGATGCTCTTTTTTGGTTGGTAATCGGGATGCCATTGATATGGTTATTTTACGCGATCATTCTGCACGTCGATCCGATCCAAGCCCGAATTATTCTCTTCAAGCAGCCTACTAATGGTATTTTTAACGCCCTCATTGCCAGCTTATTGTTGACGCATTCACCAATTCATCGTTGGGTTGACCGTCCACCTGCTATTAGCACCCTTTCACTACAACAAACCCTGTTTAATTTACTGGTCGCTTTTGTGTCAGTTCCCACCTTAGTTTTGATTGTGCTGGCAAGCCATCAGGTGGTAAATGATATCAAAAATATGACTCGTTTAGATTTAAATGATGCGTCTCGTTACCTGACAGTTGAGGTGCGTGGCTGGTATGAGCAACGTTTGGCTTCTGTGAATGGACTTGCTGAATTAGCTCGGCTCAACTCCATTGAGAGCGAAATCATAGGACAAAATGCTGCATTTGTTAGCCGTACTTTTCCTGAGTTTCGACACATTCATATTTTAGATGAGACAGGAAAACCCATTCTCGATTTTGAGAACAATGTTTCTGCTTCTGAGAGTGCCTTTAATGAAGACAAATATTTTCAGCAAATGCAGCGATTGCCCCAACCGTTTCTCTCTCCCGTTCTGCTGCTACCAGGCAAGTCGGCTTTTCCCGTTGTCTTATTTGGTGTGCCAATCCTAAGGGATACAAAACTCATGGGTGCTATTTTTACTGAAATTGATTTAAGCAATATTACAAAGTTGTTGCAGTCTAATTTAGGTCAAGAAAAGCTAGATATCACATTAGTGGATCAAAAACAAACAGTAGCAGCCAGCACGAAACCAGAATGGATTGGTACTCAGGCTTTTAATTGGCGTAAAGATGGCAGAGTTGACCAGATAGGGACTCAAACCTACCATTGGCTACCAATCACTGGTAGTCCTCTGGTGATGGTACAGTGGCAAAATTCCCTATTTGTGAAAGAGTCTGCCATTAATCAGACAATTCCCTGGACACTGGTGGTACAGATGGCCGCAATCTCTCATGTGCATCAAATTGAGTGGGTTCACACCCGCAACATGGCAATACTCCTATTTGTCTCAGGACTAGCTCTGATTTCTGCTACCCTAGTTAGCCGTCAATTGGTCAAACCCTTGTCTCAATTAGCAGAAGTCACCACGAACTTACCAAATAAACTGCTAGAGCAGAAACCGATCAACTGGATACAGAGCCAGGTGACTGAATTGGCATTGTTATTGCAGAACTTTCGGTTGATGGCAGCTAGTTTACAGCAAAAGTTTAGAGAAATTCATCAAGCCAATGAACTGTTAGAACAACGAGTCCAGGAGAGAACTCAAGCACTACAACAAACAAATGCCGAATTAGAGATGGAGATTGCCGAGCGCAAACGGGCAAAGAAAGACCGCGATCGCTTGATTGCTATTCTCGAAGCCTCCACCGACTATATTGGCATGGCTGATCCTCTAGGTAATAACTTGTGGAATAATGCCCAACTACGAAGCCTGATTAATCTATTCCCGGATGTAGACTACTCTAAGTTGCGTATTCCCAACTACCATCCTCAGTGGGCATTAGAGATTATTGAAAATCAAGGAATTCCGGCAGCAATTCAGAATGGCATATGGCTGGGTGAAACGGCTTTATTGGCAGGTGAAGGTAGGGAAATTGCCGTTTCCCAGATGATTATTGCTCACAAAACAACAGATGGCAATCTGGAATATTTCTCTACGATCATGCGGGATATCAGTGAGCCAAAACGTCGGGAAGCAGATATCATCAGAGCAGAAACAATGCTGCAAAATTTGGTGGCGGGAACGGCTGCGGTTACAGGACAAGATTTTTTCCCAGCTTTGGTTCGTCATATTGCCGAAGCCTTACAAGTCTCTTATGCCCTTGTCACCGAACTAGTAAATGGCGAACTGAAAGCTCTGGCTTTTTGGGCGCATGGGGCATTGCAATCACAAATATCCTATTTTCCGGCACGCACACCATGCGAATTTGCCTTGAGAGACGGAATGTTTTACTGCGAAAGTCTTGTTCAGCTAATGTTCCCGGAAGACTTAGATTTAGTGACAATGCAGGCAGATAGTTATCTGGGTATTTCTTTAAAAAATGCCAACGGCGATCCTATTGGCAATCTTTGCATTCTCGACTTACAACCACTGGCAGATACGGAACGATTAAAGACAATTCTAGAAGTATTTGCCGCACGGGCAGGAGCAGAATTGGAGCGCAAGGAGGCGATTGAAGCCCTGCATCAACTGAATGAGTCTTTAGAAATTAGGGTAAAAGAACGTACTGCCCTATTAGAGGTGGCTAACAAAGCTTTGGAGTCTTTTTCTTATTCCGTTTCCCATGACTTGCGAGCGCCTTTGCGGGCGATTGATGGCTTTTCGAGAATTATGCAAGAAGACTACAGTGAAAAACTAGATGCAGAAGCCAATCGTTACTTAAAAATTGTCCGGGATAATGCTAAACGCATGGGTGAGTTGATCGATGATCTATTAAATTTATCCCGTCTGGATCGCAAGGAGATATCTAAGCAGACAGTGTTTATCAATGATTTAATTCAACAGGTGCTGAGTGATTTGACCCCAGAATGGTCAGGTCGTCAAATTGAATTTGCGATCGCTGATTTACCCATCTGTGAAGCTGACCTTTCCCTCCTCAAACAAGTCTGGATCAACTTGTTATCGAATGCGATTAAGTACACCAGCTACAAATCCGTTGCCCATATTGAAGTGGGTTATGAGGTTATCGATGGAGAAGGAGTGTACTTTATCAGAGATAATGGGTCAGGATTTGATATGCAGTATGCCGATAATTTGTTTGGAGTATTCCAACGTCTACACCGTGAACAAGAATTTGAAGGTACAGGCATCGGACTAGCGATCGTCCAACGGATTATTCAACGCCACGGAGGACGCATCTGGGCCCAAGCCGCCGTCGATCAAGGTGCAACCTTTTATTTCACCCTACCAAGTAGTGAGTACCGAGTACCGAGTACCGAGTAGGAATTTTCTGCCCCCTGCCCCCTGCCCCCTGCAAAATTAGCCGCAGCTTTAAATGAAGGTAAATCTGTCCGTCAAGTCAGTTTGAAT
>NZ_JACJTQ010000036.1 GCF_014698735.1 Anabaena catenula FACHB-362
TTTTCATGGCGACATCAAATGCCATTTTGTATACTTCTAGGTCTTCATGACTTTTGATTGGTTCTTTTTCCATTCCCCCTGCTCCCTGCTCCCTGCTCCCTGCTCCCCTGCTATCTTTGATGATGATCTCACAAAATCGCGTTGCTCCCCAGGAGGCAGGAGGCAGAGGGCAGGAGGCAGGAGGGAAAGCCTTATTATATCTAAGTTTCAAGGATTAATAATGTCCTAATTATCCTGGCTACAGCTATACTTAGATTTATTCAAGAATCAAATCGGATTCCTATATCTGACGCTCTGACGCGGAGAGATTTTTGATAAGCAATGATCCGGACTGCAATCTGCTGGATTATTCTGAGCTATTTCTTAATTAAATTCTGAATTGAGCGTAAATCGTAATCTAGGATTTTTCCAGTAGTTAAAAGTTGATATCCAGCGATAAATAAAGCAAATGAACCGATAACTACTAATAGGTTTACAGACGCGAATACATTACTAGTAAAAAATATCACACCAATTCCCAAGGCAAGTAACAGCCAGCCTAAAGAATGATTTATCCGCTTTTGAAAAAGAATATAAACTCCTGCCATACAAACTATAATCCCAGGAAGACGAACAAAAATACCAACATGGATATTAGCAGTTAGAATTACAATTCCTGCAACCATTAAAGCTATACCAATTAGCTTATTGGTTTTATCGGAGGTAGTTGGTATACTTCTGTGAGGAATTTGTGGCTGAACTGATGTGGGATTGGAGTTTGTAATCACACCTGATTGCTGATTTTGTTGATATTGGAATACAAATGTGATGGCGTTTCCTTGTCCAAGACTGATTTGATCTCCTATATTTAATTGATAGGGAGTTTTGGCTTCTAGCTTAGTATTATTTAAAAATGTACCGTTGGAACTTCCTAAATCTTCAAGAAAGTAAATACCACCTGTTACTTGGATTTGTGCATGAATGCGAGAAGCTATATCCCCATTTGGCAACTGAGAAACATCAATATCTGGTAAACTTTTTTCATTGGGCTTGCCAATAAGAATTACAGTTAGATTGGGTGGTAACTCAAAAGATGTGTTGGTTTGAAGATGAAATAGTTCTAAATTAAATCCTATATTGTTGACGATATTTATATTTTGCATGGCTGATTTTTTAGGATATTTATAAATGATTGAACATTGCTAAATATATCAAGCATTAGGTATGGAATTTAGCCAAATTATGAAACTGATTACTGTTAAGCGATACTTCCCCGTTTTCTAGCTTCTTTGTAGGAAATTCCCACATTTTTTATCCCGGCTTTAATCATTTGTTGTTCCAAAAGGGCAAAGAAACGGGCTTTATCACCACCTCTGACAACGGCTTGATTATGTGCCTCCGCAATTGCCACAGGATAACCGTATCCTTTTTGGACTTGTGCCAGCATTAATCCTAGGGCTTGGTCAAACATGATCGTATTTTCTGCTACCCAAGCCGGAATTTCAATGCGGGCAATTTCTGTACCTACATGAACGTAACAAAAGTAAATAGTTTGGTCTTCATATAATTCTAAAATTCGGTTATTACTGCGCCATAGGGGGCCACGTTGTCCAGGTAGGAGTTGGGTTGTCCATAGAGTTGTATCTCGCAAAGAATCAAAGATTTTACATGGTACATATTCTAATTGGTTGGGGCAATGGCTGACACAATCGGGTACTGGGTGGGGACAAGCCAACAACCGTAAAAAGTTCATGGCTTCGATATTGCGAGAGGCGCTCAGATAACCCATGATGGGAATTTGGGCAGCCCGCATCTGTTGCCAAGCCTCTAAAATGGGGGGTAAGATGCGATCGCGTGCATCCATCGGTAACTGTTCTAAAAACCAGTATATTAATGAACCATCCACCATTGCTAAGGCCGGGGCTTCTGTTTTCGCAGCGCAAGCCAGTTCTGCTAATACTGTAGTTTCCGAAGCTGTGCGACGATGACTCATCCATTCCTCAGTTCTAATTCCCCACTGACGCGACACATATAAATCTTCGGGGCGGTAAAATACCTCCGGTAAACTATCTAGTAAAGGGTGACGGTTTTGACCATAATGTAAAACGACTCTACCAATATTTAGCAAGTAACAATAAGCAATTTCATGATGGTTAGGTGCAATTTGCGAACCATCAGTAGCGATGACAGTATGAACTTTAGGCGGGACAGGGATAGTAATACAGGTTTCTAGGGGTTCAATTGGGGTAGCATTAGCAAAGAGAATGCGATCGCGCCATTTCTCTTGACGTGCAATTAACTCCTCTTGGCACTCAACAGCTTTTTGTAAATGTTGCTGTGCTAACTCCAAACGCTGACGACTCGCAGCCACTTCTGAAGTTAAATGTTGGCTAAAACCTTGCATTTGTCCCGATACTTTTGTTAAATCAAGCATAGTGGCTAAGTGTAATTGTGCTGACGGGGGGACAAAGTACGTTGAAACCAAGACTCTGTAACCCTTTCAATCTTATTAGACATAAAAAGATACAGATCAATTTCCACCCTTATTGATTCCATTGTCAATAATTTCGTTCGGAAAATCCTATTTAACGTTGGTGTTAATCCTAAAATTGGTTTGATATTTTGAATGGACTTCTCTTTCAAATCCTTGCAGGATAAGCTTTTCAGCCATGATTGTCCCCCGGTCAGGTAATTGTGTGAATAAATGTAATATCGTTTTCGGTTAAAGACTTATCATTAGGGAACCACGCGGGGACGGGTCGAGTTTTTTGATAAGTAGTTAAGGGACATGATATATAGCGTTTCCTAGTCTGATGAAGTACAAAATCATCTGCGTTTATCTGCGTTCATCTGCGTTTAATTATTACAGCTTGTACCTCATTTGAATGGTAATTGCTATATATGATATATAATTAATAACTGTATTCTAAAAATTGGCCAAATAGTGTCATGAAAAAATGGAAATTAACAATTACAACTCTCATCTTAGGAACTATATTATATAGCCCGAAAGTGAGTGCTAAAAATTTGCCAAATATTTCCGAATTTAGAATAAAATCATCATTCTTAGCACAAAATAATCTTAAAGAGGCAGTAGTCTATTTCCATCGCGGACTTAACCGACATACATCGGGAGATTTAAAAGGGGCAATTGAAGAATATACTCAAGCGTTACGGTTGCATCCTAATTTTGCTGAAGTCTATTATAAACGTGGTTTTACCCGCCATAAATTGGGAGATTTAAAAGGAGCAATTGCAGATTACAGCCAATGCATAAGCATTAATTCTAACTATTCAGGTGTTTACAATCATAGAGCATTAGCTCGCCATGATTTAGGAGACTTAAAAGGCGCTATTGAAGACTACAACCAAGCATTACTTCTTAATCCTAAATTTCCTGAAGCTCACAAAAATAGAGGAATTACGCGCCATCACTTGGGTGATCATAAAGGATCAATTACCGATTTAAAGATAGCAGCTAACTTATTTCAACAACAAAAAAGAATTACTAATTACCAAGAGGTTATTGAGCTAATTCAGAAGATAGATCGTAAGTAATGTAGATTTAACTTACACCTACGATCTATAATTTTCCTGAATCCCAATTAGAAACTGAAGTAATATATAGCGATTCTAAATGAGCCATGAACCTGACCGGGGGACAATCATGGCTGAAAAGCTTATCCTGCAAGGATTTGAAAGAGAAGTCCATTCAAAATATCAAACCAATTTTAGGATTAACACCAACGTTAAATAGGATTTTCCGAACGAAATTATTGACAATGGAATCAATAAGGGTGGAAATTGATCTGTATCTTTTTATGTCTAATAAGATTGAAAGGGTTACAGAGTCTTGGTTTCAACGTACTTTGTCCCCCCGTCAGGCCATGAACACCTATTTTATAGTAAGTAGAGTAACGTAAATAATTAAAGGTTTGTAGTGAGGTCTTTAGACCTGAAAGTAGGGCTGTAGCCCTAACTACGAGCCAATTTCAGAATTTTTTACCTTACTTAACATAGTTCTATTTATTTTCGCCTACCTACTTAGATGTTGGGTTACGACGCGGTTTGGTGATTTATCTGTAAGCGTTATAAGTTAATTACCGCATCTAACCCAACCTACAAGATGTTCACAACCTCTGCAAGGATTGCTATATCTCTCCAGTCAATTACAACCAAGTTGGAAAATCGTGAGCAAAATGAGAAAGTGATATTAGCTGAATTCGTGGATCATTTTTTCCTGCTTCCCGTTCTGGTTGAGTATTATAACCCCAATCTGCTAGGAAAAGTTTTACATGATCTAAGTCTGATTGCTGTTGGACTAATTGTAATGTTTTCAGCCTATCTTCAACAAACCATAAACTCACAGATTGGGTATTTGCTTTCTCAATTAATTCTCGCAAAGTTTCATATTTGGGGCGTTTTACTTCCTTGCCAAAAATTGCATCTGGTGGTAAATCAAGCCCTTCTTGTTGTAACAACTGCTGGACAAAACGGCCTTCTTTAGTAGTAACGATATATAACTGAACTGCACTCGCAAGAGTTATTTTTAATCTTTCGATCACACCAGGATAAAATCTATGTAGACTTAACCAACCATCTAAATCTGTCTTAATCCAATCATCTCGCAGATTATCTAACTTTGTAGAAACTTCTTTCGCTTCTAGGTTATCTGCTGCCAAAATTTGTGGAGTGATACTTGTCCATTCTTGGAGAATTTTATCATCAGAGAATCCAGCAATCAAGGCTTTAATTAAAACAGGCATTTCCCAACCCGTTTCAATTACCGGACGTAAGCGATAGAATCTTAAAGCTAAATCATCTGGTGGTGTGTCATTAACCGGCGACCAAATTTGACAGTAGGTACGCCATGCTACCTCAAAATATTCAATTAGTCCATCGCAAACCACTCCATCAAAGTCTAAAGCTAAAATCGTGGGACTATTCGCTGTCATTGTTTTGAGGATGTAAACTGCTATTGTCAGCTTACCGCACCTTTATATATGGTTATGTAACAATTACAGCAGCAGTCAGGAGTCAGAAGTCAGCAGTTATAGCAGGTGATAGTCTGAAAAGTCTTCTAAATAGGTTTTAACAGCAGCCAAAAGTAATATGACTAAAACTGTGAAGACAAGGGTATAAGACTCTGTGTAAACTTGATTCTTTATATCTAGACGCAAATACGCAATTACGTTATGCTTGGTGTTGAATCGCAAATTGGTGTATCTATGAAGACAACTCAGGTGATAAAAATAGCTCTAATTCCCATCTTAGCAATATCTACCCTTCTATCTATATCAAAGACAGCATTAGCCGACTACTTGAGAAGTGAAGGTTTTGGTGGTGAATACCGCTATGAATTATGGTCTAGTGATGACGGTAATAATTATTACTTAAAAATTTGGGATAAAGATGAAGATCCACAAAAAGATAGTTATGTGACAACGGGAAACTTTGAATCTAGTGGAGAAGCTTTAACTGAATTTGATTGTAACTACGCTAATAACAGCTTACCAGAGTGTCCAAAATAATAAACTTCAACACAAAAGATTAACCTCAGCGAACCTCAGCGCTAACCTCAGCGTACCTCTGCGTTTAAAAATCACCCCTCTCAGCAAAAGAGAGGGGTAAAAATTACTCTTACTCCGCACCCTCAATTGGTGCAAAACCTTGACGTTGGATGTTTTCTGTGATATGTCGCGGTTCTAGGAACTGCAAAAGATAATCAGGCCCCCCAGCTTTGGAACCCACACCAGAAAGTTTAAACCCACCAAACGGTTGACGGGAAACTATCGCCCCGGTAATATTCCGGTTAATGTATAAATTCCCAACTTCAAACTCAGCTTGCGCTTGTTCAATATGGGAAGGCGTGCGAGAATAAAGTCCACCCGTTAAAGCGTAATTCGTTCCGTTAGCTACTTCTAAAGCTTCCTGAAAATCTTGAACTCTAATTACTGCTAAGACAGGGCCAAATATTTCCTGCTGTGCGATTACCCCATTTGCAGGAACTTCCGAAAAAATCACGGGACCGATAAAATAACCTTGGGTTGGTGCGGGTAATTCCAAAGCCACTTTCGCTTCTCGTTTCCCTTTTTGAATATACTCCAAAATGCGATCGCGCGAATTAGCATCAATCACAGGGCCAACTTGGGTACTGGGTAATTCAGTTTCCCCGATATTTAAAGATTTTGTTGCTTCCACCAACCTTTCCACAAAAGCATCATAAATCGGTTCCAGCACAATTACCCGTGAACAAGCAGAACATTTTTGTCCACTATAACCAAAAGCAGATTGGACAACTCCGACAACAGCCTGGTCTAAATCAGCACTTTCATCAACAATAATGGCATTCTTGCCACCCATCTCCGCAATTACTTTTTTCATGTGCTTTTGACCAGGTTTAAGAATTGCGGCTTCTGCGTAAATTCTACATCCTACTTCCTGAGAACCAGTAAAAGCAATCACGTGAGTATCAGGATGATTAACCAAATAAGCACCGACTTGAGAACCCTTACCGGGGACGTATTGAAACACACCTTTGGGTATTCCGGCTTCTATCAGAATTTCTGTAAATTTAGCAGTAATCACAGAAGAAGTTTCCGCAGGTTTGAGTAAAGTACAATTCCCGGAAACCAAAGCCGCAACAGTCATTCCGCAAGCAATAGCCAAAGGGAAATTCCAGGGAGAAATCACAACAGCGATTCCTTTCGGCTGGTAAATATAACGATTGGTTTCTCCAACAACGTCATAAATTACACCTTTATCTAGCCGTTCCATTTCATCAGCGTAATAAAGACAAAAATCAATCGCTTCCGAAACTTCCGCGTCAGCTTCCTTAACAGGTTTCCCCACCTCCAAAACTATCCAAGCAGAAAGTTCAGCGCGTCTTTCCTCCATTAACTCCCCAGCTTGACGCAAAATATCAGCACGTTGTTTAACCGGAGTTTTCTTCCAAGCAGGAAAAGCAGCTTTAGCAAACTTCATTGCTTCCTCAGCTTGTTCAACACTCAGAAGTCCGATTTTTCCAACTACCTGACTAAACTTAGAAGGATTAAGAGAATCAACAAACGTGGTTGTATTTACATATTCCCCATTCAAAAAAGGTAAATAAGTTTTCCCCAACTCTTGACGCACACCCTCAAAAGCTAAATGCGACTTCTTCCTTCTTTCCGCTTCCGCAAAATCCGTATCCGCAACACCAACAAAACCTCTTTCCTCCTCTTTGCGCCTCTGCGTCTCTGCGTGAGCTACAATTGGAGGTGCTAACAACTCCTCAACCGGACGATTTTCTAAATTTTGACGTAAAAACGAACTATTTGCAGTATTTTCCAATAAACGCCGAATCAAATAAGCCATTCCGGGGAGAAGTTCACCGTAGGGACAATAAACCCGCACGCGATAACCTTTATCTACCAAAGCTTTAGCTATTTTATCACCCATGCCGTAAAGGACTTGCATTTCAAAACGACGACGGGGAACTTGGAGATTTTCAGCAATTGCGATCGCGCGAGATTGCGATCGCACATTATGACTTCCTATGGCAGAATAAACATACTGATGATTTTCCAACAATAGTTGCGTAATCGTTTCAAAATTCGCATCTGTGGCGACTTTATCATTATAAACTGGTTGCGGCCAATGCTTTTGGGCAGATTTGATAGTTTCTTGATCCCAATACGCACCTTTAACTAAACGAATGGTGAGAGGATAACCGCGTTGTTTTAACCAAGCAATGATATCCTTCGCATCTTGTTCACTATCACGCAGATATGCTTGGATAGTCATACCGATATCGGTACGTTGACGAAATTCCTCTTCCAGTAGAAGTTTCTTGAGAATATTGAAAGTGATATCTTTGTAGGCGTATTGTTCCATATCGAAATGGACGGCTGCACCTAATTCTTTAGCACGACGTAGTAAAATACGAATGCGATCGCTTACCCGTGCTTCACTACCTTCAGCATCCAAAGGATCAAACTGGGAATAAAACGCCGTTAATTTGACAGAAACTTGAACTTTCGGGATATTTTCACCGTCAGCTTCATCAATAGCCGGAATTTTCGCCCAATTTCTCGATGCTTCCACTAATTGCTGCATCAACTCCAAGTATCTTTCTAAATAAGATTGCGCTTCTGTTTCCGTAATCACCGCTTCACCAAGTAAATCAATGGTGAAAGCCATTTTTTCCTTTCGCAGTCTCTCAACGGTTTTAATGACTTGCTTAATATTTTCCCCAGAAATATACTTATGTGCCAGAGTTTGCACCGCAGTTCCCACAGTTGTCGCTGCTACCTGTGCTGGCATAGAATCAGGGTTAGCAAAGTTTAAAATTCCTTTTAATGCTGCGGGTAATTCTACCGACTCATCACCCAAATATTCTTGTAAATGGGACGCAATTTCTGATTTACTATGTAAAGCGGGTAAAGTATCTATAAATCGAAATAATTGTACCCGTAAACCGGGATTACTCATAGCCCAATCGAGTAATTTATCATCCCAGCGCATTTGATCCCGTAAAGCAGACAAAAATGAGCGATTTTCCCCAGTAGCAGCGAGAACCTGTTTAGCAATTTCTTGGGTTTTCGCTTCGTATGTACTATTTTCTACTTGTAATACCATAAAGTTTCCTAGTAGTTAGTTGTTAGTTGTAGAGGTTTAGCACTGCACTTTACCCCCACTGTCAGTTCCCAACCGACATTTTTCTGGAGTAATGTTGAATGATGGTGTAGAAATTGATTACGGTGTTATTTCTAACTTAGTTAGCGCCATTTTGTAAACTTCCCTAGTAGTTTTGAATGTGATTGTATTGAATATCTGGAAAAACTTGGCTTTAGTATCTTTGGGGATAGCTATAGTCTGCTTAGGAGGTTGTACAAAAAAGCCGACAGATGCACAATTGGAAGTATGGCGGAAAGAAGCAAGCGATCGCAATGCGGAAATTCTAGCAGATAAAGCTAAAAAGAACCCGCAGCGTCAGTGGAATTTAGTTATTCAAGGTGAGACAGCAAATGGTAAATCGGAAACCTTAAGTTGGCCGGAGTTGCTTAAATTAGCTACAAGCAATGTCAATACCATTGATGCCAATAACATTGTTAATCCAAATCAAGTCTTTAAATTTCAAGGAATACCCGTATCTACACTGTTAAAAAACTTTGGTATTCCACCGGGAGTGACAGAAATAACTTTTGTGTGCTACGACGCTTATCAGGTAACAGTAAAAATAGAAGACTTACTCACGTACCCAATTATTTTAGCACTTGCTAAAGATAATAAACCAATTCAGCGTGACCAAGGTGGTCCCATTTATTTAATCTTTCCCTATACTAAATATCCCCAAATCAGACAAAAGTATAATGAGGGATTTTGGGCGTTTTATGTAACTCATGTTATCTTTGGTACAGAGAAGCCCTTAGTGCGTGTAGGTGATAGTGAACTCAATTTAGCCGATCTTGATAAATTACCACAAGTTACCCTCAACCAAAATGTTGGTTATAGCGTCTGGTGGCCTGGTAGCAAAGTTAAATTACATGGTGTCAGGGTTGGGAATGTGCTTTCTTTTGCTGGTATAAAATCTCAAAATTCTGTAGTCGTAACAGGGAAACCAGAAATTTACCGTAGAAATTCTGATCCTATAGAATTAACATCTACAGAGATACGCAACTGTAATATCATTTTAGCAACTAGATGGGGTGAAGATAAACAGCCGATATTAGCAAAAATGGGTGGTCCTGTGACTCTGGCCTTTGGTGATGATTGTCAAAGCAAAACTAAAAATCAACGTTGGGTGACTTTTGTAGAAGAGTTAACTCCACAACCATGAAAATTTTTACTTTTCGTTCTATTCGTACCCAAATCATGGCTTCTACCACCTTGCTAATTTTGGGTTTGATTGGTGCAATAGTTGCGGTTTGGGTAAACAGTGAAAATACCATCTACCGTCAAGAAAAGTTGAATGATACTAAAAGTCTTTCTAACATTCTCAGTTATACATACTCTAACGAACTATCGGAAGAAAATTGGACTCAAATCCGCTTAAACATAGAATTAATCTTGCGGGAAAATGAAGATTTTGTCTATGTCTTTGTCTCTGATAATCGTCAAGACAATCAAATTGCTGCTGCTTCTCCTAGCGAATATAAAAATCAGTACATTCCCAATCTTGTCCCCTTAAGTGTCACCAATAATGCTTTAAAATCTTCTGAACACACTCGTGTGCTAGAAACATTTATCCTCAAAGATGTTTATTTTGCAGATAAATTGCGGATTAAACGGGGTGAACCAATAATTGAAGTAGCTTCAGATATTCGCACACTAGCTGGTAAAAAACTTGGCGTTTTACGAATTGGCTTATCTCTGCAAAAAGTAGATCGTGCCGTTACGAATGCAGTCAATCAGGCTTTGATAGTGGGTTCTGTGGGACTTGCTGTAGGTTGGGTATGTGCCTACATTCTAGCACGACAGTTAAGTGATCCTGTCCGGCGTTTACAATCCAGTGTAGCTCAAATTGCTGGGGGTGATTTACAACATCGTGCAGACATTCATAATCGTACAGATGAAATTGGCGCATTGGCAAATTCCTTTAATGAAATGTCTGCAATATTGCAAATCTCTTTTAGTAAATTGCAAAAGACATTAGAATCATTTGAGAAATTTGTACCAGATAAATTCGTTTCTGTCATTGCCCCCCAAGGAATAGAAAATATTCAAGTCGGTATGGCTTCAACCCGAAAGATGACAATTTTATTCTGTGATATTCGGGGTTATACTTCTATGTCTGAAGCAATGGCACCGATGGAAATATTTACCTTTTTGAATGACTATTTAGGTTGTATGGGACAAGCCATAGATGAAGCAGGAGGATTTATTGATAAATATATCGGTGATGCCATCATGGCACTATTTGATGATGATGCTACAGACTGCGCCCTCAAAGCAGCAATTTTAATGCAAAAGGCTTTAGATAAGTTTAATTATGAGCGAGCGAAAAAAAAATTACCAATTATTTCCGTTGGCATCGGCATTCATCGTGGTACTGTAGTCATGGGTACAGTAGGCTTTACGTCCCGCATTGATTCCACCGTCATTGGTGATGCTGTCAATGTTGCTTCTCGCATTGAAGGACTAACAAAGCAATATGAATGTGGAATTTTGTTAACTGAATCAGTAGTTAAAAGCTTATGCCATCCAGAATTATTTTGTCTCAGACTGGTAGATGAATCAGTGAAAGTTAAAGGCAAAGATGCAGCAATATCTATTTATGAACTACTAGTACCGCAGGACGGAATTAAAAATTAGAAATTAAAAATTAAAAAAGCTTTTTAGGAATTTTTAATGATATCTTTATTTCCGCCGTGCTGTAATTGACCACAATTAGAAATTAAAAATTAAATAACCCATAAATCAAGAGACTGTGTCGCGTGTAGTCCATCCCTACTCAGGTATCAAGGGGTTTTATATCAAGTCCTGCAATTGCTTATCAAAAAGCTCACCGCGCTGTTCCCTAATGATAAGTATTTAACCAGACAGGATCTTACTCTTACCTCCTGAATTCTCCTGTAATTATGCTTACAGAAAATCTCACCCTGATTTTATTTTCTCATTGGCAGCAAACAGTCCAACCCTTCGGTGTTAACTACTTAGCAGCAGATCAAGCCTTCAATCATCTAGTTACAGCTTATTCTAGCCCCAATCGTTACTACCACACACTGGAACACATTTATCACGTCCTTAACACTATTGATACTTTGCAAATTTACGCCCAAGATTTACCCTCTGTCCAACTTGCAGCCTGGTTCCATGATGTAGTGTATGACGCTCAAGCTCAAGATAACGAAGAAAAAAGCGCTGATTATGCGGAACAGATGCTGACGAATTTAGGGATTGTAGCTAGCAAGATTACTAAAGTCAAAAGTTTGATTTTAAACACCAAAAACCACAAAGCAGATAATTTAGATAGCCAGGTTCTCATTGATGCAGATTTAGGGATTTTGGCTGCTGAACCAGTCAATTATCAAAAATATGCCCAAGCTATTCGCCAAGAATACGCTTGGGTGTCAGAGGTAGACTACATCACAGGTCGGCAGCAGGTTTTAGAACGGTTTTTGCAGCGGCAACGTATCTACTTTACACCTTTGATGTTGGAAGTGGCTGAAGCATCGGCTCGTTTGAATATTCAGGTAAAAATTGATACTCTAATAAAAACTACTGGGTCTAGCTTTCAGTTAACATAACGCCTGGGTAACAGAGAACCTGCAAACCTGTCGTCACATCAACGCAAAAACCAGACCCAGTATGAAATTTTAGCAGAATATCAATTCTTAGCGTCTACCACGATAAGGAACTGCATTGAGGTAATCAATGTCAAATGCAGATAGCTTTTGTGCGTAATTACCCTTGCCAGAGAGTGATGCAGCCATATCCGCATATTTGCCTGGATCGCCTTCTGCCATGCGCTTTTCTTTAGCTTTGCGGGTGTAGTATTTTTCCAAAGTAAAGCGCCAGTCGGTTGTGACTGTACCTGCTGTTTCTTGGAAGTCTTCACCGTAGCGAGGTGTGACTAAGTTGTAGGGACGACCTTCTCCACGCTTGCGTTGGTAAGGTACAGTGTTGTCACCAAAGCTGCTGGTATACTCTTCGCTGTCTACTAAAGCATCAACAAAGCCGCTAAAACCTTTTGTACCAATGACAATTGACCAAGCAATTTCTTCAGCTTTGTTATAAGCAGAACGACCCAAAAGGCGCTTGAGGGTGATGTCTACTAGACGATAGTTGTTATTAACGGAGACAACTAAACGATAGAAAGCCTCAGATTTAGCTAAACCCCGGATGAAGTCCCGCACAGAGAGAGAGCCGTTTTTCAGCTGAGATTCTAGAGTTTTTTGACGGTTAAACTTGAGAATTTCATGTTCGCTGAAAACTTGGCGATAACCAGCCCAAATGATGCTTTGGATATCAGTGTAAGAACTAATATCTTCTACACGGTAGATATATGGAGTATCTTCATTTAGGTCAGAAGCACCGAAACTGCTAACGCGGTGATTTTGAGTGGTTGGTTTGTATTGAAGTAATGGCAGTGCCATGCTGCGTTATTCCTCTTATTAACAAATTAAACTTTGAAAACTGAAAGAGGCTTGATTACTCAGATTCCTCATTCACGCTTTATCTATTTTCCCGCATTAGGTTACACACCTATTTCCCAGATTTAGCGCACAGGAAAACTAGCGCTGGGACTGACGGAAACTGGAATACCTTGGGGCTTGGTTTCCCTGCTGGTATCGGGAATTTTAATGTTCGCAGTACTAACTGGTGTGTGGGTGACAGTTCTAATGCTGACGGAATTAGCCATTTTGAAGAAGTCTTGGATACTTCCTGGCTTGTAGCGTGCATCTTCTAGCTTGTCGCGCCAGTAGTTCGCATAGCGGGGTGTGACCAAATTGAAAGGTCTATCTTTATAGCGTCGCCGTTGGTAGGGAATAATATTCTCACCAAAGCTGCTTTGATATTCTTCAGAATCTAGTAAAGCATCAACAAAGCCGCCCCAACCAACGGTAGCAATTTTGATTGACCAAGCAATTTCTTCATCTTTGTTGTAAGGCGCACGTCCTAACAACCGCTTGAGGCCAATTTCAACCAAGCGATAGTTAGAGTTGCTCTGAATTACCAAACTTTGGAAGGCTTCAGACTTAGCCAAACCCCGGATAAAGTCCCGCACGGTAATGGCTTTATTCTTTACCTGAGATTCTAAATTAATCTGACGGTAGAATTTCAGGATAACGTGTTCGCTGAACAACTGCCGATAAGCCGCCCAAATTAATTCTTCAACTTCGCCACCCGCAGCATAGTCTTCTATGCGGTAAATTCTGGGGGTGTCATCGTTGGGAACTTCGTAACCAGCAACACGCTGGTTTTGTGAACTGGGTTTATATTCTAGTAAAGGTATTGCCATATTTCAGGGGTGTTGTGATTTGTGAGTTGTCACTCGTCAATTATTCTTAGTTAATGACTAACGACCAATGACCTAATTCATCTGGGTTCCAGGTATGTAACGATAGGGTAGGGCAACTGCTACAGCTTTGATAGTTGGTTGCTCTGTACCTATTTCGCGGGTAGTTTCGGGAATTTCCAGGGTTGTGATTTGGGAAGTAACCGAAGCAATTGTGCGCTGATAGTTACGTTCAGTGGGGATAATTGTTCCTGCCATTGCAAAGAAGTTAGCAGGAATTGCCTTCCGAATATCTTCTGTGGTTAAAGATCCTGAAGTACGAGCGCTGTAGAAAGAACGACCAGACAATCCTAGGATGTTTTGGGTATCGCGCCAGTAGGCATTATAGCGGGGATTGACTAGGTTAAAAGGTCTTGAACCGTAGCGGCGACGTTGAAAAGGTACAATGTCATTACCAAAGTTTTCTAGGTACTCGTCCGAGTCTAACAAGGCATCAATGAAGCCATGTAAGCCTTTTGTCGCAATCACAATTGACCAAGCAATTTCTTCGTCTTTGTTGTAGGCAGCCCTTCCTAAAAACCGCTTTAAGATGATATCCACTAAGCGGTAGTTAGAGTTGAGGTCTGCTACTTGAGTACGGAATACTTCTGACTTACCTAAGCCGCGAATAAAATCCCGAACGTTAATTGCCCGATTTCGCATTTGCGATTCTAAAAAGCTTTGGCGATTGCTCTTTAAAATTAGGTGTTCGCTGAAAATCTGCCGATATGCTGCCCAGATGATGCTGTCAATATCTGCATCTGAGGTGGCAGTATCCAAGCGGTAAATAGTTGGAGTGTCTTCGTTGGGAACTTCGTAGCCATCTACCCGCTGGTTTTGCGAGGAGGGTGAATATTCTAGCAGTGGTATTGACATCTTTACTTTTACCTTTTTTTATGCTAAATAAAGCAGTTTATTGATGGTAATACCAAGTTGGTATAGTTAGTATTTTTTGAGATTCTGGAAAAAGCCTATTAATCCCAAATCTAAAATCCACAATTGGTATAAGCCAACTGAACGCGGGCGCGGACTGCCTTTTCGTTATCATTAGCCAACATTTCTTGGAGTTTAGTCAAAATAGACTGTCTCACATCGGCTATTTTCGCTAAAGCTTGTAAACCGACAACGGCAGCATAACGAATTGACCAGTCTGTGTCTTGGGAGATTAACAGCAGTGTATCTAAGGCTCTATTGATGGCTGTTTGACTTTTGGGAAAATCTAACCTATGCCAGTTTAAGTTACCTAGTCCTTTAGCCGCTGCGCGGCGGACACTAGGGGCAAAGTCAGTAGCAGCAACTGTGATTAATACGTCTATTGCACGGGGATCAGCGATCGCTGCTAAAGTGCGAATCGAATAAGCCCGTGCGCCATAGTTATAATCATCTATTTGCTCTAGCAATTGTGGTACTGCTATTTCTCCTAACTCAGTCAATCCAGCTACTGCCACTGCCGCTGCCCCTGGGTTGTTATAACCAAAGACAGCAATTAAGGTGGGAATTGCTGCGGCATCTTTGGCGGCTGCTAGGTTCTGCACGGCTGTCAGCATTTGGGCTGGTGTTTCCGCTAAGGTGACAGCACGAATTAGTTCATCCATTTGTCAGTTGTCATTTGTCACTTGTTAGTAGTAAAAAACAACTTTGTGGGCGGGGAAACCCCGCCCCTACCACTGACTACAACAGTGAATCCATCAGGTTCATTACGCTGATGGCCTCATCAGAAACACCAATATCATCGAACTTATCTGGAAGTTGATGCTCTAGCAATCCTTTGAGGGCGATAAGTTTGAAGCTATTTTCTGCTTTAGATTGTGCGATCGCATCTGCGGCTGCTAGATACCCGATTGCCCCCAAGTCCCCTAAAACAACACGGCGCAATTTCAAATCACCTGCTTCCAACATTTTCACCAACAGATCACCATAGCTGGTATCTTGTGTCAGTTGGTACATGGCTCTTGCTGCGGAGCATTGTACTCGTGGAACCGGATGCTTGAGAAAAGGCTGAATCAGGTAAATAGCCTCAGTTGCACCAATAGCTCCCAAGGCTTCTAAAACTGCTTCATAAGGCTGGGCTAGATGAGGGCGACCAGGTACTTGCACTGCTTGGGAAACACCGCCATCAAGCAGTTTAATCAGTGCGGGTATTGCTGTTGGAGCGCGGAGCATTTCCAGCGATTGGACTGCTGCTTCACGGACATAAAAATCAGAGCATTCTAAGCACTTAATCAATGCTGGTACAGCTTTGGTATTTCCCAATTTGCCCAAGCTTCGGGCTGCATTGCGTCGTAACGGATAACCACCGAGTTCTGTTTTGTCGGCTTCATCTTCTAAGGCGGCAATGAGTGCATCTACAACTTCTGGCTGACTGATCCGAAACTTACCCAACCACCAAGCAGCATAATAGCGGAGACTTAAATCTGGTGATTGCAGATTAGCAATTGCTATCTCTGGTGTTAACTGTGTCCCGTTTTCGACCGAGTATTCTTCTGCACTGGGTTCTATCATTGCCAGGGCGTTAGTTTTCCTCTGCTGAAGTCAATGGTTCAATCTTGACGATTCTGCCACCTAGACGGGTAATCCGCTGCATTTCTTCGTTCATCCGGCTATAGGGTACGGTGATGAACACGCTACCACTACGACGAATATTGAATTGATTTTTGTCGGTTTCTTGATTTTGGCGCAAGCCTACTACTTCGTAACGAAATACTCGGCTTGCAGATGAAGAAACGCTACCAGAACCAAGTGTGGTTTGACCGAACATTGCTTCTAATCTCCTCTTGATGAATTTTGCCGACAAAAAGCTAATTTTAGATTTCAGAAAAGCCGAAATTTTAGATTTTTTGCTACTGAATCAATCTAAAATTTACTAGCCCACGAATTCGTCCGTGGGTACAATCCAAAACTTAAAATCTAAAATCTAAAATTCACCTTACGTTGATGTGATGCTGACGATTTTCCCGCCTTGCTTGTGAATTTGCTGAATCTTGTCAGACAGTCGCTCGTAAGGTACTATAAATGCTGTACTACTCCGCCGTACACTTGGGTAACCTGGACTGCGAATCCCTGTTACTTCTACTCGGTAAACACGATCCGATTGCCCTACAGAATTGCCTAAATTTTGCTTAGGAGCGTTATCCCCAGATGCACGGAAACTCCAGTTATCGTTGCTGCCTGAAGGTCCAACAATTGAAGAAGACTTATTACTTGCCAACTCCTGTGCTAACCGAGATCTAGTTCCTTCAAGTTGAGAGGTATCGCTATTGGCGTAACCCCGGTATAAACGAAACATCCGGGTAAACCCAGCGATGCTTTGCCCTGGTTGAGTGGCAAAACCACGATAGTAAGGAACAACATTGTCACCAAAGCTGTTTTGGTACTCCTGAGAATCCATATAGGAGTCAATTTCAGCATCGTAACCCTTGTTAATGTACAAGTCTAAGTGGTATGTCACTTCAGACTCATCATAGGGAGCGCGACCCAACAAATGTTTATAGTTGAGTTCTATCAACCGAGTTTGGAAACTGTTATAAAAGAATTTGGCTTTGTAGAGTTCTGATTTAGCAACGCTCCGCACGAACTCCCGCACTGTTAGGTTGCCATCGCGCAACAGTGATTCTGCGCTGACCAGGCGATCTGATGCCAAAATATAGTCGTTTCCTAAGACTTGCCGATATACGGCTTGGATCACCAATTCGACTTCTTCTCGGCTGGCGTTGGGGCGCAGTTCAACTCGACGTGCCTCACTATAAGGCTCTGTTCCCAGCCTCGATGCTGCTGTTGTAATTGCCATTTTTTTTCCCCTATTTTATTTGCCCTACGGTTTTTGTAACCGAGTGCTGGCTGAATAAAGCTTGTTATTTATGCCTACATAAAACTATGCCCGGAGCCAGATCCAACTGCTAGGTGATCCAGCGCGGTCTTGGGAACTTGCCCATGAGCCACTGGCTAACCCCGAAGGGTTGATTTCATCCAGCACTTGTATCCCTCTCCGGGCATGACGCTATCTAGCTGAGAGCGTTGATTGCGTAGTCAAGGTAGGTGTTAGCTTCGTTAGCAGCTTGACCACTCAAGCCATGATTGCTCTTGATGTACTTCAGAGCTTCTACGTACCAGCTGGGAGACAAATCAAACGCACTGTTGATTTCAGCCAAACCAGCAATCAAGAATTCATCCAAAGGACCTGTACCACCAGCAACTAAGCTATAGGTAACGATGCGTAGGTAGTGACCAACGTCACGAGCGCACTTGGACTTACCACGGCTATCAGATGCAAATTGAGCGCCTGGTGTAGAGGTGGTGTAAGGGAATTTTTGGTATACAGCACTGGTTGCGCCATCAATCAATTTTTGAGCGTTAGCTGTTAAACCGCGAGCAGCTTCCATGCTTGCAGCTGCACGTACAAAACGGCCATTAACTGCTTGCAGTTCGGTGTTGCTTAGGAAACGTCCTTGGGTATCAGCAGCTGCGATTGCTTCGGTAATTGGTGTTTTCATGTTTTCTTATCTCCTTGATTGTTTCTTAGCTTTTTTTACTTGGAGAAAATCTCCAACTCTCAGCCTCTAGGCTATTTGAAGTTATTAACCAACAGCCGCAGCAGCGCGATCAAAATAGCTAGCTAATTCAGAAACTAACGATGCACAATCACCTTTGGTGATACCGTTGGGATCGTTAACAATAGAAATTGCCGCTTCTTTCATTTTGCCAATACCAACTGCTACAGAAGCACCAGGAGTACCCAAAGATTGGTAGGTTTCGCGTAAGCCGTTCAAGCAACGATCATCTAAAACACTAGAGTCACCAGCCAATGCAGCGTAGGTAACATAGCGTAAGATGATTTCCATGTCGCGCAGACAAGCTGCCATGCGACGGTTGGTGTAAGCGTTACCACCATTAGCGATCAACTGGGGTTGTTCTTCAAACAAAGCACGAGCCGCGTTGGTAACAATAACTTTAGCGTTGCTGGTGATGCGGTTAACGGTATCTAAACGCTTGCTGCCTGAAGCTACAACTGCTGCTAGTGCATCTAGTTGCTCGGTGCTGAGGAATTCGCCTCTAGCGTCAGCTTGGGAAACTACCTTGGAAAATACATCTAATGTCATGGACTCTATTCTCCTAATTACTTAGTTGAGAGATGTTTTGATTAAAACTGTGGATGTTTTATCAATTTGGAATTGGCTGACAGCAAACTATAATTAAACGGCCTATTTACTTAGTTTCCCAACTCTTCGGCATGATGTGCCAGAAATTATGAGAATCAAAGGTAATTTTATGAGAAACAACTAAATCTGGTGAATTAGCGGCATCGTTTAACTTTTATTTGTTGTTTAACCCCTTCAGATTAGTTTATACAATGCTATAGATCCTTTATTTATTACAAATTATGAATAAATAAGATGTGGCAATAAGAAATGCCTCAAATCCTTTACATACAAGGACTTTGGCTGAGAAAAGATGGATATTTTTGTTACAAAACTTTACAATAGATGAGGATCAGCAGGAATTTTAGGGCTTTAATCTTAATTTAAGATTTGCCATAACCCTTATCAGGGCTTTGTTTGACAGCTTTTGATGAGATTTACAGTTTCACCAGGTTTTGTTACACAATGTAAATGTTACATTTCTAAATTTTTTTTACGAGCCTTTGTCATAGTCCTCCCTGGAGAGATGGGGAGGAAGTTCACAAATCCCCAATCATCGGCGACGAAGAATGTCTAGCAAGGTGATCAAGGATTGGGGAAGGGTTGCGGTAGCTTCGATCCAATCTCCAGATACTGGATGCTGTAACCTGAGTCGCCAAGCATGCAGTGCTTGACCAGGCAAATTTACCCCCACCGAACGACCAGAACTATAAATAGGGTCGCCGACAATAGGATGACCGATTTTGGCGCTGTGGACACGAATCTGATGAGTGCGTCCTGTTTCTAATTGAAAGTGGATTAACGTGTAGTTACCCAGGCGTTCTCGAATTTGCCAATGAGTGATTGCTGATCTTCCCCCTTGTTCTATGGGGACAATTGCCATTTTTTTACGGTCTTGGGGATGACGACCAATGGGTAAGTCAATGATGCCGTTGTCAGTCTTTGGCGCACCGTAAACCACCCCTAAATATTCTCTTCTGGCGGTTTTTGCTTTTAGTTGTGCTTGGAGGTGTTGATAAGCGATATCTGTTTTAGCGATCGCGATCGCTCCAGTAGTATCCTTATCCAATCGGTGAACAATTCCCGGACGTTGAACGCCACCGATTCCCGGTAAATTAGGACAGTGAGCTAATAACGCATTCACCAAAGTACCATCTGGATGTCCGGGTGCAGGATGAACTACCAAGCCTGCGGGTTTGTTGAGAATAAGTAACTGGTCGTCTTCATAGAGAATATCTAACGGTATAGCTTCTGCTACCAATTCCAAAGGTTGTACCGCTGGAATTTCCAGGATTATGCGATCGCCTGCTTTGAGATGAATTTTTTTAGATGTGCAAACTTTGTCATTGAGTTGGATATAACCCTGTTCAATTAACTGTTGAATACGAGACCGGGATAAGTCTGGTAATTCTTCGGACAGGTAACGATCAAGGCGTTCAGTTTTTTCTTCGACTTGGAGATTAATGGCGGTCACAATTGCTTAACTTTAAACTGCTAGATTCGTGAGGACTGCACTGATTTTAACAACATCAGCAATTCTCGATCACACCGGATACTGATTTAAAAAAAGAGAATTATCAATACTCATCCTGGGGCTGTTTCATGTTGGGTAACACTCCACAATCCATAAACATCCTGATGGTGAATTCTCGAAGCCGAAAAGAATAAAACAACTACCGTATTAGCTGTAAATCTTATTTCTACCAAATAGAACCAGTCGGATCTTTTTAAATTTACATTTTCAGACAACAGAGGAGCGATCCTAGAAGCAGCAGAGGAAAAAAGGTTTTAGCCTTTACCAAAAATAAACCTGATGTAGCTCATAAGTATAACAGCTTCTTACCAAATAATACTTATTTATCCCAGAAACTAATTATAGCAATCCGAGTTGATTTCTGTATCCCTTACGGGAGGCGTAGCCATATTTACTGGCGTGGGTAAGAAAGAAAAGAGGTAGATGAGTTGGTCGTTTTTTACCAAAAAATATAAGTCCTATATATTCCCAGACAGTTCAGTTAAGCATTTGTTTCTTCTCTCTGTGTCGCACCAGTTGCTACAAGTCGGCAGAATCGTCCAACTCACTGGTTCCTCTGTGGTTAGTTTAAAAAATCACTTTGACAAAAAATTATGCTTAACAAAAACCCATTGCTATATAGTGCAGTAAAAATTGATAATTGAGGTACTCTATCCATAATCTTGTGTCATTTAATTACTACTTTTTTGAACCACGTAAAATTTCCTCATAGAAGAAATTACGGTTAAAATAGAGTCGTCCACAAATTTTGATTTTTCCTATTAACTTCAATTTTTCATAATAGGTTTAAAATACTTTTTTATTTCTCTGATAAATCTAGAGTAACCTGAAATTTAGTAAGTAATAACTGAGCATCTACCATTTAACTAAAAATGGCTGTTTTTTTAGGTATTTACTATACAGATGAGAGTCAACTGCCACAAAAGACTAAACCAGAGTCATAGAACCGTAAAGACTTGATTGTTCTCTTTTACTGATAAAGGAGTCCTATTTGATTTTTGGAAACAACGACCAACACATCTATTTACCTGCGTTTCCTGGTGCCTATTACTTGTTACTCCCTTCCCAATGTAAGATTACTTATCTTCTTCCTTCTTTCTTTGCGTCCTACCCGGCGAGAAGCCACTCCGCGTCTACATTTAATCGCTATTCTTCGGGTAGAAAGGGAAATAAGAGCCTCTACTTTCTCTTATAGATGCTACCTCTAGCAGAGAGTAAGTTACGGCAGTTGCAAAGTAGGTACAGTCTAGCCAAAAATACAGAAAGGAAATCTGATTTTTGGAATACTGTTTTCTAGCAACAATTTCAGACTTTTGGCTTGGCAAGTTTGGTGTGGGGTGTGGGGTGTTGGGTATTGTGTGATCTGGATCAGGACTTGCTATACTCACCCCAATATAAACCGTTATCTTGATCTGGCAGTACGTCCACTTTAGACCGGTGTGAATCCCCAACGGGTGATTCACAAATTGTAGTTGAAAATTTTTATTTGAGCTTAGAGCCGTGCTAATGAAAACGCTTCCTATTAGTAGATACAGATTTTTCCAAAAGCTACAACCCCTATCTCTGTTGAAAAAAATCACCAGTAAGTCTGTGACTGGTTGTCTACAAGTATTTAGCACTTCAGGGGCTTGGTCTATATATGTACAAGAGGGTAAGCTCATTTATGCTTGCTACTCAGAACAAATGTTTGAGCCGCTATATAGAAATTTGCAGCGATTAAGTCAACAAGATTCTACTCTGCCAAGAGAGATTAATGAGCAGTTGCAGACAATATTTGAAAGAGGTGTGGAAAATCAATCTATACCGAATCCAGATTATTTGGCTATTTGCTGGCTAGTTAACGAGAAATATCTGAGTCCCTTACAAGCCGCAATGCTAATTGAGCAATTGTCTCTAGAATTTCTAGATTCGTTTCTGAAAATAGAAGAAGGGAGTTATGAATTTATCCCTGAGAGTTTTCTGGATGATCTACCCAAGTTTTGTCATTTGAACTTGCGCTTATTAGTCGAAAAGTGTGAAGCCGGTGTAAAAATTTCGCGGGAGCAGTTTTGGCAGCAGAATCAGTCCAAGACACGCACCGCAACAGAAGTACAATTACCCCCAATTAGTAATAGGCAAGTCACTGCTGACAGAAATAAGCAAAATTACTCACGACCTACTGACAAGAGAAATTACACCATTTTTTGTGTAGATGATAGTCCGATGGTTTTAAATGCCATTAGAGGTTTTCTAGACGAGCAAATATTTTCTGTAATTGGTGTTACCGATTCTTTAAAAGCTTTAATGGAAATTTTCCGCGTCAAACCAGACATGATTTTGCTAGATGTGACAATGCCTAATTTAGATGGGTATGAAGTATGTGCTTTATTACGGAAACAGGCATCTTTTAAAAATACACCCGTGATTATGGTGACAGAAAAACCCAGCTTAATAGATAGAGCCAAAGCCAAGCTAGTCAGAGCTTCTGGTTGCATGACTAAGCCGGTTAATCAAGGTGACTTACTAAAAATCATCTTTCAGCACATGGTTTAAGATCCTCACAGTCAAGATGACACTGGACGACATCCAGCTAAAATGCTGTGCATCTTCACAACCGCTCCAATTACTGCGATCGCCGGGGCGCTAAAACCAGTCTCTTCTACTTGCTCAACAATTGTCCCTAATTCACCAATTAATTCTTCTTGTTCTGGACGAGTACCCCATCGTACCAAACCAATCGCCGTCTCTACACTTAATCCAGCCAATGTTAATTGCTCCACGATATAAGGTAGATTGTGGATACCCATATAAATCACAATTGTTTCTGAACCTTGAGCGATCGCTTGCCAGTTAACTGCCGGTCGATATTTACCCGCCGACTCGTGACCCGTTACAAATGTCACTGATGAACTATACAGACGATGAGTCAAGGGAATACCAGCATAAGCTGCGGCCGCAATTCCGGCTGTGATCCCTGGCACAACTTCCACGGCAATTCCTGCTGCTACCAATTCTGCCATTTCCTCCCCACCGCGCCCAAATATAAAGGGATCTCCACCTTTCAAGCGCACGACAATTGCATGATCCAGAGCTTTTTCAATAAGCAGTTGACTGGTTTCTTCCTGCAACAGTGAATGTCTCCCCATCCGCTTACCGGCGTTAATTTGCTCTGCTTGGGGATTGATCATCTCCAGAATTGCCGGACTTACCAAAGCATCATAGATAACGACATCTGCACATTGCAACAAGCCTTTCCCTTTCAGAGTCATGAGTCCGGGATCACCGGGGCCTGCACCGACTAAATAAACCTTACCCAAAAACTTTTTCCTCTTCTTTTGATAAATCGCAAATTAAATCAGCTAGTTCTGCACTTGCTCCCAGAGGCGGCACTAATTTAAATGTCACCCCTGGAAATTGCAATTTTAGCGCTTCTACTGATTTAGCGATCGCATCAGTTATGCCACCAGTAAATAAAAAGTATGGCAGAATCGCAATTTGTCTATAACCACGAGCGACTAACTCTTTCACTCTTGATTCTAAATTCGGAAGTACAGACCAATAAGCAGCTATTGCTCCCAAACTCGCAGCCATATTTTCTACAGGCTGTTGGGAACCAGAACGACGGCTACCATGAGATAACAGAATTGATGCCTCTACTTTTATGTTAGCCATTGCCGGCATCAGCAATTTCTCTAAATCGGGATGACTGCCTAAATATGGTTTTAGGTCAATGATCATATCTTGACCCAGTGCCTTTTCTGCCAGTGCTATTTCTGCGGGAATATCGGTCATCACATGAACACCCGGCAAAAGAAATAACGGTACAATCTTCAGGCAGTTATACCCATAGGTCAAAGCACTTTCAGCAAAATCTTGAATCTGCTGGTGTAAAGGTTGCTCATTTACTTCTAATGTCGCTGTCCCTACTAAATTTTCACCACTTGGTAGCTTCTGACTCACAAGCTGGGCAAGTTCCTGCATAGCAATATCTGGTCGTGGATCACGACTTCCGTGAGATACCAAAAGATAGGCAGAAGGCATAGGCAAAGGTACAAATTGAGTACTGAATATTACGTAAATTTTAACCTGGTTAAATGAGCAGCCATGAAAAAAGTTGCGAGCCACAACATTTAGCTATCATTTTCCACAATTGCCCCAAGTAGAGATGCGATCGCTCTTTCAATCCGTTGCCATCCGCTGGGTGAACTGAAATCAATTCCTAAAAATGTTTCGTTGACTTTGGTGCGGAGAACTAGATAAACAATTCCCGCAATCAAAACCGCACTGATAGCAGGGATATCTTGATCTGGGGGGAAGGAATACTTTTGCTGAAGAAATTCTAAACTCTCAGTCGCTACCTGATCTCGCACTGTTGCTAACTCCTGGGTTAACTCATTACCTTCGAGTAATTCCCAGCGGACAATTTCTTGGGTGATGGGTCGTTCTTGCAAGTCGTTCAGGAAGCGCGTCAGCAACAACACCATCGAATTAGCCAGCGATTTATCATCAAAGACTGTTTCATCTGCAATTAATTCTGCAACTGTGATCCAGTAGTTGCCTTCCTTGCCAAAGGTGCGTAGCAACGACGGGAGATTTTCAAAATAGCGATAAATCAAAACCTTATCAACACCTGCTTCACGTGCGATCGCATTCACCCCCAGTTGCTTAAAGCCTGATTCTGCCAAAAGTTTACCAACTGCCGACAGAATTCGCGCTTTTGTCTCTTCTTTGTCTCGCGCCATAAATCATTCTCATCTACTTGTCACCAACTGGTGACTATGATACTATGTCACTGAGCGGTGACTTATAAGGGCTGAAAAATGCAAAAAATTACCTTTGAGTTAGAAGTGTACTCTTTCCACATTGATTTTATTGGTCATGTCAATAACATTGTTTATATTCAGTGGCTGGAAATTGGTCGGACAAAACTACTGGAAGCCGTTGAGATGCCAACACATAAAATCTTTCAGCAAGGGTTTGCTCCGGTTTTAGTTCAAACCAACATCACCTACAAATCGCCACTCTATTTGGGCGAACGTGTACAAGCAGAAATGTGGATATCTGAACTCAAAAATGCCTCTGCTATTATGCAGTTTTGTTTCTATAACGAACAGAAAATATTAGCAGCAGAAGGATGGCAAAAAGGATTGTTTGTGGATAGACAAACAATGCGTCCCAGGCGGTTAAGTCCAGAGGAACGTTCTTTATTCTTACCTTATGTACATTCCCAGGTAGATGTTCAAGGCGCTAATTTACTGATTGGTGCGTCATAAAAAGATGATCATTCTTGTTTGGATATTGTTTGGTTTAGTAGGTGCAATTTCATTTATTACCCTCACTCGAATTCAGCCAAAACAAGAATCACAAATCCTTGCAATTGGGCTTGTTGTTGCTGCACTTATTTATATTGGCTTTGCGATTGGGGGCGGTGCTAACCAATTATGGATAGTAATCGAAGTTGCTGGTGTGGGAGTTTATGGACTACTTGCCGTATTAGGACTGCGTTATTCAAACTGGTGGCTGATGTTAGGTTGGATGGCTCATCCACTCTGGGACATCGGGCTACATCTAGTGAATCAAGGTGCAGTATTTACTCCAGCTTGGTATGTGGTTGTTTGTGTCAGCTTCGATTTACTTGTAGCAAGTTACATTACTGGTGTGCAGTTAAATCTATTCAATTTAAGAAAACCTGATTATGAATCTTGAACTCAAACGTCAGAGATTATTGAAAATTCTGCTAATTGCCAGCATCATTTCTACAGGTATTCACTTCACTGATAATTATCTGTTCATTAAGCAATATCCACAACCAGCCTGGATTACGGCTCCTTCAATTTATCAATCATGGCTCATTCTCACAGCCATAGGAATTACTGGCTATTGGTTGTATGAAAATCGAAAGTATTGGCTCTCTTATGCCTGTCTGTTGGTTTACTCATTTACAGGTTTAGCAAGCCCAGGACATTATCTTTATGGAACTATGTCGCAATTCTCAGCCAAGATGCATCTGTTTATTTGGACTGATGGGTTAACTGGTTTAGCAATATTAGGATTTATTTTCTGGTCAGCACTCATCTTCAAACAGTGGCGGCAAGAACCTAGCCCAACTGACAATATCCAATCTTAAATAAATACTCTTAAAAATTACGAATTACTTAACAGCTTTGTAGTTAAAACATTCATGTGTCGCCATAATTGAGTTCCACCAGCCCAAGAGTGAGAGGAATGTGTTCATCCACAGCCAAAAAAGTTCTGCCAAAACCACCCTGTCCAATAGGATAAAGCGGGCGATAACGCTCTTTAAGCAATAAAGGCTTACCACATTTAAGACAAAATTTAGCAGAATCTGGATTTTGTGGGTACAGACAAGCAGTACAGAAACTCATTACAAAGTGGAGATTTTCTAGGGATCTTTATACAAGTATTCCCAACTATTGCCACCTTTGTTGCCCAAAACAGAAGTTTACTGAATTTGAGATTTTAAATTTAAACAGGTTTATCAGCGCAGCGTCACGTAAACAAACCCCCCAATTTCAACCGATAACACATCTAAAATCCAAAATCTGAACTTGTTTGACTCATTGCTGTTCAGCTTTGTAAGTATAAAAGTTATCAAATGCACCTACACTCTCAAATTTGTAGTTAGGTAATAAATTATCAATTTTTATTTCAGTTCGATAGACACTAAAAATCACATAATTCTGTCTGGCTGTAGTCGCAGCAATAATGTCTCGGATTTGGGGATTAGCCGAATCAACCAATTTATTGCAATTAAATTGGATGAGATTTTGCAAGAAATTCGGTGTTTTTTGGCAAACATCTGTTTTTAAGTACGTCGTCAAGCGTTGTACTGCATACTCTTCATATTCAGCCTGTTCAGGATTTGTATTCGCCATTGCCACTCCCAAAACGGCGATTCCTGCGGCTCCTACAGATGCAATCATAGTCCAGGCTTTCATATAGTTTCAATCTGATGTGATCCTTATATTGTCAAGACTACAAGTAAATTGAAAAAGTTCTGGAAAAATATTGATCATTTTGCCAAACTCGTGCTATATTCAGATAGTGAATGGCGAGCGTAGCCAAGTGGTTAAGGCAGTGGTTTGTGGTACCACCATTCGTGGGTTCAAGTCCCATCGTTCGCCCTTTGATTTTAACAATTTCCATAGGTTTCATTGACCCCGCGATGATCAAGAAGTAAATTTTGTGGCTGCGTCTAAATTCCTGTGGCAAAACTTAATTACGTTGGCGTAGCCTGCGGTCGGCATTATTACGAATTAACCAGGACAGGTGCTACACCTGTCCTAGTATTAAATTGTTAATTCCCACCAAGTTTTTTGACCAACTACACCATCTACCAATAAATTGCGTTGATTTTGAAAGGCTTTAATCGCTGTCTCTGTCAGGGGTCCAAAAATCCCATCGATGCGGATACCATAACCGTTGGAAACTAACAGCCGTTGTAAGATTCTCACGGACATACCGGAACTACCAAAATACAAAATCGGCATGGCTTGCCGATTATAGGCTTGGTATCGTGATAACTTTACACTGTCCTTACCTATTGTGGAAATATCCTGGAACTCAGCTACCTTTAAGGAATCTAGGGATAGGTGCTTTTGTCTAATTTGCTTTAGTATCTTTTCCCGTTTGAGTGCGAGTGTTGAGATTTTAGGTTTCTCCCTTTCATTTGTCTCGATGAATTCAGGTGGCGTGATTTGAGGAGTGGGAACTAACTGAGATAACTGACTATTTGCTGATTTGTGAACGCCATTTTCCAGATGAAATGGTCGCTGCTGCGGCAAAGGAGGTAAGGTTGGTTGTGTGGTGTTTAACACGCCTGTCATCAGCAGGCCAATTTCAGTCATTGTAGTTCATCTCATATCTTGCACCTATAAGGATAAACCAGGAGTAGACAAACAAAGAGAGTGAAAGTATGACTCTAGATAAAGAGCCATAATTTACGCAGTAACAAGTTGCTTAAATCACAAAAATATAAATCATAAACCTTATGAAATATGGAGTCTCCGTTGATAATGACAAGCAGGTATTTGGTGAATGAGATATGTATTAGGTTTTATAGCAGTCAAATTTCTTAGCTACATGGAAATACCTGTGTGTTCTACCTTAATAGATTTTAAATGGATAAATAGTGCTTGATTGAGTCATCATTCAGACATTTATTTTGTCAGGGAAAATAACATGGAGATTTTTCTAAACCTATATTTATTTTTGACCAACAAAGTTGCACTATAGGAATCCGATTTGATTTAGGAAATACAAGCCTAAATAATACTAGTTTAGATTTGGGATGGTAAAAGACTGACTGCAAAGCTAATGCAGTTTTCCATCTATCGCCATCATTTTTCTTTCTTGGTAATACCATTTCCCGAAAAGCCCGAGCCAAATCATTGGTGTTTAATTTTTTCCTCCTGCCCTCGGCTGCCTATTTGTCTCAACCTTAGAGGATGTTTGTAAAGTCAAAATATATACTTAAAACCTCTCTCCAAACCTCTCTCCTTGTAGGAGAGAGGCTTTAAAACCCCCATTCCAGCTAACAAAAGTTGTTCCGCTTCCCTCCCCTACACCTGTCAGCACGGACGGGGGGTTAGGTTCTGAGGCTTTTGGTGTTTCATTCAATACTTTTAAAACATCCTCTTAAGGTAAAACGCACAAATGTTGAACATTTAACTGGGAGCATTATGGCGGGCAAGATGCCCGCACCACAAGAGTTTTTGATAATTGAGATCTGGTTTCAATCAAAAAACCTAGAGCCGAAATAGGATTATGCCCTCTAACTTCAGCTTTGGGTAATTAATGAATGAGTACAGGCGTAGCGGCTCGACCACTAACCTAAACTGGATGGAAATAGAAGGCGAAACCCAAAACCGTATAAGTGGCTAAAAGTAAAGTTCCTTCCAACCAATTAGACTTACCATCGGAACTAATGCTATTGGCAATTAACACCGATACGACCACTGCCACTAATTCAAAGGGATTGAAATCCAAATCCATCGGCTGACCCATGAAACGCCCAGCAATCACTAAAACAGGGGCGACAAATAGGGCAATCTGCATACTTGAGCCTACAGCTACAGATACGGAAAGATCCATTTTATTTTTCATCGCCACTGTCACGGCTGTAGCGTGTTCAGCAGCGTTACCGACGATGGGAAGCAAAATTACCCCTGTAAATAATGCTGTCAAACCTAACTTAGACGTGGCTACTTCTAAAGTGTCAACTAGCAATTCTGACTCTAAAGCTACTAGCAGGGTACATACTAGCAGTATGGCAGTCCAAAGCCAAAGATTTGGTTTTTCATGGGTAACTTCTGGTTCTGCTTGTTCTTCTTCTGTCTCTGCTACACCCACATCATATAAATAGGCGTGGGTTTTCATAGAAAATAGCAGGGTTAAGGCGTAAACCAGAATTAACACCACAGCAACGGCAAGGGAAAGATTTTGCACTGTTATTTCATTAATTCCCACTGATGTGTAATTCATTGCCGTTGGTAATAGAATAGCAATTACCGCCAAGTTCATCGATGAAGCATTTACCCGCGCTACAACTGATTGGAATGTTTGTTCTTTATAACGCAGTCCACCCAAAAGCATGGAAAAACCCATGACTAGGAGTAAGTTACTGATAATTGATCCCGTGATACTGGCTTTAACTACATCTATTAGCCCCGCATTCAGGGCAACTAATGCAATAATCAGTTCTGTAGCGTTGCCAAAGGTGGCGTTCAACAAACCCCCCAACGAAGGACCGACGACTACGGCAATTTCTTCTGTAGCTGTACCCATCCAAGCAGCTAGGGGAAGAATTGCTAGTCCAGCGGTGATAAAAACTATCAAGTCTCCCCATTCTAGAAAGTGAGCAGTTAAGGAAATAGGGATAAAAACTAACAAGCCGAGAAAAATGATGTTTTTAGCTGACATTTGGCATCTCGAATTTTGAGTATCAGTTACAAATGCCTGTGAGGAATTGAAACAGCAATCTGTAACCAGACTCTAGAATACTCTCAACTGTCGGTGAAGCTATTCCCAAATTTTACTATTTTGATCATAATCAACTGATAGAGTTTGCTAGTCAGGTGAGGTACAAATTTATCCAGGTGCATCTGCGGTTAATTCTTTCTAGCTGTACCACAGAGGATGAGAGCATCGCCGATATATAAAATAAGATTGCGATTTAATTAGTTATTGCAATTTTTTGTTGCAAAAGTATGGATTCAAGCCTGGGTTTTATCGCAAAAATGAGTTTTAATAGGTTAAAATACCATTAATTTTATTGGCTGATTCAGGTTGCCAGTGATAAAATTCCTACTATGAGACTTTATTCCATAGTTGATGACTATTTGTCTGCGGGAAATGGCTGCGCGATAATGCAGATTTATCCGAAAATTTCAACTATTTTGGCAAAAATAACTATCTAGCCTGATTTCATAGCTGTTGTTCATACCGGATTTTGTGAAAAAACCACCGTAAAAAGCATACATAATAAGATTTTCGCCACATTTACCATTTTTTTTTGGATAAAAATATCATGACTTCTGCTGCTGAACTGCCAGTTAGCTCTGGCTCAACATCGACATTACACCAAGATTCCCAACAGATTGCTGATAATGATCCCCTGAAAAAGTCCCAGGGTGTGTATGTAACTGTTCATGGTCATTTTTACCAGCCACCACGAGAAAACCCTTATTTAGATGCAATTGAACGCCAACCGAGTGCTACCCCTTTCCATGATTGGAATGAACGCATTCATTGGGAATGCTATCGCCCCAACGCCTTTGCCAGAGTGCTAAATGACAGAAACGAGTTGGTGGGGATCGTCAATAATTATGAGTACATGAGCTTTAATATTGGTCCAACGCTGATGTCGTGGTTAGAACGCTACGATGTGGAAGTTTATCAGCGGATTTTGGAGGCTGATGTTAAGAGTAGTCAACGTCTGCATGGTCACGGCAATGCGATCGCGCAAGTATATAATCACATCATCATGCCTTTGGCTAATGAACGGGATAAACATACCCAAATTCGCTGGGGTAAAGAAGACTTCAAATCCAGATTTGGTCGTGATCCCGAAGGAATATGGTTGGCGGAAACGGCTGTAGATTATGCCACCTTAGAAGCTTTAGTTGCCGAAGGAATTCGCTTTATTGTCTTAGCACCATCTCAAGCACAGCGTTGTCGTCCTCTGGCTAATGAAAATGATCCCCAGCATGAATGGTGCGAAGTCGGTGGTAGTCAGATTGATCCCACCCGTCCCTATCGTTGTTATTTAAAGCCTAGCCTCAGCATTGCATCTTCTCCGTTGAGTACAACTAAAGCAACTACCTCAGAACCTATAGAAGGCTTACCGTACATTGATATTTTCTTCTACGATGGACCGATTTCACGGGATATGGGTTTTAGTGATGTGGTTTATAATTCCCATCACTTCGCAGGTAGGGTTGGTGCAGCAGTGCGCGGGGATCATCGTCAATCCCAATTAATTTCTGTAGCCACAGATGGGGAAACCTTTGGACATCATAAAAAGGGAACTGAGAAAACTTTAGCCTATGCTTTTATTGGCGAGTTTCCCCGTCATGGTTGGACGGTAACAAACTTTGCTCATTATCTGAGTTTAAATCCTCCGACTTGGGAAGTGGAATTAAAGTCAATCACCGCCTGGAGTTGCGCCCACGGTGTCGATAGATGGCAGGATGATTGTGGATGTGGTGGGGAAGGTGGTGTATGGCATCAAAAATGGCGACGGCCGTTGCGAGATGCCTTAAATTGGCTACGAGATCAGTTAATTGAGGTGTTTGAAGAATATGGCGGGCAGTTATTTCGTGATCCCTGGTTAGCTAGGGATGAATATATTGAAGTGCTGCGCGATCGCTCTCCTGCCAATATTAGCCGTTTTCTTTCTCGTCATCAAACCCGGAAACTACAAGCAGCAGAACAAGTAGATGCTTTGCGTTTATTGGAAATGCAGCGTCATGCTTTGCTGATGTTTACTAGTTGCGGTTGGTTTTTTGAAGAAATTTCTCGCCCGGAAGGAACACAGATTCTCCGTTATGCTGCCCGTGCTTTAGAATTAGCCGGAGATGTGGCAGGTGTGCAGTTAGAAAAAGGCTTCCTCAAACGTTTGGGTTTAGCCCCCAGCAATGTGGAACACTTTAAGCATGGTGGAGAAATTTATCGTCAATTGGTGCTAACAGCCCAAATCGGTTTTAAGCAAGTTGCTGCCCATTACGCAATTACTTCCCTATTTAACAATCACAAAAATTCGTCGTTTCCACAAGATCCAGATCAACATCCTCATACTCACCAAAAGCGTGTTTATTGTTATGCCGCTAATGAATTAGATTACCAAATGCAACGCATGGGATCGTTGACTATGGCGGTAGGACATTTGAAATTGGTGTCAGAAATTACTTGGGAGAGTGAAAATTTAGTGTTTGCTGTTCTCCATTTGGGAGGCTGGGATTTTCATTGCTGTATTCAACAATTTACGGGCAGGCGTGACTACGGCCAATTGAAAGATAAGCTATTAGCATCACTAAAACAAGCGAGTGCGGCACACGCTATCTTGGTAATGACGCAGCTATTTGGGGATGAAGCCTTTAGTTTGCAAAATTTATTTGCCGAAGAACGGCATAGAATTATGCGGCTATTAAGCCAGGAAACACTGACAAGATTAGACCAGCTATATACCCAAGCATACCGAGAAAATTACGGTGTGATTATGGCATTTCACCGAGATGAGTTAGCAGTTCCCCAAGAATTGCAAGTTGCAGCGGAGATTGCTTTAGGTTATCGCTGTATGATGACATTGCGATCGCTAGAACAAGACATTAGCGAAGCGCAATTAAGCTGGAATCATATTGGAGAATTAGAAGCAATTGCTACTGAAGCTAAACATCTGCGTTGTCACCTGAATACTCCTGAAGGTAAGCAAATAATAGAACAGTTAATTGTGCGATCGCTGTGGCAAGTCTTACACGATGCTAATGGCGCATTTGAGACAGATATCCAACGTCTTGAAAAGTTGATAGATGTGGGGCATCAGCTAAATCTTGGCATTTCCTTAGAAAAATCCCAAGAACTCTACTTTAGCTGTTTACATAGTCAAATAATTCCCATGTGTCTCAGCAACTTTAACAATCAAGCAGAAACAGATCACTGTCGTCAACTACTGAAATTAGGGCAAAAATTAGCCGTTGATGTCAGCATGATTGAGAAAAAATTAGCCTAGATTTATTGGGTAGACTATTTCATTCTTTCAAAGTTTAGGCATTTAGTCCGCGCAGGAGGACTTTGTGTGTGTAGCCAAGCCACTGCGTTGGGCGGCTTTGCCGACTTAAAGCAAGTGGCGCGCGACTTCTAGTCGCCAGGGCTGGGAGAATAAAATAACTTTTGTCAGGTGGGCATTGCCCACCATTTTACTGCGATTTAACTTTTAGAACGGTCACAATGATAGGGATACAACCACTCACACCTAAACAATCCGTTAGTATGTTTCTCAAAAAATGTTCCAGCGTGATATTTAGGTGAGATATCAATCCCCGCTTTAGTTTTTATCTCGTACAACCAAGGAAACGCTGCCACTAAAACAGCCATAACAGCGAAGATGTAAAAAGTTAAAGTGACAGCTTTAGGGAATTCACGGGACTTAGTTTTGAGTTTTTTAGGCATAGAAATGATTAACTCAAAGTCCATCCTAGCTTAAAGTTGAAAATGTTATTGAAATAGGTGATCAATTCTGTCAGTTTTGTGATGCTGACAACTTAAACATAGGGTTTGTAGATTACAAATATCATTTTTTCCACCACTGTCTAAAGAGATAATATAGTAAATCGAGAGGTTAGATTTACAGATGTAGCCAGGATAATTAGGACATTATTAATCCTTGAAACTTAGATATAATAAGGCTTTCCCTCCTGCCTCCTGCCCTCTGCCTCCTGCCTCCTGCTATACCAGTAGTTTTACCGCAAATTTCACATTCATATTTATCCTGTGGAAACACATAACCCCTTATCTTTAGTGAGATAGAAATACGTGGAGTGTTACTTATGATGTTTGACAAAATTCCCGAAAATCTTTTTCTACTTGATCAGAATAGTTAAGTGCATATTCTAAAATAGATTCACGCCATTTAGAAGAGTTAGCAAAATCAATTAAATCATCCGCAATAGCAGAACCTTGTCTACCACCGCTACGTAATTGATCCCAAGCTGTCACCTCAGCCATTGTTTGAATTAACTTTTCTAAACGTCCGAATTTACCATTCCACCCCTTTAAATTCACCTTATCTTGTGTTGGTTGCAATTCCCGCAAAACATAGGATTTATCACCATCACCAATCGCTTCCAACAATGCAGGTGGAGTTCCCTGTACCCGGTTTTGAATAGCTACAACTCGTGCGGCTGGACTTTCCCATTGTGGCTGAGGTATTTTTAAATAAGGTTGTAATGAACTAGTTTTTGTTTCCTTAAAATCTAACAAATAATTGTGATCTGGAGAACCTTCACCCTCTACCAAAATTATATAGCGTTCTAAACCCAAACTACCAGTCCCAGCTATCCTGATTTGCACATCTAATATTTGATAAAAATCTTGATCTTGCTTGGTTAATTTATGCCAATATGTAATTAATGTTTTTACCTTTTCTTGCTGTTCTTCTGTCGCTTCAGCAATACGTTGATTATCGATAATTAAGCGCCGTTTACCTTTTTTTACTTTCGTACGCTGATCTAAAAATTCAGAACGTTTTCGGGATTTTAAGCTTTCCGATAAATCCTTAACTAAACCCTGAGCGGTTTCTTTTTCTACACTTCTTATCTGTCCTTTAGAGAGAGTTTCGCTGTAAGCATCTAGATAATGATTACTTAAATGCAATGCTTCTGTAGCATTTACTCCCAAAGCGTGACAACCAACTATTATACTAACTACAAATCTTACTATATCCCAGGTGCAAGGAGCAAGAACAGCTTCATCAAAATCATTCATATCGAAATAGACTAATCGGTTATGTCCTTTATAGCTACCAAAGTTTTCTAAATGTAAATCACCACAAATCCATACTGCTGGGGCTGCATTAAGTAATGAATCTTGAGGAAAATCTTCATAAAATAAATGACAAGTTCCACGATAAAATGTGAACACATCAGAACGCATATTCTGGTATTTTAATTTCAAAAATTCAGGGTTGCGTCCATTGTTGAATTTGTAGATTCTTTCAGTGATATTGTTTAACATTGATTTAGATGTTGCTGGATTAGTATTTAAATTTAAAATATCACTATTTGAGATTAGAAGAGTGTGAATTTTTATTTTTGCTTATCCAGCAAATATCCCCATAAATGAATATTAAATACAATTAATAAACATACCTGACGATTATAAATTGCGGTGATATAAACTTAGTCTGCTTGGTAGAACTAATTGATTTATGAGGTACTATCATTAATCATGCGACGAAGATCATCAAGAGGCGAATCTGGTTCTGTCATTATTGACGTATCATTGTTAGAGTTAACTGTATGATCATCTTCAACATAAAATTCAACGCTAAGTTGAAATCGCAATTTACCTTTTTTCCAGTTTTGAGAACCTAGGTTTAAAATTTCGCAATCTATACCTTCATCACACAAAGTTTGATAAGATTTATTAATATAAACTCCCCGTTCTTCTAAGGATTGATGCAACTGCTGTGCTAAATCAGAATCAGAATTAGATAGTTTATATAATGCTTGTCTAAGTTGAGTAACTCTATACATATATTCTTCAAACTCAACAACATCATTATCCTGACAAGTTATTAACTTGAACTTATCTTCCATATCCATTTTTTCCTTTGCGTTATTTGCGATTTGGCACGAAACAAAAATAATAGAATCACAGATAAGTCCTCACATTTACCTGTGATAAATATTAAAATTAAACTTCTAATACTTCCTCAGAAACAATCACATTATTAAAAGATATCACATCAATTATAGGCAAAAGATGTTCATATAACTGCATCGCTTGCAAACAATTGTTAATACCAGAAACAGCCGCATTATAATCCTCAATCTTTTGTTCTACAACACCCAATAACCGCTGATTATTGGCAATTTTTTCCGCAGATTCCTGTTCCAAAGTAGCTTCCAAATAAGCCCGCGCATAGGGATACTGCTGCAAAATATGATCTGCTTGTTTTTCAGCCATTGGTAACAACTGAGTTTTGAGAGTTTGGTTAATAGTTTGACGGAAAGATTTGCGAATAGTATGAGAAACTTTAGGCTCAAAATCTAACTTTAATAATTGTCTAATTGCTGGTTCAGCTTCTATAACGCTTTCTGCATCATAACCTTGGGACGTTTGCTGTAACGTTTGACGAAATTGATAGATAGAAAAAGTACCTTCATCGTAAAATCTAGGACTTTCTCTGACAAATCTATCGCACTCTATACTAGCAGCACTAATCAAAACTTGAGCGACTTGTTTTTCTATCACCTTTACTTCTTGTTCAATTCCACCATCATTACCTAACAAACGGTACAATTGGCGATAATGTTCCGACTTTTGAAGCTTCTCAATTAATCGTTGGAATAGATTAGCAATTAATTGTTCACAAGACTCAATTAAAATATCTTCCAACTGATTAGCTAAGTAATAAAATGCTTCTACTAAAATAGCTAATAAAGGTGCAGTTGCGTTACGAGGATGACTGACAGTTGCACGTCGATAAGCATTAGCAACTGAGAAGGTATCTAGCAACTCATCCAAACGACGAATCATCCGGGTTTGCAGTTGGCGAAAATCAGATTCAAACTCTTCACAGGAATTATTAATTAATCTATTAACTTCATCTGTGATATGCTGACTAAAGTCTCTACCAACTTGCTGAAGTTGCTGATTTAGGCGTTGTAATTCTTGTGCCTTCATCGTTTCTATTTCTCGCGGTTGACTATCTAAATCTCGCTGAGAACTTTGATAATGTTTTTTCAGATTAATACAAATATCTTCTAAATCATCTGCAAGATTTTTAAATAATTGAGGACGCTTTTCTTCAGTTAAATAGCGAGTGATCGCTGTGCGAAAGTCTTCAATACCACTATCGTGAATTAGTTGGTTAATTAGCAGTATTCCTTGTTCATCTAAAATTCGGACATAGTTTTCATTGGGAGTTTCAAAGCCATTAAGAGAAATTCGGAATTGACTAGGAGAAAGTTTTCCCGAACTAACGCAATAGTTATTAAAAGCATAGACAAATTGAGGTATTTCTTCCCTCCCATCTAAACCTTTAATAGTTTCTGCAAAAACCGAATCCAACCCAAATCGATCTAATCTGTTTGTCTGTTTAATTTGACTTCCGTAAAATCCTAATAAGCCACTGGTTTTATAAACTCTTGTGCTATCACGAAATTGTCCATTAATTAAATCTTCTAATCGTTGTCTAAGTTGAGTGTTGTACCAAGTTTCATCAATGCGGTTGAAAATATAAAAAACGCGATCGCGTATTCCTGCATTTCCCCGCATCATTTCTAAAAGTTCCGTTTCTTCCTTCGTCAGATCACCCGCAGCAGCAGGTTTGAGTACACACACTACCGCTGACGTATCCGCGTCTTGAATTTTGCTGTAAGTTAATTGTGCATCTTTTTCTACTGGTGCATCGATTCCTGGGGTGTCAATAATGACATTTCCATCTTGTAAAAGAGGATGATAGCAATAATATTCAATTCGCTTCAAAACCGCGCTGTTACTACCTCTGCGTGCATATCCAGCAGCTTCTTTGAGATTAGTAAAGTTAAATTGTTCCATTGAATATGTAGCATTATTAACTGTCTTGATGCGATCGCGGTTAGTTATATATCCTTCTAACAACAAAATTAATGCTTTTGCTTGTTTAGCGCGTTCTGATTTACTTTCCCCACCCTCTTGCTGAATAATTACTTCACAACCTTGTCGGAGTAAATCAATCACATCAGATTGATTAATATTCGCAACTGTATTAAACCCCAACTGCTGACACAAAGAAATAGCTTGTTCTCGAATTTCTACTTCACTCAAAAAAGTTAAAACTACTCTTTCTGCATCTGCTGGTGCATACTCAATCTTACATTCTGTCCCTGTAGCGTGTCCCTCTGCACTGTACAACAATTCTCTCTCTAATAGTGCATTAATTAACATCGACTTTCCCGCACTAAATGCACCAGCAAAGACAATTTCAAACTTGGGAGAAATCGCTTTATCCAAAGAAAGCTTTACCGGCGTAATATCTTGAGAACGCAAACTTGGTTCTTGCTGTAGAAGTTGTAAGATAGATTCAACTTGTACTGATAAATTTTTACACTGATGCGGTAAGTTTGACATATTGAATAATAGAATTATGAATAAATATTTTAATATTACTTAAGCAAATTTTTGTATAGTAAATTCACTGAGGTATATATTTTTATTGATCATAAAAACAATAAACATATTTACGGCTACGCCTTTTCCACCAGAAGAATACTGATGGCTAAAGCCATTAGTCGGCTTTCATCCCCGGCTTAAAAGACATACCTTATTGAAATCTTTTTGGGATTTCAATAAGGCATTCCGGGGTTTTCATCCTATTTACTTATAAAATGGCGTAAAAACTTAGATTGTGTTACTATCGTCATTTACCTATATATGAAGCATCGTAACGGAGAACACCATCTTAGCAACTCGATACCAAACCTCTACCATACACTAAGGACAATTGATCAGATTCTACGAAAAAATATACTTAAAATTGCCAAACTTTCGTAAGAAATGTCCTACCAAATCCAAGCTAAAGAGGGTTACAGTAGCGGACAAGTTACCTCCATTTCGCTAATAGAAACAAAACCATCTGTGTATAACGCTAATTTACTGGTGGTTGATGATCATCCAGACAACCTGCGTACACTATCTGCGATTTTGAGCCAGCAAGGGTACAAAGTCAGAAAAGCTATCAGTGGGGAAGTAGCTTTGGATACTGTAAAAGTTGAAGCACCTGATCTAATTCTGTTAGACATCAAAATGCCTACAATCGATGGCTACAGGGTTTGCTCAATGCTGAAACAAAATCATGAAACCCGTCATATCCCTGTCATTTTCTTAAGTTCCCTAGATGCTGTTACTGATAAAGTCAAAGGATTTGAGGTTGGTGGTGTTGACTATATTACTAAACCTTTTCAAGCTGAAGAAGTATTAATCAGAGTTCAGCATCAACTAACCATTGTCAGACAAAGCCAGGAACTTTATCAACATAATCAGGCATTAAGCAAGGAAATAGAAGAGCGAAAGCAAACTGAAGCAAAACTGCAACTATTAATAAAAACCATGACTTTAGTAAATCAAGCCCTGAATTTAAATCATGCGTTGGATGCTGTTTTGTGCGAAGTTTGTCAGGTGATAGGTTGGGACTATGGAGAGGCTTGGATCACCAACTTAGATGGTACAGGATTAGAACTAGGACAAGTTGCCTATGATCCTATTGATCAACAGTTAAAAGACTTTCACCTAGCAAGTTTAGAATACATTTTTTCCTATGGAGTAAGACTAATCGGTCAAGTCGGTGCAACCCAGCAACCGCAATGGATTGAGGATGTTTCACAGGTGCAGCAAGATATGTTTATCAGGGTTGAATCGGCGAATAAGGCCGGATTGAAGACTGTATTTGCAGTGCCAATTAGCCTAGAAGGAGAAACACTTGTAGTTATGTGCTTCTTCAAGCGATCGCTCTTACCCCATAATCCCCAACTTGTAGAGTTGGTGAATGCAGTGGCTATGGAGTTGAGTGCATTTATTGGGCGCAAGCAAGCAGAGGAGGCACTAAAACAAGCTAATAAAGAATTACTGCGGTTAGCAAATTTAGACGGCTTAACACAGATTGCCAATCGCAGGTGTTTTGATCAATCACTCTCTCATGAGTGGCAAAGACTGCGAAGGGAAAAAGCACCCTTGTCATTACTTCTGGGGGATATTGATTATTTTAAATCCTACAACGACTACTACGGGCATCTAGCTGGTGATGAATGCCTGAGAAAAGTGGCAGAAGCGATCGCACGTACCTGCCATCGTCCTGCGGATTTAGTAGCTCGCTATGGTGGTGAAGAATTTGTGATTCTACTCCCCAATACGGATGTAGACGGAGCAATTCATATTACTAAACAGATTCAAGCAGAAATAGCCAGACTAGCCATACCCCATCAATTTTCTTCCAGTAATCAATTAACTTTGAGTATAGGCATTGCTAGTATAATTCCTCAAGGTCAAACTCCACCAAAAGAGCTTATTGCTGCCGCAGATGAGGCACTTTATCAGGCAAAAGCCCAAGGACGTAATACCTACTGTATATCTTCTGCCATTTAATTTATATTTTTGTATTTTGCATCATCGCCTGATTACTCGATCTCAATCGATTTTGGATTTTGCGAAAAGTTCTCAGGAAGGTTTCCCTCCGTAACAAACTTTTCAAGACAGATTTTAGATTGTGGATTGATTCCACGGATAAATCCGCTTTCTCTCTACCATCAAGGAATTATTTTTGAAGAAGACACGGGGACACGGGGACACGGAGACGCGGAGATGGGGAGACGCGGGGACGCGAAGAAAATTAAGAATTCCCTGTTCCCTGTTCCCTCTCTCAACGAGTGAATTTAATTTTGTCCGACTACTTGTATTCTGCGAATATCTATGCTTTACAATCGTTTTCCCGCACTTCCCCTTCGCACAGTTCTAACTCTACCGTTGATCTTGCTATTGGTGATTACAGTAGGACTGACTAACTTTTTTTGTTTACATAAAAGTAACCAGGTTGTAGAGGAAGTAACACAGCAATTAATGGTTGAAGTTGGAAATCGTATCTATCTTTATCTAGACAATTATCTATCATTACCACATCTGATTAATCAGATCAATATTAACGAAGTTAAAGATGGTGATCTTGATATTACTAATATTGAGGCTGTAGAACGTCATTTAATTGAGCAAATCTACAGTTTTGATAATCTTGAAAATATTGTCTATGCTAACGAAGAAGGTAGCTTTAGAATTGCTGTCTCCACAGATGGAAAACGCCAAATTACTGTAACGGATAGTCCGAGGATTAGGAAATTTCAACGGTATGAAGTTAACTCCAAAGGTGAGCGTGTTAAATTATTAAAAGTGGGAGAATATCCACCTGATTGGGATATTAGACAAAACTATTGGTATAAGTTAGCCAAACAGAGAAAAAAAGCAAATTGGAGTCCTGTTTATACATCTGCTAATAGCAGGAATCTGAAAATTAATGCAAGTTTGCCAATTTATGACCCCGTGACTAAAAAACTTACGGGAGTCTTTGGCGTTAATTTATTATTAAAAAACATCAATACGTTTCTCAATAATTTAAAATTAGGGCATTCGGGGATTGTATTTCTGACCGAAATGGATGGTTCCTTAATTGCTAGTTCAACAGATGAATTACCTTTTATTAAAACTAGTGATGGTAAAATAGAGCGAATTATTGCTAACCAAAGCCGACATCCATTAATTAAATCTGCCAGCCAATTTATAAAATCAAAAGTTGACGATTGGAGTCAGATAAACAAACTCCAAAATTGGCAATTTATCGAAAATGAACAACCTTATTTATCTCAGATTCAACCTTATAAAAATGATTATGGTTTGAATTGGTTGATTGTGACAGTTATACCCAAATCTGATTTTGTAGGTCGCATTCATGACACAAACAAAACTACGATAAATTTGGTAATATTTGCGGTAATCATAGCGATCGCACTCACTTCTCTGATTACCCGTTGGCTGGCCAGTCCCATCCTGAATATTAGCCAGATTTCATCCTTAATGGCTCAAGGCGATTTGCAGCAGCGAATTCCCCAAAATCAGCCTATACGAGAATTGGCTCATATGGCACAATCTTTTAACCAGATGGCGCAGCAGTTAAGAGACAACTTTGAACAAATTCAAGTAAATCTGTCAGAGTTAGAAGGCAGATATGCCACCATATTTCGTACCAGCCCTGATGCTATTTCCATTACTCTCTTAGAGGATGGACGCTGGATTGATGTTAACAATGCTTTTTTGCAACTTGCTGGATATACCTATGATGAACTTATCGGTCGTACAGCAATAGAAATTAATCTTTTGGTAAATCCTCAAGAAGTAGAAGCGATATCCCAACAACTCAAACAAACAGGATTTGTCCGCAACCAAGAATTTCATTGGCGGACAAAAACACAAGAAATTAAAGTATCTCTTCTTTCTTGCGATATCATCGAACTGGATGGTAAACCCTGCGTTCTCTCCATCAGTAAAGAAATTACTGAACTGAAAAAAACACAAGCTGCTTTACACGCCAGTAGAGATCGCTATCGTGCCATTGTTCAAGATCAAACTGAACTAATTATCCGCTATCAACCAGATGGCACTACAACCTTTGTCAACCAAGCATTTTGCCGATACTTTGGGCGATCGCCAGAAGAGTTGTTGGCACATAATTTTTACCCTGTCATTTTTGAGGAAGACAGAGAATATGTCGCCCAACTTATCAACTCAATGAGCCGGGAAAATCCCACGGTAGTGATTGAAAATCGCGTCATTATTGGTAAAGAAATCCGCTGGACTCAGTGGATTAACCTGATGATATTTGATGAGCAAGAAGAGTTTGTAGAATTTCAAGCAGTTGGTAGGGATATTAACGATCGCAAACAAGCTGAACTAGCTTTACAAGAAAAAGAAGCATTTTTACGAATCATTTACGATGGTGTTGAGCAATCCATTTTTGTGATTGATGTTTTGGCTGATGGTGAGTTTTGCTATGTAGGGCTAAACCCAGCCCATGAAAGGTTAACGGGAATTCAAACAGCAGATATCTTCGGTAAGACTCCTGAACAGATACTTCCTCCAGATTTTGCGGCTGCGGTACGACAAAACTATCAAAAATGTATTGACGCAGGTAAGACCATCACCTATGAAGAATATCTTCCTTTCCAGGGGCAATATTACTGGTGGTTCACGAGTCTAACACCGATACGTAATCAATCGTCGCAGATTTATCGCCTGGTGGGTAGTAGCATCAATATTAGCGATCGCATACTCTTTGAAAAAGCCCTCCGCAAAAGTGAGCAACGGTTAAGCTATCTGCTCACCTCCAGTCCAGCCATGATCTATAGCTATAATCCAGATGACTACAGTCTCACCTTCATGAGTGAAAACGTCCAGAATTTGCTGGGGTATACAGCCCAAGCAGTCTTAGAGGAGGAAAACTTTTGGGCAAATCACATCCATCCAGAAGACAAGGAACAAGTGTTCGCCAATCTGCCAAAGTTGCTGGAAAGGAATATTTACGCTCATAATTACCGTTTCCTCGATGCAGATGGTAATTATCGCTGGATACAGTCAGAATTAAGATTAATCAGAGATGAAGCAGGGAACCCCAAAGAAGTAGTTGGCTATTCCATAGATATCACAGACCGCAAACAAGCCGAAATACAACTTCGACAAGCCAAAGAAGCAGCAGTAGCCGCAAATCAGGCAAAAAGCATTTTCTTAGCAAACATGAGCCATGAATTGCGAACACCACTTAACATCATCCTGGGCTTCACTCAAGTCATGAAACGTGACAGTTCTCTCAGTTTAGAGCAACAAGAAAATCTCCAAATCATTCATCGCAGTGGCCATAACCTACTTAACTTCATCAACGAAATTTTAGATTTATCCAAAATTGAAGCCGGACGCATGGTATTGAATGAAACCAGCTTTGACCTGATAGCGCTGTTAGAGTCCCTGCAAGAAATGTTCCGCTTGAAAGCCGCAGCTAAAAACTTACAACTTAATCTAGAACTAGCTTCAGACTTACCTCAGTACATCACCACCGATGCCAATAAACTCCGCCAAGTACTGATTAACCTGCTGAATAACGCCCTTAAGTTTACAGACCAAGGTAGTGTCACTCTACGTGCAGAAGTCAAAAATCACCATAATGCCCAAATTGACCCACTCACCCTCCATTTTCAAGTCGAAGATACTGGTATTGGTATTGCCCCGGAGGAACTGACCACAATTTTTGATGCTTTTGTCCAATCTGCGCGATCGCATAGCATCTCCAACACAGCTGCAACATCCATAGAAGGAACTGGATTAGGACTCTCCATTAGCCACAAGTTTGTTAACTTAATGAATGGCAATCTCCGCGTTACCAGTCATCTCAATCAGGGTAGTACTTTCTATTTTGATATTCCAGTCCAATTAGCCACAGCAGAAGGGATTTCTCCTAGTTCAGATGTTGAAGAAAATCCTCAATTACCTATTAAGAGTAATATTCAAGACGAACAATCTAAAATTGTAATATCTGAAAGTCTATCTGTCATGCCCTCAAGTTGGCTGAACGAATTACACCAAGCTGCATTATGTTGTGATGAAGAGGAAGTACTAAATCTGATTGATCAAATTCCCGAAGTACAGACTGGCTTAATTGCTGGCTTGAAAAGTTTAGTCCGCAACTATCAGTTCCAGGTCATCTTGCAAATTTTGACATTATCCAGCAGCTTAAACAAGTAAATTAGTGGTAATGGTAGCAAATTCTTGATAAGAAAATATGCTGAGTATTAAGCTTAAAAATAAACATTTTAGCAACATCATAAAAAATACCCCCGGTTATAGACCGAGGGATTCTGCAAGTCGGAATTATCGCACAAAGACATTCGCGGATCTAGAATAGCAATACAACAATCAGAAAATCTGCCAAATTGCCAAAAATTAATTGATTTAAAAAGTGTGAGTAAATAATAACAGTATTATTTTTGTGTCAATCAACAAAATGCGAGAACTTTATCCACTTATCCAACCTTACCGCGAAGATTACTTACAGGTTTCTGACTTACACTCAATTCATTTTGAAGAATCAGGTAATCCCCAAGGAAAACCAATAGTGTTACTACATGGGGGACCTGGTGGCGGCTGTCCACCCTTTTATCGGCAATATTTTCACCCAGAGAAATGGCGTTTAGTAATGTTTGATCAACGTGGTTGTGGTCAAAGTCAGCCTCATGCTGAACTGCGAGAAAATACCACTTGGGATTTAGTCAGCGATATTGAAAAATTACGCGAGCATTTAGGAATAGAAAAGTGGGTTGTATTTGGTGGAAGTTGGGGAAGCACGTTGTCATTAGCTTATAGTCAAAGTCATCCTTCTCGCTGCACAGGATTAATTTTGCGTGGCATTTTTATGTTAAGAGAAAAGGAATTATCCTGGTTTTATCAAGAAGGTGCTAGTTATATTTTTCCTGATGCGTGGGAAGAATATATTAAACCCATTCCCGTCGCTGAACGAGAAGATATGATTACAGCTTATTACAAACGTTTGACTAGTCCAAATTTGCAAATTCAACTAGAAGCAGCCCGTGCTTGGTCAATTTGGGAAGGTAGTACAAGTAAACTTTTTGTAGATCCAGAACTTAAGCAAAAGTTTGGTGATGATGAATTTGCAGCGGCTTTTGCACGGATTGAATGCCATTATTTTATTAACAAGGGATTTTTTGAACAGGAAAATCAATTACTTTTAAATGTTGACCGCATCCGCCACATTCCCGCTATAATTGTCCAAGGACGCTATGACGTAGTTTGTCCGATGATATCCGCTTGGGAATTACATCAAGCGTGGACAGAAGCAGAATTTATCGTTATTCCTGATGCGGGACATTCCATGAGTGAACCAGGAATTAGCAACGCTTTAATTGCAGCTACAGATAAATTTGCAGACTTTTAGATAACGCATATTTAATTTTGTCACTGTCTCATTTAAGATTGGGTTCAGCGGCACACAACCCAATCTTATATAGCAGGTGACAGGGGACAGTCTGAAGAGTCTTTTGGGGTCTAGGTTTTATAATCACTAAACTCGATTAATGGTGCGTCACGGCTTTGCCTAACGCACACTACAAATACTTGTATAGGAATTATAAATGATAGCTGATAGCTTGCGTGGCGTAGCCATAAAATTTTAAGTTTCGTAGGGTGGGCATTGCCCACCAAACCTAGATTTCAAAAATCAAATATTATTCCTATATAGTTAAATATTTACACATCGGCGATATCGTCTCTATATCAATCTTCTTCCCTTCACCCTCAGTTGTATTTTTAAACAGCACCGTAAATGCACCAGCCCCCAAACCATATTGAGGAAACATTCGATAACAAGGAATGTCAGTTAAATATGATTGATAAGCTGATAAATGACTAACTTCTACAGCTTGAAAATGGGGAAATCTTTCTAAAAACCATTCACATACTTGCTCATTTTCTTCTGGAGAATAAGTACAAGTCATATAAGCTAAGTAACCTTGTGGAGCTACAACTTGTGCTGAATTAGCGATAATGCGTTTTTGACGATTTGCACTTTTATTAATTGAAGTAGGATGAAAACATCCAGGTGCTTTTTCACCTTTAGCTAATAAAGATTGCCCTGTACAAGGAGCATCTACTATAACTAAATTACTTGATTCTGGAAACATTTCGGCAAAAATACTAGAATCTCGATGTACTACTCCAGCAGGTTTAATCTGACAGCGCTTCAAATTAGAAATTAGCATTCCTAACCGCTTACCAATCACCTCATTACTAATCAGCAAATGAGGTTTTAATACTTTCCAAGCAAAAACACTCTTACCTCCTGGTGCAGCACACATATCAAACACCAAAGGTACTGATTGATTAATAGTTAACAAAGTAGAAGCAGAAAACACAGAAGAAAAATCTAAACAATAAAAATATCCTTGTTGATGTAAGGGATGTTGACCTGGTTTTTCTCCCAGATGCAACCGATCTACAAATTTTGGTTGCCAACTCAGAGGTGTTTCTACCGAAAAAGGAGAGATTTCCGGCTGATCTTGACACCAAAGAATACAAGGTAAAAAAGGTTGAGGATTAACTAAAGCATCGATGAACTTTGCTTGTTCTTCTGGATCTTTAAATAAACGGCGTGAAACTTTAAGTAATAAATTTGAAGGCTTTTCCATATTCAAAATTTGAGTAATTTTAGCTAATTAGAACAGTATTGAAACTGTTACAGCAGAACAATGCAATTAAGGTATTTGGCTGCATACTGAAAATATAATGACCACCATTTAGATTGCGTTTGCGAAGCGCGTCCGGCGCGGCTTCTGGCCTTTGGCTAGAAGCTAACCGTGTTTTGACACTTGCTAAACTAACCCATTGCACCGGAGAGGTCATGATCTTAGATAATTTTCAGCGAAAACTACGCCAAGAAGCACAACTTTGGCGAGATGAAGGACTTATTAGTTCTTCCCAACACCAGCAATTAGCAGACCGCTATCAATTTAATAAGATAGAAGCGGATGCACGGGAAAGTTCTGGGTTAGTAGCCATTGCTTTCGGTGGCTTACTTTTAGCCTTAGGTGTAATTATCTTTGTAGCCACAAATTGGCAAACATGGTCAAGAGAAGTCAAGTTTATCTTGTTAATGAGTTTGTTTTTGTCTACTGCTATCACTGGTTTTTTCACATGGAGACAACCTGCACTTGCTTTAGCTGAAGGTAAAAAGCCACAACGCAGCAAACGCTTACTAGGAGAAGCTTTGCTAATTCTCAGCAGCCTGATTTTAGGGGCAACTTTATGGCTGATGGCGCAAATATTCAATATTAGCGGTTCAGCTTCTGAGTTGTTTTTGGCTTGGGGGTTTGGTGTTTTAGTTATGGCTTATAGTCTATCTTTGAACTCCTTGGGAATTTTGTCCATTATCTTGGTGCAAATCGGCTATTGGATAGGATTGGGAGAGTTTTTCTCTTCTCCAAATGAGTTGAATTGGGCGCGGTTAGCAGTACGGCATATGCCTCTGTTATCATGGCTGCTGTTTGTTCCTTTAGCCTATGTTTGCCGTTCACGGTGGATTTTTGGACTAGCAGTAGTAGCCTTTACTTTTTCCTTGCAATATAACCTGAACCCACTACCCCTGTTAACTTTTTCTGATGTAGTTCCTTGGGTAGCATCTTTTGCTTTAGCGCTCCCACCTGCATTACTCTGGAGTTATGATGATTTGCTATTCCCAATCATCAATTACAGGTTGTTTCAACCCCTAGCCCGTAATTTAGGGTTGATATGTTTTGGCGTAGTCTTTTATCTGTTGTCTTTCCGTTGGCAGTGGCAATCACCAATTGATGGTAATTCCTTCTTGAATGGATTCCAATCTCTGCCCATAATTGATTTGGGGATTCTCAGCGGTTTGGCTGTATTGCAATGGTTGTTTCTGTTGCGTCATAGAAATAGCCCACCCCGGAGAGAAGTATTTTTTACGTTCATTGTCATTAGCATCTTTCTGGGTTTCATTGTCATAGTCCCTTTTTGGCATCAAGCGATTGGCCGGATTACTGAACTGGGCATTTTTATCTTCAATGTCCTTTTGGCAACATTAGCTTGGGGGTTAATTCAAGAAGGATTGAAGTTAAGTAAAAGGCGCTCTTTTTGGTGTGGGATATTACTGTTTATCTTGCAAATTATCAGCCGGGTGTTGGAGTACGACACGGATGTACTTTTTAGGTCACTTGTCTTTATCTCCTGTGGCTATTCTCTCATAGCTGCTGGCCAGTGGTTTGAACGTCGCTTATCTCCTGCATCTAATTCTGCAAGTAAGAAGCAAGGCAATTGACGTAACACAATATTTATTCCTAAATCTCTGCGTTTAAATTCCTATTAGTCATGAGTCATTGGGTATTAACAACTGAATATAGCAGGAGTCAGGAGTCAGGAGTCAGGAGTCAGGAGTAAAACCCTCTTGTAGTGAGAGTTTCATTATCAATTGATGTCCTAACCACCCTGTCCACGGCTATAAATGACAAATGACAAGTAAACAATTATCAATTAGTTTTCATGAAAAGTAACTCATCTGAACCAAATAAAACCTTAACTCCAGAAATGGAATTTTCCGAAAAGTTGACTTTCCGGGATTATCTAATTGCCACTGAACAGAAAGCGAATAAGCCTCTACCTATTTGGCGATTAGTAGCGCCGTTGATGGTGCAAATCGGCTTAATTTTGGCAGTTCCCACCCAAGCGATGTACACAGACATGACTGGGAAGTCAGTAATTTTGCAAACTGTACCTGTGAATACTAATAATATGATGCAGGGATCTTCTTTGACCCTTGATTATAATATTTCTCGGAGCGAAACTCTAAGAAGACTACCGGGTTGGAGAGATTGGGTTAGGAGAAATTCCGTGAGAAACGGACAAATAGCTCAGGGAAGTACTTTATACTTGATTTTGCAAGAACAACAATCTTCTGAACGTGGTGTTCCCAGGGCTTGGAGACCAATGCGAGTGAGTAGTAGTCTGCCTATGTACCTCCCCAATAATCAGGTAGCTTTAAAGGGTAATTATCAAAATGGGTTGATTAACTATGGCTTGGAAAACTATTATCTGCAAGATGAACAACGGCAGCAAATTAACAATGATATCTTGCAAGCACAGGAAAATACAGACGGACAGAGACCAGCAATAGCGGTACAAGTGAAAGTAGATCCTCAAGGTAATGCTGTACCGACAAGTATGTGGATTGGTGATCCTTCTAGTCAGCGCAGCTACCGCAATTATCGCTTTTAACAGCTATCAGAATCACGACATAGATCTCCTATTTCTCCAAGAAGTAGGGGATCTGAGACTTGCTATTATTTTAGTATAATTTATTAGCTAAACTCGAAGGTATATCATATATGGTTAGTACAGTCACTAAACCAAGCAATATTCCCTATTTGTTAGAATCAGGATGTCCAAGATTAAAGGATGTACAGGATCAAAAAATAAATAATTTGTCAGAATCAGGATGTCCAAGATTAAAGGATGTACAGGATGAAAAAATACATAATTAATCATTAAATCCTGCCAATCTTCAAATCCTGTAAATCCTGATTCTGACTACTTGATATCCCCATCAGATTAGTCAATCTTCAAGGTAAAAGGTAAGCGGGCATAAATTCCTTGGGGGTCGTTCATTTTGTTCAAAATTGAAATTTCCTGTTGCAATTTCTCAAATTCTGCAAGGAGGGGATTAACAGGTTTAATTTGAGTTTTATCCATCCCTAATTTTGCTTGTGCTTCTTCTAGTTTTCGCCCCAATAAGCGTTCTTCAAAAGTAGTAACTTGTGGATACTCTTGCAATTCCCAATCATTGCCTAATTTGGCTTGTTTGGCAGCATATGCAATTGCTACATTTAGTCCGCCAATTTCATCGACTAGCCCGATTTGTTTGGCTGCTGCACCTGACCAAACTCGCCCTTGGGCAATTTCTGCTACTTTTTGTTGGGGTAGTTTTCGACCTTGAGCAACTTTACTTAAAAACATATTGTAAATACGGTTAACGCTGCGTTGGTAAAGCGCCAATTCTTGGTCGGATTTGGGACGAGCAACGGTTTGGTTATCGGCATATTGGGCTGTTTTTACTGTATCCCAAGTAATACCGTTGTTATTTCCTAACTTTTGACCATTGAACAGCACGCCAAACACGCCTATAGAGCCTGTGATGGTGTTTGGTTCCGCAAAAATGCGGTTTGAGTCGCTGGCAATCCAATAACCACCAGAGGCGGCGACATCACCCATTGAGACAATCACTGGTTTGACTTGTCGAGTTAATTTGATTTCTCGTTGGATGACTTCAGCGGCGGAGGCGCTACCACCAGGGCTATTAATTCGTAAAACGACAGATTTCACATCTTGATCTTGGCGAATTTTGTTGAAGATTTTGGCAAAGCGATCGCCTCCTACTTCTCCATCTTCTCCTTTACCATCGACGATTTCGCCTTCAGCATAGACAATGGCAATTTTGTTGTCTGATTGGCGTTCTGCACCGATTGATTTATCGCTAACTTGGGCGTAATCACTAATGTTAATTTGGCGGAAGCTTTTATCGTTTTTATCGCTGGTAGTTAACTTTTTCAAGTCAGTTACCACTTCATCTATGTAAGCCACCTGATCTACCAAACCACTGGCTTTAGCGGATGAGGCTTCTAGGATAGCTTGATTATCTGCGATCGCTTGCAACTTCTCTGGTTTAATTTTCCGGCTTGTCCCGACAGATGTCCGCCATTCTCCCCACACGTCATCTAATAATTTCTGGGTTTGTTGCCGATTTTCTGGACTCAGTTTATCTAATATAAACGGTTCTACTGCTCCTTTAAATTTCCCTACTCGCACGACCTGAACACCAACACCGTATTTCTGCAATGCTCCCGTCAAAAACATCGGTTGTGAACTCAAACCGTTGATTTCCATTAGTCCTACAGGATTGAGGACGATATTATTAGCTACCGAACTGAGATAATATTCCCGTTCGCTCCAGTCTGAGCCATAGGCGACAATTTTTTTACCAGAACCACGAAACTTATCTAGTGCTTGACGGATTTCTTTGAGGGAAGCATAGCCGAGTCCACTAGCTGCGGGTGACTTGGTAGCGTCTATATAGATACCCACAATCCGTGGATCACGCTGTGCTTTTTCTAGGGTTTCTATAACTTTGCGGAGTGTAATGCTATCTTCATTTGTACCTGTTAGGGTTCTTTGTAGAAATCTACTGGAATTAGGTTCGCTATCTGTGATTTTCATGGATAAGTCAAAAACCAGCACGGACTTATCTTTGACTTGTGGCCCCGTATCTTTGGAAGTAGTAGCAAGGATAATCAGGAACAATAAGCCTAGAGTACTGATACCAGAGAAAATAGTCAGTCCTAGTAAGCTACCAATTAAACTAGCAAAAGTTTGTTTGAGGAAATTATTCATTTAGTTATTAGTTATTAGTCATTAGTTATTGGTCATTAGTCATTAGTAAAAAAAACCAATGACTAAGAAAAAACAAGTTGTTTTCTTTATTGTATGCTGTGTAAACTGTCCGATTGCTTTAAGTGATACAAAGTTCTGTTACCAGTACAGAATAATACGGTGGTGATTTCGGCAATTAATACCTCTGCTAACTCTTGCAGTGCAGTTTCTGATACATCTGCTGCTTGCAGGAAGGGCATTGCTAAACCAGCCATATCTGCTCCTAATGCGATCGCTTTGGCGACATCTAAGCCATGACGTAATCCCCCAGAAGCAATTAAGGGGATTTGGGGAAACTGAGCGCGAATGCTGGTAATACACTCTGCTGTTGGTAAACCCCAATCAGCAAAAGTTTTGCCTAAGCGACGCTGTAAGGAGGTTTCTGCCCGTTCGCTTTCCACCAAAGCCCAAGATGTACCACCTGCACCAGCGACATCAATTGCTTGTACTCCCACAGATATCAGTTTTTCTGCCATCACAGCGGAAATGCCATTACCTACTTCTTTAGCAATTACAGGTACTGGTAACTTACTGCACAAGTTAGATATTTTGTCAAATAAGCCCCGAAAATTTGTATCACCTCTGGGTTGAATGAATTCTTGCAAAGGGTTGATGTGTAAAATCAAAGCATCAGCTTCTAAAATATCAATAATTTGCAGACATTCATCAACGCCATACTGATAATTAAGCTGAACTGCGCCCAAGTTAGCAAATAAAAGCACATCAGGAGCATATTTGCGAATAGCGAAGGTGTCAGCAACTTGGGGTTTTTCCACCGCTACACGCTGGGAACCCACACCCATTGCTAGTTTATATTGTTGGGCTATTTCTGCCAAACGACGGTTAATCATTCCGGCTCGTTGGGTTCCCCCAGTCATGGAGGAGATTAACAACGGTGCATTCAGGCTTTTTCCTAAAAAATTGGTGCTGATATCAATGTCATTGCGATCGCATTCCGGTAAGCAACAATGGGTAAAGCGATAGCGTTCTAGTCCTGTGGTGACTTGCTGACATTGAACATCTTCTTCTAGACAGATGCGGATGTGATCTGCTTTGCGATTTTGGGTTTCTGCTGGGGTGTTGGTAGGAGAGTTCACAGGTAATGATTCCAAGCTTTTACCTTCATTATTGTGACAGTCCCTAGAAAATTTGCACGCTCGGATTAGGATTGCTAAGTCAGGTTGCTTTCCGTTTTAGCCCATATTAAATTTTACTACCATTTTTTAGTTAAATACTCCTAAACTGAATCATCATCATTAATACAATATACTTCATTAAAACTTCATGATTAGGTATTTTAGTATACTCTAGACTTACATTATAAAGAATTTCAAAAAATACACTCCTCAGTAAATACAGGGTATAAATTGCAATGGATGAGCTAAGACCACACGGCAGTCAGGATCTCCCCTATCCTCTTCTTGGACTGGAAAAAACCGGTTTTTCCGACAGTACTGTAAAAGTTGTCAATCCCTTTGAGACATCTCCTCATCTTAGTCTTCATCCGTTGTCATTACCCACAATTGCACCAACACAAAACTGGTCTAATATTGTACCGGAGACGCTCTCATGGAATCATCTTTTTGGCTGGCAAACTTCTATTAATGACATCCTCCAACAAGATATCTACCCAACTCTACAGCAATTTGCACAGTCTCCTGACTTTCAGTCACAGATGCACTCGATTTTTGGAGATAATCTCAATGCTGGGAATTTAAATGAAATTACTTCTCAATGGTTGGTGGGTAATTTTCAGATATTGCCACAGATAGAAGTATTAGAGGCATCTATATTTCCCACAGAAACATTAGGAGTGTTTGCTGGAGAAACCAATAAAATCTATCTTTCCGAAAATTTACTGAGTAGTGGAAATATTGAAACCATTAAAGATACAGTTATAGAAGAAATTGGACATTACCTAGACAAACAAATAAATGTAGCAGACACACCCGGCGATGAGGGAAAATTGTTTGCAGCAGTTGTTACAGATAAGCACCTTAACGCCAATCAAATTGCAGAGATTCGTGCTGAAGATGATTCAACTACGATTTTTGTTGATGGTCAAATATTAACAGTTGAGCAAGCTACTCTATCTACAATTACCATTAGTGCTAGTGATGCAAATGCGGCTGAAACTATAGCAGGACAAACTGCAAATCCTGGTCTATTTACCCTCACGCGCGCTGGGGATATCGCTTCATCCTTAGCAGTCAATTACACAATTTCCGGTACAGCAACGAATGGGACAGATTACCAAACTTTAACTAATAGTATTACTTTTGCAGCGGGTTTATCAACGGCAATAATTAATGTCACGCCTAGTGATGATACTGTGTTTGAAGGTAATGAAACAATTATCCTCAATTTGGCTAGTAGTGCAAATTACATTTTAGGAACTACAAAAACAGCCACAGTTAACTTAGTTGATAACGACAAACCGACAATTACCATCAGTGCCACAGATACAAGTGCAGGAGAAACATTAACAGGACAAATTGCAAATCCTGGTAAATTTACTCTAACTCGTACAGGAAGTACAGCTTCATCTCTAACGGTTAATTACACAGTTGCAGGTACGGCAACTAATGGCACGGATTACCAAACATTAACGAAGATTGTGACTTTTGCAGCTGGTTCAGCTACGGCAATAATTGATGTCACTCCCATTGATGATGCTGTATTTGAGGGAAATGAAACAGCAATCGTTACGTTAGCCAGCGCTACAAGTTACGTTCTCGGAACTACAAAAACAGCCACAGTTAACTTAGTTGATAACGACAAACCAACAATTACTATTAGTGCCACAGATACAAGTGCAGGAGAAATATTAACAGGACAAACTGCAAATCCTGGTAAATTTACTCTAACTCGTACAGGAAGTACAGCTTCATCTTTGATAGTTAATTACACAGTTGCAGGTACGGCTACTAATGGCACAGATTATAATACTTTAACTGGTATAGCTACTTTTGCGGCTGGTTCAGCTACGGCGATAATTGATGTCAATGTCAAAGATGATGCTGTATTTGAGGGAAATGAAACAGCAATCGTTACGTTAGCCAGCGCTACAAGTTACGTTCTCGGAACTACAAAAACAGCCACAGTTAACTTAGTTGATAACGACAAACCAACAATTACTATTAGTGCGACAGACGCAAGTGCAGGAGAAATATTAACAGGACAAACTGCAAATCCTGGTAAATTTACTCTAACTCGTACAGGAAGTACAACTTCATCTTTGATAGTTAATTACACAGTTGCAGGTACGGCTACTAATGGCACAGATTATAATACTTTAACTGGTATAGCTACTTTTGCGGCTGGTTCAGCTACGGCGATAATTGATGTCAATGTCAAAGATGATGCTGTATTTGAGGGGAATGAGACAGCAATCGTTACATTAGCCAGCGCTACAAGTTACGTTCTAGGAACTACCAAGACTGCCACAGTTAACTTAGTTGATAACGATACTGCAACCAACAATCCACCGACAATTACCATCAGTGCGACAGATGCAAGTGCAAGGGAAACTGTAACTGGACAAACTGCAAATCCTGGTCAATTTACTCTGACTCGCACAGGAAATACCACCACTGCCTTAACGGTGAACTATACTCTCTCAGGAACAGCGACCAAAGGCACTGACTATAGCGATTTAAGTGGAAGTGTAACCTTTGCGGCGGGTTCAGCTACGGCCATAGTGAATGTCACACCGATTAATGACACCGTAGCAGAAACGAATGAAACAGTTATTCTGACTCTTGCGACAGGAACAGGTTACAACTTAGGGACAGCCAAGTCAAGTACCGTTACACTCATCAGTAATGATGAGCCAACTTTTTACTTAAATATTGCTGGCAGTGATTATGAATATTTAATTAAAGAGGTAAGAGAAGATTGGGTTGTTGGGCAGCAAATAACGGTTCAAGGTCATACTTATACAGCCAAAAAAGTATTTAATGATACAACTACAGGATTTTATGCAGTAGGTTTTACTAGCAACAGCAATACTCGTCCTCCTTTATTGGTTGTTCGGGGGACACAACCTGAAACCCGTTTAGATGTCTTAGAGGATGCTAATCCTCAAGGTATCGGGTTTGGACAGTTTTCTGCCAATAATAATCAAATCAAACAGTGGTTAAATCAATTTGCTGTCAACTCTATTTCTGGCTATTATCCGATCATCGTAGGAGAAAGTTTAGGGGGGGCTGTGGCTCAATCTCTAGCAGCCGCCTATACTAACCAAGGTGGTAAATTAAGTCAGGTTTTCACTTTGAACTCACCTGGTATTGACGATGCTTTGGCAAGTTCCTTTAAACCAGAAAATGTAGGAAAAGTCATTCATGGAGTAGTTTTCGGTGATCTTGTAAGTTTAGCTGGAGAAGAATATATTTCAGGTGAATACTGGTTATTTGATTGGAATACTGAAAACTCCAAGATTTATGGTTCGCCTTTGATAGATTATATTCTTGATAAGCATAATCAAGAAGAAGATAATCTCTTTGATAATCCTAGTATTTCCATTATCAAGGGATTAGGATCTAGCGACCTAAGTAGCCCGTTATTTTCATACTGGAATCGTAGTGAAATATCTAATGAAGCAAGAAAAGATTGGGCTTCATTTAATGGAACAATAACAGTCCTTGGTGTTGTTACAGGAGTTGTTGGTACTATCTTGCCTCCACTTGGTGCATTAGGTGTTGCACTAACTGCTGTTCCAGCAGCATTGATTAGTAGAAGTAGTGAAGAACTCACTCGATTAGCTGGAGGAACTGCCATTACAGCTATTGATGATTTGATCAATACTCTCCAAAATCCAAGCATAGAAAAGTTAGTCAAATTAGTGACTAAGGGATTGGTCTTAACCGGTGGAATTGCTTCTGAGACGCTTGAAGCAGCTAACGATCTCTCCAGTGAAATTGTGGGTGGACTCTTTGATATTTTTGTTGATGTTGCTAAAGTTTTGAAGAATGAACTCAGTGTTGGATTAGGAGATATTGCCGAATTTTTGATGAATGAACTCGGTGCTGGATTAGGAGATATTGCCAAGATCCTTTGGAACAATAACCTTGTCGCCAATGCTCGTGAACTAGCTAATGTTTTATGGAATAATACTTCAGCCACTATTAGTGACATTGCTAATTCTCTTAAATCTCAACTGGATTTTGCGACAAGCACTATTGCTGATGCACTTAGCTATGGTGCAAATCTCTCCATAGATCAAATTACTAACGCTCTTTGGAATACTACCTTTGTCGCCAATGGTCGTGAATTAGCTAATGTTTTATGGAATAATACTTCAGCCACTGTGAGTAACATTGCTAATTCCTTAAAATCGCAACTGAATTTTGCAACTAGCAGTATTGCTGATGCACTCAGTTATGGTGCAAAT
>NZ_JACJTQ010000037.1 GCF_014698735.1 Anabaena catenula FACHB-362
TCAGATTGACCGTGTTAGCCTGTGGACTAGATCGTGCCGACACGAATAGGATGAAGCAGGAAGAAAAAGCTGGTAATTGTTAGCATTTGTTAGCTTTTTTGTATCGGTTAAGTATCTTGTAGAAAAAGATGAAAACTAGAAAACTTGGTAAACAAGGATTGGTTGTTTCAGCACTGGGACTTGGTTGTATGGGAATGTCTGAGTTCTATAGCGGACGTGATGAGCAAGAAGCAATAGCTACCTTGCACCGCGCCTTGGAACTTGGGGTTAATTTCCTCGACACCGCAGATATGTATGGCCCTTTCACTAATGAGCAGCTAGTTGGTAAAGCCATCAAAGACCGCCGAGATCAGGTAATACTGGCGACAAAGTTTGGCAATGTGCGAAGTGAAGATGGTGGTTTTCTGGGTGTCAACGGTAAACCAGAGTATGTCCACTCCTGCTGTGATGCTTCTCTAAAACGGCTGGGGGTGGAGGTAATTGACCTCTACTATCAGCATCGGGTTGACCCCACTGTACCAATTGAAGACACCATTGGCGCAATGGCAGAATTAGTGCAGCAGGGTAAGGTACGTTACATCGGGATGTCAGAAGCTGCTCCGGCTACAATTGTCCGTGCAAATGCAGTTTACCCAATTACAGCATTGCAAACAGAGTACTCTCTCTGGAATCGTGACCCAGAAGATGAAATTTTACCCACTGTGCGGGAATTGGGAATTGGGTTTGTTCCCTACAGTCCTCTAGGACGTGGTTTTTTATCAGGTACAATCACCAGCCCTGATGACCTTGCGGCTGATGACTATCGCCGAATTTCTCCCCGCTTTCAAGGTGAAAATTTCTACAAGAACCTGCAATTAGTGGAACAGGTGAAGGTAATTGCTACTGAAAAAGGTGTAACTCCTAGTCAGCTGGCTTTAGCATGGCTTTTGGCTCAGGGAGAAGATATTGTTCCTATTCCTGGTACGAAGCGCCGTACTTATTTGTCAGAAAACGTTGCAGCAGTGGAGATTGTTCTCACCCCAGAAGAACTGAATCGACTGGAGTCTGTTGCACCCTTGGGTGTAGCCGCAGGCGATCGCTATCCTGATATGAGTACTGTCAACCGCTAATATCTAGGATTCCTGTTTGATTTTTGTGAAAGTGGCCTGCACTCTGCGCTTAAACATTCTTGACAATAAGCCCTGAAGAGGGTTTAGCATCGCTAAACCCCTACATAAATCAAATATAAATCTTTTCCGCTGACTTCATTGCTGGGGTCAATCTAAAATCTAAAATCCCAAATGGTTTGACTGCTGCTCTATCTAATCTAATTCTCGTCGTCCTTCCATTGCTCTAGCCAGAGTCACCTCATCAGCATATTCTAAATCACCACCCACAGGTAAACCAAAAGCAATACGTGTGACTTTAGTAAATGGTTTTAGTAGCTGTCCTATATATAATGTGGTTGTTTCCCCTTCTATACTGGGACTAATGGCCATAATCACTTCTTTGGGCTGTTGCTGACTGACGCGCCGTACTAAAGATTGGACTGTCAATTGTTCTGGGCCAATACCGTCCATTGGGGAAATTACCCCACCTAAGACATGATATTTACCTTTATACTCGCGGGTTTTTTCCAGTGCAATGACATCACGGGAATCTGCAACTACACAGATAGTTGTCTGATCGCGGTTGGGGTTGCGGCAGATTTCACATACAGGTTCAGCCGAGAGGTGATAGCAAACTTGACACAAGCCTATTTGTTTTTTTGCATCAATCAGGGATTGTGCTAAGGCTGCGACTTCTGCTTCTGGGCGCTTCAAAATATGCAAAGCTAGACGCTGGGCGGATTTGGGACCGACTCCTGGTAGGCGTTGCAGTTGTTCAATTAACCGGGCTAGAGGGCGTGCGTAAACCGTAGTTTTGTCTCCTGGATGTTTTCACCTTTACTATGATGACATTTTTGGGAGGGTTTGGAGTATTGGTGGTGCGATCGCAATTACACTAGACATCGACCGAATTTAAATATGCGTTTTCCAGAACCCTTGTAGAGACGTTGTAAGCAAAGTCTTTACATCCTTTTTCGGAAATATCTAATATAGCAGTCCTAAATGATTCATGAATGATTCATGAACACTTCTGTTCCCTGTACCCTATTCCCTGTTCCCTTGACTCACCGATAAGTTATCAACTCCAATAGGATTGCTATACATTGATAATTATTCAATCTCTTCACATCTAACTAATAGCCTTTCCATGTCCTCAGCTAAGGAAATCAAATCTTTCCAAGAGGAACCACTGACTAAACTTTGAGCGTGCGCTAAACGGTTTCGCAAGTGTTCAGCCGATTTGAGGAACCTTTCACCAAACCGCTTTGATTTCAGTTCTAGTTGCTGAAAAAGTTCTGGTTGATTCAATACCAATTCTCGTTTATCGCAAAATTGCAGATAATCTAATAAATCTGTAGCTTCATTTCTTTCCTGACTCTCACGCCATAACTTTTGAGCAGCTTCTAAACGGTCAGGTTTGAGGACTTTTTGCCAAGAATCTTGGGGATAATAAAGCCTTACTAGTCGTAACAGATTCATTTCTAGCAGCGTCACCAAACCAAAAAGCAACATTCTCACTGGTGCTTTTTGCAAATCACCACAAGTAATAATACCACTTACTTTATTACAGTCTAATACAAATAATCTTGGCGTTTGTTTCAGAATAGGAAACAACTTCATCAGTGGGGTGGAAATAGCGACTAGTTCTTGAGGATGAAACACCCGTTGATAGTCGCTGCATTTTCCAGATTGGCTTTTTAGTAATGTAGTTAGTTCCACATAACCGCTGATAGTATCTCCTGTTTTTACCCCCACCACATCAAAATCCTGTAACTGCATCCAATCTAGTACTTCTGTTACATCTGCGTCAGCTGTTACAGCTTTTAATGGTTCGGCTACATATTCTATGGTGATACTGTTCTCAAATAAGCTGCGTAAATCTTGAGAACGGGATTTTAGCTGTTTCATCTGTCGTTAGGAATAAGACATCCGCAGGACTAGTATTTCATGAAAGTCTACATTTTTACTGTCCTCTAGATGTCATCTGGGACTATTTCCTTTACTCAAAGACAACAGTGCGATTTCCATACACTAAAACGCGATTTTGTAAATGCAATCTTACTGCCCTAGCTAACACAACTCTCTCCAAATCTTTACCCTTTCTGACTAAATCATCCACTTCATCACGGTGACTTACCCGCACCACATCCTGTTCAATAATTGGCCCTGCATCTAAATCAGCAGTAGCATAATGTGCTGTTGCGCCAATAATTTTCACACCCCTTTCAAAGGCTCGATGATAGGGATTAGCACCAATAAAAGCCGGTAAAAATGAATGATGAATATTAATAATTTGAGGAAATTGTTTAATAAAGTCTGCGCTAACAATCTGCATATATTTTGCTAAAACAACTAAATCAATCTGGTATTTTTTTAATAATTCTAGTTGTTTAATTTCCTGTTCTAGTTTATTATGTTTAGTAATGGGAATATAATGATATTCAATACCAAATTGTTCCGCTACTCCCTGTAAATCAGGATGGTTGCTGATAATTATGGGAATTTCAGCAATAAATTCCTTAGCGCGTTGTCGCCAAATTAAATCAAAAAGACAATGGTCTTGTTTACTTACCCAAATAGCTATCCGGGGAACAGTATTAGAAAAGTGTAATTCCCATGTAGCGCCTAAAGGTTGACCAATAGCATTAAATGCAGGTTCAATCAAATCTTTTGGTAAATTAAAACCTTCTAACTGCCATTCTATGCGGGTGAGAAATAAACCAGCAGCAGCATCTGTATGTTGGTCTGCATGGATAATATTACCACCATTAGCATAGATAAAATTGGCAATTTTGGCAACTAATCCCCGTTGGTCAGGACAGGAGATTAGTAAAGTTGCTGTTGACTTCATTAGATAAATATCACTTATTTGCTATTGGTGGGAGTTGGTAAAGGAAGAAGAGGTAAAGGCTGTGATTCAAGATTATTTGCGTTTTGTTTCCACTCGGATAATTCACGATTTACTGCATTGCTAAAATCTGGAGATACTAACAATAGATTCATCTTACCATTTTCTTGAATATTGGGGTCAGTTTGAGCATATAAAAAACTCTTGTTAAAATTAGTTTTTCCTAAATTTAACTGATGGGTTTGCTGATTTTTGAGTTTAATATCGATAGTTGATTGAGGTTTATCTAAGCCATATTCTGGGAGTTGACTAAGTGGAGTTGATAAAGTTGTTTCACTTTTACCTTTTACCAATAAATCCAGTAAATAAGAGACAATTGCATCATTTGCCGGTTCTGATATTGGTGATTTTATTAACCATTTTGGCGGTTCAAGTTTATTGCTACGTTCTAGATTCAAAGTGTAATCTTTGGTTTTTACTGTTAATGACTGAATATCATCAGCAGCGAAAGAGAAAAGCTGCTGTTTTTGTTCTTTAGTTTCTTCTTGCCGAGTTGAATTTTTAGTTTCAATGAAGTAAACAAAACTACCCAAACCCAGGGCTAAAAGTATCAAAATTAAAGTGCTGCGTTTCATTTGGTCATCGATAATTGGTGATTGGTGATTGGTGATTGGGAATAGGTAATTAAGTTATTCTTCATTTTCTCCGCGTCCCCGTGTCCCCGTGTCCCCGTGTCTCCCCATCTCCGCGTCCCCGCGTCCCCGTGTCTCCCCATCTCCCTCCGCGTCTCCGCCTCCCTATCTCCTCAGTAACTAATATCTATCTTCGTTTCCACCAAATAATACCGCCTGTTGTCAAACCAATTAACGGTAAAAGCAACAAAGAAGATATGATTAGAATATTTGCTTGGGTGGTTGACATGGTGATGCGACGATTTTTCGGTTCTTTGGGGCGAATTGAAAGAGGTTGCTGATCTTGCTGACTCAACCAAGTGACTGAATTAAGAAATACATCCCCATTTAATTGTTGTTCAAATAAGCCGTCTGTAGCAAAATCCGAGTTTCCTAATACTACTAACCGCGATTCTTTAGGAGTAAGTTGGGAAGTTGTTGGTGTTGGGGAAGTTGTGGGAGTTGGTGAAGTTGCTGGAGTTGGTGAAGTTGTGGGAGTTGGTGAAGTTGCTGGAGTTGGTGAAGTTGTGGGAGTTGGTGAAGTTGTTGGTGTTGGTGAAGTTGTGGGAGTTGGTGAAGTTGTTGGTGTTGGTGAAGTTGTTGGTGTTGGTGAAGTTGTTGGTGTTGGTGAAGTTGCTGGTGTTGGGGAAGTTGTTGGTGTTGGGGAAGTTGTTGGTGTTGGTGAAGTTGTGGGAGTTGGTGAAGTTGCTGGAGTTGGTGAAGTTGTGGGAGTGGGGATAACTTGGGCTGGTAAATTTCTTTTTAACGCCACACCCAAAGTTAGAGGGCCTTTGAGGTCTTTACCTTCATTAAACTCTAATTTTTCGTTTTGCTGGTCACTTTCTGCCCAACTGTTAGGATAGGGTTTAGTTTTGAGTAAAGAAATAGATTCAATACCAGAAACTGGAGTAATTACTAAAGGTCGGACTAGGGGATAAAAAGAATAACCATTACCGAAATCTTTAGTAATAGGATGCTGTCCATATTCTGTGACGAGGGGTGCAGCAGGCCCAAGTCCTAAACTTTGTCCAGAGATATCAATAGCCAAACGATTATCTAATACCACACCCCAATCTTTTAGCAAGCTATCAATTTTGAGGTTAGTATTGGGGTTAATCATCAACAGTAAGTTACCGCCACGATTAAGATAGTCTTGTAAGGCTTGGACTTCACCCTCAAATAATTCTCGTTTTGCGCCGGCTAAAATCACAACAGATGCATCTTCAGGAACTTGGGAAGATTCTGCTAAGTTCAATGGTGAAGCGGTGAAGTTTTTGTCTGTTAATCCTTGAATTGCTTGGGAGATTGCACCTTTACCTGGTGTAAGTTGATGTTCGCCGTGACCTTGGAGAAAGTAAACTTTTGCGGTAGTATTGCTGGTGATTTGTTGGAGGCGATTAGTTAACTTTATTTCTGAGAGGCGTTCATTTTCATTGACTGTCTGGACTAATTGCCGTTTATTTTCAAATTCTAGGTATACTTCACCAAAATCTTTAACACCAAATTTTTCTGCTAGTCCTGGTCTAATTTGAGGATCAATATATTCAAATTTAAATTTTTGACTTTGACGCTGAAAATTTTCTAGTAATTCTTGGTCTAGAGGATCTTTATCTCTTGCAAAAACCCACACTTTAGCGGTTTGTGGCAAGGTCTTTAGCAATTCTTTAGATTGGGGGGCGAGGGTAAATAACTGTGTTTCGGTTAAGTCTGCCCGCAGGTGGTAGCGAGTACCTAAAAAGTTGATTAATCCCAAAATGGTTAACACTGCTAAAGTTGCAACCAAGGCATTTGTACCTGCTTGGGTTGAACGCTGTTTCCACCATTTATGCTGCTGACTTTGTAATATTATCCACAAGCCGCAAATCACACAACCTGTAATTATAAATGCTAATGGGATTAATCCCCATTTTTGGGTGATGATACCTGCTGTTACGCCGACAGATATAAAGAATGGTCCTAGCCAAAATATTAGTTTCCAAAGTTGTTTTTTAATCATTAGTTATTGGTCATTTGGTAGTAATGCCAGGAATAATTAACCGCAGATGAGATTATGCCTTTACTGTCTTTGAAAGCGGAGTGCATCAATTGATTGGGCTGTGAGAAAGATGCCTAATATAATGTAACTGGTAAATAATATTAAGGCGCTGGTGTCGAAAATTCCTTGAACGAGGGTGTTGTAATGTTTGAGTAGGGAAAGATGACTTAATGCTTGTCCTATGGGACCGGGGATATTTTTGGCGATGGCATCAATAGATAACAGCAAGATCATGACGGCGAAACTGAGGACGGCTGATAAAATTGTGCTGTCTGTTAATGAGGAAATAAACATTCCTAAAGATAATATGGCTGCTGCTAGTAAGATTAATCCTAAGTGACCGAGTAAGGGAATTATGGGTGACATGGGGGGATTTGAACTGCTGAGTGCGATCGCTTCAAATCCTAATAGGGGTAAAATCAATGTGATCAAAAATGTTAGCACTCCTAATAATTTCCCAACGGCTACAGCCCAATTGGTAATTGGTGATGTGGCTAATAGTTCTAATGTTCCCCGTTTGCGTTCTTCGGCATAAAGTCCCATTGAAAGTATGGGTAGGATAAATAATAACAGCCACCCCATGCGGTCTAAAAATGCCCGTACAAATTCATAAGGAACATCTATGGGCGGTATTGGGACTCCTAATTGTTGTCCTTGGATGTCATAGGCTGCTACGGTGGGCAAAATACCTCCTGGGCCTAGCAAAATCATGACGAGGAATAAGCCGGAGATAAACCAAAAGATGCCTGCAATACCATAAGCTAAGGGCGATACAAAATAACTCTGTAGTTCTCGGCGATAAATGGCAATGATATTAGCTAGTACTATACCCATCTATGCGGCTTCTCCTTCTGTGTCTGTTGAGTCTACTTCCGGGGGTAAATTCTTTTCTTCTGTGGTCAGTTGCAAAAACACATCTTCTAGGGTGGCGTTGACACGACGCATTTCGTATAAACCGAATCCTCCCCGAATCAAAGCAGCAGCGATATTCTGACCTGGTTCGGTTCCGGGTTGCGATATGACTCGCAGGTGGCCACGGTTTTGGGTTTGGGTTTGATAACTGGTCGGCATTGATTCTACCAGAATCACACCTGATACATTTTGTAGCACTTGTTTTGCCAGGGTCACTTCTCCTGTAATTTCTAGGTCATATCCAGAACCACCTGTCAGTTGTGTCATCAGGTTTTCTGGGGTATTGGTGGCTACTACTTTACCGCGATTAATGATGGCAACGCGGTTACAGGTCATGCTTACTTCTGGGAGAATGTGGGTTGAGAGGATAATTGTGTGGGTTCCGGCCAGACTTTTGATTAAGTTTCGCACTTCGATGATTTGTCGGGGGTCAAGTCCAACGGTGGGTTCGTCGAGAATAATCGCTGGGGGGTCATGGACTATGGCTTGGGCAATGCCGACTCTTTGACGATAGCCTTTAGAAAGTTTGCGAATTATGACTTTGCGTTTTTCTTGTAAATTGCAGCGTTGCATGGCGGCTTGGACTTTGAGAGAGCGATCGCCTGCCGAGACCCCCTTAATTTGGGCTACAAAGTGCAGAAAACCCTCAACTGTCATTTCGGGGTATAAAGGTGGTGTTTCCGGTAAGTAGCCGATTTTTTGTCGAACTGCGAGGGAATTTTCATGGACATCATACCCTGCTATTTTGGCTGTACCTTTGGTTGCTGGTAAGTAGCCGGCTAAAATTCGCATGGTTGTGGTTTTCCCTGCGCCATTTGGCCCCAATAAACCTAAAATTTCTCCTGGTTCGACATTAAAGGTGACATCAGTGATGGCTGAGGTAGAACCGTAGATTTTACTGAGATGTTCAACTTCTATCATTGGTGTTGTGGTTGATTGCAATTTAACATCCACAATATTGACATTTTCCTGAAGGAAATGTGGAGAGATTTTCGCGCACTACCAGAAAATACTGGATTAATTGAACCGCCTGGATTAATTGAACCGCGAAGACGCGAAGGACGCGAAGAGAAGAAAGAAGGAAAGAAAGAGAAGAAAGAAGTATTCACAAACCAAAAGCAGAAATTATAAAGTATAAACTATAAATTACAAAGTATAAATTATAAATTATGGTTGTTGCTACAATCTATATAAACCCTGTTGCAGGTAATGATACTAATACTGGCTCCCGATTAAGCCCTTTCAAAACTATTACCCGCGCCCTCAAAGCTACCACAACATCTGCCATTATTCAGTTAGCACCAGGAACTTACAGCACCGCTAGTGGTGAAGTTTTTCCCTTGATTATTCCCACACAGATGTTAGTGGTGGGTAACGAAGCTAACAAAGGTAACTTAATTGTGATTACTGGAGGTGGTGAGTATCAAAGTCCTAGTTTTGGTCTGCAAAATATCACTATGTTGTTGCTAGGTGATGCCAGTCTGTTGGGTGTAACGGTGACGAATTCTATCTCTAAGGGTACAGGTATTTGGATTGAATCGACAGCACCAACTTTGGCTAATAATACCTTCAGTAAATGTGGAAGGGAAGGAATATTTACGACTGGTAATGCTAAACCTGCAATTCTAGATAATCTGTTTGTGCAGAATGTGTCCAGCGGGTTAATGATGGCACGTAATAGCAAGGGGGAAGTGCTGCGGAATAGTTTTCAAAATAACCCTATAGGGATAGCAATTAGTGATTTTGCTGCGCCATTGCTGGCAAATAATAAGCTTTCAGAAAACCGGATAGCGATCGCACTTTCTCGTGATGCAAGTCCTGTACTACGGCGAAATCTGATTACCAAAAATAGCCAAGGTGGTTTGTTGGTGAATGGTAATGCTGTTCCTGACTTAGGTAGCGCCCAAGATCCCGCTGATAATATTTTCCGGGATCAAGGTGAATTTGATGTCCAAAATTTATCATCCCAAACATTAACTTCTGTAGGTAATCTGTTGAATCCTAGTCAGGTAAAGGGATTGGTGAAATTTATCGCTGCCACAGCAGAAACGCCCAGTCAAGTGGGAATTAGCAGCAGTTTTTCTGACTTAGATGGACATTGGGCGGCGGCTTTTGTGGAAGCCTTAGTCAACAAAGGTTTGATTAGCGGCTTTCCTGATGGTACTTTTCAACCATCCACACCAATTACCCGCGCTCAATATGCGGCTTTAATTACCAAAACTTTTCAACTACTGACTAGTAATAATTTAGATAAATTTAAAGATGTGAGAACTGATTTTTGGGCAGCTGCTGCTATTGCCAGTGCCGTTGATGGGGGTTTTCTCAGTGGCTTTCCCGACGGGACATTTCGACCAGGGCAAAATTTAACCAAGGTTCAGGCAATAGTCTCAATTGTCAATGGTTTAAAATTGACCGGTGGCAACCCCAATGGGTTAACAGTGTATAGCGATCGCGCTCAAATTCCCAGTTATGCTATCAATGCAGTTACAGTGGCTACGCAAAAATTATTAGTAGTTAATTACCCGCAAACAGAATTACTAGAACCATTACGAGAAATTACTCGTGCTGAGGTGACAGCTTTAATTTATCAGGCTTTAGTCACTAGAGGCTCAGTAGAAGCCATCTCTTCTCCTTATATTGTCAAACCAGAAACAGAGATTCCCTCTTTCTCTGATTTAGTAGGACATTGGGCAGAGCCATTTATCCGCGCCTTAGTGAGTATGAGCTTAACTCAAGGTTTTGCAGATGGGAGTTATCGACCAGATAAACCCATGACTCGCGCTCAATATACGGCTTTAGTCGCGGCGGCTTTTAACCCCATAGCCAAACGCCAAGCCACAGAATTTACTGATGTGCCTCCAGATTTTTGGGCAGCTAAAGCCATTCAAACGGCTGCTAGAGGTGGTTTTGTGAGCGGATTTAGCGATCGCACCTTTCGCCCCGATCAGAATGTTCAACGGTTACAGGTGATTGTTTCCCTGGTGAACGGATTAGGACTACCAGCGGCTGATAATAATGTCTCACTAGCTTACAGCGATAAAAAGTCTATTCCTGAATATGCCCGAAGTGCGATCGCGACTGCCACACAACAGAAAATGATTGTTAATTATCCAGATCCCAAGCTGCTTGCACCAACAAGGGATGCTACAAGGGCTGAAGTTGCAGCTATGATATATCAGGCATTGGTTGCCTTAAAGCGTACTAAACCCATTAATTCACCCTATATAGGACTAATTTAAGGTGACTCTTTCCCATGTCTTTTTTGCACACGCTGGTGATTTTGTCCAGCGCCCAAGTTCTACTATATTATTTTGCATATCAGCAATTGACAAGTAGAATGAAAAACACTGCCTATCAAATTTGCAGCTGATGAGAAAACGCTCATGTAGCCAAAAAGACGCTAGGCTAGATGCGATGGGTGAAACATTTATACCTATTGCCTGGAACTAACAGCCCCATGCTAACAACAGCCCCAGATACGTCCGCAGAATTAGCCGCTAAATTATTAGTTCATTATAGTTTTGAACTCAGTGGGTATAGTGCCAGTGAATTAATTAACAGCTGGCGACGAGAATACCCGCTGCATTGGTTACACTTGGCAGTGGTTGAAGCACTGTATCAAGGTCGTTATAAAGCAATATCAGTACAACAAATTTTAACTTTTTGGCTCCGGCGAGGACAGGTGATTTATCATTTCAATATGGAATTTGAACGCCTGATTTGCAGCAAATTTCCGGAAAGCTTAACCAAAATATCTCCACCAGTATTACCACAGTTACCACAAGCACCGCCGATTGAACAAACAAAAAATGCTCAATTGATCCCTGCTAAAGTTGGGACTGCTTACCAAGAAAGTAAGCTTCCCACTCACTCTTTAGCAAATAGTGAGCAAGAAGGGCGCGTTTTAACATCTCCTTCTTTTAAAGTGGCGACAGATACAAGCAAGCGGCAGTTAGCGACTGTTGTTAGTCAAAAGCTGATTTCTCAAGGGAGTTTGATTCCAGCCAAAGAGCTAAAACATCTGCCAGAAAATGCTAATAACCCCCCCATTGGACAGTTTACGCCCCAAAGGAGCGATCGCTCTGAATCCTTCACATCCAAACTCAAAGCGATATCAGGAGAAGAGCCGGAATTTGCTGTTTAATGGTTTAGGAATCAGGGGGCAGGGGGCAGGGGGCAGGGGAGATGGGGAGATGGGGTGACGCGGAGACGAGGAGACACGAGGACGCGAGGAAAATTAAGAATTCTCTGTTCCCTGTTCCCTGTTCCCTATTTACGAATTACGAATTACGAATTACGTTGGCGTAGCCTGCCGTAGGCATTATTACGAATTACGAATTAATTCAAAGGCTGAATAATTGCTCTTAAACCTTTACTACTCAAAATTTGCACCATTTCGCTGGCGTTATTTTGACTACTAAAAGTTCCAACTTGCATGACTCTACGACCTTGCCAGGTTTTGGAAAAAGCATCAGGGGCTACAGAAAGCACTACTTCCCGCTGTTGGTTATTTGTAACTGGAACTATGACACGATAACGTACACCCCTCGGAGTAGTTGTATAAAGTTTGGGTGCTGATATTATTACTGAATTGTTAGGGAGAGATGCTTGAGGTGCAGTAAACTCAATGACTCCCGGCTCAATTCGCACATAATTTAATTGCCGTGTATCTGATTGTTCTCCAGTGGTAGTTAGCTGGGAATTGTTGCTGGGGAAAGAAGTTTGCACATTAGCTGGTATTGGTGATAGTTGACCATTTGGGTAAGTAGTTCTGTCACTGGGTACTATAGCTAAATACTGATTGGGAGTTTTGGTAATTGTGGGGGCAGCAAAGACAATTTCTCTGCCTTGAGGTGTTTCCTGTAGGGAGAAAGAATCAGGTGGAGAGTTTCTGGCTATAGGGGCTGTTCTGGCGTTAATGTCTACATTGCCAATGATGCGGTTTTTGGCTAGGTTGTTGCCTGGGGCAGAGATTAGCTGCTTGGCAGCTTTAGCATTAATATCATAGCGACCATTATTCCGAAATTGATTTCCACCTGGTTCTGTGAAGTTACCTAAATCTGGTGTAGCTTGGGCAATTATGACCAACCCATCTTCTTGACTGCCTGCAATTAAATTATTCCGCAAAGTCGGGCTGGTATTGGCTTGTGCAATAATTCCTGATCTGTTGTTGAGAATTTGATTTCCGATAATTACGGGAGCAGCATTCTGGGCAATGTTAATGCCAAAACCAGTTTGTTGAAAGACATTTTCCAGGACTTCAGGACGGGAATTACCAGTCACAGTGATCCCATTAGCGCCGTTGCGGTAAAAATAATTGTTGCTAATAGTCGGTGTAGCATTGCCTGTGACGGAAATCCCATCTTGGGTATTACCGCTGAATGTATTTTCCTGAACTAGGAGATTGGTTGATTCCAGCCATAAACCATATCCACGGGGATTGCTGTTGCTGAGAGTGACTCCAGTTAAACTTGTTTGGTTAGCACCAACAATGGTAACGTTTTGACCACCAAAGCTACGACTCAGGTATTCGCCACCGCCAATAATTTTGATATCTCTGCCTTTGTTACGAATGTCTCCTTGAATGGCCACACCTTGTTTGAGGAATAAGGGAAATACCTCTCCGGTTTCAGCACTGTATGTACCCGGCGAGAGGATAATGAGACTATTAGGCTGTGCTACTTGTAAGGCTTGGGTAATTGTCTTCCAAGGAGCGCGATCGCTACCATTACCTAGTTTGTCATCTCCAGCACTTGGGTTGACAAATAGGACGTTAACCTGAGAGAGTATTTTCTCGTTGTCAAGTTTCCGTTCTTCTGAGATGGTAATCTGGGCAATGGCGCTGCTAAAACTTGTGTTTAAAAGTGCTATACTCACGATTCCTAAAGCAAAGCTTAAACTCAATATTGAGGCAGGCCAATCTGAATATCTGCCTAGTTGAGGAAAAACCAGCTTTGTTGGCAGGATATCTGCTCTATGCTTATAAAAAAATTTAAAGGGAGGCATCAAATTTAACTAACTCCTCTAGAACACACACTGAAGTTTTATACTTTCATACAGTAATATTATGTGAATAATATTACTCATATTTTGACCAATTGGCTATTTTTCATGCAAATTTAGTTAGTAAATAGTTAATGATACAAATATTATGAAACAGGCTGGAGGTTTTATGATTGGACTAACAACGGAGTTGTTGTAATGGTCGAAGCCCACAGCCAAAAACAGCAAGTACAGCAAGTGGTTTACCGCATTTTAGACGCAAACTTAGACCGCGCTCGTGAGGGTCTGCGAATTATTGAGGAATGGTGTCGCTTTGGCTTAAATGATGCCCAGTTAGCTGGGGTCTGTAAGCACCTACGTCAAGAGGTAGGTAACTGGCATACGGCACAAATGAGGGCGGCACGAGATACTCCAGGTGATGCTGGTACTGATTTAACCCATCCCCAAGAAGAACAACGAGCTAATATTACATCGTTGTTGCAAGCCAATTTTTGTCGTGTTCAAGAAGCACTGAGGGTGCTGGAGGAATATGGCAAGCTGTATGACCCGAATATGGGTAGTGCTTTTAAGCAAATGCGCTATCAGGTTTATACCCTGGAAAGTAATTTAATGGGTTATCAGCGCCATCAATTATTATGGCGATCGCGCTTATATTTGGTAACTTCTCCGGTAGATAATTTGTTCGAGATTGTGGAAGCGGCTCTCAAAGGTGGTTTAACGCTGCTACAGTATCGAGAAAAAACGGCTGATGATGTGATTCGTCTGGAAAGAGCTAGGAAACTTAAGCAGTTATGTGATGATTACGGGGCTTTGTTCATTATCAATGACCGGGTAGATTTGGCTTTGGCTGTCAATGCTGATGGGGTGCATTTGGGACAGCAAGATATCCCTATCGCTATTGCTCGACAATTGCTAGGATCGCAGCGTTTGATAGGGCGTTCTACCACAAATCCTCAAGAAATGCAAGGGGCAATTGCGGAAGGTGCGGATTATATTGGTGTGGGGCCAGTATATGAAACGCCGACAAAAGTAGGTAAGGCGGCAACAGGTTTAGAATATGTCAGCTATGCGGCTCAAAATTGTCCAATTCCCTGGGTGGCAATTGGGGGAATAGATACTAGTAATATTAATGATGTGATTGATGCGGGAGCGCAAAAGGTGGCTGTGGTGCGATCGCTCATGCAAGCTGAACAACCAACTTTAGTCACACAGTATTTTATTTCCCAACTTTATCGGAAGTAGGTGATTAGTCATTGGTCATTAGTCATTAGTCATTGGTCATTAGTCATTGGTCATTCCTCCCCATCTCCGCGTCCCCGTGTCTCCCCGTCTCCCCGTCTCCGTGTCTCCCCCTCTCCCCGTCTTCCCTGTTTTCAATTACGAATTACGAATTACGAATTACGCATTACGAATTACGGATTATGAATTCTAAAATTATTTTGCAAGTAAATGGAGAAACTCAGAGTTGTTTATCCGAAATGTCTTTACCTGAGTTACTTCAGCAGTTGGGTTTTAATCCCCGCTTGGTGGCGGTGGAATACAATGGTGAAATATTACACCGTCAGTTTTGGTCAGAGACTAAAATCGAAAATGGCGATCGCTTGGAAGTAGTTACAATCGTTGGTGGTGGATAGAATAGAAGGCAGGGACGCGGGGACACGAAGATGGGGAGACGCGGGGACGCGGGGACGCGGAGAAAATGACTAATGACCAATGACCAATGACCAATGACCAATGACTAATGATCAATGACCAATGACTAATGACCAATGACCAATGACCAATGACCAATGACTAATGACTAATGACCAATTAATAATTCAACAAACAAGAATAACGAGATTCAGGTGCATATAGCCAACGGTGATAGGTTTTGCGTTTGGCTAATTCTTGACCTTGACGACCAAGTTTTTCTCGTAGTTGTTGGTCTTGACACAAACGCTTAAAGGCTTGTAAGACTTCATAGCCTGAATCTGGATTTACCAACAGTCCATTCTCTTCATGGTGAACTGTGTCTAAAATACTCCCTAAGCGAGAAGCAATTACAGGTTTACCAAAGTATTCTGCTTCTAAATAAACCATGCCAAAATTATCTATGTTTTTAGCTTTTTCTGACTCTACAGTTAGCATGGCGAAAATGTCGCAGGCTGCATAATAACTGGCTAATTCCCGTTCGGCTACATAGCCTGCAAAGTGTACTCTTTTATCTACTCGCAAACGCTGGGATAGATTTTTTAGCTGTGGTTCACATGGTCCTTCACCGCAAATGATGTAATGAACATCTACACCAATAGTTAATAGTAACGGAATATTATCTATTACTCGGTCGAAGTTTTTATGTTTGAGCAATTTACCAACTGAGAGAATCACAATGGCTGTTTCGGGAATGTTGTAAACTTGACGTAAGCGAACGCGTAATTCGTTGAGATGACTAGGACTGGTGGGAGTACCAAATTTTTCTGGTCTGACTACTGGGTTAATGACGTGGGTAGGAGTATCTACGCGAAATTTAGTTCTTAAAGTATCTCTGATATGGGAACTGTGACAGACAATTCCTTCTGCCCGTTTTAGGGTAATTTTAAATAGCCATCTCCACAAAGGATTAGGTGTAATACTAACCAAGTCATTACCGTGGAGGTAGATGAAAAATCGAATTGGTAAGATATAACTAAGTATTAACAAAGCTATAAAATCTTCACCATGACACCATTCAATGTAGCGGTAACGATAGCGGAAATATAGCTTAATGGCTAGTAATAATGAGCAAATAATATTAAAAAAAGGCTTGAATATCTTGCTCAATACATTACCACAGCAGAAACTAAAGTATGGCCAGCGATAAACTGGAAAATTTTGCGCTTTATCAAATATTTTATCTCCTGAGCAACCAGCGGCTAATACAATCACTCTGTCTGGATCTTGCAAACAGCGATTATATACATATTCCCCAATTACAGCCTCTTGCGGACGGAAGATGCGGGAAATAACTAGGATATCTGGATAAGTTATATTGTCCCTAAATTGTGTTCCTAGTTGTGAAATATGTTCCATGATGATGTTTTTAATAAACTTGATATCCTTGAACTAATTTTTCATTTCTCGCAGTTTGATTGGCGATAAGTGGATTTGAACACTCATAGCTGATCTGGCTAAATATTTTGTCAAGATTCGGAATTGAAAATCAAGAATTAACAATGAAGGGAGATTGATTTTTAAATTGGCTTGTTTATATTTTTGTCTGCAATTGACTATTGATATCAAGTCCGGGTAATTGCTGATCAAAAAAAACTCGACCCGTCACCGTGCGGTTCCCTAATGATAACTATTCAACCGGATACGAGATGATGGGTTATTTTTTGGCATAATCAACTTGAGCTAGATTTTATCGCGGATAGGCTTGTGGCAATTTCTTGGAGAATGCTGGTGAAATTACTAAATCTAGCTGATATTAATAGACTAGCCTAAATATGTCCAAAATCCATGCCAAATTGCCAAAATATCTCTAAAAAATTGATACTTTAGGCAACAGATTGTATTTCCTAAGAATGATTTATATTTGTTCATACTATTGTAAAATTTTGCCTTGTTTATCCTGATATTGAAGGTGTTTATTCTCTTGTGGGCAACAGAATAAACTACCAATCGTATATTTTTACCTCTGTACAGATGTTGATAATTTCCACTCAGAGACATACGTGGTACTTGTTATTTTTTTATTGATTGGATCTGTATTTATAGCAAATATGATTACTCTAACCCCCTGCCAATATGTGCTGAATATTCTTTCCCTATCCGGAAAAAAAATTATCCTGATGAGAAAAAAATTATCTGGGTATGTGTCAGTTTATGAAGTAAGATTTTTGGTTTAATTACAGTGAACAGCGAAGAGAATAATTAATTGATTCCAAAGTTCTGTATTTGCAAAGATGTTTCGCGGTACGGTTATCTACGCGAGAAATCCCCCCTGCGTTTGCTGTCAATCCAAGATAATACCCTGTAGATTGGATATATATAGCAGGGAACAGGGAACAGGAAACTCTTAACAGGCTTAAAAGTCTGCTGACTGGTACTGTATTTGCTTGTGGCTATTGTCTCCTACCAATGGGGGGAGAAAACTTAAAAATACTGCAATTCCAGATTAGTTATGCATAAAAAAATACAAAGAATCTTCAAACCCCTGTTAAAAATCACCTTTGTCCTCAGTCTGGTGCTGGCTTTAGCGCTGGGGAATGCTGATGGTGCTTTAGCTGCACGCAGTGGTGGACGTATTGGTGGGGGTTCTTTTAGAATGCCTTCTAGCCGGACTTATACACCACGCACCTACGCACCTGGTGGTGGGGGATATTATCCTGGTGGCGGTTTTGGTGGTGGTTTTGGTTTTCCGTTCTTACTTCCCTTGTGGGGTATTGGGGGAGGTTTTGGCGGGTTGTTTGGTATTTTAATCTTTTTTGCGATCGCTAATTTCTTAGTCCAAAGTTTCCGCCGTGTTAGTAGTGGAGAAGGTGAAGAAGTAAGCTACAACAGCAATCCCGGTGTTTCTGTCACTCGTTTACAAGTTGGTTTATTAGCACAAGCTAGAGGTTTACAAACCGAACTTAACCAAATTGCCGAAAAAGCTGATACCAACACCCCAGAAGGGAGAACAGAAATTTTGCAAGAAGCGAGTTTGGCTTTACTACGTCATCCTGAATATTGGGTATATGCCGGTGGTGGTAGCCAACAAGTGAAATTAAATGCGGCTGAATCACAATTTAATCGCTTGTCATTGGCTGAACGCAGCAAGTTTAGCGAAGAAACCCTTTCTAATGTTAACAATCAGCTAAAATCCGTTCTGGCTAAAGAATTACCCGGTGAAGTCGATAATCCCACTCGTCTCATTAGTGAAGGGCCTGGAGAATATCTCATTGTCACTTTATTAGCTGCAACTTTGGGTAAATTTGAAATTCCCCAAATTAATAGCGCCGATGATTTACGTCAAGCTTTGCGACAAATTGGTAGTCTTCCTGGTGAGCAACTTTTAGCTCTAGAAGTGTTGTGGACTCCCCAAGCTGAAGGTGATACTTTGACTTCTGATGATTTGTTTGCTGAGTATCCTGATTTGAAGTTGGTTTAACCAAGCTTTCGTTATGTAAGAAAATTTCTCGTTTCTCGTTCCTATACTCTGTATGGGAACGAGATAAGATACGTAGGGTGCGTAAAGCCCTTGCGGGCCAGGCTACGCTTAGAGCGATAGCGTAACGAACCGTAAACTTGATTAATGGTACGTCACAGTAGAGTCAGAGACTCTTGGATAGCATTCCCAGTCAGAGACTGGGAACGAGATCAAAATTAAAAATTAAAAATTTAAGATTAATATAGCTGTAGCCAGGATAATTAGGACATTATTAATCCTTGAAACTTAGATATAATAAGGCTTTCCCTGCTGCCTCCTGCCCTCTGCCTCCTGCCTCCTGCTATAATAATTTTTAATTAATTAATTTTGGGTGCAAGCCCCCACCGAATCTTTGATTCAGTGGTCTACAATTAGTGGTGGGTACAAGCCCCCACTGATTGCCATTTTTAATTAATAATTTTTAATTTTTAATTGGAGCGAAGCGACTTGACTTACTTCTTGCACTGAGAAGAGAATTCTGGGGCTAGACAAACTTTAACTGAATAAGAAATTAGCACCAAACAAGTTAACATTCACATCAGCACCAATAAAGCCAGATGTACCGGATAAAGTGACTAATAACTGACCTGTACCAAAACTAGTATTACCTGCAATCCCATCACTAATTCGCAGTTGTGTATTTATACCTGATTTCAGCACATCAATAGCACTAATACCTGTAAAATTGAGTTTATCACCACCGACACCACGAACAAACTGATAAACGGTATCTGCACCATTACCAAAGACGTAGTTAACGTTATCTACTGCATTATCGTTTAAACCTAAATAAAGGATGTCGTTACCAACTCCACCAATTAAGGTATCTGCACCAGCACCACCATTAAGAGTATCATTACCCGCACCACCACTTAAATTATCTGATCCTGTACCACCTTTGATCAAATCATTACTGACAGTACCAACAAAACTATATTTTCCTGCAAATCCACTTAAATCAAATCGTTCAAATCCTACAATAGTTGTGCCTGTAATATTTAAGAGTTGATTGGTAGTGTTATTGGCATTAATGGAAATACTATTTGCAGTTGTTCCTCCCTTAATAACTAGGGAATCAATTCCCGTACCACCATTGAGAGAATCTTTTTGTTGTAAATTAGTAAAGACGCTGGTAATAGTGTCATTACCACTTTGAGTATTGATAATATCTTTTTCGGCAGTTGTAGTGATACTTTCGTTATTAATAGTGCCTGTAAAAACATTATCTAAGTCGTTGATATTAATGGTTAATGGTTTCTCATAAAATAAATTACCTTGGTCTGTGGTGCGAACTCTGATGCTATAACTATTTTTGGTTTCATAGTCGAAAACGAATTTGCTTTTGAGTTGATTGCCGACTATTGTAAATAGGTTATTATTTGTAGAACCTGTTCCAGTAACTAAGCTGTAGGTGAAAGTATTACCTGGATTTGGGTCGGTGCTGCTAAAGTTACCAATAACTGTATTAATTAGTTGATTTTCGGCAATTTTGTTGTTAGATAAAGTCAAGTTTGTAGGGGCTTGGTTAGGAACATCATCATTAATAATTGTGCCTGTAATAGTTGTATTTGTTCCTATTTTATAGGTTGTTGCTGATGACAAATTCAGAGTTACAGTTTCATTATTTTCAATGATTGTATCGGCAGTGGGGTCAATCTTTAAAGTGGCTGTGGCGGAATTAGCCGCAAAGGTAATTGTGCCAGTAGTTGTATTAAAATTAGTTGCCCCAATTTGAGTATAATCGTTATTAAAAGTAGCTGTTCCCCCAACGTTATAGTTGACAGTTAAGGGGTTGGTTAAAGTGCCATTGCGGGTGAAGGTGTAAACTAGATTTGTTACACCATTTTCGGTGACGCTGGTGGGATTTATAGCCAGGGTAATAATAGGTAGAACTGTGACAGAAAACTGATAATCTAAATAGTCACCAAATAAATTTGTAGCGCGAAGAGTAATATTTGCAGTACCAGTTTGGTTAGGAAGATAATCGAGTGAAAGTTGCTTATTATTAATACTAGGAGTGACTAAGGTGGGCTTAGAGTTGCCAACTACAGTAAATGTAAGTTCATCTTTTTGTGAAACTGTGATGCTACTGTAACGAATAAAATTATTATCTCTCGTAATAGCAGGTTGGGCGGGATTATCAACAATGAGAGGTAGATTTGTAAAGGCAGAATTAATGCCACTTCCGTTGTAAATTGGTATGGCAGAAATAGCATCAATAGTTGCTAAATCATTGTTAGAAAGAACTTGTCCAAAAACGGTAAACCCGCCATTTTGATTATTGAGGTTAGTGGAGTTATCTGCTAGGTTAAAAAACCATTGATTAGTGGCACTATTAGGATCATTACCTAGTTTAGCCATAGCGATGGTTCCGCGCACGTTAGAACGCTGGGTACTAAATTCATTTTGCACCGGTGCGTTAGCAGGAATGGTTCCTACAGCTAGATTATTGACTGTAAACCCACCACCTTGAACAATAAAGCCAGGAATAGAACGATGAATAATACTGTTGGTATACCTGCCATTATTGACATAGTTGCGGAAATTTTGAACTGTTTTTGGTGCGCCGGCTCCATTTTGGTCGAATAGGACTACATTAATTACTCCATTGCCTATTGATGTATTTGCTAAATTAAAATGAGCTACGAGTCCTGTTGTGCTAGGGTCATCAAAGTAGTTAATTAAATTTAGATTAGTATCCGCTGCATTTACTCCCACAGAAATATTATTGATGGGGGTGGTGACAATAGGTGTAAATTTGAGCATATTGTTGATAATAGTTAGGGTTTTTCGTTTTATATTTGCCAATAGATAGGCATTAAAAAACCGCTGAGGTTATTGCCTGCGGCTGGCTTTTTTATTTTTAGATAGTTCTTCCTTATCAAGATTACGATAACAAATCTCAAATCTATTGTCAACCCCCCTAAGACTCTATCTTTGCGTTTAGTTCAAAGTAAAAAAAGCTAACGCGAGAGTAACAAGCTAATTACCCATAATGTAGAGACGTTCTATGGAATGTCTCCACACCTAAATTCTCACTTGGGTTATGAAACTACTGTGTTCACAGGGCTGGCGATGCGGTTTTTTGATGCTATGCTTTTTTTAGCTTTTCTCATCAGTGCTAAGGCGAAGAGGGAACCGACTGTGGGGATGGTTGCGCCTCCGGGGATGTCGAAGGGGACGGCTGTTGAGTTGACGGAACCTGAAGTTAAAAGAGAAGAAGAATCGAAAACAGGCTCTCCTCCTGATAACAGACCATAGGAAGAATCATTACCAAGGCTAATAATCTCTTGTGTAGTAGATAAAGGGGAACTAAAAAAGAGATTTAGATAATTAGACTGACTAGACAAAACCAAAAAGTTTGAATCCCCAGTGACAAAGTCATTGGTAAAAAAATCATAACCAAGAGGTCCGCTACCATAGTGCGTTCCATTTGATATATTTATACTTATGCTAACATAAGATGAAGTTGCGGGATCATAATCAAATTGACCAGTGGCAGTTGCTCCATCCTCAAATTGCACATTCTCTAATGTCCAAACCAAAGCATGAGCAGGAGATGCACTACTAGCCAGAATACCAGCAGCAGCACTACCAACAACTAATGGCAGAATACGAGATAGTTTCATAAGAATTTTCTCCCTAAGAGAGTCAAAAAATATACGCGGCGAATAGCGTCCTGAAGCCACAAAAAGCCGCAGTACGGAGTACCAAAAACTTAAGATAATGCTATGCAGATGCAAACGGAACGTAATCCAAGTAACACTGCAATATCAGTAATTACTCTGTTCTAATTTAAACTATCCTTAAGGTGTAGTCAAGCATCTTGATCTTAATTTCTCAAAATTTTTTGTTTCTTTATGCTAATTTCACGAAAATTTTATTTACGTATTTGTACTGTATATGGGTGCTAAGGGATATTAATAAATTTAATGTTATTGCTGATGATTAAGGCAGGAAAATTTGATAGGGATTTGGGATTGAACAAGCTATATGCGTTCTACCCCCAATACTATATCTTTGCGTTTAGTCTAAAGTCAAAAAAGCCGTTGACGCGAGAATAACAAGCTAATTACCCATAATGTAGAGACGTTCTATGAAATGTCTCTACATTCACAATTGGGTTATGAAACTACTGTGTTCACAGGGCTGGCGATGCGGGTTTTTGATGCTAGGCTTTTTTTAGCTTTTCTCATCAGTGCCAGAGCAAATAGTGAACCTACTGCGGGAATGGTTGCGCCTCCGGGGATATCAAAGGGGACTGGTGTAGCTGCCGATGCGATTCCCTGAAAGGTGCCTTGTAGCCTTCCTGTAGCCGGGTTTCCATCATACTCATATAGGTTTCCTAGATTTCCACCTAATAATAAAGATCTAAATTCAGGTGTAAATAAAATTAAAGGATTATTAGGATTAACATCTGAGAAATTCACGAAGCGATCGCTACCACTAGTCGAGATGATAGCATAAACCAAATCGTGATCTCCAACGATATCACCATTCGTAAAGGTGTCTCCACCGAAATTAAAAGAAAAGTTATAGTTAGGTAAAAACGTAAGGGCGAAAGTTCCATCGCCGAGATCTCCGTCAAAGCTAAAAGTTCCCGTTCCCACGATAGGAGGGGTTATAGTGCCGTCTAAGGTATTATCAAATTGAAAATTAAATACCAAAGCTTGTGCAGGAAATGTACTACTAGCTAGGATACCAGCAGCAGCACTACCAACAACTAATGGCAGAATACGAGATAGCTTCATGTAAAACTCCTTGATAGATCAACAACATTGCATCTACGTTGACTACAGTCACGCTCCCTGGTTGCGATCGCCAGAAACGCAATTCAATCCAGTAGCTTTCCGTAAGTAACAGTACCAGTTACAATTATATACCTTAAGGCATAGTCAAGCATCTTTATGTTAATTTCTCTGTATTTTCCGTTCCTTTACGCTAAGTTCAATTCCAATTCATTTACATATTTATACTTAATCGCCTGAATCAGGATATCCAGGATTATAGGATTTTCAGGATTGTTTATATTATATGTAGCGATATCGCTTGACATTGAAGACAGTCACTACACCAATTAACATTCATCAAATCTAACCTTGATTACTACAAGGGTGCAAGATATCATGTAAGATATAGTGATATGATATTGGATGATTTTTGTGTCATGAAAATTATCTCATTTAGTGAAGCTACAAATAGTCTAAAAACCGTTTTAGATGAAGTTACAGAAAATGCAGACTATACAATTATTACCAGAAGAGATGCTGATGATGCTGTGGTAATGTCTCTGGAGTTTTTTAATAGTTTAATGGAAACTGTTCATTTATTAAAATCTCCCGCCAATGCAGCACATTTAGAACGTTTTATTACTCAATTTAAGCAGGGGAAAATAGTGAACAGAGATTTGCTAGATGAGTAGAATGTTAGCATTAACTGATGTTTATATCACTATTATTTCTTGCCGTTATCATTATTAAGTTGATCATTTATAGTTACAGTTTTTTAACACAATATTTTTTGTATGATTTAGACATTTATAGCTTTTAAATTAATTAGAAACAGTATCTTCATCCTGAAAATCCTCAAATCCTTAAATCCTGATTCAGACATTTACCCATAAAGAAAATGAGGAGGTTATGAAAAATATTTAATCTCTTCATCCTGTGAATCCTTAAATCCTTAAATCCTGATTCAGACATTTTCAAAATTCAATATGATGTTGGGTTGCGCTATTGCTTAACCCAACCTACTAAGGATTCAGACATCAGCCGAAAACACCACCCGCAAACCCGACATTCTCAAACCACCTTCTGCTTCATTCCAAGTGCGACTCGCACTGCGACAAAGTTCCGCACTAAAATTCCACGCACCACCACGCAAAACCCGACGATGGATATCACCATCCACATCCCACACCCTACCATCTGTCGGTGCGCCTTCATAATTTTTATGCCAAGGATCAGCACACCATTCCCAAACTAACCCGTGCATATCATATAATCCAAAGGCATTTGCTATATCAAAACTGCCAACATTTGTGATTTGTTTACGAACATTAGTTGTTGGTGGGACAAAATAAAAATCACCACCACTACAATTAATTAAATCAGCAGTAATGCGTTCTCCAAAATGAAAAGCTGTGGTAGTTCCTGCACGACAAGCATATTCCCATTCTGCTTCACTGGGTAAACGATAATTTCGTCCTGTTTTCATTGACAACCGCAAACAAAATTCCACGGCTTCATACCAAGAAACGTTTTCTATTGGTAAATTGGCACCTTTAAATTTTGAGGGGTTGGGGTTTAAAGGTTGGACAATTTGTGGTAAATCTGTTACCGCTTTCCACTGTGCTTGAGTAATGGGATATTTCCCTATAAAAAAAGATGAAACGGTGACTTGATGTTGAGGACATTCTTCTACATCACCTTCATATTTTGGTGAACCCATCAGAAAAGTACCACTAGGAATGGAGACCATTTCTAAAGCGATATTTTTATTTAATTCTTCTAGAAAGAATTTGGCATTAAGTCTGTCATAGCTAACTTTTCTTCCAGCCGTGTTTACTGTAACTACATCAAAATCAAAGGTTTCTAAAGGTGGTAAAGGGACGATATTTTTTGGAGGTAGTGGTGGTGGTAATGGTGTTTCAATGATTGGAAGAATTTCTATAGCCTCTGGTAGTGATTTTTCTGCTTTCAAATCCTGTAATACTTCTGCTGCTGACTGATATCTATCGCTGGGGAAATGTTGCAATAACTGATCTAAAATAGATGTTAATTTATCACTAATAGTAATCCCTTTTTCTTGTAAACGTTCTTTCCATAACCATTTTGCATTCATGGGATTATAAAGAGGATCTTTAAGTCCATAGGTATCTTGCATAGGTAAATCTTGAGTTAATAACCTGACGCAAGTTACTCCCAATGCGTATAAATCACTAGCTTGACAAGCGAAACCTGCCATTTGTTCTGTTGGTGCATAACCTAATGTATAAATGGCTGTGGCTTGTCTGGCTATGCTGGTGTGAGTAACTTGTTTTGCACCACCAAAGTCAATTAATACAGGTTTGTTATCTGTATCTTGACGAATAATATTTTCTGGTTTGATATCCCGGTGAATTACATTTTTTTGGTGAACAAAATCAAGTACTGGTAATAAATCCGCTAAAAGTTGACGAATTTGGGTTTCGTTATAAGCCTGTTCTTGAACTTCTTGGAGGAGAGTTTTACCAATAATAAATTCCTGGACTAAATACAAACTAGCACCTTGTTCAAAGTAAGCTAATAACCGGGGAATTTGGGGATGATTTTCGCCAAGTTCATATAATCTAAAAGCTTCTTCTTTGAAAAATTCGGCTGCTTTTGCACGTTGTGCTGTTCCCTGAACTTGAGGAAAAAATTGCTTAATTACGCAAGGTGCGTTTAGTCTGTCTACGTCTTCTGCTGCGTAAGTTTTACTAAACCCACCTTCACCTAATAATCGCAAAACACGGTAACGGTTTCTGAGGAGTTGTCCAAATGTACCGTGTCCGCAAACGATGCAAAATTTACTGTAGTCAGGGTTGAAGGGGTTTGAACAGTTGGGATTTTGGCAAATTTGCATAGTTGAGGGGAAGATAGCATCTTTTCCAAAGTCGTCCCCAATATTATCTAATTTATAAAAGATATTTAGGTCAGTAAACAAGGATATCTATCTATGTCCTGACATTGGCAGATTATGGGAATAAAAGTGAAGAGAATATGTTGATTTATTTATGTTTGTGGGGAGGTTTTATCTGTTATCACCCTATTTACTAATTTTCGGGTGACTATAATATGCGCGCACGGATTCCCATTATAATATTAAGAATAGAAGAGTTTTGGGATCTTGTCAAGTGTTTGGGTGATTGGTAATTACTAGTGCAGCGTGACAGTAGAGTCAGAGACTCTTTAATAGCATTCCCAGTCTGAGACTGGGAACGAGATAATTACGAATTACGAATTACGAATTATTTCAAGTTTTATTTTCTCCTGAAACGCGAATTAATTCAGCTATAACAGCGACAGTTCCAGTGACGGAAATTAACACGACGCTAAGAGCGTTAATATCAGGTTTAACTCCGGTTCTAATGCGGCTAAATATTTCCATAGGTAGGGTGTTGGAACCGCTACCTGCTGTAAAGCTGGCGATGAGAAAGTCATCTAAACTGAGAACAAAGGCTAGTAAACAGCCTGATATGATACCTGGCATTAATTGTGGTAAAACTACTTTGAAGAAGGCTTGAATTGGGGTTGCACCTAAATCTAGGGCGGCTTCTTCGAGGTGAGGATCTAGATTATTGAGTCGGGATGAGACTACTAAGCTAATGTAGGATAGACAAAAAACGATGTGGGCGGCAACGATTGTCCAGATGCTGAGGGGAATGGCAAAGGCGGCTAAACAGACTAGAGTGGCAACTGCGATCGCAATATCAGGAATTAATAATGGTAAATAAGATATGCCGCGATACAATTTTTTACCAGGGAAGTTATAACGCGCTAACCCCACAGCCATCATGGTTCCCAAGACGGAAGAAACTGTGACTGCACTAAAGGCAACTAGTAAACTGTTATTCACAGCGGATAAAATGCGATCGTCCCGGAACAGTGTTTTATACCATTCCAGGGTGAATCCTTTCCATGTTGCACTGTAGGGTGATTGGTTGAAGCTATAAAAACCTAGTACCAAGATAGGCAAGTACATGAACACAAATATAACTAGTGAGAAAACCGCCTGCCATGAGACACGCGGTTTTTTGATTGTTTTAGAGATATTCATATTTAGTTCTATTTTGTCATACCTTTTCATACCATAAATAAATTATCAAAGTCAAGGTATGGCCGTTGCTTCCGTACCGTATTCACATCAAGATAGGGCGGGAAGCTTGAAAGCACAATATACTTCTATCTGCTGTATGCGGTTATTTTACCTGGGCTAAATTTTCCCATCCCCAGACTTAAATAAATAGACAAATTACCCTAGGGATTGGGGTAAGTACGAATTGGTAAATTTGGTAAATTTGGTAAATTTAGGGATATTTGGGTTTTTTGTGAAAATTAGTCATCTATTGGCAGTCAAATTGATGATATTTAAATTGCTAATTTACCTCTTGAGGTGAGTATGATTTCCCTACCTAGGATAGACAAAAAATATCCAAGTTACAGCATAAGATTTTAAAGCACTTATCAATATAGTTGGTGTTTTAAGTGATTTACTGCTATGGTGAATCGCTGGACATTAATTTAAATCAAATTAAATCAAACCAATAAACACCACTAATTTACAGTCTTACATTTTAGGAGGTTGATAATGAGAATTGCTCAGATTGCTCCACTTTGGGAGAGAGTACCTCCTCCAGCTTATGGTGGAATAGAATTGGTAGTGGGATTGTTAACTGATGAATTAGTCCGCAGGGGACATGAAGTTACATTATTTGCATCAGGGGATTCTCTGACTTTAGCAAAGTTAATATCAGTTCATCCTCGGGCTTTAAGACTTGATAAAACTGTCAAAGATTGCAGTATTTATGAATCGCTACAACTAGCTTCAGTCTATGAGCGAGCCGAAGATTTTGATATTATTCATTCCCATATGGGACATACGCCCATACCATACACAAAACTTGTGAAAACGCCTACAGTTCACACGTTGCATGGAATTTTTACCCCAGATAATGAAAAAATCTTTAAATATGGCAAAAAACAGCCTTATATCAGTATTTCTGATTCCCAAAGGGAACCGAGTCTAGGCTTAAATTATGTCACCACTGTTTATAATGGCATTGATGTTAGTAGTTATGAGTTTTATCCCGAACCAATAGATGAGCCTTACTTGGCATTTTTGGGTAGGATGTCTCCAGAGAAAGGGCCACATTTAGCCATTGAAATTGCTAAACAAGCTGGTTGGCGATTGAAAATGGCAGGTAAGGTAGATGTGGTAGATGTGGAGTTTTTTGAAAAAGAAATTAAACCACATATTGATGGTGAGCAAATTCAGTATTTAGGTGAAGCTAATCATGCTGAAAAAAATGTTCTCATGGGAAGTGCTGTCGCAACTTTATTCCCTATCACTTGGCGAGAACCGTTTGGTTTAGTAATGGTAGAGTCAATGGCTGCGGGTACGCCAGTAATTGCGATGCGAATGGGTTCGACAGAAGAAGTAATTGCTGATGGTGAAACCGGTTTCCTTTGCAATAATACACAAGAATGTGTGAATGCAATTGACAAGGTAAATAAATTAAACCGTTATGCTTGTCGGCGGTATGTGGAAAAATGTTTTAGTGTAGACAAAATGACTGATGGTTATGAAGCGGTTTATCAACAAGTTCTTGCTGAGAAATTTGCTCAAAATGGTCATTTCCGCACTCCTGTAGTTAATTTAATTTAGCGCGAATTTCCTCGATCCGTTGGCGATTTACTCCTAAGTCGCCATAACCTAAGCGGGAAGCTGAACGTACATGAATGATGTTAGAGTTACGGTCGAGATAGAATTCTACATCATCGACAAATCCCATCAAAGCACTTTTGAATTCTGCATATAAATAATCTTCTGTTTCAGTAATTATCTTAGTTCTAGGTAAAAACTGAATGAGAGTTCTCAGATTAGCTAATGCTTGTTCTGGGGTGGATGTAAAACTCAGGGGTGCGATTTGATGAAGTGAATCTGAAGCCTGACTGGAGACACAGTTAGGGCTAGAAGGACAGGGTGCTAATTTACCTGATTGAACGCCTAAATTATTTGGTCGTTTGCCTGCAAAAATCATAGGGTTAAGTAGGGGTAAAAAAATAAAAATGAGGATGCTAAGAAAGATAAAACCTAAAAAACCTCTTCTTGTTTTTTGAATCGACACGAAAAATATAAATCTATGATGAGGTTGATCATTCCATCATAAATGAAAGTGGTTAATTGAAAATTAAAGAAATAAGACAATTCCTGGATTGCTCCTCCTGGGGAAGGATAGAAAATTATGAGACTTATGGTATGACTCAATGCGCGATTGCCTCTGGCAATAGCGTAGCAAATCGTTTTATCATGCGATTAATTACCATTTAGCCTCAAATAAATTTATGACATCAATAATTTCCATTAACGATAGTCACTCGTTAAAACTTTCACCCCTAGAAGTCCCCAACCGCTTATTACTTGGCCCAGGTCCTTCTAACGCCCATCCTGCGGTATTACAGGCTATGAACACCACACCTTTAGGGCATCTAGATCCCGCATTTTTAGCCTTGATGGATGAGATTCAATCTTTGCTACGCTACATATGGCAAACGGAAAACCCGCACACCATCGCCGTTAGTGGTACGGGTACAGCCGCAATGGAAGCCACCCTGGCTAACACCGTAGAACCAGGAGATGTGGTATTAATTGGTGTAGCTGGGTATTTCGGAAATCGCTTAGTAGATATGGCGGGAAGATATGGCGCAGATGTGCGAACTATAACCAAGCCTTGGGGACAAGTTTTCAATTTAGATGAAATCAGTACAGCAGTAGAAACCCATAAACCCGCAATTTTAGCCTTAGTTCATGCCGAAACATCCACCGGCGCACGTCAACCCTTGGAAGGGGTGGGTGATTTGTGTCGTAAACATGGCACATTGCTATTAGTAGATACCGTTACCAGCTTAGGTGGTGTTCCCATCTTTTTGGATGAATGGGGTGTTGATTTAGCTTATAGTTGCAGTCAAAAAGGTTTAGGTTGTTCTCCTGGTGCTTCTCCTTTTACCATGAGTGCGCGGGCAATGGAGAAGTTGCAAAAACGCCAATCTAAAGTTGCAAATTGGTATTTAGATATGTTGTTGTTAGGGAAATACTGGGGTACTGAACGCACATATCACCACACAGCCCCGATTAATTTATATTATGGTTTACGGGAAGCGCTGCGTTTAATGGCGGAAGAAGGTTTAGCTAATTGTTGGCAACGCCATCAAAAGAATGTAGAGTATCTTTGGGAAAGCCTGGAAGAAATCGGTTTAAAAATGCACGTTGAAAAGGAATACAGACTACCAACTTTAACTACAGTTTGCATTCCTGAAGGGGTAGATGGTAAAGCCGTTGCCAAGCAGTTATTACTTGAGCATAACATTGAAGTTGGCGGTGGTTTGGGAGAACTTGCGGGTAAGGTTTGGCGTGTGGGTTTGATGGGTTTTAATAGTCGTCCTGAAAGTGTGGATAAGTTGGTTGAGGCTTTGAAGCAAGTTTTGGGTAAATAGAATTCTTGTGGGGTGGGCATCTTGCCCGCCATAATTATAAATTACTATAGCAATAGTATTTGATTTTTGAAATATACACCATTGCTGCGGTGGGCATTGCCCACCCTACGAGACTTAAAATTTTATGGCTACGCCACGCAAGCTATCAAATATTATTTATGATTCCTATATCAATAAATTATTCTCACCCAGAGGCACAAAGAGGAGATAATGGTTAGAATCAGGATTTACAGGATTTAAGGATATTCAGGATATTGATAATGAGGATGTTAAGTTAAGTAACCAATATTGAAATTGGCTCGTAATACCGGCAAATGTAGAGAATAAAGAAGAAATGCATATTTCAAAACTTATTGGGTGGATAATATAAAAGTCACGAAAATTGATGAGAATCTGTACTTCTTGTGTTGATATTCGACACAGGACGGTTCAAGAAGTCCCACAACTCAAAGTACAAGTTACGGGGGTGTGTGTAATGAAAGAATACATGAATATTTTAGAAGGGTTAGTTGAGCAGCTGACACTATCTGCAATTTTAGAGATGCTAGAGCGTATATGCCACAAAAAAGCTGAGAATCTGAGAACTCACTGGAAAGATGAGGACTCTGCAAAACGGTGGGATAAAGCCGCTAAACAGATCGAAAATCTCAATGTTGATATTTGAACGTTTCGCAGCAGTCCCTACTCTCAATGTACTCATAGGGTAGGGATTGGAGCGAGTTATTAGATCGTATCAGAGCGAATACTAATCATTAGGGAACCGCACGGAGATGGGGGAACGCGGGGACGGGTCGAGTTTTTTTGAGCAGCAATTAACGGGACTTGATATTAGATATCGCATTTTTTACAGTCCCGGCTTTGGTTCAGAAACGCCAAATATATTTATATATTAATAAGCTATAAGTCGCATTGTTGAGCAAGATGCTAAATAAACTTTCGCAGTTTCTTAACCCCAACACTGAAATTCCCTCCACACCTCCCAGCTATTACTATGAAGGAAATTGTCCGCAAACGGGGGAACTGCTGAAACTTCCTCGTACTCCTTTAGCAGAAGCTATAGCTGAGGGTTTAATGCAACAACTTCAGCAAAATGAAATTTATTCCCGTGAAGGTAAAATGTATGGTATTTTATTGGTTGAATTACCGAATGGTGAACAAAGAGTAATTAAAGCTTTTTCCGGTTTATTGAATAGTTGTAGTGTGGTTGAAGGTTGGGTGACACCAATTCCCGGAAGGGAAGATATTGCATTAGCAGAAACACAAACTTTAGCAAAGTTGGCAGCAATTAAACAAGAGATAATTACTCTCAAACAACTTCCTGAACGAGAAGAATATGCAATATTATCGGCTGAATTTCAACAGCAGTTACAAATATTGAGTTTGCAACATAGTCAAAGTAAAAGAGAACGACAGGAAAAACGTCAACAACTCGGAGAAAACATCACAATCGAAACTATTGCCCAACTCGAAGCAGAAAGCCGTCAGCAGGGAATTGAGCGCAAATACCTCAAACGTCGTCAAAATAAAGTTTTGCAGTCTTTACAGCAAATCATAAATGCCGCAGATACAAAAATCAGAGAACTAAAACAACAGCGAAAAGAACTATCTCGCCAATTGCAAACCCAAATGCACGCTGCTTATAGCCTAACTAATTTCTCTGGAAAATCTCTATCTTTACAGCAACTACTACCAGGAGGAACACCCACCGGCACAGGGGAATGTTGCGCTCCTAAATTATTACATTATGCAGCAACTCATGGATTAAAACCTTTAGCAATGGCTGAGTTTTGGTGGGGAAATTCTTCTGTCCAAGATAAAAATCCAGGTAAATTTTATGGTGCTTGTGTAGAACGTTGTCAGCCATTAATGGGGTTTTTGCTGTCAGGAAAAACTAACCATTCAGCCCAGGGAAAAGAAGAAATTATTTATGAAGACCAATGGTTAATTGCTGTTAATAAACCTCCCGGATTACTTTCTGTACCCGGACGTTATTTTCATAACCAAGATAGTGTTCTGAGTCGGTTGCGTAATTGGTATGATGTAGAATTGATGGCGGTACATCGCCTAGATCAAGAAACTTCTGGTATTCTTTTATTAGCTAAAGATGTATTTACCCATTCTCAACTAAATCAACAATTCCAAAAAAGACAAATTCACAAAGTTTATGAAGCCATCCTTGCAGGTAATCTGATTATTAATGAAGGTGTAATTGATTTACCATTGTGGGGAAATCCTGAAAATCGTCCTTATCAAACAGTTGATTTAGAAAGGGGTAAACCCAGCTTAACTCGCTTCCGGGTAATAAGAAAAGAAGGAGACTATACCCGTATAGAATTTATCCCTCTGACAGGACGTACCCATCAATTACGAGTTCATGCGGCTGATGTGCGAGGATTAGGGATGATGATTTTGGGAGATAAGCTGTATGGTTGCAGTGCTGAGAGAAGTAGACTATATCTGCACGCCAGAGAACTGAGTTTTCAACATCCGCATTTAGGAAAAAATCTGTATCTACAGACAAAAACACCATTTTGAAAAACTCTCCGCTTCACCGCGTCTCCGTGCGGTTCCCTAAGGAGATTTTCTAGACTAAGTAGAGTAACGTAAATAATTAAAGGTTTGTAGTGAGGTCTTTAGACCTCGAAGTAGGGCTGAAGCCCACACTACGAGGAAATTTCAGACTTTGTTACTTTACTTAACATAGTTTGATTTATTATTGCCTACCTACTTAATTTAACTGATTCTATTTTGCTGATGTAGCTTTTATCGGTAAACTCTAATATTGCATAGAAAAAACGTTTACCCTCATGACTGGAGAGCAAAATTTTGGGCATAGAACTACGCAGTTTCGTATTTCTAGACAATCTGCAACCTCAACACGCCGCATATATGGGAACAGTAGCCCAAGGTTTCTTACCATTACCTGGGGATACATCCCTGTGGATTGAAATCTCACCTGGTATCGAAATCAATAAAATTACAGATGTCGCCCTCAAATCTGCCTCTGTCCGTCCGGGAGTACAGGTAGTGGAAAGGCTGTATGGACTATTAGAAGTGCATTCTGGCTCCCAAGGGGAAACACGAGCCGCAGGACAAGCAATTTTAGCCCTGCTGGGAGTGAAAAAAGAAGACTGTCTCAAACCCCGTGTGGTTTCTAGCCAAATTATTCGCAATATTGACGCTTACCAAACCCAACTTATTAATCGCACCCGTCGGGGACAGCTACTGTTAGCTGGACAAACCCTATATGTATTGGAAGTTGAACCAGCTGCTTACGCTGCGTTAGCTGCAAATGAAGCCGAGAAAGCAGCGTCAATTAATATCCTGGAAGTGCAAGCTGTAGGTAGCTTTGGAAGGCTGTATTTAGGTGGAAACGAACGGGATATCCTGGCGGGGGCAGCAGGAGCCTTAACGGCGATTGAGAATGTCCCTGGTCGAGAAAATCCCCAGCAGCGTAAGGAATAAAAGGAGCAAAAATGGCAAATCGAGAGCATCTGGGACTACTCAAAGCAGGTGCAGTTACCTGGCTAGAGTGGAGAAAGCAAAATCCCCAAATTGAACTTGATCTTAGTGCGACTAACCTGCAAGGAGAAAACTTCCGGGGTGCAAATCTCCAAGGGGTAAATTTGACCAAGGTAGATTTAAGTCATGCTTTACTGGTGCGAACAAATCTCAGCGGTGCAAATCTGAGTAATGCTCATCTCAAGCAGGCTATTTTGATTGAAGCTAACCTGAGTGCAGCTAATTTTAGTATTGCTAACTTGAGTGGTGCAACACTGATGCAGGCTGATTTGAGTCATGTAAATTTGATTGGTGCTGATTTGAGTGCAGCCAATCTCAGAGGTGCTGTAATTACAAATGCTAATCTGATCGGGGCTGATTTAAAAGATGCTATTTTGCGAGATGCGGATTTAGGAGAGGCAAAATTAATCCGCTGTAACCTTTGTTTTGCTAATTTGATTGGGGCTAATTTAATTGCTGCTGACTTGAGTGAAGCGAACTTATATGAAGCGGAATTAATGGCAGCTTACCTTTACAAAGCTAATTTGTATAAAGCTAATTTAACTAAGGCACATTTGGGTAGTTCATACCTATTTAGAGCTAACCTGAGTGAAGCTAACTTGACAGAAACTGATTTAAGTGGGACTAATTTGCGAGGTGCAAACCTTGGAGGTGCAAACCTTGGAGGTGCAAACCTTAGAGGTGCGAATATTCAGGGTGCGAACCTCAATGGTGTCAATCTCCAAGGTGCAATTATGCCTGATGGTTCTAGGAATGAGTCCCACACTTACCCATTTTAGGTAGCAATGGGTATGAGTGGGTAGGAATTAAGTTACAGTTACAGACCCCAATCTAAAATCTCAAATCTAAAATTGCTATGCTTCGTCGTAGGGTTCTAAATCCAAGAGGTGAATATAAGGCTCAACTAACTCTGGACGCTGAAACGCAATAGCTCGCAGTAGATGCCAGTCATTCAAACCCTCAAAAGCATTGCTGTAATTATCCAATTCCAGACGCGTAGCCAAATCTTCCACCTCTGCTGCTTTCATGGCAGCAATTTCTGTTTTGGAAATGCTTAGAGTTTTCATAATGCTTGCCCCTCCCTTTTGCAGCGTTTGCTTTCAGCCCTGGGTGGAGTTGCCCTAAAAGCATCCACCCAATCTATATTACTCATTAGTGGGCATCTATTTTGTAAAAATTTTGCTTATTTACACCCTGCTTTGTAAAAAATTGGTAACTTGGGCTAACCAATTGTGTTCACCACAAAACTTCGCAGCACTCCTAACATTTCCGGACTGATTTCGTGTCCCATGTCAAATTCATGGTAATCTACCGCTACTCCTAAAGATTCAGCAACTGCTTTGGCTTTGATAGCCGCTGGCAATGGTACAACTTGATCTTGTCTGCCATGCATGATTAATGTGGGGGGAAAACTACTGTGTTTGAGCTTTTCTACCCCAGGATGTAAATACCCACTCATCACCACTAAACCAGCTAGGGGTAAGTTTAATCCTACATCTAAAGTCATGGCACCACCTTGAGAAAACCCACTCAAAATAGTCCGCGATAAGGGTACTCCTGTGACACTCTCTAAAGATTGCAACCAATCTATGAGCATTTGCCGACTTTCTGTCAATCCTTCATACATATTCTCATCTCGCAGATCATACCACGCTCTGCCGGTAGAAGAATAGGGAGATGGATAAGGTGCATTGGGAAGTAAAAATTCATAGTCAGGTAGGTTTAAATAGGGCAATAACGATGCTACGTCTTGAGCATTTGCACCCCAACCGTGTAAGGTAACGATTAAAGCGGATGGGTTTTGCTGTGTTTTTGGGGAAAACTTGATGAAATCTAATGTTGCAGTCATGAGTGATTTTATTCGGCTGAGTTATTAGTTAAGGTCGATCTCTAAAAATCATATGTTTTTTATGATCGAAAGTAATAATACCTTGTTTTTGTAATTTGCCAATTAAGCGTGTAATGGTGGCTCTGGTAGTGCAGCAGGAACTAGCCATATCTTCGTGAGTGAAGCGAATAGAGAGACGAATTCCTTCTGGTACTGGTTTTCCGACTTGCTGTTTTAAAAGCTCTAATAGATGGTGTAATCGGTCTTTTACTCGCCGTCTACCTGCAATCACTAAAAAAGATTCTGTCTGTTGTAATCGCTGTTGAATTTTAGGTAGAAGGGTATGGCTAATTGCGGAGAAAAGTGTAATTTCTGATAAGTAAATTGATACTAATTCCACATCTGTCAGGGCTGTTGCTTGATAAATGGGTAGGGATGTCATGCTAGAACCGAAAACCATTTCTTCTGTTGCTAACCCTGTTAATACTTCTTGATCTGTTTCACAAAATGTACTCAGCTTAACTACACCTTTGCATACATACCAAATTAATAGTGGGTTGAGGGAAATAGTTTCTCCTTTAGAATATTTATGTACAGGACGATGTTCAATCAAGTTCTTCTGATTCTCAACTGTTGCTGATTCTCTTGGCTGATATTCAGAAATGTCACGTATTAACCAGTAGAGTTTACTAGATTTGCGAGGTTGGTGTTTGGCAGATGTTACCGTCAAAGCAGCTTTAAATGAATTACCATGATGTGGCTTTAATGGTAATAATATTCCTCTAACTTTCTGAGATTTAGATATCTGGATGAGTTGTTCGTAAAAGTACTGATGTTGTTCTAAGGTGATGAAGCTGATTATTGATTTACCAACCAGAAAATGCTGGGAAATATTGAGTAATTTCGTGGCGGCGCGGTTAGCTTCTAAGATGATACCTTTTGCATTAGTTACTAAATAGGCATCTGGTGCAAATTCAAATAAATGTTGATAGTGTTGGCGATCTGCTTCCAGCAATTTGTGTGTTTGGATCAGTTCTTCGTTGTGCTGGTAAAGTTCTTGTACCTCTAATTGTAAGATTTTTGAGGTGGTGTAAAGTTCTTTAAAGGCTTCTGGTACCAGGTCTGATGGAATCCAAGGTAATACACTAGCTGTTTGGTGCAAATCTGCTAAACGTTGGTGCAATAATTCTGCGCGTTGGACAAATTTTTCTATGTTCACCTTAAATTCCCCGTGACTACTTGCAGAGTTTTGGACAAAATTCCACTACGTTAAACTTGGGAAATTCGATAGCAATTCCAAAATAGTTTAATCATGAAATTAAATTTATTTAAAACAAAAAAATACAGTTATTTACCCCTGAATATATAAAATTATCATAAAATTCATTATCAAATTATTAATAAATTTAAAGTTTATTGACAAGCAAAATGCCTGTTTTAGCAACAGCTAAATTACTTATTATATCAAGTTCGGTTGTTAGGTCAGCGTATCCTTATATCTGACGCGGGGAGGAGGAGACACGGAGAGATTTTTAGAATAAGTGATTATCCGGTTTTGATATTACTGATTGATGTTGAATTCTTCAAATTGCGTAAATATTATTACTGTTTCCCAGACAGACTTGTTCATAAAATTGACCGGCAATTTCCCAAGTGAATTCGGTTTCTACTAGTTGTCTACCGTTAGTAGAGAGTTGAAATCGGAGTTCTGGCTGTTCAAATAGTTGAGTAATAGCGGCTATGTATTCTGCGGGTTGATTGGCTCGTAAGGCTCGAAGTGGGGTGGTTTCACCATCTACAGCTAGTCCTTCTAAACCGCGATCGCTTGCCACTATCGGTATACCCGCAGCCATAGCTTCTAGAGTTTTATTTTTTATACCAAATCCTGTCCGCATAGGTACTACGCAGATGGTAGATTTGTGTAGATATTCTGCCATTGAAGGGACACGTCCAGTGACATTAATTCCTGGTTGATTTTGCAGTTCTAAAACTTCTGGTGCAGGACGAGAGCCGACAATATCAAAGGTTGTATCTGGATAACTTTTTTGAATTTCTGGTAATACTTCATTGCTGAAAAAACAGACAGCATCAATATTTGCTAAATTATCCATTGCCCCGATAAAAATTATTCTCTGTCCCCCTGGATCTTGGAGACGGTTGGGAAAGGTAACTAAATCTACACCATTAGGAATAACTGCAATTTCCGCATTTTGGTTCAATTGTTGCAGTTGTTGTTTATCTTCGGCTGTGGTAACTACAAGTTTAGAGAATTTAGAACAGTAGTTTTGTTCATAGCGCCGCAACAATGGTAAATTAATTTTGTCTCTGAATTTATTTTCTGATGTGCCTGTTGCTAACTGATTCAGACAAGTACCATAAACAGAACTATGAATATTAACTATGGTTTTTACTTGCTTTTGAAAATGGGGACGGATATAAATTTCGTTGACGCTATGTTCACAGGTAATTACATCACATTTCCCGGCTTTTACAAAGTTGTCTACCCATGTTTGCATTTCCACTGAGTAGCGGTTGAGGACGCTGGGGGGTGTACCTTTTAACAAAAATGTCCCCAAGCGCTGAATTTTCTGCGGTATTCCTGCGGTGGTTCCTGTATCTGGGGGACGCTCAAAAACGACTAAGTTATCTACGCAATCTCGTAAATCTGCTATTTCCGACTCCGTAACATCAGACTCGCGCTGAGTGACTAGGGTGATACTATGGCGTTGACTGAGGTATTTGAGTAGATTAAAGGTTCTGACTTGGGTTCCCCCCCTTGTCGGTGGATAGGGAAAGGTGGAAGATAGTATTAATATTTTCATAAATGTGACCGTGAAGTTTGGTATATTACCGAGTTAAGCAATAACATAATATACTACAATTACTCTCAGTTGGCCGATCTAGATTATGCCTAAAGTTAGTGTTTGTATTCCTACTTATAACCGAGCCAATTTACTTCCTTACGCTGTTAGTAGTGTGTTAGCTCAAACTTACAAAGATTTTGAAATCATCATTTGTGATGATGGTTCTACTGATAATACTGCTCAAATAGTAAGTCAATGGGATGATCCCCGAATTCGCTATATCAGACAACCTGTTAATGGTGGACGTAGTCGTAATATGCGTTCTGGTTTTGAGGCTGCTTGTGGGAATTATTTTATCAAATTTGATGATGATGATGCTATTACTCCGGAATTTTTAGAGAAGACTGTGGCTGTTTTAGATGCTGAACTGAGTGTGGATTTTGTTTGTACAAATCATTGGATTATTAATCAAAATAATGAAAGAATTGAATCAGCAACACAGGAAAATTCTAGTAAGTGGGGAAAGGATAAACTAGAAGCTGGTGTGATTCCTGATTTAGTTAGGGAAACTTTTATTAAGCAAAGTTTACAAGTTGGTTCAACTTTGTTCCGTCGAGATTGTTTGATGGAAGTTGATTATATGCGTCCCCAAGCTGATGGATGTGAGGATTTTGATTTATTGGTGCGTTTGGCTATTGCTGGTAAGCAAGGGTATTTTTTACCTGAATTTTTGATGGAATATCGTTTTCATGGTGGACAAACAAGTTTAAAACAAAATCTGCATTTTCTGTCTGCTAAGGTTTTTTGTATAAGTAGTTACAAGTTTCCTGATGAGGAATTAGAGAAAGTGCGATCGCACAAATTGGCTATTACTCAGCAAGCTTTGGGTTTAAGACTGATTGAAAAGGGTGATACGGTGGAGGGAAGAAGGCTTTTGCAGCAATCAACTCAGGTTTTGGGGAGCGATAAAAAAATCATGTTTGGTTTGATGCTATCTTATTTACCAATCAGTTTACGGAAGTTGGCTTTACAGGTTTTTCGTCAGATTCGTCCCAAGGATTATACTGAGCAGGTGCGAGGAGCAAGTGCTTGATAGATATATCTCGTTCCCAGTCTCAGACTGGGAATGCCATTAAGAGGCTCTGCCTCTACTTTACAAAGAAGTCAGAGCCTTCTAAAATTCATTCCCATACAGAGTATGGGAACGAGAAAAAAGTTAGAGAAGGCTAATTTCTACACCATTCATCAATGATGGTTAACAGTGTTTTTTCACCTAATCCTTTAACGGATTTGACTACATCACGATAATCTTCAAATACCTGCTTTGGTTTTTTGGATCTAGCATCTACTATTGCTTTAGAAATTTTTTCAGCCCCAGGAATTCTAGAGCGTTGTAATCTGATCGCTAACTCGTCTTTTTCCAAAGTATTTAATAAGCTTAGTGGATTAAGTTCCTGTGGAATAATACGCTCAAATTGTTTGAATTTCTCATCTATTCTTTGTCTTTCTTGTGTAAGTTCAGATTTTAGCTCATTGAGTTGTTTCTCAAAGCGTAATTCCAGATTTGTTAGACGTGATGAGTCTAAATTTGTTGTTTCAGATTTAGTGGATGGTTGAGTTACGGTAACTGGTACTTCAATAGTTGCAACTTGCTTTTTTATTAAATCTTCAACTTTTGGTGAGATGATAAAAGCATTAACCATTTCACATTTACGAGGATTTTTTTCTCTTGCTCTAACAGCAGCATAATACTCGAAATCGCCATTAACTACAGTGTAACTCTCTGGTGCAGTTAATTTAACAACCAATGGTTTAATAATTCCTCCAGTTTCTATAATCGAGTCTGCAAGGTTTTCTAAGTCGGATTCGTTAAAATTTGAACGTAGAACATTTGAGGTTACGCTTTTAACATCAACTAATGAAAAATTAATCATTATTCTATCCTCATTTTTTGTAAAACTTCATCTGCTAAAATATCAAATTCCATAGCAGATTTTTGAGCTTCGGTTTTTACTTCTTCTGCATACTTATGAATAGACTTGGGATCAGGATATTCTAATTCACCAACTGATATAGTCTGATTCATGCATTCAGATAGCATGGTTCTATCATAAATCACTGCTTCCATTAAAGGTAGATTGTAATGTTCCGAAATCACACTTCTTTGCTTGGGAAAACTATACTGTAAAAATTTAGAATTGGTTGATATTTTGGAAGATAGGACACCAATCAAATTAATGGAATTTTTTCCTATCATCTCTCTAAATTCATTGACTTCGGCAATAAAGTTCTTAACGCTTAATAATCCTTGATTAGCAAATGGCTTTAAGTCTGATGGAATTATCAGATAATCAGCAGCAACTAATGCGACTTTAGCATATAAATCTCTAGATGGAGGTGTGTCAATAATAACTATATCATATACTTCTTCTACCTTCTTTAACTTAGTAAGTAACCTAGTTTTACTAGCATCAATTTGATTTAGCTTGTATTGTCCTTCGATTAAGTTAATATGTGCAGGAATAACATCTAGTTCAGGATTATTAAAGTAGTCCGATTTACGAATTACATCAGGTATAGAGTAGAAATCACCAGATTCTAGCAGATGATATACGTTACAATCTTGCAAGTTATCATCTTCTTCAAATTGAAATTTGATTAAACCTGTAGCAAAAGTAGTATTTGCTTGAGAATCTAAATCAATCAAAAGTACACTTTTACCTTTTTTTCTCAAAGCCGCAGCAAGATTGACAGCAATTGTTGTTTTACCAACTCCGCCTTTATTGTGGTAGATTGCAATTGTCTTCATAGAATGCTCCTTTATTGGTTCTAAATTCGATACTTGAACTTCTAACTGTTCCTTAAACTGCTGTTTTTTCAAACTCTCCCTACCAATTAAACCCCTAATTTCTGCTATCTTTTTCTCAACATCATTACCATCACATTGAAAAACCAACTGAATATCATCTCGTAACTTTTGATAAATTCTGATTTCCTTTCCGTTAGTTAACAAACCAAAGCGCACATTTAAGCTAGTTAAATAATGCCTAAGTCGCAAAACATGATGATTTAAATTTTGCTTTGGACTTTTTGCCTCCATAACTACACTTAATGGGGAATTGGCATCTAAAATCAAAGGAACGACTTGGACTCCAAATGCCAAAAAGTCTAAACGGATACTACCAACAGCAACTTCTTGATGCCAAGTATCAGGGGTATACCCTAACTGTGGTAGCAAATATTGAACGATAAGTTTGCTTTCAACTTCGCTTTCGTTACGGCACAGTTCAGGGTTAAAAAGCAAGATTCTTTACCTCGAAAAACAGTAATCATTCCCGAAAATCCGCTATGTGGTCGATTATGCCATATTTTGAGTTTATTGAGTTATGAAGATTACTTAAAAATCTGTAGGAAAAGGCAATTAAGCTTAGTATTTTTACGTAAAATTAACATAGCAGCTTATCCAAATAATTCAAAATTTACCAAATTTAAATTTTGGCTAAATTAAGTAATAATACGTAATTTACATCTAGAGCAATCTTTCTGAAAGCTGTACAAATGGACTTTATCTGGGTAATATAGGTGGTTTCCCTTGCCTGGTAAGATATAATCTGACTGCTTGAAGCACTTTTCCACATCCCCCTAAAAGAGTAAATTAACCAAAGTTGAAATCTATTAGATAATATGTACGCTACCTCAATGAGAAAGCGTCAGCAGAGGAATTAACCAATGGGATATGTAATTGCAACTGCAAACATGAAAGGTGGAGTCGGTAAAACCACTCTCACAGTCAATATAGGGACTTGTTTAGCGAAAAATCACGGAAAAAAGGTACTGATTTTAGATTTAGATAGTCAAATTAGCGCTACACTCAGTCTCATGTCACCTGTGGAGTTTGCAAAACGTCGCAAACAAAGAAAGACATTTAGATATTTGATAGATGAAGTTATTAACCCAGAACCTGATGCTAAATTGACAATTCATGATATCATTCAATCTGAAGTTTGCAATCTTCCAGGATTAGATTTGTTACCGGGAGATATTGATTTATATGATGAATTTGTAGTTTCGGAAATGTTGCATAACCAATCTGTTGCTTTGGGTGAGCAAGATTTTGAAACAATTTGGAATCGCTTTGAAAGAGTCTTAGTTAATAACATCTTAAAACCAGTGCGCGATGAATATGATTTTATTCTTTTAGATTGCGCTCCTGGCTATAATCTCATGACTCGTAGTGCTTTGGCTAGTAGTGATTTTTATATTCTTCCAGCGAAACCAGAACCGTTGTCTGTGGTGGGAATTCAACTATTAGAAAGACGCATTGCTCAATTAAAAGACAGTCACGAACATGAAGCAAAGATAAATATCCAAATGTTGGGAATTGTCTTTAGTATGTCCAGTGCAAATCTACTGAATGGTAGATATTATAAACAGGTAATGCACCGAGTTGTGGAAGATTTTGGTGTTGATAAAATTTGTAAAGCACAGATTCCTGTTGATGTAAATGTGGCTAAAGCTGTTGATAGTTTTATGCCGGTTTCTTTACTTAGTCCTAACTCTGCTGGTTCTAAAGCATTTATGCAGTTAACTCAGGAATTGTTGCAGAAATTGTAAGAGGATGTTTTAAAAGTTATCAAGTTTACCTAAAAACCCCTCTCCAAACCTCTCCCCCCACAGGGAGAGAGGCTTTGATTTCTTCTATTTTAGAACTCTCCAGCTAAAGCTGGAACACAACGTTCACAGAGTAAAGGATGTTCTGCTGATTCACCAACATGGGTAGAATAGTTCCAACAGCGATCGCATTTTTGCCCGTCTGCATTCATTACCCCAATATCCCAATTATCCTCACCTTGAACACGCAAGGTTTTCAATCCTTGTAATGCGTCAGGAGTATCTAATAATTCCACCTGAGAGGTAAGGAATAAATACCGTAATTCATCAATTCCGTTACTGCTAATTTTTAAAGGTTCAATAGCATTGCGTAATTTTTGATCAGCGATATAAATTAACGCTTTTGCTTCTAGGGAAGAACCAATAATTTTTTCTACCCTCGCTTGTTCTAAAACCTTATTCACATCAGTGCGAATGCGTCGCAGTGTTTTCCAAAATTCTGCTAATTCGGGATTATCCCATTTATCATCTAACTGCACCCAACCAGCTTGAAACACTGATTTATAGGGTGTTGTGTAAGGGATAAATTGCCAGATATCTTCAGCAGTATGACACAAAACTGGTGCGATCGCTCTGGCTAAATTCTCCAAAGCAATCTGCAACACCGTTTGACAACTACGACGACGGAAAGCATCAGTAGAACTGATATACAATCTATCCTTCGCAACGTCTAAATAGAAATTCGACAAATCCACAACGCAGAAATTCTGCACAGTTTGGAAAAAGCGGAAAAATTGGAAACTATCAAAAGCTTCCGTCACCTCATTAAACACCTCACGAATGCGGTGTAGCATATATTTATCCAAATCTGGTAAATCTTCAAAAGCTACAGCATCCTTTTGAGGATCAAAATCATGTAAACTACCCAACAAAAACCGCGCTGTGTTGCGAATCTTATTTCTGACATCAGCTAATTGTTTAATGATGTTACTTCCTACGCGCTGATCACCAGAATAATCAACCGAAGACACCCACAAACGCAACACATCCGCACCATAAGCAGGTTCTTTTTTCTGATCTTTTCCACCATTAATGATCACATTTGGATCAATCACATTTCCCTCGGATTTACTCATTTTCCGGCCTTGTTCATCCAAGGTAAAACCATGAGTTAATACAATTTTATACGGTGCAATTCCATTTACCGCAACGCTAGTTAATAAAGAAGATTGAAACCATCCCCGATGTTGATCAGAACCTTCCAAATATATATCTACAGGATAAGTTAATTCTGGTCTTTGCTTCGCCACCGCAGCCCAAGAAGAACCAGAATCAAACCACACATCCATTGTATCCTTACCACGGCGGTAAATCTTGCCATTATTGCGATATTGTTCCGGTAACAACTCAGCCACCGACAACTCCCACCAAGCATCAGAACCCTTTTCGGCAAAAATAGCTTGAACGTGGTTAATCGTGTCCGCATTGAGCAAAACTTCCCCAGTTGCTTCATCATAAAACACCGGAATAGGAACACCCCAAGAACGCTGACGAGAGATACACCAATCTGATCTTTCCGCTATCATAGGGGTGATGCGGTTTTCACCTTGGGCGGGAATCCAACGCACAGATGAAATAGCCTTTAAAGCATCTTCCCTAAATCCTGCTACAGAAGCAAACCATTGTTCAGTAGCGCGGAAAATCGTCGGTTTTTTCGTTCTCCAATCATAAGGATACTTGTGAGGATAAGCTTCCTCCTTCAACAGAGAACCCGCTTCACTCAAAGCGTCAATAATCGCTTGATTTCCCTCTCCCAAAACATTCAAGCCAGAAAATTTACCAGCCTCATCTGTAAAATTACCACTATCATCCACCGGCGCAAGAATCGGCAAACCGTAACGCTGACCAACAATGTAGTCCTCTTGGCCATGACCAGGAGCAGTATGCACCAACCCAGTCCCCGACTCAGTAGTGATATAATCACCACCAACCACCACCGGACTTTCACGGTCAAACAAAGGATGACGGTAAGTAGTATGTTCCAAATCCTTACCAGAGAAACGCACCTTCACCGTCAACTCAGCATCCAAAACCGCAGCCAACCGTTCCACCAACTCAGCCGCAACAATCAGATATCTGCATCCTCTCTGTGCCTCCGCGTCTCTGCGTGAGACCTCCACCACCGCATACTCCAGCGCCCCATTCACAGCCACCGCCAAATTACCCGGTATCGTCCAGGGAGTAGTAGTCCACACAGCCACGCCCAAATCAGGCAGGAAGCCATCCAAACTAGCTTTTAACCCTTCGGAAACCTTCTGCACCGGGAAAGCAGTGTAAATACTCCGAGAAACGTGACCTTCAGGATATTCTAACTCCGCTTCAGCCAAAGCGGTTTTAGAACTAGGACTCCAATGCACCGGCTTTAAACCGCGATAGATATAACCTTTGAGGAACATTTCCCCAAAAACGCCAATTTGCGCGGCTTCGTATTCTGGCTTTAAGGTTAAATAAGGATTTTCCCAATCACCCCAAATCCCATAGCGTTTAAAGCCTTCTCGTTGTTCGTCTACGGTTTTTAGTGCGAACTCTTTCGCTTTTTGACGCAATTGCAAAGGAGTGAGATTTTGCCGTTCTGCCTGTTTCATATTTTGCAGAACTTTCAACTCAATTGGCAATCCGTGACAATCCCAACCAGGTACGTAACGAATTTTACGACCTTTTAGCAATTGGTAACGGTTAATAATATCTTTGAGAATCTTATTTAAGGCATGACCAATATGCAACTGGCCGTTAGCATAGGGAGGACCATCGTGCAGTATAAATAATGCGCCAGGGTTGTTTTCTGAGAGTTGAGAATAAATGTTGTTTTCTGCCCAGAATTTTTGGATTTCGGGTTCGCGCTTAATGGCGTTTGCCCGCATATCGAAGTTAGTCTTGGGTAAGTTGACGGTATCTTTGTATTGTCCGGGTTCAGTCACAGTTTCATGCCTAAGATATGTTTGCAGTTATTTGATCAATTATAAGTCGTCGGTTGGGTTGTTCGCGTCAGCGTTGCGGAGCAATGGAACGAAACCCAACAGCAGTTATGGGTATTTTGGGGTTAATGTTGGGTTATGCCTACGGCTCCCGTAAGGGATACACTTCGTTCTACCCAACCTACGGGACTTAGCAAGTATAATCAGGTACTTTTTATTATAAATTAAATATATTATTACTCCTATCACTACGATGAAAAACAACATAGCATTACAGAAAACTGATCAAGGCTGGAAATTTATTGATGAGTCTGAGTTAGAAACCTTTGTTTGGGACAATTTAGAAGAAATATTTCAACTAAAATCCTTAACACGCCAATTATATATCAAAGGAGAGATTTGTGATATTGTGGCAATTGGCAAAAATAATCAACTGACTATTATTGAATTAAAAAATACAGAAGATCGTTACGTTATTAATCAACTGACACGCTATTATGAAAATTTATCAGAAGAACAACCTTTTAAAGATAATGTTGATTACAATCAAGAAATTCGTTTAGTTGCAATATGTCCTAATTTCCATCGTCATAATTTCATAGACAAAAAACATAGTCGTTTAAATTTTGATTTATTTACTTTTTCGATTATATGTAAGCAAAGTGAATTTTATTTTTATTTATCGCACATTGATAACCAATCAGAAGCAAAGCTGATCAAAATCAATTATCAAGAAGTTAATTTACAAAATCAACAAAATGATAATATTCCTGAACCGCCAAGATTATTATTAGATTGGTTAGGGGCATTAACAAGTACAGAATTAGAAAATTTAACACAAATCAGACAGCAGATCTTAAGTTTTGATCAGAGAATAGAAGAAATTATTGTTAATAAAAGTATTGTGTATGCCAGTAAATATGGCAAAGATAAAATGAGACAATGTGCAGAACTTTCATTTGATAGAAAATCAAAGAAGATAATATTATTTTTATGGCTAATTATTCCCAATCGTAAAAATAACACTATTGCTAGAATGCACGTTGATACAACCGAGGAATATCTCACATATTGGCGATATGCTCCTGTAAAATCAGGAAGTATTTTGTGGGAAAAATTCTTTAATAAAATCTTTTATTCCGTGCCAGAAAATTCAGGAAGATTATTTTCAGAAGTTATATATTTAGGACGAGTATACAACAGAATATTTGTTGATGAAACTAAAAATATTGTTAATCGAGCCTTAAAAATATGGCTAGAAAGAATCAATTAAACTAATTTAAATTGTAGGTTGGGTTGAGGAACGAAACCCAACATCACCCGTTGGCATCTTACAATTAATGTTGGGTTTCATTTCATTCAACCCAACCTACTCATTTCCAATATCATCATCAAAAATAATTTCCTCACCCGCACCCCACATCATGTCATACATACCTTGACGCACAGCACGGTGAAAACTGGAATATTCCCAATCCTTTGGTGCTGTTACCAAACCATGTTTCACCGGATTATAATGAATATATTCAACATGATTTTGAAAATCAATTTCATCTCTAATTAAATGTTCCCAAAAACGATATTGCCATATAGCCCGTTGTTTTTTATTTTTTCTAGATATAGATATATTTTCTGGTGATATAGTTTCACATTTACGACTAAAATAACTTTTAATTAACCGCCAACGAGTTGAAAAATCCTGATCATTTTCTGGTAACGTCCAAATACAGTGGAGATGATCAGGTAAAATAACAACAGCATCTATAATAAATGGATGTTTCTGCATTACATAACCAAAAGCTTCTCTTAATAAAGAAACATTTTTTGGTAAACATAATATTTTTTGTCTTTTCTCTGTCACGACTGTAAAAAAGTATGTTCCTCCTGCCACTTTGGCGCGGCGATATTCCATACTATAAATATCCTGTGATTAAAGTTGTGTTTTATAAACTTGATTTTACCCCGTAGGTTGGGTTGACGCAAGGAAACCCAACATTAATTATAAAGCGAAGCATAACCCGACATTAATTATAATATGTCGGTGGGTGGTGTTGGGTTATGCCTACGGCTCCCGTAAGGGATACACTTTGTTCTACCCAACCTACAGGAGTTGCAGTGTGGGTATATCCTATTTTAAAATGGAAGCTAGTAACAATTGCCAGAATCATGATTAACCCGCAAATTTTAGAAGCTATCAAAGAAATGCCTAATGTCGAAAGATTAGAAGTAATTGAATTTGCCTTAAAACTCATGCGTGAAGAAATGCAAAATCCTAAAAAACTCAGCTTAACTGCTGCTGCGGAAATTATGCGTTCCTATTATGAAACAGAAAGCAGTTTAACAGAATTTGCCGATACTTGTAATGAATATTTTTATGAGTATCAAGATTATGCGTAGAGGTGAAATCTGGCTGTATAAAGCTGATCCTACAGTAGGGGATGAAATTAGCAAAACGCGACCTTGTATTATTGTTAATAATGATGATATAGGTACTTTACGCTTAAAGGTTATTGTACCTATTACCGGCTGGAACGAAGTTTTTGCACAAGTACCTTGGATGATACGTATTGAACCAACAGCAGAGAATAATTTAAGCAAATTATCCACAGCAGATACTTTTCAAATTCGTTCAGTTTCTCAACAACGACTAATTAAACAAGTGGGAACTGTTTCCGAAGAAATTATGAAGGAAATTAGTAATGCTTTAGCTATTGTTTTGAATATTAAATGACTAAAAATATACCCCAATTACTAGACGTAGTAGCATTAACAGTTGATTTACCTGAATATAACTTATTGCGTGGTCAAGTTGGTACAATAGTGGAATCACTAGCTGATGGTACTATATTTGAAGTAGAATTTAGTGATAGTAATGGACAAACATATCAATTTGTTGGTTTACGTCCAGAACAAATGATGGTCTTACATTTTGAACCAACATCCCCTAATTTAGTACCGGAAATGGTTACAGTGTAAGTAATTTTTTGGTTGGGTTATGCATACGGCTCCCGTAAGGGATACACTTCGTTCTACCCAACCTACGAAATATTAAAAGTTATAGACAATGAGTAAAAAACCCGCCAGAGTGTAGAGAAAAATGGCGGGTTTATTGATAGATTTCAATGCAGTAGTACTACAAAGCAAAAATCCTAGACCTTAACTGGCTGCTTGGTTTCTGTAGCCTGGTAAGGATTGTTATTGTTAATAGGTTGTGGTTCTACAAAAGCTTCTCGACCTGTAATCAATCGAGAACGACGATTACGACTAATATAATTCCATGCCCACTGAAATACAACTAATAATTTAGTATCAAACTCGATTAAGAAGTAGATGTGAATTAATAGCCAAAATACCCAAGCAATGAAACCTGTGAGTTTGATAAAGCCTAAATCTACAACAGCTAAATTTTGCCCAATCATTGCCAAACTACCCACATCGGTGTAATGAAATTCTGGCAAAGTATGACCGTGAAGCCGTAGTTGAATCAGTCCACCGACATACTCTCCTTGTTGTTTAGCTACGGGTGCAACACCAGGTAAAGGTTTACCAGTTTGATGGGAGAAGTTAGCTAAATCTCCAATTACGAAAATGTTTTTATAACCCTTGATAGTCAAGTTTGGTTCTACAATTACGCGACCAGCGTGATCACACTCTACATTTGCACGTGCTTCTAGAATTTTCCCCATTGGTGAACCCTGAACACCTGCTGACCACAATATAGTTTTTGAGGCAATTTCTTGAACTTCATTACCTTGTTTGAAAGTAACAATGTCATTTTCAATATTTGTCACCCTGGTTTTAGTGTGGATAACCACACCCAACTTTTGCAAAGATACTTCTGCTACTGCGGATAACTCTGGTGCAATGTGTGGGAGAATGCGATCGCCCCCTTGCAATAGTACAACCTTTGTTTCTGAAGTGTTGATGTTGCGGAAATCATCTTGCAGGGTTTTGTATGCCAACTCAGCGATCGCACCTGCCAATTCTACACCTGTTGGACCACCCCCCACAAGCACAAAAGTCAACAAAGCACGGCGTTTTTCGGGATCAGTTTCATTTTCTGCTGCTTCAAATGCCGAAAATATGCGGCTACGCATTTCTATGGCATCTTCCACGGTTTTCAAGCCAGGAGCAAATTCTTTCCAGTTATCCTTACCAAAATAGGAATGGTTAGCACCTGTGGCAACGATTAATGTATCATAATGGACTACTTGATCAGCAAGAATAACTTGTTGCTTTTTTGGATCAATATCCTTTACTTCTCCCAGCAACACTTTTGTATTCTTGCTTTTGCTGAATACAGATCGCAATGGTGCAGAAATATCAGCAGGAGATAGCGTACCTGTGGCAACTTGATATAAAAGCGGCTGAAATAGGTGAAAGTTACGTTTATCAATGAGAGTAACATTTACATTTGCGTTAGCAAGAGCCTTTGCTGTATACAGTCCACCAAAGCCACCACCAACGATAACAACCTGATGTGGTGCATTCTTCTCACGTGAAACTGCCATAAACCATATTTCCTTTTGTTAAGAGACGTGTAACCTTTCTTAACAAAGATGTAACAAAATTATAATGTATTTTGCCGTTTATTTAGAACTATTGAAAAAATAATAAAAGTAGTTAAAGTTACTAATCGGTCATTATTAAAAGGAAATAGGCTGGAAATTAATGTTGGGTTTTCTCAACCCAACCTACAATTTTTTTTGGTTTGGATGGTTTACAATCTATAGAGTAAGTCAACATCAATTTCTGATACCAACCCTAAACTTATCACCAAAATAAAATTAGAACAGTATCTAGATTTTTGCTTGCGATAAAAACAGCAAATTCGCCAACTTATAAAATATTCGCGCACCCACATTACCATCCCACTCAGCATCACCTACTTCGCAGACATCAAAACCAATAATCTTTCGGCCACTATTCACCAATTCTCGGAATAAACAATAAGCTTGTTCTAATTCCAATCCCCCTGGAACTGGTGTACCTGTATGGGGACAAAGTTTAGGATCTAAACCATCGACATCAAAACTAATGTACACATTTTCTGGTAAATGACTAATTATTTCTTGACATAAACTAATCCAAGTCATTCCCGAATATAACTTTTGTTTAATTGCCGATTCATAATAAGCAATAATGCGCTCATTTGAGTTGTTAATTATATCTACTTCATCTTGACAAATATCTCGTATAGCCACTTGTACTAATTTAGAAATTTGCGGTATTTTCATTGCATTGAACATGATAGATGCATGGGAAAATTCAAATTCCTCATAGGCATCGCGTAAATCTGCGTGTGCATCAATATGCAAAATACCATAATTCTCATATTTAGTGGCTAAGGCTTGGAAATACCCCAATGGTGAACTATGATCACCACCAATCACAGCGACTTGCTTACCCTGATTTATCGCTGTTTGACATTGGGTAAATAGCCATTCATTAACCTGTTCACCTGCTTGATTAATTGCTGTTAGCACAGGGGTTAAATCTGGTGTATCTGTCAGTGCTTTCCCTTCTGCTTGTCGTTCGATAATTTTAGCTGCTTCCTGACGGTAGTAGTTATTTTTTTCTAAAATATCTTGGGGAATTTCTAGCATAAAAATTCCCTGTTTCCAGCCATCAGGATGATCAAAATCGAATAAATCTATTTGCAGTGAAGCATCAAGAATTCTCTGTGGTCCGTTGGCTGTTCCAGCACCGTAAGAAACGGTAACTTCCCAAGGTACAGCAAAGACAATTAAGTTTGCAGAATCATAATCAAATGGTAAACCCAATAGATTCCCATTAATTTCAGCTATCCCGCTGGGATTGTAGTCTTGGAGTTGATTATTCATTGCTCATGTTCTAGATTTACATCAGCAGAGAAAACGCTGCTTGGCTAACATTTGCATTGTAGCAGCATAGACTATTAATCAACTTAAAATCGCCAATATCTATAATTAGGTTTTTGGGTATTACCCACTCTACAATTATTGTACCAAGTGCAAGAGGTGATTTATAAAACACTACTAAGTGTAGTTACTGATTATTATACTGATTATTAGAAAAAAGGTTTGGGAGTAAACCAAACCTCTATAATTGCTGTGCTTAACAACGTACTAAATTAATTTAGTTCTAGTCTGCTTGCAGATCATCTTCCTAGAGGATGTGTCCAAATACCCCAAAAACTGATAAGCTATTCTTTTGTATAAAAATACATAAGTATATGCTTTAGGCATGAAAAAGGCTTGGTGTTAGTCCAAGCCTTTGTATATACCAGGTGTTTACCATATATAGCTAATTTAACCTCTCTTTTGATGTGCTTCATCTCTCTATAAGGTGTGTACAAATTTTCTAAAAGCTGCTATTTAGTATCACTCTAACTTCAATTTTAGAAAAATTTTTATGTCGTAAATAGTGCTAATAGCAGCTAACTATACCTTTTTTGATTTTAAATTTCGGATATTTGCTTGTTGAATAATTGCCAGATAAGCTTTTCGGCGTTCCATCTGTCGTAATCATTTTTCAAATTGCTAATTGTATTACATACGAAAAAGGCTTGGTTCAGAACCAAGCCTATATATATACCAAGTGTTTACCATATCTAGTTAATTTAGACTGACTTCAACTATACGACATCTACCTATAGGATGTATACAAAATTTATAGAACCTGTTAAGGATTTCTTTGAGGACAGCTAACTAAAAATATCTCTTCATCTTCAATAAATTCTAGATGAGATTACCCAGGGTTGTCTAAAGATGATGCTTACTTAAAATCAAGGCTAAGTGCAATAGTAAGTCTTGAATAAAAATAGAAAACAATACCATAACTGAGCCAATTTATTGAGTATACCAATATTCTCAATATCGTTATTGCGGTCTAATTGTTAAGTTAATAAAAAAGGTTTAGCGCTCGGCTAAACCTCCATAGAAAGCAGTTATTTCGACACACCAAAATTAATTTACTTCTATTATTTTTTATAGTCATCTTCCTTGAGTGGGTATCTAATTATTCCTAAATATGATAGTGAGTACACTTTTTACAAATTGATCTAAATCTACTACCAAAAGAAAGATTAAAAATCAAAATGAGCAGCTTTTAAAATAATATTATCACTAAGTTATAAATTAGTATAATTTAGTCGTAATCATTTGGCAGTCTATTAGTTCAAATGGTAGATTATATATGGATTTGGGATGATGGAGATCCTAAAGAAGAAGTATCTATTTTCAATAAATTGCAATAAATATTACATGGAATATGGTAACTATATTAAGTAATACTTCTGTATAGTATTGTTACTAAAAGCTTATACCAAGATATTTAGTGACAGAATTATGGATGACGAAATTTTGTGTATCTACTCGTAACGGTTTTTGCTACTGTGGAAAATTACAACAGCAAGTTGCCTGAAGGTATATGATTAAAATAAGTTTTAATTAAAGGATTTTGGGAAAGACTTAATGCTATTTTAATGACAGCTTTTACCTCTACTTTAGATTTAGCATTGTGGGTATGAGGTGTGGGTAAATAAGACTTTAGATCCATTAGTAAGTCCTATTGAGCATAAACCAGTAAACTTTTTGAGTGAGAGAAGACAAAAAATGAAGCGGTTTTTAACAAGTATTTTCATGCTGACAACTTTGTTAATTGCACCTAGTTGTTCCTCAGAAAATCAATCTAGTGAAGTAAAAGTTTCACCTAGTATGAAAATGAATAATGAAAAAAATTCCATGAGTGAACATGAGGGACATTCAATGGAACATATAAATCAGGAAAATAACTCAAAAACGACTACAAAAGCTAAGTTGACTGCACCTAAAAATCTAGTTCCCAATCAGCCTATTAATCTAGTCATAGATATTCAAGATTCCGCTGGAAAACCAGTTACTAAATTTGACAATTTCCAGGAAAAGCTAATGCATTTAATTGTAGTTAGCAATGATTTGAGATTTTTCGAGCATATTCATCCAGAATATCAAGAGAATGGCAGCTTTAAAGTCAGTCCTAAATTTCCAGAATCTGGAGAATATACCATATTTAGTGATTATAAACCAGCGGAACAAAAAGAGAGAGTATCTTTAATGAATATCTCTATTCCTGGTTCAGTTCCCCTGCCAAAAAGTTTAGAAAAATTTCAAAAAAGCCAAACTATATCTAACACCAAAATTAATCTCGATGTTTCTGAAAAAAACATCAAACCCGGAAAAGATATTACTCTTAAATTTGATTTAAAAGACAGCAATAATCAACCAATTAAAGACTTACAGCCATATTTAGGAGAGAAAGGACATTTAGTAATTATCAAAAGTTCCTCACCTCTGACAGCAGCAGATTATATCCACGCTCATGCACTCAAAAATACCACGAATGGAGCAATCGAATTTAAAACCAAATTACCCCAAAAAGGAACCTATAAAATGTGGATGCAGTTTAACCGCAATGGAAAAGTTAATACTGCTGACTTTTGGGTAAATGCAGAATAGACTTAACCCCCCAAATTCTGCTGTATAGCAGGAGTCAGGAGTCAGGAGTCAGGAGTCAGGAGTCAGGAGTCAGGAGTCAGGAGTCAGGAGTCAGGAGTCAGGAGTCAGGAGTCAGGAGTCAGGAGTCAGG